>CAZEUN010000058.1:0-2668 GCA_964515595.1 uncultured Oleiharenicola sp. | reverse complement strand
CCTTTCCCCTTGAAGCCGAGAAGCTACTAGCTGATGCCGTTACCCTGCAACCCACCGGGGATGCCGATGTTCTGGTTGCCCAGGTAGAACTGGAAATTGAAGTCGTCGGCGTCGGCAAGGACATTCGTCCAGTCGGCGCGACCCCTCCACTGGATGTTCGCCGGGACGTAGTTTTCCGGGACGATGTCCTTTTCCACAGGCCCCCAGACCATCTGGAGAGGGACACCTGCGGCGGAAATCTGACCTGCCGCCACACCAATCGGGTGGTAGGTCGTGCCGTTGTCCAGCGAGATATCGAGGTAGAAGTTGAGGACACGGGTCACGTCAGTGTTCATGTTCGCGGCAGAGGCGGCGGTCACGACAACCGTGAAGCCTTCCCCTTTGGCGAACCCGGCGCGGCTGTTCTCGACGGCGTTGGTCGAAACCGTTGACGCGGCCGAGATGTCCGCAGTCTTCTCCTCAGTCTTGTTGATGTAGTCAAGAGCCGGCATGTACGTCTGCTCCTTTCTTAGGTTGTGCCGGAAAGGTTGTAGCCGACGAGGCGAGCGAGCGCCCGCTTCTGCCACACCGCTGCCGGGTTGACCGCCCACCGGAGCTGAACCACCTTGTAGTACGGAGACGTGGTCTGCTGCCAGTCCTTGACCGTCAGCCCCTGCATCTGCACGCCCATCTGGAAGTTCTGCTCGTAGTGAACAGCATAGATCGGCGTCTGCTTGTCGTAAGCGTTGCCGCCGTTGTTGGTGACTACCGACTCGGAGTCGTAGCCGATGACCCAGTTGCCCTTGGAGCCGACCGCCGGCTGAGTGCCAGAGACCGCGCCCGCCGGCGTGTAACCGGCGTCGAGGAACGGGATGCCATCGTACATGTTGACCTTGCGGTCGAACTGGTCGCGGTCCACGTTCCAGAGCTTGAGCTGCCGGAGCAGCGCCGCGATCTGGAGGATGAACAGGTTGTTCGTGATGAACGCGATGTTCCGCTCCGGGTCGGGCGAGTAGACCGGATCGATCAGTGAGATCAGCTTGGTCAGGTTGTACAGGAAGCCCTGTGCCTGAGCGTCGGTCACGGTGCCGGGGGTCAGGACAACCTCGGTCGAGTTGCCGGAGGCATTCGCCGTCTGGCCGTTGAACCGCGGGTCGTACTGGAGCTGGTAGCGCAGGCCGGGGAACGAACGGTGGTTGTCGTTGACCGGGTCGCCGTTGATGTAGTCCTCGACAAGCTGGAAGGCGAAAGCCTTAGTGGCTGCGTCTACCTGGGCCTGCCGGGTGTCCACGACCATGTTCTTCTGCATCTCCAGGATCGGGTCGATCTTGATGTCGTTGTCGTAGATCGACAGCGCATTGCTGATCTGAGCGAAGTCGGCGGAGATTTCAGAACCTGCCTCGTTGATATCGCGGAAGGTCGGAGTAGGCAGGCTGGAGATGTACGGTGCCGTCTGAGTCAGCTGGTCCTGGCTCTCGAACGGGATACGTTCGTAAACCGGGGAGACATCAACAATCGACTTGATGATGTACTTCTTCAGAGCAGGCATCGTAAGTGACATCGTCTGGTGCAGCGTAACTGCTGTCATTTACTTGCCTTTCGGTTATTCTTCGCGCCAGCCATCTGAAACTTCAGACCACAGTGACTGCTTGAGCGCGTTGCCTTCGAGGCCCGCGTGGCGGTCGGCAGAGCCGGAAGATGACGGAGTCTGGGTGACGCTGGGCTGGGTGAATTGCTGGCCGCGCTGCACGTTCTGCTGGCCCTTGAGACGCTCGGACACCCTGCGCTCGACTTCTGCGTCGTCGTAGAGCCCAGTACGCGCCTTGGTTTCCCGCATCTGTGTAATCGCGGCGATGTACGAACGGTCATCGCTGTACTTCTCCGGGAGGAGAGCGTTTGCTTCCTCTTGAGTGAGCGTGGCGATGAACTCCGGACTGAGGAGTGAAAGGAGCGTGTTCTGCGCGTACTCACTTGCGGCCTGCTCGGCGATCGCGTTGATGCGAGCGGCTTCCTGCGAGTCGGCATACTGCTTCTTCGTCCACTCGGCTACCTCTTCCGGCGTGCCGTTGTCGAGCAGGTTCTGGAGGTCTCGCTTGTCCTTCTCCTGTTGCGCTCGCGCAAGGCGGGACTGAAGGTAGCGCTGACCGATTTCCTCTTCCTGTTCGGCGGTGAGACCTTGCTGCTCTGGAATTGTCGGCGCCTCGTTCGAGGGCTCCGCAGATTCCTCTGCTCCATCTCCTTCTGGCTGGGTCTCCTGAGTTTCCTCAGAAGTGGCGGGGCCGCCCATCCAGAGATCCGCGATGGTGTCCAGGTCAAGTTCTCCGGTATCCGTACTTTGGTCGATAGTCAAGTGGATTTCACCTCGCGAAGAGTATGGGGCTTACAAAAAGTTCGTGTCAATGTTTCTGTAACACATGGCCCCCGGCAGCGTTATAGGTACACGCGCAATTGGAGGATGTTATGGGCAAGAAGCTGATTTGTTTGATGATCGGCCACAAGGTAGATTTCAGGACCGCCTATGAGTTTGACCCTGACAACTGGGAGCACACATTCACCCAGATCAAGTTCTGCCTGCGGTGCGGGAAGATACTGAAGAGAGTGGTGACGAAGCTATGAAGTGGCTATTCCAGAAAACGAAAGTGTCGAACTGGTTCCTTCTTTTCGCCTGGGTGCTGTTCATCGAGAATGC
>CAZEUN010000057.1:0-2815 GCA_964515595.1 uncultured Oleiharenicola sp. | reverse complement strand
TCCTCGCCAAACTCGAACGACTTTCAAAAGTTATCTGCGGGACACAACACTAGCGATGCGGGATCCTCGCTCCGCTCGAATTTATTTCAGGCGCGAGCGATCGTTTTGTCCATGACGGGGCCCGCATCCGCGACGGCCCCGCGACAAGCGCGGGCCCTACAAGTATATCCCTGCGCCCGGGCGGCGGTGAACCTAAAGGAGCAGCGGTCGTCAGACGGCTGGCGCCAGCGGTCTGACGACCGCTGCTCCTTCCCGACTCCGCGGCGAGCGGAGACCCCTCATTTAAGGGCGAAAAAAAGCCCGCTCTTGCGAGCGGGCTTTGAAGGGGATCAGGCTTGCGCGCCGGGTTCGGCGGCGGCCGGCGCGGGCTTGTCGGTTTCGACCGGAGCGGGCGTGGCTTCCTGGGCGACGGATTCCGGAACCGGAGTCGCCGCAGTTTCGACGGCGGGCTTGGCCGCGGTCGGTTCGGCGGCGGCCGGCGCGTCGGGGAAGTCGACCGGGTCGTGTTCCTCGTCGCCGGACTCCGCCTTCTTGGCGGCTTGCGGCGCCATCGGCGGCGGGGCGAAGAGCTTGCCGTCGGAGAACTCGGTGACGTAGCCCTCCATGACGAGCCAGCGGAGATCGTTGCTCATCTTGCGGAGCTTCTCCCCCTGCTCGGGCGCGAGCGCCGGGACCGCCTGCGGGGGCGTCGAACCCTCCGCCGGCTTGGCGGCGGCGTCAGCCGCGGCCGGAATCTCGATGCCGAGGAAATTCCTGGGCAGATCCTTCACGTGGACCATCGGGTTCTTCTCGATGAAGTCGATGACGGCGCTGATGGTCTCGGAGAAGACCTGGCCCGGGACGCGGAAGCGGCGCTTGACGGCGCACACATAGGAGACGCCGCGCGAACCCTTCTTGAAGATGGTGAAGCCCTCGCGGCGCAGGCGGCCGCGGAGTGCGTTGGCGGTGTCGAGCGGGAAACGGCGCTGGCGCTCCACGTGGCCCTCGAGGGCGCGGCGGATTTCGCCCGGCGGCAGCTTCTCGATGAACTTGCCGTGGAAACGAACGCTGTCGACGGGACGCACGACCTTGTCGCGCGCGTTGGCGAGCAGGTGCAGGCGGGCGTCCTCGATGTTGTCGAAGCTGATGCCTTCCTTCACGGGAGCCTCGGCCGGCGCGGCCGCGGGCGTTTCCGCCGCAGGCGCCGCCGGGTCAGCGGCCGCCGGCTCGACCGGGACCGACGGAACGGTCGGCGTGCTCTCGGGAGCAGCCGCCGGGGCGGGAGTCGCCGGATTTGTCGCGGGCTTCGCGACCGGCGGCTTCCAGGTGTAGCGCGTGGCCTTCTTCATCTTCTCCAGCCACTGCGCGGCGACCTCGGGCTCGCGGACGGACACGATGCTGTCACGGAAGCGATCGAAGGACATGCCCTTGATCTTGCTCTGGTAATGCTGCTGCAGGATCTGCTGGTAGCGGTGGTAATTCGGCGGCCCGAGCAGTTCGCCCGTGACGCCGCACTTGTTGATGATCGGGAAATTCCCCTTGGGGGCCTCGATCTCCACGTCCTGCATGTCAAAGAATGCGCCGAGGTTGTTGCCCAGCACGTGCTGGATCGCGGCGTCCTCGGTGTCGAACGGCAGGTGATCCGGCAGCGACATGAAGATCGGCGCGGGCTTGGCCGGCGCGGCGCCCTCGGCCTGCTGCGGGCGGGCGCGCTGGACGACGACGACGAAGCGGTCGTTCTTCTCGAGCACGGCCTTCGTGATTTCGAAAAGCTGGTAGGTGCGGCACGAGGCGCGCACGGCTTTCACCATCGCGGCGAAACCGGTGTCCTCCGGATAGCACGTCGCAACGAAGTACGGGCTGATGTACGGTGCGCGATCGAAATGCTGGCCGCCGCCCTCGTGGCGTTCGCCGCCGCCGCGAAAATCGCGACGCGGGCCGCCAGGGCCGCGATCGAAGCGCGGCTGGCCCTCGCCGCGGTTGCCGCGGTCGAAGCGCTGCTGCTGGCCGTCGCCCGCGGGCGCGCCGGCGCCGGGGCCAGGGCCGGCACCGCCGGGACCCGGACCGGCCGGTTTGCGGAACGCGCGGCGATCGCGCGGCGGCGCTCCGTGTCCGCCGTCGTCGCGACGTGGCGGGCGGTCGCCGCGGTCAAAGTCGCGTTCGCGACGACCGCCGGGGGATACCGGCTTCACCTCGGTCCATTGGGTGCCGAAGTTAAAGGTCTGCAACTGGCTGAGGTCGATTTTGTTCAACCCCTGGTCGTTGGGTTCGTTGGCAGGCTTGGTGTCGTCCATGAAAGGGCGGAAAACGGGCGTGGATACCCGGTAGATGTCGGATGAGGGCTGGGTGTTCCGCGTCGTCAGGTCAGGCGCGCGGTAAAGAGGCAGTCTGCCCCGGGAAGAAACCATGACGCAAGCGCATTTCGGGGCTTTACAAGGTTCCGAACATTTACCTAAGTCGCCCTTCCGTTGTTGGAACGCTCGGGTGGTGGAATTGGTAGACACACACGTTTGAGGTGCGTGTGCCGTAAGGCGTGCAGGTTCGAGTCCTGTCCCGAGCACCAACCTTCGCCAGGCCTACGGTTGGCAAGCCAACCCAAGGCCGCATGACAGGCGAAGGGAGCCGCAAATGTATTCGAAGAGATGGCGAAGGTTGCCGTCCGTAGGCTCGGCGGAGGATGGCGTTCCACTCCCAAACGCCTTCGTCACCTCCGTTACCTCAAGAAATGGTGTTTCACCTTCGCCGGGCCTACGGCTGGCAAGCCAACCCAAGGCCGCATGACAGGCGAAGGGAGCCGCAAATGTATTCGAAGAGATGGCGAAGGTTGCCGTCCGTA
>CAZEUN010000056.1:0-3010 GCA_964515595.1 uncultured Oleiharenicola sp. | reverse complement strand
CAACCGGACTTCTACATCCCCGACCTGACCCTGGACGCGAACTCGATTTACCGAGTCACGTTCACCTACGACCCCACCTCGTCTCACGACGGAGGGCAGCGCGAAGCCTATGTCTCAGGTCTGAGGCCGGGTCACGAACAGGACGACGTCGACACCGCCTACACGGCCGGCGACGAATACTCCGACATCGCGGTCTGGTGGGACACCTGGACCGAGACCGGCGACACGCTGACTTTCACGGTCGGTCCCGGTCGCGGGCCGGGTCCGGTCGGGGACCACGTCTCCGGGGTCGTCAGTTGGGATGACGACACCTACGGGGTTGCGGCCGGGTATACGGCGCCGTGGTTCGAGAGTGCCGCGGGCGCTGCTCTCTCGGGCATCACCATCCGCAAGCTCTGCACCTTCATCACCCCCCCGTTGCGGCAGTACCCCCGTTGGGACGGCCTCGGCGCATCTTCCGTCCGACGGTTGTATCCGCCGCCGCCCACCATCCAAGCCAGCAACCGCCGCGGCCCGTCCGCAATCCTCTAAGGAGACCCTGTGGCCGACCCAGGACTACCCGGCAGCGCACCACTCACGCTGTACCGCGGCGACACCCGAGTCTGGACCGTTGCGTTCACCACCGACGACGGCGACAACCTCGACCTGTCCGGCCGCACCTGGGTAGCACAAGTCCGCGGCGACCAGGACCGAGGAACACTCCTCGCCACGATCACCGTCGACGACACCGACGCCGCTACCGGGGGCCTGACGCTCACCCTCCCCAGCTCCGAATCGTTGGGGCTGACCACCACTGACGGCCGCGCGGTCGCCTACTGGGATCTCCAATCGGACGACTCCGGCGTGGTGACGACGTGGCTTGCCGGGAAGGTCAAGATCCTCGGCGACGTGTCCACCGGCGACGATGACGAGGTGACCCCGTGACTCAGGTTGTTTTGACTGAGGTTGTCGAGGGTGTCGAGGTCACTGCTTCGGCGTTGAGTGTCGAGGTGGCGTCGGGTGCTCGTGGGCCGGCTGGTCCGAAGGGCGACACGGGCGACACTGGTCCGCAGGGCCCGGCTGGACCGGCGGGCGCAACTGGTGCAACCGGCCCGACTGGCGCAACTGGTGCAACCGGCCCGACTGGCGCGGACGGTGCTGACGGCGCGGACGGCGAGGGCGTCCCCGTTGGTGGGACGACGGGCCAGGTACTCGCGAAGGCGTCCGGTACCGACTTCGATACCGAGTGGGTTGACCAGACCGGCGGCGGTACAGGTTCGGTGTCCTCGGACGACATCACGGACGCGACGACGGTCGGCAAGGCCGTCCTGACCGCCACTGACGCCGCCACGGCGCGGACAGCCATCGGGGCGGGCACCTCGAGCTTCGACGGCGCCTACTCGTCGCTGACTGGTGCGCCCACCCTCGCTGACGTTGCGACCTCGGGCGACTACGACGACCTGACCAACACGCCGACGCTGGGTACTGCGGCGGCTGCGGACACCGGCGACTTCGATGCGGCGGGCGCTGCGGCTGCCGCGCAGGCGGCGTCACAACCGCTCGACTCGGACCTGACGGCGATCGCTGCGTTGACGACGACCTCGTATGGTCGCGCGTTCCTGGCGTTGGCTGATGCGGCGGCGGCACGGACGGCGACCGGCGCGGCTGCGAGCACGCACACGCACGCCGAATCGGACGTCACGAACCTCGTCACCGACCTGGCCGCGAAGGCACCCCTAGCGTCCCCTGTGTTGACCGGCAACCCGACCGCACCCACACAAACGGCGGGCAACAACTCGACGCGTGTAGCGACCACGGCCTACGCCGACAACGCTGTGGCGAAGCAACAGGAAGTGCTCATCTTCGCACTGTCTGATGAGACAACGGCGATAACGACGGGCACGAAACTCACTGTCCGCATGCCGTTCGCCATGACACTCACCTCCGTCCGGGCGTCGCTGACCACCGCCTCGAGTTCAGGGAATCCGGCGGTCAACATCAAAGAAGCCGGGACGTCGATCTTCTCGACCACACTGACCATCGACTCGGGCGAGAAGACCAGCACGACGGCTGCAACCGCAGCAGTCCTGTCGGACACGTCGTTGGCTGACGACGCCGAGATGACGTTCATTGTGGACACTGCGGGGACGGGTGCGGCTGGTCTCAAGGTCGCGTTGATTGGGACGCGTACCTGATGCCGGTTCTGGTCAACCCGTCACGGTTCGCTGGCGGTGGCGGTGGCGGCACACTAGGCAGCGGGTATGCGACGGCGGTCCTCGCTGACTCGCCGTGGGGGTTCTGGAAGCTCACCGAAACGTCGAACAGCAATGGCGACCCGCTGGTGGACGCTTCACCCAACGGCCGGAACATGGCGCTCGTCAACACTGGTGGCGCTCCGACGATGAACCAGACCGGGCCGTCGTCGTTCACCCCGGCGATTCTGTGGCCCGACTCGGATAGCACGAACGCAGCGACCTCGGTCAACTTCAACAGTTCCACAGGCACGGTCGAATGCTGGTTCTATCTGACCGCCACGCCCACCGACTCTCTCTCTCTCGCTGCGTGTCAGAACAACGCGGGCGGCAGTATCACGAAGTATCTGCGTGTCAACACGGACCTTTCGATCTCCTTCGGCCTGACCGCGACACAGCTCGCGACGTCTGCTGCCTCCGCAGTGTCCCTCAACACTTGGCATCATGTGGTCGGGTCGGTCGGGGCCGCTCAGTCGAAGGTGCGGCTCGACAAGGTGACCGTGGGGACGCGGACGAACACGACATCCTCGACGTCGAACCTGCCTGCGTCCATTCACCGCCGCGAGAGTGCGACGGGTAAGAACTCTGGCGGCGCGCTGATCGCTGCAGTGGCCGTGTGGGCGTCGCAGTTGTCGAACGCGCAGACCGACGCCCACTACGACGCCATGTTTGCCTGAGCGCGCGCTGATCTTCCCCACCCCACCCGCACCCCCATGACCTCAGAAAGAGGCCCCTTGTGTCCGTGAGTCCGTCGTGAACGACCAGCCGCCCATGACCGT
>CAZEUN010000055.1:0-3101 GCA_964515595.1 uncultured Oleiharenicola sp. | reverse complement strand
CGTTTTGCTTTTGGTCAAATTTAGGTGAGAAAATATTTTTTACTAAATTTTTTGTGCATCATGCAAAAAAAAAATTAGCACAATGCACAAAAAAATAAAATTATGCACTTTTTTGCTCCATATTTGAATAACAATTCACATAATTCACAAAAAAATGCAACTATTTATCGCCAAAATGCATAATGCAAAATATGTTTTCGCATTATGTTTTTTCGTTACGAAAATACGTAACAAAACTTATACAACAATAAAACTAATATTTTTACATAATTTTCATCATTTTTTTGATTCCAAATTATTTCCAATTTTACAAAAAAACTAGAACCAAATCTCGGCACCCCAGCTTTTTAGACCCAATTTATTTCCAAATTTGTCCAAAAACTAGATCCAAATTTCTCGGGCAAACATTTTTGGTTCCAATTTATTTCCAAATTTGCCAAAAATTTAGACCCAAAAATCCGGCCACAATTATAAGCGCATTGGCGGCACATTTACGCACAAAGTATGCAAGTCCGCCCATACCAGCCCAAAAATGTAAGCGCAATATCCGCACTTTATGCCATCCCACCCATCCCCGGCACAAACATAAGCGCAATATCTGCAAATCCGCCCATCCCTGCCACATTTAGCCACACTGTATGCCAGACCTCCCATACCCCGCCACTTTTGTTAGCACATTTTCCTCACTCAATCACCATTCATCTTCTACAAACTCACATGACGCTCCAAACCATTCTTCATTCTTTCTTCCATGTGTAGCGGCATTGCAGAACGACCCTGAAAAGTCGACTTGAACATCCGCTTGAACGGAAATCGCACACCTTTTTTCTTCATCTCTTCACGCATTCGCTCTGCGTTTGCCAAATTCGTCGTTATGTTGTACAACTTGTAATACAAATCATAAAAATCGTCGTAATCATCATTCGTTTGTTGTAACAATTCGTCGTTGAATGGATCCATCAGCGAACGAATGAACCGATTCATCTCTTCTGGTGGCCGACGTCGTAACACAGGAGAATACAATCCCAACCAATGCAACACACTCAACAACGGATTTTGCTGCACATTCGCATCCCGAATCTCCTGCTCAAACATCTGGTCAATCGTAACAAATGCCGACTTTAACAAAATAATCTCATTGATCAACTTCTGCTTCTTTTGGAACAACATGATCACAATCTGCGCCATTATCTGAATTTTCGCCTTTCCATCTTCATCCAAATTACACGCATTTTGCGTCTCGTAATTATACTTCATGTGCGTAAAGTAACGAATGTCGTTCTTTACATGCGTCAAATCCGTCAACGTCTTCTTACGTTTGTCCGATATGCGCGCAATCACCGAAAATATGTTAGTGTTGTAGATCACCGGATACTTCAAACGAATCGATTTCGGAATAATAAACTGATTCGTTTCCTTGATCTCTGTTATCTTCTTCTCCACATCGTCCAGTTTCTGCTTCATATCCTTTTCAAACTCCTGCTTTGCGCTGTCAATCTCCTTCTTCTTCAAATCAATCGTCTGCATCAACGTCACACTCGCCTCTTCGTTTGCATCATACGAACGATTCACCTTTTTCAAAAACTGCTCAAATTCATACTCCTTTTTCTTTAAATCATTATGCCGAAACAACAACACCGATCCCGACGTGAACACAATGCTGCTTTGCAATTTGTCATATTGATGCGACGAAATCTTGTGCGCTTCTGATGCCGCATCCAGCTTCAAATAATTCACAATTGCTAACAAAAAAGCAATTGTTCCGTTCAACACCGAAACCATGAAGGGTCCCCATGTGTACTCGCTGACAAACGACGCCAACACCGTGGCCGCCGTCGAAAACAAAATCGACGGCAACATGTACAAATTCAAACGCGTCTCGCAATGCGATTTCGCTTCCATGTAAATCGTCCGCTGTCCTTTCAAATAGCTCGCCAAGATCGCCAATGCACTGCTATACTGGTGATTAATGTCCGAATAGGTTTTGTCAATCTTGTACTCCACATCATTGAAATCCAATTTACCAGACGGTGGAAGCACCATTACCGGCAACTTGTATAACTGTTTCTGCACCACCGTTTCGTCTTCTACTCCACCACCTACTACACCTCCACCTGCAGACGGCACATCCCCAGCATTCTCAAACAAAGACAACAACTGGTCGTCATCCGATTCCACTTCGTGACTAAAATGATGATATGTTGAAGAATGGCGATGATGTGCTGCTGCTGCGTTTGTCCCAATCGACGATGTTCCGTCTTCCATGTTCGACAAAATGTCATTCTCTTCTAACATGTGCGAAATATCCTGCATTGTCTTGTTTTCAACCATATTCATTTGCAACCTACCTACCTTTTCACGCGTTCACGTGTTTTTTTCAACTACAAACTAAACAACACAGTTATACTGTGCTGCGATTTTTGTCAACTCTCCTAACACAGTCCCGGATGCAAATATGTGTTAGCACAGTTCCTCCACTGTTTCCTTGTGCAACATTTTTTGTGTTGAATGTCTTATAACTTCACTGCTTGGCGACACATTTCTGAAAACAAGGTTTTTGTTTTTTCAACCCCAAAAATAAAATTCCTAGAAGTCAAACTGTGTTAGCACAGTTATTTCACTATTCCCCCTTTTCACAACATTTTTCTTGGAACAAATAACTCAACCAAACGCAACCTCCGGCGACACATTTCTTGTTTTGAGGTTTTTCTTTCTCCAACTTCCAAAAAATCGTCCTAACAATTCCTAACACAATCCCGGATACGGGACTGTGTTAGCACAGTTCCTCCACTGTTTCCTTGTGCAACATTCCCTGTGTTGAATGTCTGATAACTCCTCTGGTTGGCGACACATTTCTTGTTTCGAGGTTTTTCTTTTCCAACTCCCAAAAAAATCGTCCTAACAATTCCTAGACAGTCCCGCATCCGGGACTTGTTAGCACAGTTCCTCCACTGTTTCCTTGTGCAACATTCCCTGTGTTGAATGTCTGATAACTCCTCATGCTGGCGACACATTTCTTGTTTCGAGGTTTTTCTTTCTCCAACTTCCAAAAAAATCGTCCTAACAATTCCTAGACAGTCCCGCATCCGGGACTTGTTAGC
>CAZEUN010000054.1:0-3379 GCA_964515595.1 uncultured Oleiharenicola sp. | reverse complement strand
TTCCTTCAGTTCGCCAGCGACTTCCTGCGCCAGATCGCGCAGATGATCATCCAGCAGCTTGCCCTCAACGCGGCGCGGGCGATCCTCGGCGGCTTCGGCATTCCCATCGGCCACACAGGCGGTCTGGTGGGGTCGCGGCGCATCGGCTCGGGCAACGGAACGCGCACGGTCGATCCCGGCATCTTCGCTGGTGCTGCCCGGTTCCACTCGGGCGGCCCCGTCGGCTTGCGGCCGGGCGAGGTTCCCGCGATCCTGAAGAAGAACGAGGAAGTCCTGACGCAGGACGACCCCCGCAACATCCTCAACGGTGGCGTCGGCGCGGCCGTGGCCGGGGCTGCGATGCCGCAGGGCGGCGACACCAAGATCGTCAATATGTTCGACGCGGCGAGCTTCCTGTCGGAAGCCCTCAACACGAAGGTCGGCGAGCGCGCGATCCTCAATTGGGTGCGAGCGAACCCGGCGGCGTTCCGCGCTGCGTTGGGGGGTTGAACCATGCCCCGATTTTGGGAACTGGCCCCCAACTGGCGCGAGCCATACACCGTCACCCACGAGTTCCGCACTGACATCATCGAGTCACGGTCCAAGCGCGAGCAGAGGAACGCGCTACGGGCCGAGCCGCGCAAGAAGCTGTCCTTCACCATCACGGCCCCGAAAGACCGCTACAGGACGCTCCTGCGGTCCGTGGCGGCCGAATCCCGGCAGGGGGAGAGTTGGTATGTCCCGGAAGTCACCGCCGGGGTGCCTACGGACGCGGTAGCCGCTGCCGGGCAGGCGACGATCTCTCCGGCCGTGACCACGTTCTGGATGGCCGCCGGTCGTCCTGTCGTGCTCATGGACGGCCAGCGGCACGAACTCGCGGTCATCGACAGCGTGTCGAGCGGCAACCTGATCATGGAAGAGAACTTCTCGGCGGCTTGGCCGCTCGGGACGAAGATCGCTCCGGCGCTGACGGGCTATGTGGCGACCGAGATCGCGGGCGAGGGCGCGACCAACAACCTGATCGAGGCGACGGTCAATTTCGAGATCGAGATCGGGCTGGACGTGCTGGAAACCCCGGCGGCCGCGACGGCGACGTTCAACGGCCGCGAAGTGTTCCTGAAGAAGCCCAACTGGAAGGAAGGGGTGCAGGACACCTACCGCTCGGCACGCGAGAGCATCGACTACGGTCAAGGCCGTCTTGCCCATTTCCTCCCGGCCGCGTTCCCGACGACCGTTCGCAAGGCGGCCTTCGTCAACCGCGACATCGACGAGGCCGAGGCCATCCGCCAATTCTTTTTGCGGATGAAGGGGCAGCAGGGCGAGTTCTACATGCCGAGCGGGCAGCAGGACATCGTGCCCATCGCGCAGTTGACCAACGGCACGGCCACCCTGACCGTCGAAGGGATCGACTTCGCGAACGCCTACAACGACGACACGGTTCACAAGGCCGTCGCCGTCAAGCTGGTGGACGGAACGACGCTCTACCGGATTGTGAGCGCCATCGCCCCGGTGGCCGGGAACAGCCGGATCACCTTCACGGCGAACTGGCCGTCTACCATCCCGCTCGCAGACATCGTAATGGTATCGTGGATGCCCGCATGGCGGCTTTCCAGTGACGCCATCACATTCGAGTGGTTGACCGACAGCGTGTGCCAAGTCGCGATCACCATGCAGACCGTCGAAGACTTGGCAGGGGATTGATATGAGCTACGACGAAATTGCCAGCAGCCGGAGGCGAGCCAATCCCGTTACCCTGTTCTACTTTCAGGGCGACGATGCGACCGAGTATCAGCTTGAGAACCTGATCCAGTCCGTGACGATGATTCCGGGCACGACCGAGTTCGGCTACGGCACGACGAAGGTGACGGAAACCAACGCGAACCAGCCCCAAAACTACCTGTCGAACAGCGAGCTTGGGACCGACTTCACGAAGGCGCTGGCGCAGCTTCTCGAATATGCCCCGAATATCAAACACGTCTCGCTGGTGATCGCGTGGCACGGGAACGATCTGCGGATCGGCGAGTGCGAGATCAAGCCCCGGATCGAAGCCTATGATCGCGTGACCAGCCCCTACGAGTGGCAGGTCGGTCCGACCACGCGCGACGAGGCGGACATCGTGACCTATATCGGCGGCCGCCCGGCTGCTGGCGGTGCGCCGTCGGATCGCACGGTTTGGGAGGCGCTGACGGCCATCAAGGCCGCCGGTCTGAAGGTGACGCTCTACCCGTTCATCCTCATGGACATTGCGTCGTCCAACACCCTGCCGAACCCCTACAGCGACAACGCGGCCGCGACCGGCCAGTCCGCCTACCCGTGGCGCGGCCGCATCACAGTTTCCCCGGCTTACGGCTATGCGGGCACTGTGGACAAGACGGCGACGGCGGGCACGCAGCTTGCGCACTTCATCGGCACCGCAGACCCGTCGGATTTCGGCTGGAACAACACCAGCAAGCACGTGACCTACAGCGGGCCGAACGAGTGGTCGTTCCGCCGGTTCATCCTGCACATGGCGACGATCGCCGACGCCGTGGGGGTCGATGACTTCCTGATCGGTTCCGAGATGGTCGAGATGACCCGCGTCCGCACGGCCGAGGGCGTCTACCCGGCGGTCACGGCGCTCGTCGATCTGGCGGCCGATGTGAAGGGGATGCTCGGCAGCGGGACGCGGGTCGGCTACGCGGCGGACTGGTCGGAATATCACTCGGATCGGCGCGACGGCGACATCTACTTCCACCTAGACCCGCTTTGGGCCAGCGACGACATCGACTTCGTGGGGATCGACAACTACCTCCCGATCGCGGACTGGCGGGATGGCGACGAGCACCTTGACCTGTTCGAAGGCTGGCGCTCGATCTACGATCTCGACTACCTGCGCGCCAACATCGAAGGCGGCGAGAACTACGACTGGTATTACGCCAGCAGCGGGGATCGCAACAGCCAGACGCGGACGCCGATCGTCGATGGCGGCTACGGCAAGCCGTGGGTGTATCGGAACAAGGACATCCGCAACTGGTGGCTCAACGAGCACTTCAATCGGAACGGCGGAACCGAGGCCGGGTCGCCGACGGATTGGGTGCCGCAGAGCAAGCCGATCGTCTTCACGGAACTCGGATGCTCGGCCGCCAACAAGGGGGCGAACCAGCCCAACGTCTTCATCGACCCGAAGTCGTCGGAATCCTTCTACCCCTACTTCTCGAATGAGCGCCGCGACCAGTTGATGCAGCGCGCGTTTCTGGAAGCATGGCTGACCTACTTCGCTCCGGCGGATGGCCGCAATCCGACTTCCTCGGTCTACGGCGAGCCCATGCTGGACATGGAAACGCTGTCGATCTGGACGTGGGACGCGCGGCCGTTCCCGACGTTCCCGAAGCGCGAGGACTTTTGGGGCGATGCCTTCAAT
>CAZEUN010000053.1:0-4197 GCA_964515595.1 uncultured Oleiharenicola sp. | reverse complement strand
CGTGATCGGACGCAACCACTACGCACCGCCACCGAATCCGCCACGCGACGGCAAGCCCAGCAACCCGGTCGAGACGATCGGCTGCGCTGTCGTCGCCGGCCTGGTGATCTTGGGCGCGTGTGGATTCGGGGCCTGGGTCCTTGTGTCGGTGCTCCGGTGAGCGCGGTGGACCTGGACGCCGTGCGCGATCGTCGCGCGAAGGCCGAGGCCTGGTACGAAGGCGTGCACTACGGCCTGAAGCTGTACGCCGCGTCGTCGGACGACGTGCCGGCACTGCTGGAGGAGGTGAAGCGGCTACGCGCCGAACTGCTCGCCATGGCCGACTACGCCGGAGAGCAAGCCAACGCCCGGCGCGCGGCGGAACGCGTCACTGCCGCCGCCGAGGCGTATCGCGATGCGCACCCGGGCGGCTGGAGCGACGTCGACTTGCTTGGCGCGGTCCACAACCGACTGGTCGACGCCGTGGACGAGTGGAGGGCGAGCCGCAATGGCGAGTAACCCACCCGCCCCGCGCAACGTCCGCGCCGTACTCGCAGACGGGACGGAGTTCCCGATCGAGTGCGTCTACGCCGGTGTCGATCCGGAGACCGGAGCGCACCTGTGGGACTCCGTGCGTCCTGTCCCACGGCCGGCGGTGGGTGTCCGGGCCGAGGTGCTGCCGGCGAACACGGCGATCCGAGTAGAGGCCGTGGGCTTCGGCCCGTGCAAGCACCCAGACGCGATCGAACTGACGACGTGGGACGACAGGTTCAGGCGGCGACGCTCGTACATGTGCAACCACTGCGACAAGCGCTGGACCGAGCCGGACCCGGGAAGCTACGTGCCGAGGGAGGAACCGTGATCGAGACCGAGTACGTCGAGATCGAGCGGGCGAAGCTCCAAGCCCTGCTCGACGTGGCGATCAACAGCATGGACTTCGGTTCGGGCTTCTGGGATCAGGAGGACGCGAACGCGGCGCGGTGGGCGGCCGAGGCGCTGGGGCTCTGCCCGAACGCTGCGACGCCGAGCAACATCCTGGAGCACTTCCCCCCGTGCGAGGGCTTGTGGCGGCGGGTGCCACCGCCCTACGTCGGGTACGACGGACGTAGCTACCAGAGCGATCCGTCCTACCAGCACCTGGACCACGACAAGACGCCGATCGACTCGCCCAGCTACGGCGCGAAGTGGGAACGGTGGCCGTGGCCGGAGCCGGTGGTGTGCGAGCACGCGAACCGGCAGTACACCGTCACACGGGAGGACCGCTCGCTGCGGCAGCGCTCGTGGGCCTGCGCCGACTGCGGCGCCAAGGGAATCGAACCGCGTTGACCCGCTGCGCGAACCCGGAGTGCGGCCGTGCCGTGGTGAAGCACCCGGTGACTGTCGTAGTCCGGGGCACGACGTTGGTCTACGGCCTGACGTGCGCGAAGCGCGCTGGACTGTTGCCGCCGAAACCTCGCACTACTCGCCGGTACGCCGCAGCGACGCCGAGACCGATCGCCGAGCCGGCGCCCGAAGTGCTTGACGGACAAGAGCCGTTGTGGCTCGAGAACGAAGGGATAGGGAACAGTGAGTGAGTACCGCCTGACCGACAAGGGCCGCGCCGGACTGCGCGCGCTGCTCGAGGCCGAGACGCTGCAGGACATGGCGCCCTACGGCTGGTCAACGCCCGCGCTCGACGCGTCGCTGGAACTGCCGGAGGGCTGGTTCGAGCCGGTCCCGCCACCACGACCACCCGAGCCGGAACCGGGGCTGTGGCAGGTCGGCGCGGTGACCGCGTACCGGAGGCCCGAGGCAGATCGATTCAGTAGCCACCATTGGAGCATTCTTGGGCCGACGCTAAGCGGCTCGGCGTTCATTGGCTGGTACCAGTGGGAAGCCGTTGTCGCCAAGGCCGGCGACGACCTGTCGATTCGCCGCATGGCTCCCGTACCCGAGCCGGTAGAACTGCCGTGGACGAACGAAGCGACGACGGTAGATACCCACCGCTTGCACCGGACCGCGTCCCTGGGCGTCCGGGTGACGGTCGAGGAGCACTACACCACGATCATCTACGAGCCTTCGGCAGCCCGCTCCCTTGCCGCCGCTCTGCTCTCCGCTGCAGACGAAGCGGAGCGGGACCGTGGCTGAGCCCGGACATTGGGAAGGGCCGGAGAACTTCTCGGCGCTGTACGGGGTCCGGCCGGAGATCGCTCGGTCCACCGCCGCAGCGGTGCTCGAGGACCTGGCGCGCGCTGGCCTGCTCGTGACGACGCGCTACTACGTGCCGAGCCCGGGCGAGCTGTACGACCTGTATGGCGCGATCAGCCACGAACTGCACCGGGGCCTGAAGGGCGTCCGCTGGGTGATGTGCCGGGAGACGCATGACGCGATCTGGCGCCGGGAGCGGAACCGTGTCGCCGCGCTACCACGAGCGGTCCAGGCCTGGTTTGCCGAGACCCCACCGTGGAGCGCGGTCGACACAGTGAACGTGGTCGACGTGGACTACCGCGCGCAGACGGCACGGCTGTTCGGTATCCCGGTGCGCATTGACCCCGCCGCGCGCTCGCCGCTCATCGAGATCGACACCGAAGCGACGTTGAGACGCTAACGGCCGGTACTGGGGAGCACCGGCCGTCTCGCTGCGTACCACCTTGGGGGGTTAAGGACGCACCGCCGAGACTATCCATCGGGAGCGTCCTATGGTCACCGCGACACGCGGAAGAGTCACTGTGCCTGTCAATCCTCCGAAGTGGAGCAAGCCGCCGCGCCCGCCAGTTCCTGCAGCACTGGGCGACTGCTACGTCTGTGGCGAGCGCGTGATCGACCTAAGCCCGTCGCCGACGCGTAAGCCCCACCTTGTGAGCGCGATCCCCTGCGGCTGCTGGCTACTACCCGACGAGGCCGACGAGATGGGGCGAGAGTGACCGAGCCCGAACCCAAGCCCGTCCACATCCGCTGGCAGTGCCCACGAGGACACTTCGTCGCAGACACCGCGATCCGCTGCACGGACCACCTTGACCCGTTCGGCTCGTACTACGGAGTCGCGTCGGATTGGGCGTACGACTGCAGGGCCTGTGGCAAGACGTACGACGAAGAGCCCCGTATCGCCGTCGTCCGAGACGACAACCCGATCCCGCCGGAGATCGCTGAGGGCTGCTGGCGGACAACACCCGAAGGCCGGGAGTGGCAGGCGAGACTTCAGGACGCAGTGAACCGGAGGGCAGAGTGACCGAGCCAGATCCGCGAGTGTGCCCGTTGTGCTCGAAGCCGCTGCGCGGCGACGGCTGTTGCCTTCTGTGCCCGACACTCCGCTACGGCAAGCGGGTCTACCACGTCGACTCACCGGCGGCGTGCCCGTCATGCCGTCTGCTGCTGGCGAAGGCTCCCGAGGAGATCGCGTCTGCGTACGCCCTGCTGCCGGAGCTGGTCGTGCCGGGCGCACACGGTGGGGACGGCCGATCGAAGAACCCGGAGGCGCCGTTGCCGTTCACGGTGGATCCCATGGACCTCACGGCGCCGTGGCAACTGCCACAAGGCCCGCTGCGACTCGGACGGCTCGGCGCGAACGCAGGCGACCAGATCGGGCACCTGCCGGTGGTCGCGTCGCTCGGCACCTGGGTCAGGGACTGGATCGCCATCCGGGACCTGGGCGAGAGCGGGCCGGAATCGACCGTCCCAGCCATGGCGGCGTGGCTCGCGGTACGGACCGAATGGGCCGTCGAGAACCACGGCGCAGTGGACGAATACGCCGACGAAATGGTGCAGCTGCGCGGACTGCTCTGGGCTCTGACTGGCAGGCCGACGGTCGATGAACGGCCGAAGCCTTTGCCGGTGCCTTGCCCAAGGTGTCGGCACATGTCCCTGACCCGGCGAGCCGACGACTACGTGCAGTGCGAATGGCCGGACTGCCAACGCGTGTTCCGACCGGAAGAGTGGCTGGACGTGAGCAGGGCGACCGCGAAGTGGGCGGGCAAGGCATACAAGCGGCAGTCGGACGGCAGCTACGTGCCGAGAGAAAGCGAGGAAGACGCGCCCGCTTAATCGCATTCCCGTCCGTATCCGCCGCCTAGAATCGCCGTTGAGCACGGCGATATCCAATTCCGTCCGGGAGAAAGCAAATGGCAAAGCAAACCGTCACCGTCACCCGCTGCGACTTCGACAACACGGAGGGCGCGACAACCGTTCCGTTCGGACTCGACGGCCGGCAGTACGAAATCGACCTGTCACCGAAGCGGGAGA
>CAZEUN010000052.1:0-4270 GCA_964515595.1 uncultured Oleiharenicola sp. | reverse complement strand
AGACGTAGGGCTCCGAAGTCTCGGAGAGCGTCGCCTCGGCGGTCGTGGTGGTCTCTGCGGCGAGCGTGACACTCGGACACTTCGCAGCCTCTGGGTAGTTGTCACGCGCGGCGGCGTTGACGACCGGCTCAGGTTCCACGGCCTGGTCGCGCAACGGCGCGTGCGCGAAGCCGACCTCGAGGGCCTGCACCACGTTGTCGCGCAGCGCCTGCTGATCGAAGTCGTCCAGGTCGTCCCAGCGCTTGCCGCGCAGCCAATCGGGTATGCGCACGGTGATACGCAACGCCTCGGGCTCGCCCGGCGTCGGCACCTTTTCGGCGCTCGCCCAGCAGCCCGGGGCGTAGGTCGCGATCCGCTCGCCCTTGGCGTCGAACAGCACCAGTGCAGCACCGTTCGTGAACTCGTCTCCGGTGCGGGCTTGGTAGCTGGCTGCGCTCGGGTGGTCGAACACGATCGGCTGGTAATCGCGGCCGAACTGCGCCGCAGTGACACGGACGGACATGGACGGGTTCCTCTCGATAGACGGATTCACTCGCCCCGGTACGGCGGGGCGTCGTCGAGCAGTCGCAGCGCAGCCCGTACGGCTCGGCGTTGCTCACGGGTGAGCGTGGCGAAGGCTGGGGACTGGAGCTCCCGGTTCACTTCGGCAGCAGAGACGCGACGGCGGGGAGTGCGGGGCATGGGATCAGTACTCGCCGTTGCGGATCGCGTCGCGCGCGTGGTGCACGCAGTAGCCCTTGTCCGCCACCAGAGTGGCCATGCGTAGCGCGTTGAGTTCCTTCGGGATTCCTGCGAGTCGGAACCTCGCCATATCCGGGACGCGCACCGGGCAGGCCGAGTCGGCCTTGCACGGCTTCCATCCGTCGGCCACCGGTGTGCCGTGGTCGCAGCGGTTGTGTGGCCCCACTCGCCGGTCGGTGCAGACGGTCATCATGCCCATCCCTTGGGTCGCATCAGGCTGCGGATCTCGCGTGACTCGCGGTCGCGGGCCTCGGCCTTGGTGAGCGCGTCGCGCAGTTCGGCGGCTTGGTCGAACGGCGTTCGCGAACGGGCGCGTTGCTCCGCCTCGCGGACTTCAGCGCGCTTGCGTTCCTTGCGCTTGATCTTGGCGCGCTCGCCGATCGTCTTGGGCATGGACTCACCGTGCGACGACAGGCCAGCGATGTCGTCCGCAAGGATGGTCACCTTGCGCGCGGCGGCCTCGCTCATGCCAGACCAGATCTTCACGGGGCGTTCGGGGTCGATCGGATGCCGGTACACCCACCGGCCACCGGCTGAGGCTTCGGGATCACGAATGAACCCGATAGCCTCGATCTTCTTCTGGGCTGCGCGGGCGTGCCCGCTGCCTCTGCTCATTGCGAGTCCCTTCGGCCTCGTCAACCGCCGAAGCGGTCAAGGGCGCGGACCCGCGAGCATGGCGGCCCGACGCCGGACGGATGGTGTGGACCGACCCGCGACGGGACTGCGGGTGCTTGCGTGTGGCTTTCTCGGCTTCGAGCAGGTCGCCCCAGCGGTAGAGCCGGCCGCGCCGGTCACGTCCGACGATGGCGACGGTGCCTCGCGGTTCGTTCGGTCGGGGATATCCGCTTACTGCCCACATGCCGACCGTCTCGGGCGTCACGCCCAGCAGTCGGGCGGCGAGCCTCGCGGGTACACCGGCCTCGAGGTTGGCGGCAGACGAAAAAGCCACTGCGCACCACCTCCGAAAGGAGAATGGGCACAGTGGTCCGGTTCGAAGCCTAAGGCAAGATCGCGGCACGATCAACAACCGCTGTGTCGTATGTCGTCACCCCTCTTTCGGCACCCACGTGCCGTCCGGCAAGCGCCGATGTGTCCGCAGTGCGGCGTCGGCCTTCGCCCGCGTGAGACGCTCCCACTCATCCGGACGCCAAACCGTTCCGCACGTCGGGTGCTCGCACGCCGTGTCACCATCCGCGCGGCGCACCAGCGTGCCGACGTAATCGCACCGCGGGCACGGCTGGCCTTCAAGCGGCGTGGGCCACGGCGGCGGGACCATGCCTCGGTCCTGGCAGGTCTCGCAGCCCTTGCCGCCGCAGTCCGGGCACACCTCCTCGCGGCCCGCCATGGCGAGCAACTTGCCGCGCAGCTCGGTCAGTTCTTGGGCGTAGGAGTCCAGCGCGGGGTGCTCACTGCAGGCCCATTCGGTCCGTTCCCGCAGCCAATCGCACATGGACTTCACATCGTCGTCCGGTCCGTTCTCGCCGACGCCGTGACGCTCGGCGAAGTCACGGATCCACGTAATGAGCGTGCTCCGCACCGGCACAAAGCCCTCTTGCAGGTCGGCGTTCGCCGCGAGACGCGCCCGTCGCAACGGCCCGCGCGGCACCGTCCAGTCAGCCGTGAGGTCCAGCGGATCCACGGTGAACGGCAGCGGCGCCTCCGGGTTCTTGCTCCGGCCGTCACTGCCATGCGCTCCCGGCGCGACCAACTCCGGGAGCAGTTCGTACGCGCCCGCGATCTCGTCCGGGATCTTCGCCAGTAGCAGCCGGCAGGACGGGCACGCTGCGGGCGAGTCCACGTGGTAGACCCGCTTGCCGTAGCGCAACGTCGGGCACAGGATGCAGCAGCCGTCGCCGCGCAGCGGCTTGGTGCAGAGCGGGCACCCTCGGGGATCTGGCTCCGTCACTCTGCCCTCCGGTTCACTGCGTCCCCACTGCGGTCGCACCAGCAGACGGCGCCGGTGTCCGGGTCGATGCGTACGGCCTTGCTCAGCACCGGCCGCACGACACCCGGCCGGCCGGGCACCGGCTCGAGCCGGACCGTTGGCGGGGTGAGCGCGTCTGCCGTCAGTTCGCGCCCGCAGACGCCGCACGTTCCGATGTTGCCCGTCATTCAACCCTCCGGTTCACTGCGTCCTGAAGCGCTGCCTGCCATTCCCGGCCCTCGGGCGTGGTGCGCCAGCAGCCTTCGGCGATCTCGGGTGGTACGGGGTTGTTGTCACGGACCACGGCGATACGGGGCTCGGAATCGTACGTCTTGCCGCAGGCTCGGCAGTCGTACTCCCAATCCGACGCGATCCCGTAGTGCGAGCCGAACGGGTCAAGGTGGTCAGTGCAGCGGATCGCCGAGTCCGCGACGAAGTGTCCGCGCGGGCACTGCCAGCGGATGTGGACGGGCTTGGGTTCGGGCTCGGTCATGGCGCCTCGATTTCGCGCGGCGATTCGCGGGCCTCGCCGTCGATCACGTCACCCGACCGGGCGGCCGGATCGGTGCCCCGAAAGATGAGCACCCCGTCCTCGCCCTCGGGCTCAACAATGAGCACCGCCTTCTCCGGGTTGTACCAGCCGAACGAGCCGAAGACCTGCGTGAGTTCCCACCACGGGAAGTAGTTCCCCGCCATGGCCCAGATGTCGCCGGTGAAGACCTTGAGCCCGCCGGCGGCGTCGGTGTTCAGCTTGGCGAACTGCTGCTGCCGCTCGGTGTCGTGCTCGGCGCACCACTCGTTCAGCCGGGCGACCGCTTCGTCGTCGTGCCATGTCGTCAGCACCATGTCCGTTATCTGGCTCACTGCCACGCTCCGTTCTCGAGATCGTTGGCTTCGTCTACGGTGAGCCAGCAACCGCACTCGACCGCCATGACGAGGTGCGGACGTCGGGTTGGTGAGCCAACGAGTCGGGTCACGCGCCTATCGCATGCGGGACAGTCGCCGATCGCCGATGGGGCTGCGGGGCGCGGGGGTTTGCTCCACTTCGGAGTCTCGCTGACTGGCAAGGTGACGCGTGCGCGTGTCGCGGCAGGCATGGGCGCTCCCGATCGGTAGATTCAGCGGTGCGTCCTAACCCCCAAGGTGGATCGCCCCAAGACGGCCCGACGGCTACAACGTCGGGCCGTCAGCGTCTCCGGGGCCGGGCACGAGGTAGCCCTCCTGGATGGCGAGACGGACGGGCCGGTCCTGCCTGTCGCGCCAGGCGAACCAGTTCGCCAGGCCTTCAATGCCGCGGTCCAACGCCAGCGAGTACGAGCACTCACGCAGGTCGGGAGTCGAGTCGCGGCACGCCATGCTGTGGAGCACGTAGACGGTCTGCTCTCCGGAGTCGGCGCGGCCCCAGTGCTCGGTGGCGTGGCGGCGCACGCCGACGATGCCCTCGATGCACTCGGGGTCTACCAAGTCGGTCACTGTTTCCTCCCCGCTTCGTAGGCCGCGCTTCGGCGCGCCAAATACGCGACCGCGCGCGGATCCTCGCCGTTGTCGTGGGCCCACGCCTCGAACGTCTCCGGGCCGTAGTCCTCGTCGGAGAGAAGGTCGGCG
>CAZEUN010000051.1:280-4771 GCA_964515595.1 uncultured Oleiharenicola sp. | reverse complement strand
GTGCGACTCCGGCGGCCGCGAAGGCGTGACCACGAACGCCTACCAGTTCGTCCGCTGGCTGCGCGACGGCAAGAACGCCCCGCGCGACGACGGCACGGAAGAGAACGAGCCCGAGCAGGGCGAATACAAGTGGGAGCCCGGCCTGATCCCCCGGTTCCAGTTGGTCAAGGGCGATCCCTCGCCGACGGCCCCGCGCGTCCGGCTCGGCTACCCTGATTCGCAGCGCAAGGATCGTCACGCAGGCGCTCGGGGTGAAATCCCGGTGCTCTTCCTCAACGCGAACCTACTGAAGGACACCGTGGACAAGATGCTCGATCGCACCGAAGCACGGGGCGGCCGCGTGAATTTCCCCGACTGGCTCCCCAACGACTTCTATACGGAACTGACGGTTGAGCATCGCGATCCAGCAAAGGGGTGGGTGAATCCGAAGAATTATCGCAACGAGTCGTGGGACTTGCTGGTCTATTGCTACGCCTCAACATTGACGAGGGCGGTGGCCCTAGAGCATATTGATTGGAATCACCCGTATTCGTGGGCTGAAGAGTGGGACAAGAACGATCTGATCTTTGACCCGACGAAGCGGGCCTTGCCGTTTGAAAATACGACCAAAGCCACGTATGATTTCGCGGCGCTGGCCGACAAGCTCGCTTAGGAACCTCGGGGATGATCGTTCTCACTTCAGCAGAGCGGGCGGTGTTGCAGGGACGGCTCACGGACGCCGAGACCCAATACCACCTGTTGATGACCGGCCAGACCGCCAAGGTCTTCGTCGATCAGAACGGCGAGCGCATCGAATATCAGCAGGCCAGTGCCCAACGGCTCGCGGCCTACATCGCAGACTTGAAACGCCAACTCGGAATTGGCTGCGCGACGGGGCCGCTTAACGTATGGATGTGATCACTCACCAGTCGAACCGGAGCAGCTTCGCCGAGATCGCGGCCGACGTTGATCGGCTCGTGGGCGATGGCGTTTCTCGCGATCTCATGATCGGCGGTGCCTACGAGGGTGCCAGCCAGTTCGATCGCTCGCTCGCCCTGTGGAACCCACCGCTGCTGTCGGCCGACGCCGAAATCCTCCCGGAGAAGGGCACGCTCGACGCTCGCGTCCGCGACATGCGGCGCAACGACGGCTACGTCCAGACGGGCCAAGTCCTGCACCGGGATCACATCGTCGGGTCGATGTATCTGTTGAACTCGACGCCGAACGTCAAGGCGCTCGGGCTGGACGAGACGTGGGCCGAAGAATTTCAGGAAGAAGTCGAAGCCAAGTTCATGCTGGCGGCCGAGAGCGAGGACTGTTGGTTCGACGCGGCGCGGAAGAAGACCTTGACCGGAATGGTCCGGCTGGCCGTCGGTGTCTACGCGACCGGCGGCGAAGCGCTGGCGACGGCCGAGTGGCTGCGCGAGACCAATCGCCCGTTCAAGACCGCCGTCCAGTTCGTGGACTGCGACCGGCTCTCGACGCCCTACGATAAGATGAACGCCGACGAGCGCGTCCGTGGCGGCATTCGCCAGAACCGCTATGGCGCTCCCCTCGGCTACTACATCCGGGACGCCCACCAGACGGATGTCGATCGCTGGCAGGACGCGATGGAATGGACCTACGTTCCCGCGCGGAAGCCGTGGGGTCGGCAGCAGGTCTTCCACGCACTGGAAGAGATGCGTATCGACCAGTCGCGCGGCGTGGCCGACATGGTGGCCGGTCTGAAGGAAACCCGGATCGCCAAGAAGTTCCGCGACATCACGCTTCAGCAGGCGGTGGTGTCCGCGATGTATGCGGCCTCGATCGAATCGGACCTGCCGAGCGAGGCGGTGTTCGCGCAGATGGGCGCGGGCAATGTCGCCCCCGGCGCGGCCGCCGCACAGTATGCGGGCGACTATCTCGCCGCCATCGCGCAGTATGCCGGGTCGTCGAAGCACATGCAGATCGACGGCGTGCGCATCCCGCACTTCTTCCCCGGCACCCGTCTTCAGGTCCGGCAGGTCGGTGCGCCGGGCGGCGTCGGTCAGGATTTCGAGCAGTCGCTTCTCCGCTACATCTCGGCGATCCTCGGCGTGTCCTACGAGGAACTGTCGCACGACTTCAGCAAGACCAACTACTCGTCGGCTCGCGCCGGGATGCTTGGCACGTGGAAGTTCATGCAGTCCCGCAAGAAGGTCGTGGCGGATCGCTTCGCCAACTTCGTCTACCTGCTGTGGCTGGAAGAGCAGTTCAACGCCGGGACCATCGAGTCCCTGCCGCGCAACGCCCCGAACTTCTACGACCCGCTCATGAAGGAAGCCTACGGCGCGGCGACGTGGATCGGCGCGGCTCGCGGCCAGATCGACGAAGTGAAGGAAACGCAGGCGGCCGTGCTGCGGATCAAGTATGGCCTGTCCACCCGCGAGGACGAGCTTGCCCGCCTCGGGAAGGACTGGCGCAAGGTCTTCGCGCAGTTGGAGCGCGAGCAGAAGGACGCGGAAAAGCGCAAGCTGGTCTTCGTCGAGGACAACGCCATCAACGCCTCGTCCGGTGCGCCGCGCGAGAAGGAAGCGTCCGAGGACGAAGGGGAGAACAAGACCAATGGCGAATAACGCGCCCCTGCTGGAACAGGTCACACAGAACGCGCTCTTGATCGACGAGGGTGCGGCCGATCTCTTCCGCGCCTCGATCGAGCACATCGCCGCCCACGAGCACTCGGCGGACTTCCTCGGCACGGCCGTCAGCATGGCGTCCGACGACGAGAACTTCTGGCCGACGACCGACAACGACTGGCGGTCGTCCTACCGGCCGTATGTGGTCAAGGACGGCATTCTGCAAATCCCGATCATGGGCGTCTTGCTCAACCGCTTCCCGTGGCAGCTTGGCCGGTGGGCGACGGGCTACACCTACATCGAAAAGGCGCTTCAGCGCGGGCTCGACGACGGCAATGTCAAGGGCATCGCCTTCATCCACCACAGCCCCGGCGGCGAGGTTGCCGGGTGCTTCGAACTCGGCGACAAAATCTACGGTGCCCGGAACCAGAAGCCGATGCGCGCCTTCTCGGCGGACGCGGCCTACTCGGCGTCGTATTTGCTCTATTCCTCGGTCGGCAAGCGCGGTTCGATCTCGCGCTCCGGCGGGGTCGGTTCGATCGGCGTCGTGACCGCGCACGTCGAATACAGCGAAGCCCTCAAGCAGGAGGGAATCAAGGTCACGTTCATCTTTGCCGGGAAGCACAAGGTCGATGGCAACGCCTATGAAAAACTCCCGGAAAGTGTAAAGTCTCGTATTCAAGAGCGAATCAACCGCATTTATGGTGTGTTTACTGCGGCCGTCGCGCGGAATCGTTCTATGGACGAAGCCGCTGTCCGTGCTACAGAAGCGCTTACCTATGACGCGAGTGACGCCATCGGGGTCGGTCTGGCAGATCGGGTCGGTTCTCTCGAAGACGAGATGGTGCTATTCTCAACCGAAGTTGCCGCAGGAGAAGAACAGATGGCTAACGACGCAACGGACAAGGGCATCCCGCAGGCCACTCACGACAAGGCCGTCACGGACGCCCGCGCAGAAGGCAAGGCCGAGGGCCTGAAGGAAGGCGCGACCGCCGCCACGACCCGCATCAAGGCGATCACCAGTTCGGACGCGGCCAAGACCCGCCCGAGCGCTGCGATGAAGCTGGCGCTCAACGACAAGCTGGCCGCCGTCGATGCCGATGGCATCATCGAAATGCTGGCCGACATGCCCGAAGAGAAGGCCGCCGCCCCCGCCAAGGAAGGCGAAGGCGACGACAAGAACAAGGCGAAGAAGGAAGGCGAGGGCGACAAGGCCAAGCGCAACCACTTCGACGAAGCGATGGGCGACGGCACGGGCGTTCATGCCGGTGACGACGGCGACGGCGGCGACGACAAGGACGACGCCGAGAAGCTGTCCAGTTCGATCCTCGCGGACTACGCGGGCGCGTCCGGCGGCAAGGTGAAGAAGAAGGCGGCCTGACCGGGCCGCCTACCCCGTAGGCGTCGGGACCGACAGCAGCAAACCAACCATTCGGAGATCAGAACATGGCACAGGACACCACTCTCGGTCGTGTCGGCCGGTGCCGATCTCAACCTGCCGATCTATTCGGTCGTGTCCGTGATCGCGGGCGTGCTCGCGCTGGCGACGATCCCCGGCACGGCACAGGGCTCGGCGTCCGGCACCCTGACCATCGCCAACGCGGTTCCGGCCGACGGCGACACCTTCACCATCAACGGCCGCACCTACACCTTCCGCGCCACGCCGGACGATGAAGACGAGATCGACATCGGTGCCGACATCGCCACCACGCGCGCCAACATCATCGCTGCGATCAACGGCGATGCTGGCGAGGGCACGCTGTATGGCGAAGGCACCACGGCGAACGAGGATGTCTACGCGACTGCCGGTTCGGCGGGCGTGACCAACTTCATCGCGCGCAATCCGGGCGACGAGGGCAACGCCATCACGCTCGCCAAGGTCTTCGCGACCGGCGCGAACGGCACCGTCTCCGGCGCG
>CAZEUN010000051.1:0-270 GCA_964515595.1 uncultured Oleiharenicola sp. | reverse complement strand
ACCCGGTCGTCATGACCAACGGCCAGTCGATGTCCGTGGCCTTCTACCGCGAAGGTCATTGGGACATGGACCAGTTGAACTGGTCGGCGGGCTGGACGGACGAAATGAAGCGCACCGCCTTCGAAGGCTCGCGCAGCCCGAACATCTTCATCTCCAAGAAGAAGTTCAACAACGACCAGATCGCCGTCTGACGCCCTCCGGGCGTCAGACTTCCACCCGCGTAGCCTTGTCTCAATAGGGGAAAGAGGACCATGATCAACCACCAAATCT
>CAZEUN010000050.1:3356-4896 GCA_964515595.1 uncultured Oleiharenicola sp. | reverse complement strand
GACCGCACGGGAGCCGGGCAGGCCGTGCTTCTCGCGGTGCAGCTTCTTCAGGATGTTGCAGACTTCGCCCGCCTCACCGGCAAGCTCGTTGCAGCGCCACGAGAAATCGACCACGTTGGACGGGTCCCATTCCTGCTGCCGGGCGACGTTGGCGGCGCGCAGGAACGGGTAGTTGACGGTAGTGCGGCCAAGGCCGGGAAGAGACGGTTCGTGCATCACAGTGCTCCTAGAACGGGATTTCATGGACTACGATGTCGTGGCATGGTGGCGGGTAGTTTTCCGGGAAGTTGAGCCACGCGAACTCCCCGAAAATCTCATGCGCGGCGTCGTCGTAGGCGATGGCCGCCTCTACGGCCGTGTCGAACCGGCCGATGGTCTTCTGCACGCCGGGCTCGGTGCTGATCCGGGCTCGATACCGGCGGCCGTCCTTGCTGACACCCTTGTAGCCGGAGAGGGACCAGAAGCCCCGGTTGAGGTTGTTCTGGTCGTGGGTGGCGATTCGCAGGTTCGGCCGCTGGCAGTCCAGCGTGTCGTTGTTCTTGTGGTCCACCTTCATCGTGCTCGGCAGCGGGACGATGTTGCCGACGATGAAGCGATGCAGGTAGACGGTCTTCTTGGCGATGGTCGTCCGCACGTAGGGCTTGCCGCTGGCGGTGGCGTCATTGACCGACCAGCTATGCTCGCGGCACTGGTCGTAGTCGATGTCCGACACGAGGGCGGCGACGATCCCGGCGCGCTGTGTGACGACCAACTCCCTCATTCGTCACCCCGCATGGACGGCGGCGGCCGCCGGGGTCTGCCGCTCTTCGGCTTGATGACCTTGATCGGCCCGCACCGCACTGTCGAGATCGCGCCAAACAGCGGATCGTTCGTCGGGTCGCGGTCGCCGGTCGCCGCGATGGCGTTCTCGATATGATCCTTCAGGTGGGTGCGACCGACTTCCCGGATCGGCGTGTCCAGTTCGATCGTGACGGTGACGCTGACGCGCATTGTGGCCTCCATAGCGGACGATCCGACGATGCAGCCGATACAGCGCGTTCGCGAGCGTCCGGGTCATGATGAAAGGGGTGCGCCGGTTCTTGCCGTCCCGGTGGTCTGGCGACACGCACCAAAGCCGTCGAACCGGGTTGAACCAGACGCGGTAGTGCCTCACTCGCATGGCGCGCTCTTCCCGCCTTCCCCGAAGACGTATTCCTTCCACGCGATCCAGCACCACTTGCCCTCGCGGGTCTTCAGGAAGCCCCACTTGCGCTTGGTCTCGGACCGCCAGACGAGGGTGATGATCGGGCCGGGTTTCCACGCCGGGCCAGCGTCCACGGTGCCGTCGCCGGGGTAGAAGGCGTCCCATCCCGGACGGAACGCGGGGTGGCCGCCGGAGCGATCCAGCAGGCCGAGAACGCGGTGGGTGTGGGTGGCCGGGCGGAAGGTGAGGCGGAAGGCCGGGACGACCTGCCGGTGCAGCGTGTAGCCGACCTTGCGGCCGCGCGCGATGGCCTCGTTGATCTGGTCGCCGGTCAGCCCCTCGGCGTGCATCGCCTTC
>CAZEUN010000050.1:0-3215 GCA_964515595.1 uncultured Oleiharenicola sp. | reverse complement strand
TCCGGGAGATCAGGTCGCAGGTTCGGTTCCATGAGGCACCCCCTCGTTCTGGATTTCGAAGACCCGGCCGTCGGCCGAGACGATGGTCTTGATGGGGTTCCCGGCCCGGTGGGCTCGATCCGCGACGGCCTGCGCCGCACGGCCGAGATCGGGCGCGGTGAACTCCATCTCTTCGGTCGCCCCCGTGAGGTAGGTCAGCCGCAGTTGGAAGGACCGCAAGGTCATTCTCCCCGCTCCCGTTTCGCCCGGATGCGCTCGTTCCATTCCTTGAGCCGAATCGCCGGGTCCCACTTCGGGGGCAGGACCACGAGGATGACGCACGAGGCCATGAGCAGCCAGCCCCACCACGTCGTCGGCCAGAACAGTTCCCGGATGGCGTCAACCATTGGACTGCTTCGCGAGCTTCGCGGCGCGGCGGGCGCGCTTGGCGGCGGCAGCGTCGATCCGGGCCTGCGCAGCCTCGGGCGACTGCTTCTGGTAGGCGCTCGGGGCCGAGCGGGTCGGGCGGCCGTCCTTGAAGTAGGCCAAGACCGTGCCGTGCAGCCGGGTCAGCAGATACTCGCCGCCGGGGCCGGTCATGAAGCGCTTGCCGTTCCAGCGGCGCACGTCGATCCAGCCTTCGGACACGCAATACTCCTGCACGTCGCCAAGGCGCTCGATCCCATTGAGGCGGACGCCGACGCGCTTGTAGCACTCGTCGAAGAACGGGGAATCCCGGTCCACCGACAGGCGATCCGGCGGGCTGGTCGGGCGAGGATCGTCGTCGCGAACCTCGTCGATCGTCAGGGGAGCCCCGTGGGCCATTGCAGCGGCCGCGACAGCGGCGGCGGTGAGAGCAAGTCCTGCCATCTTCATCGGTCAGTATCCTCGTGCGGGGTTGTCGCAATAACCGTTGCGGTCGTAGTGCTCGTGGAAGCGCCACCAGCCCGAGCGGCTGGCGTCCACCACGGGCAGCAGCTTGCCTTCGAACATCTCTCGGACGCCGGGCTCTTCCTTCGTCGATTCCGCGTATGCCTTGACGATCTCGGGGTGGGCTTCCCGGAAGTCGTCGCGCAGCTTCTCGGCCTCGGCGAGCGGCAGCGGGCCGCCTTCGACGTGTAGCCGGGCGGCCTCGTCGTCCGGGTCATTGCAGGCGGTCAGCCCGTCGCAGCAGTGGGTGATGCCCGAACCGCCGCATTCGCCGCAGGTATCGCCGCCCATCCCGTGGCCGGTCCAGCCGGTGCCGTGGCAGGTTTCACACCGCATCGTCGAGCCTCCCGTGATCCTTGGGGGCGACGTAGGGGATGTCCATGCCGGGCTCGTCCTCGCGCCACGTGTAGGAGCCGTCGCGGTTCCGGCAGACGCCCGTGACCGGATCGAAGATCACGATGTTCTTCGGCAGATGGCCGATGCACACCAGATGCGCGTTGCCGTCGCTGCTGTCGATCGGCGAAGCCATGACAATCTCGCCGCGCTTGTAGCGCAGCCCGACCTTGCCTTCCTGCACGCACAGGGCGCAGGGGGCGTTGTCGAAGCCCTCGGGCGGGTCGTAGGCTTCCGGGCGGCCGTCAGGGCGCGAGACGACGGTCTGCACCTTCTCGGCCGGGTAAATTTTCGGGGGCGGCATGGCGGCGGCGGCCGCGCGGCGGTCGTGGCGGTTCATTGGACGGGGTATCCTTTTCCAGTGGCTTCGGCTTTCGCCGCGATGTAGGCGTAGGTCCAGTCGTTGACGTGGGCCTCGTCGGCCCGGTTGAACTCGTCCTCGGGGATGTCCTGCATCCGGCCGAACCAGATCGTCTCCGGCCCGGCGCTGTGCTTGACGACGAGCGCGACGTGGTAGTCCGGGATCAGCGGGTTCTTGGTGAAGACGTTGATGTCGGTCATGCGGCTCTCCAATTGGGCAGGATCGGGGGCAGATAGCGGTCCGCCGGGCCGTCGTAGGGGATGACCGAAATGTGGTGCCAGTCCACGAACGGGATGAAGGTTTCGTAGACCTTCTGCCCGCCGCAAATCCAGATGTCCCGGCCCTGCGTCCGGTAGAGCCGCAGCGCCTCGTCCGGGTCGTAGTGTCGCCGCCAGATGACGATGCTGCGGTCCTTCGGCCGGAACGTAGGCGGCAGCTTCTCGGCCGTGACCGAGCCCATGATCAGCACGCCGCCAGCGGTCAGCCGGGCGAACTCGCCGAGATCGCGCGCGGTGTGCTCGGCGAACTCCGGGCGGCCATGCCACGGCACTTCGCCGTCTAGGCCGATCTGCCCGGAGAGCCCAACAGCAGCTATGAGATGCACACCGGCCATCAGTGAATCCTTATCGGGACGTTCAAGAGCAGCGCACGCTCGTCGGCGAACAGTTCGCAGCACGGGTAGGCCGCCAGCAGAGCTTCGACGATCCCCTGCCCGGAGCGCACGGGGAACCCCTCAAGCAGCGTCAGGTATCCGTTCGGGTAGATGATGATGACTTCATCCAGACCGATCGTATCGAGGGCAATGCCCTTCACCGGAACCTCAAACCTCGGGGCCATCATAGTCACTCACCACGAACTGTCGGCGGTCCTTGTCCCGCCTGATCTTCGTCACTTCTACCGCGTATTGGCGGACTTCGAAACCGAGCTTCGTGTCGGCCGGGATGGTCTTGGACAGGACCACCATGAACTTGTGCTCGCCGGGCTCGCGGACCGGGTAGACGGACGAGAACTTTGCCACGTCCCAATCAGCCCCGGCCCGCTGAAGCACGACATCTTGACCGCCTAGCTGCCAGCGGATCAGCCCGCAGACTAGGCGGTCAACGAGCTTCATGTCAGGCGACCTTGGCTTTGGCCTTGCGCAGGCTCTCGCCGCGCCACTTCCACTGCTTGTCGTCGAACAGCAGCGCCCCGTCGGGCTCGATCCCGCGCACGCGGCGTTCGGTGATCTCGCCCCACTTCTCGCGGTCGGCCGGGGCCTCGCTGATCAGCGAGACGAGATCGCCGATGTAGATCACCGCGCCGTCCGCGTCCTTGGCCTTCAGCACGGCCGGGGTGCTGCGGCTCATGGTCTCGGCCAGACGGGTGCCGATGAAGCTGTCGCCGGTCTGGTTGACCATGCCGCCGCTGTGCAGGCCACGCTTCAGGTCGGCGTTGAGCACCTTCACGAGATCGTCGCCGTTCCCGCAGATGACATCGGCGGTCTGGTCGATCTGCCCGCGGGCGAGGCCGAAGCCGTCGCGCACGGACAGGAGAAGCGCAGTCACCATCGACC
>CAZEUN010000049.1:0-5319 GCA_964515595.1 uncultured Oleiharenicola sp. | reverse complement strand
CCACTTTACCGCGCTCAATGATCCGCGCCTAGGAGGACGCCGGCCGGACGCTTACTGACGACGCGCGAGGTCTTCTCGCCCGTGCAGCGGCACAGCTTAGGAATCTACGCATCAGTCCAAGAGTTTGCCTCTCTTACGGGACTCAGTCCCTCTACCATTGAAGAACTGGTGATCGCCGGCGCCCTTACGCACATTCGCCTTTCGAATATCGGTCCGAATGTTCACGTAGAAAAAGGCCTGCGTGATCTGGAGCGCCTGGAACGAATTCCGATCACGAAACCGTCTCAACCGTTCTCTAGCATCAACGACGCGGCTTGATATTCCAGAATGTCCTAGCTTCAGAATCTCGGACCAGATTCAAATAATTGGACCAGATCACGTCCTCAGAGTTTCCGGCCTGCAAGGCAGCGTCTCCGACACTACGGTATTTACCGACCAACATGCTGCAATATGTGTGACGCAACACATCGTATCCGAGTTTGAAATCAGCGCGGACTTTCAGATGCAACTTACGGAAGTTGGTCGCGATGATCGGGAATTCTCTCAGCGGATAGGCTTTCAGCCATTGCACGACATTGGGCTCTAGCCGAACCACGCGCTTTTCGCCGGTCTTGGTCTTTTCCTTCGGCAGTGTAAGCTCTTTGAGACGAAGATCGAGATCCGCTTCCTCAACGCGGCCGATCTCGCCGTTTTTTGCGGTCGGACGAATGCCACAGAACATGGTAAGGACGAAGTACGGCACCAGACGGCCACCCGCATAGTTCTCCAAGTGCTCCATCAGCTTTCTCGCTTCCTTTGCAGTCAGGATACAAGGAGTCTTATTCGAGAAATCTGCCTTCGTGAATTTCTTCAGACCTTGGGCCGGATTGTCCTCCAGCCAGTGTTCCCCAACGCAGTGTGTGAAGAACGACATCAGGTAGCTGCGCCGGTTTGCCCACGTTTTGTTGGAGTAGGTGGCGCCGCCATCCCTCGCCCTGGTTGTCTTCTCAAGGTATTCTTTGAGTCGGACGGTAGTGAGATTGGCAATCGACGTATCTGGTCCAAAATACTTCTCGAGCTGGCTCATCGCGAAGCCAATCGAGTCGAACTGCCATTGCGAGAGGGCCTTCGTCTCCTTCCGACGTAGCACTTCCGCTCCGTAATGCTCCAATGCAATCTTGAGCGTAACCGCGTTCTTCGATGGCCGAAAGTGCTGTGTGAACCACGCGCACACTTCGGACAGGGTCGCGTCTGGATATTTTGCCTTAAGCCCTACGAATGCTTTGTTGAAACTGACGGCGTCCTTGAGCGGCATCATGGGTGCCACCTCGCGATAATATTCTACAGCATCGATGAGGCTTCGGTTGGGGAAGTCGCGCTCAAGCTGTGCAATTGCGACCTCCGCATTCCGCACCGCGGTTGGGCTGAGATGAGTGGTCACGGTGCCCCTGTCAGCGGTCTCTCCGTGCTGCTCTGAAGTCCGCTGTTCGATGAATGCTAGCGCTTCCTCACGGACCGAAAATTCACGACGCACCTGCGTGCCGTCGATCGTTCCACGAGCAAGCCAGTACGCCGCACCACTACTGCGCTTGGCCGCAACGAGCACAAAACCCTTGCTTCGATTTCCCATTTTAGCGGGAATCTAGCGGGTGGCGGACGTTGGTCAACGCGTAATTGTGTAACTGCTTATGATCAGCATGTTAAAATTGGTGGAGGTGAGGGGAGTTGAACCCCTGTGTCCCGGGCCTTTACGCGCCGCATCTACCTATATAGCGTCTTGTAGAGTCTCGTTCCCCAGGCACCAAGCCGCGAGCGCTCCGGGGAACCAGCCGTGGTTTGAAGATACTGGCGATGACGTCACGACGGCCGTCACCGCTATTCCTGCTGTCGACGTTCCTATCCACTAGCAGGTGTCATGGTAGGAACGTGGCTACATTAAGCAGCCAGGGGCATTTCTTCGTAGGTGCCGTTTGTTTGTTTTGAAGAGGGATTAACGAGAGACCTTCACTCTCGACAGGCAGCTGCGCGCTCCAACCTAGGATCGAATCCAGAACACCCCCAAAAAGTGATAAGCTTTAAGGAATAAGTGATAAGACCGATGTGGTGAGCACACCGTCAAAGAACGTGGGAGCGGGAACCTGCCACATTGCCGCCGGAATGCAAGTCGCTGGAAAGGCGCTTCCGGGGTGGCCGCCATCTCGCCGGAGCTTGTTTGCAAGCGATTCGGCGCGTGATCCAGCGGGGCCTCCGCATCGCCTGCAAGCCAGCTCCTACAAAAGGACTAAATTCCCCGGTCCGGAGGCCACCCCATTGACGCGATGGGCCGTTGAAAGTTTAATGTGGGCCAGCCTCGCACGAGTTGCGCCGCGCCCCATGTCCACCGCCGCCGAAGTCCCGCCCGCGAAGAAACCAGCCGAAGACGGCAAGTCCGTCATCGACATGTCGAAGATGAACGAGGGCCAGCGGGCCGCGCTCCAGGTCACCGAGGCCGCGCGCGAATCGCACGACGACCTCAGCTTCGTCGCCCACCTGTTCATGGGGCGCTGGAAACCGGAGAAGCTTTATCCGGTCACCGACATCGACGCGGAGGAGAAGCCGCGCGCCGACAAGTTCCTCGCGGACCTCGCGGCGTTCCTGCGCGAGAAGGTCGATGCCGACCTGATCGACCGCACCGGCGAGATTCCGGAGGAGGTTCGGGAGGGTTTCCGGCAACTCGGCGCCTACGGCATCAAGGTGCCGCGGCAATACAGCGGGCTCGGCTTCTCGCAGACGACCTATTGCCGCGCCTGCCTGCTCATGGCCAGCCACTGCGGCAACACCTTCGCGCACCTGTCGGTCCATCAATCCATCGGCGTGGCGCAGCCGATCCTGCTGTTTGGCACCGAGGAGCAGAAAAGGAAATTCCTGCCGCGTTCCGCCGCCGGCGAATTGTCGGCCTTTGCGCTGACGGAGCGCGGCGTCGGCTCCGACCCCGCGCGGCTCACGACCGAGGCGAAGCCGGACGGCGACGACTTCATCATCAACGGCGAGAAGCTCTGGTGCTCGAACGGCACCCGCGCGGGCCTGCTCATCGTGGCGTGCAAGACGCCGCCCAAGCTTGTGGACGGCAAGCCGCGCACGCAGATCACGACGTTCGTCGTGGAGGCGAAGACGCCCGGCATCGCGGTGGTTCACCGCAGCCAGTTCATGGGCCTGCACGCGCTCTACAATGGCGTCATCCGGTTCACCAACGTTCGCGTGCCGAAGGCGCACATCGTCGGCGGCGAGGGCCGCGGCCTGAAGGTCGCGCTGAGCACGCTGAACTCCGGCCGCCTGTCCATTCCCGCCTCCTCCATCGGCGTGGCCAAGCGCGCCGTGCAGATCGCGCGCGAGTGGGGCAAGGAGCGCATCCAATGGGGCGTGCCGATCGGCCAGCACGCGGCGGTGGCGGAAAAGATCCGCCGGATCGCGGCGCATGCGTTTGCGATGGAGGCGATGCTCATCACGACCTCGCGCCTGGTGGATCGCGACAAGCACGCCGACATCCGGCTCGAGGCCTCGATGTGCAAGCTGTGGGGCACGGAGAAAGCCTGGATGTGCCTCGATGAGCTCATGCAACTGCGCGGCGGCCGCGGCTACGAGAACGTGGAATCGCTCAAGGCCCGCGGCGAGAAGCCGTATCCCGTCGAGCGCATGATGCGCGACAACCGGGTCTCGATGATTTTCGAAGGCTCCTCCGAGATCATGCGCCTCTTCATCATGCGCGAGGCGCTGGACCCGCATTTGAAAGTGGCCGGAGTCTTTCTCAACACGGAGCGGCCCTGGAGCGAACGTTTCAAGTCGCTGCTCGCGGCCGCGAAGTTTTACCCATTCTGGTACTTGCGGCAGTGGCTCCCGGTCGGCGGCGGCGCGCCGGCGGACATGCATCCGCGCCTGGCCGGCCACTTGGGCGAGGTCAGCGCGCTGAGCCGGAAAATGGCCCGCACGCTGTTCCACCAGATGGTGAAGTTCGGCCCGAAGCTCGAGAAGCGCCAGGTGCTGCTCGGCCGCATTGCCGACGTCGGCACGGATCTCTTCGCAATCGCGGCCACCTGCATTTTTGCGCAAAAGCTCGTCGGGGACGGAGAGGTCGCCGACAAGGTGTTCATGCTCGTGGATGATTTCCACGCGCAGGCGATGCAGCGCATCCGGCAGAATTTCCGCGGCATCGGCGACAACGCCGACCAGCATGGCTACGATCTCGCCCAGCAGGTGATCAACGGCGACCACCAGTGGGTGGAGCGCGGCATTGTTTGAGCAGCGCGACGTGCTCGTCGCCGCCATCCCACTCGTGCGGATGCGGAGGACTTCAAAAATAATTGGCATCGCGTCCCGATGCCCGTTTCTTCCCGGCATGCGCTGCCTGTTGATTCTCGGCCTGGCCTGCACCCTGGCCGGGTGTGTGGCGGTCAAGCCGCCGGCAACGCCCACAAGCGCGGCGCCGTCATCGGCGGCGCCGGTGGAATCTGGCGGCGCCCTGGATGAGCGAATCGACGTGGCGCATTTGGATCGAAAGCTTCTGGCGCGGGCGATTTTCGATGAAACGAATCGCGTGCGTGCGAGGCACGGGCTGCCGGCGTTTCAGCATCTGCCGAAACTCGATGATGCGGCCGACTTGGAATCCGCGGTCGGGCGGGTCTATCAGCCACCGAGCCACACGAACCCGTTTCCCCCCATCGGCACGCCGATGGCCCGGGTGAAATACGTCGGACTGAAACCGGCGCAGGTGGCCGAAAACATTGCGCTGATCCCGATCTACGAGGATGCGGCCGTCGCCATCGTTCTCCGGGAAGGGAAACCGGTCCTGGTTCATCCCGGCACTTACGAGCCGGCGCAGCGGGCGACTTACCGCGGGTTCGCCGTCACCGTGTTGAAGCTTTGGATGGATTCACCGGGTCACCGCGCGAACATCGTGAATCCGGCGCTGAAGAATCTCGGCTGCAGCGTGGAGCCCACCGTGAGCATGAACGGCATCGATCAGATGTTCTGCGTGCAGGTTTTCTTCACCCCGGGCGTTTCGGGCAAGGCGGGCAATGGGGTGCGGCACGATGGAAGCACTCCGTTTGACCGGTCCTTGGCTGCGTTGAAATTCCCTCTCAAGCGGGGTGGCGCTTGCCGCGCCGAAGCCTTGGCGAACTCGGGCGCAGCGCCGGGGTGTGTTCAGCGCGTAACGGAGTAGGGTTAGAGCATTTAAAATAAATTCGTAGCCGGCTCCCGGTCGAGAAAGACGGATTATTTCCGTCACCGTCATCCTGAGCGGTGCGAAGGATCCAAGGGAAATGCGAGCCTCCGCTTGGATTCTTCGCACGGCTCAGAATGACG
>CAZEUN010000048.1:0-5990 GCA_964515595.1 uncultured Oleiharenicola sp. | reverse complement strand
GAAGCGGGCGATCTCTTCGCAGGATGCGTTGCTGTCCCACAGGAGCTTGATCTGATCGCGGAACGGCCCTTCATCCCGGAGCCGGGTGTAGGTGTTGACCGTCGGCCGCTTCCACCGACGAGCCCCGGCGAGGTTGTAGAGGGCGGGCATCGTAAGGCCCCACCGATCCGCGATCTCGGCCGTCTCGTCCCAATCCGTCTCGTATTCGAGCCGCAGGCGCTCTTCTTCCTCGGGGGTGAAGCGGCGGGCAGGCATGAGGGGCGGCGGGCATCATCTTGTATGGAAGATGGCCCACCTAGCACCGGCAACCGAAAGTTGGCAATAGAATTTTGGTTGTTGACAGAGGTTTAGCTGTTAGCTTCCTCGGGCTTCTCGGCCTTCTGAAGCCGCGCCAGTTCGGCCTTCAGGGCGGCATTCTCGCCGAGCGCGGCCGACAGCTTCCCGGCGTTGACGGCGCTGCGGGCCGACATGGCGGCGATCTGCTCGCGCAACTCTTCGATGTAGCCGTGGACTTCCGGCGGGACGTTGAAGTTCATAGCGCCCTCCTAGGCGATCTGGCATCCGTGGAAATAGGAGTAGTCCGCGTCCAGCGACGAGTCGCCCGACGTAAAAAACGCCTTGACCCGCACCGTGTCGCCCGCCGCCAGCTTCATGAGCGTGGTCACGGTCACGGCCGAGAAGTTGTCCATCGTCGCCGAGCCCTCGCCGTTGATGCTGGACCGGCGCGGCACCGGGTTCGCGTTGTTGAGCGAGAAACCGAGGATCACGTTCGTCGGCGGCGTGCCGTCGGACAGCAGGCGGACGCCCGCCCCGAACATATAATACCCGGCGTGCGGGGCGGTGAAGACGCCGCCCGAAAGATCGCCCTGATCGTTCACTTCGGCGTTGTTGATGTCCACCGTGAACCATGCGTCGGCCGCGTTGTATTGGTCGTAGTTGCAATAGCCGAAGAACTTCGGATGCTGCACGAGGCTGACCGAGGCGTCGTCCTTGTCGATCAAGATCGCCTGCGTGTAGGACGACCCGTCCGGGGAGACCGTGAACGAGAAGTCGTCCGATCCGAGCAAGCCGATCAGCGCCCGGCCCGAGTAGTTCGACTGGAAGGTCAACGCTGCGTCGTCGCCTGCCGCGACCTTGTTGAAGGTGAACCGGCAGTCGTCGGTCTCGGCGTCGAACAGAAAGGCGGTGCCTTTCGCGCCGATGGCGTTGTTCGTGTCGGCCGTGAAGCCGTTGAACCCGACGTGCCCGGTGCCGGGGTGGAAGTTCATGGCCGGGTGGAACGCCGATCCATCCGCCGACACCGACAGCGAGAAGGCGTCACTCTCGTTCAATCCGAACAGCGCCCGGCCGCTCCAATTGTCGAGGAACGAGAAAATCGCCTTGTCGCCGCTCGCGGCTTTGTTGACGTTGATGATCATGTCATCACCGTCATGGATGAAATTCACCGTCGGCGAGATCACCACGAGCCGGGCGTTAGCGTCAGGCTGACCGCCACCAATGCCGAGCCACGCCTGCCCGTCGCCCCAAACAGACCCGTCGAAAACGACGTTCCGATTGGTGTCCTTCACCCACGCGCGCCAGCCTTCTTGCGGCGTCAGCAGCACCCACGCACCGTTGTCCTTGACTGCGACCTTGAACTCGTCCGTGTCACCGTCCGGGATGATGTAGATGTCGCCATTCGACCCGGTGGGGAGGCTCGTCGTCATGGAGATGACGGACAGTTGCGCCACGGCCGACAGCACCCGCAGGTTCACGTCATTCGCGTTCTTCCACCCGTCGGACCCCAAGTCCCAAAAGCCGGTGAGCCCAAGCCCCGGCAGTGTGCGCTCACCAGCCATCATGCGCCTCCATAGTTGTAGCCGTAGCCAATGCCGTAGCCCGAATCCACCTTGACCCGCTGGACCCGGCCCTGAAGCGAGATCAGCCCGTCCTTCTCGGCCAGCACGCTAACGCCGGCGAGCCCGCTGCCGAGGAACGAACTGGTCGGCAGGTCGAACATCGTTCCAGTGATCCCGGTGTGCGCCGTCAGCAGATCGCCGTCCGTCGTGCGAACCTCGATCCGAGTCGTCTGGCCGACTTCGGGAGTAATATCATCATCGTCCCACGCGAGCACCTGCGTATTCTCGGTCAGGCGGTTGCGCCGCGCCCACGTGATGCGAACGAAGGTGCGGCCGCTGGCGTCGATCTCTTCGGCGAACATCTCGCTCGTGAAGTCCGCCCCGATCTCGTCGTTGACGATGAAGAAGTTGTCGCCTGCGGCCAAGGCCGAACTCGGGTCGCGGTCGATGGTGATGGTCCGCGTGCCGCCCGAGTTCACGAAGCTGACGATCCGGGCGATCTGGCCGGAGTTCTCCGTCTCGTCGGTATACGGCCCTTCCTGCCAGCCCCACACGATGAACCAGCCGTCGATCTCGCCGGTCGCGTAATCATCGAGATAGGTGCCCGTCTCGAAAACCCGAGCCGAGTTCACCGCCGAGATCGCGGCCGCCGTAGTGTCGCCAGCCGCGTCCACGGCCGGGCGGAAGAGCCCGATTTCGAAGATCAGCGAACCGCTGTCGCCGATGTCGCGCTCGTCGAATCCGATGTCCAAATAGACGGCATCCGTCACCGTGTCCGGCACGACACCGAAAACCTCGTGGTGTCCTTCGACCGTCAGGCCGGTATCGACGACGTGCTCGACCAGCACGGCTTCGGTGTCGTCGAGCGCGACCAGCTTCATGTCGATCGCGCCGGGGCCGACCTGATCTCGCACGAGACCCGTGAAGCCGCCCTGCCACCACCAGTCGGACCAGAAGGTCGGCGGCACCTTCGTCATGCCCTGCGAATAGGACAGGCGAAGGCGCGGCGTCGTGGCGGCCGTCCCGGCCGAGTTGTCGTAGGTCAGCTTGACGATCGCCCGCTCGTAGCCTTCGGCGTCCGTTTCGATGTCCAGCAGTTCGACCGTCGTGTTGGCCCCCGTGGCCTGCCACCCGAACGGCAACTCACCGAGGCCGAATGCGACCTTGGCCGGGCGCGTCGGCAAGTGCGGCCGCTCGGTCAGGGTGACTTCTTCGATCGGGGCGTCGGCCAGCGGCAGAGTGCCGCGCGACGTGCGAGTGCGGATGCGGTATTCGACTTCCTCGAAAGCCGCGCGCTGGTCGGTATCGACGAAGGCGTCAGCGACGAACCAGACTTCCGTCCCGGCATCCCACGGCCGGGGCACGGTATCCAGAATGCCGCGCCGCAGATGGTAGCCGTCGCCGTCGATGGTCTCGATCACGGCAAGCTCAACCACGGACTCCGGCTGGTCGCTGTTGCCGATGACGACGAAGCCGCCGAGCGTCGGCCCTTCACCCTGCGTCACGCCGCTGAAGGACTCGATGATCGTCGTGACCTGTGCCGGGATGTCGTCGCCGAGGACCGCGTGCGCCGAGATGATGAACGTCCCGAGATTGGCGGTCGAGACGTTGCCGACGGTATCGACCACCGTGCCGACCAGATCGAAGCTCGCCGTGTCCGCGCCGGTCTGCCCGGCCAGCACGCCCGCGTAGACCGTCGGATAGGGAACGGCTTCAGCGGCCGTCGGACCGAGGGTCCCGGCCAGCACGAAGTAGGGCAGGGTGAACTCGTAGTCGAAGGCGGCCGGTGCCGGGTCTTCCGAGCCGTCCTCGTGCTCGGTCGGCGGCGGCGTGACATACTCGGCCGTCGCCAGCGAAAACACGTCCTCGGCCAGCGAAATCCTGATCTTGCCCTGCCCCGGCTGGCCGTAGTTGATCGGCCCGACACGCATGATGATCGAGCCGATGTTGTCTTCGGGCGATTCCAGCTTCACCACGTCGCCCGGCAGCAGCGCCCACGCCCGACGATCGAGTTCCACGTCGCAGGAAGCCAGCGGGTAGGACGCGGCGCGCAGATCGCGTTCGGCGAGCGCCTGCGCCAGCGCCGCCGAGCGGACGCCGTAGTAGTTGCGGCCGTCGGACACCACGCCGCCCTGCATGGCGATGTTCGCCAAGTCCTGCGCCGTCGTCGTCTCTTCGTTCTCGGTCTTCGGGTTCGTCCACGTCACCACGATCTCGTTGATCGTCTCGCCCCAATGCTTCCGGGCGAAGTTGGTGATGACCGCATTGTCGTTGTTGAAGACCGGCAGGCTGTCCGGGTCGTAGTCGAACCGCAGGAGCTTCAGCGTCAATTGGCCGGAGCGCGGATTGATGAACAGCGTGGCTTCGATGTGGTCGAGAATTTCGCCCACGAAGTCCTCGATCTTCGCCGACCGGGACCACATGAGAGACAGGCCGAAGCCCTCGTTGTAGAGCGTGTAGGCGGCCGACTCGAAGCTCGCTACGTCGATCGACGACGCGAGCGCGCCCATGCCCCAAACCTTGTCGGTCAGGCATTCGAAGATGATGTGTGCCGCGTTCGTGTCGAACTCTTCCGTCGGCCCGGTGACATACTCGCCGTTCGCGTTCCGCCACAGCTTGGCGTAGCGGGTGTCCAGCCCCCACGAGGCGCGTGCGACCTTGGCCCAAATCGGCTTCAGGTAGGGGTTATTCGCGGCAAGGTAGAAGCCCTTGCGCGCGCCGTCGGCCAAGCTGCTGAAGGCCCCGGAGAGCCATTGCCCGATAGGCACGACCGCGCCGGAGCCCGAGCCGATCTGCGACCCGCCAGCGCTGATCTGTTCCGTCAGGAAGATCGAGGCGGTCCGCCGGTATGCGTGGCACGTGGCGCTCGTCTTGCCGAGCTTGGCGGCAAGGAACTCGGGCATGACCTGATCGTCGCGGCCGGGCAGGAAGGTGACGGCACCGACCATGCCGCCTTCCTTCTTGATCCCGCCGTAGAGATCGTCCCGGTTGATGTTGATGACGCCCGGCTCGTCGAGCCGACCCGACCACGCTTCTTTCTCGCCGCCGTAGATACCCGAGATGTGATCGACCGGCCCGGCGCAGATACCGAGATGCAGCGACATCCGATATTCGGCTACGCGGATACTGCTGCCGCCCCCCTTACCCATTGTCGTCCTCCCCGCGACGTGCCTTGGTGCGCGTCACGACCTGCCGGGCGAGACCGTCGCCGGTCGCCAGCAGCTTCTCGGAATCCACGCCGTCCTTCAGGAAGGATCGGAAGTCGAGCCCCATGTCGTCGAACCACTGCTTGGCCCCCGAGGCGCAATGTCCGGCAAGCCGGATGTCGGTGATCTTGATGATCATTTCTTGCCGCCCCCTTCTTCGATCTCCCGCTCGCGCGTGCTCTTGTCACCATACCACAGGACGTTGAGTCCCTTCACGGTCAAGGTCCCGAAGACGACCGGGATCGGCCGCCCGGCGTCGGCGGTGGGGTTTTCCATGTCCTTCGCCGCCTCGGGTTTCGAGGTTTTCGGCTTCGGCATGATCAGATACGCGACGACATTGAGCGCCAGCGCTACGAGAAGGACGAGCCACCATGCCATTCTGATTCGCCCCTTTCGTAGCGCTAGTTAGTTGAAAGTTGGTTCTACCCCAAGACGAGGCTCAATAGTAGTTGTTCGTGCCCGCCCCGAGCGGATTGACGATCGGGATCGTGGGAAAACCCCCGTAATTGTGGATGTTGTCGTGCAGGTTCGCGCAGTCGCTCGTCTGGTGATTGCAGCCGAGGATCACGTCAACCGGGTAGCCGACTTCCAGCCCGCGCAGGTAGCCCGAAAGCGTCAGCACGTCGCCGGACCGGCGCAGGATTTTGCGGATTTCCTTCGTGCCGTCTTCGGTGATCCACTCGACCATGCCGCCGATGAACTTGCCGGGCGAGAAAGAGCCCTCCCATCCGTCCGGGAGCGTGATCGCCTGCGTGCTGGTGTTGATGGCGCTGACCGTCGTCGAGCGCGTGGCGGCCGCCTTGTTGGCTCGGCAACCATCGCCGTAGAGCACATACGGGCAACCGATCTGGTAGTTGCGCCGCAGGCCCGGCCGACGCATCGACGAGGACAACGGCTCGCACGACAGCACGCTCTCGTTGCCCTCGCGCGCCGAGGCGAGCACCCG
>CAZEUN010000047.1:0-7397 GCA_964515595.1 uncultured Oleiharenicola sp. | reverse complement strand
CTGTCGCCGCCACAGGCCTTTTGCAGAGGTCTCGTCACGTATTACGTGACATGTTGCCGATAGCGATCTGCCACCTGACGATTGGCGATCCCCTTACTGGCGCAGCGCCGGGTAATGTCACGTAATACGCGACATGTTATATCCCATCAGGCACCCCATTCATCCCCATATCCAGCTGTCACTGGATATCGCCGACTTAATCATCGAGATGGCCGAAGCCATGGCGCACCACAGCGCGAAGGCTTTTCGCGTCGAGCAGCGGCGCCGACCCGCCAAAGGCGGAGGCACTCTGCGTCCCGGCAGAAATACGCCGTTTTGGAATGCGCTCCGGCGTGAGGTGCGGCCCCACCTCAAGCTGTACGGCCATCAGGTTAATCTGGGCAGGCTGCTCGGGCTGCCCCGCCAGCGGATCAACGCCTTTATTACCGGCGGCAAGGAAATGCCCGACGCCGAGCGCACCCTGCAGCTTCTCGCCTGGCTGGCCGCGGTGCGCAGCGGCTGGCGTCCGAGCTGAGCGTTATTCGAATGTCACGTATTACGTGACATCTCCACCGATCGCTTCACTCAAACGCTGCGCAAGATTTAACCCGCCCGTCGGCCCTGACTTGGACATGTCACGTATTACGTGACATGCTGCTGCGAGCTGCTGGCGACGACTCGGGTTCCCTTTGGGTCGGCGAATGGCCTTGGAGGTCCGCCGGGGCGATAGTCGCGATCTGCCTCCGTGGCCGAATGTCACGTAATACGTGACATGTTTTTCGAACGCCACACGGGAGGGATGTCACGTATTACGTGACATGTGGGTCGGAGCGGCGGGGGGGTGGATGGTTATCGTCAGTCCCCGGAGTAACCGGGGATTTGGGTGACGTCGACCTGGTCGACTTGGGCGGGGTCGAGGTAGTCGGCGGCGTAGCGCTCGTAGACGCGGGCGCGGATGAAGATGTCGAAGAGGTCGGGGTCGACGTGGCCCTCGAGGCGCATCCGGCCGAGGATCTGCAGCGACTCGGTGAGCGTCTTGCCGGGCTTGTAAGGACGGTCGCGCGCGGTGAGAGCCTCGAAGATGTCCGCGATGCCCATGATGCGCGCCTGGACCGACATCTGGTCGCGCTTCAGGCCGCGCGGGTAGCCCTTGCCGTCCATGCGCTCGTGGTGGCCGCCGGCGTATTCGGGCACGTTCATCAAATGCTTCGGCCACGGGAGCGCCTCGAGCATCTGGATCGTGACGACGATGTGGTGGTTGATGACCTGGCGCTCGGCGGCGGTCAGCGTGCCGGCGCGGATCGTGAGGTTTTCGACCTCGTCGGCGGAAAGGAAATCCACCTCCTCCCCGGCGGGATTCCGCCAGCGGTATTTCTTCGCGATGGCGCGCACGCGGTCCTGGTCGGCGGGCGACATGGCTTCCGTGCCGGTGTTGCTTGCGCGCAGGAAGGCGCGGTCGTCGTCAATCTCCGCCCACTTCGCGGGCAGCCCGGCCGTGTCGCCGGCCCGCAACGCGGCGATTTCGACATCGCGCTTCGCGAGTTCGAAGCGCGTGTCGATGAGGTGGATCCGGTCGTAGAGCGTCTGGAGCTTCGTCGCCTTGTCGACGACGTGCACCGGCGTCGTGACCTTGCCGCAGTCGTGGAGCAGCGCGGCGATCTTGAGCTCGTGGCGGTCGAGGTCGGTGAGATGCCAGAGCGCGAGCGGGCCGGCGTTGGCGTCGTGCACCGCCTCGGCGAGCAACATCGTGAGCACGGGAACCCGGTGGCAGTGGCCGCCGGTGTAGGGCGACTTTTCGTCGATCGCCTGGTTGAGCAGGCCGACAAAGGATTCGAACAGGTTTTCCAGCTGGGAAATGAGCAGGCGGTTGGTGAGCGCCACGGCGGCCTGCGACGCGAGCGACTCGGCGAGGCGCTGGTCGGTCTCATCGAACGCGCGGATCGCGCCGGTCGCGCGGTCCTTCGAGTTGATCAACTGCAGCACGCCGATGATCTCGTCCTCGTGGTTCTTCATGGGGACCGTGAGGAAGGACTGCGAGTGGTAACCCATGTGCCGGTCGAATGCCTTCGTGCCGGAGAAATCGAAGCCCTTCTCCTGGTAGGCGTCGGCGATGTTGACCGTGCGGTCCTTCAGCACCGCGTAGGCGACGACCATCGAGTTGTTGTCCCGGCCGCGGTTGTCGCGGAGCTGGATGGGCGGATAGGGAATCTGGACGCCGGTCGTGCCGCCCATGGCGATGCCGAGCGAGTCGGTGCGGATGATTTCGAACGTGAGCGTGTCCTTGCCCGCGGCGCGGCGGTAGAGCGTGCCGCCGTCGGCGTTGGTGATCTTCTTGGCCGCGATGAGGATGATCTCGAGGAGGCGGGCCAGGTCCTTTTCCTGCGACAGCGCGATGCCGATCTGGTTAAGTTCCGCCAGCCGGCGGTTGAGGTCGTCGTTGGGCTCGCGGCTGGCCGGGCTGTCCATCGGCGGAGTCAGGAGGAAACGCGGGACCGATTCAATGCTGGTGTGCGTAGGGCCGAACGGAGGGTAGGTCTCTGACCGGCCCGAGCCAGTCGGAGACTGACCCTACTTGGGGCCGCACCCGCTCGATTCGTCGCGGTCTGCCCGGCATGCAAATAGCGCGAGCGGACGGGAGGTGGAGCGGCCTGACCCTAAAAAGTTGGTTTGCGAAGGAAAATCCTGAAGCGCGCTGGGGCAACGCGCTCCACCTTGTTAGGCATGAAAACTGCGTGAGCGTTGAGCGGTTGCGGCCCGCGCGAGGACCAAACGCTCACGCGTTCGGCTACAAAACCAGTCGGTTATTTCTTCCTCAACACCCGCACGCGGTTCGCTTCGCTGTCGCCGATGAAGATGGCGCCGTCAGCGTCGACGAACACGCCGTGCGGACGGTTCATCGCGCAGGCGAGCGGGTCGCCGTCGCCGCCATTGCCCGGGACGCCGGTGCCGGCGATCAGTTCGAGGTGGCCGGTCTGCGCGTCGATCATGCGGATCGTGTGGCTCTCGGTGTCGGCCAGCCAGGCGTTGCCCGCGGCATCGAGCGCGATGCCCTTGGGGCCGCTGAGCGTGGCGAGCCTCGCAGGGCCGCCATTGCCCGTGAAACCCGCGGCGCCGGTGCCGGCGACCACGCGGATGATGCCCGCGCCACGGTCGAATTTGAGCACCTGGTTACCCTCGCGCGTGACGACCCACACGTTGCCGCCGCGGTCGACGTCGAGTGATCGCGGGTTGTTGAGCGGCGTGCCGGCAATCGGCGCGCCCTCGGGCGTCGGGCCGGGTTTGCCGGTGCCGGCGAAGGTCGCGATGACACCCGTCCGGGGATCCACCGTGCGGATCGCGTGGTTCCCGACATCGCAGATATAAAGCGTGCCCGCGGCATCGAACTGGATGCTGTGTGGCCCGCGCAGCGCCGCGGACGAAGCCGGGCCGCCATCGCCCGCGTAACCCGCCTTCCCGCCGCCGGCGACCGTCGTGATGATGCCCGTCTTTGCGTCGATGCGCCGGACCGCGTTGTTGCCGGTGTCGGCGATGAAAATGTTGCCCGCCCGATCGAACCGCAGTTCGTGCGGCAGGTTCAACGCCGCGGCCGTGGCCGGGCCACCATCGCCCGTGTAGCCTTTCGTGCCCGTGCCGGCGATCGTGCTGATCGTGCCATCCGCAGCGACGCGCCGGATGCGATGACCGTTGTGCTCGCAAAACCAGATGGCGCCATCCGGCCCGCGCACGAGCCCGTAGGGATCCGTAATCTGCGCGGCGCCCGCCGGGCCCCCGTCGCCGCTGAAGCCGGCGATGCCCGTGCCGGCGAAGGTGGCGATGGTCCAGGGCGAGGCGGCGGAGGCGGAGGAAACAAGCAGGGCCGCGATGGCCAGACGGGGTAAGGTCATGTGCTGGTAGTGCGGGACGCTACCGCGACTCGCGATGGCCACGCAATCGGACAGTAAGCCGACCCGCGCAGCGGGCGCGAACGTTGAAAGTAGCAGCGGTCGTAAGACCGCTGGCGCAGCCGTCTCACGACGGCTGCTACTGCCAAGCCCGGCCCGTCGACAAGCAACGGCCCTCCATTCGGGCGATTTCAGTTCCCAGGCTTTCTGCTTTCACAGCAATTCCAGTTGCGTTCCGCCGGGACGGCGGAAGTGCCTGGTCGACAGCTCGGGGTGGTGGCGCTGCAGGCCGACGCGGCGGCTGGCCACTTCGAACATCTGGGCGATCTGTTCCGCGAAGATGCCCTGGCCGCGCATGCGGTCGCCGAAGGTGGCATTGTAGAGCTTGCCGCCATGCAGCTCGCGCATCCGCGAGAGCACGCGCTCCTTCTTGCCAGGCTCGTGGTCACCGAGCCATTGCAGGAAAACATCCTTCACCGCGTGCGGCAGCCGCAGCGTGACAAACCCCGCCCGCGTGGCGCCCGCCTCGGCGGCGGCGGCAAGTATCGCGGGAAGCTCGTGGTCGGTCAGGCCGGGAATCACCGGCGCCACCATCACGCCAACGGGCACGCCGGCATCGGCCAGCATCCGGATGGCGCGCAGGCGGTGTTCCGGACGCGCCGCCCGCGGCTCAAGTTTTCCCGCCAGCGCGGAATCGAGCGAGGTCACCGAGATGCTGACCGACACGCACTGCCAGCGCGCGAGCTCGGCGAGGAGGTCGAGGTCGCGGGTGATCAGGAAATTCTTCGTAATGATGCCGACCGGCTGGCGAAACTCCGCGAGCACCTCGAGACAGCCGCGCGTCAGGCGGAACTGCCGCTCGACCGGCTGGTAGCAATCGGTGGCGCCGCTCATCAGGATCGGCTCGGGCTGCCACTTGCGCCCCGACAACTCCTCGCGGAGCAAGTGCGGGCCGCGCTTCTTCACGAGGATTTTCGTCTCGAAATCGATGCCGCTGCTCCAGCCGAGATAATCATGGTAGGGCCGCGCGAAGCAGTAGGCGCAGCCATGCTCGCAGCCGCGGTAGCAGTTCAGTCCCCAGCCGGCGCCGACGTCCGGGCTGTCGATGCGGTTGAGGATCGATTCCGTCCCGTCATGGAAAAACTGCGTGTGCGGATGCGGCACCGAGCCCGTCTCCGCAAACTCCGCGTCCAGCCACTCGCCGTCCGGCTCGACGTGGAGCCGGTCAAAGCGGTTGGCGGGATTGACGTTGGCGCCGCGCCCCGCGATGGGGGCCGGCGACGGCGGGGTGGGCATGCGACACGGATTGCCGGATGGCGGCGAAAGGCAAACAACGCAGCGGGGTGTGGCGGAACTATTTGTTTGGACGCGGGCCGGGCGGCGATTTCCGCGTCGCGAGACGCCAACGCGTCAAGCGAGGCCGGTGTTCCGGGAGGGAAACGCGCGCGAACTGTTTAGCCGGATATTTGCTTGCCGTCTTTTTCGGAGGTGGAACGCGCCGGCCTCGGCGCGTTTTCCCGCGGGCGCTTCGTCGTGAAGCGCGCTGGGGACAACGCGCGCCCCCCTTAAGACGAGGCTTGCGGGAAGCCCGGCTCGGATCCCGGGTCGATCGGGCCGTCGATCGTGTACTCGCACACGCCATCGCTGCTTTGGGCGAGGAGGCGCTCGGCGTCCTGCTCGCCGACTGCGATGACGCCGCGACGGGCGGCGGTGTTGTTCATGTCCGGATACTCGAGCACGATCTTCACCTCCGCCTCGCCCCGGGGTCCGGCGTGGGCATCGATCGTCCCGCGGAGGGCGACCGGCGGGTCGTGGCGGTCGGCCGTGGACTTGACCAGCACGCTCTGGCCGTTGAGTTGGGTGAGCTCGGACGAGGTCATGGGAAAGTCCGTGGAGGGATCGAGGTGGAAAGTGGCGCGGATGCACTTCCGTGGGCCGGCAGGCCCGGTTTCCATGCATCCGCGATGAACTTGCGGGCGGACTTTAACGCGGGCGAGCGCGGCCTGCCATCAGGCCGGGACCCGAAGCGGAGGTGGGAATGCTACCGACGGCGCCAGCCGTCTGACGACGGCTGCCACGTTTCAAACCTGTTTCCGTTCACACCTTGTTGTTCTTCAGGTGCTCGAGGGGATAAAATGTCCCGCGCCAGGTGATGCCGCCGGTCCAGTGCGTGACGACCATCGAGCGGAGCAAAATGAAACTGAAGAGCGCCATCCCCACGGTGAGAAACAGGCCATACCACCAGCGGCCGCCGCCGAAGCGGGTCTGATCGCAGCCGAGACCGAGCATCACCACCACGGCCGCCAGGTAGCACCAGCGCGCGGGTCCGGGCACCACGAAGCAGGCAACGAGCGGCCAGATAAATCCCCCCGCCACGATGATGGCGCCGAGCGGCGGGATCCACGCGCGGTAATCGGCACCGGCGTAGGCGTTCTTGGTGAGCCCGCGAATCATGTCACCGACGCCGGCGTACCATTCCACGGCGATGGCGCCGTCGCCGAGCACGAGTTCGCTGAATCCGCCCGACTTCATCAGCTTGCCGAGCTTGATGTCGTCATCCGGCCGCAGGTGAATCGGCACGTGTCCGCCGAGTTTGCGATAGGTGGACGTGCGGACGAGGTTGAACGCGCCGACGCCGCCATGGGCGCGACTGCGGGGATCCGGGATGCGCCACGGCAAGATTCCGCAGGTGAAGGCGACGCTGAAGGCGTTCACGCAAATGCCGAGCCAGTGGCCTTGCTCGGTCAGCCGCGGCACCGCGGCCAGGTGGTCGAGCGTCTGGGCCCGCGCGTAGGCCACCGCCCGTTGCAGCGTGCCAGGCGTGAAGTGAATGTCCGCATCCGTGAACAGAATCCAGTCGCCCGTCGCCTGGGTCGAGCCCTCGGCCAGCGCGTGGTTCTTGCCGAGCCAGCCTTCGGGCAGCTCGGTCACATGCACGACCTTCAACCGCGGGTTGGCGGCGGCGAGTTGTTCAAGGAGGTCGCCGGTGCGGTCCTCCGAGCGGTCGTTGACGGCGATCACCTCGAAATCCGGGTAATCGAGCGCGAGCATCGTCGGCACGGCCTGGAGCAGCGTGGTTGCCTCGTTGCGCGCGGCGAAGATGACCGACACACGCGGCCAGGCGGCGGTGGATGGCGCGGGCAGACGGGCCAGGCGTTTAAGACGACGGTTGCCCCGGAAGACCTCCTGGCCGAGCACGAGCCACGCGAGCAGGATGACGGCGGCAAGGGCGAGGGTGAAGGTCATGCGGGCGGCGGAAGCGATGAGCGGCGAGCTAAGAGCTAAGGGCTGAGAGCTAAGAGTGTGGAGCGGAGGGAGGCGATGACTGTTTTTAAAACGGTGCCAGCAGCGCACGCCAATATCCAGGGGGTCTTCAAACTCGCCTGGGGGTGGCGCTTGCCCGCCGAAGCCTTGGCGAAGGCGGGCGCAGCGACGGGGATGGTGTTCGACGCGTAACAGAGTATAGTACTAGACCCTCAGCCCTCAGCTCTCAGCTCTCAGCTCTCAGCTCTCAGCTCTCAGCTCTCAGCTCTCAGC
>CAZEUN010000046.1:4800-7560 GCA_964515595.1 uncultured Oleiharenicola sp. | reverse complement strand
AATCCGTTGCGGCGGGCCTGTGACCTCCTTGGGATGGACGGTGCCCCCGGTCGAACCAGTCTCGGCCGGGGGTTTCCTATTTCAGGGGTAGAAGTCCAGCGGCTCCGGCGGCTCGAAACCGCACCACTCGACGACATCACGCCGCCAGCGCTTGGTCGGGCTTGCGCCCATGATCTGGAACCGTCCTTCGCAGTGCGCCCGGACGTATGCCTTGCCGCTCTCGACGATCTCGGGCGATGGGTCCCGGCCAAGGTGCCGAAGTATCGCGGCGTTGGCGTAGCGCTCGGCGCGGAACTCATGGACATACTCGGGCTCGCTGGTCCACGCCTTCTCGGCGATGTGCCCGCATTCGTGGGCGAGGATGTGCAGCATCCGCTCGTCGTCGATCGGCCCGGTGATGGCGATCAACGGCCGCGAGCGAGCCGTCGGATTGCCGGGGAAGCACGGGTAGACCGTGGCGTGTGGCGACGGCTCGGCGATCTGCGTCTGAAGCCCCGGCGGCCCGATCACCCAATCCCTGCCGATGTCCAGCACGTCGTCGAAGGTCAGGCCGACTTCGGCCAAGATCGCGGAAGCAAGGGCAGTCCAGTCGGGGTCGCTCATGAATCGTCGCTCGCATTTCGGGAAAACGAAAAGGCCGAATCCGTTTGGACGAATCCGTCCACGCGAACCCGGCCCTCCCCGGCATGGGACCGCCGGAGCCCTCGTCGATTCCGAAGATTACTCGCCGCCGCAACCGCCGTCTACGGGGCTTTCCATGCTCGGCGCAGTGAAGCCGCTGTCGATCGCCGGGGCGACTTCGTTGATCCTGCGGCGGGCTTCATCCTTGATCTGGCGCTCGGCTCGGGGGTGCTCGCGCTGATCCGACCGGGTGTCCTTGAACTCGTCGTCTCGATATTTCTCGGCTCGCATTACCGCTTTTCCTTTCCTCGTTCGATTAGGCTTGTAGGATAGGGACTCAAGGGGATGCAGGCAATGAACCCGATCGTGATCGAGAAGACCGTCGTCTACGACAGCGGCAAGCCGACGGAGCGCCGCGTCCGGCAGCACTACTACTGGTGCCCCGGCTGCGATGCGCTGCACGGGATCAGTATCAATCCCGGCAAGAACAGCCTCGGCGCGGGCTGGACCTTCACCGGCACGCTGGAATGCCCGACCTATGCGCCATCGCAGTTGAGCCGGTGGGACGGAACCGAGAACGGCAAGCCGGTGAGCCGCTGCTGTCACACCTTCATTCGAGGCGGCATGATCCAGTTCCTCGGCGACTGCACCCACGCCCTGAAGGGCCAGACTGTGCCGCTGCCGCCGCTGCCCGATTGGGTGGTCAACGACAAGGACGAGGACGATTGAACCGGCTCGCTCGCCAAGGTTCTCGACTTCTGCGGATCGACCGACGGCTGGCCGGAATTTTTCGAACGGGCCAGCCCGCCAAGGTAGTGCCGGGAAAATTTGAAACGGGCCAAGGTGCCAAGGTAGTGCGGCGGCCCGGCCCCCTCGGCTGGTGCAGAGCCGTGCAGACCTGACGACGCCCGGCCGGGCACCCCCTCGCGCGGCCGCGCCTCGGGAAATTCCGCCGTTCACGGGACGTTCCGGGAACATGGCCCCCGGCCCCGGTCAACCGATTGATTTTGCTAGGTTTTCGGGCGTTCCGCCCCCTCGCCAGCCCCTAGGCGGCCCCCTAGGGCGGCCGGGGGCCGGGCTTGGCGTGTATACCGTGGCACGGGGCGGGGGCTGGCGAGGGGCGGACGGCCGCCCCGGCTGGCGTTGCCCGGCCTAGGCCGCAATCGGCCCTAGGGCGGCCCGTGGCGGGCTTGGCGAGTTCGGGGGCAGGATGGCACGGCCGAACGCCCCGGCGGCCCCTAGGCGGGCACGGGCGGCCCCGTGAGGGGCAAGGCGAGGGCGGGGGCAGGATGGCACGCGGCGGCCCCTAGGGCGGCCCGTGGCGGCCGTTGCCGAGTTCGGGGGCCGATATGCCGGGCGGACCTGCCCCGGCCCCTAGGCGGCCGCGTGTGCCCGGCTGGCGTGCAAACGAAAACGCCCGGCCGTGTGAGGGCCGGGCGTCATGGGCGGGGGCAGGTCCGGGCGTCAATCGTCCGGCGGTTTGTCGCGTCCGGTTGCCCGGTCTAGTTCGGCCGTGGGGCCGGGCCGTGTGAGACGGAAGGCGAGGGCCACGGCCGCCCCCGCAAGAAAGCCGGGCACGCCATGCGAGAAAGCCCCGACAATCGCGCCTAGTCCGCCAAGGGCCGCCCCGTTGTCATGCACGCGGGCGGCCGTCATGTGCCCCACGAGTCGCGCCTTATCGGCCCGCCTCAAACGGCCGACTCCGGGAACGAGTCCAGCCCGGCCGCCTCGCAAAAGGCCGCCTTTTCGTCCGGCCCCATGTAGACGCAAAGGCCGTGCGGCCCGTCGCCCTCTACGGCCTTGCGCATGGTTTCGCGGGCCGTGGCAATCGTGGCGAGGGCGAGTCGGACCTGCCCCCGGATTGCCTTGCACAAGGCCGGGAAACCGTCGCCCCCCATGCCACGGGCCGCGCGACGTTCCGCCAGCACTGCCAGCGCTTCCCGGCGGGCGGCCGTCGCCTCTTCCCGCGCCTCTTCCCATATCCGGCCGAGTTGCCAGCCGGTTTGATATTCCCGCTCTTTCTCGGCCGCCCGTTGCGCCATATGGTCCGCCGCGCGGGCCGCGTCTCGCGCGTCGTCATGGTCAACCGGCTTGCAATCGTCGCCACGGGCGGACTCGGACGTGTAGACGGTTGCAAGG
>CAZEUN010000046.1:0-4788 GCA_964515595.1 uncultured Oleiharenicola sp. | reverse complement strand
ATAGCAAAGCCCCGTGCCATCCTTAAACACGTCGCCGAACGGGTCCGTTAGCCATCCCTCGCCCCGGCCTTCGGAAGTGAAGCGGCGGGACTCCGGCCCGACTTGCCCGACATAGCGGAGTCCGAAGGCTTCCGGGCTTTCGACGTGTGCCAGCCGTTCCCCACGGGGCGAGTCCGGCTGATATGAGATGCACGGCCCGAAACGCTGATAACGGGGCTTTCCCGCCGCAACGTCCGCCCGTGCGGCCGTGAGGGCGTCAACGGCCGCCAACTGGCGACGGGACCCGCCCGGCGGGGGCGTGACGCGCGCGACGGCCGCGCGGGCCATGCGTTCGCCCTTGTGCCACTGATAGGCGGTTTTGAGTTCGGAACTAATAGGCATGGAGTCGACTCCTTGTGTGCGGTTGCTGGCGACGTTGGACTCGTCAGTCACGGCCTAACCGTGAGACGCGAGGGCGGGCGGACCTGCCCCCGCGTTTCGTCCTATTCGGCCGGGCTGGCGTAGTTCGCCAGCGTCTCGCCTATGAAGGGGGCCGCCCCCGCTTCCGTATCGTCCGCCGCGTCATACTCGGCACGCCATGCGGCCGCGTCGTCGCCTTGCAGGAAGGCCGTGCGGCCGTCCGGGGCCGCCACGGTATAGGCTAGGCCGTTGCCCCATGACGTGACGACGTAGGGGCCGCAAAACCATGCAACGGAACTCATGACGCGGCCCCCCAATTTCCGCACGCCCGGCCGGACGTATAAACCGCCATGCCGCACAAGTGATATTCACTCACAAGCCGGGCAAGTTCGGCCCGGAACGCGGCGGCCCCCTCGCGGCCGGGGGCAAAATCGCCCCGGCTCAATTCGTCTACAGTTTCCCGGCCTTGCGGCCCTCGCCAGTTCAAAAAGCGGACCATGATCAAGCGGCCCCCTTTGTGAGTTCTAGGGCCGCGTCCGACGGGGCAACGTCCGCCACGCCTAGGGCCGTCGCAAGGCGTTCCATCTCGGCAAGGCGGATTGTGTGGCAACCGGCCCGCATGGTCCCGTCCGGGCTGATAGCGTCGACTCGGAAGTGCCCGACTCGGATTGTGTGCCCGTTGGCGTGCCAGCCCTCGCCAGTGGCGACGACGCGGCGGACGAAAGCGAACGCCCGCAAGGCGTGGGGAAGGGGCACGTCCGCCCCGTGCGACGTTTCCAGCGTGCCCGCCACGATGGCCCCGGCCGCGTCCCGTTCGACTCCGGTTGCCCGCAAGAGGGCGGCCCCGGTTTCGTCACTGCCCCGCCAATAGCGCGGCCCCTCGCCTGCCAGCCATGCCGCACGGGCGGCCGCCTCGCGTTCCATCCGTTCGGCATTGTCACGGGCAACGGCCGCCGCTTCCCGCTCTTCCATCGTGGCGACGATGGCGGTTAGGGCCGTGACGTTCACAAGCCCCCGGCCGTTGTGTGCCAGATAGCCCGCAAGGCGGCCTAGGCGGATAGCGGACTCGCGTGTGAGTTCGCCCCGCGTCTCGGCACTGGCGAGGGTCCGAAAATCGGCCTTAACGCGGCCCCATGTCGCCAGTTTTTCGCCTTGCTCTTCCAGCCATGCCAGCCGCTTCGCACGTGCCCGAACGGCCTTCAGGCGGGCCGATAGAGCGGCTTGCACACGCTTCCCGCAATGCGCCTTTGCCGTGACGTTGAGTCGGTGCAATTCAGTGGCGAACGCCCCCACGGTTTCCGACGGAGTCGCCTTGCGATATTCCGACTTAGGCCAGTTGCGGCCCGTCGGGAACTTGCCCCATGCGGGCGACTCCAGCCGGGCCGCTATCAGGTCCGCCACTTCCGAATCCGTGGCGGCCGCCATGCGTTCGGCCTGCCCCTTGCGGCTGGCAATGTCGCGTGCCCGTTCGGCCGCCTTCGCTTTGTCGCGTGCCCGTTCGGCCGCCGCTTTGATGCTAGGCCATGCGCGGGGCCGCTTGGCGAGGGTTAGCAGGTAGACGGCCGAGTCGTCCGGGAAGCGAAGGGCGTTTTCCGTGACGTGGCGGACGATGGAGTCGCGGGCGTTGGCAGGGTCCGCCCGGAAGGCATAGCCATGCACAAGGTCCGTGAGATTCGGAACGCGATAGGTCCGGCCGCGCGCGGCCCGTGCGGTTTGGCTTTGATGCTTTGACGTGCTGATAGAGTAGGAATCAGCGTTCAAGAGCGTTGCCCCGTCCGGCATGACGTGGCCTAGGGCGAAGTGGCGGCCGTAGGAATAGAGAGTCGGGCCGTCGAAATGGACTCGGCCGTCCGTGCGGCGGCCGTGAGGGGCGGACTGATTAGCCCAAACGTGAAAGAGCATTTCGCCCGTGAAAACCGTCTTAGCCATTGTGTGATTCCTTCCGTGTTTTGAGGGGTTAGAGGGCGGCCGAAACGGCCGTGAGGGCGTCCCGTTCGGCCATGCGGGCGGGGCAACCGATGGCCCGCAATTCGCGGGCAAGGCGGGCTTTGTGTGCCAGCATGGCGAGTCCCGTATCAATCGCGGCGGGCAGGTCCGACTCATAGGCGGCCGTCGCCTCTTCCCCATGCCGGAAGTTGATTCGGAACTCGCCATATTCGGTTTTGCGCAACGTCATGCCGAGACGCTGGAAGGCGAGGCGGGCCGTTGCGGCCGTGATAGGGGCCGGGCTGGCGAGGCGGGAAGCGGCGGCCTTTGGCGTGGGGAATTGCGACATGATCAAGACTCCTTGTGTGAGGGGCTGGCGGGCGTTGGACTCGTCAGTCACGGCCTAACCGTGAGACGGGGGCGGGCGGCCCCCGTTTCGTCCTAGGGGCGGGCTTTGGGGGCGGGGCGGACCTTGCACACGTCATAAAGCCATGTCGGGCCGAACTCGTTTCGGATGGCGTGCAACACGTTCCCCATGCCGGGCACGGGGCCGTGCCAGATACGGGCGTTATACCAATACACGTTGCCGAGTTCATCGCGCCAGCGGCGGCCGTGTGCATCGGCGAACGCCTGAAGGGCGGCCGCCTCTTCCGTCGTCAATTCCCGATAGGTCCGGGCCATGATCAAGCCCCCACGCTGGCGAGGGCGAGGCGGCCGCCTAGGCCGGGGCGAGGGGCTGGCGTGCCCCGTTCCTGATAGTCCGCCCATGCGGCGGGCAGGTCCGACTCGTAGTGCCCCCAATACGTGCCCCCGTCGGACGTGTTGCGTTGCCACGTGGCGAACGGAGTCGCGGGATTGTCGGGCAGGAAACAAACGACAATTTCGGCCGCCATCGTGCCCGGCCCCTTATCGGGCAGGGGCCGCCGGGCAATGACGTGTGCCCCGTTCGCCAGCACTTCCGGGGCATGATCAAAAACGACGGTTTCGCCCTCTACCGTGTAGGGGGCCGCCCCCGTCACAAGGGCGACGGCCGCCGGGGCGGGAATATGCCACGTCTCGGCAATGACGCGGGCGACGGTTGCCACGTCGTCCGGGAAGGCGGCCCCATTGATGGCCCATGCGATAAGGCCGGGGGCAGATACGAAAGCGGCGGACCCGAGTCGATAGCGGACGGGGGCGGACCCGAGTCGATAGCGGACGGGGGCGGGGGCGGTTTGGTTAGGCATGTGAGACTCCTTCATAGCGGTTGCGGGGGCCGATTGCCCCGCCCCCGATTATAGGGGCAGTTCGCCCATAGTCAACCGTCGCCACACTGTAGCAGTTCCACGGGAATCGGAACGCGCGCGCGCGTAGCAAGCCCCGTGCCAAGTTCGGCCGGGGGCAATGTTCCGCGTTTGTTCCATAGCCCCTGAATCGCCCATAAATGGCCCGTGGCGGGCGTTAGCGGTTTTCCATATCACGGGTCCAAAAAATTTCTTGCCCCTTGGCGGCCCCTCTACGGGCCGGGAAACCGTAAAATAGGAATCTACAGTGTGCGGCCGGTTGAGTCCTCTACTTGCGGGGGCAAGTAACGGGCAAGCAATCGCAACCGATGGCACACTGTATAAAAGCCCGGATTCCGGGGCGTTCCGGCCCCCGTGAGGGCCGCCGCAAGTATTCGCCAAGTAGAGAAAACTATAGTTTGCCAACGGTTGCTTTGCCCGTGGCGGCCCGGTTTGCCCCCTATCCGGGGCCATGCGAGGGCGTGCCCGTGGCGAGGGGCGGCCGTGTGCCCGTGTGCCCGTGAGGGGGCCGGGCTGGCGTCTCGGCATGGGGGCGGGCGGACGTGAGGGCGGCCCGTGCGGCCGTGGCGGACCTGCCCCCTAGGGCGTGCCCGTGAGGGGCGAATCATGGGGCCATGCCGGACGCCAGCCGGGCCGATGGCAGGGGCGGGCCGTCGCCTTGCGCGATAGCGTGGGAGTCCGTTGCGAGGGGGCGGGGCGGGCACGCTGGCGAACTCGGCAAGGCCGGGCATGGGGGCGGCCGCCTAGGGCGGGAACCCGTGGGGCCGATTGGCAGGGGCGAATCCATGCGCGCGGATAGCGGGGGCGGGGGGCGGCCGGGCATGGCACGGGGCCGGGCTTGGCGTGTGCCCCTAGGGGGCGGATTGAGGGCGGCCGCCTAGGGGGCGAGTCCGTGGGGGCAGGTCCGGGCGGGGGCGTGCATGGCGAGGGCGTGGGGGCAGGGGGCGGCCGGGCATGGGGGCACACGGGGGCACGGGGGCGGGGCGTGTGAGGGGGCAACGTGGGGGCCATGCACGGGGCATATGGGGGCAGGGGGCGGGCAACCGATGGCACACGATAGCCCCGAACTATGGGCAACCGATAGCACACGGGCGGCCGCCTTTGCCCGCTCAATGGGCCATCGGTTGCCCCCGCTCAGGGTCCTTCCGGCCGGATCGGGCTTCCGGGGGGTGCGCGGAGC
>CAZEUN010000045.1:0-8582 GCA_964515595.1 uncultured Oleiharenicola sp. | reverse complement strand
TATCGGTTATGAAAAAATGGAAGATGAAGGAAAACAACTTGCTGACGAATGGATAAATGGATTAACTTTTGCACAAGCATCAAATAAAATGGCCGAATTAGCAAAGGCAAAGCAACAAAAAGGAGAAAAGAAAAATGACTCAAATTAAAGCAAATATTCAAGAGTATTTCAAAGATGGCATAAATCTCAAAATGCACCAAGTCTTAGATCAAGAAAATATTGGCGGTGTCTTTTTATTCGGTCTTATGAAAGCTGATAAAAACACAGAGATTTATAATCCAGTTATTGTAATAAGTGAAAACATAACAAATAGAGAAGCATTTGTTACTGACTTTTTTAATTTATTATCAAGACATGGTGTAAATATGGGAGAACTAAAAAATGAGTAATTTAAAACCAATAAAAGCAGATGTAGCACCAGAAGTAGCAATATCAGAGCTTACGTGGGATCAACTACTTGCCAGACGAGAAGCAGTAATTGCATTGCAAGAAGAATTAGAAGCAGAGTTATCAGTGGTTAAAGATGAAATTGTTGCAAGGCTTGATGAGGAAAAAATAAATGGAAAAATAGTTGGAGACAAAAATATATCCGTCAGAACTGTCTATTCAACAGATAAAGAGACAGCTAAAGAACTAGGTGCTATAACTGTCTCAACCAGTGAGCGAGTAAATACCACGATTATTAAAGAGCTATTTCAAAAAGGTATTGAAATAAAAAACCTACAAATCACCAAAACGCCTCTTGTTACTGAGGTAAGAAAAGAAGAAAAATGATACTTTCCTATTCTTTCATCAATAATATTACGCAGTGTCCTCACATTTATCTCAATAAGATAAACGAAAATAAAAATGATCCTTCCACTCTACCTATCACGAGTTCAAATATGACAAAAGGGCGCGATACACATGAATTTGTTTTGTCTCATTTGTCAGGAGATAAACGACAACTACTACTTGAGAAATTGCCAGACTTACCTATTGTGGAAAAATTTTCTTTTGACAAAAGCATAGAACTTAGATCGCCATTTAGTGGTGGTCATGAGCTTGTAGGATTTGTGGATGCAAGAAATGCCGATTGGTCAAAAGCAGCAGATGTAAAAAGTGGTAAAAAATGGAGTGCTGGAGATTTTAATAAGCTTATGCAATGGAGAGTATATGCCTATCTACAGCCAAAAATAGAAAAATTCTATTTAATAAATACTCCGTTTGTAGAAAAAGATTGGAAACCAGAAGATGTATTGGTGTTCTCTGTTGATATCTCAGATAAAGACAGAAACGATGGAAGAGAATTTATCAAACGAGGCGTTGAAATTATGGATAATATAGGAGAGCAAGAATTATTTTACGAAGGGCATCATCCATTTTGTTGGTATCCTAATTGTATGTATTGTAGTGAGCCGATCCCTGAATATAGAAAATGAACGCAATACAAATCTATGATGTCAAAAGTACGACAAATCCTAAAAAAATATATAAGGTTAGAAACCTCAATGGAGAATGGTATTGTAATTGTCTTGACTTTCTTTTCAGAAGAAAAGGAAAAGACTGTAAGCATATCCAACAGGTGAAGAAGGGGTTACAATATGATAAGTGAGACCCACTGTAATTATTGTATGTTTATTTACTTTGATAGGAGTGCTGCTAATTGTTAAAATAAACGCAGAGAATATTTTAGTGGTTGACGGCTTTGAGTATAGTAGTGTTTTAGACGAAATATCAAAAATGCATCATGAAAATATTCAACTCAAAGAGCAAATAGATCAAGCTAAATCACTTACAACAATTTATGAAAAGGCATTGCAAGCAGGTTTCATGGTAAATACAAACGTCTTGTATCTTTACGAAAGGAGGTAATATGTCGTCAAAAATTATTAAATGTATTGATTGTGGAATAACCTTTGTTTTTACTGTTGCAGCGCAAAAATTTTATGCTTCACACAATTATAGTGATCCCAAGCGTTGTAAAAAATGTAGGGAATTAAAAAAGCAGCAAAATAGACAAGACAGAAGAGACAGTTTTTATAGATAATTATGTTTAAAACAACCCCCGATCTAAGTAAATCATTTAATCCAGTTCCTAAAACATACAAAGCAAAAAAACAACCAAAGCCTCTCAAGCCTGGTAAAAAGGTTGTTGCATGGAATATGGCTCGTGAAAACTTAAAAGATATTTTTCGAGAATGGGGAATTACTACATGCGAGATACAATTTAATTTTTGCAAAAAAAATGATTTTCTTACTTTTGCACATGTAGATAAAAGAAGAAATTTGACTGATGAAGAAGTAAAATCTCCAGAAAAAGTTGTCTTGGCTTGCCAGCCTTGCCATGAACATGTGGAATATAAAATGGATCGAAAAGAAGCACGAGAATTGCTTGAGCGAATAATTGCCCGAAGAAATGTGTAGGAGGTGACAAAATATGATTTCGAAAGAAAAAGCATCAATTTTGATAATTGGTAGTATGTGGACTATTGGAATTTCATTCATAGCTTTTATCAATATTTATATGAAATAACTGTTGACAATTACAATAGTAATTTGTTAAAGTAAAATTACTATGCAAATAGTACCTGCAAAAAACTATGTCTTACTCAAGCCTCTTGGAGAAGTTAAGAATAAGTCAGGACTCTACACACCAGAAGTACAAGAAAAAAAACCAGAACTAGGCCGAGTGTTTAAAATTGGCAAAGGCATACTGCCTGTGCCTTTGAAAATCAATGACATTGTAGTATTTAAAAAATATATGGCAAATGAAATAACTATAGATAACGAAAAAATAAACCCCATTGCCTTTGAAGATATAGTGGCGGTGGTGAAGGAGAAATAAAGTGGATGAAAAGTTACTCTGGCCTCCTAAGTGTACTAAATGTGGTGGACGTAAATGGAGGACAAAAATAAAAGGTCATGAATATAAGTGTAGGAATTGTGGAGAAATTAGAAAAAAACCAGAACGAATAAGAAAATGAAAAAATGGTCTCATAAATTAGGTAAATCAAAAAGAGAGCTTGGTATAGTTACACCTAAAAGACCTAAAATAAAAAAGGAGAAGAAGAAATGAAAAAACAAATGATTTTTGGAAAAGAGGCAAGACAAAAGCAACTCGAAGGAGCGTTGGCAGTTTATAGAGCAGTAGGATCTTCTTACTCGCCACGAGGTCGACTTACTTCTATTGGTCGTCCCTGGGGATTTCCTATAGTTATAGCTGATGGTGTCAACATTGCAAAAGAAGTTGGAAGTGAAGACATTTTCTTGGATCAAGCAATAATGACAGTTATTCAAGCTGCTAATAAGCAGGTTGAGGAGGCAGGAGATGGAACAACTGTCACAACAATTTTAACCTATCATCTATTAGAAAAAGGCGACAAAATGAACGATGCAGGAATACATCCTGCTATTATCCGCGATCAAATCAAAAAAGCTCTTCCAAAAGTTCTTGAGGAATTACAACGACTGTCAACACCTGTTAAGGGATCTGAGGACATAAAACGTGTTGCAAGAATTTCTTCAACAGATGACGAGATTGCAGAAGTTGTAACAAAGGCTGTCGATAAAATAGGTAAAGACGGACAAATTACAGTTGAAGAAAACAAAGTGCCTGTTATGGAAGTACAATATAACGAAGGTATGCACATAGAAAAAGGTATGGCTACTCCCTATTTTGTTACTGATACTGACAGAATGGAAGCAGTGATAGAAGATGTTGCAGTTGTTATTCTAGGTAAAAGAATTACTACGCAGTTGGAAATAGTTCCTCTTCTTGAAGCAGTTATGCAAAAATCAAAAAGCATCCTTATTATTGGCGATGTCGAAGGTGAAGCGTTGCGAGTGTGTGTTACAAATAAACTCAAAAATGTTCTCAATATAGTTACAGTTCCACCACCTGCAAATGGAGAAAAAAGAAACGCCATGCTTGAGGATATCGCAATTGTTACTGGTTCAAAAATTGTTACTGATGAGTTAGGACTGCCAAAATCAGACTTTGCACAGCAATTCGATGCAGCATGGATTGGTTCTGCAAAAACTGTTGTGTCTGGTAAAAAGTCAACTCTTATAGTTCGAATTGAAGAAGGAGATGTTGCAAAAGAAGAAGATAAAAAGAAAATCAGAGAAAGAAATAAGACAGTGGAAGAAAGAATAAATGAGCTTAAAACCAAGCGAGACTTTACCAAAGAACTTTACGAAAAAGAAAACATTGAGGAACGTCTGGCAAAGTTGACTACTGGTGTTGGCATTATTAAGGTAGGAGCTAAAGCAGGTGTCGACATGAGAGAAAGAATAGAGCGTACTAAAGATGCTGTTGCTGCTGCTAAAGCATGTCAAGAAGAAGGAATTGTACCTGGTGGCGGTATCGTTTTCACTCAATTGCTCAAAGTGCTAGAAAATAAAGAGAGAAATCATGGAGAGCAGTTACTTTTTGATATACTCCAAGAACCAACTAAAAAATTGCTGGAAAATTCTGGTAAGACAGATAAAGAAAGTGCAGACATTATCGAGAAAATTAAGAAGGCTGGAGAAAATTTTGGTTATAATGTTGAAACCGAGAAAATAGAAAATATGATAGAAAGTGGTGTTATTGATCCAGCGAAAGTAATTCGTTGTGCATTAGAAAATGCAGTTGCAGTTGCTACAACCATGCTCATGACTGATACAATGATTGCAGATGTTCCTGAACAGAACAATATGCAAATGGTATAGTTGTCCACAAAGTTATCCACATATGCACATTTTGGATAATTCTAAGGCTAAAATTACTATATCGAGACACTTACAAAAACTATGAGCTATAGAGTTTTCTTTTCTTCTGGTAGAACTCTTGTCATTACTGATGACGAATACGCTCAGTTACAGCCTATATATTACTATTCTTCAACTAGTGGCACTACACAACAAGTACCAAAAGTCTCTGGGTGTTTTTTAAAGTCAAATAAATTCCTCAATCTTAATAATGTTGACTATATTCTTCCTGAAGAAGAGACAGAAAGCGGTGTTGAGTCCTCACCTACTCCAACAGAGTTGCGTATTCAAAAAGGAGAAGAAAAACCCAAGCCAGTAGAGACTCATGATATACTTATGAATATACACAAAAAAAATGAAAATGGTGAATAATTGCCCTAGTTGTCATAAAGAGCCAGCCATAGTACATGCAACGTATGGAGTATTAAAAGGAAAGAAGTGTCGAGATGTAGATAGAAAAAAAGTGTCTGCAATTACACCACCTCCAGAATTCCCTACGCTTTCCATGAATGACAGAATTACAACCGATAGACTTAAACATGAAAAAGATATATTGCAGCCTTGGGGAAATAATTGGCAACCAAATCCAGACTTTGTAAAAGCCTATCCAGAATTAGCACGAGATTATTTTACGCAAGAGCAATTGGAAAAATTATGATAGCTTTTATTTTTAGCTTATTTAAAAAGCGTAAACAATTAACGTTTGCGGAATGGAATTTTTGGCAACAAATCCAAACAAAATGAAATATATACGACAAAAGGATAGACCATTTTCTTTGCGCTCACTACTTGACCAAGTGGCAGCGTATGTCAAAGATAGACGAGCATTGCCTTCTGTTATTTTTCTTCCACCAGAAGAATTTGTGTATATAAACATACTACGTGATGATTTTCCCACACACCCTGCTTTAATGAGTTTTATTGGTATTCCCTTAGATGTAACAACTGATCCACAAGAGTTTGAATTTTACGGAATATGAATAGAGCAGAAAGAAGACATAGTAAAAAACATTTAAAAGGCGACCATATTTTTATGAACCCTGGCGTTGAGAAAGTGGATCACACAGGAGCAAAATATTGCTGGCAACATAGATTACAACTTGATAACATTGACAAACCAACGGATCGAGATAAAAAACTTATTGCATCTGTTACGTTGAAACCATTTAAAATAACAGACAAAAAAGGAAACGTTGTACTTGGAAGAAGTTGTCCTAGATGCCACAATACAATTTATGTAAAATCTACCTTAACAACCGAAAAAGATTTAGGTATACTGATATTACCAGAGGAAGAAAAAAATGTTGACATACACCTGCCCGACTTGCGGAAATAGTTTCGATGTGAGTGTAACTGATGACCATAACAGTTACATGGCAGGAAATAAGGTTGTTGTATTAAAAAGTGAAAGCGCAGATTGCTTAAATTGTACAAATGAAATTCAAAAGTCAATTGAAGCAAAACGTGCAGAAATAAAAGCAAAGCGTCAAGTATGAGCGATCAAGTATTTATTCATTCCAAAAGTGAAGCAACAAGTGGTTATAGACTCCAAAAGCCAGACAATTGGAAAGATGTTACTCCACAAGCACGAGCAGTATTTTTAAAACAAAAAGCACAAACCGACAAAGCATTTTTTGTTGAAGGCTATTCACCTTGTCCAATTTGTCAACAGCATCCATCCTTTGCTTTTGATAGTGCAAGACCAAATGAAATAAAAGTTATTGTTTGCCAACATATAGCAAAAGGTGGTAAAATAAAAGCAGAGTTTAATTCTAAAATACCTCAACAACCATAGTTATGGAAATACGAAATATCGAAACTTTACGAGTAAATCCAGAAAATCACCGCATCCTTACAGACAAAGGACGAGAAATGCTACTACATGACATGCTCTTGGGAGATCATTCCAGTTTTCTTATCACTCCTGATGGAATGATTATAGATGGGAATAATAGATGGATGTTGAGGCACGAAGCTGGTTGGATGCATAAGGATGTGCATTGTAGAATTCTAACTTTTGCAGAAGATCAAGATGGATTTTATGCAATCATTGATGGAGAAGTTGTAAAAGAAAACGAAGTCATCCCATTTCATTATGTGTCAGTAGAAGCTCTTTATAAAGCATATTCATTTAGTAGAAATTCTGAATCAGCTTATGATGATCCAGACTATATTGCAAATAATTTTCACAAATGGCAACTTGATGAAGATAAAGTACAAGTACATTTCTTTCCGCCAGCATCTATAGCCGAAACGCTCAAACAAATGGAGAAGCGAGAAAAAGCAAAGAAATATCAAATTATTATCCCTTGCGTAGATGAGAAAGATATGGATACTAAATATAATCAAGTCATGCGGTTAGGTATTCAAGCAAAAAGAAAGATATAAGGATATAATGTAGTTATGTCCGACCAAGACCAAAATTTGTCAACACTTTCTCCAGAAGAGCAGGAAATAAAAGAAGTAAAAGACTTCTTTCTCCAAGCACCAAGACTTTCTAAATGGTTGGATTTATTTCTGGACAAAGATAATAAAGCAACATACATGCAAGCGACTGAATGTGCTTTTATTGCTTACGATCTTGATAGAACGAAGCCACAAGATAGAAAATATGCTTCCGAACTTGGGTCTAAAAATGCAAGGAAATGCAAAAACTATGCACAGACTTATTTCGAACAACAGGGAATGGGTAGAGCAAAAGTTCTTGATCTGATTGCTGCTCTTGCTTCAAATCCGACCAAACCAAATCCGCTTGCGCTCAAGATGTTAGCTTCAATCATGGAGGTATACCAAGAACGACCAAACATATTAGTGCAAAATAATACTACTAATAATACCCAAAACAACACGCAAGTAAATATATCCGACTCCGAAGCTAACGCATGGCGTGGCAAATGGAAAGAATTTCTCGAAAAAGAATAAATCTAGCCTCATTTTGCCTATTGACAACCATCGGGATGGTTGATATACTATTATTATGAATACAGTTAATATATACAGCTTGATGGCCTACAAAAGAGCAATCAGACAAAAGACAGAAGAATTAGATGCTCAATGGGAAGCTGTAAAGAAGTATGGGTATAAGGATGAGATGAAACCACAGATTATAAAAAATCGCTATGGAACACCAGCGCAAGCATGGAAGGAGTGGAAGTTAAGAAGTCCACACTGGTATTAAAAATATGGATTACGATTACGAATTAGAAAAACACTATCATCCAGAGAATTTTGAAACTCATGAGCCTTGTGAAATGTGTGGAGAATATTGTGACTCTGTAACTTTTAGTGATGCAGGAATTTTATGTGACGAATGCAGAGAGGGATAAATTAATATGACACTTACACAACAAATCGCGAGACAATATGGCTGCAAAGAAGAACAAATTAAAATGAACAAAAGAAGTCATAATGTAATTTATTTCACAATAACAATAACAAGATCACAAGATTGGTACGCATTTTTAACTGATACGGGAAAACTTAAAAAAAATAGCATGAGACTTGATGATAGGGGGTTATAAGATGGAAGACTTGAGGCTTTTTTTAAAACTTATTCAAGACTTCTTGAATTCACCAGACTTAGATGAGGTGTTTTAAATGAGAGCAATTGTTATTGACTACGCACATCCTAAAACAAAGCCAGCTTACTTGCAAGTATTGGATAGCTTGATTGCTGGAGGAGTATTGTTGCTTATAGCTTTTGTTTGCGCTGCAATCTTATATATGCTACACTAATAGGTAGAATGTTCCAGGAGTTTCTCGTAGGTTACGCAACTATAGCAAGCACTATTTCTCTTTTTATTCTTCTTAGGTTGTGGCTTTCCAAAGTGTAGACACTTATGCTATAC
>CAZEUN010000044.1:0-9039 GCA_964515595.1 uncultured Oleiharenicola sp. | reverse complement strand
CAAGGCGAGGTTATTATACTTTTGAAAGATAAATGGTATAAAACCCCTCCCACCCTCCCTCTTTCAGGTTTCAGACAAACCCCAGGTTCGGGAACTTCGCTCGCCGAAGGGCCTCATCGTGGAGGGCCCAGCTCCCGCTGGGCCGCGCGAAGGGCCTACGCCTTCGCGACTCTTCGCGCCCTTCGCGGTTAATAATCCGTCCGGAAAGGGGAGTCGGCTGAGGCCAGCGATCTTACGATCGCTGCTCCCTTCCAGGCACGGCTCCGCGGCGAGCGCGGGCCCTACAGTTGGAACCCGAAACTTCAGGACTCTCCTTTCGGCCACCCAAACCAGTCTCGCCTTGGGGCACGGGTTGCGTTCACTGGGCCTTCGCATGTCGACCTCCTCCGCTCGCCAACCGGCCGTCGGCTTCATCTTCGTCACGCTGGCTCTGTCCATTGTCGGGTTCGGCCTGCTCATTCCCGTGCTGCCGAAGCTCATCGTGCAGTTCGAAGGCGGCGACATCACGGACGGCTCGCACGCGTACGGCATCCTCATCGGCGCGTATGCGCTCATGCAGTTCATCGGTTCGCCGATCCTCGGCGCGCTCTCCGACCGGTTCGGCCGCCGCCGCATCATCCTCATCGCCACCGCTGGTTCCGCCATCGACTACGTGATCATGGCCTGCGCCCCGAACCTCGGCTGGCTGTTTGTCGCGCGGATCATCGCGGGATTCACCGCCGGCGTGTATGCCACGGCCAACGCGTACATCGCCGACGTGACGCCGCCGGAGAAGCGCGCGGGTGCCTTCGGCCTGCTCGGGGCGGCGTTCGGCATCGGTTTCATCGTCGGCCCGGCCCTGGGCGGCCTGCTGGGAAAGATCGACCTGCGCCTGCCCTTCTGGGTCGCCGCGGCCTGCTCCGCCACCAACTGGTTCTGGGGCCTGCTGGTGCTGCCGGAATCGTTGAAGCTGGAAAATCGCCGGCCCTTCTCGTGGGCGCGCGCCAACCCGGTCGGCGCCCTGCTGGCGCTGAAACGCCTGCCGGCGGTGCTCGGCCTGGCCGAGGGCTATTTCATCCTGATGGTCGCCCAAACGATGATGTTCTCCATGTGGGCCCTGTACACGGCCTACCGCTACCACTGGGAGTCGGATCAGGTTGGCTATTCGCTGATGGCCGCGGGCGTGCTGTCCGGTCTCGTCCAGGCCGTGCTCGTGAAAAAAATCGTGCCAAAGATCGGCGAAGTTCGCGCCGTGCTCATCGGCCTCACCATTTCCGTTCTCGCCTACATCGGCTACGGCCTCGCGCCGTATGGATGGCTGATCTACGTCATCATGACCGTCGGCGCCCTGGCCGGGATTTCCGGCCCCGCCCTCCAATCCTACATCACCAAGCACGTCCCGCCGACCGAACAGGGCGCGGCGCAGGGCGTGCTCGGCGGCTTGCAAAGTCTCGCGGGGATCCCGGGGCCGCTCATCGCGACGTGGAGCTTTGGCTGGGCGATCTCGGCCGACCCGGACATCCATTTGCCGAAGGTGTTGTCCATGTTCGACGGCGCGGTGACGTGGCTGGTGCACCACCTGTTGCCCAAGCACCCCGGCGTCGCCTTCTTCGAGGCCGCGGCCTTCATCCTGATCGCGATGCTGCTCGTGTTGCGCAGTTTTCGAAAGGACGCGGCGGGAATGGCGAAGAGCTGACGCTCTCCCTCAACACCTCGTCGCGGCGCGCCATCCCTCTTCATCCGGAACGATGGAATGGAAGGTGGAGCGCGTTGCCCCCCCTGTCGTGGAGGGCCCAGCTCCCGCTGGGCCGGGCGTGCGGTGACGCCATCACGTTCGCGGCCCAGCGGGAGCTGGGCCCTCCACAGTATTGCGCGCGGCCTACCTTTTCTCCGGCAGCGTTTCCTTGATCTGCAGCGGCGCGAGGATCACCCGCCCCTCCTTCAACACATGGCTGCTGTCCAAAACCTCGGGCATCGTGTCGCGGCCGAACGCCGATGCGCCGCTCGCGACCAGGGCGGGAATCACGCTGGTGAGATCGGTGCCGAGCGAAGGCGTGCTCATCTTCGCCATCCACAGCAGCTTCTTCTGGCGGTGCCTGGCCGCCTCGAAGTCGAAGGCCATGACGATGACGAAATACCGGTCGTCGCGCGCGGCCGACTTGATGTCGTCGGTCGTCCAATGGGGCATCCCCTCCAGCTTGTAGGCGCCCACCAGCGCGAGCATCTCGCGTTCGTTGAAGAACACCTGCTCGGTCGGGTCGTTCGAACCGAAATCCTGGATGTCGGGGTTCATGCTGCCCCACCAGAAGACCAGCACCTGCTGCGGCGGATGCTCGGGCGTCATCACCAGGTAATGCTGCTTCGCGAGCGCCACCGCGAGCGTGTGGGCGACATCGTTCTTCTTCGGCGGCGGCGATTCCCCGGCATAGGTGGCCCCGATCTCCTTGTAACCGACCGTCACCGGATAGTAGTAAACCGGATGCGCCGCATCCGGCGGCGTCTGCGCCTTGCCGAGCGGAGTCAGGTCGCCCACCACCAGCACCTGCGGCGGCAGCACCTGCGAACAACCGGCGAGCAGGACGACACCCGCAACCAGGAACAATTGCACTCGATGCTTCATCGGGAGGTGAGCTGAGCACCATTCCGGCCAGCAGGCGATGGTGGATTTCCACGTGATCGGGACGGGGGGCGCTCAACCAAAGCGCCTTTGTGGAGGGCCCAGCTCCCGCTGGGCCGCGAACGCGATATCACCTGCGCACCCACGGCCCAGCGGAAGCTGGGCCCTCCACTGGAGCCAGCGAAGCCAACACACTGGGGGGGCAGTGCGTTCCACCTCGCGCTTCCAATCACTTTTTCTCCGGCACCGTTTCCTTCACTTCCAGCGGGGCGATGACGACGCTCTCGTCGCGCACCTTGCCGCTGTCGACCCACGTCGGCCGGGCTTCGCGTCCGAACGCCGGGGCCGCAGTGGCCACCAGCGGCTCGATGGCTCCGGCGAGATCGGTGTCCGAGGACGGCAAACTCGTCCGCGTGATCCACAGGATCTTCTTCTGCTTCTGGACCGCGGCCGCGTAGTCGAAGGCCATCACGATCACGTAATGGCGCTCCTGCCGCACCGCGCTCCGCAGATCCTTCGAGTGCCAGTTGTTCAATTCCTGTTTTTTGTCCGGTCCCACCAGGGCGATCATCGCGCGCTCGTTGAAGGAATCCTCCTCCGCCGCGTCGTCGGTCCCGTAATTTTCCAGCTCCGGGTCCGCCGTGCCCCACCAGAAGGACAGGACGATTTCCGGCGGATGCCCGGCGCCCGCCGGCAGGTAATGGCGCTTCGCCAGGGCCGCGCCGAGGCGATCCAGGACCTCGGCCCGGGTCGGCTGCCTGCCCTCGGTCTTCGCCGGTTGCTTTTTCCCGGCCGCCGCCGCGCCGGGCTTGGGCTGGTCCGGGGTCAGCGGCACATAGTAGATGGGATGCGCGGCATCCGGCACGCGCGCGTCCTTGCCGAGCTTGGTGACGTCGCCCACGACGACCACCTGCGGGGCCGGCGGCTTGCCGCCGGCGGTGAGATTGGAAATGCCGAGGGCACCCAGGGAGGCCCAGAGAACGATTCGCGAAAAGTTCGAATTCATGCGCCTCGCAAGAACAGACCAGACCCGCCGGGAGTTACAAGATTATGCGGCGGTCAGTGGGGCCGGTCTGTGACCGGCCCGGTCCAGTCGAAGACTGGACCTACCACACACCCCCGCGCTTCGCGTCGGCCCCTCTTCATAGAGGGGAATCCCGGGTGAAATGCCCGGATCCGCTCAGTTCGCGGGCGGACCGCCAAAATGGGCCTTATGCGCCGCGTAGGCCGCCTGGTCCGACAGCATCGACTCAATCGTTGCCGCCAGCGGCTCGATTCGCGGGATGCCGGAGAACACGGCCTTGTCGCCGATCCCGCTCGTGATCACGAATGCCGGGCGCTGGTCGATCTGATGCGCGAAAAATTCCCGGGTGCTCGCTTGGATCCGCGCCGCGACCTCGGGCGATTCGGCCCGGGCCTGCAGTTTTTTCGGATCCAGCCTGGTCGCCTTGACCGCAACCTCGATCGCCGGGCCCATCGACGCGACCTTGAGTCCGTCGCGATCGGCTGCATGGGCGAGCGCGAGACGCAGTTCGTCGCCCGTGATGCCAAGGTCCCGGCCCGCCTCGGCCACGTAGCTGGCCGCGGGGAAAAGCCCCTCGCGCCACGGTTCGAGCCAGCCGGAGTTCAGCATGAACGGCGACTTCATGAGCATGCCACTCCGCCGGTAGTACCAGTCGCACTGCTCGCGCGTCGGCGGATAGTCCTCCTTGCGCATCAGCGCGATTTTCCAGTCGAACTCGACGCGCCCGGCGTAGCGCTGTTTCAATTCCGCCCAGGTCGGCTCGACCCAGTAACACCACGATGAAATGACCTCGAGGTAGTAGGTGACTTTCATGCCGGGAGAATTGCGCGGCACACCATGTCGTCAATCACCCAGCCCGTCACATCTCGCACAGCACTACGCGTCCCGATCCCTGACAGTTCAAACCAGGGAACACACGGAACGACCAGCGGCCGATCCGTTTTCTGTGGGTTCTCTGGTGATAATTCCTCTGCCCCTTGAGCGGGCTGAGTTTTGACCACGGATTTCACGAATTTCACGGATCAATGCATCGGTGTCATCCTGAACGCAGTGAAGGAGGTGGAGCGCACCCCAGTGCGCTCCACCGTTCAGGTTTGGCTTTTCAGCGGCGAAGTGGTCCCAAACTGCATGAGTCCGCCTCAGAATGACAGGCAGGAAAATTCCATTCGTGCCCATCCGTTAAATCCGTAGCGCAGATTTTCAGGTTTCAGGTTTCAGGTTTCAGGCTTTCGCGCGCCGCGCGCCCCACCCTACTTCTTCGGCGGATTCTCCGGCACGGGCGCGGGCGCGGGTTTCTTTCCGAAGAGGCCCTTGATCGCGTCGCCGGCCTGCTTGGCGGCTTCCTTGGTCTTTTCGATCGACGTGTTACCGGCGGTGCCGCCGAGCTGGCTCAGGGCGCCCGCGGTCGCGTTCACGATGCTGGCGAGCACGTTCTTCATAACGGCTCCGGCCAGCTGGCCGCCGGTGATGCCGCCTTCCTTCACGCCGAGATCGTCGAGGCTGATCGCCGGGAGCGGCACCGGCAGCGCCGCCACGCCCACGCCAAGCGTGGCCTTGCCGTTCGTCAGGCGGAATTTTTTGACGATGAATTTCTTGCCCGGGCCCTCCTCCTTCCCGATCTCCTTCTTTGCGCCGGTGTATTGCTCGATGTTCTTCAGGAGGTCCTTGATGTTGCTCGTGACGAGCTTCGTCTCGTAGAGAAACTCCGGCTGGTCGATGACGATCTCGTTGATGACGATCGTGTCCTTGAAGACGGACGCCGGCTCGAGGTCGATCGACACCTGGCCGAGGGAAAAGGCGTTGCGGTCGCTCCACCCCTGCGGGTTGCCGACCGCGAGTCCCGTCAGGGTGCCGGCACCGGTGAGCGGCGAGATCTTCGCGCCGGCGAGCTCGACCTTGGAGCCGGTGATGCGCGGGCCGACCGTGTTGACGCCCGCCTTGACGACGGAGCCCATCGAGTAGGCCACGACAAAATACCCGACGAGCAGGAGGACGACGAGGCCCAGGAGCGACACCTTGAGGAACGTTTTCATAAGAGGGATTGACCGTTTTGGCGGCCGGAGGGTTCTGGATTTAGAGGAAACCGTGCCGGTTGTATTTGTGGAGGGCCCAGCTCCAGCTGGGCCGCGGCTCAGCTGGAGCTGAGCCCTCCACCTTCAAATTTCAAGTTTCAGGTTTCAGGTTTCAGGTTTTCGACGCGCAGGCGCGTCTGCGCCTACCCACCATTTTCGAGGATTTTGATCGTGTCGCGCAGCACGTGCCCGGGACCGAGGTAGGTCTCGCCTTGGAAGCTGTCCGACAACACCCGGCCCGACGCGTCCACCAGCACCAGGCAGGGGATGCCATCGCCGGCGTAGCGGAGCAGTTCCGGATTTTGCGGACGCAGTTCGTAGCGCAACGCCGTCCAGGGCATGCCGTCGTCCTTCATGTAATTGCGCATGTCGTCGGCGGAGCGGTCGGAGCTGATGAACACCACTTCGAACTGCGGGTACTTTTGTTTGATCTGGCGGTAGGTGTTGATGAAGGCCGGCGTGAATTGCCGGCAGGGACCGCACCAGCTGGCCGAATAATAGAGGCCGAAATATTTGACCCCCGCGAGGCGCGCGTCCGGCACCGGCTGGAGCGTGCCGCCCGTCAGCTGCACGAGTTTGCCGGACAGCCGGCGATGCATGGCAGACGAACCGGGGGATGCCGCCGACGCGGTCGGCCGGGCGGGCGCGTCGGCGGTCGTTGCGGGCGCCGCCGCGGGTTCGGGCGCGGCTTCCGGGACGTAATTGGGATCGAGCCGGCGCATCAGGTCGGTCTTGTCGGCGGCGACGCGCACGGTGGAGCCACCGAGCTTGCCCGTCACGCCATCGGCCGCGACGCCGGTGACGGTGAGTTTCTTGCCCCCGCCCACGAGCATCAGGCCCGCGGGCTGGCCGTTCCGGATCTGCGTGGCCTTCGTGGTGGCGGTGACGGTGACCTCTGTGGGCCAGAGTTTGGGATCCGCGGCGAGTTCCTCCAGCGTGACCGCGCGGCCCAGGGAAACACCAAGACCGACCAGCAGGAGCCGCCCGATGAGTTTCATGCCCGGCAGGCTGGCAGATTCCCTGCAGTCGTCAGCCTCAATCTCTGCCCTATACTTAAAGAATTTGTTCAATGTCCATCGTTCAATGTTCATTTTTCATTTCGGAAATGACCTATGAACGTTGAACGATGAACAATTCGGCGGGGTGGCCGACCTTGGTTTGCGCTTGTCACTCAGCGTCCCCGCCCCTCTGTATTCGCCACCGACCCGGCTTGGCACCTTCAGGTTTCAGGTTTCCGGTTTCAGGTTTAACCTTCAGCCCTCAGTTGACCTTCAGCCCTCAGCTTTCAGCCTTCAGCCCTCCCAATGGCCTCCAACTACACCGAAGCCAGCATCAAGACCCTCAGTTCCCTCGAGCATATCCGCCTCCGGCCGGGCATGTACATCGGGCGGCTGGGCAACGGCGCCCATGCCGAGGACGGCATCTACGTCCTGCTCAAGGAGACGATCGATAACTCGATCGACGAGTTCATGATGGGCCAGGGCCGCAAGATCGAGGTCGAGATGACGGACCGCTCCGTGAAGGTCCGCGATTACGGCCGCGGCATCCCGCTCGGCAAGCTCGTGGACTGCGTCTCCATCATCAACACGGGCGCGAAATACGATTCCGAAACCTTCCAAAAGGCCGTCGGCCTGAACGGCGTCGGCCAGAAGGCCGTCAACGCCCTCTCCATTTCCTACCGCGCCCAGGCCGTCCGCGACGGCGAGACCAAGGTCGTCGAGTTCGCGCAGGGCAGGCTGAAGAGCCAGTCGAAGGTCACGAAGACCGACGAGCGCAACGGCACGATGATCGAGTTCACGCCGGACGAGAAACTCTTCGGCTCCGACTTCAAGTTCCGCACCGAGTTCATCGAGGACATGCTGTGGAACTACGCGTTTCTCAACCGCGGCCTGACGCTCACGCTGAACGGCAAGCCGTTCAAGTCGGAGAACGGCCTGAAGGACCTCCTCACCAAGGAAATTTCCGGCGAGCCGCTCTACCCGATCATCCACCTCGAGGGTGAGGACATCGAGGTCGCGATCACCCACGGCAAGCACTACGGCGAGGAATATTGGTCCTTCGTCAACGGCCAGCACACGACCATGGGCGGCACGCACCTCGCGGCGTTCCGCGAGGCGTTCGTCGAGACGCTCCGCAACCATTTCAAGAAGGACTTCGACGCCGCCGACGTGCGCCAGTCGATCGACGCCGCGATCGTCGTCCGCGTGCAGGAGCCGGTCTTCGAATCGCAAACCAAGACCAAGCTCGGTTCGACCGACGTCGGCCCCAAGGGGCCCTCGATCAAGGAATTCGTCGGCAAGTTTCTCCAGCAGTCCCTCGACACCTACCTGCACAAGAACCGCGAGACCGCGGAGATCATCAAGCAGAAGATCGAGGAGAACGAGCACGAGCGCAAGGAGCTCGCCGGCATCCGCAACATCGCCCGCGAGCGCGCCAAGAAGGCGTCGCTCCACAACAAGAAGCTCCGCGACTGCCGCCTCCACCTCGGCGACCGCAACCCGCGCAGCGAGGAAAGCACGCTGTTCATCGTCGAGGGCGACTCCGCCGCCGGCTCGCTCACGGCCACGCGCGACGTGCAGACGCAGGCCGTCTTCGCCCTGAAGGGCAAGCCGCTCAACACCTACGGCCTCTCGAAGAAGGTCATCTACGAAAACGAGGAATTCCACCTGTTGCAGTCCGCGCTCAACATCGAGGACGGCCTCGACGGACTCCGCTACAACCGGATCGTCATCGCGACCGACGCCGACGTCGACGGCATGCACATCCGCCTGTTGTTGCTCTCGTTCTTCCTGCAATTCTTCCCGGACGTCATCCGCAACAACCACCTTTTCATCCTGCAGACGCCGCTGTTTCGTGTGCGCAACAAGAAGATCACGCGGTACTGTTACGATGAGCGCGAGAAGCAGGCCGCGATGGTCGAGTGCGGCGCGGCGCACGAGATCACGCGCTTCAAGGGACTCGGCGAGATCAGCGCCGGCGAGTTCAAGGATTTCATCGGCGAGAACATCCGCCTGGACCCGGTGAACCTGCACCACCTCTACAGCAGCGACGAGCTCCTGAGCTTCTTCATGGGCAAGAATACGCCCGAGCGCCAGGACTTCATCATCGACAATCTGCGGGTGGAGAAGGATCTGGTGGAAGCGTAGCTTCCACCAGAGGGAAAACCTGAGACCTGAAACCTGAGACCTGAAGGTTGCTAGGGCCCAGCTCCCGCTGGGCCGTGCCTCGGATCGACGAGAGAGCTTCATGGCCCGATGAAAATTGCGCGGCCTTCGCAGCAGGACCGGTCTCCGACCACAGCCGTCCCACAGAAAGTGGGGGGAGGAAAAGAGTGGCTCGGCGGGGGA
>CAZEUN010000043.1:0-9772 GCA_964515595.1 uncultured Oleiharenicola sp. | reverse complement strand
TCACGGTTAATGCGGCCGGTCAGCCGATCACGCTGACGCAAGCCAACGCGGTCACCGGCACGGTGAGCCTGACGGGTGCGGCCACGCAGTTCACCAACACGCTTGCGACGAATGCGGTCCTCGCGACCACCGGCGCCACGACGCTCACGGCCACCGGCCAGACGCTGAACGTTTCCGGCAGCGTGACCGGCGCCGGGCTCACTACGAGCGCCGCGGCCACCCACCTCGGCACGCTGAATGTCGGCAGCGCGAATCTCACGGCGACGGGCGCGGTCACGCAAAGCGGCGTGCTGACCGACGCGGGCGCGCTCACGGTTAATGCGGCCGGTCAGCCGATCACGCTGACGCAAGCCAACGCGGTCACGGGCACGGTGAGCCTGACGGGTGCGGCCACGCAGTTTACCAACACCCTTGCGACGAATGCGATCCTTGCGACCACCGGCGCCACGACGCTCACGGCGTCCGGCCAGACGCTGGATGTTTCCGGCAGTGTCGCGGGCAGCCTGACGACCAATGCGGGGGCGACCAACCTCGGCACGCTGGGGGTGACGAACGCCCTCAACATGACGTCGTCCGGCAGCATCACGCAGAGCGGCCCGCTCACGGTGGGCAACCAGATCACGATTTCGCTCACGAGCCCGTCGTCCGACATCCTGTTGCACACGCAGGCCAATGACCTTGGCACGCTTGCGCCGCTCTTTACCGGCACGCTGGGCAACATCCGCGACCTTGGTCTTCGCAATACCAACGTCGGCGCGGCCACCTCCGTCCCCGTCCTTTCGAATCTCACCAGCCTGCGCAACCTGACCCTGATCTTTAACAATGCGGGCATTAACCTGCCGGGGCTCACGGCTTCGGGCACCATGGTCATTAATGCGGGCGGCCCCATCACCGACAGCGCGGCCTCGATCGTTCCCGGCACGACGAACTTGGATGCGAACGGCTTCGACATTACGCTGGATGCCCCCGGCAACACTTTCGGCACCGTTTCCCTGAGTGGCGGCGCGATCACCTTGACCAACGTCAGCCTGGTCAATCTGGCGGGCGTTAACGCCAATTCGGCCTTCACCCTGCAAAACCTTGGCACCCTCACCGTGAGTTCCGGGATCACGAGCGGCGCGAACATCAACCTCGGGTCGACCGGCGGTGACATTCTTCTCGATGCCGCCGTCACCTCGAACGGCGGCACCATCAACCTGACCGCCGGCGGCAGTGTCACGGCCAGCACTCCCGGAAACCTGAACACCGCCGGCGGCGCCGTGGCCGTGCAGGCGGGCGGCAGCGTCCAGCTGTCGGGCCTTTCGACGAATGGGGGCAATGTCACGGTCAACGCGAATGGCGGCGGAGCGAATTACATCAGCGATGTGAACTTTGGCGGGGCCTTCCTGACCACCGCCGCGGGCAACATCACCTTCAACGGGACGCTGTCCGGCGCCGGCTCGCTCGTCGCCAATACGGCCGGGATCACGACCTTCAACAAATCGGTCACCGGACTGAACAGCCTCATCACGGACGCCCCGGGTTCGACGGTCCTGGCTGGTGGGCTGCTGAACGTCAGCGGCTCCTTCCGTTTCAACGATGCGGTGACCCTGGGTTCGGCCATGACGCTCTCGGGTCCGACGGGCCGCTTCAACAGCACGGTCAATGGCGCCCAAGCCCTGACGGTCGATCTCTCCGGCGACGCTCTCTTCATGGGAGCGGTGGGCAATGCCCAGCCGCTGGCCTCGATCGCCACCGCCGCCGGCGGCCGGACGATCTTCAACGGCGGCACGCTCTTTACCACGGGTGATCAGACCTACAATGACGCCGTGCTGCTCGGGACGAACACGACCCTCCATAGCGGGGCGCTCACGTTCAACGGCACCCTCAATACCGGTCCGCTGCCGTCGTCCTTCGGTGCCCTGGCCGACGGCGCGACGAGCGCTGCTTCGACCGGCCAGAGCGACCTCGCCATCACCGCGACCGGGGTGGTGGAGTTCAATCAGCCGGTGGGCCAGGTCCTGGCGCCGCAGTCCGCCGAGGCGAGCCGGCTGGGTGACGTCTCCATCACCAGCCCGTTGACGTCCATTCGCGCCAATTTCTCGTCCACCGCGCTGACGGTGAACAGCCCGCTCCGGTTCAACCCGACCGGTTCGCCGGCGCTGACCATCGATACGACAGGGACGCAGAACTACGCGAATTCCGTGACGCTCGACACGAACGTCACCTTCAACTCGACGCAGAATGCCGCGTTCAATGCGAACCAGGCCGTGCCGGACGGCATCCGTTTTGCCCAGGGCCTGGTCGCGACGGATCGCACGGTCACGGTGACCGCGCCGGGTTCGACGATCAGTGTCGGCGGCGACATCGGTTCCGCCACCGGCCGGCTCACCGCGCTGACGGCCTCCGGCCGGTCCATGCTCGTGGGCGGCAGCATCTGGGCGGAGCACGACATCAAGCTGGCCATCGGTACCGCGGTTTCCGGCGACAACGACTTCCTCAATTTCACGGGTCCCGCCACCACCCGCCAGAACACCCGCATCGATTCCGTCGACGGTGAAATTATCCTCGGCAGCGGCGCCACCGGCGGCGCGGAGAAGACGGAGGTCCCGGCCCGTTCGTCCATCTTCAAGGGCAGCCCCGGCGACCTCTACATCTTTGGCCGCAAAATCACCGTGCAGGCCAATGAACGCCTGGTCGTGCGCGATGGCTCCTTGATCATGATCGCGGATGGCACGGACGCGGCCACCGGCGGCATCACGCTCAGCAGCACGGCCGCGACCAACTACCTGGTGCTCGTGACCGGTGTCACCAGCGCGACTCCTTCCATCCACATCCGCTCGCGCGCTTCGGCGGCTGTGACCACCTCGGGCAGCTCGTCCACCGATCAGGGAACGGAACTCATCGGCGGCGCGGTTTATTTCTACGGCGCGCTGTACAATGGAAATAACACCCGGCCGACCCGCACGTCCTTCGCGCCGTCGCCGGCCACGGAATTCGCCTTCGGGTACAGCACGCAAAATTCCGGCAACGTCCTGCCGGCCTTCGGCAACTCCGTGATCAATGTCCTGCCGGACGGTGGCGGGCAGCTCCATAGCGTCTATGTCGCCGACTTGGTCGTTTCGAACCGGTTCCGTCCGACGGTTGCCGCCATGCTTTACCTGGATCTCAGCACTTCGACGCTGCCCAAGGTGAGCAACAATGCCGGCGGCCTGTTCATCCAGCCGACCGATGACTTGTTCGGGCAGCCGAACCTTCCGCCGATGCGCGCCCTGTCGTCCCAAGGTGCCTCGCCGCGCACCGTGCTGCAGTCCGCGTTCACGCCGAACGTGCCGCTCGAGACCCGCGAGGCCGTGCCGATCGAAGTCGATCTTTCGCCGGCGGTGCGCGAGCAGCTGCAGGCGCTCGGCATCTATGCCCGCGGCCTCCGTCGGGCGGAAATCCTGTCCCGCGAGCTCCGGCGCGGCCTGTTCGTCACCGTGCCCGAGCGCGAACGCCCGCGGGAACCCGATTACGAGGTCGCCGAGGCCCGCGTGGAAGACCGCGCGGTGAAGGACGTCCTGACCCTCGCCAAGGCGGCCGGCCTGATCGGCGAGGGCCAGCAGGATCTCGATGAAGTGGCCCGCGCCCTCGCCGCCAGCTACGATGCCTTCACGGTCCTTTCCCTCACCCAGGAAGCGAGGGATTTCCGCGCCTGGCTGGAAAAGAGCGACACCCCGGACGCGAGGACGGTGGTGGCCTACCTGAAGACCCTCAAGCAGACCCTGCAGCGCATCGAACTGCTGGGCCTGACGCGTCAGGAGCTGGCCAGCTCCAAGGCCCAGATTTACGGCAGCATCCTGCGCACGCGGCTCAATGCCGAGCCCGAGTTCCTCCGGGCCCTCGTCGAGGAACCGGCCGCGCCGGCGGCCAAGGTCTCCGCGCTCCGGTCCGCCGTTGCGACGGAACGGCTGGCGCAGGCGGGCATCCAATAAAGGTTGAAGCCCAAGCCAGTGCACTGAGGTCAGGGCGCTCCACCCATGGCGGATCCTGGCTCAGCCCGGGACTTGAGATTCCTCGCTTGTGCCGCCCCGGGGAATAGTTATCGAAAAGGGCTGCTGCTCATGGATACGACACCCGGTTTCGGACAATCTTCCTCAGGGTTTGGACAGTCTTCCTCGGGTTTCGGAAAAACCAACCCGGGCTTTGGCACCAACCCCCCGCAGGGCCAGCCCAACCGGCGCCTCGCCGCCGTCATGTTCCTCGATATGGTCGGCTACAGCGCCATGATGGCGAACGACGAGGAGCGCGCCTTGGCGTGCGTCGGCGAGTTGGAAAAACTGCTCCGTGCCGAGGTCCCGAAGTTCGGCGGCCGCGTGGTGAAGTTTCTCGGCGATGGTTCGATGATGGAATTCCCGACGGCGCTGGCCGCGGTGCGCTGCAGCCAGAGCGTGCTGCAGGACGTCGAATCGAACAACGCGTGGGTCCCGGAGGCGAAACGCTACTCGGTGCGCATCGGTTTGCACCTCGGCGAATTGGTGGACCGCGAGGACGATATTTTCAGCAACGCTGTCAACGTGGCGGCGCGCATCCAGCCGCTGGCCGATCCGGGTGGCATCGCGATGTCGAGTTTCATCTATTCCCAGATCGAGAACCAACTCGACCTGAAGGGCACGTACCTGCCGCCGCAGAAGCTGAAGAACATCCCCGAGAAGATGCGCATCTTCCTCGTGCACCCGGTTGGCGGTGACGCCACCGGCCGGGCCATCCGCCGGCACAAGCCGTTTGCGATGAAGGTCACGATTGCCGTCGCCGCGTTACTGGTGGCGGTCTTCCTGACCTACTATTTTTCCAATCGGCACCCGGAGCAGCCCACGCCCCCGCCGACCTCGAAGGCGAAGCCTTGAGGTCTCGGATGTAGGTCGGCGCTTGCCGTGCCCGCCATAGCCTTGGCGACGGAGGACGCCGACCTCATCCGCGAGGTCGCTGCAAGCAGCGACGCTTGCGTTCGAATTGAAGCATCCGTGCCCGCCCTCAATCATTTTACAGAAGGTAACGGAGGTAACGAAGGTCGGATCGATCGGGCTTAGTTGCCTCCGTTGCCTTCTATGATAATTCCGGAATTGGAGGATTTATTCCCCGGCTTGGGGCGTGGAATCACGCCGATCGCGGGGTTGCAGGGTGGCGGATAAATCAGTCCATGCAGGGTTGGGCATCCGTAGCTTTCAAATCTCAGGTTTTCTCGCCCGCCCGGGCACGATTACATTGCCACCAGCCGCCGACTGCCTTTGTTTCCGCCCCCATGGCCTCGCCCGAAGCTCCGAAGATCATTTTCTCGATGCTTGGCGTCTCGAAGAAGATCGAGCGCAAGGAAATCCTCCGCGACATCTCGCTGTCGTTTTACTACGGCGCCAAGATCGGCGTGCTCGGCCTCAACGGCTCCGGCAAGTCCTCGCTCATGCGCATCCTGGCGGGCATCGACACGGAGATCGACGGCCGCATCCACTTCGAGCCGGGCTACACCGTCGGCTTCCTCCCGCAGGAACCGGCCCTGACGCCCGGCGCCACGGTGCGGGCGTGCGTCGAGGAGGGCGTGAAGCACCTGACCGACCTCACGGCCGCCTACGACGCCAGTTGGGACGAGATCGCCGAGGCCGCCGATGACGCGGCCAAGGACGCGATTTCCGACAAGCAGGCCAGGTTGCAGGAGGAGATCGAGCGTCTCGGTGCCTGGGATGTGGCGCCCTTGGTGGACCAGGCGATGGATGCCCTGCGCTGCCCGCCGTCCGACCAGATCGTGGACAACCTCTCCGGCGGCGAGCGCCGCCGCGTCGCGCTGGCCCGGTTGCTGTTGCAGAAGCCGTCGATCCTTTTGTTGGACGAGCCGACCAACCATCTCGACGCCGATTCGGTCAACTGGCTCGAGCAGCATCTCTCGCGCTACGAGGGCACGGTGATCGCGGTCACCCACGACCGCTACTTCCTCGACAACGTCGCCGGCTGGATCCTCGAGCTGGATCACGGACACGGCCTGCCGTTCAAGGGCAACTATTCCTCGTGGCTCGAGCAGAAGCAGGCGATGGCCACGGTCGCCGAGCGCACGGAAAACAAGCGTCAGAAGGCCATGGCGCGCGAACTCGAGTGGATTCGCTCGTCGGCGAAGGCCCGCCAGTCCAAGGGCCAGGCGCGCGTCAACGCCTATGAGCAGATGCTCAAGCAGGACGTCGCCGAGCAGGAAAAGAAATTCGAAATCGTCATCCCGCCCGGCCCGCGCCTCGGCAACCTGGTCGTGCAGGCGCAGCAGGTTGCCAAGGCCTACGGCGACAAGCTGCTCTACGACAACCTGGAGTTCTCGCTGCCGCCCGGCGGCATCGTCGGCATCATCGGCCCCAACGGCGCGGGCAAGACGACGCTCTTCAAGCTCATCACCGGGATGGAGCAGCCTGATGCGGGCTCCTTCAAGATCGGCGACACCGTGAAGTCGGCCTACGTCGAGCAGTCGCGCGACTCGCTCGAGGGCGACAAGACCATTTGGGAGGTCATCAGCGGCGGGCAGGAGATCATGCAGCTCGGCAAGCGCTCGGTGAACAGCCGCGCGTACTGCGCGCAGTTCGGCTTCACCGGGGCGGACCAGTCGAAGAAGGTCGGCGTGCTTTCCGGCGGCGAACGCAACCGCGTGCTGCTGGCGCGCGTGCTGAAGAGCGAGGCGAACCTCCTGCTGCTCGACGAGCCGACCAACGACCTCGACGTGAACTCGATCCGCGCGCTGGAGGAGGCGCTGGAAACCTTCGCCGGCTGCGCCGTGATCATTTCCCACGACCGCTGGTTTCTTGACCGCACCGCGACGCACATCATGGCCTTCGAGGGCGACAGCTATGTGCATTGGTTCGCCGGCAATTACTCGGCCTACCTCGAGGATTTCAAGAAGCGCAAGGGGAAGGACGCCGAGCAGCCGCACCGCATCAAATACCGGAAGCTGACGCGGTAGCGGTCGGGCGCGGAATCAGCGGCAAGGGGACTCCTGATAGGGGTTGCGAGGAGCGGTTCAAGCTGTCTGGCTCGCCTCCGTTCGGTCGAAACCCCTTACTCCTGTCATCGCGATGAAAAGCACACTTCATTCGCTGACCTTTGGCCTGGCGCTGTCGCTTGCCGGGTCGGTTTCAGTCTTTGCCCAGCCCACGATCACCTACACCGATCTCGAGACCAAGAGCGGGGCGCTCGATACCACGGCGCCCAACGATCCCACGACCCTTGACCTTGCGGCCGGCACCGCGACCCAGAGCGGCAACATCACGGGCACCGGTAGCTTGGCCACCGCGGGCGGCGGCGTGATCATTCTGACCGGCAACAACACCTATACTGGAAGCACCGCGATTGGCGGCAGCACCTTGCGACTCGGCAGCAACACGGCCCTGCCTGCCACGACCTTCGTCAATATCAGCTCGGGGGGCCTGGACCTGAACGGCTACTCCGCCACGGTCCAGACCATCAATGTTTTCAATCCGGGGAGCACGATCAGCCTTGGCTCCGTGACTCCATCCACCCTCACGATCGACGGGAATGGTTCCGCCCTCATTCTCGGTGGCATCACCGGCACCGGACACATCGACGTGACCAAGGGTGCGGGTCTGCTGCTGTATGGAACCAACAGCTACAGCGGCGGCACGACCATCGCCGTGGGCTCGGTCTACTTCGACACCAAGTCCTCGATGCCCTCGAGCGGCACCCTCACGGTCGCCGCCGGAGCAACGGCGAGCTTCGGTCTCGGTACCGGTGGCAACTTCAGCCAAGGGGACATCGCCACGATTCTGGCGAATCACAGTTTCCAGGCTGGCGCCAAGCTTGGGCTTGATACCAGTGCGGGCGATTACAGCTACACGAACGTCATCGCCAATACCGCCGCGGGTGCGCTCGGGCTCATCAAGGAGGGGTCCAACAAGCTGGCCTTGTCCGCGGCCAATACTTACTCGGGAGGCACCCTCGTTACTTCCGGCACGCTCGCCCTCGGGGCCAGCGGCAGCATTGCCAATACTCCGTCCATCACGCTGCGGAACTCCTCGATTTTTGACGTCTCGGCGGTCAGCGGCGGTTTTACCTTGGGGTCCGGCAAGACAATTGCCGGCGCCGGTTCGATCGCGGGATCGTTCACTCTCGGGGCCGGCGCACATCTCTCGCCCGGTGAATCGGGCTTCAATGGCACGCTTGCGTTCAAGGATCTGACGCTGGCCAACGGCTCGTTCCTCAATTTCGACCTTGGGACCACCAGCGATTTCCTGCAGATCGCCAACCTGGGCACCTTCAATGCGAGCGATGGCACCCACACGTTTCTTTTTTCGGCGGCGAGTGGCTTCCATGCGGGCAGCTACACCCTGATCAACTGGACCAACGCGACGGTCGACGCCTTCACCGAGGCTAATTTTCTCGCCTCGGGACCGGGTGGTGCGGGCAATTATTCCTTCTCGATCGTCGGGAGTAACCTGGTCGTCACGGTTGCCGCCATCCCCGAACCGTCGGCTTGGGCGGCTCTGCTCAGCCTTGGCGCGCTGGGCCTCGCGGTTTGGCGGCGCCGTGCTCCCGCGGCTTCCTGATTCACTCGAAACCGAACAGCCGGCCCATCTCGCGCCGGTCGCGTTTCGTCGGCCGGCCCTGGCCGCGCTCGCGGGCGAGCATGTGCTCGATGCCGGCCTGTTTGGCGCGCTCGTATTCGGCGGCCGGCGTCAGGTCGGTCATGAATTCCGGCAACTGCCTGGCGCCGACCCGCGATTTCGGATGCGCCACGACCTTGAGGGTGCGGGTGATGGCGCCGACGCGGACCACGACGGTCTCGCCCGCGTGAATGTCGCGGCCGGGCTTCGCCTCGAGTTCGCCAATCAGCACCTTGCCGGCGCGGCAGGCCGCGGTGGCCTCCGCGCGGGTCTTGAACACGCGCACGCTCCAAAGCCATTTGTCTAATCGCGGATCATCCATGGGATTTCAGAGCAAACGATAAACGCCAAATCCCAAACGCCAAATCCCAAACAAAATTGAAGGCCGGGACCACTCGGTTGTTTTTTTGGCGCCTGGAGTTTGGCCTTTGGCGTTTCCGCCGCATTGCGGCGGTGGTTGCATCGGAATAAAATCGGACTAGCCTGCTCCCACCCCCATGAATGTCCGCCCCCTCTTCGCTCTTCTCTCCGTCCTTATCGCCATGACCCTCCCCGCCGAAGCCAAACCCGCGTCGAAAACCGAGCTCGCCACCCTGGGTGGCGGCTGCTTCTGGTGCACGGAGGCGGTGATCGAGCGCCTGCCGGGCGTCAAGAAGGTCATCAGCGGCTACGCGGGCGGCAGCACGAAGAACCCGACCTATGAGGAGGTCTGCGCAGGCGATACCGGCCACGCGGAGGTCATCCAGGTGGAATTTGATCCCGCGGTTATCACCTACGAGAAGATCCTCGAGGTGTTTTTCGAGGCGCATGATCCGACCACGTTGAACCGCCAGGGCGCGGACGCGGGCACGCAATATCGCTCCGTGATTTTTTATCACAACGAGGAGCAGCAAAAGGCGGCCGGTCGCGCGAAGATCGCGGCGCAGGCGCTCTGGCCGGACCCGATTGTCACGGAGATCGCGCCGCTGCAGAAATTCTACCCGGCGGAAGCCTATCATCAGGATTATTTCCGGAACAACCCGAACCAGGGCTACTGCTCCTTCGTCATCAAGCCGAAGGTGAAGAAGCTCGAGGAGAAGGGCGTGATTCCGAAGAAGTGAGGAGGCTGAGAGCTGAGAGCTGAGAGCTGAGAGCTGAGAGCTGAGAGCTGAGAGCTGAGAGCTGAGAGC
>CAZEUN010000042.1:0-13147 GCA_964515595.1 uncultured Oleiharenicola sp. | reverse complement strand
TTTCATCACCAGCGAGACGTCCTTTCTTTCTATATGTTACTTACGGGACACAACAGTAGAGGTCCCTGTAGGAGCCTGCTTGCAGGCGATGGAGACGTTATCCGCGGGTTGGCATCCTGATCGCCTGCAAGCAGGCTCCTACAATTGGGCCGACCCGACTGAACCCAGCTTCTTGAAATAAATCGCGTTCGACCTCAGCGTCCCATCCGGGTCCATCGCGTAGCCGGGAATCCCGCCGCAATGCGTGTAACCGAGTTGTTCGTACAACCGCATCGCGCCGCCGTCGCCGACGCTGGTGTCGAGGAATAGCAGCGTGCGACCGTGGCCGCGCGCCGCTTTTTCGAGGGCGCGCATCAGCAGGCTGCCCACGCCCGCCCCGCGGCGCGCCGCAAAGACCATCAGCTTCTGCACCTCCGCCCGGTGACGTCCGTTGCTGCGCATCTCCAGCGCAAGCTGCCCGCTGCCGACCAGGCGCTCGGCTCCATCCCGGGCGGCGAACAAAAGCTTCGTGCCGGCGGCGACCTCCGCGCTCACCTTCCGCCAGTACCCCGCCACCTCCGCCTCCGCCAGCGGCAGCGTGAACCCGATCGAGGCACCATGATCGACCGCATCGCGCAGCAACGCGTGGAACTCCACCGCGCTGCGGGCCAGTTGATCGGCGGTGACCGGGGCGATCTTCATCTGGCGTGACTTCGGTGCATCTTCCGTGCCCTCCGCGACGAGATCGGCCTCTTCAAAACCGCTTCACAGCAATTCCAACCGCCACGCCGGCGGCTGCCCCGCGGTGAATTCCAGCCAGCCGAAGCTCGCCGGCGAGCCGCGATTGGGCCGGGTGATGCAGCCGGGGTTCAACCAGCGCACGCCGCGCGCGTCGGTTTCATCCCGCGACACGTGGGTGTGGCCGTGCAGCACCACCTTCACCCCGGCCGGCGCGCGCGGGGGCGGAATATGCGTCAGGTAACATTTTGTCCCCTCACGGGTGAGGCGCAGCTCGAGCGGCCAGAGATTGTGGCACTCGTTGTTCCCCAACACCACGTGCAGCGGTTTCCCGAGCTCCTCGAACGCCTCCAGCGTGAGCGGATCGCACACGTCACCAAGGTGCCAGATCTCGTCGGCCCCGGCGAGTCGCGCCGGAAGACCGGATGGAAACCGGTCGTGTGTGTCGGCAATAACCGCGATCCGCATGGCGCTCAGCGAACCGCCACCGTGATCCCGGACCCGATCAGCATCGTGCCGGCCGTGCGGTTCAGCCCCCGCAACCGGGCCGGGCTGCGGAAAAACCGCCGGCTGCCCGCCGCCGCCACCGCATAGGCCGCCGGGATCAGGCCAACCGTGAGGATCACGATCACGCCCATGGCAACCGCGTCCCCGGCGGAAAGTTTTTCCAGATCGATGAACGTCGGCAGCAAACCGGCGTAGAAGGCGATCGTCTTCGGGTTGCTGATCGTGACCAGAAAGCCGCCGAACAGGTTGCGGCGGTCGCCGGTGTCCGTGGTGGGAGGGGTTTTATACCCCGACTCATCGGTAACCGCGGGCTTCTCGCGCCACAGCTTCACGCCGATCCAAATGAGGTACGCGGCGCCCGCCAGCTTCACCGCGATGAAAAACTCGCCCATGGACCGCGCGAGCGCCGCCATGCCGAGCACCGCCAGGTAGAAATAGATCAGGTCACCAAGGATGACGCCCGCGATCATCGCCAGCGCCGCCCGCAACCCGCGGCCCAGGGCGCACGAGACCACCGCGAAAACCCCCGGACCCGGCAGGGCCACCGCGACGGCCAGCGCGACCGCAAACGCGGCAAGGACGGAGGAATGCATGGCCGGCCAGCGTGCGGTTTTTCGCCCCCGCGGCAACCCCGGAGCGATTTCCCCCGGCCAACGGGCCACCGCCCCAACCAACATGTCACGTAATACGTGACATTCACCCTATGGATTCCCGCAGCATGTCACGTAATACGTGACATCGTCCTCAGCGGCCCAACCCAACATGTCCCCTATTGGGTGACATCCTGCCCTGTCGCTTGAACACAACATGTCACCTAATCGGTGACATGTCTCACTCCGCCTCGACGCGACCTGTCGCCCGGTAAGTGAGCTTCCTTTCGATTGCCGACTGCCGCCACCCGTCGACGGAACCTGATGTACACTCAACGGAGTCTTGCCAGCCGTGCCGACCCTCTCGATCACTTTGCCACTTCCGTCGGCGCGAGCGCCACGTACGGCTCCTCGCGCAGGTCGGGGGCGCGCCGGCCGGCCAGCAATTGCCACCACACGCGGGCGCTCGCCGCCACGACGATCAGCACGAGCACCATGAAGGCGCCGGTGACCGCGGCATCGATGTGGTTGTTCAACATCTGGGATCGCCAGGTGGTCACCTCCGCCGCGGTTCCGCCCGCGGCAATCCGGCCCTCGAGGCCGCGCGCGATTGCGAGAAAGCCCACCGGCGCCGGCGAGAAGATCTTCATCCAGCCCGCCGTCATCGTCACCGCCAGCAGCCAGGCGAGCGGCGCGAGCGTCACCCAGGCGTAACGTTGGCGGCCCATCTTGATCAGCACAGTCGTGCCGAGCGAAAACGCGATGACGGCTAGCAATTGGTTCGCCACGCCGAAGATCGGCCAAAGCGAGTTGATGCCGCCCAGCGGGTCGACGACGCCTTGATAAAGAAACCAGCCCCACGCGCCGACGAAGAGCGCGGTCGCGACGGTGTTGCCGGCGAAGGATTTCGTGTCCCCGAGCGATTTCGAAAACAGCCCGAGGAAATCCTGTACGAGAAACCGGCCCACCCGCGTGCCGGCGTCGATCGTCGTCAGGATAAACAGCGCCTCGAACATGATCGCAAAATGGTACCACACCGCCAGCGCGGCCTTCGAACCAAGCACGCCGGCAAACATCTGCGCCATGCCCACGGCAAACGTCGGCGCGCCGCCGGTGCGCCCGACCATCGTCTTCTCCCCCACGCTCGCGGCCAGGTCCATCATCTGCGCCGCCGTCACCGGGTAACCCAGCGCCGTGACCTTCGCCACGACCGCGGCGGGCTCGCCCTTCATGTTCACCGCGAAATACTCGCCCGGCTCCATCGCGCACGCGGCGATCAGCGCCATGATGCCAACGACCATCTCGGTGACCATCGCGCCATAGCCGACGATCCGGATGTGATTTTCGCGCGCCAGCAGCTTGGGCGTCGTGCCGGAGGAGATCAGCGAGTGAAAGCCCGACACCGCGGCGCAGGCGATGGTGATGAACACAAACGGAAACCACGGGCCCGCCACCACCGGTCCGGTGCCGTCGATGAACTTCGTCAGCGCCGGCATCTTCAGCATCGGCGCCAGCGCCACGATCGCGACGCCCAGCGCCGCCACCGTGCCGATCTTCATGAACGTGCTGAGGTAGTCGCGCGGCGCGAGCAGCAGCCAGACCGGCAGGATGGAGGCGAGCAGGCCGTAGCCCATGATCCACCACGCCAGCGTCGTGCCCTTCAGCGTGAGCCAGCCCTCGAGCGCGGTGCCGTGGACGAACTGTCCGGCCCACACGGCGGCGAGCAACGCCCCCACGCCAAAGACGCTGGTGACGGCGAGCCACTTGCCGCCCGTGCCGCCATAGCGCATGGCGCAGCCCATGACGACCGCGATGGGCATCGTGGCCGCGATGGTGAACACGCCCCACGGGCTCTCCGCCAGCGCGTTGACGACCACGAGCGCCAGTACCGCGAGCAAAATGACCATGATCGCAATGATGCTGATGAGGGCCACGAGGCCCGCGAACGGGCCGACCTCCTCGCGCACCATCTGCGCCAGGGATTTTCCGCGGCGGCGCACCGAGCAGAACAGGATGATGCTGTCATGCACCGCGCCCCCGAGCGTCGCGCCGATGAGCATCCACAGCATGCCCGGCAGGAAACCGAATTGCGCCGCGAGCACCGGGCCGACCAGCGGCCCCGGCCCGGCGATGGCCGCGAAATGGTGGCCGAAGACCACCCACTTGTTGGTCTGCACGAAATCCTTGCCGTCCTCATTGACGCGCGCCGGCGTGGCCCGCAGCTCGTCGAGGGTGAGGACCTTCGCCATCAGCCAGGCCGAGTGGAACCGGTAGCTCACCGCGAACACGCACAGGGCCGCCACGACCATCCACAGCGCGCTGACCGGCTCGCCGCGCGACATCGCGAGGACGGCGATCGATCCGACGCCAAGCGCCACGACAAGGGTCCAGGTTCCAGCCCGCAGCCAGGAGGGTAATTTCATGGGGTAAGCGCGTTAGTTAGTGCGTCCGTCCGCCCGGGTCCAAGCGGGAAATGGCGCGGCGACCGAAAGGGAATGTCTCCTATTAGGTGACATTCCCCGCGGTGACGGCCCGACCGACATGTCACGTATTACGTGACATTCCCCCGGCACCCACGTTGGTTGCCGGCTTATTTGGAGGAGCTTGCTTGCAAGCAAGCTCCTCCAGTTGATCCAATCGCCTGCGATTGGTTGAAGGCTCCTCGCGGTTTGCAGTGGCCTCGTGCGCGAGGTCGTCGCAAGCGCCGACCCTACAGGGAGGGCGGCTTGCCCTCGAACCGGTCGCGCCCTACCGCTTCCTCGAACCGGCGATTTTTTTCTTCAGCCACTTTTCGTACAGCTTGCCGTCGAGGGGGAGCTCCACGGTCTTGTCGGTCCAGGTGGAGAGCAACATGGCGTTGGCGAGTTCGAGCGAGTTCAGCCCTTCCACGGCCGGGGCGATCAAGGGCGCGCCATCGAGGATCGCGGCGGTGAAGTTCGTGAGGATTTCGCTGTGCTGGCCGCCGTGGCCAAGCCCCATGAGCTTTTCCTCGGTGGTGGCGGGGGCGAGGAACAGCTCGCGCGACGTGCGGCTGTAAGTCGAGGCGGGCGTCGCGTTGCGCGTCAGTTGCAGCACGTCGTGCTCGTAGACGATCCGCCCGCCGTCCATCGCGATCTCGAGCCGGTTCGTGCCGGGGGCCTCGCCGGTGGACGCGACAAAGGTCGCGTGCGCGCCGCCGGGATATTCGAGGTGCGCGCTGACGTCATCCTCCACCTCGATGTCGTGGTATCGCCCGAACTGGCAGTGCGCGCGCACGCGCTCCGGCATCCCGGCGATCCACTGCAACAGGTCGAGGTTGTGCGGGCACTGGTTGAGCAACACGCCGCCGCCCTCGCCCGCCCACGTCGCCCGCCACGGGCTCGACTGGTAATAGGCCTCGGGCCGGAACCAGTTCGTGATCGTCCAGTTGATGCGTCGCAGCGGACCGAGCGTGCCGCCGCGCACGAGGTCGCGGATTTTCCGAAAATAGGGGTCGGTGCGCTGGTTGAAGACGATGCCAAACACCTGCTTGGGGCGCCGCTTTGCCACCGCGGCCACCGCCACCGCCTCGGCCTTGTGCACCGCGAAGGGTTTTTCCACGAGCACGTGCAAGCCCGCCTTCAACGCCGCGGTCGCGAGCGGCGCGTGCAGCGGGTGCGGCGTCGCGATCAACACGGCGTCGACCAGGCCCGATTTGAGCAGGGCCGCCGGCTCGGAAAAAATTCGCACGCCGGAGAGACTCGGCTGGCGGGCGGGCAGGCTTTCCGCCACGGCGGTAAGCGTGAGGCGCGGGATCCGGCCGTGGACAATTTGCGCCGCGTGGCCCGCCCCCATGTTCCCATAACCAATGAGACCGAGGCGGACCTTTTGCATGGTGCTTATGAGGCGATCCGCCGGGCGGCGGCCTGCGCCTTGAGGCAAAGTTCGGCCGCCTTGAATGCGTGGGCCTGCGTCATGGCTTTCTCCGTGCGGTTCAGGCAGTCGAGCACGAACTCCCCGAAGAAGCGGAAACCGACCTCACCGGCCAGGCTGAGGTGCTGCTCGCCCTTGTCGTCGACGAGATAAAGCTGGTCGCCCTGCTTGTCCCGGGCCACGTCGATGTATTTGCGGAGCTCGATGTAGCCCTTGGTGCCGAGGATGACCGTGCGGCCGTCGCCCCAGGTGCCGAGTCCGGCCGGCGTGTACCAGTCGACGCGGAAAAAATTCGTCGTGCCGTTGTTCCCTTGCAGCGACGCCTCGCCGAAATCCTCGAACTCCGGCACATCGGGATTGGCGTGATTGGCGATCGCAGCCTGGGTGATGGTGGCGTCGGTCGCGCCGCTGTAGAAGAGGTACTGCTCGATCTGGTGGCTGCCGATATCACAGAGGATGCCGCCGTACTTCGCGCGCTCCCAGAACCACGCGGGCCGCGCAGGCTTCGGCCCGATGCGATGCGGCCCGAGGCCGATCACCTGGACCACCTTGCCGATCGCGCCGCCGTGCACGAGGTCGCCGGCGTACAGCGCGGACTCCACGTGGAGGCGCTCGCTGTAATAAACCATGTACTTGCGGCCGGTTGCCGCCGCGACGCGCTTCGCCTCGGCCAGTTGTTCCAGCGTCGTGAACGGCGTCTTGTCCGTGAAATAATCCTTCCCCGCCTGCATCACCCGGCAGCCGATCGCGCCGCGCTCGCTGGGAACGGCCGCCGCGGTGACGAGCTTTACCGCGGGATCCGCGAGGATTTCATCGAAGGAGCGCGCGACTTGCGTGCCGGGATATTTCTCGAGGAAGGCCGCGACCTTCCTTGGGTCGGCATCATACACCCATTTGAGCGTCGCGCCGGCCTCGATCAGGCCGTTGCACTGGCCGTTGATGTGCCCGTGTTCGAGGTAGGCCGCGGCGAAGACGAATTCCCCCGTCTTTACCACGGGGCGCGGTTTGCCCTGCGGGGCGTAATTCATCCCATCGGACTTCTGGGGCATCGGCGGAAGAAAGGCGCGGATGGACGGGATGGCAAATCCTTTGACTCGCGGAGCGCCAAAACCGGGGATTTGCCGCGATTTTCACGATCCAACCCTCGGTAATGCAATGCGGGGGCGCCGCTCGGCGGCGGACCGCTTTCGAAGTAGCAGCGGTCGTCGGACCGCTGGCCAGCTGTCTGACGACGGCTGCTCCATCAAACTCAGTCCGCCGGCGTGCGGCGATCCTTGCAGCCCGATTCCGTCATACCCCTCGAAAGAGTTGGAATGCAGGTTGAGCCGACCCGCGAATTCCTGTAAATAAGCCCCCATGTCCTCCGCTCCCCTCGGTTTCGGCATCGTTGGTGCCGGCACGATCTCCGGCTTCCACGCGCAGGCCATCGGTCAGCTCACCGGCGCCCGCCTGGTCGGCGTCGCCAGCCGCTCGCTGGAGAACGCCCGTAAGGTCGCGGACCCGCACGGCGTCCTGGCCACCACCGACACCGCCGCCCTGCTCGCCCGGCCCGACGTCCATGTGATCTGCATCACCACCCCGAGTGGCGCCCATCTCGAGCCGGCGCTCGCGGCGATCCGCGCGGGCAAGCACGTCGTGATCGAGAAGCCCGTCGAGATCACGACCGCACGCGCCGACCAGATCCTCGACGCCGCCGACCGCGCCGGCGTGCGCGTCGCCCCGATTTTTCAGGGCCGCTTTGGCGACGGCGCCCGCACCGTCAAGGCCGCGCTCGACGCCGGCCGCTTCGGCCGCCTGGTGCTGGCCAGTGCCTACGTGAAATGGCATCGCGCCGCGCACTATTATACCGGCTACCGCGGCTCGCTCGCGCTCGATGGCGGCGGCGCCGTGATCAACCAAGCGATCCACGGCCTCGACCTGCTCCAATGGTTCGCCGGCCTGCCCGCGGAGGTATTCGCCTGGAAAACCAAACGCGTGCACACCGGCATCGAGGCCGAGGACACCGCCGTCGCGGCGTTGAAATTCCCCGGCGGCGCCCTCGGCGCGTTCGAGGCCAGCACCGCGCTCTGGCCGGGCTGGGCGCGGCGCATCGAATTGTGCGGCGAACATGGCTCGGTTTCCCTCGAGGACGACCGCATCGCCAAATGGGAATTCCGCGAGGCGAAGCCGGAGGACGACGCGATCCGCGCCGGCGGCGCCAACACCCTCGGCTCCGGCGCGAGTGACCCGAAGGCCATCAGCACCGAGGGCCACCGCCGCCAGTTGCAGGATCTGGTCGATGCGCTGCGGGCCGGCCGCGCGCCGGCCCTCGACGGCCGCGAAGGCCGCAAGGCGGTCGCATTCGTCAATGCCGTCTACCAATCCGCCACCGACGGGAAGCCCGTGAAACTCATCTGACCGGGGGCAGAAGCTCCCACCCCACCCCTCCGGCGGAAACCCCAAGCTCCACCCTCCAAGCTCCAGAGAAACTTCCATTTTCCAACTTCGATCCTGAATATTATTTGAGATTTGGAGGTTGGCGCTTGGAGCCTCGCGGGCGCCCCTAAAAAATGTCCCAACACCCCATGACATCTTCAGCGCCCGCGCCCTGGTGGCGCCTGTTCACCCGCGAACACTGGTTCGTCTTCGGCGTCGCCACCCTGGCGTGGCTGTTCGACTGCCTCGACCAGCAGATCTTCAATCTCGCGCGCGACGGCGCCATGGAGGCGCTGATCCCGGACAAGAAACTCGCCACGGAGTACGGTCCCTACACGACCTCGGTGTTTCTCGTCGGCTGGGCGATCGGTGGCCTGATCTTCGGCGCGCTCGGCGACCGCTACGGCCGCGCGAAAATGCTCACGTGGACGATCCTGCTCTATTCGGTGAGCACCGGTTTGAGTTCCTTCTCGACCGGCATGGCCGATTTCTGCGCCTACCGCTTCATCACGGGCCTCGGCGTCGGCGGCGTCTTCGGCCTGGCGGTGGCGCTCGTGGCCGACTCGGTGCCGGACCGCGCACGCGCCCCGGCGCTGGGCGTCCTGCAATCCGTTTCCACGTGGGGCAACCTGGCCGCCGGCCTGATCGGCATGGGGCTGGGCGTGCTGGCGGCCCACCATGCGATCCCCTTCGGACTCAAACACTGGCAGGCGATGTTCCTCGTCGGCGCGCTGCCGGCGTTTCTCTGCGTCTTCGTGATGCGACGGTTGAAGGAACCGCAGAAATGGGTCGACGCCAAGGCCGCCGGCGAGAAGGCCGGCGTCAAGTTCGGCTCCTACGCGGCCCTGCTCGGCCATCCCCGCTGGCGGAAGCACGCGTGGTTCGGCCTCATCGCCTGCAGCGCCGGCATCATCGGGCTGTGGGGCATCGGCAATTTCCATCCGAAGATCGTGGGGGACATCGTGGAGAAAACATTCGCCGGCCAGGGCTTCGACGCCGCCGGCATCGCGGACAAGAAGGCCTTCTGGCGCTCGGCGGGCCTGTTGCTGCAGAACCTCGGCGGCTTCGCCGGCATGCTCTCGCTCGCGAAGCTCGCGCAGACGTGGGGCCGGCGGCCGGCCTTCGCGCTCGCGCTGTTTCTGTCGTTCATCACGACGCTGCTGGTCTTCCGTTCCATGCGGCAGCTCGGCGACATGTACTGGATGCTCCCGCTGATGGGCTTCGGCCAGCTCTCCGTGTTCGGCGTGTACGCGGTTTATCTGCCCGAGCTCTTCCCCACGAGCCTGCGCAGCACCGGCACGAGTTTCTGCTACAACGTCGGCCGCCTGATGGCCGCCACGGCCCCGTTCACGATGAGCCAGATCACCAAGCGCCTCGGCGGAGACATCGAGGGTTTCCGCACCGCCGGCATGTGGGTCAGCCTCGTCCTGCTCCTCGGCATCGCCGTGTTGCCGCTGCTGCCGGAAACAAAAGATCAACCCTTGCCGGAGGAATAATCATTTTCACAGGAGGAAACAGAGATAACAGAGATCGAATCTCCGTCGCTTCCGTTACCTCCTGTTAATTCAACCTGCCTTTCCTGCCATGAATGCCAACTACGCGATCACCCACTTCGACCAAATCCCCCCCGTGCCCTGCCCGTGTGGGCAGTCGCGTCGCGCGTTTGCCACGCCGGATAATCCCGTGGCGACGATTCACCTCGTCGACTCGCGCGTCGATACCAGGGCGCACTACCACAAGAAGCTCACGGAAATCTACCTCATCCTCGAAGGCGAGGGCCAGATGGAGCTCGATGGAAAATTTTTCCCCGTGAAACCGATGAGCACCATCCTCATCAAGCCCGGCTGCCGCCACCGCATCGTCGGCCAGGTGAAGTTCGTCAACGTCCCCGTCCCCGCCTTCGATCCCCATGACGAGTGGTTCGACTGAAGCAAAGCCGAGAGCGGAGAGGCTAGAGCTGAGAGCCAGGCAAACGCTCTACCCGACTGGAAACCTTGCTTCCCAGTGTCTGCCCTTAGCTCTAGCCTCAGCCGCTATCTCCTGCTCTCAGCTCTAGCCTCTCCGCTTTCAGCTTTCCCATGTCCCTTCGTTCCCTGACCGCCGCCTTCCTCCTTAGTTCAACCGTCCTGCTCGCGCAGAAGGGCGACAAGCCCGGCGAGGCCCAGGCCGACTTGCCGTCGCACATCAAGCCGCCGCCGGCGCCGACACTGGCGCCGGAGGAGGCCCTCAAGACCCTCAAGCTCGCGCCGGGCTTTCGCGCGGAACTGGCCGCCGCCGATCCGCTCGTCGGCGACCCGGTGGCGATGACCATCGGGCCCGACGGACGCATCTGGGTGGTCGAAATGCGCGGCTTCATGCGCAACGCCGACGGCAAGGGCGAGGACGCCAAGATCGGCACCATTTCCGTGCTCGAGGATACCGACGGCGACGGCCGCGCGGATAAGCGCACGGTGTTTCTCGACGGCCTCGTGCTGCCGCGCGCGCTGGCGCTGGTCGGCGACGGCGTGCTGGTGGCCGAGCCGCCGCACCTGTGGTACGCCCGCGACACCAACGGCGACGGCGTGGCCGACGAGAAGAAGGAAGTGTTTTCCGACTACGGCGGCACCAGCAATCCCGAGCACACGGCCAACGGCCTGATGTGGGCCCTCGACAACTGGATCTACAACGCCAACCACACGCAGCGCTTCCGTTACCTCGGCAACGGCAAGTTCGAGTCCGAGTCCACCGTCTCGCGCGGCCAGTGGGGCATTTCGCAGGACGACACCGGCCGCATCTATCACAACAGCAACAGCGACCCGCTCCGCGCGGACCTTGTGCCGACGGCCTACCTGCGGCGCAACCCATCCCTCCTGAAGGCCGACGGCGCCAACGTCCGCCTCGCGCCCGCCAACCTGCCCATCTGGCCCGGCCGCGTCACCACCGGCGTCAACCGCGGCTACAAGACCCTCAACGCCGAGGGCAAAATCACCTCTGTCACCGCCGCCTGCGGACCGCTCATCTATCGCAGCGGACTCTTCCCCGCTGAATTCCACGGCAACGCCTTCATCGTCGAGCCGGCGGGCAATCTCGTGAAACGCATGATCCTCACCGAGGCCGGCGGCACCATCACCGCCCGCAACGCGTACGAAGGCGCGGAGTTCATCACGTCCACGGACGAACGCTTCCGCCCCGTCAACACGGCCAGCGGTCCCGACGGCGCGCTCTACGTCGTCGATATGTACCGCGGCATCATCCAGCACCGCATCTACATGACGTCGTTCCTGCGCAAGCAGGTCGACGATCGCGGTCTGGCCGACGGCGTCGGCATGGGCCGCATCTACCGCATCGTGCCCGAAGGCGCCACGCGTTCGAAGGTGAAGTTTGACCTCGCGAAGGAATCCTCCGCCCAACTCGTCACCCGCCTGCGCGCCGCCAACAGCTGGTGGCGTGACACCGCGCAGCGCCTCCTCGTCGAGCGGCGCGACCCGGCATCGGTCGGTCCGCTCAAGGAAACGGTCCGTTCCGGCGTGCCCCTCGCGAAGCTGCACGCGCTTTGGACCCTCGATGGCATCGGGCAGCTGGATCGCGACACGGTCCTCGGCGCACTCAAGGACGGCGACGAACGCGTCGCCGCCGCCGCGATCCGCCTCGCGGAGAAATGGCTGCGGATGCCCGGCGACACCGAGCTCTACCAGGCCGTCACCTCCGTGAACGCCGCCCAATCGCCGGCGCTCACGTTGCAGCTCGCGCTGTCGCTCGGCGAGAGCCCGGCACCCGCGGCGGTGGCCGACCTGGCCGCGATCGCGATTCGCGCGGGCGCGCAACCGTTCGTCGCCGACGCGATTGTGAGCGGCCTGGCGGGTCGCGAAAACGAGTTTATCGAATTGATCGACGTCGCGAACGCCTCCAACCAGGCCGCCACCGCCCTCACGCTGGCGACCGGCGCGGTTTTGAAGTCAGGCGACGCGGCGCGCATCACCCAGGTCCTCGCGCTGCTCGACCCGGCGGCGAAGGTGGCGCCGTGGGTGCGCGGCGCGGTGCTCAACGGCGTCGAGCGCTTCCTGCCGAAAACGCCCGAGGGCAAGCCCGTCGCCGGCACCATCGCCGTCGAACCGCGTCCGTTGTTGCGGCTGTCGGTGCAGGGCAACACGCCGGAAGCGAAGCAAGCCGGCCGGCTTTCGAATCTTTTGAAATGGCCGGGCAAGCCGGGCCTCGAGCAGGAATCCGCCGAGATCGCCGCGCGCCTCACGCCGGCGCAGAAGGTGCTTTTCGACAAGGGTAAGAATCTTTTCGCCACCATTTGCGCCGCGTGTCACCAGTCGGGCGGCGAGGGCATGGCCGGCCTCGCGCCGCAGCTGCTCTATTCCAAGTACGTGCTCGGCAACCAGGGTGCGATCATCCGGATCGTCCTGAACGGAAAGGAAAAGGAAGGCCTCGTGATGCCGCCGCTCCGGGGCGCGCTCGACGACGAATCGATTGCGGCCGCGCTGACCTATATCCGCCAGTCCTGGGGCCACAACGCCCCGCCCGTCTCGCCCGACGCCGTGGCCAAGGTCCGCGCCGAGGTCGGCACCCGCGAGGAGCCGTGGTCGGAGGAAGAGTTGCAAACGATCACGCAGTGATTGTTTGCGAAAACCTGAGACCTGAAACCTGAGACCTGAAAAGGGACGATTTCTTATGTAGGGCCGGCGCTTGTCGCCGGGCCGTCGTGCGAAGGCGGACTCAAGCCCGGCCCCGCGGCGAGCGCGGGCCCTACACTCAAACCCGTGGAGGGTCGGTCTCCTGACCGACCAGGCCGGTGCGGAGACCGGCCCTCCAAAGTTTTCTGTTCTGCATGTAGCAGCCGTCGTCAGACGGCTGGCGCCCGCGGTCCGACGTCCGCTACACCTTTCCCCATTCCCAATTGTAGGGCCGGCGCTCGTCGCCGGGCCGTCGCGCGAAGGCGGCCTCAAGCCCGGCCCCGCGGCAAGCGCGGGCCCTACACTCAAACCGTGGAGGGTCGGTCCCCCGACCGACCAGGCCGGTGCGGAGACCGGCCCTCCAAAGTT
>CAZEUN010000041.1:0-14679 GCA_964515595.1 uncultured Oleiharenicola sp. | reverse complement strand
CTTTACCGCGCTCAATGATCCGCGCCTAGGAGGACGCCGGCCGGACGCTTACGATTCCTTGGTGAGGGGACCAAACCAATTCCAGTCCTCGGCCCGGCAGCGATAACCCGGCCAAACTTCCGTTTCGGGTAAAAGACCTGCCCGGTAGGGATTGAGGTAGATATAAAGAAATATCGCCAGCACGTCATCACCCGGGCGCAATTGGTGATCGTAGAACCCATCCTGCCACTCGAACCGGGCGATACGGAGATCGGGTGAAAGGCGGCCTTTCAATAGTTTCACGCATTTCTCGATGGGAGTGATCTCACCCAAGCGAACCAGGAGATGAAGATGGTCCGGCATCACGGTTGCCGTTCTTACCAGCCAGTGCTGCTCGGCTTCGAGCTTCTCCCATTGCGCGATTACCGTGGTCGTCAAGGCGGCTTGCTCCAGCCCGCGCCCGCGTTTCGCCAGATTGATCGTCAGGAAATAGTCCGCGTTCGGTTTCGATTCTCGAAAAAGACGCAGCGACGCATAGCCGGGTGCGCGGAATCGATCGGGGTGTGAAACCCCTGCCACGGGATCTTTTTCCATGCGCACATAGTCGGGGTATAAACCCCCTCCCACCACCGTGATTACCGCCTGATGCCAGGCGCCATTTCAGCCCTCACTTCTTCAACGGCACCACCAGCGTCGCATCGTTCAGGCCGAGGGTGTAGTCGTTGGTGGTCAGGGCGAGCAGCTTGAGATACGTGGGGCGGTCCTTGTTTCCGACGGTGACGATGTCGCCGACCTTGCAGGCCACGTTGTTGATCGTCAGGTGGAGGACGCTGTTGCGCGTGATGATGCCGCCGATCTTCAGGGTCGTGGAATATTTGCGGAGCGTGTCGATGTCGCTGATGTCGGCGGCCTCGGGCACCGCGACGTCGCCCGGTTCGCGGCCCGGGGACGGCGTCGCTTCCAGCACGCCCGCCGGCGCCTGATAAAAAGGATTCGGTGGGTTCGCCGGCAGCGGCACGGGCTTCAGGCGCATGTCCAGCAGCGCGCCGATGCGGGTGCGCGTCAGCGAATAGCGCTCCGTGATGCGCTTGATCTCCGCGGCGCTCGCGCCGGTCTGGGCGGCGGCGGGGAGGGCGGAAATCACCAGCAAGCAGCCCGGAAGCAGGAGGGAAAGAACGCGTTTTGTCCGGCGCGGCCGGAGGGCGTCCTGAATCGCTTGCACGCAAGCTCCTACAAAATGAGAGCGGGGGACCATCGATTTCATGGGCGGGCGAGGACTTCGATGGTGAGGTCGAGCGTGACCGATGAGCTTTCATCGGCACCGGGCGCGGCGCCCTGCGTGAGCGAGTAGGTCTGGACCTTGTACAATCGCGGACTCGTCTCGAGTTCCCGCAGGAAGCGCAGCACCTGGCGATACGAGCCGCTGGTGCGGAGCGTGAAAGGCACCGTCTTGAAGGCATGCTCCGCCGGGGCCGGCATCGAGCTCAGCTGGTTCAGTGCCTGGAGGCGGAGGCGGCTCGCGGTTTCGATCTGGTAGAAATAACCCATGTTTTCGGGCAGGTCGCCTTCGTTGACCAGGTGACTCTCGATGAACGCCAGGGCTTCCTTGACCGCGCCCAACTCGGCGGTGATGCGTCCGTGGTTGGTGAGCGATTGCAGCATGTCCTCGCCGCTCTTCTGCAAGCTTTGGTGGCCGGCGGAGAGTTCCTTGTGGTCCTGCCAGATGAAGTAGTTCGCAACCCACAGCAGGATCGCGATCGCGCTGGAGGCGATGACGAACGGGTACCGCCGGAAGAAGGCGAGCAGTTGCTGCAGGGCGACGCTCACGGCTTGGCCTCCTTGAATTTGCAGGCCACCTCGAAGGTGAGCGCGTTGTCGCCCTCGGCGCGTTCCACCGACGTGATCGCCACCGCGCCGAAAATGGCGGCGAGCTCCTTGTCGTGGCGGAGGGTCTCCACATAGGCGCGCAACTGCTGCGTCGCCTGGTCGGACGGCGACCGGAGAATACCGCGCAGGACGACGCCGCCGGCGAAGCCGTTGATGCTCTCGATGGTCATGCGGTCGATGCGCGTGCGGCCGAACACCATGACGAGCTCGGAGAGGAGGTAGGGATTCCCGACCAGGGTATAGGCCTGGTCGAGCCGGGCCGTCTGGTCGGCGAGGGCCTTCGTCAGGACCTTGAGTTCGGTGGCCTGCGCCTGGTTTTCCGAGATGCGCTGGTTCCAGTAGGAAATTTCCGTGCGCAGGGATTTGCCGATATAAAGCTGCCAGCACAGGATCATCAGGGCGGACACGGCCATGGTGCCCGCGACGGTGTTGGCCACGAACCGGCTGCGGACGAGATCGTTGCTTGGGAGATTGCCCGACAGGCGGGTGTCGATGTGCCACGGGCCCTGGTAGGCGTCGTTGTCCTTGGGATCCTTGGCCGGTTTCGGTCCGGGCAGTTCGGCGACCAGGCTGAGCGCGGGCAGCCAGTGCTGGCCCGGGATCGTGGTGCCTTCCGCCAGCTGGATGTTCACGGTGCCGGTCCAGGCCGTGCAGTCCATGGTGAACGGCGCGCGGCCGACGACCTGGGCGAGGGGCTCGGTGATCCAGGAAAGGGATGTGGGCAGGTAGGCGCAGTAAAGTTCGCCGACCGGCTGGCCAGTGGTCATTTCGTAGGAATCGACCAGCGGCTTGAGTTCGCGGCCGATGGCGCGCACGAACTTGCTGCCGCGCAGGAGGAGTTCGTCGTCGGCGTGCTGCAGGCGCTCGCGCACCTCGTCGGCGGTCTTCAGTCCGAATTCCTTGCACGCGGCCTGGGCGATGGACGCAAAACCGTGGCGCACGGGGCCGGGGGTGCTGACGCCCTCCTTGCCCAGGATATAGGCGGTGGTGTGTTCCTGCTCGATGACGACGACGACGGTCGCGCGCTTGTCGCTTTGCCGGTCCTTGTGATGGATGATCGCGCCGAAGAGCGGCAGCAGGCTCATCTCCAGGCGATACGGCAGGACGCGGTGGTCGAGGAGGCGTTGCTGGATCTGGTGGACGTCGGTGTGTGACACGCCGCACAGGAGGGCGGGCCGGGCCATGCCCTCGGCGGCAACCTGGGCGCCCTCGAGCGGGCTCAGCGCGGCGAATTTCCAGTTGGCCGGGTTCTCGATCTTGTACTGTTCCTTGATGAGCTCGGGCAGGTAGGAAGCTTCGCCGAGGCGTCGCGCCTGGATGCTCTCGCGCTGGAGGAGGGCCTCGGGCGGGGCGAAGCCGGCGATGCAAGGCACCCAGGACTTGGCCTTGTCGAAGTTGTTATCCAGCCACAGGCGCAGGCCCGCGTCATCGTCCGCATCGAATTCCGCCGTCGACTTGATCGTCACGGGCCCGCTGTCGGGCCGGTCGATGGTCGCAGCAAGAATCTGATAGGGATTGACCTCTATCAGCAGGCTGTGCCGGGTGTTGCGGGAGTTGAAAATCAAAGAGAACGTGTGCTAAAGGCGGATTAATCAGGCTGTCGGGCTGGCGTCAAGGTGTCCGCCGGGCGGGTTAGGGCAGCGTTGCTTTTTCTGCTGGGTCAGTAAGCTCCCGCCACTCATTGATCATGTAGGGTTGGTCGACTCCCCCAATGACAGAGTTTCTCAGGTTTGTGTCGTAATGGATAATCATATTGTTCTCGAAGGTTATCTTTTTTGCGGAGATTGCACCGTAGACGGTGGTGGTGTTCGTATCCGAGTGATTGAAGCATAGCCCGTGAGTCGCTGCGGTATAAGGCATATAAAAGGTACCATAATAAGCATTCGCGCCTTCGCTGTAGTATTGCGGCGTGGTGGCCGAACAATCGCTGATGACAATCAGCGCTTTCGGATCCTGCGAATAGTTGCGAATACCATCGCTGCCTGAATCGACTTGGATGGCGCCAGCAAGATGAATTTCCGCCGAGCCAGTCGTTGCGATATTGATAACCCCATTGGGGGTGCCGGTCATAATCAGATTGCCATTAACATAGAGGATCACCGGTCCATTGATGTTGAGCGTTGAGATATTTGTTGAGCTGCCTCCCATCGTGAGATTGCCGTTGTAGTAGTAGCGCGAGGGCGTGGTGGCTCCCGGAGTGCCGATATGAATAGTCGAACCGGTGCTGAGCTGTGTTCCTTTTGCCAGGGTGCTGTTGCCAAAAGCAGCCGTTAATGCGTCAGCGGCGCCGCCGGGCAGGATGCTGAATTGGGGGATGCTTGGGCTGCGGCTGACCCGAGTCAGATCAATCCCAGTACCAGTTGAAACCCCGGTTAGGACGGCAGAGCCGCTCTTATTCCACAGCGGGGCATAAGGGGTGGCTGAGCTGGAATTCGCCGCGATATAACCACGTACCTTGGTATTGTTTATATTGATGGACGGATTGGCGGTGCCGGAAGCGGCGAGCACAGCCGCATAGCTCAAATTGGGGCGCGCGCCGGCAAACGGACTCCCGTTCCCATTGTAGCCGAAAGTGGAGTAAGTTCCGCCCACGGCCATTGTGCTCATCGAAGCGTCGTAGCTATCAACCAAACCACTCGTGGTGCTCACAGCGGCGAGGATGGTGCTTGTCGACCCAGCGGCGTTGGGAAAAAGTGGCGCTGGGGAGAGCGTCGCACGGAGCTGCGTCTGAACAGGAGCGGCGCCGGTGAGATTGACCGTGGCCTCAGCGTAGATCACAGAAGCTCCCAGCGCTGTCCAATAAGCCGAATCATTCGGGGTTTTGTTGGAGTTCGCCTGGATGCAACGATACCAAACGCCGCCATAATTCACATAAGAGTTGGCTGCGTAGGAGGTCGAAGCATTCCACAGGTAGGCGTAGCCATATACCTCGGACCAATAGCTGGTGTTTGTCGGAGCCTGGTTTGAATGGCCTAGTACGCACCGATACCATTTCGTCGTGCCGCTAGCCGTATAGGTCACCATGTCGTTGACGGTATAAGTCTTCGAATTGCTCCAGGTCGAAATCGCGGTCGCTGCGACCGCCCAGTAGGAGCTGGGTGAGCCAGGTGGTGTTAGCGGATTATTTTTGGCCTGGGCACCGGAGGCATAGCTCATGTACCAGCGGCCATTGAACAGAACGACGTCATATTGGTTGTAGATCCGGTTGTAGTCCCAAGTCATCGTTTTAAGGGGGGATGTGGACCAGTAGGTCGATGACGACGAAGGCGTTTGATTGGTGTGCGGGCCCTTAATGCACCGATACCATTGACCACTATAGTAAACCGCGTCGTTGAGGTTGTAGGTGAAATTACCATCCCACGCCCACATGCTGCCAGTCAGCGCATTTTGCCAATTGGTGGTCGAGAAGCTCGCTCCGCTCGTGTGGCCGGCGGTGCATCGATACCAGCCCGGAGTTCCGGATGAAGTGACGTAAACGACATCATTGAATTCATAACCGGTGGTGGGCCGCCAGATCCACGAGATGAGCGGCGCATTTCCGACGGCGCTAAACTTGGTGGAATCAAAACTCGCCCCGCTGGTGTGGCCGGCGGTGCATCGATACCAACCCGGAGCCGCCGTCCGGTAAACGTAGTCTCCCACGCTGTAACTCGTGGAAGGGAACCAAGTCGTCGTAGTCGGCGTGGGCAGAAGGGCCCAGTATACGGCCGCGAGATCGGTGGCAAAGATGGTACTGGTATGTGTTGTATTGCAATAGTACCAGAAGCCCGTCGTGGCGTTGAATACGAGGGATCCTTTCGTGTAGGATGTGCCGGTCGTCCAAGCCAGCGAGATAGACGGAACCGAATACCAGGTTGATCCATTGACCGGAATGGTGCCCGATCCGCTGCTGGAGCTTATATATCGGTACCAAGTGCCGCCGTAGCTAACGAGGTCATATTGACTGTAAGTGATGTTGGTGCTCCAGGTCCACGGGATGGGTGCGGAAACCCAGTAGCTGAGGTTGCTCGTCGAGATTCCTACGTTGCTGTCTTTGATTGAACGGTACCAATTCCAACTGCCGTTCTCATTGTCGCCTACAAGATCATTCATCTGGTAGGTGACGGATGGACTATAGGTGGAGGGCAAAACCCGGGCGTCGTAGTTGTCGACGCGCAGCTTGATCGTGCCGGTCAGGCCCTGGCCGAGCACGCCGTCGCCCAAAGTAATGGTGCGCGTGGCTCGGTTGTAGGTGGTATCCACGGTCCAGCTGCCGGATGTGACATTGGTGGGATTGCTGCTCCAATTGTCCCAGTCGTTGGCATTGAAGGCCCGCAAGCCTTCCTCCAGCCCCATCTCCGCCACTTGATTGCTGAGGCCGGCTTGCGCCGTGCGCTTGCTGATCTGCATGGCCCGTGAACAGACGGCCACGTAACTTGCGAGGGCGATGCCCAGCACCGTGACGAAGCACAGTGCGACGAGCAACACGGTTCCATTCTGTGACTGAGGATAGCGGCCCTTCATTGCAAGAAGGCCCGATTGCGCAGAACAAGCCGGGCCGATTTTGCCTGATAGACCGCCGTCTGCGCACTCGAAGCGTCATCGGAGGTATTGCCGTTCTGGGAGGTAAATTCGACGGTCACCTGTTTGATGCCCCGCAGGTAGTTGGTGTAGGTGGTGTATTCGTTGCCGGAGGAGTCGTAGTATTTGAATGCCAGATCACTTCGGCTGGCGACCGCCGTGTTGTTGGCATTGCGAAGCCGCAGGAGCGTCAGGGCCGACACCGAGCTGCCATTATAGAGGCAGCGGGTCAGGGTATTTGCCGGCATCGAAATGTTCGTTCCGTTGATGGCAACGGTGGCAGTGTTTGGGGTATTGTTATAGTAGTAGGTGACGGTGTTGGTTCCGGTCGGAGTCGGAATCAAGAAAGCCACGCGGATGGCGCTGAGATTGGCCGTGTCGGTGAGATCGCCGGCCATGCGAATATCCCGAGCGAAGATCGCGAGTGTGCGTCGCCCTTCTGTTTCAAGGGTTTGTTGGTTGGCGAGGCGGGCGAGGTTTCTGCCTATGTAGATGTATCCGGAAAGCACCGCGGCCATTACCGCGGCGGAAAGTGTCGCTCCGACCAAGATCTCCACCAACGTGAGCCCGGCGACGCTCCTTGGGTTGCTCTTTTTCATGAACGCTGGGCGGTGAGATTGAGGCCGTATTTGCCGAAGAATCCGAAACCCTTGCGCACATAGGTGCGGCGCACCGGCGCGTTGCCGCCAAGGCTGAGCTTTTGCAGCCAGGAACCGGTCGCAGTGTTGGCCTCCGCCGTCGTGCCGCTTTTCTGCCAGGTGACGGTGAAGGTGACTTGGCACATGCTTCCACCCACGACGTCGCTCACCGTGCGATCGAGGGTGATGTAGGGATTGGCGGTGTTTGATGTGTCGATGGTCAGGCCGCAGGCCGCGATGGAATTGCTGAACTGCGTGTCGATGGTAATGGACGTAGGGCCAGTGGCATAGGCGTCAATCGTGGCGAAATCCACATATCGCAGTTTCTCCAACTCGTGACTGATGATTTGGGCTGCCAGATTCTGGCGCCGCGCAGTGGCCAGCATTTCGGAGCCAACGGTGACAGCGCTGATCATGCCGATAAAGCCGACGACCAGAATCACCGACGCCATCATCACCTCCACGATCGTGAAGGCGGAGCGCGCGCCGGGCATGGAAACACACCCCGCCCTGCGGGCACCCCTCTCCAGAGGGGATCCATCGGGGGCCCGCGGGTCAGTAGCTGCGCGTGATGGTGGCACCGGAGTTATCCTTGAAGACGAGCTGCTTGTTCGTCGGGTCGAGTTGAACGAAAATGATGCCCAGGGCGCGGTTGATCTCGTCGCCCTCGTAGGCGAGGCGGTTGTTGATCAGGACGCGCGCGGGCTTGCCTTGCGTGATGCCGCCGATGGTGAGCTTCACGATGGAATAGAAAAACGCCGCGCTCGCGCGGGGCGCGCCGTCGGGGGAGGCCTGCGCGATGATGATGCCTCCGGGCAGCTTCATCTGGTCGGGCGTGTCGGAAACGGAGGCCTGGGGCGTGGGGCGGGAGGGTTGGGGCGCGGAGTTCCCGGCCGGGAGCTCGGAGTCGGGCGCGGTCGGGGCGTTTTTCTCGGCGAGCGCGAGGATCGTGGAGCCGGACACGCCTTGCGGGCCGGGGGCGTCGGCGCCGGCGGGCGCGGCCTTGTCGGGACGTGAAGTCCCTCCCACCGTGGAGGGAGTGGCGAAGGGATCGACGACCGGACGGCTGCTGCGGCCGCCCTTGCCGGCCTTGTTTTTTTCCTCGTCGGCGATGACGCCGTCGAGCTGGCCGACGCGCGCGTTGTTGGCCTTCACCACGTCGTCCGTCTTGCCCAGGGCCTGGGCCGGGATCGCGAGGACCTGGTTCACGAACTTGAAGGGGGTCGGGCCCTTGCCGCTCGGCGGCGTGCCGCCGGGGCCGGCCCTGGTGCCTTGCAGCGCCCACTGGCGTGCCTTGGGATTCAGCGCGACGAGCGCGAAGTAACCCATGCAGATCAACACGGTGAAACCGACGATCAGTTTGAACAGACAGCCGAGGTTCCGGACCAGCGCCGGCGTCGGCAGCCAGGCTTTTTTCTGCGTCGGGAGCGCGTAGTCGATGGGCGGACGCGAAGCCGCCGGCGCCGGCGGTGGCACAACCGGAGCGGGCGCCTCGGGCGGAGGAGTCGGGGCGGGAGGCTGTTCGTCGCTCATGGCTGTTGGTCGGGACTTAAATCCAAATGTTCATCGTTCAATGTCCAATGTTCATTGTTCAACCGATGAAAGAGGGATGAGGGTTGGCAATGAACATTGAACATTGAACAATGAAAATTGAACATTCGCGACGATCCCGCCCTACAGCGCCAGACTTTGCTTGATCTTCGCGACGATCTTGTCGGGCGGCAGCGTCGTATCGACCGTGAGTGCATCCGTGGGGACCTCGAGCGCCGCGAACTGGCTCCGCACCATCTCGGCCTTCATGTAGTGGCCCTGGCGCCGGCCGACGCGGGCGAGGCTCGTTTCCAGGTCGCACGCGAGATACACCAGCGACACGCCCGGCGCGCCGTCCAGGAGCGCGCGGCGGTATTTTTCCTTCAGGCCGGAACAGGTGAACACCGCGCTCCCGCCGGCGGCGATGCAGTCGTCCATCGCGGTGCGGATCGCGGCCAGCCACGGGGCGCGGTCGTAGTCGTCGAGCGGGATGCCACGGGCCATCTTGTCCTTGTTCGCCGCGCTGTGGAAATCGTCGGCCTCGTGGTAGGGCCAGCCCAGCTCCGTCGCGAGCCGCCGGCCGATCGTGCTCTTGCCCGAGCCGGCCACGCCCATGATGAGGATGATTTTGGCGGAAGAGGTCACGGGATCTGTCTGAAATCGTTCTCGTTGTCGTAATCTCTCTCGTTCTCGCCGTCCGGCCCAAGAGAAAGCCCGGGATTCGGAGAACGCGGACGATCGTGACGCCGCGTCACGGATTGTACCGCGTGTAGGTGTTGCCGAAATACAGGATCGTGTCCGCATCCTTGAACGTGATCGCCGCGGGGTCGGCGGTCATCAGCGCGGGCTTGCCGTCGACCAGCGCGCCGCGGACCGGCTTGTTGAGGGGCTGGATCGGCGTCTGGTTGACGCCGAACTTGGCGAGGCGCGCGATGCCGGCCGAGTCGATGATGATGCGGCGGTCGCCTTCCTGGGAACCGGTGCGGTACTCGCCGGCGGCGCGGGCCAGCAGCGTGGCGGAATCGGCCGGGGGCATCAGCGTGAATTTCGGCGCCAGGGTGGTGGGCGGACGCAGGAGCAGCCAGGCGGCGGTGCCGTTGCAGCCGATGATGATGGCGGCCATCACGGCGATCTTCACCCAGCGCGGCACGCGGCCGGTTTCCGCCGGGGCATCCTCCAGCGCCGCCGCACTGCCGGCCGCCGGCCGGTCGCCGCGCGGCTCGGGGGGCTTGGCGGTTTCCGTGGTGCCGGTGATGGTGGTGAGGATGTAGGCGACGGAATGGTCCTCGCCGCGCAACGCGGCCTCGTAGCCGACGAAGCACAGCCGGCGGTAGCGCGTGCGCACGAGGAACGACTCGCGGTCCGTCTTGATGCGGATTTCCGGCATCGCGGGCTCGTAGATGGTCAGGTGAGCGGCGACCTCGCTCAGCGCGTAAAGCATCTCGCGCAACTGCGGCAGCGACACGGTGGGGAGCTGCTCGTCCGGATACGCCAGCCCGGCCGCCGCCGCGCCCGGGGCGAGGTGGTGCAAGGTCACATTATAGGTGGGAGTCGGTCCGGCCATCAGGGTTCGAGAATGAAAAGCGGCCCGCCATCACCGCCAAGGCGGAAGCTGCCGGTGTTGAGATCGCCGTCGTCGAGGGCGACGTCGATTTCCGTCAACAGATCCACATCGAGGATCACCGCGGACGTCCCGGTGGTGTTGATGCCGAGGGCGGCGCGCCACCGCCCGCCCGGGCTGGTGCCGCCGGGGTGCACCTGGTTGAAATCCCAATCGAACTGTCCGCCGATCGGCGTGATGCGCGTGAAGGCCTGGTAGTTTAACTCGGTGGCGGTCACGCCCAAGGGCACCTCGCCCGCCGCCGCCTCCGCCGGCCACGAGCCGGTTTCATGGGCGTGGGCCTGGAACACGGCGGCAAACACGCGGAAATCGTTCGCGATCGTGCTGGCGCGCGCCTTCCGCTGGATGCGCTTATAGGTCGGGACCGCGGCGAGCATGAGCATGCTGATGATGCTCACGACGACCATGAGCTCGACCAACCCCACGCCGGACCTGGAGCGCGGGATATCCCGGCGGCCCAGCAGGCGGTTGGACTCGGGGGGCGCTCGCATTGGCGGCATTTCGAAGGAGCGCAGGCCGGTAGGCAAGGGGGAATCGGCAATACACCCTAGGGCGCCCGGGAGGGATGGGGGGAGAGAGGGAAAACCTGAGACCTGAAACCTGAGACCTGAACGAAGGCCGCTCTATATATAATGTAGGGCCCGCGCTTGTCGCGGGGCCGGGGGGGCGGGGTTGGATGCCCTGATGAGGAGGAACTCAGGTATTTAAAGGTGGAGCGCACTGACCCAGTGCGCTTGGGGACGCCCGCTCTCAAACCAGCGCACTGGGGGTCAGTGCGCTCCACCTTCAAGGCCCTGGGCTCGTTGCGGAGGTGATTCTCTCCTCATCCGGAACCATTCAGTAGAAACCGCGAAGATCGCGAGTCAGACCTGACCCTCGGTGCTGCCTTGCCGTAGTCACTCTTTCGTGATCCTGGGCAAAAAATCAGAATTTTCCCGGTAGACCTTCGCGGACCTTCGCGCCCTTCGCGGTTCAATTGCATAGCTCCGGCTTCATAGAGGGCGTCTGCCAGCGGTCTTACGACCGCTGCTACTGTCGATTCGCGACCTTAATCCGGGTAGCTGAACGCGTGAGCGTTTGGCCGGGTTTCCGGTGCTGCGCTCGACCGAGAACGGCATCGCCGGCCTCGGCATGCTGGCGGTGATCCACTGGCTGCTCGCGTCGTTTTATCCCAAAGGGATGCGTGGGAGCGGGAGTAGCCGGCTGATCCAAGCACTCCCAGCCGGCGAAGCTCCAAGCTCCAACCTCCAAGCTTCAAAGAAACAGCAAGGTCGGGAAAACCAAAATCCGCCGTCTGACATTGGCGGATTGATGCATTGAAGTTTCATTGGAGATTGGAGCTTGGAGTGCTTGGAGCTTCAACCCGCTTGAAGCCCCGTCGTCGCCCGCGCCTTCCCTTGACTTCACGACATCGCGGTTAACTTGAAAGCATGAGCAAGGCTTTCACCAAGGAGGACGATGCCGGCGACGTGCTCGTGCCGCGACCGGTCTCCCCGCTGCCGCCGGGGGCGCGCAATCACCTGACGGCCGGGGGCGCGCGGCGCCTGCGCGAGGAGCTCGCGCGGTTGGAAGCGGAACGGCCGGAACTGATGGCGCGGGTGGGTGAGGCCGGCATGCGCGGGGCCGACGCCAAGGAGCGTTTGCAACACCTCGAACAGCGGCTCGCCTATTTGCAACAGAGCCTGCAGTCCGCCGAGCTGGCCGTCGTGCCGCCGGCGCCGCACGACGTCGTGCGGTTCGGCGCGACCGTCACGGTCCGCGACCAGCGCGGCGCGGAAACGACCTACCGCATTGTCGGGGTCGACGAGACGGACCTGGATCGCAACGAGGTCAGCTGGCTCTCGCCGATCGCCCGCGCGCTCCTGAATGCCCGCCTCGGCCAGAAGGTGCCGTTTCGTTTCCCCGCCGGCGCCGCGCAACTGGAGATTGTGCGGATCGTGTATGAATAACCGCCGGTCCGACCTGGAGGAGCTTGCTTGCAAGCGATTCGGGATTTTCGCCGGACAGAGTTCCTTTCGCTTGTAAACAAGCTCCGGCCAGGACGACCCTGTAGGAGTGATCCTGCGGAGACGACATCATGAATGATCCTGTTCGAACCGTGGCGGCCGCTTGGCTCATTGCCCTCAGTGCGTGGGCGTTCCTGCTGTTCGGCTTCGACAAGTGGCGCGCGAGCCGCGGCGGGCGGCGGATCTCGGAATCCGCCCTGTGTTGGGTGAGCGCGCTGGGCGGCTGGCCGGGCGGATTTCTCGGCCTGCTGCTGTTCCGCCACAAATCCGCGAAGGGCTCGTTCCAGTTGAAATTCGCCGCCGCGTTTTTCGCGTGGGCGGGACTAGTGTACGCCGCGTGGCGGTGGGTGGGAACGTAGGGTAAGGGTGGGAGGGGTTTTACACCCCGACCCGAACGTGATGCCGCCAGCGGGTCGGGGTGTGAAACCCCTCCCACCAAACGGCCGGCGTTACCTCACCCGATCTCCAGCAACTCCACGTCGAACACCAGCGTGGCGTTGGGCGGGATCGCGCCGGGATAACCGCCGGCGCCGTAGCCGAGGTGCGGCGGGATGGTGAGCTTCACCTTGTCGCCGATTTTCATCTGCGCGACGCCGAGGTCCCAGCCGCCGATGACCTGGCCTTCCCCGAGCGTGAATTGGAAGGGCTCGTCGCGGTCGACGGAGCTGTCGAACTTTTCGCCGGTCGTGAGCCAGCCGGTGTAGTGGACGGTGACCAGCTCGCCTTTCTTCGGCGCGCGGCCCGTGCCGGTTTTGAGGGATTCGATTTTTAGATCAGCGGTGGGCATGGGTCTGGGATTTGAAATTTGAGATCTGGGATTTGAGATCGGGCGGTTACGCCAGCGCCACGACGATGGTCTTACCGTCGTAGGAGACCTGGTCGCCGGCGAGGAGTTTTTTCCGCTTCTGCGTTTCGACGACGCCGTTGAGCTGCACGAGTCCCTGGCTGATCACCTGCTTGGCTTCGCCGCCGGTGCCGGTGAGGCCGCCGAACTTCAGGAACTGGCAGAGCTCGATCGGAACTTCGCGAACGACCACGGGCAGGGGAACGGGAGAGCGGGGAGGCATGAGGGGAGATTTTAAGGCTTCAGGCGGGACATGGCCACAAAAAGCACAAAATCAGAAAATGACAGCTGATCCTTTTTGCGCTTCTTGTGCTTTTTGTGGCCACAGCATTTTCAGCAAAGTCGTAGCCGTTTTAAGTTTCAGAGAACCGGATTGTTCCCGAGACCGTCATCCTGAGCCGCGCGAAGGATCCAAGGGAATACGCCCATCCACTTGGATTCTTCGCGGGGCTCAGAATGACGATAGCGGTAATTGGCACGGTTTTGTTCGGCTCCATCTTAATTTTAAACGCCCTATTCAGATTGAGTCAGGTGAATCCCATCCGGTTCGATGCGGATCAGGCGGTCCTTGTAGAGCGAGCCGATCGCCTGCTTGAAGGCCTTTTTGCTGAGGCCGAAGGCGTCGCGGATTTCCTCGGGCAGGCTGCCGTCGTGGAAGGGCAGCCGGCCGCCGGCGGCACGGAGTTTGGCGAGCACGGTTTCACTCGCCTCGGCGATGCGCCGGTAGCCGGCGCGACCGAGCGCGATGTCGACCTTGCCGTCGGGACGGACGTTGCGCACGTAGCCCTCGACGACCTGGCCGACCTTGATCGGCGCGGGGACGTCCGCGTTGTAAACCAGTCCGCGATGCGCGTGATTGATGATGAGATTGTAGCCGAGCGGGCTCTTGCTCGCGACCAGCAGGTGAACGGCCTGACCCTCGTGGTAGGGCGGCGGCGTCAGGTCGAGGCGGCGGTTGAGCCGGGCGCTCGCGATCAGGCGGTCGGTCTTGTCATCGACCAGCACCTGCACGACAACCCAATCGCCCGGGTTGAGCGGGCCGTCCTGTTCGCGGGCCGGCAGGAGGAGGTCCTTGCCGAGGCCCCAGTCGAGGAAAACGCCGATGCGCGGATTGACGCCCACGACCTTCAGGTAAGCAAACTCCCCGGCATAGGCGCGGGGCTGCTCGGTCGTGGCGACCAGCCGGTCCTCGGAATCGCGATAGACGAGGACCTCGATGTTTCCGCCCGGGATGGCGCCGGCCGGGATATAGCGGGCCGGCAGCAGGATCTCGCCATGCGTGCCGCCGTCGAGGTACAGACCCGGCGGGGCGGCGCGGAGGATGGGGAGAAGATTGCGTTTACCGAGCTGGGCCATGTGCGGAAGACACAGGACAGAAGCCGGCGGACGGAGCAAGACAATGGGAATGCCGAGGGAGTGGGGGCGGGTGTTGTGAGGCGGTATGTGCATTCCCTGCACCCCCCGGCGCTGCGCCCGCCTTCGCCAAGGCTTCGGCGGGCAAGCGCCACCCCTCTTCATGGAGGGGATCCCAAACCACCTCCGCCGAAGTCCCCTCTATGAAGCCGGAACCATTCAGTGGAAACCGCGAAGGACGCGAAGAAGCGCGAAAGTCGC
>CAZEUN010000040.1:9224-14714 GCA_964515595.1 uncultured Oleiharenicola sp. | reverse complement strand
TCCTCGCCAAACTCGAACGACTTTCAAAAGTTATCTGCGGGACACAACACTAGCGGCCCGCCGAACAGCGATGGCCCTTCATTTGAAGGCGCTCAATTATGTAGCAGCGGTCGTCAGACCGCTGGCGCCAGCCGTCTGACGACGGCTGCTCCTTTAGGTTCACCGCCGCGCCCGGGCGCAGGGATATACCTGTAGGGCCCGCGCTTGTCGCGGGGCCGCGAGCGGATGCGACGCCCGAAACGCGGCCCGGCCCGCCGGCAAGCGGCGGCCCTACGCGAGCGTTATTCTATGCCGGCCTGCCAGCCGTAGGCCCGGCGAAGGCTGGTCCCCCTCCACGATCGACAGCGTCACGTGCCACGCATCCTTCGGCAGCCACGCGCCGGTTTTCTCCGGCCACTCGACGGCGAGCACGTAGGGACTGACGAGAAATTCCTCGAGCAACAGCGACTCCAACTGCGTTTCCTTTTCGAGCCGGTAGGCATCGAGATGCACGAGCTTCCGGCCCTGGCCTTCATAGACGGAATAGATCGCAAACGTCGGACTCGTCACATGCTCGCGCACGCCCAGCCCCTCGGCGAGGCCTTGCACGAAGGTCGTCTTGCCCACGCCCATGTCCCCATGCAGCGCGAGCGTGGTGTCCGCCGGCAACGCCGCCGCCAGTTCCGCCGCCAGGGCCCGCGTCTGCGCTGCGGACTCGGTGGTGACGCCGCTCCTTAATTTTTCCAATAGAGTCATGGAGATTTGGAGGAGGAAGACCGGGCCCAAAAAAATACCAGGAGCGCCAGAATAAATTGGCCCGGTTTTTTTGCGTCTTTTGTGCCTGCTGTGGCCATCAATCGCTCGGGCTGTTCACCGCAGGTGTTCATACCCGTGGTAGTCCGCGAGACGCAGCGCGTCAGCGTTCAGTTGGTTTTTGCGGACGAATCGGCCGACGCGCGTGAGCGGCAGTTTCGGAAAGCGCCGGCGCCAGTCGCGTTCCAGCCCGGCGGCGGTGGCGCGGACCACGATCAACAATTCATAGTCCTCGCCATCGCTGAGCGCGTGAAACAGCGGCGTCCGTTTCGTTTTTGGCGCGCGCCGTTTGGCCGCGGCACTGATCGGAATGGCGTTCGCAGCCAACGCCGGCGCGAGTCCGGCCGGCGTGAGCGAGTCCAAATCCTTCGCCAGGCCATCGCTCACGTCCATCATGGCGCGGACCTCCGCGCGCCCCGCGAGCCAGGCGCCCTCCGCGAGGCGCGGGGTGAACGCGTGGTGATGACCCAACAAGCTGCCGCCGAGCGCGCCGGTTACGTAAATGGCATCGCCCGCGCGCGCCCCGGTGCGCGTCACGACGCGGCCGCCGGACGATTCGCCGTGAAGCGTGAGAAAGGCGCCGAAGAATTTCGCCGGGCCCTGCGTGACGTCGCCGCCGACGATCCGGACGCGGTACTTCAGCGCGGCGGCTGCGAGCCCGCGGTAGAATTGTTCGAGCCAGGCGGCACTCGTTTCCGGCGCCAGCGCCAGCGACACGACGGCGGCCACGGGACGTCCGCCCATCGCGGCGATGTCGCTGAGATTCCGCTTGAGCAGTTTCGCGCCCGCCGCGCGCGCCGACACCGTGTCGTCGAAATGCTGGCCGTAAATCACCGGATCGGTCGTGACGAGTTGGTGGCGCTTCGTCGGCGGGATGACGGCGCAGTCATCGCCGATGCCGAAGGGCGCGGCTGGTGAAGCGCGGCCCAGCCAGTGCCGGATCCCGTCAATCAACCGCCGCTCGCCGATGGCGGCGACGGAGCGGGTGCGGGTGGACGTGAAGGGGTTCATCGGGTGGAGAATGCTCCGGATGGACTGGGGTGGGTCCTGCTCACTTCGCGACCTCCGGCAATCCCGACAGCAGCACCAGGATCGTGTTCAGGTTGAACAGGCCGTGGGCGATGATCGCGACGCGGATGGAACCGGTCGCTTCGTAGGCGATTGCCAGGATCATGCCGAGCACCGCGAGCGGGAGGAACCCGGCCCAGTTGCCATGGAGAAGTCCGAAGCTGCAGCCGCTGATTAGCAGCGCCGGCGTGCGGCCGAGGCGTTGCCGGCAGAAGCGGTACAGGCCGGCGCGGAAAAGCAGTTCCTCGTACATCGGCGCGAACAGGCAGGCGACGAGCAGCATGCCGGCGACGACCAAGGGGGATTTCGTGCTGGTGAAAATCGCCACCACATCCTGTGGCGTCACGGGCAGGTTCAGTTGCTCGATGACGAAGTTCCAGCCGAGGCTCACGAGACTCAGGACCGGCAACGCGATCAGCAGGCAGGTGGCGGCGTAGCGCAATGCGCGCGGCCAGGGCAGGGCGGCCGGCGGCGGCGGCCACGGCGTGGCGCTGCTCAGCGCCCAACTGCGGCGGAGCGAGGGGAACATCACCTTCCAGGCGAGCAGGGCGCCGGCGTAGTTGGCGACGCTGTACGCGAAGAGCGCGAGCCCCTGATGGTCGGCGGCCTGGGCGATGGTCCCGCCCAGCCAGAGTTGCGCGACCGCCTGGAGGGCGAAGCCGGTGAGGAAGATGAGCACGGCGCTGATCAGGAAATCCGACAGGACGGCCGGCGTTGGCGGCAGCGCGTTGGTGCCCAGCCAGCGCGTGCGGGGTCCGGGCCCGCCCAGCAGCCAGACCGCCAGCCCGACGCCGCCGGAGAACAGGCAGAGTTCAAAGACGGCGAGGGCGATCTGGGCGGGCTCAGTGGGCATGAAATTCGCGCCAGCCTTGGCCGCCTCGCGTCCAAAACCAATCCGAAAGCGGATATTTGGGAATCGGGTGGGAGGGGTTTTATACCCCGACTGATTACCTACATCGTGTGTCGGGGTGTGAAACCCCTCCCACCCATGGATACAACCCGACCCTGTCGCGCTTGACTCGATGAGACCTCGAGGAAATCTCAAGCCCGGAGCCGCCCATGACGACCTTCGATACCATGCGGGGAATCCCCGCCCCGGAGATCCTGACGCTCAAAGTAGTCCATTAAACTACAAAGCTGCCCCTCGGGCCTTTGTGGTTTAATGGACTACTTTGCGACGCAGGGCTGCTCCCGCCGCACTCGCACGGCCGAGGGCGGATTCTTCGCCAGCTTTGATTCCGGGCGAATCGGGCGCAGGACAAGATTCCCGCCGCAATTCGGACACACGTGATGAAGCGGGCGCTTGGCGCAGTCGGGGCAGAACGTGCACTCGAAGGTACAAATGTACGCCTCCGCCGCCGGCGGCAGGTCACGGTCGCAGCATTCGCAATTGGGACGGAGTTCGAGGGCCATGGGAGGACGTTTTATTTCCAGGCGACTTCGCTTTGCCCGCCAGTGCTGGCATCGATTTCGATGAATCGCGGGTTCTCGGAAGTGCCGCTCTTAACCACGGCCAAGACACGGGAGATCGTTTCGACGTCGAGCGCGCCTTTGACTACGATGTCAGGCCGCTGAAGCTTGGGATCCACGATCACCAGATCCTGACGATCCTTCAAATCCAGGACCTTGTCGCCGTTGGTGTCTTCAGGAATGCAAGTGAAGATGTGGGCGGAAAATGTCTCGTAGTCGTGAATCTCGGCCAATTGACGCCGTATGACGAGTCCGTCATGAGGCAGCAGCATTTTAACGATCTTCTTTCCGTCGGAGAAAGCGATATTCACGATTTCTTCTTCGGATTCTCCGCGAGGCTTTCGTTTAGCCGGACCCGCGAGCTGCATATCGCTCGAAGGCGTGTCCAGCGATACAGTCTCTCTGATGATGCCAAAGACAAAGTGCGCGCCACTCTTGCCCAAAAACTTTACGTTCCGTATTTTTTGTTTTTCAGGTGCGGCGGTTGGAGCAGCCACCGAAACCTGGGGACCTGTTCCGGTGCTCAGGGAGTCATGGGTAAGAAACACCAACAAGCCGATCAACCCGAGAAGGGCGACGAAAAGCAAAACTTGGTTCGCTTTGGTTATGAATTCGTAGAGGCGTTTCATGACGCATCGTCAAAAGAAAGGGGGTGACTATACCATCTTTCCGTTCTGAAACACGACCTTGCCCTCCACGATCGTCGTCTTCACGCGTCCGGTCAGCTTCCGACCGCTCCACGGGGAGTTGAGCGACTTGCTGAAACCTTTCTTCGCATCGTAGAGCCAGGTTTCTTTCGGGTCGAAGATGCAGACGTCCGCGGGGGCGTCGGCCGCGAGCGTGCCGGCGGGGAGCTTGAGCAGGTTGGCCGCTTTGCGGGTCATCAGGTCGATGACGGACGGCAGCTTGAATTTGTTCTGCTTCACGAGGACGTCGAGGCACACGGGCAGGGCGGTCTCGAGGCCGGTGATGCCGTTGGGCGCAAAGTCGAACTCGCGGTCCTTCTCGTCCGGCGAGTGCGGCGCGTGGTCCGTGCCGATGCAGTCGAGCGTGCCATCGCGGAGGCCGGCGATGATCGCCCGGCGGTCCTGCTCGGTGCGCAGCGGCGGGTTCATCTTGAAGTTCGTGTCGTACGTGCCGAGCGCCTCCTCGGTCAGGGCGATGTGGTGCGGCGTGGCCTCGCCGGTCACATGGATGCCGTCCTTCTTCGCACGGCGCAGCAGCTCGACCGACATGGCCGAGCTGATGTGCTGCATGTGGATGTGCGCGCCGGAATAGGCGGAGAGGATGATGTTGCGCGCGACGATGATGTCCTCCGCCGCGTGCGGCCAGCCCTTGAGGCCGAGGCGGGTCGACACGACGCCCTCGTTCATCACGGCGCCCTTCGTGAGCGATTCGTCCTGGCAGTGGTCGAGCACGGGCAGGTCGAACATCTTGGCGTATTCGACCGCGCTGCGCATGAGCTGGTTGCTCGCGACGCACAGGCCGTCGTCGGTGATGGCGACGACGCCGGCCTTCTTCAACGACCCGTGCGGGGCGAGCTGGCTGCCCTTCATGCCGACGGTGATGCAGCCCGTCGGGTACACGTGGACCGCGGCCTTGCGGGCGGCGTTGTTGATCAACTCGACGGTGCCCGCGTTGTCGGCGACCGGCGCGGTGTTCGGCATGCAGACGACCGTGGTGAACCCGCCGGCGGCGGCGGCCTGCGCGCCGGTGAGGATCGTCTCCTTGTGCGTCTGGCCCGGCTCGCGGAAATGCACGTGGATGTCGACGAGCCCGGGGCACACCACGAGGCCCCGCGCGTCGATGACCTTCGCGGATTTTTTCTGCGCCGCGGACAGGCGGGCGACGATCTTGCCGTCGGCGATGAAGACATCGCCCACCTGGTCCCGCTTGGAGGCGGGATCGATGACGCGGCCGTTCTTGATGATCAGGGAAGACATGAATGATTTTACAGGAGGTAGCGGAGGAAACGGAGAAGAGGCAGGGAGAACTCTGTTGGCTTCGTTTGCTCCTGTGAAATGTTTGGGTGGGAAATTACTCCAGCGGAGTCGTGACATGTTCCGGCGGGCCGCCGGCGCAGGGATAGAGGACGGCCATGTGGACGGCGATGAAGACATCGCCCACCTGGTCCCGCTTGGAGGCGGGATCGATGACGCG
>CAZEUN010000040.1:3985-9124 GCA_964515595.1 uncultured Oleiharenicola sp. | reverse complement strand
CCTGTGAAATGTTTGGGTGGGAAATTACTCCAGCGGAGTCGTGACATGTTCCGGCTGGCCGCCGGCGCAGAGATAGAGGACCGCCATGCGCACCGCGATGCCGTTGGTCACCTGCTGGAGGATCACGCTGCGGGGGGAGTCGGCGAGGTCGCTGTCGATTTCCACGCCGCGGTTGATCGGGCCCGGGTGCATGATGATGGCGTCGGGCTTGATCCATTCCGCGCGCGTCTTGTTCAGGCCGAACATGCCGGTGTATTCGCCCACCGACGGGAAATGGCCCGCGGCCTGACGCTCGTGCTGGATGCGGAGGAGCATCACGACATCGGCGTCGCCCAAGGCCGAGCGCAGGTTGTGCGAGACCTTCACGCCGAGCGCCTCGAACCAGTGCGGCACGAGCGTGGACGGTCCGACGATCGTGACGTCCGCGCCGAGCTTGGTGAGCGCGTGGATGTTGGAGCGGGCAACGCGGCTGAAGAGAATGTCGCCCAGGATGACGACCTTGCGGCCCTTCAGATCCCCGAGCTTCTCGCGCATGGTGAACACGTCGAGCAGCGCCTGCGTCGGGTGCTCGTGGGCGCCGTCGCCGGCGTTGACGACCGGAATGTCGAGGACCCGGCTGAGATAGAGCGGGGAGCCGCTGGCCGAGTGGCGCAGCACGATCATGTCGGCATTGAGCGCCTGGATGTTCTGCGCGGTGTCGCGCAGCGTCTCGCCCTTGGTCGTGCTGGAGGACGCGGCGTCGAAGGAAATCGTGTCGGCGCTGAGGAGCTTGGCCGCCATTTCAAACGAGATGCGCGTGCGCGTGCTGGGTTCGAGGAACAGGTTGACGACGGTCTTGCCGCGGAGGGCGGGGACCTTCTTGACCTTGCGGTCGAGGATGCGGCGGAAGGCGCCGGCGGTGGTCAGCACCTGTTCGATCTCGGTGCGGCTGAGGTCCTCGATGGTGAGGAAATGTTTACGATGCCAGGGCATGCTGAAGTGAAAGGGAAAGTGGAAGGGTCAAGTGACCGGAAGGGCGGGGGCGGATTTGCGATTGGGCAGCACGCCGATTGAGTCGGCCGTGGGCCGGGCGGCATCGAGTTTCACCACGACCTTTTCATTCTCGGTCGCCGCGAGGGTGAGGCCGGTGTAGTCGGCCGAGACGGGCAGCCGGCGGCCGCCGCGGTCGACCAGCACCGCCAGCTCGACGCGGGTGGGGCGGCCGTGATCGAACAGCTCGTCGAGCGCCGCCTTCACGGTGCGGCCGGAATAAAGCACGTCGTCCACCAGGATCACGGTCGCGCCGTTGACGTCATGGGGGATCATGGTCGGCGAAAACTCCTTCGGGATCGGGTTGCGCCCGATGTCATCGCGGTGAAACGAGATGTCGATCGTCCCGGTGCCGGGCTTCAAGCCGGCCTTTTTCAGGTGCCCGGCGAGCCGGCCGGCGAGGACGACGCCCCCGTTGGCGATGCCGAGCAGCAGGAGGCAGTCGGTTTTCGCGTGGCGGCTGGCAATGGCGGAGGCGACGCGCTCAATGGCTTGATGGATCGTTTTGGCGTCGTGCTTCGGAAATGTGCCCACGAGCCCCACGTTTTGAGGACCGGCATGGGGGCCGTCCAGCGCAAAGGCGATTTATGCGAAACGCGGCCGGAAATCGCCACGAAAGGCGCATCCGGCGGAGAAATCCCCAGGGGTGGAGAACTCTCTGGCGGGAGGAAGGTTTTGGAAGCGTGACCCCGCGAGGGGAGAGGGGAGGAGGGAATTTTCCGCGAATGACGCGGATTGTTGCGGATCAAGGCCAAGGCGGATTAACCACAAAACACGCAGAACACCCGGAATCGGATGGCGCGGCCTTTATCGGTTTGAGATCCCCTCTATGAAGCCGGAAGCATTCAGTAGAAACCGCGAAGGACGCGAAGAAACGCGAAAGTCGCGAGTCAGACATGATCCTCGGTGATGCCTTGCCGTACTCACTATTTTGTGATCCCGGGCAAAATCAGGATTTTCCCGGTATACCTTCGCGGACCTTCGCGCCCTTCGCGGTTCAATTGCATAGTTCCGGATGAAGAGGGGGCTTGGCAGCCGTAGGCCCGGCGAAGGCTGCTGGCCGCAGGCCGGGGTGTGTCGGGTGTGCGCGGGCGGTGGTGTGATCGTACGCCCTCAACACACCCCGTCGCTGCGCGCCACCCCTCTCGAGAGGGGATCTTATCCTAATCGCCGCGATCCCGTAGCTGAACGCGTGAGCGTTTGGCTCTTAGGCTACGCCGCCAAGGAGCAGCGTCCGTGCCCTCCGGCTTTAGCGCCGGCGGCAGGCCAGATGAAGGCGGAAGGTCCCGGGTTTTCCCTCCCTCGCACGGCTCCGGCCGCGCTTTGCGGGTTATGCCCCATACCGCGGAGGGACATTGCCGGTATTTTCACGGTCCAACTCATTATGGACGCCAATACTCTTTCCCCCGAGCCGGTTCCCGCCTCGGAAACCGCCGCGGACCAGCCGGCCGAAGCCACCTCCGCCGCCGCGGTTTCCCGGCCGACGCGCAAGCCGCTCGCGCCGGCGACGGTGCCGGCGCACTGGCGCGGACGCATCTCGCCGGGCCGGCCCTACCCGCAGGGCGCGGTCTGCCGCGACGGCGGCGTCAACTTCGCCCTTTTTTCCGAAAGCGCGGAGGCCGTCGACCTCTGCCTCTTCGATCGCGACGGCAGGGAAACCGAACGCATCCCCCTGATCGAGCGCACGGGCGGCATCTGGCACGGCCACCTGGCCGGCATCGCGCCGGGCCAGCTCTACGGCTACCGCGTCCACGGCCCGTACGAGCCGGAGCGCGGCCTGCGCTTCAACCCGCACAAGCTCCTGCTCGATCCCTACGCCAAGGCGATCGGCCGCGAACTCACGTGGGCGGACGAGCTTTTCGGCTACACGATCGGCGACCCCGCGGGCGACCTCTCGTTCGACGAGCGCGACAGCGGCCCGTTCGCGCCGCTCGGGATGGTGGTCGATGAACACTTCGACTGGAGCGACGAAAAGCGCCCCGACATCCCGTGGCACCAGACGATCATCTACGAGGCGCACGTCCGCGGCCTCACCAAGCTTCACCCGGGCATCCCGGAAAACCTGCGCGGCACCTACGCCGGCCTCGCATCCCCCGCGAGCATCGAGCACCTGCGCAAACTCGGCGTCACCACGATCGAGCTGATGCCCGTGCATCACTTCATCCACGACCGCCATCTCATCGACAAGGGACTGCGGAATTACTGGGGCTACAACACGCTCAACTTCTTCTCGCCCGAACCGACTTACGCCAGCGCGGCCGGCGACCCGATCGCCGTGGTCCGCGAGTTCAAGCAGATGGTGAAGGATCTCCACAATGCGGGCTTCGAGGTGATCCTCGACGTGGTCTACAACCACACCGGCGAGGGCAACGAGAACGGCCCCACGCTTTCGTTCCGCGGCGTCGACAACCGCGCGTACTACCGCACCGTCGCGGACAACGGGCGCTACTACATGGATTACACGGGCTGCGGCAACACGCTGAACCTTGTTCACCCGCACTCGCTCCAGCTGCTCATGGATAGCCTGCGCTACTGGGTCACGGAAATGCACATCGACGGCTTCCGCTTCGACCTCGCGTCGGCGCTCGCGCGCGAGTTGCGCGACGTCAACCAACTCGGGCCGTTCTTCGACCTCATCTACCAGGACCCGACGCTCGCCCCGATCAAGCTCATCGCCGAGCCGTGGGACCTCGGCGACGGCGGCTACCAGGTCGGCAATTTTCCCGTCGGCTGGACGGAATGGAACGGCAAGTACCGCGACGACGTCCGCCGCTTCTGGAAGGCCGACGACGGCCTGCTGTCGCAGATCGCCACGCGCCTCAACGGCAGCGCCGACCTCTACCAGCGCAACCAGCGCCTGCCGTCGGCCAGCATCAACTTCATCACGGCGCACGACGGCTTCACGCTGCGCGATCTCGTCAGTTACAACGACAAGCATAACGATGCCAACGGCGACGGCAACCGTGACGGCGCGAACGACAACCACTCGTGGAATTGCGGCGCCGAGGGCCCGACCGACGATCCGGAGGTGCGTGCGCTCCGCTGGAAACAGATGCGCAACTTCTGGTGCACGCTGCTGCTCTCGCAGGGCGTCCCGATGATCTCCGGCGGCGACGAGATCGGCCGCACGCAGCAGGGCAACAACAACGGCTACTGCCAGGACACCGCGCTGGCGTGGCATCACTGGGACCTCGACGCGGAGTCGCAGGCGTTCTTCGATTTCGCGTGCCGGATGGTGCACTACCGCCGCGCGCACCCGAATTTCTGGCGCCGCAGCTACTACGAGACCAGCGCCGCGCGCGCGCGGCAGGGCGACAACGTCGCCTGGTTCCGCGCGGACGGCGCGCCGATGACCGATGAGGATTGGGGCAACGGGCTGCTCCGCTCGATCGGCCTGTTTCTCCATGGCGATGCCCCGGAGATCCGCGACGCGGAAAGCAAGCGCGTCGAGGACCGCGATTTCCTCATGCTGCTCAACGCGCACCACGAGCCCGTCGACTTTAAGCTCCCCGCCGATGCCGTCGACGGCGCCTGGCAGCTGGTCATCGATACCAACGAGCCCGCGCAAAAACCCGACAAGGGCCCCCGGCTCGCGCGCGACGCGGTGGTCAAGCTGGCCCCGCGTTCCTTCGTGCTGCTGAGCCATGGGAGCTGATGGACGCTAGAAAACCTGAGACCTGAAACCTGAGACCTGAAACCTTCCGCCTTCGCCGGGCCTACGGCGGACAAGGAAACCTGAGTTTAATGCCCGGAATCCGGCAACAGGTGGAACGCACTGACCTCAGTGCGTTTCTCTCAAGGCAAGCGCACTGGGGTCAGTGCGCTCCACCTGCGGCGTTATGTGGAGGGTCGGTCTCCGCACCGACCTCGGCCGGTTTGGAAACCGGCCCTCCAGAAATCCGGTCCGGCATTATTTCGATTCCCCGCACCTTCGCTCGAAATGGCCAATGAGCATTGAACGATGAAAACTGAACCTTGGCTCCCTCTTCTCGACGAGGCGCACGGCTTGCCAGCCATAGGTCATGCGACGGGTGGACCTCAGTGCGTTTCTCTCCAGGCAAGCGCACTGGGGTCAGTGCGCTCCACCTGCGGCGTTATGTGGAGGGTCGG
>CAZEUN010000040.1:0-3885 GCA_964515595.1 uncultured Oleiharenicola sp. | reverse complement strand
GCACGGCTTGCCAGCCATAGGTCATGCGACGGGTGGACCTCAGTGCGTTTCTCTCAAGGCAAGCGCACTGGGGTGCGCTCCACCTCCTCGAATCATTTCACGAGGCCAACGAAAGTCGCGACGATGATGCTTACTCCCTCAGGTCTCAGGTTTGAGGTTTCAGGTTTTCCTTATTTTCACCATGTCTCGTGAATGGCACGCCACTTACCGTCTCCAGCTGCACGCGGGGTTTCCCCTGGCGGCGGCGGCGCGGATCCTGCCTTACCTGGCGCGGCTGGGCATCAGCCACGTGTATCTCTCTCCGTGCCTGCAGGCCGGGCCGGGGAGCCAGCACGGCTACGATGTCACCGATCCCACGCGCATCAGCGGGGACCTCGGCGGGCCCGCGGCCTGGCGGGACTTCAGCGCGGCGGCGCGCCAGCTTGGGCTCGGGATCCTGCTCGACATCGTGCCGAACCACATGGCGGTCACCGCGCACAACCCGTGGTGGGACGACCTGCTCGCGCACGGTCCGGCCAGCCGCTACGCCCGGTTCTTCGACATCGCGCCCGAGGGACCCGACGGACGCTGGCGTCTGCACCTCGCCACGCTCGGCACGAGCTACCGCGAGGCGCTGGAGCAGGGAAAACTGAAATTCATCACCGACGGTCCGCGTCCGCGGCTCGATTGCGACGGCCAGACCTGGCCGCTCAATCCCGTCTCGTGGGCAAAGCTGCTGCCATCGCCCGCGCGCGAGCAGATGCTGAAAATGTGGGAGGGGTTTTACACCCCGACCGGCTCCGGGCATCCTGAGTCGGGGTTTAAAACCCCTCCCACCGAATCTGAAAGTGGAGGGCCCAGCTCCGGCTGGGCCGCGGCATCCCCGGGAGGGCCGGTTTCCCAACCGGCCGCGGTCCCGCGGGAGCTGGACCCTCCACTCGAGGCCAAGGTCGGTCGGGAGACCGACCCTCCAGGGGACTACGCGCGCGCGCTGGCCGCGGCGGAAAAAATCTGGGCGGAGCACGAGGTGGCGGCGGTCGGCGTCATCGCCGAAATCAACCACGACCCGGCGCGCGTGCACGAGATTCTGGAGGCACAACATTACGCGCTGCATTTCTGGCGGCGCGAGGGCGAGGTGGTGAATTACCGGCGCTTCTTCGATGTCGGCTCGCTCGTGGCGCTGCGCATGGAGGACCCCGCGGTGTTTCAGGCGACCCACGCGCGCATCGCGGCGATGGTGGCGGAGGGGAACATCGACGGCTTGCGCGTGGATCACCCGGACGGGTTGCGCGATCCGCGGGATTATTGCCGCCGGCTGCGCGAGCTCGTGCCGGGCGGCCGGATCTACGTGGAGAAAATCCTCGAGAACGACGAACGCCTGCGGCCCGACTGGGCCGTCGAGGGCACCGTGGGCTACGATTTTCTTGGCAAGGTCAACCGGCTGTGGATGGACGAACAGAAATCCGACGCGCTGTCCGGGATCTATGCCGATTTCACGGGACACACCGTCAACCTGCCGCGGGTCGTGCGCCAGACAAAGACGCATATCCTCGCGGAGCACTTTCCCTCCGACCTCGACCGGCTGGCGGGGCACGCCGTCGCGCTCGCGCGGGCCTCGTGGCACACGTGGGACCTGAGCCCCGCGCAGCTGCACGCGGCGCTCGGGCTGCTCACGGTGGAGTTGTCGGTTTACCGCACCTACCGCGACGACCGCGCGGCGGATCCGTTCGACCGGGCCGTGGTCACGCGCGCGTTCGCCTCGGCCCGCAGCCAGGCCGAGGGCATCGAGCCGCGCGTGTTCGATTTCCTCGAGCAGGTTTTCCTGGCGGATGCCCCCGGGCCCGCCGCGCGCGAGCTCATCGCCCGCTGGCAGCAACTCACGCCGGCCGTCACGGCCAAGGGGGTCGAGGACACGACGTTCTACTGCTACGACCGCCTCGTCGCCTGCAACGAAGTCGGCGCGCAGGCCTCGCTGCTCGGCATTTCATCCGACAAGTTCCATGAGTTCTGTCACCACCTCGCCGAGAGCTGGCCCGACACGCTGCTCGCCACGTCCACGCACGACACCAAGCGGAGCGAGGACGTGCGGGCGCGGATCTGCGTGCTGACGGAGGACACGGAGCGCTGGGCCGCGGTGTTGCGCGAGTGGGCGGCGCTGAACCTGCCGGCGTGGGGCGGCCGCGAGCCCGACCGGCACGTCGAGTACCTGCTTTACCAAACGCTGGTCGGCGCGTGGCCGCTGTCGCAGGAGCGCGCGTGGGCCTACATCCTCAAGGCCAGCCGCGAGGCGAAGATCCACACCTCGTGGCGCACGCCCAACGCCGCGTACGAGCAGGCGGTCGAGCGTTTCATCGGGGGCATCTTCGCGTCGCCGGAGTTTCAGGCGAGCCTCGAGGCTTTCGTGCGTCCGCTGATCCTGCCCGGCCGGATCAACAGCCTGGCGCAAACGCTGGTGAAGCTCACCGCGCCCGGCGTGCCGGATTTCTACCAGGGAGCGGAGTTGTGGGATCTGAGTCTCGTCGACCCGGACAACCGCCGGCCGGTGGATTTTGAAATGCGGGAGAGGATTTTGGAGGATTGTGGAGGGTCCAGCTCCAGCTGGACCGCCTCCGGCGCACCGGCCCAGCAGGAGCTGAGCCCTCCACCAAAGCTCCAACACCCGACATCTAACAACCAACAACCCGCGAAGTCGGCATCAATTCCGTCGGGGTATAAAACCCCTCCCACCTCGGAAGCCGTCGACCCCGGCCGCGCCAAGCTCTGGCTCATCGCGCGCGGGCTCGCGTTGCGCCGGGCGCAGGCGCGGTGTTTTGCCCGCGGCAGCGCCTACCAGCCGGTGGTGGCCCAGGGCTCGCGGCTCGGCCACGTCTTCGGTTTCCTGCGGGGCGGGGAAGTGCTCACGCTCGTGCCGCGGTTCACGCACAGCCTCCGGGGTGACTGGGGCAACACGCTGGTCCCGCTCCCGGCGGGCAGATGGAAAAACTGGCTGACGGGCGCCACGCTGGAGGGCGACGTGACCCCTGCGGAATTGTTCAAGGACTTCCCGGTGGCGGCGCTGGTCAAGCAGAGCTGAAGTGATGTTCATCGTTCATTGTTCAATGTTCATTGGTCATTTCGAACGGGGATGCCGGTTCCGATATGACCAATGAACATCGAACAATGAAAATTGAACATTGATCCAGGGCCGGTCGGTACGGGCGGTTGTGGGAGGGATTTTATATCCCGACTGAATCGGTGGTGCGGAATGTCGGGGTATAAAACCCCTCCCACAGAGCGATGGCGCTCAACCCATGTTCATTGTTCAATTTTCAACGTTCATTGGTCATTTCGAGCCACGGAGGTGGATCTGATAGGACTCCGATATGACCAATGAACATCGAACAATGAAAATTGAACATTGATCCGGGACTGGTCGGTACGGATGTTTGTGGGAGGGATTTTATATCCCGACTGAATCGGTGATCAATGGTGCGGAATGTCGGGGTATAAAACCCCTCCCACAGAGCGATGGCGCTTAACCAGTGTTCATTGTTCAATTTTCAACGTTCATTGGTCATTTCGAGCCGCGGAGGCGGATCCGATAGGACTCCGATATGGCCAATGAACATCGAACAATGAAAATTGAACATTGATCCAGGACCGGTCGGTACGGGTGTCTGTGGGAGGGATTTTATATCCCGACTGAATCGGTGATCAATGGTGCGGAATGTCGGGGTATAAAACCTCTCCCACCGAGCGATGGCGCTTAACCAATGTTCATTGTTCAATTTTCAACGTTCATTGGTCATTTCGAGCTACGGAGGCGGATCCGATGGGACTCCGATATGACCAATGAACATCGAACAATGAACATTGAACATTGATCCAGGACCGGTCGGTACGGGTGTCTGTGGGAGGGATTTTATA
>CAZEUN010000039.1:0-20009 GCA_964515595.1 uncultured Oleiharenicola sp. | reverse complement strand
CGGACCTTCGCGCCCTTCGCGGTTCAATTGCATCGTTCCGGCTTCATAGAGGGGACCACGGACAGTCCGCCATTGGCTCGGCGACGGCGGAAGTCCGCGCCCCACCCGGCCCAAAAAAAGAGCCCCGCAAGCTTTCGCCTGCGGGGCTCCGGGGTGCTATCCGGCGGGGGAAGGAGCGGCCGCTCGTTCCCCGGCGGCGGGCGCTTAGGACGCCCGCCGTTGCCGGACAGTAGTTCTTAGGTTCAACCGGTGTTGTGGTCGCCCGGTTGATGCTGGTCGGGACGCTCGATGCGCACCTCCGCGGATTTTCTTTCCGCCGAGGTGAAGCCCATCGAGAAGACGGCCCAGGCCAGCGCCGCCAGCGAAGCGCCGCGGCAAATGAGGTCGATCAAGTGAGGAATCATCATTTGATGGAAACGTTGGCGATGTAGGCGGAACCGACGTTGTAGCCGGAACCGTCCTGCAAGGTGAGGACCACCGTCGCCGGATTGGCGCCGGAGGTGTTGGCGACGGCGTTGATCGTCAGGGTGGCTGAGGCAGCGCCGGCAGGAATCGTGATCGATTCCGGCATGTCACCCTGCGGGCGGCGGTAGTCCGTCCACTTGGCGGCCGTGCCCGAAAGGCGGTAGTTGACCGTGATGGCGTCCTTGGTGCTGCCCGCCCGCGTGAACGTGTAGAGCGCGGAGTCGGACGTGCCCACGGTGGCGCTGGCGTCGGTCGCCGCCACCGTCACGGTCGGCAGGCCGTTCTCGGCGAACAGCGTGGCGCGGCCGGCGGCGCGGCGGCCGTCCGGCCACTGCACCTCGACCTCGACCCACTGGGCGCCGTAGCCCGAGGGCGTGAACGTGTACGTCTCGCCGAACGCCGGGGACTGGCCCTTGGCTTCCCAGATGATCCGGGTGCCTTCGAGGTCCATGCCGGGCACCTGCACGCCGACCGTGATCGGGGTGCCGAGCGCCGGCGTCGCCGGCATGCCGGTGATGGTGGCCGCCGCCGACTTCCACGACTGGCTCTTGGCCGGGGTGAGCGCCGCCAGGTAGGCGACCGCGGCGAGGCCGCGGGCCTGGTCCAGGTGGACGAACTCCGTGGTGACGTTGAACGTGTCGCTCCAACGATCATAGAAACCGTGCAGCGAGGAACCTTGGCCGTCGTCGCGCGGATAAGTCAGCGCGCCGAGGTCGGTGCCATAGGTGCCCGTGTACACGGGACCCGTCTGGAGGTTGCCGAGCGGGATGCCGTTGGGCGGCAGCGCCCGGTCGTCGTTCTGCGCGTACTGATGCACGATCTCCTGCTGGCGCTTCCAGCCGAGGCCCGTCACGTAGGACACGTTGACGGCGTTGGAGCCGCCCTCGTAGTTCATGTTGCGGATGATCGCGTCGAGGTAGTCCGCACGGCCATCGAGCTGGCGGGCGACCGCGAGGTCGAACGCCTGCGAACCGGAGAAGTACCAGCCGGCGGCCTGCACGTGCTTGGTGTCCGTCGGGAAGCTGGTGCCATAGGCGCTTTCCTGGGACCACTTCAGCGCGTCGTTGCCGGCGGCGCGGATCTCCGCCTCGCACTTTGCGAGGTAGGCGGCGTCGAGCGAGGCCGCGGGGATGCGCCCGCTGCGGGCGGCGAAGGCGTAGGAGCGCACGGCGTTGCCGTAGGACGAATACAGGTGCCACCAGCCCCAGCGATAAGTTGCCGGATCGGTCGGGTTGTACCACGACTTGAGCGTGGCATGGATGGCCTGGTCGCCGGTGGCGGCGAACATGGCGGCGGCCGCCCAGGCGAGCTCGTCGTCATGGGTGAAGTCGTCACCGTAGTGCGTCAGCTTCTGGTAGGCGCCGTCCTTGCCATACTTGGCAATGGCATCGCTCAGGAACTTCCAGCCCGCCTTGGCCTTCGCCAGGTAGGCGGCGGCCTGCTGCGGGTAGGCGGCCTTGAAGCGCGGGGACGAGGCCGTCTCGGCCAGGGCGGCCACGGCCGCCGCGGTGGCGGCGGTGGTCTTGGGCCAGACGATCTGGGGCTGGCCGCGGTCCGGGAGGACGTTGGACTCATACTCGCGATCGTTCGGGTACACGATGAAGTAGAACCCGCCGTCGGCATCCTGCAGCTTGGCGATGAAGTCGGCCTCGATCTTCGCCTCCTGCATGATGTCGCTGATGCCGTCGCTGCTCTCGGGCAGGCCGAGATTGTCGAGCTCCGCCACCCCGGCGATCGAGTCGACGGCGAACATCAGCGTGTGCAGGAGCACCGCGGAGTTCGTCGTGTACTTGCTGTAGTCGCCGGCGTCATGGTGGCCGCCGGAAACGTCGACCGTGCCCTTGTTGACGAAGGGGAACAGCATCGCGGACTCCGAGGTGAGGCGGGGCGCGCGCTGCGTCGGGTTGTTCGAATTGATCGTGTTGGCGTAGCCGGCGATCGTCGTCCAGGTCCAGTCGAAGCCGGAACCCGACGGGATCGAGGCGGGCGCCGTGTGACAGGCATCATGCGTGTGCCGGGTGAACGGCAGGTCGTTGCTGAAGCCGCAGCGCTGGGCATAGAGGCCCTGCGCGTAGGTGCGGGCGAACGCCATGGCGATGCCATCGTCGACGAGGAACGGCAGCGAGGCGCCGAGGCCGGGGACGACGAGCTTGTACTCGCCGGCGGCCGTGAGGCCCGTGAAGTCGGCCTCGTAGACCTTCTGGTACGGGGCCGGCGAATAGGTCCAGCCGGTGTCCGGGCGGACGGTGAGCGTGCCCGAGTAGGCGACGTTGCCGGTGGCGGCGTCGACCACAGAGAACGTCAGGTTCGGAACCACCATCTCGCCCAGGTTGCCGAGGTAATAACCGACCGCGGCGCGCTTGGGCATGTTGGTGACGTAGCCTTCCTGGTTCACGTGGATGGCCGGGCTGTAGCGCAGGGCGTGCGCGACGGCCTTGAACTCCATCGACGCCGGCCAGAGGCTCTGGCCCGGGTTCGTGACCACGACCGTCTGGCCGTCGGTGACCGGCGAAGCCAGCTGGAGCACGAGGCTGTTGGCGATGCGGAGATCGCGGTTGACGAGCGGCGCGTACAACGGGCGGCGCTTGAAGCCAACCGACTGCACGGCGACCGTCTGGCCGTTGACCGTCACGGCAAGCTGCGAGCTCGACGGCGCGGTAAACACGCCGGCGCTGTTGACGAAGTTCCAGCTGTCGACCACGGCACCCGCCGCGGCCGTGTTGATGCGGACAAGCTCGACTGTCGTGGGCGAGAGCACATGGAGCGTGCTGCTGCCGACGGTCGGGATGGTCAGCTTGGTATAATCGACCACGCTGGTCGCCGGAGCACCGGACGTGTCGACAGTGCCGCCGGTCGAGCCGGTGCCCGTGCCAGTACCCGTACCGGTACCTGTGCCGGTTCCGGTACCTGTGCCCGAACCACCCGACGAACCCGTGCCCGCCTGCGCGGTGGGGACGAGGGTGATCGTGCCGGTCTTCTGCGAGCCGACCGTGTAGGTGGCATCATCGGACAGCGTGGCGATGACCGTCGCCGGATTGACCGCGGTGGCGTTGCCCATCGCAACGATCGGCAGGGCAACCGACGAGGCGCCGGCGGGGATGGTGACCTCGACCGGCATGTCACCCTGCGGACGACGATAGTCGATCCACTTTACGGCGGTGCCGGAGAGGGCGAACTTGACCGTGAGTGCGGCGCTCGTGCTGCCGGTGCGGGTGAAGGTGAACGCGCCGTCATCGCTCGAGGCGATGGCCGCGACGGTGTCCGTGGCGGCGAGCGTCACGGTGGTGGTGCCGAGGCCGGAACCGGAGGTATCGCCCGTGGACGAACCGCCGGAAGACGAGCCCGCGGGCACGCGGCCGATGTTGTCCCAGGTGGCGCGGCCATTCTGGAGCGAGAAGCTCATGCCGCGGACGGACTGGCCTTCGAGGCCGACCTGCGCGGCCGGAACCTCGAGGCGCACCCACTGGCCGGTGGCCGGCAGCGGACCGACGTAGCGGCGGCTGGCGGTGTTGTTCGTGCCATAGGTGATCTCGTTGGCGCCCCAATAGGCGCGATGCTCCCAGTTGTCGGCGAGCCAATTGATCATGACCTCGGTCGGCGGATTCGCCGGATCGAGATAGATGTAGGCGACGAGGGTGTCGCCCGCGGCGACGTCCATCGTGGTGTTGGCCCAGTTGAACGAGTGTTCATGGAGACCCGAAGCCAGGTTGGACTGGTGAGCCTTCGAGCCGGATTGCGGGGCGGGATTGCTGGTCACCCAGTTCCATCCGTCGCCCGCCGAGCCCGAGCCGATGGCGCCCGCGGGCAGCGCGTCGTCCACCCAGGCCAGAACCGTGCCGGTCCCCGTGGTCGGGGTCGGCGGCGTGGTCGGCGGCGTCGTGCCGGTGTTCTTCACCGTCACACTGCCGGCCAGGGCCTTGGTCGTGTTGCCCGCGGCGTCACGCGCGATGGCACCCACCGTGTGGGTCCCGTTCGTGGCCGTGGTCGTGTCCCAGCGGTAGGTATAAGGAGCGGTCGTGACTTCGGCGCCGAGATTCTTGCCGTCGAGCAGGAACTGCACGCCGGCGACGCCGACGTTGTCGGTCGCGGTCGCGGCAACGTCCACCGTGCCGGTCACCGTCGCGGCCAGCTTCGGCTTCGACATCGAAACCGCGGGAGCAGTCTTGTCGCCCGTGGCGGGAGGAGGGGTCGGCGGCGTCGAATCCGCCGCGAAGATACTGATCGAGGCGGATTTCGGCGTGCCCAGGGTGTAGGCGGCGTCCTCCACAGCGGTCACCACCACGGCCGGCGAGGCCGCGTTGGTCGAATTGGCCATGGCCTGGAGGGTCAGCGTGGCGGACGAGGCGCCGGCCGGGATCGTGATCTCGACGGGCATGTCGCCCTCGGGACGGCGGTAGTCGACCCACTTCACGGCGTTGCCGCTGAGGGCGTACTTAATGGTGAGCGCAGCGCTCGTGCTGCCGCCGTTGCGCGTGAAGGTCACGGCGCCGGTGTTGGTCCCGCCGATCACGGCATCGGAATCGGGCGAGGAGACCGTGATGGTCGGCGTGCCACTGCCGCCGCCCGTGCCGGGCGAACCGGAGGTGGCCGAGGCGCGGCCGGCGTAATCCCAGGTCGCCTTGCCGTTGTTGAGGCCGAAGCTCATGCCCGTGACGGTCTGGCCCTCGAGGCCGACCTCGCTGGCGGGCACTTCAAGGCGGACCCACTGGCCGGTGGCCGGAAGATTGCCGACGTAGCGGCGGCTCGGGGTCCCGTAGGTGCCGTACGTGATCTCGTTGGCACCCCAGAAAGCGCGGTGCTCCCAATTGTCGGCGAGCCAGCTGATCATGATCTCGGTCGGCGGGTTGGCCGGGTCGAGATAGATGTAGGCGAAGAGCTTGTCGCCGGCGGCCACAGGCATCGTGGCGCTGGCCCAGCTGAACGAATGTTCATGCAGGCCGGTGGCCAAGGCGGACTGGTGCGCCTTGGTGCCGGAGAACGGCGCGGGGCTGGTCACCCAGTTCCAGGAGTCGCCATTCGAGCCGGAGCCGGTCGCGCCGGCGGGCAGCGCATCGTCCACCCATGCCGTGGAGGTCGCGGGCGTGCTGCCGCCGGTCGACGTGTTGCTCACGTTGACGGTCAGGGCGGCGGACGTCGTCCGGTTGCCGGCGAGATCGCGGGCGATGGCGCTGAGGGTGTGCGGGCCGTTGGCCGCGGTGGAGCTGTCCCACGCGAAGGTGAACGGGGCCGAGGTGACCTCGGCGCCGACGTTGTTGCCGTCGAGCATGAATTGCACGCCGATCACGCCGACATTGTCGGCCGCGTTGGCCGTGACATTGGCGGTGCCGGTCAGGGTCGCGCCTGCGGCGGGAGCCGAGACGGAGACGGTCGGGGCCGTGACATCAATCGTCACCACCGGGCCGGAGGAACCGCCGGTTTTCCAGAAGAGCCCCTGGGAGGCATTGAAATAGGTACCGGAAGGCGACACCTCACGCTTGATGGCGCGGACCATGTAGGTCGCACCCGCGGGGGCGCTCAGGTCGGTATAGATCGTGGACGTGAGCAGCGAGCTGTTGAGGCGGGTGAAGGGACCGTTGGCCGAGGTGGCACGGTAAACATTATAGCCGATGACACTGTCGGGCGACGGCGCCCAGGTCAGGGCGACCGCGCTGCCCGTGGCGGTGCCGCCCAGCGAAGCCGGGGGCGCGACGGGATGGAGGCGCAGCGTCGGATCGCCCATGAGGGCGATGTGCACGGAATAGGCGGCGGCATTGATCTGGGTGCGGTAAAGGCCGTCACCCGGATTGTTCATCGTCAGGCGGGCGGCGGAACCGATGGTCTCGCCGAGGCCCATCTGGTGGATGAACCAGTGCGGGCGGCCGGACCAGGCCGAGGCGAGGCCGTTGGTCTGGGTCGCGAGAACCGAGCGGAGGACGTTATCCTCGTTGTCCCAGTCGCCGAGCCAGCTGCCGAAGAGAAAGGTGAAGACACCGTGGATATCGTTCGAAACGAGTTCAACGGTATCGGTCTCGTTGTAATTGCCGACATTGCCGAGGCCGGCGAGGCCTTTGTAGCCGCCGGCGCCGCAGCCATAGGCGAAGAGATAATCGCCGGAGGCCATCGCGGGCACGAAGACGCCCTTCTGGTCGTTGAACTGGACGTTCAGGTTGGTGATCTTGTCGTTGCCGACGAGCGGGGCGGCCGCGCGATACGCGCTGGCGGCGAAAGCCTCGCCGTTGCGGGCACCGAAGTAGTCGCCGATGATGGCCCGGCGCTGAACGTTCATGATCCGGTGACGGAAGTTATGGTCCTTCGTGAGATACTGGCGGAGAAGCTCGGTTTCGGTCTTGAAGGTCGGCGGGGAACCCCAGCCGAGGCGGCCGGGCATGTTGGCGAGATCGACGCGACCGACCTGCAGCTCAATGGCCGAGGGCAGCGTGACCTGGTCGAACTTGCCGTCGCCCGGACGATTCGTCAGGCGCGCGGCGTCGGCCGGGTCGGTGTTGACCGTCTGCGTGTAGTTGACGGAGGAGTCGGTCCAGTTGCCGTCCATGTCGCCATAATAGGCGTCGGCCGGCCAGGCGCCGAGGTGATCGGGGTGGCCGTCGGGATTCATCTGGCCGGAGTACGGCACCGGCACGTGGCCGAACAGGAAGACGGACTTAACGTTCGCCGGGTCGGCGTTGTACGCGGCCTTGATGAGGGCCTTCACGGCGGCGGGCGAATCGTTGCGCGACACGTCCTGGCGGACCACCGTCCAGCCATCGCCGGTCAGGTCATCCTGCAGGCGGGTCAGCTCGGCGGCGAGCGCGCTGGCGTTGGTGTTGTCCACCACGAGCACGACCTTGCCGCGGTTTTCCACCACGGGGACGTCGATGCCGGAGAGAACATAACCATAGGCCGTGTAGGCGCTGGTGTTGCGGACAACCTGGTACTCGTAGGCCGTGCCCACGGATACACTGGTGTCCTCATAGGAGGTGGCATTGCCAGAAAGCGAAGTGCCGGAACCCCAGGAGGTGGCGCCGGGTGACTTGCGATAAACGGTATAACCGGACGGCGTGGACGTAGTGTCCTGCGTCCAGCTGAGCGTGATTTTGGCCGGAGCGGACTGGACAGAGGCCGTCACTTGGACAGCGTAGTTCCAGGTCGCTTCAATGGCGCGCGCGGCCACGGTGAAGATCACCATGACACAGGCGGCGAGAACGGCGCGGATTGATTTTTTCATGCGCCGACATCGTAGCCGGTAGGACGGCCACCCATTATCGGCGCGGGTCTGATTAACTTGTAAGCCTCAGGTCGGCCGCCGTGTCCGCGTTTGGACTACAAACGGGTTCCGGGACGGGATGCGAAAAACGTGCGCTTCACGCTGCCGAGAGGCAGCCGCGGTCGTAAGACCGCTGGCGCCCGCCGTCTTACGACGGTGGCTCCTTCTCCATCCGGAGAGGGCCGCCGCTTGCCGGCGGGCCGTGCGAGGAAGGCGGTCTCAGCCGTGCCCCGCGAGCCAGCGGCCGCCCTCCATCCAACTCACGCCCTTAAAACATCTGCACGTACGCGCTCTGGATCTCGACGGGCTCGAGCTCGAGCTCACGCCCGGTCTGCGGGTCGATGAATACCCGGCCGCGCTCCGTGAGCGCCTGGATCACCGCATGCGCCCCCTTGCCGTCGGCGCGCACGTACCAATAGGGGCCCAGCGCCAGCGCCTGCGCCGGCGTGCGCGAGTGGAACATCTCGATCGAGAAAAAGGCCTGCGCGAGGTTTGAATAAAAATCCGCGATGCGATTGCAGTCGAAGCGCTCGTCCCAGTTCACGATGCCGAGCTTGAACAACTGGCCGCGAAACAGGCGGTACCAGGCCGGCAGCCACGCACTGTTGACCTCCGCGTAGCGATCGTCGCCGATGATCGCCCCGGGGATCACCGCCCGCACTTCCGCGCCGGTCAGGACGCGTCCCGTGGCCGGCGCCGGCGTCGCGGCGGCATTGCTCGCCATGAGCCCGCCACCGGTCGCGCAACCCGTCGACCCCACCGCGACGGCCGCCAGCAGGGCGGCCGCTAAAATGCGCGCGGGGAATCGAAGGGAAGGGAATTTCATGTTGCACCCGCGGACGTGCGGGTTCCTCGGCTCCATAGAACGTCCCGCCGGCGGAATTCGCCTACCCACTAACCCGACTCCGCCCCTGCCCGGCCCCCGCGCCGCGAGCCTACGCACCCCGCGGTTGGCCGCCGTCGGCGCCTACCGGACATTTCACCATGGACGGCGTCCGAGGACTCCCGATGCCCCGCGCCGCCGGCCGATGTTATTTTCGACCTCCCTCGACGGCCATGACCCGGCCGTCCTCAAACCACAGACCAAAATAAAAACCATGAAGAAGATCAAACTGCTCCTCCTCCTCGCGGGCCTCGGCGGCACCGCCTTCCTGCCCGGCGCGTTCGCCCAAACGCTCACGGAAATGACGCAACCGCAAACCGACGCGACGCGCGAGTTCACCATCGGCGGAAGCGGCAGCAGCAACACCGACCTGGACGACTCGTTCGGCGCCCTCGACCTCTCCTACGGCATGTTCACCTCCCCGCGGTCCGAGTGGGTCCTCCGCCAGGCCATCAGCTACAACAATCCGGAAAACAGCGACAACGGCTGGGTGGCTTCCACGCGGCTGGCCTATGACTGGCACTTTGCGGACGCCTCCACCACGCGCCCCTTTCTCGGCGTCAATGCCGGACGGCTCTATGGCAACAGCGTGAACGACACCTGGACGGCCGGCCTGGAGGGCGGCGCAAAGTTCTTCATGAAATCACAGACCTTCGTTTACGCGTTGGTGTCTTATGATTGGCTATTCGATAAGGGCAACCAGATCGATGACCGCTTCCACGACGGCCGACTCAACTGGAGCCTGGGCGTCGGCTATCAGTTCTAAAACAGATGCCGCTGCCGGTGGTCCGATCCCACCGGGGCGCATCAGGTCCCTCAACCCCCGTACCATCATGTTAAGCTACTCCCTCATCTTCCTCATTGTGGCGATTGTCGCCGGCGCCCTCGGCTTCTGGGGCATCTCCGGTTTGGCTGCCTCGGTCGCCAAAATCCTGTTTTTCCTGTTCCTGTTGCTCTTCGTGGTCTCGCTCTTCACGGGCGGCCGGCGGGGCACCCGGACTTAACCGGCTGATTATTAACCGGTAGTTCGCCGGTTAATAAACACCGCAGGTGGGTGGGTTACCGCCTACCGCAAATGGGGGCGCACGCCCCATGGGTCGCTCGCAGCGGCTGGGTTATGGTGGGGGCGTAACTCACACATCTCCCATGTTCCCCAACACCACCCGGCCCCCGCGCTCCGTCACCCCTGCCAACCCGCTGCGCCCCACCCGCGCCGCCGAGGACGCCGAACTGGTCCGGCGTTTCCATGCCGGCGATGAGGCCGCCTTCGCGGAGATCATGAATCACTATCATCCGCGCGTGCTCGCGATCGCCCGCCGCCTGCTGAACAACGACCTCGACGCCGACGACATCGCGCAGGACACCTTCATCCGCGCGCACCGCGGACTGGCGAATTTCCGCGGCGACTCGTCTCTCTCGACCTGGCTCTACCGCATCGCGACCAACCTCGCGCGCAACCGCTACTGGTATTTTTTCCGGCGCCACCGCCAGGACACGATGTCCCTCAACCAACCGATCAGCGCGGACAATCCGAACCAGATGCCGGAACTCGAGGCGACGGATTCCCCCAGCCCGCTGCGCCAGACGATGCGCAACGAATTCGTCGAGCTGGTTGGCCGCTGCCTCGACCAGCTGGACACGCCGCACCGCGACATCCTCCGGATGCGCTACATCCAGCACTACTCGTACGACGAGATCGGCTCGTCGCTGAAGCTTAACTTCGGGACCGTCAAGAGCCGCATGGCCCGCGCCCGCGAGCGCCTGCGCAAGCTGATCCTCAACTCCGCCCCCGAGCTTGGCCGCAAGGCCTCGATGGAGGATTTCTTCGAGCCCGTCTGCAAGGCGTCGTGATGAAGACGGAGCGGCCTCTCCCCGGGACGCTCCGCGGCTCGAGGGCAAGGCGCCCCCATCCCCTCGCACCGGATTCCGCCGGAGTCATCTATCGGGGAATTTACCGATGCGCGCGGGACTGACAGTCAGACGGTCGTCGGCATATTCGGCGGCTGTGGCCGGTTTTCTCTTTCACATGCTCCAACCTCCGGTGAAGCGGCCCGCGTGGGTGCGCTTCGCCGTTGTCCTGAGCAGCCTCGCGATCGCCTTCGGGCTGCGCGCCTACCTCGAACCATGGCTGCGCTGGCACTCCCCGTTCGCCCTGCTGCTGCCCGCCGTGCTCGTCAGCGCCTGGTACGGCGGCGCGCGGGCCGGCCTCTTCGCAACCGTGGCGGGCGGCATCGCGACGGTCTATGTCTTCGTCGTGCCGCCGCTGCTCGTGCTGCACGATGTGAGCGATGCCGTCGCCTTCCTGCTCTTCCTGATGGAAGGCTTCGTGCTGAGCATCCTGTGCGAGGTGCTGCACCGCGCCGTGGTGCGCACCCATTCCTCGGTCGCGGAAGCCGCGCATAAATTCGAGGTGATGGCCAACAGCGCCCCGGTGCTCATCTGGTCCACGGACGCGGCCGGGCACTGCATCTTTGCGAACCGCACGTGGCTCGCGTTCACCGGTCATCCCGGACGCGAACAACTGGCCGAGGCGTGGATCACGCACATTCACCCCGACGACCGCGCATCGCACCGCCATACCTTTGCCGACGCCCTGTCGCATCACCGGTCCTACCAGTTCGAGTATCGGCTGCGGCACGCCGACGGTTCCTACCGCTGGCTGCTGGAACACGCGGTGCCGCGGCGGGACGCGGACGGCCGCTTCGAGGGCTTCATCGGGAGTTGCATCGACATCACCACGTCGCGCCGCGAGCGCGAGGATCTCGATTTCGTGGCGCGTCTTCAGCGCAGTCTCGGCACCTCCCTGGATCTGCAGCGCGTGGCCGGCGCGCTGGCCGATGCGGCGGTCCCGGCCCTGGCCGATTATTTTTGCCTCGAACTGGCCCCCGAACACGGCCCGCTCGAGCTGCTGTGGCCGGTCGCGGCCCGCGCCCGCCCCGATGCCTCGGCCGCGCTGGCCAACCTCCGCCCCGTCGAGGCCGTCCTGGAAACCGCCGAGGCCCAATTCGCGCCGCGCGTCGACCTCGCGCAATTGCTGGGCCCGGCGCCGGCGCCCTCGCGACAGCAGGCGCTGGAGGCGCTCGGGCTGGTCTCCCACCTCGCCGTGCCGCTTTTCGCGCGCGGCCGCATCATCGGGATCCTGACGCTCGCGACCGGGCCGTCCGGCCGCACCTTGGGCACAGAGGAACTCGCCCTCGGCCAGAAGATCGCGGGCTTCGCAGGCTTCGCGATCGACAATGCGCGCCTGCACCAGCACACGGTGCGCGCCCTGGCCGACACCGAACAGGCGCGGCACCGCGCGGCCGCCAGCGAGACGGAGCTCGGCCGTCAGCGCCTGTTGCTCAAGACGATCATCGACGCCGTGCCCGCGCTCGTGGCCTACGTGGGCCCGGACGGCCACGTCCTCGTGCACAATGAAAAGTACCGCGAATGGCTCGGGCGCGCCGATCCCGCGATCACGGGCCGCCCGCTCGCGGAAGCCAGCGCGGCCGACGGCCCGGAACGCACGGCGGCGCACGTGCGCGCCGCGTTGCGCGGCGAAACCGTCAACTACGAGGAACGCCTCCAGGCCGGCGGCACGGAACGCGAGGTGGCCGTCACCCTCCGCCCCGACCCCGACGATCGCGGCCGCGTGCGCGGCGCCGTGTTCCACGCGTACGATGTGACCGAGCGCAACCGCGCCTACGCCGACCTCGCCGCCGCGCGGGAACTCCTGCGCGGGCACGCCGACGTGCTCGAGGCCCGCGTGCACGAGCGCACGGCCTCGCTGCGCGAGGTGAACGCGGAGCTCGAGGCCTTCACCTACTCGGTCTCCCACGACCTCCGCACGCCGCTTCAATTCATCCGACGTTATGCGGAGGCGGTCGGTCATGACGCCGACAACGGACTCACCGCCGAAAGCCGCGCCCATCTCAACCGCATCATCACCGCGGCGGTGCGCATGGACGTCATCATCCACGACCTGCTCGGCTACAGCCGGCTCGGCCGCGGCGAGGTTTCCCTCGCGCCGCGCTCCCTCGACGACGCCGTGGCGGAGGCCATCGCGCAACAGCAGGCCGTGACGCAGCGCCTGGGCGCGCAGATCATCGTGGAGCCTCCCCTGCCCCTGGTGCTCGCCGACGACGCGGGCCTGTTCCAGGTGGTCTCCAACCTGATTTCCAACGCCTTGAAGTTCACCGCGCCAGGCCGCGCACCAGTGATCCGCCTGCGGGCGGAAAAGCGCGACGGTTTCGTCCGACTGTGGATCATCGACAACGGCATCGGCATCCACGAGCGGCATCACGGGAAAATCTTCCAACTGTTCGAGCGCGGCCCCGACACCACCGCTTACCCGGGGACAGGCCTGGGCCTCGCGCTCGTCCGCAAGGCCGTCAGCCGCATGGGTGGAAATTGCGGACTGGAATCCGCGCCGGGCTCCGGCAGCCGCTTCTGGGTCGATTTTCCCGCGCCCCCCACCGACAGCAATTCAGGATCACCGCTGGCCGCGGACGTTTCCCCGCCGCTGCCGGCGCGAAACCGCCTGACCGTGCCGGGTTCATCCGGCGCGCCCCGGATGCCGGTCTAATCGGGCGCTCCGATGGCACCAACCGGGCCGGTGCACTACTATAAGGATATGCAAACTTCACGCCGCTTCCCCTTGCTCATTCGCGCGGCCGGGGCTGCGCTGGCGGGCCTGATGGGGGCCATCCGGGCTGACGCCCAAGCCTACCCGCCGCCGGGCCTTTCCCCGGTGCGCCCCACTCCGCCAAGTCTGGCGGAGCCGATCACGCCGCCGCCCACGACCATCGCGGATCAAGTGACCCCGCGCTCATCGAACGGACTTCCCGGACGCGACACGGAAAACGTCATCAATAAAATCTCCCTGCTCACCTCGGAGCAGTTGCGCATCTCGCAGATCGCCGCCACGCGCGCCGTCAACCGCCAGGTCCGCACGTTCGCCGAGCAATTGCAGAACACGAGCCAGGATCTCCAGCAGGAAATCGACCGCATGGCCCAGTCCAAGAGCATCCTCGTCCCGACGGGCAAGAGCTCGAGCGAGATGGCCGAGGACGAACGCAACTGGCAGAACAAGGACTCCAAGGAACTCGACCAGGATTACATCGACCGGATCACCAAGCTGCATCGCGACGCGATCGAGACCCTCGAGGATTATGCCCGCGACAAGGACATGGACCCGGAAGTCGTGACCTTCGCCCACCGTCACCTGCCCGCCCTGCGCGAGCACCTGCGCCAGGCCGAAAGCCTGAAGCGCCAGGTCGACGAGTAGGAGGGCTCTGCGAGCGCAGGAGCATTTCCGGCAAAGCCGTGGCTGTGCTCAGGTCCAAGCTTCTGCCCTTTACCCCAAGAGCCCAAAAGCCGTGCAGAAGATCCCCGGACCAGGATTTCGCTGCGTTCTTCTGGAGGGCCCAGCTCCTGCTGGGCCGGCACGCGCCCGCGATATCACGTTCGCGGCCCAGCCGGAGCTGGGCCCTCCACCGGAACTGCTAACCGCGGCCTTTGCGGCCCTGGTGCAAAAGCTCCAGGCGCTTGGGATCAGGTCAGACTCGCAACTATCGCGTTTCTTCGCGTCCTTCGCGGTTTCTCCTGAATGGTTCCGGCTCTAGAAAGGATCTCGTTCGGGACCCGCCGCAGCCGTGGCGAAGGCGGGCAGTGCCTGAGGTGCTCCGAAGTCACTCTAGCCACACCCTTTCAAACCAAGCAGGCGGGCTCCGCGAGGAGCCCGCCTGTTAGGTTTGCCGGGTTGGGTGCCTTGACCCCCGCAACTGGCCTGCGGGAGGGGACCGGCCTAGGCACCGCCGACGCAATCGGCCAGGCGTTTTCCGTAGATGCGCGATGCGCGCAAGGATCGGAGCGCCCAAAGATGGAGTTCGGCTTCGTGCTGGCAGTCACTCATGGCGGAGGACGGCCGGCGCTCGTGTTGCATGATCAAAAGGCTGTAGTGCTCCACTTCCTCATAGGAAGGACGATAAGCATCGAGCAGCCCGGGGTGGTCGGGGGTAGACAGGGTAGCCATGTTCGCCGGGGGTAACGACGGTTGACGGGATTGAGAAGGAAGGTTGCCGGCCGGGCGGCCTCGGTGGATCGACAGCACACAGTTAACACACCGTGACCGTCCGGTCGGCAATTGAGTGAAGATACCAAAAAGTTCCGCCGATACCAACGGGGTTGGTCCCCCAAAAAGGGGTAGGTGGACACCTACTTTCCTCTTTTCCGCCCGTACCCTCGCGGCCCATCCCGGGGCATCCTGGGGGAAATGGGGGATCCATCCGCACGAGACCGGCGTCACGCCCGTGCGCATGGATTCTTCACTTCGTTCAGAATGACCGGGAGTGAAGCTTGTACGCGTTCACCACCCATCCCCAACCAGCCCATTATCCAACCTGTCATCCTGAGTGAAACGAAGGATCCACGGCATCGAACGTGACGCCACGCCCGCGCGCATGAATCTCCGCTGCACCCAGAATGATAGCCTCGGAAACTCAACCCGGCGCGGGTTCGCTCTTCATCCACTGGATCGCGTAGCGCACGAGATCCTTGCCGGCCTCGAGCTGGAGCTTGAGCTTCAGATGCTCGCGATAAGAATCGATCGTCTTCACGCTGAGGTTGAGCTTCGCCGCGATCTGGCGGGTGCTGTAGCCCTCGCCGATCAACTGGAAGACCTCCATCTCGCGGTCGCTGAGCGTGTCCATGCTGAAACCGACGCGCTCCTTGCGATTGTTGACGAAGCGGTGCAGCACGCGCTCCTTCATGCGGTCGCTGAGGTAGAGGTCGCCGGCGAGCATGGCCCGGACGGCCGTGAGGATCTTCGCGCTGGCCTCCTGTTTCATGATGTAGCCGCGGGCGCCGGCGCGCATGGCGCGCTCGGCGTAGATGCTCTCGTCATGCATCGACATGACCAGCACGGGCATGTCGGGCGCGAGGACGCGGATGTGCTTCATCAGCTCGACGCCGTTGGTCGTCTTGAGCGTGATGTCGATGATGGCGAGGTCGACCGGCGTCTTCTGCAGGAAGGCGATGGCCGCGGGCGCGCTGTCGGCCTCGCCGACGACCTCGAGGTCGCGTTCCTGGTTGAGGAGGACCGCGACACCCTGGCGGGTGATCGGATGGTCGTCGACCAGCAGGATGCGGTGCTTAGCAGGCGACTTGGAAATTTTCGGCTGGGCGGTCGCCGGGGGTGTTTTTTCTTGAATGGGTGCTTTCATGGTTGTTCACGAAGGTTGTGAAGTGACAAGTGATGCGTGTGCCGTGATCCGGTCGGGAATCGACCGTAAGATTTCCGCCGATGACCGCCGCGCGGTAGCCCATCAGCCTCAGTCCGCCGCCCGGCGCCTGGCCGTGCGCGTCGACCGGAAAGCCGTGGCCATCGTCTTGGATGGCGAGGCGATGCTGGCGGCCGCGGGTGGATGAAAGGACGAGCCGTACCGTCCGCGCCTTGCCGTGGCGCACGGCGTTGTGGATGGCCTCCTGGGTGATGCGGTAAAGATGCAGTGCCGTCAGGTGGTCGCATTGCGGCGCCGGCCCCTTGAGCTCGAAGGTGCACTTCACCCCGTGCAGCGTCTGCGCCTGGCCGGCCAGCTCCTCGAGCGCCAGCACCAGCCCCGCATTCTCCAGCTGCACCGGGCACAGCCCGCGCGCCAGGGCGCGCGAGTGGGCGATGGCCTCGTTGGCCAGCCGGGCGATCAGGCCGGCCTGTTGCGCCTCGGCGGGGCGCACCGCCTGCAGGCGGTCCCGCAGCGCCGCCGCGAGACACGAGAGACCGGTGAGCTGCTGGCCCAGCCCGTCGTGCAGGTCCGCGCCGATGCGCTGCTGCTCATCGTCGCTGACGGTGAGCAGGCGGCGCTCGAGCCAGCGGCGCGCACTGACATCGCGGCCGAAGAAAGTCGCGCCGCCCTCCTGGGCCGCATCGTAGCTGAGAAAAAATTCCGCGTGCCACTCCGTGCCGCCCTGGCGGCCGGACAGCGGGAAGGTCGCCGATGCGCCGGCCATCGCCTCGCGCAAGGCGTCGGCGGCCGCGGGATAAAGCTCGGTGAAGAGCCGGCCCGGCAGCTGCCCGGGATCGATCCCGACGTGCGCGAGCCCCTGCCCGCGGGCCTCGATGATCCGCCCCGTGTCATCGATGCGCCCGGCGACGACCGGCAGGCTGTGCATGATGCTGTCGAGCAGCTGCGTGGTCTTGCGCCGCTCGTCCTCGGCCTGCACGCGCTCCGTGACGTCCAGCGCCGTGAAGCCCTGCAGCCGGCGCAGCTCGGGATCGACCATGCCAAAGGAGTTCACCAGCCAGTGGCGGCCGCGGCTCACGCACGGGCGCGCCTCGTGGTCGACCGGCGGGAAGGGGTTCAGGCTGGTGGGCCGCGTGTCGCCGGCCGGCTGGAAATGTTCGGCGAAGAGGTCGTTCTGGAAAAGAATGTCGCCGTGCTCGTCGCGGATCGCGACCGCGCACGGCACGCTGCGCATGAAGAGGTCGAGTTGCTGGCGGCTCTGCTGCAGCTGCGTCCGCATTTCCGCCTGGCGCAGCGCATAGCGGATCGCGCGCTCGAGCTGCACGGGCTCGAGCTGCGCCTTGCTCATGAAATCGACCGCGCCGGCGCGCAGCGCCGCCTCGTCGATCTCCGGGCTGTCGTGGCCCGTGAGCAGCACGATCGGCATGACACCGCCCCGCGCCTGCGCCTCGCGGAGCAGGTCGATGCCGGTCCCCGTGCCGAGATTGTAGTCGAAGAGCCCGATGTCGTGCGCGCCCGCGCGCAGCGCGTCGAGCCCGGCCTCGTAGCTGCTCTTCCAATCGAGCTCGTACGCCGCGTTCCGCGTGAGCTTGAACACGTGCGACAGGAACACGAAATCGTCCTCGCGGTCTTCGACCACGAGCACCCGGATGATTTTTTTCTCGCTGTGAGGCATGTGGCACGGGCTTTGACTCGACTTGTTCCGCTGGCTGGCCGGGCGGAAAAACTCACCGCCCCGGAACAAGGACTCTTGGCCCTGCTCGCTAGACAGGGAAACCGGTGGGTGGAGCCAGTGGATTTTACGACGGGCTGATCCCTACCCCACCGGTAGGTGCATTCACTCTGGCGTCGCGTTTTCATCGGGGAAATTCCGGGGCGCGGTTCAGCAGCGCACTCGATTGTCGCAAACCGCGGCGGACGGTAGGCTCTGCGGCAATCGGTGGCGGATCACCCGCCATCCATACCAACTACCATGAAAAAGATCCTGTTTTGTACTACCCTCCTTCTCGGCTCCGCCGGGATCGCGTTCACCTCTGGTTGCGGCTCGACCGCCGAACATCGCAGCACCGGCGCCTACATCGATGACAGTGCCATCACCGCCAAGGTGAAGGGCGCCTTCGTCCAGGACGACGTCGTCAAGGCGATGGACGTCAAGGTCGACACCTACAATGGCACGGTTCAGCTGAGCGGCTTCGTTGACAACGCCGCGCAGAAGACCCGCGCCGAGCAGATCGCCCGCGGCATCGCCGGCGTCCGCGACGTCACCAACAACATCCAGATGGCCCCGCCATCCCGCTAAGGACCGCTCATCCGGCCCGGCCGCCCCCCCCTGCCCGGTCTCTCCCGACACGCGGGCAGGAGGACGCGCCGTCGCTGGCGCCGGCCCCGGTGATCGCAGTCGCGCTCCGTCCCACCGCGGACGCGCCGTCCGCCGGCGTTTTTTTTCAGCCCGGACCATTCCCGCTCGTTTGGCGGCGCCGCGCCAGACTGACGTGCACCGCGAGACGCCCGAAGCCAGGCGTCCGCCCTCGTCCATCTTCCCATGCGGCGAGCGATCCGGTCCGCCCTTCCAACCCTCCGTGCTTTCCACTCCATGAACAAACCCACCAGCAACAAATTTCTCCTCCACGGCCAGGGCACCGGCGAAATCACCGACGACATTGTCGAGACGCGCGCCCGCGAGATTGCGGTGATCCGCGGCCGTTCGCCCGACCGCGTGGCCGAGGAGGACCGCGCCGAGGCGTGGGCCGAACTTTCCGGCGAACTCCTCCCCGCCTCGACCGATTCCGACGGCGAAAGCGCCGGGGCGATCACCCGTGACCCGAGCGAGCCCCTCAGCGTCCCCGGCCGCCAGATTCCCAACCAGGAGCCCGACGACGACGTCAGCGCCATCGAACGCCTCGCCAGCGAGGGCGTCGAGGAAGCCCAGCACGACCAGATGCTGGCCGCCCGCGAGCGGGAGCATCGCGAAGACCGCCGCTAGGCCCGTGCCGGGCGAGCGGCCCGCGTCCGGGGATCTGCCCGCGCCGGCCCGGCGCCGCCGTTTTCCCATGCTCCTGACCCGCACCGGCCGCATTCTCCACCGAACCGCCCGCGCATTCGTGGAGGACAATGTCACCCGGCTCGGCGCGGCGCTCGCCTTCTACACGACCATTGCCGTGGCGCCGCTCATGGTGCTGGCGCTCGCGCTCGCGGGCGTGTTTTTCGAGGAATCGGTCGCCCGGGAAACGGTCGTCCGGGAAATTCGCGACGTGGTCGGCGGACCCGCCGCGGAAGCCGTCGCCTCGCTGGAAAGTCCCGAACGAAAGCCCGAGGGCATCCTCGCCACGGCCGTCGGCGCCGTGAGCCTGGTCTTCGGGGCATTTGGCGTGTTCGCGCACCTGCAGGACGCGCTGAATTCCATCTGGCGGGTGACGCCGCCGAAACTCGCTTTCTGGGCCATGCTCGCGCACCGGCTCTTCTCTCTCGCGATCGTCCTCGCGACGGGTTTCCTCCTGCTCGTGTCGCTCGTGCTCAGCGCCGGCCTCGCCTGGCTGACCAGTTGGGGCGCCCACCGGGCCGGCCTGCCGGCGTTCTACCTCGAGATCGCCAACTCCCTCGTGTCGTTCACCGTCACCACCCTGCTGTTCGCGTTGCTTTTCAAGCTGCTGCCCGCGGCGCGCGTGCCCTGGCGGCACGTGTGGCTGGGGTCGGTGGTGACCGCCGGCCTGTTCACTCTCGGCAAGCTGGGCCTCGGCTACTACCTCGCCCACGCGCGTGTCACGAGCGCCTACGGGGCCGCCGGTTCGCTCGTGGCGCTGCTGCTCTGGTGTTACTACGCCGGCCAGATTGTCTTCCTCGGCGCGGAGTTCACGCGGGTGGCGACGCTCAGCAACGGCGGCCGCGACTTTTCCCCGCTCGACCGCCCCGCCGAGCGCATCCGCGTGGCCAGCCGCCGCCCCGGCGAGCTGAAGGCCCACGGCGGCACGCCCCGCCCGCGCCGCCGATCCCGCCACCGCCCATGATCAATTTGAAAAAAACACATCACCCGATTGGAGCCATGCTGCCTGATCAATCCCCCCGAAAGCGTCACCTATCAGGCGATCACCCCACGGAACATGTCACGTATTACGTGTCATGCCAGAGCGGGCGCATTGCAAACATGTGACGAGACCTCTGCAAAAGGCCTGTGGCGGCGACAGGCACAAAGAGAAAGGTG
>CAZEUN010000038.1:0-23027 GCA_964515595.1 uncultured Oleiharenicola sp. | reverse complement strand
GCCTCCAAGGCGAGGTTATTATACTTTTGAAAGATAAATGGTATTATACCCCGACCCGGGCGCCCGGTCGCGTTCGAGTCGGGGTATAAAACCCCTCCCACCGAAATTCGAACGGCAATCATGTATTCGTTTGCGTCGTCGCGGCGACGCGGCCGACTTCACGCCTTCTGCACCCGCGGCAGCCGCAGGATGATCGCCAGGCCGCCGGATTCGCGGTTTTCCGCCCAGACGCGGCCGCCGTGCAACTGCACGATGTGCTTCACGATGCTCAGCCCGAGGCCCGTGCCGCCGGTTTCGCGCGAGCGGCCTTTTTCCACGCGGAAAAAACGCTCGAAGATGTGCGGCAGATCCTCGGCGGGAATGCCGGCGCCGTTGTCGCGCACATGGCATTCGATTTCATTTTCAAACGTCGCCTGCGCCCCGATTTCCACCCGCGCGCCCTTCGGCGTGTATTTGAGCGCGTTCTCGAGCAGGTTGCCGAAGACCTGCGTGAGCTTCTCGGCGTCGGCCTCGATTACGCCGAGCTCCGCGGGCACCTGCACGACGATCTCGTGGTTGGCGCCGGCGGGGCGGTTCCGGTACTCGTCGGCGAGCGCGTGAAAGAAGGTGCCCAGGGTCATCGGCGCGAACTTCAGGCCGGGCGTCGCGGACTCGAGCCGCGAGAGGGCCAGCAAGTCGTCGATGATGGATTTCAGGCGGTCGCTGTGCCGCTGGATGGTCTTCAGGAATTTCGCGCGATCCTCGAGCGGCATCGTTTCATGCCCGTCCACGAGCGTTTCGATGTAGCCCTTGATGATGCTGAGGGGCGTGCGGAGCTCGTGGGACGCGTTGGCGACGAAATCGCGGCGGACGCGTTCGAGTTTTCGCTGGCTGGTGAGGTCGTGGATGACGAAGAGCGCCCATTGCGACTTGCCGTCCGGTGACGGGATCGGCGCGCCGGAGGCCTCGATCCAATGGACGCTCGCGCCGTCGATGAGTTCGAATTCCTCGCGCGGCAGTTCCTGGCCCGCGCGGGTGGCCCGCACATAGTCGAGGAACGGGCCGCTGCGCACGATCAGCTCGAGGCGCAGGTTGACGAGGTCGCGCGCCGCGGGAAAAATCTCCCGGAGCGCGCGGTTGGCGAGGTGGATGTAGTTCGACTCGTCGACGATGAGCACCGCTTCGCGCAGGTTGCCGAGCGTGGCCTCGAGCTGCGCGAGCTGGTCGGTGCGCTGCTGGCGGAGCGCGGTGTTGTCGATGATCAGCTGGTTGACGTTTTCCGCGAGGACGGGCCACGCCGGCAGATCGCCGAGGGAAACGTCCTCCCGCAGCAACGGCTGGCCGCTGCGCACGGCTTCGCGCAGTTGCTGCAACGCGCGGTTCTGCCGTCGCAGCACGCCCAGCAGGACGACGAGGGCGGCGGCGAGGAGAACGATTATCCCGGCGGTCATGCCGACAGTTTCTTTTCGGCGATGCGATAACCGACCCCGCGAATGGTTTCGATCCAGCCCGCTTCGGGCCCGAGCTTCTCGCGCAAGCGGCGCACGTGCGTGTCGACGGTGCGGGTCTCGATCTCCGTGGCGTAGTTCCAGACGTTGAGCAGCAGGTGCTCGCGGGTCTGCACGCGCCCCTGGCGCTCCATCATCAGGCGGAGCAGCTTGAATTCCGTGGCGGTAAGCTCGAGCACGCTGCCGCGCACGGTGGCGCGGTGGGTTTCGCCATCGAGGACGATGTCGCCGACCTGCAGCCGCGTTGAGGCGGGTTCCTTGGGTGCGGCGAGACGCCGGAAGATCGATTCGACGCGCAGGACGAGTTCCTTCGGGCTGAATGGCTTTCCCACGTAATCGTCGGCGCCGGACTCGAGGCCCTCGATGCGGTCTGGTGGCTCGGCCTTGGCCGTCAGGAAGATGATCGGCACCTTCGAAAGCTTGGGGTCAGAACGCAGGATGCGACAGATCTGGATGCCGCTGAGGTCCGGCATCATTATGTCTAATATTAACAGGTCCGGCTGGTAGCCGCGGGCCTTGGAGATGCTGGCGGTGGCGTCGTTGACGGATTCCACGTGAAATCCCTTCGCCTTGAGGTGGTACGCCACCAAATCGGTGACATCAGGCTCATCGTCGACGACCAGGATCTTTTTCTTATCCATTAGTGGCGGCGATTATTGCCGTGAGAGGGGGCCTTTCCAGTGAATTAACCGGCGTCACGAGATTGTCACACCTGCGGATAAGGACCTCGGGATCGTCCGGCTCAGGGCTTCGTCGCCCGGGAACTAGCGGCAATGAGCACCATGAGAATGCTGATGTCGGCGGGGTTCACGCCACTGATGCGGCTGGCCTGGCCCAGGTTGGCCGGGCGGAACTGATCGAGCTTCAGGGCGCTTTCGCGGCGCAGGCCGGCGATCGAGAGGTAGTCGAGGGAGGAGGGGATTTTGATTTTCTCCACATCCTTGAGCTTCTCGATCTGACGCCTCTCACGGTCCAGATAGCCGCGATACCGGACCCGGTACAAAACCTCTTCCCTCACCTCTTTGGATTCGGCGAGAAATTCCGCGGGCAACGTTGCCTGGTCCGCTTGCCGGCGGATGGAGTCGGCCCAACTTCCTCCCGCGGTCTTGACGGTTTCAAGGTGACTCTCCCAGTGGGCCACCCGCGCCTGTTTCTGGGATATTTTATCTAATCTGCTGCTGGATAGCAGATTGTGCTGTTGCGCATGCTCCAGCAGCCTCAGTTCGGCGCTCCCGTGATTAAAGAGCAATCGATGTTCGGCTCGGCTTGTGAACATGCGGTAAGGCTCCGTCGTGCCCTTCGTTACCAGGTCATCGATCAGCACCCCAATATAGGCTTCGTGGCGCTGAATAATGAGCGGCGCGGCTCCCCTCGCCTTCAGCGCCGCGTTGACGCCGGCGACGAGGCCTTGGGCAGCGGCCTCTTCATAACCGGAAGTGCCGTTGATCTGACCTGCGAGAAACAGGTTCTCCGCCTTCCGGGATTCCAAGGACGGAAACATCTGGGTCGGCGGGGCGAAGTCGTATTCGACTGCATAGGCCGGCCGCAACAGCTGGGCATGCTCAAGACCTGGGATGCTATGCACCAACTCCAGTTGCACATCGAACGGCAAACTCGTCGACAGGCCATTGATGTAATACTCGTTCGTGTTCCGGCCTTCGGGTTCGAGGAAGAGGAGATGGCGCGGCTTATCCGCGAAGCGGACGAACTTGTCCTCAATGCTCGGACAGTAGCGCGGGCCGACCCCTTCAATCTCGCCCGAGTACATGGCGGACTTGTGCAGGTTGTCGCGCACGATCTCAGCCGAGCGCGACGTGGTGTGGGTCATCCAGCAGGAAACCTGTTCACTGCCCGGCTTCCAACCGGCCCGACGCTCGCCCGTCTGTTCCACGTGGAACAGATCGGCGCCATCCCGGGTATCGTGAAAGGCGAATAGCGTGGGCTCGGCATCGCCCTTCTGTTCCTGGAGCCCATGAAAATTGATGCTTCGGCCGAGGATGCGGGGCGGCGTGCCGGTCTTGAGCCGGCGCAGTTCGATGCCCGCTTCGAGCAGACTGCTGGAGAGCGTCTTCGCGCTGAAGTCCCCCAGCCGGCCGCCTTCGTTCTTGTTCTGCCCAACATGCATGAGGCCGCGCAAAAACGTACCGGTGGTAATCACCACGGTCTGGCCCATGAACTCGATGTCCAAGTTCGTGCGGCACCCGACGACCTTCCCGTCCTTGAAGATCAGCCCGGTCACAGTGGCTTGGAAAACCTGCAGGTTCGGTTGGAGCTCCAGCGTATGCTTCAGGCGGAATTGGTAAGCTTTCTTATCGCACTGAGCCCGTGGAGACTGGACCGCCGGCCCCTTCGATTCGTTGAGCAAGCGGAACTGGATTCCGGTGACGTCCGTGTTGATTGCCATCTCGCCGCCGAGTGCATCGATTTCGCGGACCATCTGTCCCTTGGCCAGTCCCCCGATCGCCGGGTTGCAGCTCATTTGGGCAATCGTATCAATGTTGCCCGTAAGGAGCAGGGTAGAGCGTCCCATCCGCGCGGCCGCCAAGCACGCCTCCACGCCCGCATGGCCGGCGCCGCAAACAATCACTTCGAACGGCGTTTGGTTATAGATCACTTAAAATTAGATTCCTTATCAAAATAACTATTTTGATATAATATCATTTTCCGATGCAGAAGGAGGCAAAGAGCTGATCCAAGATGCGCTCGTTGTCGATTTTCCCTGCCACCTGGCCAAATGCGTCCAAGGCCTCGCGGAGATCGCTCGCGAGCAATTCGCTGGGTTCATTTGCAGCCACCTTCCGCCGGGCCGCCTGCAAACTCGCTTGGGCGGTTTCAAGTGCGTGGGCATGGCGGGCATTGATGGCAATCAGCTCACTGCCGATTTCCACGTGGAACGCATCCGCGAGTTGGGTGACGGCTGCCTGGAGTGCCTCCAAACCCGCGCCGTCGAGCGCGGAAACGTTCACGACGGGAAAAGCGTCGGGGAGCGGCGTGCGCTCGAGGGGCGGAAGATCGATCTTGTTGAATACGGCGATCGTGTTCGCCGGCGTCATGCGCTTCGCGAGCGCCGCCGGCATGAGTGGAATCGGTAGCGTGGAATCGATCACCCACAGGAAAAGATCCGCCGCGGCCGCCTGCTCGTAGGTCTTGTCGATTCCGTGTTTCTCGAGTGAGGAAGCCGTCGGATTGAGGCCGGCGGTGTCAATCAAGCGAAGCCAGTGCGAGCCCATCACCACCGGTTCCTCGAGGTAATCCCGCGTCGTGCCGGGTTCCGCGCTGACCAACGCGCGATCGCGCCCCAGCAGCCGGTTGAGCAGGCTGCTCTTCCCGGCGTTGGGCTCGCCGACGATCACCGTCTTGATGCCTTCGCGGAGCAGATCGCCGTAACGACTGGTGGCGAGCAGACGGCTGGAGTCGGCCATCAGGGTCTCCAACTGACGTTCCAAAGCCCGTTGGTCCTCGGCCGGCAAGTCCTCCTCGGGAAAATCCACATAGGCCTCGACCATGGACAAGATGTTGACCAGCTGCTGGATAAGCGAATCCATCTGCCGGCCCAGGGCGCCGCGGAGTTGCTGGTTCGCGGCGGCGAGGGCCTTTTCGCTGCGGGCGTGAATCAGGTCCATGATCGCCTCGGCCTGGCTCAAATCCATGCGGCCATTGAGGAACGCGCGCTTGCTGAACTCGCCGGCGTCCGCCGGCCGGCAACCGCGGGCCAGCAGGTCTCCGAGGATTTTCTGCGCGATGAAGGGATTGCCGTGGCAGGAAATCTCCACCGTGTCCTCGCCGGTGAAGGAATTCGGCGCGGCGAAAAAAGTGAACAGGACATCGTCCACGAGGCGTCCGGAGGCATCGCGATAGTCCGCGTGTTGCGCGACGCGGGGCGGGGGAACCGCGCCGAAAATCGCCCGCACCATCTCGCCCGCGAGCGGGCCGCTGGCCCGCACCACGGCGATGGCCGCGGTGCCGACCGGCGTCGCGAGCGCGGCTATGGTATCAGGGGAAAACGACATCCGCCTGACGCAAGCGAACCGCGCCCTTAAGGCAAAAGCGAAAAGCACCCGGGCGGTCGTCGCATTTCGTCGTGATCACCCCGGCGGTTTATGTTTGGTTCGGGACATGGGACTGGAAGCGATCTGCCCGGTGAGCCTCGGTACCCAAACTTTTCCGGGCCGGGCGCACTTGAACACCGATCGCGTCGAAATTCGCGGCGGGGTGCGGCTCGACATCGCGTTCGCCACGATCCGGGGCGTTGAAACGGACGCGAAGGGCGCGCTTGTCATCAAACACGCCGGCGGCCGGGCCGTCCTCGAGCTCGGAAGCCGCGCGACCGCGGAGAACTGGGCGCTCAAGATTCGCTCGCCGAAAAGCCTGATCGACAAACTCGGCGTGAAGCCGGACTCGCGCGTCGCGGTGCTCGGCGTCGACGACGGGGAATTTTCCGCGCAATTGAAACAACGCGTCCCGACCGGGCTCGCGGCGCCCAGGGCGACGGATTTGGATTTTATTTTCTACGCGGCGGACACCGCCGCACACCTGGCGAAACTGAAGGCACTCAAATCCCAACTGCAGCCCGCCGGAGCGATCTGGGTGGTCTCGCTCAAGGGAAAGGCCGCCACCCTCAAGGACACCGACGTGATGAAAGCCGCGCGGGCCGCCGGGCTTGTCGACAACAAGGTGTGCGGTTTCTCCGCTACGCACACCGCGCTGAAGCTCGTGATTCCGAAAGATCAGCGATAGGGCGTTTTAAATTAAAGTATAGCCGATCAAAACGTATGATTCCCTGCTGTCGTCATTCTGAGCCCCGCGAAGAATCCAAGCGGAGGCTCGCATCTCCCTTGGATCCTGCTGCTTCGCTCGGCTCCCGCCGCCGCCGAGCCTAAGGCGGGCAGGCAGGATGACGGTCTCGGGAACAATACGATTCTCTGAAACTTAAAACGGCGAGGTTTTGCTGAAAATGCTCTAGGATTTCCCCGGAGGGGCTGACGGTTCCGTCGGCGCGAGCGGCACCTCAATCTTCGGCGGCGCGATGGGATCCATTTTCGGCGGGACGATGCCGGGCTTTACGGGCGAAACGGAGGAGGGCAGGGCCGGCTTCGTTGCGGGAGGAGCGATCGCGGAGGCGCCGGTGCGGACGGTCGCATTCGCCAGGTCGGCGGAAATTTCCGCGGCGCGGGTTTCCGCGGCGGCGATGTCCGCCGGGCGGCGCGCGATGCGCTTGCGCACTTGCTCCTCGGCATCCGTGGGCGCGCCGGATTTTTTGGCCACGATCAACCACGCGAGCCCCTCAATGTAGTCCCGTTTCACCCCACGTGCGCTGACGAGCATGGCGCCGATGTTGTGCTGGGCTTCCGAGACCCCGCCACGCGCGGCGAGGGTGAAATAGTCCAGGGCCTTGGTGTAGTCGGCCGGGCCATCGAGGCCGTCGTGATAAATTTTTCCGAGCCGGAACCAGCCGTTCGGCGCGCCATTTTTCGCCGCGCGTTCGAAAAAGGCCTCGGCCTGCTTGATGTCCTTGGGGACGCCGTCACCCTCGATGCTGCGATCCGCGAATTCCATGCACGCCTGGGCGTCGCCGCGGAGGGCGAATTGTTTGAGTTCGTCGACGTTCTTCCATTTCGGGGCGTTGCCCTTGGTGGAAATCAGCTTGGGCAGCGCATCCAACGGCTCGGCGGCCGTTTTTTTCGCGGCAAAGGCCGGGATGAAAGCGAGGGCGAGAACGACGGGGAGAAGGCGGGGGGTGGCGCGCATGGCAGGCTATGGGACGGCGCGAATAAGATTGGGTTCCGGACGGATTTGGCAAGCGAGGGCGGGGGCGGGCTGGACTTGGAGGGTCCAGCTCCCGCCGTCGCCGAGCCTATGGCGGGCGAGCCCGCTGGACCGCGCACGCGATATCACGAATGCACCCGCGGCCCAGCCGGAGCTGGGCCCTCCAATGAAACGAACGGGAGCGACCCATAAAAAAGCCGCAGCAGGTGTTGCGGCTTCGTGATCAGAATTGGGAACGGCTTGTTACTATTCCTTCTCGCTCGTGATCGAGTCGCCGCCCTTGACGTTCACTTTCTCCAGGATGCCGGCCTTCACCTTGGCGGCGAGTTCGGGATTGGACTTGAGCGCTTCCTTGGCGGCCTCGCGGCCCTGGCCGACGAGATCGCCGTTGAACGCGATCCAGGCGCCCTTCTTCTCGAGCACCTTGTGGTCGAGGCCGAGATCGAGCAGCGAGCCGGTGGCGGAAATGCCCTCGTCGTACATGATGTCGAACTCCACCTCGGTGAACGGCGGCGCGACCTTGTTCTTCACGGCCTTGATCTTGGTGCGGTTGCCGATGACCCGGCCGTCCGGCGTCTTCAACTGGTCCTTGCGGCGGATATCGAGGCGGATCGAGGAGAAGAACTTCAGCGCGCGACCGCCGGAGGTCGTCTCGGGGTTGCCGAACATCACGCCGATCTTCTCGCGGATCTGATTCGTGAAGATGCACACGCAGTTCGTCTTGCTGACGACGGCGGTCAGGCGGCGCATGGCCTGCGACATGAGGCGCGCCTGGGCGCCCATGGTCATGTCGCCCATCTGGCCGTCGAGCTCGGCCTTGGTGGTGAGGGCGGCGACGGAGTCGAGGATGATGACGTCGATGGAGTTCGAGCGGATGAGCGTCTCCATGATGTTGAGCGCGTCCTCGCCGGAGTCCGGCTGCGAGACGAGCAGGTCATCGAGGTTCACGCCCACGACCTTCGCGTATTTCGGATCGAGCGCGTGCTCGACGTCGATGAAGGCGGCCAGGCCGCCCTGGCGCTGGGCCTCGGCGATGACGCTCAGGCAGAACGTGGTTTTGCCGGACGATTCCGGGCCGTAGATCTCGACGATGCGGCCCTTGGGCAGGCCGCCGACGCCGAGCATGAGGTCGATGGCGAGGGAGCCGGTCGAGAGGGTCTCGACCTTCATCTTGGCGTTGCTGCCGAGGCGCATGATCGAGCCTTCGCCGAACTGCTTCGTGATCGAAGAGAGGGCCAGATCGATGTTCTTCTCGCGGGCGGGGTTGGCGGACTTCTCGGCGTTGGCGAGGCGCGAGTCGGACTTGGACTTATCGGCTTTGGACATGGGAATCGTGTAGGAGGGTTAAAGCGGTACTGTAGCGCAGGGGGCTGACAACGGTATGTCAGGAGACTTCGTCGCGCCCGCGGGGCCCGCAAGCGCGGAGTGTCCCAAAAACGGCCTTAAATGAGGGCAGAGAATCTCAGGCACCCGGCGCGGCCGTCCGGTTGACGCCGAACGCGAAATACACCGCGAGGCCGATGAACAGGAAGCTCACCGCGTAGTTCCATTTGAGTTTTTCGCCCAGGACCAGCGACGCGAAGACGACAAAGATCACGAGGGTGATGGCTTCCTGGATGATCTTCAGCTCGTAACCCGTGAACTTGCCGTAGCCGAGGCGGTTGGCCGGCACCATGAGCAGGTATTCAAAGAAGGCGATGCCCCAGGAAATGAGAATCGTGACCCACAGCGGCTTGTCGTGCAGGAACTTCAGGTGCCCGTACCAAGCGAAGGTCATGAAGATGTTCGAGAGGCAGAGGAGCAGGATCGTGGACATGGGAGGGTGCTTATAAGTGGAGGGCCCAGCTCCAGCTGGGCCGCGAACGTGATATCGCGTGGATAAACCCGGCCCAGCTGGAGCTGGGCCCTCCATTAAAACTCACTCGGTCATCGTATAAACCGCGAACGACGGCAGCCAGTGGGACCGGTTGAAATCACGGGCATCGAGCAACGGCAGCGCGGCGGCGTAATGCGCCGCGCCGGCCTCGATCGCCAGGGCGCGGCGCGGGTCGTCGGCCTCGAGCAGGCCGGCCAGGCGGCGCCACACCCAGCCCTTGTTGAGGTTCAAGCCGATGAGGTGCGCGATCTTGGGATCGGTCGGGTCACTGATCTTCGCCGGCTTCAAAAGATTGGCCGGCTGGCCCCTGGCGAGATCGGGCAGGTAACGGTCGAACCAGCGCAGGAACTGCTCGCGCGGCAGGATGCGGGCCATGAGCCCGGCCTCGACGAGGCACGGCGAATAAAAATCCTCGCCCGACGGCTCGTAGTGGCCGGGATAATTGACGTCGTGTCCGAACCAGTATGCCGCGCGCGCCGTGCAGAAAAGCTTCAGTTCCTGGTCGTCATGGGCCCGGGCATGCCCGAGCACGAGCGCGACGGCGACGGCGGTGTTGCCGTGGACGCCGTTGCGCACCGGCGTGGTGAGCGCGCGGAGGTAGCGCATGAAGCCCGTGCGGATGTACGTGACCAGCGGCGCCATGTTGGCCTCGAGCGCGGCGTCGTACGCGCGGATTTCCTGCGCAAGCTTGAGCAGCCACGCCCACCCGTAGGGACGCTCGAAGAACTCGCGGCCCGGCGCCTGGAAATAAGCCGCCTCGGCGGCCATGTTTTCCGCGGTGAGGTGCTCATTGAGCACCCGCCGGATTTCATCCCGCTCCGGCAGGTGCGGGAACATGACGGCCAGCCGCACCAGCATCCAGTGCTGGTGGACGCAGGAATGCCAGTCGTAGCTGCCGTAGAAGGCGGGGTGGAGCTCGCGCGGCGTCCGGGCATCGGCCGGCCCGTTCAGCATGTGCTGCAGGTAATGCGGGTACTCGCGGCGGATATTCGCGAGGCCGAGCCGGGCATATTCCGAGGCCTGACTGGCCAGCAGGAGTGGAAAGGAAGCGGACACGGGACGGGAAGGGGATCTAAGCGGCGAAAAAGTTTAAGTTGAAGAAGGAAAAGCGCCGCATAGGTTGTGCCGTCCCATCATTTCCGCACCCACTCATGAAAATCAAAGCCTATCTCAAACCGTCCTGTGGCTGGTCCAATGGCGTCCGCGCCATCATGCGCAAGCACAACCTGGAGTTTGAGGACATCGACATCATCAACAACCGCGCCAACTACGAGGAGATGGTCCGCAAGTCCGGCCAGCCGCTGTCCCCGTGCGTCGAGATCGATGGCGTGATGCTGGCCGACATTTCCGGCGAGGAAGTGGAGAATTACATGCTCGCCAACAACCTGGTCAAAGCCAACGCCGCCCCGGTGAACGTCGCCACCAACGCCGGCTGCTCCGCCGAGGAACACGAGCGCATGGCGGCCAAGCCGGTGCGGTTCTTCTGAGCGAAAGCCATTCGCCGAAAATTCAGGCCCGCCGACCGGCGGGCCTTTTTGCTGGAGGGTCCCGCTCCTTGCTGGACCGCGAACGTGTTATCACGCCCGTGCGCGCGGCCCGGCGGGAGCTGGGCCCTCCACGGGCTTAAACCTGCAATCCCCTCAATAAAGCAGCCGCGCGCGAATCGTGCCGGGGACGCTTTGCAACTCGTCGATCGCGATCACGCTGGCCGCGGCGTCGACGTCCATCACGCAGTAGCCGATGAACTCGTTCGTCTGCAGGTATTGGGCCGAGATGTTGATCTTGCGCTGGCTGAAGCGCTCGTTGATGTGCGCGAGCACGCCCGGGACGTTCCGGTGGATGTGCAGCAGCCGGCTCTTGCCGGTGCCGGCGTGTTCGGGGAGCGTGACCTCCGGGAAATTAACCGCCGTGACGGTCGAGCCGTTGTTCGAATAGCGGATCAGCTTGTCGGCCACCTCGGTGCCGATGTTGGCCTGCGCTTCCATCGTGGAGCCGCCGATGTGCGGCGTGAGGATCACGTTCTCGAATTTCCGCAGCGGCGATTGGAATTCCTCGTCATTGCCCTTCGGCTCGGCGGGAAACACGTCGATCGCCGCGCCGCCCAAATGCCCGCGCTCGAGGGCGTCGGTCAGCGCGGGGATGTCCACCACGGTGCCGCGCGCGGCGTTGATCAGGTGCGCGCCCTTCTTCATCGCGGCGAGCTGCGCCCGGCCGATCATGTTTTTCGTCTGGGCGGTCTCCGGGACGTGGAGCGTGACCACGTCGCTCTCGCCCAGCAGCGCCGCCAGTTTCGCGACGGGCTTCGCATTGCCGAGCGGAAGCTTGCCCGCGATGTCGTGAAACAGCACGCGCATGCCGAGGTGCTCCGCGAGGATGCCGAGCTGCGTGCCGATGTGACCGTAGCCGACGATGCCGAGGGTCTTGCCGCGCACCTCGACGCTGCCCTCGGCGCTCTTGGTCCAGCCGCCGCGGTGCACGAGCGCATTTTTGCCGGGGATGCCGCGCAACAGCATGATGGCCTCGCCGAGCACGAGTTCGGCGACGCTGCGCGTGTTGGAGTAGGGGGCGTTGAAAACGGGAATGCCGCGCTTCGCGGCCGCGGGGAGATCGACCTGGTTGGTGCCGATGCAGAAGCAGCCGATCGCGGCGAGCTTGGGCGCGGCGGCCAGCATTTCCTCCGTGATCTCCGTGCGCGAGCGGATGCCGAGGAAATGCACGTCCTTGAGCGCGGTCTTCAGCGCGTCGCCGGCCAGCGACTTGGGCAGGCTGCGAATGGAGGTGTACCCGTCGTTCGTCAGCGCATTCACGGCATTGGCGTGGATGCCCTCGAGGAAGAGGAACTTGATGCGGCGTTTGTCGAAGGAAAGCTTTTGCACGGAGGGCTGGACCTTCATCGGAAATCCCGGTGCCCGCAAGGCTCGTGTGAGTCATGTCCCGTCCCGGGCCAAACGTGTAATAAAATACGGCACCCATTTCCGCGGCCACGCCGGTGCTTGCCAGTTGGCCGCCAATAAGTTCGCCTCGGTTCCATGCCGTCGAAACCCATTCCTGGTTCGTCCGGGGAAGTGCTGACCACGCTGCCGCCGGCGTATGTGCCGCACGCCGCCACCGGCCTGCTCCACCTGCCGCGGTTCCTCGCCAAGGCCAAATATGTGAAGGCGCACGGCGCCCTGCCGGCGAGCTACGCGAAGAACTACAAGCGCGGCATGGATCGCTTTCTCTGCCTTCACCTCGGGATCGATCCGGCGGCGGTGGAAAAGATCGTGTTCGAGTCCGCGACCGACGAGGAAATCGACGCGAAGCTGAAGGCCATTCTTCCCGCCGACCTGCGCGTCAGCCAGTGGAACCGCGACTACGTGCAGAAAGGCATGACGCCGAGCGGCCGGGAATTTCTCAAGGAGGCGCTGACTAACATGGGCTGCGCCGACCGCGCCGACCAAATCGTGAGCGTGGTGGACCTCATCGAGTTTGATGAGGGGCGGATTGAATAGGATAGAGCATTTAAAATAAATTCGTAGCCAGCTCTCGGTCGAGAAAGACGGATCATTTTCGCCACCGTCATCCTGAGCCGAGCGAAGGATCCAAGGGAAAGCGCGCATCCACTTGGATTCTTCGCACGGCTCAGAATGACGTAGTGGGGAATCATACGTCCTGATCGGCTATACTTTAATTTTAAACGCTCTCCTGCATGAGTCTTTGGAGGGTCCAGCTCCCGCCGCCGCCGAGCCTATGGCGGACGAGCCCGCTGGACCGCGAACGTGATATCACGTGGGTACATCAGGCCCAGCTGGAGCTGGGCCCTCCCCATTTGAAGACGAGTCACGAGCCCGGCGCCACCGGGAGCTCGAACCAGAAGACCGATCCGCCGGCGGGCGGAAACTCCGCGCCGACGGCACCGTGTTCGCCTTCGATCAATTGTTTCACGATGGAAAGCCCGATGCCGGTGCTTTCCTCGCCGCCGGTCGGGCGGTTGGAAAGGCGCGCGAATTCCGTGAAGAGCAACGCGCGATCGGCGGGCGCCACCCCGGGACCATCGTCGTGCACTTCCAGCCGCACCCGGAAGTCGTCGGCGCGCGAGCGGATCGCGGCCTTGCCGCCAGGGGGCAGGAACTTGATCGCGTTGCTGACGTAATTCGTGAGCGCCTGATAGGCGAAACCCGCGTCGGCCTTCGCCAGTGGCAGCGGTTCGGCGAGTTCCAACGCAAAGGACACCCGCTTGCGCTCGGCGGCCGGTTCGTTCTGCGCGACCACCGCGGCCGCCATCAGGTTCAGGTCCACGCGGCCCGGGGAGGAGCGGCCGTCGGCGCCGGCTTTGCGGACGTTGAGAAACGTGTCGATGATGCGGCGCATCTGGCCGGCGGAGGCGTGGATGCTCTCGAGGTATTCGGTGACTTCCGGTGTGGCGCCCTTGCGGCGGGCGAGTTCGCCCGACATGAGGATGAGACAGAGCGGATTCCGCAGGTCGTGACTCGCGATGCGCATGAAGCGCTCGGTCAGCGCCAGCTGTTGCTCGAGCCGGCCGCGGAGCCGCCGGATCGTGAGATGGGTGCTGATGCGCGCGAGAGCCTCCTCGTGCTGGATCGGCTTCGTGATGTAGTCCACGGCGCCGGCGTTGAACGCGCGGACCTTCTCGGCGGTCTCGTTGAGCGCGGTCATGAAGATCACCGGGATATCCTGCGTGGCCGGCGAGGCCTTGAGCCGCGCGCACGTTTCAAACCCGTCCAGGCCCGGCATCATCACGTCGAGCAGGATGAGGTCCGGCCTGGTGTGCGTGGTTTGCGCGAGGGCATCCTCGCCATCCTCCGCGACCATGAGCTGGTAACCCGTCTCCGAGAGCGTGTCGACCAGCACACTGAGATTCGCGGGCGTGTCGTCGACGATGAGGATGGTTTCTGGCATTTGAAAAAGGGCGGAAGAACGGGAGGGCTGAAAGGCTGGAAAAAAGCAGGGAGTTCGATTCGGAAAGGAATGGCTGAAGGCGGATTCAGTCTTTCAGTCCTTCCGTCCTTTGCGCCACACGGTACCGGTCCACGAACTGCCGGATCGCCTTCATCTTGAAACGCGCGGCGAGTTCGGTGACGCCCTGGGCAAACGGCGCGAGGCGCGCATCGCGTTCCGCGAGCTTCTGCGCGAACGCGCGGACGCCCACGACATCGCCCTTGCTGGCGAGCTCGAACAGCGCCTCCGCCTCGGCCGGCTCCGGCGCGTGCTGCACGGCGGGGAAGGGGGCGTGGGTCTCGCGCGTGTGCACGATCGGGTCCGCGTAGCGCCACTTCATCCCGAGCTGCCGCTCGAGCGCGGCGAAGAGTTGCTCCTCCCGGAACGGCTTCGCCAGAAAATCGGCGCAACCCGCCTGCCGGCAGGCCTCGCGGTCGGGTTCGAACGCGCTGGCGGAAACCCCGATCATCTTCGGCGGATTTTCGGGAAACGCTTCCTTGATCGCGCGGGCGGCGCCAAAGCCGTCGAGGCGCGGCATGCGCAGGTCGAGCAGCACGAGGTCGGGGCGGCGGGCCTTGGCCCGCGCCACGGCGTCGAGGCCGTCCACCGCGGTGCTCACCTCGAAACCCAGCGGCTCGAGGATGTCGAGCAGCAGCCGCGCATTCGTGGGGTTGTCGTCGGCCACCAGGATGCTCCGGCGGACGCCGTCGTAACCGGCGATGGCGCGCGGCGTGACGGCCGGGCTGCTGGCCGCGCCGGTGGCCGGCGGGAGGGGGACTTCGAACCAGAAGCGACTGCCCCAGCCGGCGCGGCTTTCGACCTGCAACGTGCCGCCCATCTGCTCGACGATGCCGCGGCTGACGTTGAGCCCGAGGCCGGTGCCCTCGGCGTGGAGGCGGTGGTCGCCGATCTGCGCAAACGGCTCGAACAGGCGCGACTGTTCCTCGGTGGCGATGCCGGGACCGCTGTCGCTGACGGAAAAACGCACGCGGCCCGCCGCGGCGGGCTCGACCGAGAAAATCACGCCGCCCTGGCGCGTGAACTTCACGGAGTTGCTCAGGAGGTTGAAAACCACCTGGCGCAGGCGCTGCGCGTCGCCCACGACCACCGGCGGCAGGTTCTGCGCGAAGGCCGTTTCGAGGAGGAGGGTCTTCTCGCGGGCGCGGGGCTGGAACACGGCTTCCACCGCGCGCACGAACTCCGGCAGGTCGAACTCCGCCGGGTGCAGCACGAGCTTGCGCGCCTCGATCTTCGCGAGGTCGAGCACGTCGTTGATCAGCGCCAGCAGGTGCTCGGCGGACTGGTGGATGATGCCCACGCCGTCGCGCTGCTTGGGCGAGAGCGCGGGGTCGCGGTGCAGGATCTGCGTGTAGCCGAGGATGCCGTTGAGTGGCGTGCGCAGCTCGTGGCTCATGCTCGCGAGGAACTGCGACTTCGCGCGGTTGGCCGCATCGGCGGCATCGCGCGCGGCGCGCAAGGCGCGGGCGGTCTCGTGCGTGTTGGTGACGTCGATGGCCACGCCCTCGAAATGGCTGAGTTCGCCGGCCGCGTTGCGCACGGCGCGGACGGACTCCGACAGCCGGATGCGGGTGCCGTCGGCGCGGACCGCCTCCGACTCGAAGTCCGGCAGCACGTCCTTGTCCCGGATCAATTCCAGGAATTGCGCGCGGCGGGAGGGATCGGCGTAGATTTGCTTGCTGAAATCGGACTTGGCCAGGAGGGCCTCGGCGGAGTCGTAACCGAGGATGCGGGCCATCGCGGCGTTGGCGCGGAGGAAGCGGCCGTCGGGGCTGGTTTGAAAGAGGCCTTCCAGGGCGTTCTCGAAAATCCCGCGGTATTGCTGCTCGGCGCGCTGCAGCGCCTCCTCGGCCTGCCGGCGTTGCACGGCGGCGGCCGTCTGGCTCGCGACGAAGGTCAGCAGGCGCTTGTCCTCCTCGTTGTAAGCCTGCGGGTTCGTGTAGTCCTGCACGGCGATGACGCCGAACGCGCGGCCCTCGACCAGCAGCGGGGCGCCCATCCACAGCGCCGCCGGCTTGCCCGTCGGCGAATACTGGTGGTGATCGCGGCGCAGCACGGTGAGTTCATCCGCGGTCGTGAGCACCGCGCGGCCGGTGTGCAGCACGTACTCCGTCAGCCCGTAACCGCGTTTGCGGGGCGGGGGCGCGGGCGCGGTCTCATCGGCGTAGTAGGGAAACGTCAGCAGCGAGCCGTCGGGGCTGAGCGTCGCGACGTAGAAGTTCCGCGCGGGCAGCAGGCCCGCCACGATGCGGTGCAGCTCGGCGAACAGGGTGGTGAGGTCGCCGCCGGCGAGCACGGCCTGCGCGATCCGGTAGGTCGCGTCCTGCACGCGCTGGTGCCGCCGGCGCTCCGTGATGTCGACGCCGACGGTGAGCATGCACTTGGTGCCGTGCATTTCGAAGATGTCCGCATTGAGCAGGAACGGCCGGACCTCGCCCTGCCGGTTGCGGAACTCGCCCTCGAAATCGCGCACGCGGCCCTCGCGGATGATCAGCTCGATGAACCGGTCGCGCTCCGCCGGGTCGGGCCACAGGCCGAGCTCAAGGGTGTTGTGGCCGAGGGCCTCGGCGCGCGTGAAGCCGGACGCGCGTTCGAAACCGGCGTTGGCCTCGAGGATGTGCCCGTCGGAAACCCGCGCGATGATCATCAGCGCCGGCGTGGTCTGGAAGGACTTGACGAAAAATTCCTGGGACTCGCGCTGGCTCGTCTCGCTGAGCTGCCGGTGCACGGCCGCCGCGGCCTGGTCGGCGACGAAGCTCAGCAGCCGGCGGTCGTCCTCCGAGTAGGCCTGCGGATTGTGATAGTCCTGCACCGCGATCACGCCGACCGCGCGGCCGTCGATCAACAGCGGCGCGGCGAGGCGCACGGCCGCGGGTTTCTCGAGGGGCACGTACGGCCCGCGCCGGCTGAGCAGGTCGGCCAGCTCGGGGTGCGTCACGCGGATCGACTGGCCGGTTGCGAGCACGTACTCGGTGAGCCCGTTGGCGGCCTGGCGGGACTGCGCGCCGGTGATGACTTCGTCCTCGAAGTAGGGGAAATGGATCAGGTCGTCGGCCTGGCCGCGGATCGCGACGTAGAAATTCCGCGCCGGGATGAGGGCCGCGATGATGCGATGCAGCTCCGCAAACAACGCCGGCAGGTCGCCGCCGGCGAGCAACACGCGCGAGATCTGGTACGTGGCGTCCTGCACCTGCTCGCGCCGGCGGCGCTCCGTGAAATCGATCGCCGTCATCAGCATGCACGGCTCGCCGTTGTGCTCGAAAACATCCGCGTTCAACGAGACGTAGCGCGGTTCCTGGAGCTTCGTGTAGAACACCGCCTCGTAATCGCGCACGTTGCCTTTTTCCTTCAGCCGCGCCATGAAGGCCACGCGGTGCTCCGGGTTGGGCCAGATGCGCAGTTCGAGCGAGGTGCGGCCGATGACTTCCTCGCGGGTGTAGCCCGCGCCGCGATAAAACGCCTCGTTCACCTCGATGATGCGCCCGTCCGCCACCCGCGCGATCGCCATCAGGGCCGGGCTGGCGTGGAACGCCCGCGCGAACGGGTTCGACGGCGCGGTGACGGTCTTCGGCGACGGATCGGGGACTGGCGGGGAGGCAGGCATCGCGGGCTTCATCGGATAAACGTAAACGGGGTGCAGGCAACGGCAGACTGGCTGCCGCACCCGCACCCCGGTTGCACACACGCTGACTAAAATGGAAAACCTGAGACCTGAAACCTGAGACCTGAAATGGGCGACATTTGGAAAGGAATTCCCGATGGAGTGAAATTGAAGGGCGTCATGGAAAGGAGGGTATTCCGCGGTTCATCCCTTCAGGTCTCAGGTTTCAGGTCTCAGGTTTTCCCGACGCCGCAGGCGTCCCGCGTCACAGCAGGTTCAGCGTCAGGCCGACGGCGCACAGGACGGCGTGGACGACGCCCAGCGCGCAGGTCCAGCGCGGCAGGGTGCCGCGGGGGGATTCGACAACGGATTCGTATTGGATGAAGTGCATGAGAAGCGGGAAATCGTGAAATGGGGAAACCGTGGATCGGGCCGATGCTGGATTTCCGATGTCCGCTTTACGGTTTCAAGAGGAGTGGCGCCATTAGGCGACGGCCGCGGTGCGGGTTTGCATCGCGAGCGCGTCGCGCGAGCCGGCCTTCATGGTTTCGGCGAGCAGCCAGTAGGTGCGGGCCCAGGCCGCCTGCATTTCGGAAGTGAAATCCGGACCGAGGCCCTTGCCGAGCGTCCACAGCAGCGCCTCACCCACGGTATCATAATGCTCATCGCGCACGTGATAACCGGCGTGGCGCATGCCGAGCTGGCGGACCGTCGGGGCGAGTTTTTCGAGGCGGTCGAGTCCGTTGACCGCAAGGCCGATCATTTGCATGAGCTTCCGGCCCTGGTCGGCCATGTCGCCGTGGAACAGCGCGCGGAGCGCCGGGTCGAGTTCGAACAAGCGGGCGTAGAAAATGGCGGCCGCCTGTTCGGCGATCGGGACGACCTTTTGGAAGGAGGCTTTGACGAGGGAGATTTCGCGGGGGGTCATGAGAGGGGGTGGGTTGAGTGGTGACAGCATGCCAGAAAACGACGTCCCGTGGTATGGGCCGGGCGGGCATGGGCCGGATGACTAGCAGCAGCGGAAAACCTGAAACCTGAGGCTTGAAACCTGAAGGGTCTGGCAAAGGGGGTGACGGCGCATCATCCGGCGGCGCCGGCCGGTCGAGTCGGGTCCCGGGTTTCCGGTTGGGGGTTTTCTCGTCGCTTTACTTCCCGGCGGCCGGCCGCCAAGTTGGGGTCGTGGACAAGATTCTCGTGATCGATGACGACGCCATGATGCGTCGGCAAATCACCGCCCTGCTGGCGGCGGAAGGCTACGGTACGGTCGAGGCGCGCAACGGCCGGGAAGGCGTGACGCTCGCCGCGAAGGAGAAACCCAACCTGGTGCTGTGCGACATCACGATGCCCGAGATGAACGGCCACCGCGTGCTCGAGGCCGTGCGGGCCGACGGCGCGATCGCCCACCTGCCTTTTATTTTCCTCACCGGCTGGGGTGAGAAGGAGGACCTGCGGACCGGCATGAACCTCGGGGCCGACGACTACCTGGTGAAACCCGTCGAGCCCGCGGAACTGCTCGCGGCCGTGCGTACGCGGTTGCGGCGCCATCAGTCCGCGGGACGCGGCGCCACTCCGGCGGCCGCGACGCCCGAAGCGCTGCAAGGCGCGCTCGGCCTGACGCCGCGCGAGGCGGAAATCCTTTCCTGGGTGGTGCAGGGCAAGACCAACCCGGAAATCGGCATCATTCTCGGCATCCAGCTCACGACGGTGAAGAAACACCTGGAAAGCACCTTCGCCAAGCTCGGCGTCGAGAACCGCACCGGCGCGGTGACGTTCGCGCTCGAGAAAATCAGCGGACGCTGAGAGCGCTGCGGGAAAATTTCTCTCTCGTCCGGCGAATCTTTGGTGGGAGGGGTTTTACACCCCGACCGCGAACGCGGCGCGATTCCCGTCGGGGTATAAAACCCCTCCCACCCAATCACCCGTGCGAGCGCTCAGTGCGGGAACGGCGCCACGGTTTCCAACGGCGGGCGCGGTTTGCGCGGGAACCAGCGCGGCACCTCGCGGCGGTAGTCCTCATACATGGCCCCGAACCGGCGCCGCAGGTGTTCCTCCTCGACCAGCAGCACAAAGACGTGGACCGCGCAGACCAGGCACACGAAATAAACCGCGATGTGGCCGGACCGCAGGAAAATCATCTCGCCGCCGATCACGGCAAACACCGCGAGGTACATCGGATTGCGCACCCATTTATAGAATCCGCGGCGCACGAGTTTTTTGGGCGGGTCGATGGGCGCCGGCGTCCCCTGGCCGCGCGTCGCAAAAAGCCACTGGCAATGCAGGTAGAGGGCGAGCCCCGCCAACGCCAGCGCCGCGCCGGCAAAGTGCGGCGCCGTCCACGTCACCGGCCAATGCGGCCGGCGCTCGAACCACCGCAGCGGGACCCAGCCGGCGACGAAGCCCGGCACCACCAGCGTGAAGAGCAGGTTCTTGAGGATCAGCCAGAGCGACTTCATCGGGAAACCTGCAGGCTGAAACCTGCGCCCTGAAACCCAGGACTGAACGGCGAAAACGGGCACCCGGGCAAAACGCGCATCATCGGCGGGGAAAGGAGGGCAGGATCTGGTCGGCTTTCAAGGCGCCGAGGCCCTGGTGGATGTTCGTGCGCAGCATCTCGAGGTTCTCGCGGACGAGCGCGCCCATGCTTTCGCAGCGGAGGTAGCGGTCGTTTTTGAAATGCTCGGCCAGCCCCTCGCGCAGGCTGCGCACATTTTCCGGCGGGGCGATCGGATCGCGCTCCATCGCGGCAAGCAGGACGGAGAGGCGCATCGCCGCGAGTTCGGCGCGCGCCAGCATCAGCGTCTGCTCCTCGCGCTGGTACTGGAAGGCGGTCTTCAGGTGCAGGTGCCGGGTGCAGAATTCCACCAGCGGCAGGTTCTCCTTGAAGAACTGCGGCAGGTAAAAGCTCTTGCGGCCGTTGTGCGCCTGCTGGTCGAAATCCATTGCGCGGATGCGAATCTGCGAGCCTTCGAAGTCCGGCGTGATGACGACCACGAAATTGTAGCTGCGCATGTCCCCCAGCAGCTGCACGAAGCTGCGCTCGTTGAACTTCACCAGCTCCTTCGCGATGCGGATCGGCCGCAGCTCGGGGCGGTTGAGCCAGCGGTCGATGAAGACGTCGCCCGGGATGCCGGCGATATGTTCCTCCACCAGCGTGGTCCCGTGGGTGATGAAATTGAGGCGGTTGGGCGACAGCAGGTGCTCGAGCTCGAGGCCGTACACGCGCGAGGCGTCCGCCTTCTTGATGTAGAAGTAGTCGGGGTTGTCGTTGTAGGCGTTGACGATCTTGATCCGGAACGGCGTCGAGTTGCCGAAGCTGCAGAAATCCACGCGGTCGATGTAGAGATGCTGCATGACCGAGAAGTCGCCGTCGACACGCAGCAGCGCGTAGATGCGCTTCAAGTCCTCGTTCAGGGAGGGGATTTCCTCGGCCTGGTAAGCGACCGATTCCCACAACGTGTTGCGTCCCTCGGCGTCCACCAGCGGGTGGGATTCGTGGAAATGCCGCAACCGCTCGTAGGTCACCGGCAGTTCCCGCTCGCGCCGGTAGCGCTTGAGATAGTCCCGCAGTTCCGGGCCGATGGGGTAGCTCGGTTTCTTGCGGGTGCGCGCTTCGAACGGGGCGGGAGAGGCTTCCATCCGCGGGCACCGTGGGTCGAAAACAGCGGCGAGGCAATAGCGCGCCTTGTCAACCGTCACCAAGCCGGACTGAATCCGCGCCGATGACCCCCGCGCTCCGGTTCCGGTCTCCGGCCGCCGCCCACTGCATCGTGCGGGTGGTGCTGCTCGCCGCGTTTGCATGGCTGACCGGCCGGTTCTGGCATCCTTACCACGGTTTCACCCGGTTTCTCCAAATGGACACCGCCAGCGCGGCCGCGACGGTGCCGGAATTGCGGACGGCGCCGATCTTCCTCCACGACGACGGCTACGACGGGCATTACTACGCGCAGCTGGCCGCGCGACCGGCGGTGAACGATCCCGCGCTGGCGGGCGCCATCGATAATGTGGGTTATCGCGCGCGCCGCATTTTGTTGAGCTGGCTCGCCTGGGCCGCGGGCGGAGGGGACGCGGTTGCGGCCGTCCGCGCTTATGCGACGCTCAATCTTTTCCTGTGGGCCGCGCTGGCGGCGCTGCTCTGGAGCATGTTCCCCTGCGCCGGCTGGCGCGAAACGCTCGCGTGGGGCGGAACGCTTTTCTCCGCCGGGGTCCTGCACAGCGTGCGATTGGCGCTGACCGACCTGCTCGCGCTGGTGCTGGTCGCGGGCGCGCTCGTTGCGCTCGGTCGCGAGCGGCGCGGACTGGCCGCCACCTTGCTGGCGCTTGGCGGGCTGGCGCGGGAAACCGTGATGCTGGCGGGGGTCACTTTGCTGCCCGTGGGGAAAAGCGGCGCGCCCGCGTGGTTCCGCGCAGGCGCGTTGCTCGCGCTGATGGCCGCGCCGCTCGCACTCTGGCTCCTGTATCTCCGGCTGGTGGCCGGTTGGAGCGGCGCCGAGCCGGCGAACTTCACGGTCCCGCTCGCCGGGTGGCTCGGGAAATGGAGCGAGGCCTGGCTGCGGCTGCGCACGGAACCGGATCGCTGGCTGGCGCTGACGACGCTGCTGGCCCACGTCGCGCTCACCGTGCAAGCGGCCTATCTTCTCCTCCGGCGCCAGCCCGGGGAACGCGGGTGGCGGCTCGGAATGGTGTATGTCGGATTGCTCCTGCTGCTCGGCCCGGCCGTCTGGCAGGGCCATCCCGGCGCGGCGACGCGGGTTTTGCTGCCGCTGACGCTTGCTTTCAACCTGCTCGCGGTCGCCGCCCGCGCGGGCGCGGGCTGGCTGGTGGCGGGCAATCTGTCGGTGTTGGCCGGGGTGACGGTCTTGTGGACGGTGCCCCAGGCGACGCACGAACTCGCGGCGGGTCGATCGCGCGAAGGCGCTTATGTGGCGCATACGGACAACCGCTGGTATCCGACGGAACGCAGTGGCGGGCGCGCGTGGGCTTGGGCGGCAGACCGCGGAGGCTTGCGCGTGGACTTGAGGTCGCCGCGGGACGGTGCGTGCCGGCTTCACCTGCAGGTGAAGGGCGTCACGCCACGGCCCCTGGAAATTATCCAGAACGGCCGGGTGATCTGGAGCGGGCTCATCACGGAAAAAATCCAGGCAATCGAGCTGCCGGCCGTGCCGGTGGCGCGCGGTCACCTGGAACTGGAGCTGCGCAGTCCCAGCGCGCCGGTAAATGAGCGCCCCGACTCGACCGGGCGGGTATTGGGATTCGCCGTCTACGGAGTCCGCGTCGACTAGCCGCAGTTAGTGTTGTGTCCCGCAGATAACTTTTGAAAGTCGTTCGAGTTTGGCGAGGATGG
>CAZEUN010000037.1:4766-24986 GCA_964515595.1 uncultured Oleiharenicola sp. | reverse complement strand
GAAGTTTCACCTCGGATGACTTTTGCAGAGGTCTCGTCACGTATTACGTGACATGTTCCTCTGAAACGGTGCGGACGAATGTCACGTAATACGTGACATTCGAAAGCAGGACGGTCTCAGACCGGCTCAGGGGGGCCACGGGCGACCGGTCACAGGCCGGTCCTCCTTTCAAACCATGGTTTCGCCCGCGGCCAGAGGTAAAGAAAGGCCGGCGCCAATTCAGCCGGCCGCTCCGCGATCCAGCGATCGATCTGCGCGATCGTGAACCAGTCGCCGCGTTCGATTTCCTCCACTTGGAGGACGAACGGCCCCTCCGCTTCGACGCGGTAAACCCAGACGAACTCCTGGCCGGTTTCCTCGCGGGCCTCGATCTTGAACAACCGCTGCGGCGGCTGGCCGGGACGGCAGCCGATTTCCTCCTCCAGCTCCCGCAGCGCGGTGCAGTCGTAATCCTCGCCGGCGCCGACGTGGCCCGCCGCGGAGGAATCCCACACGCCCGGGAAGAGATCCTTTTGCATGGAACGCTGATGCAGGAAAACCTGCCCCGCACGATTCGCGACCAGCAGATGCACCGCCCGGTGCCGCAGCTTGCGGCGATGCACCTCGCGCCGCGCCAGCTGGCCGGTCACGCGGTCCTGCTCGTCCACCACGTCGAAGAGTTCGTCGAGATTCTGGGCCACGCCCACACGCAACGGACCGGACCGCAGGAAGTCGAGTTCACAACCCCGCCTGCTGCAAGGGTCGGCCCTTGGCGCCGACCTGGCACGGGAGGCGGCGCCAGCGGCAACCCTCCCTTCCAAATCACGACGCAGCCTCCTTTCTCCCGCGACCTCCGTTTTGGCTCCATGTGGAGTCCCCTCACCGTCAATTGCCCGCCAAAGCGACGCTTCCCGCGGATTTCCCCTTTCCATCCGGATTCATCCGTGTAATCCGTGGTCCCTCACAAAATTTCCCATGGCCAAAATCGAAATCAACCAGGTCGCCGAAATCCTCAAGAAGCACAAACTCGAGCCTTCCATCCTCCGCGAAATCGTCGAGGAAATGAACGAGATCACCGCGCCCGCCGCGGATGAGGACATCAAGCCGCCGGCGCCCAAGAAACAGTTCGTCGTGGTCCTGTCCGACATGGAGGGCAAGCTGCCCAAGAAGGACCTCACGGGCTGGGTGGTGCAGATCCCGGAGAACGCGAGCCCGTTCTCGACGACCGACCGCATCTTCAAGGGCGCCTATGATTTCAACGCCTCGAAGAAGGGCCGCATGCTGCCCGTGAAATCCGTCGGCGAGGCGCTCGAAAGCGCCAGCGCCAAGTACTTCAAGGAATCCGAACTCTGGGTGAAGACCAAGCTGCCGATCGCCGTGGTCGTGACCGACAACGTGCTCCCGAAGGACGAATTCAAGACCGAGAAGGTGGACCGCCGGCGGAAGCTGGACGAAGCCTGAGCCGGACCCAGGCAGCTGACCGTTCTCGCGCTCAATTTCGGATCACCCGATGGTGAACCGTGCCGGAGCCTGCTGTCGGGCGATCGTCCGTTGGCGCCGGTCCTGAACCGCCTGCAAGCAGGCTCCGGCAACCGCACCGTCCAAAGGAAATCCGCTCAGCGCAGTCCCGCCGCTTCCGGCTTCAGCCCGCGCTCCTTCAGCGCCGCGGCCACGGCCTTCAGGTCCAGCTTGTCGCCGGGTTTCACATCGTGTCGCTTGAACCAGCCTTGATTCATCTCAAGACAGAACTGGATGTCGCGGCCGCGCGAGGTCACCGGACGCTCATCGAGCGGGTACATCGGGTATATTTCCTTCAGCTCACCCGAGGGGGAGAAATAACCGATGTCGAGCGGCAGCGTCGTGTTGCGCATCCAGAAGCCCTGCTGCTGCGCGCTGGTGAACACAAAGAGCATGCCCTCGTCCTCGCCCATCGTCTGCCGGAACATGAGGCCCTTTTGCAGTTCCGCCGGCAGCGCGGCGATCTGCATCCGGACCGTCTGGCTGCCCATCTTGATGGCGAAACGGTCATCGACCGACTTCGGGCCCGCCTCCTTCGCGGCATGCGAACCGCCACAAGCGGTCAGCAACAGGACGACGCTGAGCAGGGACCAGGCAGGGCGCATCAACATGCGGGGATTCCCAATCATAAAACGGAAAGCGTAAATCATAAATTGCCCCGGCTGCCGCCCTCGCTTTGATGCAGGCCATGGCCCGCTCCTCCCCGCCCCCCCTGCTCTATGCCGATACCCACGCGAGCACCGACATGCTGTATTTCGGCCGCGTCGAGGTCCACGACCCGTTCATCGCCTTCGGCACCGGCCGCCGGAAGGTCACCATCCAGAGCGCGCTGGAATTCGGCCGGGTGAAGCGGACGGGCGACTTCGACGACGTGCTGCCGTTGGAAACCTGGCTCGAGCGCGCACGCGCGCGTTACGGTCCGAAAGCCGGCGTGGCCGAAGTCATCGCCTGCGCCACCCAGGCGTCCGGCCTCCGCACCTTCCGGGTGCCGGCCAACTTTCCCGCACAGCTTCATTTGAAACTCACCAAGCTCGGCCTGCGCCTGGTTTTCCCGGAAGGCCTGCTGTTCCCCGAACGCGAAATCAAGGACGCCCGGGAGGCGGGTTGCATCCGCGAAGGCAACCGCCTGTGCGCGGTCGGATTCCTCACGGCGGAAAAAATCCTGCGCGCGGCGAAAATCAAGGGCCGCACGCTCGTCCACCGCGGCCAGGTCCTGACGTCGGAGCGCCTGCGCTTCGAACTCGAAACCGCCATCCGCGAACAGGGCGGCGACCCGCGCGACACCATCGTGGCGGGAGGCGACCAGGCGTGCGACCCGCACGAGCGCGGCTCCGGCCCGCTCCGGCCGCATGAGCTTATCATCATCGACATTTTCCCGCGCGTGCTGAAGACCGGCTACCATGGCGACATGACGCGCACCTACCTCAAGGGCCGGCCTCGTGAAGTGCAGCGCCGCCTCGTGGAAACAGTCCGCGAGGCCCAGAAGCGCGCGACCAAGGCGATCCGCGCCGGGGTCGACGGACGCCGCGTGCACGCCGCGTGCACCGATTGTTTTGCCGAGGCTGGTTATGAAACCAAGCGCACGAAGGGCGGCGCCGTCGGTTTCATCCACGGCACCGGCCACGGGCTCGGTCTCGCCGTGCACGATCCCGGCCGCATGTCGCCGACCGTGGCCTATCCCTTGAAGAAGGGATCCGTCATGACGGTTGAACCCGGCCTTTACTACCCCGGCCTCGGCGGCTGCCGGTGGGAAGACGTGGTCTGGGTCACGGCCACGGGCTCGCAACCGCTTTCGAAGCATCCGTACCACTGGGAAATCCGGTGAACCTCCCGGCCGGCCTTGGTCGGTCAGGAGACCGACCCTCCACTCTTCGAACCATGCCTGAACTCGCCGAAGTCGAATTTTTCCGCAAACGCTGGGCGGCCGGCCACGGCGGCAAGGTTGTCGCGGTGCGGCTGCATGAGACGAAGAAGGTTTTCCGCGGAACCGACACCGCCCTGCTGAAGAAGAAGCTGACCGGCGCCACCCTGCTCGGCTCGGAAACCGCCGCGAAGCAGATGCTCTTCCGTTTTTCCGGCGGGGCCTGGGTGGGCATCCATCTTGGCATGAGCGGCGAGCTGCGCGTCGAGGCGCCGGACTATCCGCCGGCCAAGCACGATCACTTCATCGTGATCCAGAAAGCCCGGCAGTTGGTTTTCAACGACCCGCGCATGTTCGGCCGCGTGCTTTTTCACGTGGGTCCGCAGCCGCCCGCTTGGTGGACGCGGATCGCGCCGGCGGTCCTTTCCCCGCAATTCACGCTCGCGGCGGTGGCCGCCTTCCTGCGGCGCCGCGCCCGCACGTCGATCAAGGCCGTGTTGTTGATGCAGGAGCGCTTTCCCGGCATCGGCAATTGGATGGCGGATGAAATCCTCTGGCGCGCCGCGATTCATCCGAAGCGCCCCGCCGGGTCCCTTCTGCCCGCCGAGATCCGCGCGCTGCACCGGGAATGCCGCGCCGTTTGCCGTCTGGCCCTGACGACCATCGCCGGCCGCGGACGGAAACTGCCGCCGCACCTCAACGCCCACATCCCCAAATCCTGGCTGTTCTGGCACCGCTGGGAGGACGGCGGCAAATGCCCGCGAACCGGTTCCCGCCTCGTCCGCGAGGAAGTGGGCGGCCGCACCACCTGCTGGTCGCCCGCGCGACAGAAACCCGGAAACCTGTAATCAAATCCGTTCACGTTTCCCCACCCGCTTTCCCTTCACGCATGCCCTCCGGCAAACAACGACTCGACGAACTGTTGGTGGCGCGCGGCCTCGTCCCGAGCCGCGCGCAGGCGAAGGCCCTCATCATGAGCGGGCGCGTGCGCCACGGCACCGACCGGCTCGACAAGCCGGGCAAGGAATACCCGCCCGAATTCGAAGTCAGCATCGACCAGCCGCCGCGTTTCGTCAGCCGCGGCGGCGAGAAGCTCGCTTCGTTCCTCGAGAAGTTCCCCGTCGATCTTTCCGGCGCGCACGTGCTCGACGTCGGCGCGTCGACGGGCGGCTTCACCGATTGCGCACTGCAGGCCGGCGCCGCCTCGGCGACCTGCGTCGATGTCGGCCACGGCCAGCTGCACGAAAAAATCCGGCGCGATGCACGCGTCACGAATCTCGAAAAGACCAACGCCCGCCACCTCGCGCCCGGGGCGCTGCCCCGCGCGGCCTATGATGCCCTCGTCATGGACCTGTCGTTCATTTCGTTGCGGAGTGTGTTGCCCGCAGTGTGGCCGTTTCTGCGGCCCGGCGGCGTCCTGATCGCCCTGGTGAAACCCCAGTTCGAAGCAGGCAAAGCCGAGGTCGACAAGGGCCAGGGCATCATCCGCGATGACGCGGTGCGCGCGCGCGTGATGACGGAGGTGCGCGAGTTTGCGTTGAAGGAACTGCCCGGCGCGACGCTGTTCGGCGAAATGGAAAGCCCGGTGCACGGGGCGGATGGGAACCGGGAGTTCCTGCTGGGCCTTCGAAAGATGTAGGGCCGCCGCTGGTCGGCGGACAGGGCCAGTCTGCTCCACCACCCGCGAGTCGGAACCTTGAGACTTCAAAGTAGCAGTGGTCGTCAGACCGCTGGTGCCAGCCATCTGACGACGGCTGCTCCTTTCAAGGGTGGCGCTCGGTGGGAGTGGGCGGCGGATCCGGCCATAGATTGATATTCCAAAATCCGCGTTTATCCGCGTAATCAGCGCCACTTCTCATGCCTCCCTTTCGCAAACTGGCCTTTGTCGTCAATTCCGGGAAAACCGGCGCTGCTGAGCTCGCGCAGGAACTGATCGCCATCGCGAAGGTCGCGGGCGTGAAGAAGTTCAAGGTCTCGGATGACCGCGACCTGCCGCGCGGCTGTTTCAAGGGCTGCGACGCGTGCTGCGTCATCGGCGGCGACGGCACGCTGCTGGGCGCCGTGCGCGGGGCGGCGAGCGAGGACATCCCGATCATCGGCGTGAACCAGGGCAGCCTGGGTTTCCTGACCACTTTCTCGGCGGACGAGGCGCGCGCGCAATTCGCGGCGCTGCTCGGCGGCGACTACCGCATCGCGCGTCGCGCCCTGCTCGATTGCCGCACCGGCCCGCGCCAGCACGACGTCGCCCTCAACGACGTGCTCATCAAGAACGAGGTCAACTCGCGCCTGGTGCGTCTCGAGGTCTTCGCCAACGGCCGGCTGGTGACCGACTATTATTGCGACGGTGTGATCTTTTCCACGCCGACCGGCTCGACCGCCTACAATCTCGCGGCCGGCGGCCCGATTGTGCACCCGCAGGCCGAGGTCATCGCCATGACGCCGATCTGCCCGCACACGCTGAGCAATCGCACCATTATTTTCCGCAACGACGTGCACCTGCAGGTCTTCAACCGCGGCACGGAGTCGCGCCTCCTGGTGGCCATGGACGGCCAGCGCAACACCGTGGTGACCGAGGGCTCGCCAATTGAAATCACCGTTTCCAAGCGCACCCTGGCGCTGGCGCAGCGGAAGGATTACTCCCACTTCGAGGTCATGCGCGCGAAGCTCAAGTGGAGCGGCGGGTTTTTGGATAAGCGGTGAGCGTGAAGATTGTCCGAAAGGAGCAGCCGTCGGCGGACGGCTGGCCAGCGGCTTGCCAACCGCGGCTCCTCTGAAACGCCAGGTTCGCTGAGCGCGGCCCAGCGGGAGCCGGGCCCTCCAGCTGCGAGTCCCCTAAAAAAATAAACCCCGGGGCGACAGTCGGGGTTCGTTTGCAATCGGGCGTTGGCGGGGCTCAGTTTTTCTCGGCGGCTTTGCCTCCCTTTTTGGATTCCTTTTCCGCCTTCTTCGCCGCCTTCGCAGCGTCCTCGTCCGCCTTCCGGGCGGCCTTCTCGGTCTCGTCGAGCTTGCCGTCCTTGTTGACGTCGTACTTGGCGAGGTTCGCCTCCCGAGTCTCCTTGGCCTTCGCCACGGCGCCGGCCTTGGCGGCGGCCTTCTCGGCCTCGTCGAGCGAGCCGTCGTGGTTGGCGTCGTACTTGGCCAGGGTTTCCTTGGAGGGCTTCCTTTCCTTGGGCGCCGCCTCCTGCGCCGTTGCAAACGTCACTCCAAACAAAAGCGCCAGCAGGGCCAGCGCGCATCGTGATGCATTCATTGCTTTCATGGCGCCCGCAACCCTAGCGGACGCGTCCACCGGCGACAAAGGCCGGCCAGCACCTGAATAGAAGCGCCTAAAATCAGGCGGCAGATTGCGCCGAGCCCGCGGAAACGGGAACGTGCGCCCAATGTGGGGGCCGCCGCTTGCCGGCGGGCCGTCGCGCTTTCCATCCGCGAATCGCTCCCGACCCGCGCGTTTCCTGCGCCGCGGTCGCTCCTCCCGCCCCGTGCCTTTGGTTTTAATCGATGGGTGGCTTCGAAGGTGGCACGGCCCGGCGACAAGCGCCGGCCCTACAGTTTAGTGTGGGCCGGACTTCGCGTTTGCGGATCGGGCGAATGGGGCGCGAGAATGCGTTCGCGCGTCGATGGGCCGGTCACAGACCGGCCCCACCCTCATGGTTTAACCACCAGCTGCACGCGGCTGGTCGGCTGGAAATACCGGCGCGCGAAGGCCTGCAGGTCGGCCAGGCCCACGGCGTCGATCCGCGCATCGTAGTCCCGCCAGTCGTTGACCGGCAGTTGATAAATGGCATTCAGCGCCGCCTGCATGGCGCGCGCGGAATTCGTCTGAAGCCCCATGCGCTTGCCGGCCTTGAGCCGCGTCTGGCAGCGCGTGAGTTCCTCCGCCGCGACCCCGCCCGCCTGCACCCGGGCGATTTCCAATTCGAGCTCCGCGATCACCTCGCCGTAGCGCTGCGGACTCGTGCCCGCGAAGAAATAGAACATGCCGGTGTCCAGCCCGACGATGCGGCTGGAGCGGACGAAATAGGCGAGGCTCTTCTCCTCGCGCACGCGTTCGAAAAGCCGGGACGACATGCCGCTGAACAACTCGTCCATCACCTCGCTCACGATATAATCCTTCGCGTGCAAGCCCGGTCCCGGGAACGCCTGGAACACGATGGCCTGCTGGCGCGGTTGCGCCTCCGTGAAGTCGCCGGCGGTGACCTTCACCGTCGCGGCAACCTTCGGCGCCGCGCCCTTGGGCAGCTTCGCGAGGAACGCCTTGAGCTTCGGCACGATTTTCTTCGCGTCGAAATCCCCGGCGACGGCGAGCACGGCGTTGCCGCTGACCAGCAACCGGCGGTGCAGGTCGCGCAGGTCGGCGGCCTGGACCGCCGTCAGCCCCGCCTCGTCGCCGGCGCTCTCGACGGCGAACGGATGCGACCCGAAGAATTTTTTCCGCATCAGCTTGCGGCCAACTGTCACGACGTCGTCCAGGCCTTCCTTGAGCGCCGCCAGGGCGGATGCGCGCTCCACCTCCAGGCGCGCGGGCTTGAAGGCGGGCCGCAGCGCCGCCTCGGTCATCAGGTCGAGGGCGAGGTCGAAGTCGCCCGGCAGGACCTCCGCCATGAGCCCGAAACTGTTGTTGCCGGAAAAATCCTCGAACACGCCGCCCGCTTCCTCGATCGCACGGGCCACGTCCTCGGCGGAGCGTTTGGCCGTGTCCTTGGCCAGCAGCGTCGCCATCAGGCTGGTCAGACCGCGCCGGTTGGCGGGTTCGAACACCGGCCCGCCCGCCAGCGCCAGGCGCAGGTGGAGGTTGGGCAGGTGCCTGTTCGGCTGGAGCAAAAGCCGGGCGCCGTTGGGCAGCGCGATTTCCTCGAAATCGAGGGAGGACGCGCCTTCGCCCAGGCCGCGGGCATCGGGCGCGGCGGCCGCGCTCGCGGGATTCGACGACACCACCGTGAGCTTTTCCGTCACCAGGTAGGTGCGCATCGCCTTTTGCAGGCTCGCCGGGGTGAGCGCGAAGAGGCGCTCGAAATAGGTGCGCGCGTAATTGATGTCGCCGACGACCACCTCGCCGGCGCCGAGCCGCGAGGCCTGGCCGGACATCGTTTTCCGCATGTTGATCTCCGAGGTGACGGCCTGCCGCACGGCCCTCGCCAGCGCGCGCGGGGTCACGCCCTTTTTGGCCACGCGGGCCAGCTCGGACAGGATCGCGGCTTCGGCGGCGACGCGCTTGTCCGGATCCGCGAGATAGGAAATATAAAACAACCCGCTCGTGCCCGGGCTCCAGGACATCGCGTCGATGGAGTGAACCAACCGCGCTTTCTCGCGGATGGCCTGCCAGAGCAGCGAGCTGTCGCCGTGGCCCAGCACCATCGCGAGCATGTCCAGCGCCGGCGTGTCGGGATGCGTCAGGCCCGGGATCTGCCAGCCGAGGCCGGCGCGCGACACCTGCACATCCTCGTGGAGGTGCTGGTCGCGCCGCGCCAGTTGCACCGGCTCGTCCGGCACCAGGACCGGCGCCAGCCGCACGCGCGGGACCTGGCCAAAATGTTCCGCCACCGAGGCGCGGATGGCCGCCGGGTCGAAGTCGCCCACGATGACCACGACGAGATTGTTGGGCACGTAGCGCGCGCGGTAGTAAGCCAGCAGGTCGTCGCGGCTGCTGGCGGCGAAGACGTCGCGATGCCCGATGATCGGCTGCCGGTACGGATGCGTGCGGAAGGCGGTTTCGAAAAGCGCCTGCGACAGGCGCTGGTCGGGATCGTCCAGGCACATGTCGATTTCGCGCAGGATCACTTCCTTTTCCTTGGCCACTTCCTCCGCGGGCAGCGTCGAGTGCAGCGTGGCGTCCGCCAGCAGGTCGATCGCCACCGGCGCGTGCAGTGACGGGACCTCGATGTAATAGACCGTGCGGTCGAAGGTCGTGTAGGCGTTGATGTAGCCGCCATGCGCCTGCACGGTGGCGGAAATCTCGCGGCCCGCGCGGCGATCGGTGCCCTTGAAGAGCATGTGCTCGAGGTAGTGCGACAGGCCCGCGCCCAAGTGGCCGCCCTCGTGGATGCTGCCGGTCTTCACCCAGACCTGGACGGAGGCGACGGGCGCCGCGCGGTCGGGCTTGAGCAGGACGGTGACGCCGTTGGGCAGCGTGTAGCGGTCGATTGGCTCGCGCCAAAGTTTTTCCAACAAGGCTTGGTCGCGGGAACGGACAGGGGACGCTTTGGGCATGACAAAAACGGGCAGCTTAGGAGGCACCCGCGTGGCCGCGGGACTGGCGGGTGCCGGCGGGCTTGAAGGGCTTCACAAAGGCCTCTTCAAAATCGTAGAGATCGGCGAAATCCTCGCGGCGATCGCTCTCGGTTTTGCTGAAGACATTATACTCGATCAGATTGAAAACGATGTCGCCGAAGTCCGCGCAACGGCGGATGCCCCACGTGTTCAGCACGGTCTTGGTCAGGGGGCCGTACTGATCGAGCGCGTAGGCGCGGATGCCCTCGAGGAGTTCCGCGCCGCTCACATGCTGGGATTTGCCCGTGCGCTCGGGATGCTTCCGCTTCACCTCCTTGACGGTGTGGTCAAGTGCCTGCCGCACAAAGTTATAGGCTTTGCGATCGAAGCGGGCATCCTCTTTACAAATCAACCCGACGATTTCGGAAAATTCCAAGTCTTGCATGAATTTCAGTGGCAATAGCTAGCACAGCCGGGGACGGGCCGCAACCCCGCAGCCAGCGTCCTGGATCGGCCGACAACCCTGTCCCAGTGCCATTCATCGTGGAATAGGAGCAAATGGACTAAACTTCGCCTCGCGTTCCCTTGGGCTTATTGCATAAAAACCACCGTATACCCCATGATTTCCGCAACCCAGTCGAACCATCCGTTGGCCGCGATCAGCAACAGCCCCTCTCCTGAATCGCCATTGGATCTGGCCCGCTCCCGCATTCGCACCGCCGGCATGCGCATCACGAAGCCCCGCATCGCCATCGTCGAAGCCCTGCAGCATCACGACGGGCCGATCAGCATCGAGCGGATCCACCATGACATGGGGGAAGACGTTTGCGATTTGGTGACCGTTTATCGCTGCCTCGCGGCATTCGAGGAACTCGGCATGGTTCGCCGCAGCTACCTGCACAACGGCACCTGCCTCTACGAGCTCACCCTGGTTTCGCCGCGGCACTATCACATCATTTGCAAATCCTGCGGGACGACGGATCGCGTGGACTATTTTCCGGTGGAAGGCGTCGAGCGCCTCCTGCAGGAGCGCGGCTACACGCAGGTGAGCCACGTGGTCGAGTTTTTCGGCGTGTGCCCCAAGTGCCAGCCGGCGACCGCGCGCCAGGTCATCCCGGCCATTCCGCAGGAACGGCTCTGAAGGAAACGCCTTTCCCCCGTGAGGCGGAGCCCTCGGCGGCCTCATGTACCGGGCCGGGCTCGCGTACCGGGCCGGGCGCCGGGTTAACCAGCCTGCAGCGGGTTGACCGCTCTCACCCACTCCGCCACCGGGACGCCGCCTTCGAGGTGCTCGCGGCGGATGCGATCGAAACGTTCGGGGGTCACCTGCGCATACCAGACCCCTTCCGGATAAACCACCAGCCAGGGACCGTCGTGGCACATCCGCAGGCAGGCCGCCTTGGTGCGCAGGACCGGCAGCTCGCAACGCTTCACCTCGCCCTTGAGGTGCTCCCACGTGGCCAGACCTTCCCCGGAGGAACAGCAGTCCGGGCCGAGGCAGAGGAACAAATGCCGCCGCGCTTCCGGGCCGCCGATTTGCTCGAAGGATTTAGCGCCCATGGCTGCCGGATTTATTTAACCACAGAGGCACAGAGTCGCGGAGAAGATCACCAGCTCGCCTTTCCTCTGTGAACTTTGTGCCTCGGTGTTTAGCTCGAAAAGCTTACCCCTTGAGGGACGCGCCGTAGTTCCCCTCGGCCTGCGTCCAGTTGAGGACCTTCCAAAAGGCCTCCACATAGTCCGCGCGGCGATTCTGGTAGTGCAGGTAATAGGCGTGCTCCCACACATCGAGGCCGATGAGGGGCTGCGCGCCGTCGCTCAGCGGGGAATCCTGATTGGCGGTCGAATGGACCACGAGCTTGCCGTCCTTGAGGCTCAGCCAGGCCCAGCCGCTGCCGAAGCGCTTCATCGCCGCATCGGTGAATTGCTTTTTAAATTCGTCCATCGAGCCGAACGCCCCGGCGATGGCCACGGGCAGTTGCTGGACCGAGAGGCCCGCTTCGGGGGAAATCAGCTTCCAGAAAAACGCATGGTTCACGTGGCCGCCGGCGTTGTTGCGGATTCCGGTGCGAATCGATTCCGGCACGCTGGCGAGATCGCGCACCAGCGCTTCCGGACCGCGGGCGAGCAGGTCGGGATGGTCCTTGAGCAGGTTCTTCGCGTTGGTGATGTAGGCCTGGTGATGCTTCGTGTGGTGGATTTCCATCGTCTTCGCATCGATGTGCGGCTCGAGGGCATCGTAGGCGTACGGCAGCTTGGGCAATTCCCAGTCCAGCGCGGGACGGATCGCGGGCGCCGCGGCCGCGGCGGCCCGGGGGAGACCGAGACTGGCGACGGCGACACCGGCACCGATGATTTTCAAGGCATCGCGACGCGACAGCCGCGGGGTTTCGGGAGCGTTCATGGAGCGGACGATGATCGCAAATCGGCGCGATGCAAGGCGGCGCAAAAGGGGATAGTACCCAATCCGTCCTTGCGAGAAGTGCGGCGACGACGGTGTCCTGCGCAGCCCTGGCGACGGAGGAAGCCATCGCGCAGGGCGCGATGGCGGATCAAACGAGGACACTAAAAAAAGACCGGGCTTTCGCCCGGTCTGTATGACGCGGTTCCGCGTTCGTCGCGGCAGCATCTTCAGCAAAGTTGAAGCCGTTTTAAGTTTCAGAGAACCGGACTGTTCCCGAGACCGTCATCCTGAGCCGAGCGAAGCAGCAAGGGAATGCGCCTCCACTTGGATTCTTCGCGGGGCCCAGAATGACGACAGCGGTAGTTGGCACGGTTTTGTTCGGCTATACCTTAATTTGAAACGCTAGCGAATCACCGGAGGCACGGTCCCGGCGGCGCTCGGCCGCGCCTTCTTCCTCATTTTGTCGAAATTGAACATGTTGAAGAAGTGCATGGCCCCGAGCACCAGCAGCACGAGTCCCAGCTTGGTGGCCAGGAACTCGAAGCCATCCTGCATCGTAACCGGCTTGGTGCCGAGCGGGAGGCCGAGCAGCACATAACCCACGTTGATCAGGTAGAACCCGACCAGCAGCAGGTGATTGACGGAATCGGCCATGTGTTCGTTGTCGTGAAACGCCTCGAGCAGGAATACCCGCCCGTTGCGGTGCAAGGTCTGGCCCACCCAGATCGTCAGCGGGACGCCCAGGAGCAGGTAGATGATGTAGCAGGTTTCGGTCGTGTTCATGGTATGCCTTTTTTTCGCAAGCCGGCGGGTTATTCCACCAGCTTGAAAATCCGGTCACTGAGTTTGAGGAGGCGGCGAAGCGCCTCCGGGGAAAGTTTCTGCGCGCGCTCGCACCACGCGGCGGCCAGCTCAACCAGGCCGAGCAGCTCGTTGAGCCGTTCCTCCGTATAGGCTTCGTCGGCTTTCTGCTCGTCCAGCTCCTGCGTGCACTCCCGCAGCATCTTCACGGTCGGGTCGAGCTCCCGGCGCTTCCGGCCGTCGAGGATGATGCCGACCATGGCCCACACGTCCTTGGTCGTTTCAAAGTGATCGCGGCGGTCGCCAAGGAGATGCGTCACGCGCGCCAGCCCCCAGCCCTGCAACTCGCGCAGGCTGCCGCTGACGTTCGAGCGCGCGATGTCGAGGGTCTCGGCAATCTCATCCGCCGGCAGCGGGGCCGGCGAAACATACAGCAGCGCATGGATCTGCGCCACGGAGCGGTTGATGCCCCAGCGGGTACCCATCTCGCCCCAGTGGAGGATGAACTTACGGGTCGTATCAGTGAGCTTCATAGTCGGTTTTTCTCTTGTTTCAGTCTTTACTGAAATAACTGTCTAGATAGAAGTCAAGGTGCAACCCAACCTCCCCATGAACACCCTGCCTCCCCTCCCGCTGCCGGCCCGGCCGGCCAATGCGCCGGTCCATCGGGACTCGGGCCTGTTGAGCGAGGTCGCCCGCCACCGGATGCTGCGCAACCGCGGCGAGCCGCTGCTGACCGCGGACTGGGATCGCACGCTGATGATCCACTACGAGGTGGACCCGGCGGCGCTACGGCCCTTCGTGCCCTTCCCGCTCGATCTGCGCGACGGGCGCGCGTACGTCAGCCTGGTGGCCTTCACGCTTCGCGACATGAAACCGGCCCGCGGCGGCAAACTCGGGGAATGGCTCTTCCGGCCGATCGCGACGCATGGCTTCCTGAACGTCCGCACCTACGTGCGCGTCGGCAACGAACCGGGGATCCATTTCCTCACCGAATACCTTCCCAACCTTCTCAGCCTGCGGCTGGGCCCGCCCCTGTTTGGCCTGCCCTACCGGCACGCGCGGCTCGATTATCGCCACCATTGGGAGGACGCCGCGATCAGCGGCCGCGTGAGCGATGCTGCAGCCGGCACGGCCCTCGAGTACACCAGCGCTGTTTCCCCGACGGCCGTTTTCACCACGAGCCCCGCCGGATCGCTGACGGAGTGGCTGATGGAACGCTACACCGCCTTCACCGCGCGTCATCGTCACCGCCGGCTGTTTCGCGTCTGGCACACGCCATGGACGCACACCGCCGTGAAGGTGAGCATCACGGACGACTCCCTGCTCCGGGCCCGCTGGCCGTGGTTCGCGAAGGCCCGGCTGGTCGGCGCCAATTTCTCGCCGGGTTTGCGCAACGTGTGGATGGGGCGGCCGCATCGGTTGCCGGATTGACGTAATTCGGCCGACCGGCATTGTCGCCGGTGGCAGTGGGTCACGGCGCCGTATCAGGCGTTGATAACCGCAACATCTCAAATCTGAAATCCCAGATTTGAGATCAACAGAGCCAACCCATGCCGACCTACCAACGTTTCGAACAGCTGCCCGCCTGGCAGGCAGCCGCCGACCTCTACGATCGGACCGATGACTTTATCGACCGCGCCCCACCACGTTTGAGATATTCCTTCCGTGATCAACTGGAACGAGCGACCCTGTCGGTCTCCAATAACATCGCCGAAGGTTTCGAACGAGGAACAACCAACGAGTTGCTCGCCTTCCTCTACATCGCTCGTGGCTCCGCCGGGGAGGTCCGCTCAATGCTCATTGTGGCGGGACGCCGGCCCTACCTTTCAAATTTCAAATCGGAGATCTCAAATCTCAGAACCCTGGCCGAATCCTGCTCCCGGCAATTGCGCGCCTGGGCCGCGTCACTACAGAACTCACCCATCACCGGACAGCGTCACCTCAACGACCAGACCCGCGCCAGCTATCGAAAGCAAAAGGAGCAAAAATCAGGCGCCGAGGAGTTCCGAAAGATGGCGGAGCAGCACCTTCCCTTATCACATCCATTAAATCCGAAAAACCGACCGGACTTAGCTCCGCCATCTCAAATCGGAGATGTCAAATCTGAGATACCCGCCTGCGGGCAATCTGATCAACCAGTTGCGGGTTGGCCTTACCCTTGGAGGCCTTCATCACGGCGCCCTTGATGGCATTGAGGGCCCTTTCGTTGCCGGTCTTGAATTCGGCGGCGGCTTTCGGATTGGCGGCGATGGCGTCCGCCACCCATTGCTCAAGTTCGCCGGTGTCGGTGGACTGCCGCAGGCCCTTCTTCTCGACGATCGCGTCGGGCAGGTCGCCGGTCGCGGCCATCTCCACGAAAATCTCCTTCGCGATGTTGCTGGAAATCACGCCGGTTTCCACGAGCGCCACGAGGCCCGCAACATGCCGCGGCCGGATCTTGCTCGCGGCGAGCTCGATTTTCGCGGCGGCCAGTTCGCGCTGGAGGTCGTTGGCGATCCAGTTCGCGACGGCCTGCGGCTTCCCGCTGAGCTGCGCCGCCTCCTCAAAGAAGGCGCAGAGCTCCACCTGGGGGACGAGCACCGAGGTCTGCGTGTAAGGCAGCTGGAATTTTTCCAGGTAGCGACGCTGCCGGTCGAACAACCGCTCCGGCACGGTCCCGCGAATCGACGCCAGCCAGGCTTCATCTACTTTCACGGGCATCAGGTCGGGATCAGGGAAATACCGGTAGTCGTGCGCCATTTCCTTGGACCGGAGCGACTGCGACGTGCCGGTCTGGCCGTCGTAATCGCGGGTCTCCTGCACAATCGTGCCGCCCGCGGCCACGACCGCGATCTGGCGGCGAATCTCGTGGGCGATGCCGTCGCGCACGAACGAGATCGAATTGAGGTTCTTCAACTCGACCTTCGTGCCGAGCTTCGTTTCGCCGACCGGACGGATGGAAATGTTGGCGTCGCAGCGCATCTGGCCCTTCTCCATGTCGCAGTCGGAAATGTCGCCCTGCACCAACAAGACCCGCAGCGCCGTCAGGAAAGCGAACGCCTCGTCCGCGCTGCGCAGCGCCGGGTCCGTCACGATCTCCATCAACGGCGTGCCGGCCCGGTTGTAGTCCACCAGCGAATCCGTGGCGCCGTGGTTGAGCTTGCCGACATCCTCCTCCAGATGGATGCGCGTGAGCGGGATCCGCTTGTGCTCGCCCATGACATTGCGCGAGGCGCCGGGCAGCTCGATCTCGACCGAACCGCCGGCGCAAATCGGCTGGTCGTACTGCGAGATCTGGTAGTTCTTCGGCGAGTCCGGGTAGAAATAGTTTTTGCGGTCCCATTTGCAGACCGGCGCGATGGCGCACTCGAGGATGAGCCCCGTCTTGATGATCTTGTCGAGCGCCTCCTTGTTCAGCACCGGCAGCGCGCCGGGCAGCGCCAGCACGACGGGATCCGTGAGCGTGTTCTCCGGCTCGCCGTAACCGGCGGCCACCCGCGTGAACATCTTCGACTTCGTGCGCAGCTGCACGTGGACCTCGAGTCCGATGACGGCTTCAAATTTCATTTGAAGAACCTCCAAGCGCCAACTTCCAAGCGCCAAAGAATCTCCAATTCCAAGACCTCAATCAGGTGTTTGATTGCTTGAGGATTCATGGGTGGGTGGAGCTTGGATGTTGGAGCTTTCATAGCACCGGATGGCGCTGTGACCACGCATGGGCCTGCTCGTAAGTCTGCGCGATCGCGAGCAGACCCGCTTCATCAAACGGCCGGCCGATCAATTGCAGGCCGATCGGCAGGCCACTGCCGGTGAAGCCGCAGGGGATCGAGATGCCGGGCAGGCCGGCGAGATTCACGCTGATCGTGTAGATGTCCGTGAGATACATCGCGAGCGGGTCGGCGGACTTTTCGCCCAGCTTGAACGCGGGCACCGGCGAGGTCGGCGACAGGAGCGCGTCACAATCGCGCAACACCACGGCGAATTCGTTGCGGATGAGCGTCCGCACCTTCTGCGCACGCAGGTAATACGCATCGTAGTACCCACTGCTCAGCACGTGCGTGCCGAGGATGATGCGGCGCTTCACCTCGGGACCGAAACCCTCGGCGCGCGATTTCGCATAGATGTCGATGGCATCCTTCGCCACGGCCGAACGATGGCCGTAGCGGATGCCATCATAGCGCGCGAGATTCGACGAGGCCTCCGCCGTGGCGATCAGGTAATAAACCGCGATCGCGTATTCGGCCGAGAGCGGCAGCGAGACTTCCCTGATTTCGCAGCCCTGCCGCCGGTAAAACTCGATCGCCTGCCGGACGGCTGCGCCGATTTCCGGGTCGAGACCGGCGCCGAAAAATTCCCTGGGGACGCCGAGGCGCCACGGGCCTTGCCGGCGCGCGAGCTCCGCCTGATAGTCCGGCACGTCCGCCTTGAAGGACGTCGAATCACGCGAGTCATGCCCGGCGATCACGCCGAGCAGGCTCGCCGCGTCCGCCACCGTGTGCGCCATCGTGCCGATCTGGTCCAGCGACGAGGCGAACGCCGCGAGACCGTAGCGCGACACCAGCCCGTAGGTCGGCTTCAGGCCGACGATGCCACACAGCGCCGCGGGCTGCCGGATCGAGCCGCCCGTGTCCGAGCCGAGCGTGAGCGGCACCTCACCCGCCGCCACCGCGGCCGCCGACCCGCCGGAGCTGCCGCCGGGCACGCGCGCGAGGTCCCAGGGATTGGCCGTCGGGGCGAAGGCGGAATTCTCCGTCGATGAACCCATCGCAAACTCGTCCATGTTCAGCCGGCCGAACGGGATCAGCCCCGCCGCCTTCAGCTTCACGGTCACGGTCGCATCATAAGGCGAAATGAAATTCGCAAGCATCCGGCTGGAACACGTCAACGGCTGCCCCTCGACCGCGATGACGTCCTTCAAGCCAACCGGGACGCCGTCGAGCGGCCCCCTCGCCTGTCCGGCCGCCCGGCGGGCGTCCGCCGCCTGCGCCTGCGCCAGGACCGCCGCCTCGTCGAGCGAGTTGAACGCCTTCACGCGCCCGTCGACCGCCCGGGTGCGGGCCAGGCAGGCCTGCATCAATCCGACCGACGACAGTTTCCCCGTCGCGAGCAGCGCCGCCAGCTCGCTGGCGGACTGATAATGGAGGTCGGCCGCCATGGCTATTCCACCACTTTCGGCACCACGATCATGTGCTGGCGCTGGGCGGGCGCATTCTGCAGCGCCACCTCGACCGGCAGGCCGGGCCGGGCCACGTCCGGCTCCCAAACGTTGAAGACCGGCGACGCGTGCGCCATCGGTTCAACCCCGGTCACATCCACCTGCTTCAGTTTTTCCACGTAGTGCAAAATGTCGCCCAATTGCTCCGCGAACTTCGCCTTCTCGGCGTCGGTCAGCGCGAGCCGCGCGAGATTCGCCACGTAGTCGAGGTTGAGATGGGGATCGGTGCTCATGGGCCGGCAGGTGCTGCCAAAGCAGGCGGCGGAAATGACCGATGGCAACCGGCAAAAGCGGCGGTGACACAGGTCCGTGAGCGAGCTTGAACCGGCGGGACAACCCGCCTATCCGTCGACCGTGCTTCTTTTCAAAAAGATCCTTAATTTCAAGGGACCGGGCGGCATGGGCGACAAGCGCGGCGCCACGCGCCACCCGGTGGGCGTCAAGTACCCGCTCAAGGCCAAGGTCACGCTGGTCGGGCGCGACGGCGAGGGCAACATCCTCAAGGCGGACCACAACAGCGCCATGGATTGGGGCGGGCAGCTCGTCAACATGTCGGCCGGCGGCGTCAGCCTGCGCCTCCATCCCGCCGCGATGGGCGAGCGCGGGGAAAACTGCCGGCTGAAGCTCGAGATCGACCACCGGCTCTTTGAAATCGACGGCACCATCGCCCACTTCTGGTCGGGCCCCCAGCACGCCACCATCGGCATCGCCCTGAATTTCCCCGACAGCCAGACCCAGAAGGCGTTTCGCCAGCTGGTCGAGCCCGTCGCAATCGGGTCGACCTTCGAGCCGGTGGAGCGGGTGAAGCAGGATGTCGAGGGCCTGAAGAAGGAGCAGTACGCGAGCGACGATGAAAACGTCCTGAGCATCTGGCGGGATGCGGCCGGCAAAAACATCGAGCACTTCGAGCTGCGCACCCACGGCTTCTTCATTCGCGGGAGCGCGCAGAGCCCCGCCCTCCAGCTGGGATCGCTCGAGGCGGGCAAGACCGCCTTGTCGCCCGCGCAGTCCACCGAGGTCCGCGAGCTCTTCAAGCTGATCGTGCCCAACGTCCCGAAAGGCGTCCCGTCGGACGTGCGCGCCTTCCTCGAACGCTTCGCGGCCTGACCGCCCTCCCCGGCCCCCGGCCGCCCTGCCATGCTGCTCTTCAAGCGCATCCTTAATTTCACCCGCTCCAAAGTCGACGCCAGCGAACAACGCGGGGCGGAACGTTACCTCGTGGGCGCTGGCGTCCAGTTCAAGACCGCCGTGCGCCTCCCCCGGCATGATGGCCAGGGCCGCGCCGACTCCCGCGGCCGGCAGGGCGCCGAGATTCCCGCGAAGGTCGTCAATCTTTCCACCCTCGGCGCCAGCGTGCAGTTGCCGGCGACCGCCGTGGCCCACCATGGCGAGGACTGCCTCTTCAAACTCACTCTCGAGGACTACCGCCTCGAAATCCCGGGCCAGGTCGCGTACTTCCGCAGCTATCCGTCGCACGCGACGTGCGGCGTGGCCTTTGCCTTCGAATTCTTCGAGGTGCGGAAAGCCTACCTGCAGTTGCTCGAGGCCGTGGCCATGGGCGCCTCGCTCGCGCCGGTCAAGGCAAGCGAGCTCAAGCCGGACGCCACGGGCCTCGACAAGGAAGTTTACCGCGGCAAGGACGGCGCCCAGTTGTCGGTCTGGCGCGCGGAAGCCGACGGCGAGATCCAGCGTTTCGATTTTCGCATGAACGAATATGGCGTGCGCTGGAGCCTCGGCCAGGCCGAGCTTGAAACGTATGCCGCCGGGAACAAGGGAGACCGCCGGGCGCCGGGTCGCTCAGCCGACACGGCCCTGACGCGCGCGCAGCACGAGGAGGTCAGCTGGCTGTTCTGCCTCGCCGTCCCCAATCTCGCGAAAGCCGTCCAGGCGGATGTGCGGAAGTTCCTGGCCGGGTTGGTGGCGTAAGCGTGTAGCCGAACGTAGGGGCGCCGCTTGCCGGCGCCCGCGGGCGGCGACAAGCGCCGCCCCTACGTCGATGCCTCAATTCCGCACCGTCATCGAGCCATCCGCCGCGACGGCTTGCTGGATCTTGGCGAAGACGGCGTTGACCTCCCCGAACATGTAGCCGAACGCGTGAGCGTTTGGCCGCGATGAACGCCGGACTGCCAAACGCTCACGCGTTCGGCTACCAAGCCAACGGTAGGGGCGCCGCTTGCCGGCGCCCGCGGGCGGCGACGAGCGCCGCCCCTACGTCGATGCCTCAATTCCGCACCGTCATCGAGCCATCCGCCG
>CAZEUN010000037.1:0-4666 GCA_964515595.1 uncultured Oleiharenicola sp. | reverse complement strand
CGACGGCTTGCTGGATCTTGGCGAAGACGGCGTTGACCTCGTCATCCGTCAGCGTGCGTTCGGCGGAACGGAACGAGAGCGAGAACGCGAGGCTCTTGTGGCCCTCCGGCAGGCCCTTGCCCTGGTAGACGTCGAACACCTGCACGGATTCGACCGCGAACGGCGCACCCGTCGTGGCCGCGCGGGCGGCCTTGAGCAACTGGGCGCGGACGTCCTCGGCCTGGCGGCCGGATTCGACGACCAGCGCGAGATCGCGCAGCGCCGCCGGGAACAGGCTGAACGGCTGGTAGCGGCGGTGTCCGCTGACGGCGGCCAGCTTCGCCGGCAGGAGCGCCAGCATGCCGGCCCACACCTTGCCCTCGATGCCGGTCGCGCGGACCATCGCGAGATTCAACAAGCCGAAGCGCGCGGACCAGCCGTCGGCGATTTCGCCCGCCGAGGCCGACTGGCCCTCCTGCCAGCCCCAGAAGCCGCCGCGCACCGATGCGAGCCCCTGGGCCGCGAGGTCGATGCCGGCGAATTGCGCCAGCACCTCCATCTCGCGCTTCACCGCGTAGAAATCGGGTTCCGCGCGCGCCAGCCAGGAGCGGTCCTTGGGATTGTGCGCGAGCACGAAGCCCACGGCCACGCACTCCTGCACCGTGCCGTTCACCTCCATGAACACCCGGCCGGTTTCAAACAGGCGGGAAACCGCGACGCCGCGCGACTGGTTCAGCTTGAGCGATTCCAGGATGCCGAGGATGAGGCTCGGCCGCAGATGCGACTGGTCGTCGACGAACGGGTTGGCCAGCCCGAGCTCCGCGACCGCGGCCTCGGAGACCCACGTCGCCAGTTCCTTTCGCGAGCGCAGCGTGTAGTTCACGACCTCGTGGAAATTCTGGCCGACCAGATGCTCCGTCGCCCGCCGGTTGAAAATCGCGATCGGGTCGTCGTCCCCGTCGATCAACGCCGGGCCGGCGCACACCTGCGGCGGAATCCGGTCGGTGCCGTAGAGGCGCAACACTTCCTCGACGAGGTCGATCGGGCGCTCGAGGTCGCCGCGGTAACTCGGGATCGAGACCGTCCACACCAGGTCACCGGCGGCGTCGTCCTCGCTGGTGATCGGAAGGTGCAGCCCGTGCAGGGCATCGCGCATCTCGTCGTCCGTGATGGCAAAGCCCACCTTGGCGCGCACGTAGTTGGGCGAGACCTTGATCTCGCGCTCCCACGGTTCCTCGCCACCGACCTTGAACACGGGGCCGGCAACGGTCCCGCCGGCGGTTTCCAGGATCAGATCCACGGCGCGGCGCGCGGCATCGAACGTGCCGTGCGCGTCCACGCCGCGTTCGAAGCGGTAGGAGGAATCCGACGCGAGCCCGAGGCGCCGCGAGGTCCAGCGGATGGATTGCGGGCGGAAATACGCCGCCTCGAGCACGATGTCCGTGGTCGTGGCGTCCACGCCCGCGTCCTGGCCGCCCATGAGGCCGGCGACGACGAGCGGCTTCACCGCGTCGGCGATCACCAGCATGCGGCTGTTGAGCGCGCGCTCCTTCTCGTCGAGGGTCACGAGCTTCTCGCCGTCGGTCGCGCGGCGGATGACAAGTTCGCGGCCCGCGATCTTCTTCGCATCGAACACGTGCAGCGGCTGGCCGAGCTCGAGCATGACGTAGTTGCCGACGTCGACCAGGTTGTTGATCGGGCGGAGGCCCACCGCCGCGAGGCGTTCCTGCATCCAGGCGGGGCTCGGGCCGACCTTCACGCCGGTGATGGCGATGCCGACGTAAAGCGGGCAGTCCTCCGGCGCGTCGACGCGGATGCCCTTCAGGAGATCGGGCCGGGGCGCGCCGCCGGTGCCGTCGAACTTGATCGCGGGGAACTGCAGCTCGTTGCGCAACCAGGCGGCCAGCTCGCGGGCCATGCCGAGATGGCAAAGCGCGTCGGGGCGGTTGGGCGTGACTTCGATATCGAAAACCGTGTCGCCATCCGGCAGGGCCTGGTTGATCGGCTGGCCGATGGGCGTGGCGGGCGGGAGGATCAGCAAACCCGAATGATCGCCCGGCAGGCCGAGTTCATCGGGGGCGCACATCATCCCCTGGGATTCGTGGCCGTAGGTCTTGCGCTGGGAAATTTGAAAGCCGCTCGGCAGGACCGCGCCGGGCAGCGCGACCGGCACGCGCCGGCCCACGTCGCAATTCGGCGCGCCGCACACGATGGTGCGCACGCCGCCGTGATCCGGACCGACATTCACCGTGCAGAGCGAGATCTCCTTCTTGAGATTCGGGATCTTCTCGCGCGTGAGGATTTCGCCCACGACGACATTCGTCAGCGCCGGCAGGCCGGTGTTGTGGACGCCCTCGACCTCGAAGCCGAGGAAGGTGATGGCGCGCTGCAGTTCTTCAGGGGTGGCGTAGAGCCGGACATATTGCCGGAGCCAGTTGCGGGAGATTTTCACGGAGCGGAAGAGTTTTGGTGCAGGGGCGCCGCTGGACGGCGCCCGCGGGCGTCGTCAAGCGACGCCCCTGCATTTGATCAGGCGAATTGTTTCAGGAAGCGGAGGTCGTTCTGGTAGAAGTAGCGGATGTCATCGATGCCATACATGAGCATCGCGAGCCGCTCGAGGCCCATGCCGAAGGCGTAGCCGCTCCAGACGTTGGGATCGTAGCCCACGCCTTCGAAGACGAGAGGATCGACCATGCCGCAGCCGCCGATCTCGATCCAGGGCTTGTTGACCTTCGGCAGATGCTTGGCGGACAGGTCCACCTCGAAGCTCGGCTCGGTGTAGCCGAAGTAGTGCGGACGGAAACGCGTGACGGTGTCCTTGCCGAGAAGCGACGCGAAGATGTAGTCGAGCAGCGCCTTCAGGTCGCGCACGGTGACGTTCTTGTCGACGTAAAGACACTCGAGCTGGTGGAAGTTGGCGCTGTGCGTCGCGTCGGACGTGTCGCGGCGATAGACGCGGCCCGGCGAGACGACGCGGATCGGTGGCTCGCCCTTCAACATCGTGCGGATCTGCACCGACGACGTGTGCGTGCGCAGCAGGTACTTCTCGGTCGGGGTCTTCTTCGTGATGTTTCCAAACCGGGCCTTCTCCGGGAAATAAAACGTGTCCTGCGCGTCGCGCGCCGGGTGGTCGGCCGGCGTGTTGAGCGCGTCGAAGCAATAATACTCGGTCTCGACCTCGGGGCCCTCGACGACGGTGAAGCCCGCCTTGCGAAGGATGCGGCACATTTCCGCGCGCACGAGCGTGAGCGGGTGCGAGGTGCCGGGGCCGGCATCGGGCGACGGCAGCGTCGGGTCGACCGCGGGCCCGAGCTGCGCGGAAATCTCGGCGTCGGCGATGCGCTGCAGGTTGGCGTCGAGCTGCGCCTGGAGCCGGGCCTTGGCCTCGTTGACGAGCTTGCCCATGGCGGGGCGCTGCTCCTTGGGCACGGCGCCCATCTGTTTCATCAGCGCGGTGAATTCGCCGTTCGGGCCGACGTAGCGGGCCTTGGCGGCCTCGAAATCGGCGCGCGTCTTCAGGGCGGCGAGTTCCGGCTGCGCCTTGGCGAGGATCGCGGAAAGGGTGTCTTGCATCAGGAAATTTGGATTAAACCACGAATGGACACGAATAAACACGAATGATTTCCCCGGTCGTCCTTTCGCCTGCGGTTCGATTCATGTGCATTGGTGTCCATTCGTGGTTAAAAGAAAAAGGACGGGCTCCTCGCGAAGCCCGTCCGTCAGAAAAGCGGTTGGAAAACCGGTTGGCGAGCCTGCAGGGGCCGGCCGGAACGACTCAGGCCTTGGCGGCCTTCATCTTGTTCTTCAGCGCGGCCTGGGCCTGGTCGACGAGGCCCTTGAACGCCACGCCGTCGGCGATCGCGATCTCGGAGAGCTGGCGACGGTCGAGCTGGATGTTGGCGGCCTTGAGGCCCTCGATAAAGCGGCTGTAGGTGATGCCCGCTTCGCGGCAGGCCGCATTGAGGCGCACGATCCAAAGGCCACGCATGTTGGCCTTCTTCTTCTTGCGGTCGATGTAGGCGTATTGCCAGGCGTGCTGGACCGCTTCCTTGGCGTAGCGGTAAAGCTTGGATTTATTGCCGAAATAGCCCTTGGCGTATTTCAGCACTTTCTTGCGGCGCTTGCGCGACGCGGGGGAGTTGGTGACACGAGCCATGTTTGTTTGGTATTTTAGTGCCGGCGGGTCGTCTCGTTAGGATTCACCCGCCTGGCAAGTTGTGGTTAGTGCGCTTCGGTTTGCTTACCGGAGACCGGTGGGCAGACAGCGGAGCAGCGGCTTGGCATGGCCTTCGGCAACCAGCTTGTCGCGGGAGGCACGTCGTTTGGACTTCGTGCTCTTCGCGGCCAGCAGGTGACGGAAGCCAGGCGTGCGGCGGATCAGCTTTCCCTTGGCGGAAATCTTGAAGCGCTTGGCAACGGACTTTTTGGTCTTTTGCATGGATGGAGTTGGCCAAGACAGAGAGCGGCCCGGGGCTTGGCAAGGGGAAATTTCCACCGTCGTAAATCGCGCGCCACCGGGCTTGCACCCGGGGGAGACACGCGCGATTTTCAGAGGGAAAACACAAGTCGCGTCGAAATGCGGAAATGTCGTTGACAAGCCCTCCCCGTTAATGACGTTTTGGCCCTTCGTTTTTGGCTTCCTAGCTCAATGGTAGAGCAGTTGACTCTTAATCAATTGGTTCGGGGT
>CAZEUN010000036.1:0-26400 GCA_964515595.1 uncultured Oleiharenicola sp. | reverse complement strand
CTCGTGACTTTCGCGTTTCTTCGCGTCCTTCGCGGTTTCCACTGAATCGTTCCGGCTCAAGAGGGGATCTCAAACCTAACGGGTCCCCTCTATGAAGAGGGGTGGCGCGCAGCAACGGGGTGTGGCGGGTTCGCGAAGCGCGGTCCTTACAACAAATCGGCCGCGAGTTCGGCGAGTTTCGAGCGCTCGCCCTTCGACAGCTTCACGTGGGCCGCGAGGGCGTGGCCCTTCATGCGGTTGTGGCAATAGACCAGGCCGTTGCTGCGGGAGTCCACGTAAGGGTTGTCGATCTGCGCCGGGTCGCCGATGAGCACGAGCTTCGAGCTCTCGGCGATGCGGGTGATGACGGTCTTCACCTCGTGCGGCGTCAGCTGCTGCGCCTCGTCGAGGATGAAGAAGCGCCGGGCAATGGAACGGCCGCGGATGAAGCACAGGGCCTCGATCTCCACCACGCCGCTGCTGATGAGGCGCTCGTAGGGCTTCACCACCGGCGCGCCGCCGTGATGATGGCCGCCGCCATGGGAAGGCTGCGGCGTGGTCATCATCGCCATCGCGTCGTCCCGCTTCTTCTTTTTCTTGCCGGTCTTCTTGGCGGCGAACTGCGGTTCCTTTTGCGGCTTGGAGGGAATGAGCACCTCGAGCGCGTCGTGATACGGTTGCAGCCAGGGCTTCATCTTCTCCTCGAGTGTGCCCGGCAGGAAACCGATGTCCTTGCCGAGGGCGATCACCGGACGGGAAATCGAAAGCCCGTCGTAACGGGATTTCTCGTCGGTGGTCTGGAACAGCGCGCACGCGGTCGAGAGCAGGGTCTTGCCGGTGCCGGCCTTGCCGAAGCAGGTGACGAGCGAGATGCTGTCATCCATCAGCGCGTCGACGAAGAACTGCTGCTCGAGGTTGCGCGGGCGGATCGGGATGCCGCCGGGGGCCTTGACAAAATCCGGCAGGTGCAGGCGGCGCACGACGTTCTTCCCATAATAACGACCGGGCATGGTCTTGCCCTCGGGCGTCATGAGCAGGATGTACTCATTGAGGTAGAGCGGCGCGGCGACCTCCTCGGCGAGCTCGAACTCACCCTCGGAGCAGAAGCGCTGCATCTCGTAGACATCGAGCGCGACGGTGCGGTAGCCATCGTCGTCGGCGGTGGCCTCGGGCACCTTGTCGTTCAGATAATCCTCGGCCTCGAGGCCGACGGCGCGCGCCTTGAGCTGCACGTTGACGTCCTTCGTGACGAGGATCGTCGGCGGCGGGTTGGTTTCCTGGACGAAGAGGGCGCTCGCGATGATGCGATTGTCCTTCTTGGTGAAGTCCGAGAGCACGGCACGCAGCCGCTGCATGGCGGGCGACGACCAGTTGTTCTCGACCAGGTAGCGGTTGATGATGACGGAGAGGGTGCCCCCGCTGGGCAGCTTGACGCCCTCGTGCATCGATCGCGAGTCCGGCAGGAGCTCCTGTAGGATGCGGTGCACGCGGCGGGCATTCCGGCCGCGTTCCGTGGACTGCTCGCCTTTGATCGCATCGAGCTCCTCAAGAACCTCGACGGGAATCGCCAGGTTGTTGTCCTCGAATTTGTAGATCGACTGGGGGTCGTGCAGCAGAACGTTCGTATCCAAAACGTAGGTCTTAGCCCTAACCTCTACGTAATGCTGCGGTGAATTTTGAACCGAGCTTATGGTGTTTTCCATCGAGTGGATAACTTGTGAATAACCAATGCATCCGCCTGGCGGTTTTGTAAATGCAGTAATTGCAATACACTGAAGATTCCATGTGACGGTCAGTTTTTCACTGCGGTGGGTTCCCGGATTTTTTCGGCTTCGGCAGCGGTCCCCACAGGCGAATGATGTGCTCCGCGAGATTGAGCAGGCTGACGCGCTGCGTACTGCCCACGCCCAGCGCACGCAGCGCCGGCACGTGTGGACTGCGCTCGACCAAGTGGCTCCAGAGTTCGCGCTCGAGCGAGCGCGCGGCCTCGACGGGAGCGCCGAGACCGCGCGTCACGTCGGCGACCTTTGCCTGCCAGTGGCGGCGCTCGTCGGGCTGCTGTTCCCAATAGGAGAAGAGGGCTTGTTCGTATCGGTTTAAGCTCATGGGAGAGGGTTTTTACAGCCCAAGGCGGCATTGCTTTTGAACTTCCACCTGCTATGGCTGTCACGCACACCTCAAATCGACACACACCATGTGGCAAAAGCTTAAAGAACAGATACCCACGATTATTCTCACCGCTGCGCTCATCCTGGGCGTGGCGTTTTGGTTCAACCAGAAGACCGCCGCTGAGATGGCCGCCAAGCAGCAGGCGGAGATCGCCGCCCTTCGCGAGCAGAACGCCGCCGAGTTGAAGGCTTCCGCCGAGGAAACCCGCCGGCACATCGAATCGGTCAACCAATTGCTCAAGGACGCCATTTCCAAGCGCGCCGCCGACGTCTTCATGACCGACGAGGAAGTGGCCAAGCTCAACGAGCAGAAGGTGAACCAGCTCGCCGAGGCCATCGCCGCCAAGGTCATGCCCTACGGCTCGAACATCCCGAAGACGCCCGAAGAGGCCGAAAAACTCCAGAACGAGCAGGTCGACAAGGTTTCCGGCCGCATGGCGGAGAAGATTTCCCCCATCCTCGCCGAAATGGCCAAGGACCAGGGCATGACCCGCGAGAAGATCGACGGCTACAGCCAGCGGATTTCCGACCAGATCAGCGGCGTGCTGACCGCCGAGATGTCCCGCAACCAGGAGCTCAACACCCAGCTCCTCGCTTCCCAGGCCGTCGCCCAGGACTCGATGAAGCTTTCGCACGAGATCACGGCCCTCTACCTGAGCGGCATGAAGGATCAGGGCGTGCTCACCCGCCTGCTCACGCTCCCGGCGAACATCGTGCGCGACGCCGCCAACATGAGCATCGTGAACAGTTCCGACCGCAAGAAGATGGAGGAGCGCCTGGTGGGCCAGATGAACGAGCTGGAGAAGCGCCTGGCTGACGTGCAGGCCGCCTCGCCGAAGAAGTAAGGCAGCCCGCCTCTCCCTCTCCGAAGCCGCACCTTGTGGGTGCGGCTTTTGTTTTCGCGCCTTTTGTGCTTTTTGTGGCCATTCCTCTCGCGCATGCCCCCGCTGACCCTCGATCCCCTCACCGCCCGCCGCTTCATGCGGCGCGCGCTGTTGCTCGACGAACCGGCACCTGACGTGGGCGCCGCCCTCGCCCACCACGGCTACATCCAGATCGATCCGATCAACGTCACGGGCCGGATGCACGACCTGATCCTCCGCAACCGCGTGCACGCCTACCGCGAAGGCGACTTGATGCGGTATCTTCATGGCGTGGACCGTCCGTTGCCCGCGAACCAGCGGAAAGCCTTTGAACATCACCTGCCGCTCGCGGGCACCCTCGTCGCTTTCACCCTGGATGCGTGGCCGCACCTGCTCGCCACGATGCGTTCCCGCCAGCATCGCACGAGTGCCTGGTCCGGCCGGTTGTCTCCGCGCCAGAAGGAACTCATGCCGACGCTCCTGGCCGAAATCGCCGCCCGCGGGCCCCTTTCATCGGAGGAGTTTGCCGACAGCGGCAAAGCGCGTTCGATTTGGGGCGCCTCCACCCAGGCCAAGGCGACGCTCCAAAAGCTCTTCTTCCACGGCCGGCTGCTCATCGCGCGGCGGGGCGATGCGAACCGCCGGTACTACGATCTTCCTGAGCGCGTGTTGCCGCCCGCCGTGCTTCGGAAACCTCCCTCCACCAAAAAGGAATCCGCCCGTTGGGAAGCGCTGCTCAAACTCCGCCAGCGGCGGCTCGTCCTGCTCAAGCGCCAGGAACTGGCCGTGGTCGAAGACCAGGTTCAGGCGGTCAAGGTGGCGGATTTGCCCCTGCTGCACTGCCTGCGCTCGGACCTGCCCTTGCTCGGGCACATTGCAGATCTCAAATCCGAGATTTCAAATCCACCCCTGCGGCTGCTGGCCCCGCTTGATCCCCTCATCTACGATCGGCGCGTCACCTCCGGGCTCTGGGGCTTCGACTACACGTGGGAGGTCTACGTCCCGCCGGCGAAGCGCAAGCGGGGCTATTATGCCCTGCCGGTGCTCGCCGGGACCGAAATCGTGGGGCATGTCGATCCCAAGGCGGAGCGGGAACGGAAAAAACTTCGCATCGTGTCCCGGGCCGTCCGGCGCGGGCATCGCATCGCCGACGCCGTGCGCACGCTGGCCGGCTGGCTGGGGCTCAAATAGTGACCTTATTGTAGGTTGCGGGCTTGCTGGCTGCGCCGGCCTCGCTCATCCACGCTGTCCTTCCACGTGGACGACCTCCTGCTCACCCTCAAGACCACCTTCGGCTACGGCGCTTTTCGCCCGTTGCAGCGCGACATCATCGAGGCGAACCTCGCCGACCGGGATGTTTTTGCGTTGTTGCCGACCGGCGGCGGCAAATCGCTTTGTTTCCAACTGCCCGCCCTCGTCCGGCCCGGCCTGACCGTGGTCGTCTCACCGCTCATCGCGCTGATGAAGGACCAGGTCGACCAGCTCCAGGCCGCCGGCGTGGCCGCGACCTACCTGAACTCGACGCTCGACGCCGATGAGGCGCGGTCCCGCCTGCGCGGCCTGCACCGCGGCGAGTGGCGTTTGCTCTACGTCGCCCCCGAGCGCCTGATGCTCGACAACTGGGCCGAGAACCTGAAGGCGTGGAACGTCCGCACGCTCGCGATCGACGAGGCGCACTGCATTTCCGAATGGGGCCACGATTTCCGTCCGGAATACCGCCAGATCGCCAAGCTGCGCGCGCTGCTGCCGGGCGTGCCGGTCATGGCGTTGACCGCCACGGCGACGAATCGCGTGCGCGACGATATCGTCCGTCACCTGCAGTTGCGCGATCCCGCGACCTTCGTCGCGAGCTTCAACCGCCCCAACCTTTCGTACCGCGTCATTCCCAAGGACCAGCCGGCGAAACAGGTGATCGATTTCGTCCGCCAGCGGGAGCACGAGAGCGGCATCATTTACTGCGCCAGCCGCGCGACGGCCGAGCGCGTGGCCGAATCGCTCGCGGGCCGCGGTTTTTCCGCCCGCCCCTACCACGCAGGCCTCGAAGCGGGCGAACGCTCGCGCAACCAGGAGCTGTTCCTGCGCGACGAAACGCGGATCATCTGCGCGACGATCGCGTTCGGCATGGGCATCAACAAGCCCAACGTGCGCTGGGTCATCCACCACGACCTGCCGAAGAACATCGAGGGCTATTATCAGGAAACCGGCCGCGCGGGCCGCGACGGCCTGCCCGCGGACTGCCTGTTGCTGTTCAGCGCCGGCGACATCGCGAAGCAGACCCATTTCCTCGACGAGATCACCAACGAGCAGGAACAGGCCGTGGCCCGCGCACAGCTGCGCCAGATCGTGCACTACGCCGAGAGCGCCGGCTGCCGCCGCGCGGAGCTGCTGGAGTATTTCAGCGAAAAATTCCCCTCGGCCAATTGCGGCGCCTGTGACAACTGCCTCGAGCCGCGGGCCACCTACGATGGCACGGTGGTCGCCCAAAAGTTCCTCTCCTGCCTCTACCGCATCGCGCAGAACAGCAGCTTCAACGTCGGCATGAACCACGTGATCGAAGTCCTCACCGGCGCCGACACCGACAAGATCCAGCGCTGGGGCCACCATCGCCTGACGACCTACGGCATCGGCAAGGAACTGTCCCGCCCCGCGTGGGCCTCGGTCGGCCGCGAGTTGATGCGCCTGGGTTATGTGACCGTGAGCGAAGGCGGCTTCGCCACGCTCGAGCTGACGCCGGAAGGCCGCGCCGTGTTAATTTCGCGCGCCCCCATCACGCTGACGAAGGCCATGGACCTGCCGAAGGCGAAACGCGTGGCGCGGCGCGAGGGCGACATCGCGTGCGACGAAGTGCTGTTCGAGCGCCTGCGGACGCTGCGCAAGCGGCTGGCCGACGAGCGCAAGGTGCCGGCCTACGTGATTTTTGGCGATGCCACCCTGCGGCAGATGGCCCGGGAGTATCCCGACCGGCCCAAGGCCATGGAAGGCATCACCGGCATGGGCGAGAAGAAGCGGGCGGAGTTCGGCGAGATTTTCGCGCAGGCGATCGCCACGTTTCTCGAAAGCAACCCGCGGGTTACCTTCAACGATTGAAGGGCGCGGCAGGGGCGGAATCAGCGAACCGGTCCTCCCCTCGTTCAATTGCATTGCGCCGCCTTGCCCGCCGCCCCCTTGTAAGCCCATGCCGCATGCCGCGCCCCGTCCCCTGCCCGAGAACGACGGGCTGGCCATGTCCGGCGAGCGCGTGGCCCTCACGGCCTCGATCCCGCCCAAACTCGCGGAGCGCATGCTCGGCACGCGCAATCCCCACGGCAAACCGAACACCGACGTCATCCGCCAGCTCGCCACCGCCGCGGATCCGCGCCGGCCCGCCATTCACTGGCTGATCGACTTCCCGAACGGCATGGGCGAGCGCGAGGCCTCGCTCTACGAGCACCCGTTCCATCATCTCTTTCGCGCCATGCGGCCGACGCGCGACCGCTGGTGGACCAATCCCCACGCCGACGAGCGGTTGAGGGTTATGCTGGCCCGGCGCGAACGCTACCTGGCGACACCGGTCGGCGCCGAGCCACCCACCTGGCTGTGGTTTGACTCCGCGGTCATTCCCGACGACACGCTCCTCGCCATCGCGCGGGACGACGATTTCACCCATGGCATCCTGTCCGCCCGGCCCTTCGCCCTGTGGTGGCGCAAATTCCATTCCCGCCGGACCCCGACGCTGGCCGCGGCCTCCTATCCCTTTCCCTGGCCACCCGGCACCGCGCTGAGCGCGCTCAGCGCCGCCCAGGAGGAACAGCGGCACGCCATCGCCCGCGCCGTACGCGATGCCAACGCAGACGCGCTCAATGCGGCCGTCGCCGCCGCCTATGGATGGCCGGCGGATTTGAAGGACGACGAACTGGTGGGCAGGCTTGGCGACTTGAACCGGACGAGAGCGGAGTGAATGCCCAACCTGTGGCAAAGATCTTAATGTAGGGCCGTCGCTTGTCGACGCGCCGTGCCGCATCGAAAGATTTTCTACGGACTGAACTCACCGGCACGGAGTCCACCGCCCACCCAGTTGGCTCTAGTCTTGAATAAGCGATGCTCGAAAGCGCGACGGTCCGCCGCAAGCGGCGACCCTACATTCGAACATCCCGCCTCAAGGCAGTTCTCCCGCGAATTTCCACGAGCTGCGGTAATCGCGGGGCAATTTGGTCTGCATGACGTGCGCGCGCACCATCTCGATCGGCATGATGCCGCCCTTGAGGACGCTGTCGTGGAAATCCTTCTCGGACATCCTGCCGGATTTCACCAAGTCCGCGTACAGCGTGCGCAGCTGGATCGCGCCCATCATGTAGCCGACCTGGTAGAGCGGTGAATAGTCGCCATTGAACGAGCGCCGCACCTCGCCGGTCGCGGTGTGGCGGTCGTGGCCGACCTTTTCCACCAGGAAGTCGATGCACTGCTGCGGCGTCCATTTGCCGAGATGGAAATTCAACGAGAAGATGATGCGCGCGCAGCGGTGCGTGCGCCAGAACAGCGCCCCGGCCCGGTCCTCGGGTGTCTGGTGGAAACCGAGATCCCACAGATGGAACTCCCACCACAGCGCCCAGCCTTCGACGTAGAAGGGCGTGTAGTAGAGCTGGCGGTGCGGGTTGTAGCGGTCGGCATACCAGCCTTGCAGGTGATGACCCGGAATCAATTCGTGGAAAACGGTGGCGTGGCAGAAGTGCGTGTTGTTGGCACGCAGGCTGTCGAGCTTGTCCTGCTGGTCCATCGTGTCGGTCGGGAACGACACGATGATGCGGTCGCCGCCGAGGAAGAACGGGTTGGTTTTCTGCCGCTCGGGCGACATCATGATCATCGTCCAATCGTCGATTGAAAGCGGCGGCACGGTGAGCAGGTCGCGCTTGGTGACAAAATCCACGGCTTCATAGGCCTGCTTCGCGATGAGCGCCGGCTGGTCGCCGGGCTCCACGTAGTCGTGCTTCACTTTTTCCAGCGCGGCCTTCCAGTCTTCCCCGAGGCCCATGTCGCGGGCCACCTTCTTCCATTCGGCCTCGCACCACGCGAATTCCTTTTCCGCGACCGCGATGAGTTGCGCGGGCGTGTAAGGCATCATGTCGTGCTCGAGGTCGAGTTTCAGCCCGTCCGGCCCGATCGGATCGCCGACGATGGGTTCGTCCTCGCCGGCCTTGGCACCGACAATCTTTTCGCGGAGAAACTTGGCGTAGTCGTCCAGGGCAGCCGAGGTCTTTTTGTAAGGCTCGCGCGTCCACCAGCCAAACTCCGGGTCATAGGTGTCGTAGAACTTGAACCAGTTCTCGAGGGTCTTGCCCAAATCGCCGAGGCGGTTCGCCGCGCGCAGCGCGAGGATCCTGGTCGGACGGCCTTCCTCCTTATCGAGCGCTTTCCGGGCGGCCTCGATGTCCTTGCGGATCTGGGCGAGCGTCGCCGCGGCCTCGGCCGGCTTGACGCGTTCGAACTGGCGCCGCGTTTCCTGGAGCCCGGCGATCGCCTCCGAGAAGCCCATGAATGGCGCCATCTCGGCGTTGCGTTGCTCCGTGCGTGCCAGGAGGCCGAGTTCGTAACGCAGCTGCAGGCGCATCAGGTGCCAGTCGATGCGGCCCTCGGCGCCGAGCGAATCGTAAGGCAGCGCCTCCAGCCTCGCCTGCCAGGCCTGGTAAAACTCCCGCAGCCGGCGGATCTGCAGCAGCGATCCCGGCACCGTGTAAACCTGCAACAGCGAGGCGCGATCAGCGGTGTAGCGCTCCACCAGCTCGCGCAGCTCGCTCGACTGGGGTGCCGTCATCTTCGCCAGGTCGGGCACGTAAAGATTCACGTCGCGCAGCGGCTGCGCCGGCTGGCCGTACCGGAAATCTTCCGCGGCCATCACGAGGCCGGCCGCCGCGAGCGAAACGAAAACCAAACCGGTCGTAAGTCTCATAGGGGATGCCGCAGTTTCGCCGGGTGCAAAAAGGCCGCAAGCGTGGAGTGAATGGGGTGGGTCCTCCCCATTCTCCGTCCGGCCATTCCGCACGAAGCGAAGGAATCCACGCGTTCGCCCGTGACGCCCAGGTTCGCTGCCGTGGATCGTGGCGATCTGCCCGAGCGCCCCCGCCCTGCGGGCAGCAGCCATCGCGGGCCTACGGCTGCCAAGCCTCTCTCAAGAGCGGATCTTCCCTGGCGGCAAGCGCCGAAGCCTTGGCGAGGGCGGGCGCAGCGCCGGGGGATGTTCAGCACGTAACGGAGTAGATCGGTGCCTGCGCCGACCTAACGGACCGGCCGCCACACCGCCATGGGCGCGAGCCCGCGGTTGTTCCACGCGTAGTACGGGATGGCCGTGGCGCCGTCGACGTCGAGCACCGTCTCGCCGCCGAGCAACTCCGGCTCGGACCGGATGGAAAGCTTCGCCGCGGCCGACACGGTTTCGGGAATCGGCTGGTCCGGCTGCTCGAAACAATAAACCACCGGCCCGCGCTCGAAGGCCACCTGCCCGCGCGTGGCGGCGATCTGGTCGTTGCCCCGCACGCGACGCACCGGCATTTCCAGTTCCAAGCGCAAGCTGTCGCCGGGCTGCCACTCCCGCGTCACGAGGTAGTAGCCCGCTTCATTCCGGCATTGGTCATCGGCCCTGGCTCCGTGCAGCTTCCACCCCGAACCGCCGTCGGCGGGCAGATAACTGTAGAGGTCCGAGGGCACCGGTCGGCCCTCCGCCCAGCCGGGAATCCGGATGCGGAGCGTGAAACGAACCGGTTTTTCCGGCGACAGATTCAGCGTGATCCGGCCGCTCCACGGATAGTCCGTTTGCTGGGAGATTTTCACCGTCGTGCCGGCCACCTTCGCCTCGCCCTCGCTCTGCGCGTAGAAATTCACGTAAAGGGAGTCGTCCTTCACGGCGTAGAAATAACCGGTCAGGGACGCGAGCGTGCGCATCAGGTTGGGCGGACAGCACGCACAACCAAACCAGGGCGCGCGGCCGGCGTGGTCGTGATTGTTTTTCTTCCGGCCGTCGTACACCAGCGGGTTCGGATAGAAAAAACGGTCACCCGAAGCCGACACGCCGCTGAGGAATCCGTTGTAGGCGGTGCGCTCGAGCACATCCATGTATTTGGCGTCGCCCGTGAGGAGAAACATCCGGTGATTCCAGTTCATCAGCGCGAGGGCGGCGCAGGTTTCATTGTAGCCATCGTGGGGCAACTCGTAGTTGGCGCCGTAGGCTTCGCCACGCGACAAGGCGCCCGCGCCGCCGGTGAGGTAGAGTTTTTTCGACGCGACATTTTCCCAAATCTTCGTGATCGCGGACAGGTAGCGCGTGTCGCCCGTCAGCGCGGCGACGTCCGCCATGCCGGCATACATGTAGTTGGCGCGGACGGCGTGGCCGACCGCCTCATCCTGGTCGACCACGAGCTTGTGCTGCTGGCTGTAGGGCGTGTTGCCCGGGCCGCGCGCGTCGAGGAAGATCTGCGCGAGCTTCAGCCAGCGCGGGTCGCCGCTGAAGCGGTGGAGTTTGACGAGGCCAATCTCGACGATCTGGTGCCCGGGCGCGATGCGCAGCCGGCCGTCGCCAAAGTCGCGCCACAGGAGCTCGGCGTTTTTCAGGCAGACGTCGAGCAGGGTGCGCTTCCCGGTCGCCTGGAAATAGGCCACGCCCGCCTCATACAAGTGGCCGACGTTGTAGAGTTCGTGACTCAAGTCCGGGTCCTTTTCCCAGCGCTGCGCCCCGATCCATTTGTGGCCGGGCGTGTCGGGATGCATTGTCCGGAAGGTGTAGAGGTAGCCGTCGGGCTCCTGGGCGGCCGCGATGCGGGCGATCCACCGGTCGAGGGTCGCCTCGAGCGCCGGGTCGCGCCCGGCACTCAACACGTAGGCCGCTCCCTCGATCGACTTGTAGACATCGGAGTCGTCGAACGGATAGAGGGTCGGCGGCGTGATCTGGAAATCCTTCTCGCCGGCGGCGCGGCGCCGCATGACCTCGGCCGCGAGGTCGAAATTCTTCACCCGTCCCGATTCCTCGCACTGTTGGAGCGCAAACGGCACCGTGACGACGCGGTTGGTCTCCTGCTTCCTGTGCCAGAGGCCGCCCGTGACGCGCACGGCGGTGAAGGGCACCGGTTGAAAGGGATAGTCGCCGGCCAAGAGCGCGGAACCCAGCAAAGGCAACAACACGGCGCAACGGGGTAATCGCATCATGGCCACATTGTCCGGAACAAAGAAAAAGCCGCAAGCGTGGACGCCTGCGGCTTGAAACTGCAGGGCCGGCGCTTGCCGCCGTGCCCAAGGAGCAGCGGTCGTAAGGAGCAGCCGTCGCAAGACGGCTGGCCAGCGGTCTTACGACCGCTGCTACATTCCGAACGGCGCGCCGACGGGCGGCGACCCACCATTGAAATCAGAATTTCCACTCGACGCCCGCGTAGGCGCCGAGGCCGGGTTGCGGGTAGCCGTGGACTTCCTCGTAACGTTCATCGAGGAGATTCTCGACGCGGGCTTTCACGGCCAGGCGCGCATTGACCTGATAGGCGCCGTAAACGCGCACCACCGTGTAGTCCTCGCCATCGATGTTGGCGAAGGTGGCCGCGTCCACGTCCTGCCGGCCGGAAGTGAACGCCAGGCCCGTGCCGGCGCTGAAACCGTGTCCGAAGTCGCGCCAGAGGTCGACCGAGCCGCTGTTGCGCGGACGGCGCAGCAGGCGGGTGTTGCTCGTGAGATTTTCCGCCTCCAGGTAGGTGTAAGCCAGCCGCACTTGCATGGCGCCGCCCAGTGCGAAGCGGCCGGAAACCTCGAGGCCGCGGGTGCGGGCCTTCTCCACGTTCGCCGTCGTGCCGGGAAACACGCCGAAATCGAACACGATCAGGTTGTCGTAGCGCGTATCGAACCACGTCGCGCTGAGCACTCCGCGGTTGCCGGTGAGGAAATAATCCACGCCGCCATCCCAGCCGCGCGCCTTCTCGGGTTTCAGGCCGGGGTTGCCGACGTAGAACGAGCTCTGCCCATAGAGGTCGAGAAACGCCGGCGAACGAAACGCCGTGCCGTAGGTGGCGCGGAGCTTCCAATGCGAGTCCTTTGACAGCCACGCCGCGGTGGCCCGGCCGGTCGTCGCCCGGCCAAACGTGTCGTGGTCGTCGCTGCGCAGGCCGGCCGTCAGATAGAGGTGCTCGACCGGCGTCCACTCATCCTGAACGAAAACCGCGAGCAATTGCTGGCTTTCATCGATGTTGCCGAAACCATTGTTGCGGGTGTGGTTCGCCTCGGCGGTCAGGCCGCCCGTGAGGCGATGCTGCTCGCTGGCGGCGTAGGTGCCCTGCCAGTCGAGGACCACGCGGCGATTCGTCACCACCGTTTCGCTCGTGCCGCTGTCGGAAACATACCGACGGTCCTGTCCGCCCAGGATGGCGTGGCTCGTGAAGACGGCTGAATGTTTGAAATCGGCGAACACCGTCGCGAGCTGGTTGCTCTCACGCTCCTGATTGTCCGGATCGTTGGTGAAGCGATCGCCCGGTGAACCGTAGCGCCCGAGGAAACCGCGCCAGGTGGCGCCGAGGGCAACCCGGTCGGTGACTTTGCGGTCGAGCCGCAGCGAGTAAGTGGCGCTGTCGAATGCGTTGTTCGGGCGGTCGTTGTCGGTGTGGCCGCCCGACGCCGCAAAGGTGTACGCGCGCACCGCATCGCCGCCCTGGGCATTGACCGCGCCCTGGAGGGTGCCGAATGAACCCGCTTCCGCCGAGACCGAGGCGCTGCCCGGACCGGCGCCACGCTGGCCGCGGATCGCCACGACGCCGCCGACCGCCTCGCCACCATAGAGCGTGCTCTGCGGTCCGTGCGAAACCTCGAGGTTGTCGCAGGCGCCGAGACACATGCCGCCGAGCGAGACCTGGTAGTCCGTGTTCGGGTCGTTGAAGCGGATGCCATCCACGAGGAACAGCGTCTGGTTGGAATTGGCGCCGCGCAGGAAGAGCGACGTCACGCCGCCCGGCGCACCCGAGGCGAAGGCCGGCGCACCGGGAATCCCCCCGAGTGCCCCGCGCAAACCGGTGAGCTGCATGCGCGCCAGCTCGGCGCCGCTGATCTGGTCGACGGCGGTGCCGAGGGTCGTCAGTGCCGCGGGCGTGCGTGTGGCCGTGAAGGCGTAGTCCGGCAGTTTTTCCGGTTCGGGGGTTTGCGCGACGAGGAGGGAGTGCGCAAGCCCCAGGCTGCATACGAGATTGCCCGCCAGCCTAAGCGTATGGCGGACGATTGCGCCGGCGCTTGCCAGCCGAAGGCTTGGCGAAGGCTGGAGGAGAAGCCGGCGCCGAAACGACGCCGCGGATTGGGTATTCATGGTCTGCTGATGCGGAGGCAAGAGCAGAGCGCCATCCTTGGAGGCGGGACGAGCAGTCCCGCGTACGAAGATACGTTTCCACTCCCACCCTTCAATGTGCGTTGAAGGTGAACGCGGGCGCCTGCACAAGGCGTCCGCGGGGTGAGCTTCCAAGGGCAGATGTTCGGACTCCGCATTTTGCCTCGCCCCCGCCTTCACCCCCGACGTATGTCGGGGATTGGCTTTGCTCCCGCGCCTGTGGCGGAATGGGGGTCTGTGATGCGTTACCGCAGCGCGACTGTGGCCGGATTGCACGGCCTTCCCTGTATCCTTGGAATTGGTTGAAAGAACCTCAGGCGCGTCACCAATCCACCCGGCCGCCCAGTTACGCAAGCTCAATCCCTGTCACGGGTTACGTCATAGGCAAAGTTCGGCAACGCTATGCTTGCCTTTTCATATCAACGAATCTTGATGCAAGCATACATTAGTAGTTTCATGCCAACGATCCCACCCTCCGCCGCCGAAACCGCCCTCCGCCGAACCCTGGCTGAGCGGGTCGCGATTATCGACGGGGCAATGGGCACGACGATCCGGGCTTACCACATCACCGAGGAACAGGCGCGCGGGGAGCGGTTCAAGGACGCCCCGAAGGATCTCAAGAACAACGGCGACATCTACTCCCTCACCCGGCCGGCCGAGATCGGCGACATCCACCGGCGCTTCCTGGAAGCCGGTGCGGACATCATCGAGACGAACACCTTTTCGGCGACCAGCATTGGCCAGAGCGAATTCTTTATCGAAGACCCGCGCGAGAAAGGCGGCCGCAAGGACCCGGCATTCTACCAAAGCGTCATCGAGAACAAATTTCTCCAGGAGCTGGCGCACGACATCAATTTCCAATCCGCGCAGCAGTGCCGGACCTGGGCCGATCGCATTGCGAACAACTCCTGCCGGCGCCGCTATGTGGCGGGGGCCATCGGGCCGCTGACGGTTTCGCTGTCGAATTCGCCCGACGCCGACGACGCGGGCTTCCGCGTTGTCACATTCGACCAAGTGAAGGCCGACTACCGGCGGCAAGTGCGCTCGCTCATCGCCGGCGGCGTGGACCTGCTGCTCGTTGAAACGATCTTCGACTCGCTCAACGCGAAGGCCGCGCTCGTGGCCATCGAGGAGATCTTCGCCGAGGACAAGGTCCGCCTGCCGCTGATGATTTCGGCCGCGGTGGGTCGCGGCGGCGAGACGATGATCTCGGCGCAGACAGTCGGCGCGTTTTGGAATGCCGTGCGCACGCACAAGCCGCTCGCGGTCGGTCTCAATTGCTCGATCGGCCCCGACTTGATGCGCCCCTTCCTCGAGGAACTGGGTCAGAAATCCGACACCTTCATTTCCGCCTACCCGAACGCCGGCCTGCCGAATCCGCTCACGGAAACCGGTTTCGACCTCAAGCCCGCCGACATGGCGCGCTTCATGGGCGAGTTCGCGGACAGCGGCCTGCTCAACATCGCCGGCGGCTGCTGCGGCAACACGCCCGAGCACATCGCGGCCATCGCCGAGTCCCTCAAGCCCAAGCCGGCGCGCAAGGTCACGATCGTGAGGCCCAACGTGGAGGGCCCAGCTCCAGCTGGGCCGGCATCGGCCCCGCTCCCCCTTCAACTTTCCGGCTCCCTCCCCTTCACCCAGCAAATCGGCTCATTCCTGATGGTCGGCGAGCGCACCAACGTCGCGGGCTCGCCGAAGTTCGCCAAGCTCGTGAAAGCCGGCAACTACGAGGAGGCCGTCTCCGTGGCCCGGCAACAGGTCGACAACGGTGCCAACATCATCGACGTGTGCATGGACGATGGGCTCATCGATGGCGTCGCGGCCATGACGCGCTTCCTGCATCTCATCGGCAGCGAGCCCGAGATCGCCAAGGTTCCGGTAATGGTCGACTCTTCCAAATGGGAGGTCATCGAAGCCGGCCTGAAATGCCTTCAGGGCAAGGGCATCGTGAACTCGATTTCGCTCAAGGAGGGCGAGGCGAAGTTCATCGAGCAGGCGCGCACCATCCTCCGCTACGGCGCCGCGGTGGTCGTGATGGCCTTCGACGAGAACGGCCAGGCCGCTTCCTACGCCGAGAAGATCCGCATCTGCGAGCGCGCCTACCGCCTGCTCGTGGACACCGTCGGCTTCCCGCCGGAGGACATCATTTTCGATCCGAACATCCTCACCGTCGGCACCGGCATCGAGGAGCACAACAACTACGCCGTCGATTTCATCGAGGCCACGCGCTGGATCAAACAGAACCTCCCGCACGCCAAGGTCAGCGGCGGCGTTTCCAACGTCTCCTTCAGCTTCCGCGGCAACAATCCCGTGCGCGAAGCGATGCACGCGGCCTTCCTCTATCACGCCATCAAGGCGGGCATGGACATGGGCATCGTCAATCCGTCGATGCTCGAGGTCTACGAAGAGGTGGACAAGGAACTGCTCGTCCTGGTGGAGGACGTTCTCCTCAACCGGCGCCCTGACGCCACCGAGCGCCTCGTTGACCATGGCGAGAAACTGAAAGCCTCCGGCGTCGCCAAGGACCAGAAGGCCGACATCGCCATTCTCGAAGCCTGGCGCTCCGGCACCGTGGAGGAACGTCTTTCCCACGCCCTCGTGAAGGGCATCGACGCCTGGATCGATGGAGACACCGAGGAAGCCCGCCAGAAATACGGCAAGCCACTCACGATCATCGAAGGCCCGCTGATGGATGGCATGCGCGTCGTCGGCGACCTCTTCGGTTCGGGCAAGATGTTCCTGCCGCAGGTTGTCAAATCCGCCCGCGTGATGAAGAAGGCCGTCGCCTATCTCCAACCGTTCATGGAGGCCGAGAAGGCCGCGCTCGTCGCTGCCGGCGGCACGGCCAAGGCACAGGGCCGCATCGTCATGGCGACGGTGAAGGGCGACGTGCACGACATTGGCAAGAACATCGTCGGCGTCGTCCTCGCCTGTAACAATTACGAGGTCATCGATCTCGGCGTCATGGTGTCGTGCGAAAAAATCCTCGCCGCCGCGAAGGAGAAGGGCGCCGACATCATCGGCCTCTCCGGTCTCATCACGCCATCGCTCGACGAGATGGTGCACAACGCGAAGGAAATGGAGCGCCAGGGGTTCAAGATCCCGCTGCTCGTGGGCGGCGCCACCACGTCGGCCGCGCACAACGCGGTGAAGATCGCCCCGCACTATTCGGAACCGGTCGTCCACGTGCTCGACGCTTCCCGCGTCATCGGCGTCGTCTCGAAGCTGCTCAGCTCCGATAACAAGCCCGCCTACGTCGCCGAGGTGAAGGCGACGCAGGAGCGCCAGCGCATCGAGTTCGCCGACCGCCGCGGCGCGAGAAAGCTCCATTCCCTCCCCGAGGCCCGCAAGCGCGCCCAACCGACGGATTGGAAAACCGTCGACATCCCCAAACCCGAATTCCTCGGCACAAAGGTCTTCTCCTCTAGCCCCACGCCTCCCGCCTCTCGCCTTGAACTCAGCGAAATCGCTGAGTTCATCGACTGGGGTCCGTTCTTTTCCACCTGGGAACTCCACGGCCGCTTCCCCGACATCCTGAAAGATCCTGTCGTCGGCGAGGAAGCCACCAAGCTCTACGCCGAGGCGCAGGCCATGCTCAAGCGCATCATCGACGAGAAGCGCTACACCGCCAAAGCCGTTATCGGCTTCTGGCCGGCGAACAGCGTCGGTGACAGCGTCGAAGTCTACGCCGACGAATCGCGCTCGAAGGTCCTCAAGACCTTCCATTTCCTCCGCCAGCAAAACGAGAAACCCGCCGGCCAGTTCAACCACTGCCTCGCCGATTTCATCGCGCCGAAGGATTCGGGCCGCATCGACTATCTCGGCGGCTTCGCCGTCACCGCCGGTCATGGCGTCGAGGAATTCGCCGCCGAGTTCCGCGCCAAGCACGACGACTTCAACGCCATCCTCGCCCAAGCCCTCGGCGACCGCCTCGCCGAGGCCCTCGCCGAGCTGATGCACAAGAAGGAGCGCGACTACTCAGGTTTCGGCAAAACCGAGAACCTGGAGATGAAGGATATCATCCGCGAAAAATACCGCGGCATCCGTCCGGCCCCCGGCTACCCCGCCTGCCCCGACCACACCGAGAAGCCGCCGCTCTTCGACCTCCTCAACGCCACCGCCCTCACCGGCATCACGCTGACTGAGAGCAACGCCATGTTCCCAGCGAGCAGCGTCAGCGGCATGTATTTCAACCACCCTGACTCAAAATACTTCGCCGTTGGTAAACTGGCGAAAGATCAGGTTGAGGACTACACGCTTCGTAAGGACCAGTGGCTTGAGGTCTCCGAACGCTGGCTGGCTCCGTATCTCGATTACGAGCCGACTCCATAAATCGGTTTACACGGCAGGAACGACCCCGCCCACCAGCCTGACCCCGTTTAGCGGCTCTTGATTCGAAGAAGGCCTTGTTTGTCGCGGCATCATGCGAATAGCTTAATTCCAGTGCCTCTCCAAGGATTTTGAAACCGGCAAGGTCACCCCTAAATCACAGGCCGAAGCATTCCAGAAAGCACGGGCCGTGCTTGGATGAACCGCTGGTTTCGCGGAAACGCCGGTGTTGAAATGTCCTCGTTGTGCGCGCACTGTGCGCACATGTCTGCCGTTTCTGCCCATGCCGCTGCTGCCGATGCCCACCAAGTGGACATCTACCGCCGGATGACTCCCTCCCAGCGACTGGAACAGGCCATGCAGATGAACCGGCAAATGCGCGAGCTGATGGATTCCGGCCTGCGCGCCACCCACCCGCACCTCTCGCAAACCGAGCGTCACCGGGAAATCGCCCGTCGCATCCGCCATGCCCGAGGCTGACCTGATCGGCCTGTTTGCCGTCCCGCTCGAGAAAGCCGGCCTGGCCTACATGGTGACGGGTGCCACCGCCGCCATCCTCTACGGCCAGCCCCGCACGACCAACGACCTCGATGTCGTCATCGAGTTGAAAAGCGCCGACCTGCCCCGACTGCGCGCGGCCTTCCCCGAGAGCGACTATTACCTGCCACCGGACGAAGTGATCGAAGTGGAACTGCGGCGCGCGCAGCGCGCCCACCTGAACGCGCTTCACCACGACTCCGGCTTCAAGGCCGACCTGTATCCGATGGGCACGAACGCCCTGCATCAATGGGCTTTCCCCAAGCGGCGTTCGGTGACACATGCCGGACACAACATCAGCTTCGCCCCGCCCGAATACGTCATCCTCCGCAAGCTGGAGTATTTCCGCGAAGGCGGCTCGACCAAGCATCTGACCGATATCCGCGCCATGCTCGAGGTCAGCGGCAGCGCCATCGATCGAGCCGAGCTTGATTCCTGGATTGCGCGCCTTGGCCTTCAGGCCGAGTGGGCGCGCGTGCAGTAGGAGCCAAGCTGGGAAAGCGACCGAACACCGCTGCTACACACCCCGCCCTAGCGGGCACCCCTCTTCATAGAGGGGATTTCGAAATCTCAAGGGATGGACACGGGGAGAGTTCGCGCACCTCCTGCCCGGATCATTCCTGTTCGATCACTTTCACACGGGCGGCGAAGGCTGCGTCGGGTGAGGTCCGGATTTTCAGCCCGCTGGTCGTCGTGAGGCGACGGATCGTGACTTGTTCGGTCACCTGGTAAGGAAAGGGCCGGGCCTCGGTGATCGTCGCCGGGCCGTCGGGGTCGTTGAAGAGGTAGGGACCTTGGTAGTCCTTGGGGTGCTGGCGGTCGTCGATGACCAAGCCGTCGATGGTGATCTCCTTCGGCATGAAGCAGGGGTAGCCAAAATCGTGCTGCCCGTTGTTGCTGGCGCTGAGCACGTGCGGCTGGATTGGTGCACCACTGCCCGGCAGCCACCGGCAGTTGCGGATCACGAGGTTGCCCTCCCAAGTGCTGCCGTAATCCGTCCGCAGAGAGATGAAGGCGCGGCCATTCAGGGTGGAATCTTCGACCGTCAACGTGCCGCGGCCGATGGCGTTCAGGCCGGCGTGACCCAGCGTGCAGCCGCGGATCGTGTAGGTGCCGGACACTCCCTGGTGCGTGTCCATGCGCGACAGCGTGCAGTTCTCCAGCAGGATGTTCTTGCAGAAATTCGTGCCGATCACGCCCCAACGCGTCGGGTCGTTGATGTTGTCCATGCGCACGTCGATCATCGTGAAGTTGACCACCTCGTTGGCGATCAGGTCGTAGCTGCCCATGCTGACGGGCTTCCCCGCGGCCCCGATCGTGGAGTAAGTCTTGTGCCCGGTGACGAAGCAGTCACGGAACGTGACGTTCGCGCAACCCTGGGCCGCGAGAAACCCGTTGTAGGGCTGTCCGAATTCGCCCTCGCCCACAATGTGGTGGGTCAGGCCCTCGACGGTGGTATTCGAGCGGGTGATGGCGATATTGCGCAGCCAGTAGTTGTAGCCCTTCTCCGCCTTCATCCGGTTGGCCGTGGTGGTGAAGACGCCGCCCCGGAGGACGAGCGGCCGCTCGTCGATGGGGCGGGCCTCCACCTGGGTGACCACATCGTAATCCCAGTCGATATCACCCTCGATGGAGCCGTCCCGCCGGAGCATAAAGCAATCGCGCTGGGCCGAGCCGTTGTTCTGGTTGAGACCCTCGCGGATGTAGCGCCGCTTGTGGCTGTTCTCGACCCGCACCCAGCAGTCGTGCGGCGGCAGCACGTCAAGGTGGCGCTGGTCCCGCGTCAGCCGCGGAATGGTCAGCCTCACGGGTTCCAACAGCGACTGCACGGAGAAGATCGATACGCGGTGGTTCTCGACGTCGGTGTCGTCGATGATGAAACGCGAGGTGCTCCAATCGGTGTCGGTGGCGATGATCGCGGTGAGCGCCCGGCGCCCGAGGTGATAGGCCGCGCCGGCTTTCGTTTTCACCGGCAACCCGTGGGCGTTGGCAAAGGCATGGGCCTTGACGATGGCTGGCAGATCGTCGGTCACGCCGTCGCCCACCGCGCCAAACGCCTCGTAGGTGACCGGCGAGCCGACGGACACCTCAGGCTCGCTGCCAGCGGCAAAGGCAAACAGGGCCGAAGTCGCAAACAGGGCGACAAATCGCAGCGCTCGACGAATACTCATGGAAAAGAAACGCCCCCGGTCTTCACACCTTCAAACAGCACCGGAAGCCGCGGCCGCTGTAGTAGGAGTCGGCGCCGTTGTGGCCGATGAAGACCCGGTTGTAGCGGCGGTCGCCGTAGATCGCGCCACCGAGCTTCCGGATGTCCGCCGGCGTCGCCAGCCAGCTGGAGGTCTTCGTGTCGAATTCCCCGAGCTGCTGCAGGGCGAAGTACTGCTCTTCGTTTAAAATCTCCGCGCCCATGGCTTCGGCCAGTTCCGTGATGCAGCCCTTGGGCGGGAATTTTTTCCGGCCATCCAGCGCCGCGCGATCATAGCACAGGCTCTGGCGTCCGGCCGGGCTCTGTGCCGCGCAATCCGTGAAAATAAATTCGCCTGACTTCCGGTCCGCGCCGGTGACGTCCGGCTCGCCGCCGGTGCGTTCCATTTCCGCCAACGACCACAGTTTGTCGGGCGCGGCCTCGAGCTTCGTCGCCACTTTCGCCCAGACGATGCCGGCATGACGGCCCGGGTTTTTATCAAAACGGGTCCGCAGGGTCGCGAGCAGCGCGACGCGCTGCTCCGACGACAATCCCTTCTTCTTCGCGCCTTTCATGGACCCGAGCCTTGGGCGATTCGCGCCAAAGACGAGCCGGAAGGCGGGGCTTTATCCCTCATCCAGAGACGCGGAGGGCAGAATAAATTGGATCCCGGCGTTTCCATGTCCCTGCGGAAGATCAACTATATTGAGCCCGATGAAGAACCGACAGGCTGGGTCTTTTAGCCTGCGGCACTGTGCCCAAGGCGAATGCTTCGGGGCTTGAGATCGGCGCGCGGATGCCGAGACGATTCCCCCATGTATCTGCCAGCACACTTTCGTGAAGATCGCCGGGACGTACAGTTTGAACTCGTCCGGTCGCATCCGCTTGGCTTGCTCGTCAGCGCCGGTCCAGGCGGGTTGATGGCGAACTCCGTGCCGTTCACCGCTTACCCCGAGGAAGGCGCCGGAGTGTTGCGGGCCCATGTGGCGCGGGCGAATTTCCAGTGGCAGGAACTTTCCGCGACCGCCGAATGCCTGGTGGTTTTCCAAGGCCCGCAGGCTTATGTCAGCCCCACTTTATATCCGACCAAAGCCGAGACCCACAAGGTGGTGCCGACCTGGAACTATGCCACGGTGCACGTGTGGGGTCGCCCCCAGGCAATCGAGGATGCCGTCTGGCTGCGCCGGCAGATCGACGACCTCACCGCGGCCCGCGAAGGCCGCCGGCCGAATCCGTGGAAAGTCGCGGATGTGCCGGCCGATTTCATCGCCGCGCAATTGAAGGCCATCGTCGGCATCGAGATCGCGATCACCCGCATCGAGGCCAAGTGGAAGATGAGCCAGAATCGCAGCGAGGCGGACCGACAGGGAGTCGTGGAAGGCCTGCGCGCCGGGGGCGAGGCCGAACAGGCCGCGGTAGCGCGAATCATGTCTGAACGAAACAAATCCTGATTTTCGCAGAGAGAGCGAGCCCACCCTTGGTGCGCGCAGCGGACGCGCGGCGGGCCCAGAGAGTTTAAAATTAAGGTGTAGTCGATTAAAACGGTGCCTATTACCGCTGTCGTCATTCTGAGCCCCGCGAAGAATCCAAGTGGACGTGCGCACTCCCTTGGATCCTTCGCTCGGCTCCCGCCGCCGCCGAGCCTAAGGCGGGCAGGCAGGATGAAGGTCTCGGGAACAATCCGATTCTCTGAAATTTAAAACGGCTACGGCTTTGCTGAAAATGCCGCAACGCGCTGGGGTCAGCGCGGGCCACCTTCCGGATTACTTCTTCTTTTCTTCCCGGTGCGCGGGCCAGGGAAACGTTTGGCGATAACGCTCGCGCCGCTCCTCCGCGCCGGTGACCACGCCTTGGTCGTTGATCAGGAATTGCACCGTCAGCTTGCCGTCAGCGGACACGAACAGCCGTTCCCCGGCGGGATAAAGCACGGACGGTTTGCCGCGGCGATAGTGCCAGTTCCAGCCCGCATCGCTCCGTTGCAGCACCCGCGAAGGTTTGCCGGGTTTGCCGTCCTTCCCCAGCGGGATAGTCCCGTACTCGCCTTCGAATCGCGCATAGTCCGCGACATCGAACGTCGCCAACCGCACAGGAGAGACGAAAGGATCCTTCGCGTATTCGGCGTTCTTGATCTTCTGCTTCTCGATGGCCTCCAAGGCGCGGATGCGCTCGGTGCCGCCGTTGAACTTGAAATCCGGCATCAGCACCTGCACATACGCCCCGGTCAGGAGTTTGATGTCATCCTGCTTCCAGCCGCTGCGGGCCCGCAGCACGGTCATGAACAGCATGCCCTTCCGGAAGCCCTCCACGGCCTTCTTCACCGCCGGTTTGAAAACGAGCAGCGCGCTCTTGATCGCCGCGCGCTTCATGATGCCCATCTTCTCCTTTTTCATGACCTCCTTCATGAGTTGGTCCTGCACCTCCACGTAGGCGTTGCGCGGCGGCAGATAGAACACCCAGTCGTACTTGGACAGCGCATCGCTCTCCAAGTCGGCCACGGTGAGTGCGCGCAGTTTCTTTTCGACCTTCACGTCGTCGAAACCCTCCGCCCAGGACAACTGGTAGAGCTTGGAGCCCAAACCCTCGAGCGGGAGCGGCAGCGCGGGCATGAGCATGTCGAACGTGATCTTGAACTCCTTTTCCCCATCATCGTCCTTATCCAGGTTCAACGTGGCTTTCCATCGTTCCATGAGCGCAGTCATCTCGCCGGTCTTTTCCGCCAAGGCGGGATCGAGCTGGCCGGCGGCGGCCATGGCCAGGAATTTCCGGATGAGCATCACCGGATGGGGCTCCCCTTCCCGGCCCACGATGACCAGCCCGGCGCCGGTGGATTTGCCCATGGTTTCGTAAGCGATGCCCACGACTTCCTCGGCAAATTCGGTGGCATAGCGCCGATCCGATGCCGTGCGCGCGTGCACCGAGATGGAAAGTTTCTGGCCGTTGACGACGAACGGGGTGAGCTGCACGTCGGCCCCGAACGTTGTTTCCGTTTTTTCGTTCGGCTGCACGGAATCCGCAGCGGAGGCGACGGTCGCGAGGAGAAAGGCAAACCCGAAGAGGAACCTTGGTCTGGACGTGGGGCTGATCACAAGCAAAGGAAAGCAGCGCTTGGTCCGTCCGGCCATCGGAATGTTCCAAATGGCCCTTCCTGCAATCAATCTGCGCCGGCCGGACCGGCAGCGGGCGCACGCATCGATGCGCAGGCCGCGGCCCGGCCGATTGCCAGTTGTAGGAGCTTGTTTACAAGCTCCTGCAGTTGATCCCGCGAGCCGGGTCAGGCCTTGGCCACGGACTGAAGGACCTGGATCATCGCCGCGTGGATGCGACCGTTGCTGGCCAAATACTTTCCGCGGTCGAGGCGCTGCGGATCCGGCCCGCCCGCATAGTCGGTCACGGTGCCGCCCGCCTCCCGCGCGATCAGCATGCCGGCCATGGCATCCCAAGGCTTCAACTCCTGTTCCCAATAGCCGTCGAGGCGGCCGGCCCCCACATAACAGAGGTCGAGCGCCGCGCTGCCCAGACGACGTTCGCCGCGGATCTGCTTCAGGAACGCAGCCCACTCGCGGAGATTGTTGTCGTCGCGCAGATGCTTGTCGTAGGGGAATCCCGAGCTGCAGACCGCGTCCGTGAGCTCGCTGGTCTCCGTCACGCGGATCAATTTCCCGTTCAGCCTCGCGCCGTTTCCTTGCAGGGCGGTGAACAGCTCCTGACGGGTGGGATCGTAGACGACTCCCAACAGGGGCTGACGATCGGGCGTGGCCAACGCGATGCTGGTGCAGAAATGCGGCAGTTTGGCGGCGAAGTTCACCGTGCCATCGATCGGATCGACGAACCAATGAAACGGGGCTCCGGCCGCGGGCGCGCCCTGCCCGCCCCCTTCCTCGCCCACGATATGGTGTCCGGGGAAGCGCGCGACGAGTTCCCGGACGATGAAGGTCTCGGCCTCGGTGTCAGCTGCGGTCACGATATCGCTGCGCACCCCCTTGACCGAGGTCGGAATCGGCGCGGCGAAGTGCCGCAGGATGATATCACCGGCGCCGCGCGCGATGGCGGCGATGTCGGGCAAGATTTTCGCTGCATCAATCATGACGCGATCATTCCAGATCAAGGCGGGCTTGGCCAAACTCAACTTTGCCGGTGGCTGGCCGCAGTGAAATCGCGCCCGTGCGCTGATTGAGAATCGCTTTCGCGACCTCCGGCGCCGTGACGCGCAGGAGGTCCGCGGGCGTTGCCTCGGTCAGCACATGACGCTCGTGGCCGAGCCGGTCGACGATTTCGGCCGCGACGCGGCGCACCCCGCCGGCATCCGGGTTCCGGCCTTCCACCGCGGCGATCACCTGGGCCAGAGGCTGCAGCGTTTCAAACGGCGGCGGATTGGCTGAAAAGACCGGCTGCGATCTCACTGCCAGCAACTGCTCCATATGATCGCGCGAACCCATCGTCAGTCGCCTGGCACACTGCGGGCACACCGGCCACGCATCGAACGGTTCCTGGCAATGGCTGCACCAATTCAGAAAATAGCGGGTCAGTTCGAGCGGGAATTTTATCGTGCCCTTGACGCGATCGCTCGTGCCAGTTCGGAGCGCGGCCATCAGCGAATCGTAATCCGGCTCGATATCCAGCAAGGTGCACTCGCGACCGACATTCTCGAGCGAGTGGGCGTCGGAGCAGGAATAGAGGCTGAACCGATCCAAGCCGGGAACGCGGCGGCACATGGCGGGGTTGGCGGTGAGGCCCGTCTCAATTGCCCAGAGATCGGGCAAGGCATCGCGGTAGATTTCCTCCACCGAGTTGGACCCGCCGACGATCCCCAGGACGGAAAACCAGGGATTCATCACGTGGGGTGCGGCGACTCTGACCCGGTCGAAATCCTTCGCCCCGCGCACCAGATCCCGCGCCGACAGCGCGATATTCGGCCGCCCTTCCTGCAGATCGCCTTTCTTCGCGATGCGCGCCGCAAACTCACGCGCGACCTCCAGCGACGGAAAATAGATCAGCTGGTGGATTCCATGCATCTCATCGGTGCCCGGTGGGATGCAATTCACCTCCGTGCTCAGCACGAAGCGGAGGGATCGCCGCAAGTTTTCCGGCAGGCGCGCGTGGATGGATCGCTCGAGCTCGGGTTTGAGGGCGTAGAAGCCCGGTTCCGCCTCGATCAGGCTGGTCTCGATTTCCCCGCGCCATTGCGGTTGCAGGCAATCGCCGGTGCCGAGGAGGTCGACGCCTTTGCGCTGGGCCCAGAGGGCGATGTTCTCGAGCGTCATCGCCGGCGACACGCCGCTGGCGAAGCGGGAGTGCAGGTGGAGATCGGCGGCGAAGCGCATGGATTTAAATGAAGGCGAAGGGATCGGCGGTTCGCCGCGCGAGGTGAGCCGGCGGAATGGATCGTCGCCGTCACCCACGGATTTCCAAAAACAAAAAGGCCCGGACGCTGCTTTCGCAACATCCGGGCCATAAACCTGGCAACGACCTACTCTCGCGGGACCTAACGTCCTACTACCATTGGCTACGCGGGGCTTAACGGCCGTGTTCGGGATGGGAACGGGTGGAACCCCCGGTATATGGTCACCAGGAAACTTGTGCTCCTTTCGGAGAAATTGAAATAAAGCTCAGACAAATCAGGCTGCGTGTAAGCAGGTGAGATAAACGCCTAGAAACCGGTATCTGCATAAACCGGCAAGGTCATTAGTAACAGTAAGCTGAACGTATTACTACGCTTGCACTTCTGTCCTATCAACCGGGTGGTCTACCCGGACCTTGCACCGTCTTGCGACGGATTGTGATCTTATCTTGGGAGGAGCTTGGCGCTTAGATGCTTTCAGCGCTTATCTCTTCCGCACATAGCTACCCGGCGCTGCCCCTGACGGGACAACCGGAACACCAGAGGTGCGTCATTCTCGGTCCTCTCGTACTAGAGAATGAACCCCTCAAATCACAAACGCCCACAGCGGATAGAGGACCGAACTGTCTCACGACGTTCTGAACCCAGCTCGCGTACCACTTTAACCGGCGAACAGCCGGACCCTT
>CAZEUN010000035.1:0-26504 GCA_964515595.1 uncultured Oleiharenicola sp. | reverse complement strand
GGTGGTCGCATCCCTTAACCTTCCCATCTCGTGCCTCCAAGGCGAGGTTATTATATTTTTGAAAGATAAATGGTATAAAACCCCTCCCACCAAGGCTGGCCGGCAGTGAATTTGAGAGTGAAAATCCGCTGGCAGCCGGTCCCGGAGAAATCCGGAATATTTTGTTTGCTATCCCCCCACCCTTTGCGGTCTCTTGGCCCCTCATTTCCGCCCGAGCGGGAATTTGAAATCGGGACGTAGCTTAGCCTGGTAGAGCGCTTGCTTCGGGAGCAAGAGGTCGAGAGTTCGAATCTCTCCGTCCCGACCACTTTGAGGTGGTCACTCGCACAGTGAGTTTTCCCTTATGTGCGAACAGCTGTTGGAGTTGCGAGAGTTTCCGCCCTTCACCCTGCCGCCGTCGCGAACACCGTGCGCAGCGTGCGGTCGAGGGCGTCGACGTGGACCGGCTTGGTGAGGTGGGCGACGAAACCGGCCTCCACGCTTTGCGCGACGTCGGATTCCATGCCGTAGCCGGTCAGGGCGATGCCGGAGAGGCCGTGCCGCTCCTTGAGCTGCCGCATCATGGCGTAACCGTCCATGTCGGGCAGGCCGATATCCGAAAGGATCAGGTCGAACGGGTGCAGCGCCGCCTCCGCAATCGCCTCCTCGCCGCTGCCGACCCCGGTCACGTGATAACCGCGGCGATTGAGAATGACCACGAGCGCACTGCGGGTCGGACCGTGGTCCTCGACCAACAGGATGCGCTTCGCGGCGCCTGGCACCGTCCGCGCGGCCGACCGGTCGTGACTGGCGCCGGCCGCCAGCGGGGGCGGCTCGGCGAGCGGGAAGTGCACCTGGAACGTGGACCCGCGGCCGGGGCCCTCGCTCGACGCCTCGATCCGGCCGTCGTGCATCGCCACCAGCTTGTGGCAGATCGCGAGCCCCAGCCCGAGGCCGCCGAAATGATGGCTGCCCGCCCCGTGCGCGTGATCGCCCTGCGCGAATGCATTGAACACATTCAGCAGCTCGTGCGGCTGCATCCCGATGCCGGTGTCAACTACCTCGAACGACCACTCGGTGCCCACCGCATCCAGCCGGCTGGTGATCGTGAGGCGCCCGCCACTGGGCGTGAACTTGATGCCGTTCTTCAACACGTTCCAAAAAATCTGCTGCAACCGCGCGGGATCCGCCCGGATGTGACTGCCGGGCGCCGTCAGATTGATGGACAGCTGGATGCCCTTCTCGCGTGCGTCGGCCTGGACGTTGGCGATGGCGTCGCGCGCGGCGACGTGCGCATCGACCGTCTGCAAATCGAGCCGGAGCTTGCCGTGCTCGATGCGCGTCAGGTCCAGCAGGTCGTCGATCAGCCGCGCCTCGAGCAGCGCGTTCTTCTCGATCGTCCGGAACGCCTGCCGGGCCGCCGGCGGGAAATCGGCGTTGCCGGCCGCGTCGCTGGCGACGAGCAGCACGGGGTTCAACGGCGTGCGCAACTCGTGCGACAGCGCCGCCAGAAAATCGTCCTTCGCCGCGGACGCCGCGATGGCCTCGCGCTCCTTGGCGGACCGGTCGATGGCGATGGCGAGAAAGTGGGCGACACGCGACAGCAGGCCGGCATCCGCGAAACCGACCGGGCTGCCCTCGTAACTGCCGAACGCCACGAAACCGATCACGCGGTTGCCGATCGTCAGCGGCGCCGTCAGCCGCGACTGGAGGCCAAGGCCCCGCATGGTGTGGACATGCACCGCGAGCGTGGCGGTGATCGTCAGCGGCAGCCCCTTGGAGCTGACCGGGTCGTCCGGGCTGAGCGTGACCGTCGTCAACTGTTCGCGCTGTCGGGGCGCGATGCCCGAAACGGCGTGCAGGCGGAACTCCCGGGCGGCGCCGTGCCACAGATAGCAAAAATACGCATCCAGCCCGAATGACGGCAGCAGCGGCGTGAAGATCCGGCCGATGTCGTGGGCGGTGTCCGCGGCCTGCAGCAGCGCGCCGAGCGCTTCCGACAGGAGACGGTCCAGCTCCTGTTGCCGCCGCAGCGCCGCCGCCTGGGCCTCACGCTGGGAGACGTCCTCGATGATCGTGATGGTGCCCGCAATGCCCTTGGCGTCGGGCAACGGCGTGATGCGCGCCGTCTGCAGCATGAACGGGTAGCCCGGCAGCGCGACCGTCGCTTCAAAGGGCAGCAGGTGGCGGTGCAACGCGGTTGAGATGACGCTGATCTCGCCGGCCAGCGCCCGCTGGAACCGCAGCAGCACGCGGCGATCCTCAAGGTCCGGATACACCTCGACCAGGAGTCGCCCGACGATCTGGGACTCGGCGAGGCCGCTGTGCGTCGCGAGCCACTGGTTCCACGAAGTGACCCGGAGTTCGTGATCCGTCGTGAAGATGCCGTAGGGCGCGATCGCCTGCATCCAGTCCGCCACCGTGCCGGGGGCATACTTCCCCCGGGATGGATCCGGTCGCGATGGCTGGCCTTTCCCCCTCATGAACTGGTCTGCCGTTGCTCCCACTTCTCGAGCTCCGCGAGCAGGCGCTCGAGCGAATTGACGCCCAGCACGATCACCATGTAGCCCGCAAAGTTGTTCGTCTTCACCAGGAACCGCGTGTGGATCATCAGGCCGTAGTCGAGCTGTTCCGGGGAGTTGCGGTTCACCGAGTTCAGGACGGCGGAGACGCCCGCGACCTGCAGGTGGGGCACGGCGAACTGGATGGGCACGCGGAGGAGATTGCCGAACACACCGAGGCAGGCATTGAGCAAAATGTTGCCCACCTCGGTGATGATCTCCCGCGCGTTGGAATCGAGCGGCCCGGCGACCGCCGGCTTGACCGTCTCCTCGGTCAGCAACTGGCTGACCGCGCGCGCCGCGTCCTCGTCGAGCAGCAGCAAGGCGGTGCCGGCGATGGGACCGCTGAAGCCCTGGTCGACGCTGGCGACGTTGGCCTTGATGAGGTGGTCCAACAGCGGCGCCATCGTGTCGATCTTGTGCATCGTCACCTGCGGCACCTCCAGCGAGATCCGGTAACCGGTCAGCTCGGACAGCGCGCCGGCGGCGCGGCCGTAGCCGATGTTGATCAGCTCGGTCAGCGCGTCCTTCTGGTCGTGGGTCAGTTCCATGTGTTTCCCCCTCCGAGAACGGTCGCGACCGTCGTCCCGAGTTGGACCTTGTTGATGGGCTTGTTGAGGATCCCCGCGGCGCCCGCCGCGCGCACCTGCTCCGCGGTGGAGGCCTGGATGTCGGCGGTCGCGACGATCACGCGGACCGTCGGATCCATCTCGCGAAGCTTCGCCAGCACCTCGGTGCCGTACATGCCCTGCATGACCATGTCGAGCAGCACGGCGTCGGGGCGGTGGAGAAAGTAGGCCTCGAGCGCGCGGGTGCCGTCCGCGACATCCTCGACTTCGTAGCCCATTTCTTCAAGGGCCGCGCGCAGGGTGCGGCGGGTGAGGGAGGAATCGTCCACGATCAGGATTCTGCTTTTCATAAATGTGAGGTGATGGCCACGGCCATCTGTTCCAGGGGCACCGCCCCGTCGCTGAGGCCTGCCTCCATCACCGTGCGGGGCATGCCATAGATCACGCAACTGCTCTCCGCCTCGGTGAGGATGGTGCCGCCCTGCGCCTTGATCCACGCGGCGCCCTGCTTGCCGTCGTCGCCCATGCCGGTCATCACGACGCCCAGCGTCCGCGCGCCGTACACCGCGGCGGCCGACTCGAACAGGACATCGACGGAAGGCCGGTGCAGCGCCTCGAGCGGGTGGACGGACAGTCGCGCCACCACCCGGGCGCCTTCCTTCACCAGCCGGAGGTGCCGGCCCGCCTGCGCCACGAGGACGAGGCCCGGCCGGAGCACGTCGCCCTCCGCCGCCTCCTTCACCTGCAATGCGCAGATCTCGTTCAGCTTCTCCGCATAATAGGCGGTGTAGCCGACCGGCATGTGCAGAACGATGGCGACCGGGACCGGAAAATCCTTTGGAAAAAGCGGCATCATGCGCCGCAGCGCCTGCGGGCCGCCGGTGGAAATCCCCAGCACCACGACGTCGGCGCGGGCCGTGCCCCGCGGCGACACGACCGACGGCACCAGGCGCGCGCCCATCGTCCCCGCCGCAACCGGTGACATCGGGCGGGCCTGCACGGTCGCCCGGATCTTCTCGACGAGTTCGGCCCGGATCTCGCGCAAATTGTCCGTGGCCAGCGCGGAGGGCTTGCGGACCACGTCGATGGCGCCGGCGTTCAGCGCCTCCAGCACCTCCGGGGCATCCTGCGTCGCGGAGGAAAGGATCAGGATCGGCAGCGGGCGGATCGCCATCTGCGCGGTGACATATTCCGCCCCGCTCAGCCGGGGCATGAGCAGGTCCGAGATCACGATGTCCGGTGCGAGCGAAGCGGTCATCTCCAGCGCCTCGGCGCCATCCCGCGCGGAGCCGACGACTTCCAGACCCTCCGCTTCCAGGACCTCGCGCACCACCTTGCGGGCGAAGGCGGAGTCGTCGGCGAGCAATACGCGGATGGGGGCGCTCATGTGATCTGGCTCCGGCGATACACAAACGCGCCGCCGAGTTCGTGCAGCTCGAAGCGGTTCGTGAGTTTCAACAGCGACTCCGAGGAGCCGATGAACAGGGGACCCGCCGGGGGCAGCCGGTTCGCAAACGTCGCGGCCACCCGGCCGATCGACTGGGCGGAGAAATAGATGAAGACATTCCGGCAGAAAATCGCCGACGGGACCGGCAGCGCCGCATACGTGGCGGGCTCGGCCAGATTCGCCCAGCTGAAGCGCACCTTGTCCGCAATTTCCGGCCGGATCGCAAAACCCTCGGCGTGCGGCGTAAAATACCGGTTGCGCAGCGGCGCCGGCAGCGCCCGGAAGGAGCGCTCCCGGAAGACACCCGCCCGGGCCTTGGTCAGCGCGATCTCGCTCGCGTCGACGGCGTGAATCTCGATCGGATGGTTCCCCCAGCCCGCTTCGTTCAGGGCCATGACGATGCTGTAGGGTTCCTCGCCCGTCGCGCAGGCGGCGCTCCACAGCACCAGCGGCGTCGCATTCCGGCGGAACCAGTCCGGCACCACGTGCTCCACGAGCGCGCGCACCTGGTCGAACTCGCGCCAGAAATAAGTTTCCTGCACCGAGAACGCGTCCATCACCCGGCGCCATTCGTCGGCCCCCATCTCGTCGTACTTCAGCAGGTAATAGTAATCCAGGTAGGAGCGGCAGCCGATGGCGGCCAGCCGGTCGCGCAGCTTGTCGACCATGAGGTCCAGCCGGTCGTTCTCGAAATAGACCGCCGTCCGCTCGTGCACCAGGTCCCGCAACAATTGCAGGACCGGTTGCTGGACGGGCAGGGATTCCTGGGCGCCTTGGGCCAGCGTGCTCATCCGGGGGGCAAGGGGCGGGGTTCATGGGACCGTTCTCCTGGGATCGCGAAATTCATCGGCCGCGGGTGGAGGTGGGACGGCGGACGCCGTTGCGGGCCGCCGGGGCGCCGGCGGCGCGGATGGTCCGCAGGTTGCCGAGCAGCTTCTCCGCCGCTTCCGAATGCCCGAGGTTGGTCGCGGTGATCAGCTTGATCTGTTTTGAAACATTCTGGGAGGCCGTGTGGACATCCTTGATCGCGCGCGCCTGCTCCTGCATGCCGCGGGCGGTCTGCTGGGACTGGAGCCGCAGATTCTCCGCGCTCGCCGTGAGCTGCGTGGCTCCGGAAGCCTGCTCGGCAAGGGCCCGGGTGATGGTGGCGACGGCCTTCGATACCTGCTGCGCCTCCCGCGTGATTTGCTCGATGGCCTTGGACTGTTCGGCGACGGCCCGCGCGGTCGAGACGCCACCCTTGCGCATCGAGTCGACGGCCTGCGTGATCTGGTTGGCCGCGGTGGCCTGCTCGGCGGCGGCCTTGCGCATCTGGATGGCGATTGAACTCGTCGCCTGCGCCGCCTTCACGACCTCGCGCGCCGCGCGACCGTGCTCGTTCATCGCCTGGGAGACTTCCTTGGTCACCTTGCGCATCTGGCCCGACGCCTGGACGATGGCGGCGGCGCCCTTGGATTGTTCGGCCGCCGCCGCGGCGACCTGGCGCGACTGCGTCGCCGTGACCGTGATGGCCTCGGACACCGCCTTGCTGGCGATCACCTGCTCCTCGGCGGCGCGGCTGATTTCACCGATCAAGCCCGTGGTCTCGCCGATGCCGGCCAGGATCTTTTGCAATCCGGCCGACCCGCTCTCCGAGAGCTGGTTGGCATCGACCGCGAGCCGGGCGCCGTCCGTCGCGGCCGCGGTGGCCTCCCGGGTGACGTTCTCCAGGCCCCGCACGAGGCGGGTGATGTCCGCGGTGGCCTTCGCGCAGCGGTCGGCCAGGTTGCGGATCTCCTCGGCCACGACGGCGAACCCGCGCCCGGCGTCCCCCGCGCGCGCGGCCTCGATGGAGGCGTTGAGCGAAAGCAAATTGGTGCGCTCGGCGATCACGCTGATCGTGTCGACGATGCCGCCGATTTCGGAGGTCTGGCGGTTGAGCTCCTTCATCGCGGCCGTGGAATTGTCCATCACGCGGGCGACGCGCGTGATGCCGTCGATCGATTTGCGCACCGCCTGGCCGCCCTCATCCGCGTCCCGGGCCGTGCGCACCGCGATGAGCTGGGTTCGATTGACCAGTTCGGAAACCGAGCGGCTCGAACGGTCCATCTGGCTGGCGCTGGTGGAGGCGTTCCCGGCCGCCTCCGTGATGCGCTCGCTGTTTTGCGCGACCGACTGGATGGAGCGGGCCATCTCCTCGACGGAGCTGGAGGTTTCCTCGACCGAGGCCGCCAGGCCGTCGGACATCGCGGCGACCTGCTCGATCGAAGCGGCCATCTCGTTCATCGAGGAAAGCGTTTGCTCGGCCGCCGCCGTCAGGTCGTCCGCACTGCGCGCGACTCCCTGCACGGAGCGGCTGGTCTCCTCGATGGAAGCGGCCGTTTCGTTCAGGCTGGAAGCCAGGTCCTCGGAATCCGCCGTCGTCTGCTTGACGGAAACCGTCACTTGGGTGAGGGCCGTGGTGAATTCCTCCGTCGAGGATGCAATCTCCCGCGTGGTGCCGGCGATCGAATTGGTGGCGGCCGCAATCTGCTTCACGGCCACGCTGGTCTCGGTGGCCGCGGCGGCGACCTGCTCGCCGTTGGCGGTGACCTCCTCGATCGAGGCGACGATTTCGTTCACCGCGGAGGCGGTTTGCTCGACCGATTCCGCCAGCGAGCGGGCCTGGCTGGCGGTCTCGCCCAACGTGCCGACCATCGCGCCTGCAATCGCGAACGCCTGCTCGAGGGAGGTGCCCGGCGATTTGACCGCGCCGGCGGCGGGCTGGGGATCTGGCTTCCGCACGGCGGGCGAAACGGGCGGGGTGGCGGGACGGGCGCGGGTGGTGCGGGTCTTGGCTTTCATAGTGAGCAGGCGTGGGCGGATCAGGAAGCGGCCGGCGCGGCGAGGGCTTCGGAGCCGGGCGGCGGGGTGATTTCCTCGAGGGTCAGGACCTTGCCGACGTCGAGAATGAGGACGGAGCGGGCTTTCACGGTGGCGACGCCCTCGACGTAGTTGCCCTCGACGCCGACCAGGGTGGCCTCGACCGGACGGATGTCCGCGGCGGGAATGCGCTCGAACTCGCGGGCGCTGTCCACGATGAGCGCGACCACGCGGTCCTGGACGCGGAGAAAAATGAGCCGGGTGGCCGGCGTAGGCGGCTGGCGCGGCAGGCCAAAGCGCGCCCGCAGATTGAGGGCGGGGAAAACCTGTCCGCGCGAGAACACCACGCCATCGACGGCCGGCGCCGTGTTGGGGACCGGCGTGACGTGCTGCAGCATCTCGACGTGCTGCACATTGCTGCTGCGCACGCCGAAGACGGCGCCGTTTAACTCGAAAAGAATGTAGGTGTCGGTGGAGGTCATGGCGCGGCCAGCTCCGGCTCAGCGGGTTGTTCGATTTCCGGAGGACGAACCACCCCGGCAGTCAGGCTCGCCGGGTCCAGGACGAGGATCGGCCGCCCGTCGCCCAACTCGGTGGCGCCCGCCATGCCCGGCACCCGCACGAGCGGGTCGGAGAGCGGACGCAGGACGATCTCGCGGCGGGATTCCACGCGATCGACCACCAAGCCGGTGGCCCCCCGGTCGGTCCGCACCACCACGACGGTCAGTTCCGAGCCGGCCGCTTCGCCCGCGAGGTTGAAAATTGTCCGCAGCCGCAGCACGGGCAGCAAAGCGCCGCGATAGGGCACGATCTCCGTTTGCTGGATGCTGCGCAGCTGCCCCGCCGGCACTTGAAAAATCTCCTCCACGTGTCCCTGGGGAATGGCACAAAGCTGCGCGGCCATGCGCAGGATCAGGACGTCCGCGATGGACAGCGTCAGCGGCAGCCGGAGCGTGAAGGCCGTGCCCTTGCCGGGCTCGCTCGCGAGGCGCAGCGTGCCACCCAGATCCTGCACGGCGTTGCGAACCACCGCCATGCCGACCCCGCGACCGGCGCCGCGGTCCGCCGTGTCCCGCGTTGAAAAGCCCGGCTGGCACAGCAGCCCCAGGATGGCGTCGGCGTTCATCACGTCGGGCACCTTGAGTCCCAACGAGCGCGCCCGTTTCGCGATCGCCGCGGGATCGATCCCGCGGCCGTCGTCGGAGACCTCGATGTCAACCGTGCCGCCGGCACCCGCGGCCCGCAGTCGCAACACGGCCTCGGCCGGCTTGCCGGCCGCGCGCCGCTCTTCCGGCAGCTCGATCCCGTGCGCCAGGGCGTTTCGCACCAGATGCAGCAACGGTTCCTTGAGCCGCTCGACGATATACTTGTCGATCTCGGTCTGCTCGCCCTCGATGACCACCCTCACCTGCCGGTCCGAATCGCGCTGCAGGTCGCGCACCACATACGGCAAGCGGGAAAAAATCTCCGCCACCGGCACGAGACGCACGCGCGACACCGCCGCCCGCAGTTCGCGCAGCGAACGGCCCAGCGCGACATCGATATCCCTGAGCTCCTCGTTTTCCAATCGCACCGAGCCCAGGCGGTCCTTCAACCGGGAGCGATGGATGATGATTTCGCCGGTGATCCGCATCAGGTCGTCGAGTTGGTCGAGCCCCACCCGCACGATGTGCGAGGGCGTCAACGAGAGCGCACTGCCGACCGCTTCATCGCCTCCGGTTGGCCCGGGCGCGTCCCTCTCCGGCGCGGCAGCCGGCACGGGCGGTCCGCCGACCGGTTCGAAGGTCACGCCATCGGCCTCCCAGGCGGGCAGCCCATCAGGTTCGCGGGGGGCGCCGAAAATGAATACAAAGCGCAGGCCGCCGGGCTGGACTGACGGTGCGGCACTGAGAATCTCGCCCACCTGCTCCAGGCGCTCCCGGATCACGTTGACCCGCACCCCGCGCTGGTCGAGCGCGGCGGACGGAGAAAACACGACGCGCCAGATGCCGAGCCCGCGACGCCGGGCGGCGGCGACCGGATCGGCCTCCGCGGGCGTCGCCGGTGCGGGCGGCGGAGGAGGCGGGAGCGGGAGGCCGGCGTCCGCCTTTTGGGGCAAATGAGTCCGCAGCAAACGCACGGCGTCCGCGGTGGCCGGAAGGCGTTTCTTCTGGCGGTGCGCCCCGATGATTTTCGCCAGTTGCCCGGTAGCGGTGAAAATGCTGTCTGCGACCGCGGACGTGACCGGCACTTCGCCGCGGGTGAGCGCCCGCAACAGATCCTCGACGATGTGCGCAAGCTCCTCGGCGGGGCGAACCCCCGCGATCGCGCAGATGCCCTTCAACGAGTGCATCGCGCGGAACAACGTGTCCAAACTCGCCTTGGGAGCGCCGCCGGACTTCACGGCCGCCTCGAACTCCGTCAGCGCGGCGCGACTGGTTTCCAGCAACTCATCGCACTCGGCGTAAAAGTCGTCGAGCAACTCCGGCCGCAGGCCTTCTGGTGCTTCCGGACTCACGCTTTCGATCCTGGATGGAAGTCTGCGAGCGCGTCCGGCCGTCTGACCGTCGCTTGGTCCGTATCGCGCGAATAGGGAGATGCCGGGAGGAAGGCCACGGCTTGAGCGTGCAACCGCGCATCACTGACGCAAGGGCTAGGGCTGAATTTCCCTGTATCAGGACAAAATAGGTGATTACCCCATTGTCGCGAAGGACGCGAAGAAACGCGAGAATCGCGGGTCAGCCATGATCCCCCGTGAGGCCTGGCCACACTCACTCCTTCGTGATTCCGGCAAAATCAGAATTTTCCCGGTGGCCCTTCGCGCACCTTCGCGCTCTTAGCGGTTCAATCGCATCGTTCCGGCTTCATAGAGGGGACTTCGGCCGGCGGGGCATGGAATCCCCTCTATAAAGAGGCGTCGACTCGCGCCAGCGAGCGGGGTGGAGTGTAGCCCGCAATGCAGGAGTGCTAACCGGGATCCGACAAAGGACGCGCGACCGCGCTCGGGAAAAGCAGAGTGATCTCCTTTTCCAAGGCGGCCATGCAAAGAGGCTTGATCAGATGCCCTGAAAAACCGGCTTCGTCCGACTTTCTGCGGTCGGATTCAAATCCATATCCGGTCATCGCAATCGCGGCCAGCCCGGGTATGCGGCACCGCAACTCCTGGAGCAGATGCCAGCCGTCGTCGTCACTCAGGCCGATGTCGATGATCGCCAGGTCGAACCGCAGTTGACTCGCGGCATCCAAGGCCGCTTCCGCCGTCAGGACCGGCGTCACCACATGGCCGCGTCTGCGCAGGAGATCCGTCAGAACGCGATTACTGGACGGGTGATCCTCGACCACGAGGATGTGAAGAGGTGCCATGAGATGTGTGGCGGAGAGAGGGAGCCGTCTTCGACTTCGGTTCTTCGGGTGAGCATCTGATACCAGATAATCGCCTGCTTGTCCCGAAATCTCTCCCCGGTCGGCCGGTCCATCGGCAATCGCAATCGAATAGCGCGAAGCGTTGTCTCCCGTAGGGAGCCTGCTTGCAGGCGATTCGGCTTCGGGGGTGGCGGATGTTGCGAATTGCCTGCAAGCAGGCTCCCACAAAGAAACGGTACCCAGCCTAGTTTGCGAGGAACGGGTTATACTTCCGCTCGTTCGCCGCCGACGTCAGCGGCCCGTGACCCGGCGCGATGACCGTGTCGTCCGCGAGCAGGCCCATGATCCGCCGCGAGTGCGTCAGTTGCCGCTGGCAGCAGAAATAGCCGCCGCCCAGAGAGCCCGCGAAAATGAGGTCGCCCGAGATCAGCAACGCGGGGCCGGCGGGCTGGCGGACGGATTCGACCAGGTAGCAATTATGTTCGATCGCATGCCCGGGCGTGCTGAATGCGGTGATGGCGAGTTCCCCCACCCGGACCTTTGCGCCTTCGCCGAGACCGCGGCATTCGGGCCAGCGGCCGTTGGGCGGGCCATAAAATTGCTTGAGTTCGCTTTCGCGCAGCACGACTTCGAGTCCGCCAATGTGCTCCGCCTCGTAGTGCGTGACGAACACGGCGTCGAGCCGCTGGATCTGCTGCGGCCAGGCGCGATGAAGTTCCGCGTGGCTGGCGCCGGTGTCGAACAGCACCGCGCTGTCGCTGCCGCACTGGCTGACCAGGTAGGCGTTGGCGACGCCGACGCCGAAGGGCATCCGCAACGGATGCAGACAAAAGGACAGTCCCTCCGGGTCCGGCAGCGGGTAGCGGCCCTGGGCGAGCGCGTTGAGCCCGACCTCGTTGAGATTCAGCGCCGCCGCCAGCCGCGCCAGTTCCGGTTGCGTGAGGTCGGGATGATAATCGATCGCATCCTTCAGCCGGCCCGCCTCGATGCCCGTTGCCGCGGCCAGGTTTTCGACGGTGAGCGGCACATTCCGCGCCGCCTTTTCCAACACATCGCCGAGTTCGTCCTCGAGCGCAGGTTTGTCGGGTGATGTGGACACGGAGGAAAGGTAGAACAAACCCGGAAAGACTCAAGCCCACCAAACAAGTCTTACCGGAGGCCGCGGAGAGCGGAGAGAACACACCCCCGGGCCTTGGACTCTGCGTTCTCTGCGACCCCCTGTGAAAATGATTGGCCGTGTTTCCTGGCCAAAAAGGAATTCCCTTCGCCGAAGGATTCTTGCAGTTTCGCGGCATGGATGCCGTTCAACAGGAAGTCACCGATATCTTCATTCGCACCAAGGCGCTGCTCCGCGGGCATTTTGTGCTGCGCTCGGGCCTGCACAGCGGGCACTTCTTCCAGTGTGCGCAGGTGTGCCAGGACATGCCGGCCGTCGAACGGCTCGGCACGCTCCTGAAGCAGAAGCTCGGCGCCCTTGCCTACGATACCGTGCTGGCCCCGGCCATGGGCGGACTCGTCATTGGCCAGGAAGTGGCGCGTCAGTCGAAGTGCCGGTTCATCTTTGCCGAAAAGGAAAACAACGTCCTCGTGCTGCGCCGCGGCTTCACCTTCAGGCCGGGCGAGAAGGTGCTCGTCGTGGAGGATGTCATCACCCGCGGCGGCCGCGTGCAGGAGTGTCTCGATATCGTGAAGAAGCACGGCGGCACGACGGTGGCGGTCGCGGTCCTGGTGGATCGCAGCGCCGGCCAGGCGAAGTTCGACGTGCCGTGCACTTCCCTCCTCGAGATGAGCTACCCCACCTACCCCGCGGACCAGGTGCCCCCGGAGATGGCCAGTATCCCGGCGACGAAGCCGGGGAGTTGACGGAAGCCGTAGCTGAACGCGTGAGCGTTTGGCGGTTTCGAACGGGCCAAACGCTCACGCGTTCGGCTACGAAAAAGGCGCACCTGCTGGTGCGCCTTGATTGTTTTCAAATACGCGCAACGGGGTCGATCGATCCGGCTCCGCTTACTTGGCGGTGAACATGATGTACCGGTAAACGCCGCGGTAGTACACCAGCGCGATGTTGCGGCCGTCACGCATCGCCCGCTTGGCGGAGGCCAGATCCATCACGGGGACGCGGTTGATCTGCTCGATCACGGCACCCTGCGGGAAGGTCTGGGCGTACGGCGAATCGACCGCGACCTCGGTGATCACCAGGCCGTCCACACGGTCGTCGATGCGCAGCTCCTTGCGCAGGTCGCCGCCGAGCGGCGCGACCGAGATGCCGGGCACCAACTCACCGTCCGGCTGGTTTTCATCCTGCAACCTGCCGAGCGTGACTTCCTTGGTCTGCTGCTTGCCGTCGCGGATGAATTTAATGCTGATCTTCGTTTCCGGCGGCGTCTGCGCGATGATCATGCGCAAGTCCTCGCGCGTGGTCACGGGCTTGTCGTTCACCGCGATGATGATGTCCTCGCGCTTCAAGCCGGCCTTCGCGGCGGGGCCGTCGGCGGGATTGAGATCGGTGATGATGACGCCCTTCTGGTCCGCCTTGATGCCGAAGGATTCCGCCATCTCGCTGGTGATCGGGTCGGTCATCACGCCGAGGTATCCGCGCGCCACCGAGCCGGTTTCAATCAGGCTGTGCATGATGTTGCTCGCGAGATTGACGGGGATGGCGAAACCGATGCCGATGTTGCCCTGCGAGGTGGAGATGATGGCGGAGTTGATGCCGACCAGGCGGCCGCGGGCGTCGATCAGCGCGCCACCCGAATTGCCCTGGTTGATGGCGGCGTCCGTTTGGATGAAGTCCTCGTAGCCGTTCACCTCGTCGAGGATGCCGACGCGGCGGCCGGTGGCGGAAACAATGCCCATCGTGACCGTCTGGCCGACGCCGAGGGGATTGCCGATGGCGAAGACCACGTCGCCCACGCGGAGCTTGGTGCTGTCGGCGAGCGTGGCCGCCGGCAGGTTCCCGGCCTCGATCTTGATCACGGCCACATCGGTCTTGGGATCGGTGCCGATGACCTTGGCGATGAGTTCGCGCTCGTCGTTGAGCAGCACCTTCACCTCGTCGGCATCCTCGACCACATGGTTGTTGGTGATGATGAAGCCGTCGGCGGAGACGATGACGCCCGAGCCGAGGCCGCGCTGCTTTTGTTCACGCCCCTGGGCGCCGAACTGGCGGAGAAATTCCGGCACCTGCTGGCGCACGATCTTGCTCGAGTAAACGGAAACGACGGCGGGGCGGATGGCCTCCAGCGCATCGGCGTAGCTCGTCACGACGGTCTTGGAATCGCCGACCGGCGATGCGTCGATCTTGAGCGTGGGTTTCTTGACGGGGACCCGCACGGCCTTGTCGGCGCCAATGAGGCCGACCGTGAAGCCGAGGATGGAAGTAAGGAACGCGGAGACGAAAACAACCGACTTGGTTTTCATAAGGAAGGGGAAAGGAGCGGACAAAGACACTGCCCGGAACCGGCTGTTCCGCAAGTGCTAGTGCTTAAAACGGGGCCCTCCAAAACATTTCGCCACCACGAGGGGCAAGGGAGTGGCTTCAAACCTCCACATTCCGGAGGGCTTTTACCACGGATGCTCCGCCTACCGGCTACGCTTGAAAAAGCCCTTCGCCTAATCGGCTACGGTTTTGGTTCCGGGGCGCGGCTAATCGCCGCCGGGAGATCAACCCGAAAAGGATTTAGTCGGCGATTAGCCGACTCCCCGAAACCCATTGCGGAGCCGATTAGGCGGAGCTCACTTTCAAGCAGAGCCGTTAGGCGATGCATCAGTGGTCTAGAGGTTAGGTAGGGAGTTCGGAGGGCTTCTCAAAATCCCTTGATCTTGAACAGGCTCGTGACGCTCTCGTTGGTATTGATGCGCAGGATCGCCTCGCCCAGCAACGGGGCGATGCTCAGGACCGTGATGGGGAGGCCGCGGGTGTCGATCGGCACGGAATTGGTCGTGATCAGTTCGTCGATCAGGCCGCCCTTGAGGCGCTCGTAGGCGATCTCGTTGAGCACGCAGTGGCTGACGGCGGCGCGGATGCTCTTGGCACCATGCTCCTTCAAGATTTTGGCGGCGGCGGTGAGCGTGCCGGCGGTCTCGGTGATGTCATCCACGAGGAGCACGTCGCAACCGTCGACCTCGCCGACCACGCTGATCGCCTCGACCGTGGTCGCACCCGTGCGCTTCTTGGCCACGAGGCCGAGCGAGGCGCCGAGGACATCGGCGTAGGCGGAGGCCATCTTCATGCCGCCGACGTCGGGCGAGAAAACCACGAGCTTGTTGAACTTCTTGGTCGACAGGTATTGGAAGAAAACCGGCGAGGCGAAGAGATGGTCGACCGGGATGTTGAAGAACCCCTGGATTTGCTGGCTGTGGAGGTCCATCGCCAGGACGCGGTTCGCGCCGGCGGCGGTGAGGAGATCGGCCACGAGCTTCGCCGTGATCGGCACGCGGGGCTGATCCTTGCGATCCTGGCGGGCGTAGCCGTAGAACGGGATGACAGCCGTGATCCGCTGCGTCGACGCGCGCTTCGCGGCATCGATCATGATCAGCAGTTCCACCAGGTGGTGATTCGTCGGCGGGCAGGTCGACTGGATGAAATAACAATCCGCGCCGCGGATGTTTTCGTTGATCTTCACGAACGACTCGCCGTCCGGAAAGCAGGTGACGGTCGCGTCGCCCAGCGGCACGCCGATGGACTGGCAGATTTCCTCTGCGAGTGCGCGATTGGATGAGCCGGAAAAAATCTTGAGCTTCGTGTCCCTCATTGCGATGCGGTGGTAACGGAGAAGCCCACACGCGGGAAGGACAAAAGGCGGAAACGATCAACCTTTGTCTTTGTAGGGGCGTCGCTTGACGGCGCCCGGCAGCGTCGAGCGGCGCCCTACGGTTTCTTCTCCAACGCTTCCACGCGCTTGAAAAGGTCCGGCAACCGCTGGTGCAGGACCTGCAGGCGCCGCTCCAACATGTAAGGAATGGCCGGCGTGCCGTTCAGGTAGCTGTTCGGCTCCGTGTCATACGCGATGCCGGTCTGGCCGCCGATCTTGGTGCCCTTGCCGAGCGTGATATGCCCGCCCACCCCGGCCTGGCCGCCGAGCACCACGTAGTCCTCGAGCGTCGTGCTGCCGGAGATGCCGACTTGGGAACAAAGGATGACGTGCTTGCCGATGACGACGTTGTGCGCGACCTGCACGAGGTTATCGATCTTGGTCCCCTCGCCGACCACCGTCCGGCTGAACCGGGCGCGATCGAGCGTGGAATTGGCGCCGATCTCGACGTCGTCCTCGACGACGACGATGCCGATCTGCGGGATTTTCTCGTGGCGGCCCTTCACAAATTCATAGCCAAAGCCATCGGAGCCGATGACCACACCCGGCTGGAGGCGCACCCGGTTGCCGAGCACGCAGCCGTCCGCGACGACCACCCCCGGCATCAGGAAGCAGCCCGCGCCGACGCGGGTTTCGCGGCCCAAATAGACCGAGCCCTGGAGCACGGTGCCGGCGCCGACGCGCGCGCCGTCCTCCACCACGCAAAGCGGCCCGATAGACGCGGTCGCATCGACGGCGGCCGTGGGCGCCACGACGGCGCTCGGATGCACGCCGGGAGCCGGCTTGGGCCAGAGGGCCGCCTCGATGCGCGCGCAGACTTTGGCGAGGGCGGCGGAGGGATTCTCGACAAACAGGAAAACCTGGTCCGGCTTCGGTTCACCGGCATAGTCCAGGGGCAGCAACAGGGCCGAGGCCGCGCTGGCCGTCACTTGCGCGCGGTACTTGGCGTTGCCGAGGAACGAGAGGTCGCCCGCGCGGGCCGACGTTAGCGAGGCGATGTCCCGGATGGCCTGCCCGGTGGTGCCGGCGATTCGCTGGGCACCGACAAATTCAGCGATCTCGGCGGGGGTGTAAGCGACCTGCATGGACACAAAAAAGCCCTGTTCGGTGGAACAGGGCTTGGCAAGTTTTCTTACGGCTTCTTGGCCGGCTCGGTCTTCGGGGCGCTCACGTTCGGCACCGTGAAGGTCGGGGCCGGGGCCGACGTCGCGGGAGCGGCGGCCGGGCTGGTCGCCCGGGGCACCGCCGCCGGCGTGGCCGCGGTCGCCGGCTTGTCCTTGTTGATCTCGGCGATCACCTCCTCGGTGATTTCATAGGCGGGATCGGCGTACAGCACGACCGGGATGCGGAAGCCGGACGGACCGGACTTGTCGATCACGAGCGTGGCGCCCTTGCGCTTGGCGATGTCGTTGACCGTCTTGCTGATTTCCTCGAGGAGCAGCTCGCGGCGGGTGAGCATCTGCTGCTGGAGCGAGCGGTCGGTGGTCTGGAGGAAATTCTGGAGCTCCTGCTGCTTGCGCTGGATATCCTCGGCCTTCTTCTGGGCGTTCTGCTCGGCCTTGGCTTTGGCGTCCGGCGTGAGCATCGCGCTCTTGGACTGTTCGAGGAGTTCCTTGTACTCGTCGACCATCAGCTGGCCCTGCTTCTGGTATTCCTGGGCCTGCTCCTGGGCCTTCTGCTGGGCCTCCTGGAACTTGGCCATGCCGTCCTGCGCCTTGTAGTAGGCGTCGTAGGTCTTGGCGATGTCGACCGTGATCAGTTTGACGGCGGGCTGCGCGAACGCAGCGGTACCGTTGGCCAGGGCGGCCACGGTGAGGAGTGTGCGGATGATCTTGTTCATGCGAGGGGTGAGTTGGATGGATTAAAAGCGGGTGCCGAAGGAGAAGTTGAACTGGGTGCCCTTCTTGTTGAATTTGTCGCCGGTCAGCGGAATGCCGAAGTCGAGGCTGAGCGGCGCGCCGGCCACGAACAGGCGGAGGCCGAAGCCGAAGTTGTCGTTGTATTCCGCGGGGCTGAAATCATACGGGTCGGCGTTCACGAAGCCGGCGTCGTAGAAAATCGCAAACCGCACGGGCTTCACGATGTCCATCGAGTACTCGAGGCTGAGGAAGCCGTAGGTGTTGCCGCCGCTGGGCTCGCCGCTCGCGTCCTTCGGGCCGACGGTGCGGAACTCGAAGCCGCGGAGATCCTGCGGGCCGCCGAGGAAGAAGCGGTCGTAGAACGGCACGCCGGGCACGAAGGGAGCGGAGGTCACCGGCAGGCCGGTCGCCGGGTCGACGATCGTGCGGGTGGTGAGCTTGTCGCTGTCGCCGAAGCTGTCGACCACGCCGGTGCGGCCGAGGACGGCGAGCACCTGTTCCTGGAACTCGGCGATCGGGAAGAACTTCGAGCCGCGGAACTCCAGCTTGTAATAGTTGTTGTCGCCGCCCATCGGGCCGCCGGCCACGCCGAGGTCGAGGGACGCGTAGTTGCCGCGCGTGGTGTTGATGATCTTGTCGCGCGAATCCTGCGTCAGGCTCAGCGTCACCTTCGAGGTGGTCGAGTTGCCCTCGGCAAAGCGGATCACGGTGGGCGCCGAGGCCGCGACGTTGGCGATGTCGACGACCTGGTAGGTGTACGACAGGCGGCCTTCGAGCCAGTTGAAGAGGCGCTTGCGGAGGTAGATTTCGCCGCCGGTGCGGATTTCCTCGTAGTAGGCGCTGTTGTAGTCGGACGTCTGCCGGTAGAGCTGGAAACCCAGCGCGAGTTCGCGCTCGAGCAGGTAGGGCTCTTCAAACGCGAGGATCACCTCGCTCGACTGCGAGCCGATCTGGAAGCGGAGGCGGAACTTCTGGCCGTCGCCCTGGAAGAACGAGCGGCGGTTGAAGAGGTCAAAGTTGGACTGCGTGACCTCGGCGAACACGACCGCGCGCTCAAGCGAGCTGAAGCCGGCGCCGAAGGTCAGGTTGCCGGTGCGCGCCTCGCGGACGGAGATCTTCAGGTTGCGGCGGCCGGGGATGTTCGTGGACTCATCGGTGACGTTGACCGGCTCCTCGAAGAAGCGGGTGTTCTCGAGGCGCAGCTTGGAAATCTTCATGCGCAGCGAGTCGAAGACGTCACCTGGGCCGAGCACGAGTTCGCGCAGGATGACGATGCTCTTGGTCTTGGTGTTGCCCTCGATGACGATGGACTCGACCTGGAACTTCTCGCTCTCGTTGACCTGGTACTCGATGTCGATGTCGCCGGTCTGCAGGTTCGGCTTGCGCACGAGCCGGACGCGGGTCTGCAGGTAGCCGACCTGGCCGTAGAATTCCTCGAGGGTCTCGACGTCCTTGTCGAGTTTCGACGGCACGAAGACCATGCCCTTCTTCTGGCGGGGCACGAGTTTCAGGATGCGGTCGGAGTAAATCTTGTTTCCGGTGAAGCTGATGTCGCCGATCTTGTATTGGCGGCCCTCGTTCACGCGGATGGTGATGACGAGGCGCTCGGGCTTCGGGTAATCGAAGGTGATCTTGTCCTCGGCGATCTCGACGTCGAGGTAGCCCTGCTCGTTGTAGTAGTCGCGGAGCTTGCCCAAATCGTCGTCAAACTCGTCGTCCTTCAGGCGGCCGCCGCCGGTGAGCCAGGAGAACATGTGCCATTTCTTCGTCTCCATTTCCTTGCGGAGACGGCGGGCCTTGACGTGGTCGTTGCCGACGAAGTTGATCGCGGCGATCTTCACGCGGGCGCCCTCGCGGACCTTGAAGGTCACGGTGCCGAAGCCGGTGCTGCGGTTGCGGTCGATGTTGTAGGTGACCTGGGCCTGGTTGTAGCCGGCCTTCTGGTACAGCTCGTAGATTTTCTGGGCGTCGTCCTTGATCTGGCGCTCGTCGAGCGCGCCGTTGGCGGCGGACTTGATCTCCTTCTGGAGGCGGCGGTCGCGGTAGGCCTTGGTGCCCTCGAACTTCACGGCCAGCACGCGGAACTTCGGGGTGACCTCGAAGACCAGGTTGACGACGGTGGCGCTGACCTGTTCGCGCTTGGCCTCGATGAACTCGAACAGGCCGGTGCGGTAGAGGGAGCGGATATCGCGGTCGATCAGTGCTTCGTCGAGCTCCGTATCCTCGCGGAGCGCCATGTTGGCACGCACGATCTGCTCGCTGACGTTGGCCATGCCCACGAACTTGATGGTGATGGTGCCCACGCGCTGGGCCGGACCCGCCGGGGCCTCGTGCTGGGGAGCGTTCGGGTCGACCTGGGCAAGCAGGCCGGTGGCGCCGGAAAACAGGAAAAGGGATGCGAGCAGAACCCGCGAAAACGGGTTACGGAGTGAAGTTTTCAAAGCGCGTAATTTCTTGGAGGAAAGTTAGTTTCAAATCACCTACCGGTCCATTGCGTTGCTTGGCAACGATTAAATCCGCGGCGTTGGCTGCGGTCTGGAACTTCTCGTCGGCATCCTTGGGGCGGGAAAGCATGAGCACTACGTCCGCATCCTGTTCGATGGAGCCCGATTCGCGCAAGTCCGACAAGCGGGGCGTGCGGTTTTCCTTCTCCGAGGCGCGGTTGAGCTGGCTTAGGACTAGGACCGGCACGTCAAGTTCCTTGGCCATGGCCTTTAATCCACGGGAGACCTCGGCGACCTGCTGTTCGCGCGGGGAGCTGGAGTCGGTGCCACTGCAAAGCTGGAGATAATCCACGATGATCATGCCCAGCTTGCGGCGGGCGTAGATGCGGCGGGCCTTGGCGCGCATTTCCATGATCGTGAGGTTGCTCGAGTCATCGATCAGGATGGGGGCCTTCTTGAACTCCTCGGCGGCCTGGCCGAGGGCGTTGATCTCGTGGCCGTCGCGGCTGACGAGGCCGTCGCGCAGCAGCTTCATGTTCACCCGGGAACGCGAGCAGAGCATGCGCAGCGCGAGCTGCGACGAGCTCATTTCCAGCGAGAAGATCAGGACGGGCGCCGGCTCGGTGTTCTTGTTCTTCGGCATCGCGGCGGCCTCGGCGATGTTCAACGCAAAGCTGGTCTTGCCCATCGACGGCCGCGCCGCGATCACGATCATTTCCTGGCGCTGGAAACCGAAGGTCATCGCATCGAGGTCCTTGAACCCCGAGCTCACCCCGGTCAGCTCGCCCTTTTTCATGAGCAGCTTGGCGATGACCGTGTTGGCGTCCTTGATCGCCTCCTTGATTTCCTGGGCGCTGTCGCTGACGCGGTCCTGGGTGACCTTGAAAAGGTCCTGCTCGATGCGGTCGACGAACTCCTCGAGCCCGCCGGTAAATTGATAGGCCTGCTCGACCGCGCCGGTGGCGGCCTTGATCAGTTCGCGGAGCAGGTGCTTCTCGCGGACCTTCTCGATGAAATAGCCGGCGTGCGCGGTCGTCGGGATCTTGCCCGTGACCTGCATGAGGTAGGCGAAGCCGCCGACGGCGTCGAGCTGGCGGCGGGTCTTCAGTTCCTCGGCCAGCGTCTCGAGCATGACCGCCGTGCCCTTCCCGTAGAGTTCGGTGATGATCTCGAACAGCAGGCGGTTGGCCGGGAAATAAAACGACTCGGCGGCGAGGCGCGCCTCGAGGCAGCGCGCGATGGTGTCGTTGCCGTCGAGCAGACAGCAGGCGATGACATGCTCCTCGGCCTCCGCGCTGTGCGGCGGCGAGCGGTCCGGTGCCGACGCGGGCAGCGTGTCGCCCCGGTCGCCCCGGGGGGGACCGCGTTCGGACCGTTTGAAGGATGTGGCGGCCTCGGCCATTAAAAGCTAAATATCTCCCGGGCCAATTCCCCGGGGCAAGACTAGGTTATTGGCAGCTTTTTCAGAGGCTCCGGTGGACAACCGCGCGGGAAGGGGGGATGGCATCGGAGCAAAAAAAAGCTGCGGTCATTTGCCGCAGCTTTGGCTGGCTGGTCGGTTACGACGCGGCCGGCTCGATCGGGTTCTCGGAGACGACGTCGAAGGTGAGGTCGACGCTGACCTCGGGGTGCAGCTTGATCTTCACCTCGTGCTTGCCGAGGGTCTTGATCGGCTGGCCGAGATGGATGCGGCGCTTCTCGATGGTGATGCCGGCGGCGGTGAGCTTGGCGTGGATGTCGTTCGCCGTGACGGCGCCGAACAGCTTGCCGCCCTCGCCTGTCTTCACGGCGATGGCGATGCCCGCCTTCTCGATCTGCTTGCCGAGCGCCTGGGCGCCGTCGAGTTCCTTGGCCTCGCGGAGACCGCGGGCCTTCTTGAGGGACTCCACGTGCTTGCGGTTGGCCTGCGTGAGCGGGACCGCCTTGCCCTGGGGCAGGAGATAATTGCGCGCGTAGCCGGCGCGGACTTTGACCTGGTCGCCTTCGGCGCCGAGGCCGTCGACTGGTTTGAGGAGGAGAACTTCGCTGTTAGCCATGATCGGATGCGGCGGACGCCGCAGTTGTTAGTTGTTTGTTGAGAGTTGTTGGTTCGGGCACGGCCTTCAGCATTCAGCTTCCAGCCTTCAGCTTTCTGTCTTTAGAACGGAACGTCTTCGTCGAGGTTTTCCTGCGGGGCCGGGGCGGCCGGACGCGGGGTCGTGGCCCGCGGCGCGTAAGTGCGGGGGGCGCTGCCGCCTTCCCCACCCTCGCCGCCGCCACCGCCACCCGGAGCGCCGTCGGCGCGGCCGGAGCCGAGGAACTGGAAGTTCTCGAGCACGACCTTCATGCGGCTGCGCTTTTCCTTGGTGGTCTTGTCCTCCCACTGGTCGAGGCGCAGGCGGCCCTCGACGAACAGCGGGCGGCCCTTCGTGCAATACTTGGCGATCGTCTCGCCCTGCTTGCTCCAGGCCTCGATGTCGACGTAGGTCACTTCCTCACGCTCGCCGCCGCTCTCGTCCTTGAACTTGCGGTTCACGGCCAGGCTGAACTGGCAGATGGCGGTGCCCTTCGGCGTGACCCGGAGTTCCGGGTCGCGCGTCAGGTTGCCGATCAGCATGACTTTGTTGAGATTGGCCATGGGAGTGTGGGGTCGCGCGGGGCGCGGGTCAGGCGTTGCGCACGAGGGCGCGGTAGACGCTGTCGTTGAGACGCAGGCGCTCGTGCAGCTGCGCGGGCGCGGCGGCCGGGGCGGTGAAGTTCATGTTGACGTAGACGCCGCCCGGGAACTGGTCGTCGGTCTTGCGGGCGAACTCGCGGCGGCCGATGTTCTCGACGGCGGTCACTTCGCCCTGCACGGCGGCGATTTCTTTCTTCACGCCGTCGATCAGCTGGTCGACGGAGTCTTCCTTGCCGCGGTTGTCGAGGATGAAGGAGGCTTGGTAGTTACGCTTGTTCTGGCTCATGGTGGTCTCGGCGATTGAGGAGGTTCATGGCTTCGGCGGGCCCGCGGTTGAGAAGCAGGCGGAGGCCGTCCACGAAATGGGTTAGTTGATGATCGATGATTTTGGTTTGTTCTTTGGAAAATTTCCCGAGCACGAAGTCCTTGATGTCCATCCCCGCGGGGCGGGGTTCGCCGATGCCGAGCCGGTAACGGACGAAACCGTTGCCCAGATGCTCGAGCACGCTGGCGACGCCATTGTGGCCGCCGGCGCTGCCGCTGACCGCGATCTTCACCAGGCCCGTGGCGATGTTGAAATCGTCGTAGGCCACGATGACGTCGGCGAGGGCAACCTTGTGGAAGTCGAGCAGCGCACGCAGGGCGCGGCCGCTGTCATTCATGAAGGTCGTCGGCTTGACGAGGAGGCGGGTGACGCCGGGGCGGACATCCCAGCGGGCGGTGTCGGCCTCGAAGCGGGATTCTGATTTCCACTTGAGGCCTTCGGCGGCCGCCAGCGCCTCAACGACGGTGAAACCGAGGTTGTGGCGGGTGGCGGCGTATTCGCGCCCGGGGTTGCCCAGTCCAGCGATTAGCGTGACGGACATGACTCAAAGAACGGTGCAAACGGGCCGCGCGCGGACGCGCGACCCGGGAAACGAAATTACTTCTTGGCCGGGGCGGCGGGCTTGGCGCCCGCAGCCGGAGCGGCGGCCTTCGCACCCGCGGCGGGCGCGGCAGCCGCGGCCTTGCCATCGGCGGCCTTCGCGTCGCCAGCCGCAGGAGCGGCGGCGGCACCGGCGGCCGGGGCGGCGGCACCCGCGGCGGGCGCGGCGGCGGCATCGGCGGCCGGCGTGGCGGCAACCTCTTCCTCCGGCGGGGCGACGACGAGCACCACGGGCTGGCTCGGGTTGTCGAGGAACTCGACGCCGGCGACCGGCTTCAGTTTGCCGACGTGGATGCTCTCGCCCATCTTGAGATCGGTGACATCGACCTCGATGAAGTCAGGCAGGTCCTTCGGGAGCGTGCGGATGCGCAGGCGCTTGGTGGCCGTGTCGAGCACGCCGCCCTCGGTCTTGACGCCGTAGGCTTCGCCGATGATGCGCACCGTGACGCTGATGATCATCTTCTCGTTTTCCTTCACTTCCTGAAGGTCGAGGTGGAGATACTTGTCGGTGATCGGGTCGCGCTGGACTTCCTGGAGGAAGGAGAGCGCGGTGGCGCCGGCATCGCGCTTCAGCTCGATGAGGGCGGCGCGGCCGGAAATTTCCTTGAGGAGCTTGACGAACTCCGGGCCGTTCACGGCCAGGGACTCGGGCTTCGTGTGCTTGCCGTAGAGGATCGCGGGAATCTTCTCGGCCTTGCGGAGGCGGCGGGAGGCGCTGCGGCCGGTGCCTTCGCGCGTCGTGACAGTGAGCTGGTATTTTTTCATGGTTTCGTTCCCCCTGTGACTCCGGAATTGGAGGCAGGCGTAATGGAAAAGGGTTCGGAGTTCACCGTTCGCGCCGGGCCGATGCAACCAAAACTTTTCCCCGGTCATAATTTTCCCCGTTTTTACACCATAGAGGGATTGACAACCCCTTCTGCGAAGCTCTTTTTGACCCCTCTTTTCGCCACTGCCCGGTAGCTCAGTGGTAGAGCAGGTGACTGTTAATCACTTGGTCGCTGGTTCGATCCCAGCCCGGGCAGCCATTTTCCCCCAAGGGGATGCGGATTTCTTGGATTTCCCCGAAAAATCCACTGTCCGGTTACTGTCCGGTTTTAACGCCTGTAAGGGTATTAGCTGCGGGGGAAAAGACCGCTCCACTCCCCGTTTTCCGCAAATAGAAGGGGAATCGAATTATTCGGACATTGATGGGCCATAACGAGCAGCAAGCCACAATTACCGAAGCCCTCTGGGTTTTCTTGGTCTACCTGCTCGCACAGGGCCTTGATCGACGCCTTTTCGTCAGCGCTGAAGTAAGTGCAAGCGGCATCAAAAAGATTGTGCCTAGGCCGAAGGATTGTGCCGCAGACCGGGCTCATCCCCGTTTCTTCCTCAATTCTTCCAATTGCCTTGGTCGTCGCGCCCACCAACACGAGGTAGACGCGAGGGCCACCTGCGAGCAGTTCTTGGAAGGGGTCCTGCCAAGAATCGCAGGCCTGCTTTCCGCTACCTCCGCGATGTGCTCACGCGTCTGCCCCGGATGACCAACCGCGACGACCTCGCCGCTCTGACTCCCGCCCGTTGGTCTGCCTCGTAATGGTGGCTATTACGAGCGCGCCTCGTAGGCACTAGCCGCTATCCCCAACAGAATCTCTGCCAGATTAGCGACTACTACGAGCCGTCAATGAGGACGCCGCCCGGACGCTTACAACCAACCGGCGATGCCCCAGAAAACGGATCGCTAAACTGGCTTCCGAATCAGTTCGTCGATGGTGCCCATCGGCAGGAATACCCGGCTCGGATCACTGCCTAATCGGGCGAATCCGAACTTCCGATAGAACGTCAAGGCGGCGTCATCCTTCGCATCCGCGACCACGGCGAGTGACGCAATCTCCGCCGATTTCCGATGCGCGCGGGCCAGCGCATCCATCAAAAGCAGCGATCCCGTGCCTGGGAAACGCTCATCCCGCGCCAGCCGTCCAAGCAGGGTTGCGGGCAGCCGCGGATACCTGGGCAGCTTCTTTTGCATGGCTTCCGGCAGCTCCGCCACGTCCACAGCGAAGGCCGAAAGCGTGTAGAAGCCAACGATAGTGGCCGGGGCGGCATCATCGACCATGACGAACGCGGCGGCGACATGGCGCTCGACATCCTTCCGGGCGATCTGCTGGAGGTAGGTATTGAGCGGCGCGCTGGCGCAACGGAACGCAGCCCGGTCATGCTGCTTGGTCAGCGGCTCAAAACGATAGGCCATCAGGCGCTGGCCTCACGATAACGCTTGAAGGCCCCCCGCAACGCTGCATTCGGAGCGGCGGGCGCAAGCAATGCCTTCACGAAATGGGTGGATTCCTCCGCCGAAAGCTTGGCCTGTTGATGCTCCTCGATGACTTTGCGCGCGCTGGCTTGAAGGGCGAAGAGCACAAAGCTCGTGACCGTGGGATGCCCGGTCACGGCGGCGGCCTGCTCCAGGGTCTTCTTGAAATCGCGGGGAATCCTGGCCTCAAGCCGGGCGGTGGAGGGGACACGAGAACGAGATTTTGCGGCTAAAGTGGCCATAAAACCACTATCCGGCAATTTGCCGGGTCATGCAATCTTAAAGCTATTCGACGTTACGGGCTGCGGCCTCAAACCACACCGGAGCTGCGTCTTGCGGCATTTCAACTTGGTAACCCAGCTCCTTATATCCTGCCAGTCGCCGGCGGAACATCGCGTTGGTGAGCGCATGGTTCCCGTCCAAGTAATCGAAAATCAAGGGAGCGTTCTTCGACTCATGCACTCGGTTCAGGCGGCCGGCATATTGAATGAGCCGCCCCTTAAATGAGAGCGGCATTGACAGGACAAGCGTGTCCAAACGAGGGAGGTCGAATCCCTCGCCGATCAACGAGGCCGTCGCGAAAATCACGAACGTCTTCCCGGCATCGTAACATTCCTCTATCCGCCGGAGCATTTCGCTCCGCGCCTTCTTGCCTAGCTGGCCATCAAATCGGAAGCACACCGCACCCGCAGCACGGGCGCTGAAAGCGCTCTCCAGCCGGTCTAGTGTTGTGTCCCGTAAGTAACATATAGAAAGAAAGGACGTCTCGCTGGTGAT
>CAZEUN010000034.1:0-32021 GCA_964515595.1 uncultured Oleiharenicola sp. | reverse complement strand
ATCCTCGCCAAACTCGAACGACTTTCAAAAGTTATCTGCGGGACACAACAATAGGCGCGAAATAGCCTTCGCGCCGCCCTGACTACGCGCCCGTCAGCTCGTCGTAGGCCACGGCGAGATTCCCGGGCAGCCGGTTGCCCCGGCCGGGGGGCACGTGGAAATCCGGGAAGCCGGCGAGATTCTCGAGCTTCACGATTTCCTCCTTCGATTTGCCGGCCTTGATCTCGCCTTCGACGTGGACCAGCAGCGCCGAGAGGTAGTCGCGGAATACAAACAGGTCGGCGGTGCCGGCGCTGACACCGAATTTCGCATGGCCGTGACCGCAGATGAAAATCGCGTCCTTCGGATAGTCCGCGGCAATTTTTTCCAGCACGACCACCCAGTGGCGGATGCTCGCACCACCGGGCCGGTCGATCACCGGGTAGAGGCGGTTGAAGAGCAGGTCCCCGAGGTGGACGACGTTGGCCTTTTCGAAAAGCGTGACGATGTCCCCCTTCGTGTGAGCCGCGCCGGGATATTTTGCGCTGATGGTCTCATCACCAAAATCCTGCCGCCACGATTCGGCAAAGGTCACATCCGGCAACATCGGCACCAGCTCCGCTTCCGCCGGCGGCTTGGGCCCCCGCGCCGCAGCCGCGCGCATGAGTGCCGGCACATTGGCCTGCGCGACGATTGTTTTGGTCGCCGGCCGGAAAATCCCGTTTCCGCCCGTGTGATCGCCGTGGTGATGCGTGTTGATCACCGCGTCCAGCGTCCGGCCATCGCGTCCCTGAAGATCCTTGAGAAATACGGCCGCCGTCGCGGGAAACTGCGTGTCCACGGCGACCACCGCGCCGGGGTTGACGAGCCACCCGATCGAGCCGCCCTGGCCGGTAAAGTAACCGACATTGCGCCGCAGCGACTGGAAGGCGGTGGCCGGGGCCGGCGGGACCGGGGCAGGAGCCGCTGGCGCGGACGTGGCGGGAGCGGGCGTCTGGGCGGACAGCGGGCCCTTCGCCAGGAAACCAAGCGAAGCGGCCACACCGGATTTAAGCAGGAAATCGCGGCGATTCATGGCGCGACCTTATCCGGGACTTCCCACCCCGCCAGACCTTTTCGGGAAACCCTGTAACCTTTCCGCCGGCTCCCGGTATTCCCGGCCGCACGCACTTATGACTACCTTCCATGACGCTCGCTCCCATCGCCCAATTCCGAGTTCCCTCCCGGCCCGCCGACGCTAACGTGACTGTCGCCGTGGAAGCCACGCCCGACCATGAACTCATGATTGCCGTCCGCGCCGGCGAAATCCGGCGGCTGGGCGACCTGTTCGAGCGCTATCACAAGCCGCTCTACGGATTCTTCGTCCGCCTGACCAACCAGCCCTCGGTCGGCGAGGACCTGGTGCAGATCGTTTTCTACCGGATCCTCAAATACCGGCACACATACCGGGACGAAGGCAAGTTCTCCGCCTGGATCTATCACCTCGCGCGCAAAGTCGCCGCCGACCATTTCCGCAAGCACGCCTCGACGCCGATCCCAACGGATCCGACCAACCTCGTCGAGCAACCCGACGTCGATCCCCAGCCGTCCGAACAGGCCGCCACCAAGGAAGACGTCGTCCTGCTCCGCGCCGCCCTCGCCCGCCTGCCGCTCGAACACCGCGAGGTCCTCGTCCTGTCCCGCCTCCAGCACCTCGAGCACAAGGAGATTGCGAAACTCATGGATTGCTCCGTCGGCGCCGTGAAGGTCCGCGCCCACCGCGCGCTGAAGGAATTGCGCGAGGTCTATTTTAAAATCCGCAAGGAGAAGGCCGCCTGAGGGCGAAGCGACCCGCGACAAGGATCACGCAACACGAAACCCGGACCCAGCTCCGACCTGAATCTTAGATCTCAAATCCCGTTCCCATGAACTGCCAACGCGTCCAGGACAACTTCATCGACTATCAGGACGGCACGCTGCCGCCCGACGAGTCCGCCCAGCTGCGCGCCCACCTCGCCAACTGCCCCGTCTGTCAGCGCGAGTGGGCCGCCTTGCAGGAAATGACGAGCAAGCTCGACGCCCTGCCCGAGGCGGAGCCCAGTGCGCGGCTGCGCGATAACTTCTACGCGATGCTCGAGACGCACCAGCGCGAAGCGGATGCCCCGAGCCCGTTCGCCCTCGCGCGCAGCCGGATCGACCGGTTCTTCGCCGCGCTCCTGCCCGCCCAGCCCGCGCTGCAATTCGCTTTCGCCCTCGCGCTTTTGATCGGCGGCCTCTTTGCCGGCCAGCGCTACCTCGCCCGCCCCGCTCCGCCCGCGGTTGACGTGGCGGCGCAGCAAAAGATCAAGGAGCTCGAGACCAAGGTCGCCTCCATGGACCAGCTCGTCACCTACTCGCTGCTCCAGCAGCAGTCCACGAGCGACCGCCTGCAGGGTGTCCTTGGCGCCATGGACCTGAAGAATCCCGACCGCAAGGTGCTCGCCGATCTGGTCGGCGCCCTCGCCTTCGATCCCTCGATCAACGTGCGGCTGTCCGCCGTCGAGGCGCTCGCCCAGCACGCCGACGACTCGCTGGTCCGCGCCGGCGTCCTCTCCGCGCTGCCGCGCGAACGCGCCCCGCTCGTGCAGGTCGCCATGATCGAACTCCTCGCCACCGCCCGCGACACCGCCGCCGCCACGGTCTTCGACAAGCTGGCGCGCGACGAAGGCGCCGACACCAACGTCCGCGACGCCGCCCGCCGCGCCCTGGCGGTGCTGCGTTCGCCCGCCAATCCCGCCGCCGCGCCGGCGGCCACCCTCAATTCAACCACCCAACCCGCTCTCACATGAAAACCCACATCCCCCGCCAACTCCTCGGCCTCGCCTTCCTCGCGAGCCTGGCCGCCGCGCCGCTCGCGCGGGCCGACGCCGAAGGGTCCACCGCCACCGTCAAGCTCTCCGCGCCCGACAAGCCCGCCACCCTCACGCTGGACATGCCGTGGGCCGACATCCGCATCGTCGGCGTCGATGGCGACACCATCACCGTGCAATCGAGCCTGAACCAGAAGAGCAACAAGCCCGCCCGCCCGGGCGCGTTGCGGCGCCTCGACAACGAGGTCAGCTTCGAGCTGTCCGAGAAGGACAATGTCGTGTCGCTCACCCTCGCCGGCGACAACCCGTGGGCCGGGCATGATGCGGAGTTCAGGATCTCCGTTCCCCGCAGCATCGCCCTCAGCCTCAAGACCCAGGCCGGCGGCGACCTGCAGGTGCGGGGCGTTGAAGGCGACATCGACGTCGAGAACATGAACGGCGAAGTGAAGCTCGAGGGCCTGGTCGGCGCCGCCACCATCAACACGATGAACGGCGAGGTCCGGGTGGTCTACGCCAAGGCTCCGCAAAAACCGGTCTCGATCGTCTCGATGAACGGCGAAGTCGAGCTGCGCGTGCCGGCCGACACGAAGGCCAACATTCGCATGAGCACCCAGAACGGCTCGATTCTCACCGACTTCAGCGAAGACGTGCTGAAGACGAAGACCGAGGGCAGCAAGGCCGGCGCCTACAGCTACAGTTATGGCAGCTCGGACGCCGCTCGCGCCGCCGCCGACGCCGTGCGCGCCGCCGCCGAAGTTTCGCGGACGGTTGCCCGCGAGGTTCAGCGCGAAGTCGCCCGCGCCGTCCAGGAAGGAAAGGGCGAGATGGTCGCCCCGCGCGCGCCCCGGCCGCCGCGTGCGCCGATTTCGATCACCGGTGGAAAGCTGGTTACCGGCGTCCTCAATGGCGGCGGAGTCGACATCAAGGTGTCGTCGATGAATGGCGAACTCACCCTGCGGCAGACGAAATAAGTGAAATAAGTTCCCCCCGCTCTCTTCCCAACCCGCCCGCTTCACCGGGCGGGTTTTTTTTATTTTGAGCCCTCGGCGATCCCCCGGCGGTCGATAAGTCGTGTCGCGTTCATGTCTTACAAGAGCTTTTGGGATTGCCGGGCCCTTGCATGAGCAATACCGAGTCAATCCGTCACCTCTCGTAACCCACTGCTATCCTTCATCTAGCCTACCGAGCACTCACTCAGCCTACCCGGCCCCCCGCCCCAACTTCCCAGGAGGAATCCACGTGCCGTCCTTGTTGGCAAAGAAAACATCCGCGGTCTTAACCGCGGCAAAGGGGTGCTTGTTGCTCTCCAGCCTGTGCTTGGTGACTCCGACTTTATCGGAAGCCCAGGTGTCCCCGCCGGGCGATGGCCTCGGTGCCCTCAAGAGACTGAGCTTGGAGGAGTTGATGAACCTGGAGGTGACTTCGGTTTCGAAGCGCCCCGAGAAACTCTCGGAAACCGCCTCGGCCATCCAGGTGGTGACAAACGAAGACCTGCGCCGTTCCGGGGCGACCACGCTGCCTGAAGCGCTGCGGCTCGCCGGCAACCTGAACGTCGCGGCGCAAAATCCCCACGACTGGAACATCAGTGCCCGCGGATTCAACACCGACCTCGCCAACAAGCTCCTGGTCCTGATTGACGGCCGCACGGTTTATACGCCGCTTTTTTCCGGCGTGTTCTGGGATGTGCAGGATTACCTGCTGGAGGATATCGACCGCATCGAGGTGATCAGCGGTCCGGGCGGAACGCTCTGGGGCGCCAATGCCGTCAACGGCGTGATCAACATCACCTCGAAAAATGCCCGGGACACGCAGGGGCTTTTTCTGGAGGCCGCCGCAGGCGACGAATTGTCCGGCGCCGTTGGCGGACGCTACGGCGGCACGCTGGCCCCGGGCGTTTTCTACCGGGTTTACGGCAAGTACTTCGACCAGGCCGGGGGCGTTTTGTCCGACGGTGCGAGCGCCCAAGATTCCTGGCGGATGAGCCGCGGCGGTTTCCGCATCGATGCGGAAACCCGGCCGGACGACAAGCTGACCCTGCAGGGCGACCTCTATAGTGGAGATGAAAACCAAATGACCGGCGGCACCGCCAAGGTGTCGGGCGGCAACATCCTCGGGCGCTGGTCGCACGCAGTATCGCCGGATTCGGACATGAGCCTGCAGCTCTATTATGACCGCACGCACCTGGCCACGCCCAAGCCCGCCGCCAGCGCCACCGTCCCGGCCGGAACCCTCGTGGACGATCTCGACACCTACGATCTGGATTTCCAGCACCACCTGCGTCGCGGTGAAAAGCACCACTTCATCTGGGGACTCGGCTACCGGTTCACGCACAATGTCGTCCAGAATGCCCCGAGCGTGGGCGTGCTGCCGCCCCAACTGGACCGCGAGCTGTTCAGCGGATTTGCGCAGGATGAAATCATGCTCCGCCCGGATTTGTTTTTCACCCTCGGGACCAAGCTCGAACACAACGATTACACCGGCCTTGAATGGGAACCCAGCGTCCGCCTGCGCCTGAACCTGTCTCCGACGCAAATGCTCTGGGCCGCCGTGTCGCGCGCGGTGCGCACGCCTTCGCGCATCGACCGCCACCTGATCCAGCCGACCGGACTGCCGCTGCCCTTCCCGCAAAGCATCCTGAGCGGCGGACCCGATTTCGATTCCGAAACCGTGATCGCCTACGAGCTGGGTCACCGCGCCTCGTTCGGCACCAAGGCAACCACTTCGCTCGCCCTTTTCTACAATGCCTATGACGACATCCGGAGCCTGACGCCCGGCCCTCCCGGTTTCCCCACCCTGGGATTCCCGCTCGTGTTCCACAACAACCTGGAGGGCGAAACCTACGGCTTCGAGTTTACCGGCACCTACCAGGTGCTCCCGACCTGGCGGCTGACCGGCAGCTACAACCTGCTCAAGGAGCACCTCCGCGTGAAGCCCGGCCAGGTTGATTTCAGCAACGCGATCAACGAGGTCGCCGACCCCGAACAGCAGTTCTCCCTGCGTTCGTCGATGGAGCTGCCGGGTCGCGTCGAACTCGACGCCGCGCTGCGCTGGGTGGACATCCTCCACAACAACAACGGGCCGAACCCGGGCACGGTGCCGGACTATTTTGAATTGGATGCCCGCCTCGGCTGGCATCTCACCTCCCGCGTCGAGTTGTCGGTCGTCGGGCAGAACCTGCTGGATGACCATCATCCCGAATACGGCTTCCCCGGCCCGGGCCGGGAGGAAATCCGGCGCAGCGTTTTCGCCCGAATCACATGGCGCTACTGAGCACAATGCCGCGCCCCCCGTCGCGGTGGCCAGCGCGCGGCCTGCTGACCGTCGCCCTGCTGCTGGTGGCGGCGGCCGGCGGCCACGCCGAGACTTCGCCGGAGTACCAGGTCAAGGCGGTCTTCCTTTTCAACTTCGCCCAGTTCGTCGACTGGCCGCCCGAGGCCCTGGGCGGGCCCGAGGCCCCGCTCGTGATCGGCATCCTGGGTGAGGATCCCTTCGGGCCGGCGCTCGACGACACGGTCCGCAACGAAACCGTGAAATCCCGCAAGCTGGTCGTGCAGCGCTTCCAGCGGGTCGAGGACATCGGCAGCTGCCACATCCTGTTCATCAGCCGCTCCGAATCCCGCCACATCGAGCAAATCGTCACCGCCTTGAGCGGCCGCAGCATCCTGACCGTGAGCGACCTCACCGGGTCCGCCTTGCAAGGCGTGATGATCCGGTTCCTCACCGAAAAAAACAAGATCCGGCTGCGCGTGAACCTCGACGCCACCAAGGCCGCCCACCTGGTCCTCAGCTCCAAGCTGCTCCGGCCGGCGGAAATCGTCAGCACGCAGCCGAACTGACATGCCCCTCACCGACACCCCCATCCGGCGAAAGCTGATGATGATCATCCTCCTCATCAGCGGGGTGGTGATGGTGCTGATGCGCGGCATATTCTTCACTTACGAATACCTCACGTTCCGCGAGGCCTCGCTCCGCCACGTCTCCAGTCTGGGTGAAATCCTGGCCGCCAACAGCACCGCGGCGCTGGCCTTCTCCAACCCGGACGACGCGCGGGAAATCCTCGGCGCGTTGAAGGGCGAGCACGAAATGGTGGCGGCGGCCCTGTACGACCAGCACGGACAATTGTTCGCCCACTTTCCGGACGCGCTGGACCCGGCGACCCTGCCCGGCTCGCCGGGCAATCCGGGTTATGGATTCGTCCGCACCCGGCTGTCGGGCTATCAACCGGTGCGACTGGGCGACCGCGCACTGGGCACGCTTTACCTGGAATTCGACATCGGCGACGTCCTCCGCACCTGGATCTGGAATTCCGTCAAGATCGCGCTCGGGGTGATGGCGGTGATCCTGCTCGTGGCCTACCTGCTCTCGCGGTTCCTCCAAAAGCAGGTCTCGCAGCCCATTCTCGCACTCGCCGGCACGGCGCGGGCCATCGCCGAGCGGCGCGACTACTCCGCCCGCGCCGCCAAGCTGGGCAATGACGAACTCGGCCAGTTGACCGACTCCTTCAACCAGATGCTCGATGAGATCCAGGCGCTCAACCAGGAGCTCGAAAAGCGCGTCGTCGACCGCACCGCCCAGCTGGCCGCCGCCAACGTCGAGCTGGAGCGGAGCCGCGCCGACCTGCAAAGCCTCTTCGTGTCGATCGACGAGGGGTATTGCATCATCGAGGTCATCTTCGACGCGCAGGGCCGCGCCGTCGACTACCGTTACCTCACCGTCAACCCCGCCTTCGAGAAGCACTCGGGCCTGACCAACGCCCAGGGCCGCCGCATTCGCGAGCTCTTCCCCGACTACGAGGCCTCGTGGTTCGAGACTTACGGCCGCGTCGCGACGACCGGCGAGCCCATCCGTTTCCAGAATTTTTCCCGGCTGATGGACCGCTGGTTCGACGTTTATGCCTTTCGCTACGGCGACCCGCAAAAACACCAGGTCGCGATCCTCTTCGCCAACATCACCGAGCGCAAACAGCGCGAGGAGGAGATCCGCCAGCTCAACACCGCCCTGCAACAGCGCGCCACGCAACTCGAGTCCGCCAACCGCGAATTGGAGGCGTTCTCGTACTCGGTGTCGCACGACCTCCGCGCCCCGCTGCGGCATGTCGACGGCTTCGCGAACCTGCTGCAGAAGCAGGCGGGGGCCGCCCTCGACGACCAGGGCCGGCGGTTCCTTGCCACGATCTCGGAGTCCGCCCGCCGGATGGGCCGCCTGATCGACGACCTGCTTTCCTTCTCGCGCATGGGCCGCGCCCACATGCAGCTGGCCCTCGTCGACCAGGATGCGCTTGTGGCCACCGTGGTGCGCGAAGGCCGTTATCCCGCGACCGTGACCTGGCAGATTGCGCCGCTGCCCCGTGTGCACGGCGACCACTCCATGCTGCGCCAGGTCTGGAGCAACCTCATCGACAACGCCGTCAAGTACAGCGGCAAGGTCGCCCAGCCGCGCATCGAGATCGGCAGCCAGTCCGACGCGGCCACCGGGGAGGTGGTCTTCTTTGTGCGCGACAATGGCGCGGGATTTGACATGCGTTACGCGAGCAAGCTCTTCGGCGTTTTCCAGCGCCTGCATGGCATCACCGAGTTCGAGGGCACCGGGATCGGCCTCGCCAACGTCCGGCGCATCGTCGCCCGCCACGGCGGCCGCACCTGGGCCAAGGGCGAGCTGGGCCGCGGCGCCACCTTCTATTTCTCGCTTCCCCTCACTCCAGCCCCACCTGTCGCATGAAAAACCCGCGCCCCATCCTCCTCGCCGAGGACAATCCGAATGACGTCGAGTTGATCCTGGCCGCGTTCAAGGACGCGAATTTCGTGAACCAGATCCACGTCACGAACGACGGCGAGCAAGCCCTCGATTTCCTGCACCAGCGCGGCCCGTACGCCAACCGCCACGGCCCGCTGCCGGCCGTGATCCTCCTCGACCTCAAGATGCCCAAGGTCGACGGGCGGGAAGTGCTCCGCCACGTCCGCACCAGCCCCGCCCTGCGCCACATCCCCGTCGTCATCCTGACCTCCTCCCGCGAGGAAAGCGACCTGCTCGCCAGCTACCAGCTCGGAGCCAACGCCTTTGTGGTGAAGCCCGTGGACTTCCAGGAGTTCATCGCCGCCGTCAGCAAGCTCGGATTCTTCTGGGCCATGCTCAACGAGCCGCCGCCCGCGGACTCGACCCCGCCACTCTGATGTCACCCCACCGCTCCATGAAGATCCTCCATCTCGAGGACAACCCCCACGATGCCGAACTCGTGCGGGCGATCCTGGCCGAGGAGTGGCCCGGCTGCCAGGTCCAGACGGTGGCAAGCGAGGCCGGCTTCCGCGCCGGGTTGAACACCGGCACGTACGACATCATCATTTCCGACTTCACCCTGGTCCACTTCGACGGCGCGTCCGCGCTGCAACTGGCCCGCCAGCTGGCCCCCGACGTCCCGTTCATCTATGTTTCCGGCACCATCGGCGAGGAGCGCGCGATCGAGGCCGTGCACGCCGGCGCGTCGGACTATGTCATCAAGGACCGCATGGGGCGCCTCACCACCGCCATCCGGCGCGCGCTGCGGGAGAGCGAGGATCGCCGCCAGCGGCGCCAGACCGAGTCCGCCCTGCGCGAGAGCAACGAGCGCTTTCAACTCGTCGCCCGCGCGACCAACGACGCGGTGTGGGATTGGAACCTCCTGACCGACGCGGTGTGGTGGAATGAAAGCCACAGCATCCTGTTTCGCTATCCCCTCGACGCATCCGGCTCGACCGCCGCCACCTGGATCGAGCGCATCCATCCGGACGACCGCGTCCGCATCCACACCGAGATCCACGCGGCCATCGACCGCGGGCTCACCACCTGGACCGGCGAGTACCGCTACCGGCGCGCGGACGGCACGTATGCCGACGTGCTCGACCGCGGTTACGTCCTCCGCGACAACGCGGGCAAACCCTACCGCATGCTGGGCTCGATGCAGGACATCACCGCCCACAAGCAGGCGCTCGACGCCGTCACGCGGGAGCGGGATTTCTCGGACGCCGTGCTCAACAGCCTGCCGGGGATTTTCTACCTCTATGACGAAAACCTGAAGTTCATCCGCTGGAACACGCGGTTCGCCCAGGTCTCGGGTTACACCGACAGCGAGATCGCGTTCATGTCGCCGCTCGATTTCTTCTCCGGCAAGGATCGCGACCTCCTGCAGGCCCGGATCAGCGAGGTGTTCACGCGCGGCTTCGCCGAGGCGGAGGCGAACTTCGTCACCAAGAACCACCAGCACATCCCGCACTTCTTTACCGGCAGCCTGATCGTCATCGACGGCCGCCGCTGCCTGATCGGCGTCGGCACGGACATCACGGAAAAGAAAAAGCTGCAGGAACAGTTCCTGCGCGCCCAGCGCCTCGAGGGCATCGGCATGCTCGCGGCGGGCATCGCCCACGACCTCAACAATGTGCTCACGCCCATCCTCATGGCGGGGCCGATGCTGCGCGTGCGCGCCACCGATCCCGTCGACCAGCGCCTGCTGCAAACCCTCGAGCACAGCGCCGAGCGCGGCGCCGCGCTGGTGCGGCAGATCCTGGCCTTCGCGCACGGCACCACGGGCGAGCCGCGCCTCATGCAGGTGAAGCACCTGGCCCGCGACATCGTGGAGATGATCGAGGAGACCTTCCCGAAATCCATCAAGCTGGACCAGCACTTCCCGGCCGACACCTGGCCGGTGCGCGCCAATCCCACGCAGATCCACCAGGTCCTGCTCAATCTCAGCGTCAACGCCCGCGACGCCATGCCGCGCGGCGGCATCCTGCGGCTGCGCACCGGCAACCGGCGCCTGGAGGCCGACCAGGCCCTCGCGATTCCCGGCGCGCGCGCGGGGGCGTACGTCACCATCGAGGTCGAGGACACCGGCACCGGGATTCCCGACGACGCGCTCGCCCACATCTGGGAACCGTTCTTCACCACCAAGCAGGCCGGCAAGGGCACCGGCCTCGGCCTCTCGACGGTGCGCGGCATCGTCGAGTCCCACCAGGGCTTCATCGAATTGCAAACCGCGGCCGGCAAGGGCACGACGTTCCGCATCAACCTGCCGGCGGCGGAGTCGGACACCGCCACGAACAACCTCGTCGCCGCCCCCTTCCTGCCGCGCGGCAGTGGCGAGCTGTTGTTGCTGGTGGACGACGAGGCCGCCAACCGCGACGTCACCCACGCCACGCTCGCCCGCTACGGCTACCGCGTGCTCGCGGCCAGCAGCGGTACCGAGGCGGTGTCGCTCTTCATCCCGCGCTCCGACGAAATCCGGCTGCTGATCACCGACCTGCACATGCCCAATCTCGACGGCGCGTCGCTCTCCCGCATTCTCCAGCGCATCAAGCCGGGCCTGAAGGTGCTCGCGATCAGCGGCCTCTCCAGCGCGCCTTTCGACGCCGCGACCGAGAAGCCCGAACAATTCGCCGCCGACTACCTCGCGAAGCCGTTCAAGGCCGACGCGCTCCTGCTCAAGGTGCACAAGCTGTTGCAGCCGCCGGCCTGAGCGGGACTCCCGGCACGCTTGCGTTACGGGCTGAGCCCACCCCGGCGCTGCGCCCGCCTTCGCCAAGACTTCGACGCGGCAAGCGCCACCCTTCCCGAGAGGGGCTCGGGAGCTGTAGGAGCCTGCTTGCGGACGGGCTGAATTTGGCCGGACGGCATCGCCGGTGGAAATCCCGCTGGCAGATCGGGACGTTCTGGCTAAAATTCCCTGCACTCCCCGCTGCCATGAAAAAACTCGCTGCTGTTGCCCTGATCATCGCCGGCCTTGGGCTCGCCGGTTGCCAGACCGCGCCCGCCCGGGCCGAGCCCAACTCCCCCGTCACGGTTGAATTCCAGCATCCGGATAAATTCCGGGACGTGCGCGACTCCCTGGGTGGCGGCACCGACGAAAACGCCCTCGCGGCCCTGCGCGCCTATTTGCAGGAGAAGGCCCCGGCCTATCTCCAACCCGGCCAGAAATTGCGGGTGGTCTTCACCGACATCGACTTGGCGGGCGATTTTCCGGCAGCGGGCGGCGGGCGCTATGACCGCGTCCGCCTGATCCGCGGCATCTACATTCCGCGCCAGGAGTTTTTCTTCGAGGTGACCGATGCCGCGGGCCAGGTCGTCAAATCGGGGAACCGCACGCTCACGGACCTGAACTTCCAGGCCTCGGGGCTGCGCATCGGTTCCGATCAGCCTTACTTCTACGACAAGGTCCTCCTGGAGGACTGGCTGCGCAAGGAGTTCAAATAAGCGGGCGAAGACCCCGCGTTGACCCCGCCCGGGACGCCGGTAGTCTGCGGCCATGAACGTTTCCCGGCCGGCGGTTTTCTGTCTCCTGTGGGCGGTCGTCAGTCCCCTGCTCCAAGCCCAACCGGATCGCGTCAACGGCAAGGCCTTTGCCACGCGGTCCCAGGTCATCGCCCGGCACGGCATGGCCGCGACGTCCCAGCCGCTGGCCACGCAGGTCGCCCTCGACGTGCTCAAGGCCGGCGGGTCGGCGGTTGACGCCGCCATCGCCGCCAATGCCACGCTTGGATTGATGGAGCCCACCGGCAACGGCGTGGGCGGCGATCTCTTCGCGATCGTCTGGAGCGCGCAGGACAAAAAACTTTACGGCCTCAACGCCTCCGGCCGCTCCCCGCTCGGGCTGTCGCGCGCGCAGTTGGTGGCGGAACTCGACAAACTCAAGGTCACGACGATTCCCAAGCGCGGCTTCCTGCCCATCAGCGTACCGGGCGCGGTCGACGGTTGGTTCGAGCTGCACGCAAAATTCGGCAAGCTCCCGATGAAGGACGTCCTCGCGCCCGCCATCCGCTATGCGCAGGAAGGTTTCCCCGTCAGCCAATACATCGCCTATGGCTGGGGCCTTGGCGTCGCGATGGCCCAAGCCGACAAATTTCCCGGCGCCTTCCTGGCGACGTACGCCCCGCAGGGTCATGCGCCGGTCGAGGGCGAAATCTTCAGGAACCCCGCCCTCGCCCACACGCTCACGATCATCGCCCAAGGGGGGCGCGACGCCTTCTATAAAGGCGAAATCGCCGACCAGATCGACGCCTTCATGCGCGCGAATGGCGGGTACCTGCGAAAAATCGATTTCGAAAAGCACACCTCCAACTGGGTCGAGCCGGTGTCGGTCAATTATCGCGGCTACGATGTCTATGAATTGCCCCCGAACAGCCAGGGCATCGCCGCGCTCCAGATGCTGAACATTCTCGAGGGATACGATTTGAAGTCGCTCGGCTACAACTCGGCCGAGGCCCTGCACCTCATGATCGAGGCCAAGAAGCTCGCGTTCGAGGATCGCGCCAAATTTTACGCCGACCCGGCCTTCGCCAGGATCCCGTTGAAGGGATTGCTTTCCAAGGAATACGCCGCCGCGCGGCGGAAGCTCATCAACCCGCTGGCCGCGGCCCGCAGTTACGATGCGGGCAACCCGGCGCTGCAGGAGGGTGACACGATTTACCTCACCACGGCCGACGCCGAGGGCAACATGGTCTCGCTCATCCAGAGCAACTACCGCGGCATGGGCTCCGGCATCTCCGTGCCGGGCTTGGGCTTCACTTTCCAGGACCGCGGCGAAATGTTCACCCTCCGCGACGGCCACGCCAATGACTACGCGCCCGGCAAACGGCCGTTTCAGACCATCATTCCCGCGTTCATCACCAAGGACGGCGCCCCGTGGTTGAGTTTCGGCCTCATGGGCGGCGCGATGCAACCGCAGGGACATGTCCAGATCGTCTGCAACCTCATCGACTGGGGAATGAATTTCCAGGAAGCCGGCGATGCCGCCCGCTGGCAGCACGAGGGCTCCTCCGATTACGATAACCCGAAAATGACCGATGGCGGCTATGTCGAGGTCGAAAGCGGCGTGCCCTACGAGAGCGTCCGCGGCCTGATGCAACGCGGCCACCTCGTGCGCATCGGCAACGGCGGCTTCGGCGGATACCAGGCGATCGGACGCAATGCCGCCAACGGCACCTACCTCGGCGCTTCCGAAAGCCGGAAGGACGGCCAGGCCGCCGGATATTAAGGAGGAACTCCCCTTACCTGTCATCCGGAACGCCGCGAAGAATCCCTCCGCCCCACCGCCGGCGGACCTCATTGGATCCTTCGCTGGGTTCGGGCTGACTCATTCCTGAACTTTCCTTTCCATGAAAAAGCCCGCCCGGAGAAAATCTCCCAAAAAAAGCCCGGCCCTGCCCCTGTTCCACTGGCTCAAGGAACGCGGCGCCGGCATGCTGCTGCATCCGACCAGCCTGCCCGGCAACCAGGGTTGCGGCGTGCTCGACCAGCATGCGGTGCGCTTCCTGGATTTCATCAAGAGCGCCGGCATGAAATACTGGCAGGTGTGCCCGCTCGGGCCGACGGGCTACGGGGACTCGCCCTACCAGTGTTTCTCCGCCTTCGCGGGCAACACCTACCTCGTCGACCTGGCGGCGCTGGTTCCCCTGGGCTTGCTCGACACGACGGAACTCGCGCCGCTGGCGGCCCTGTCGCCGGATCGCACGGACTATGGCGCGATCTATAATCTGAAACCGCGCCTGCTCGAGCAGGCCTACGCACGCTTCAAGAAGAAAAAGCCCGCGCTGCCTTACGGGGATTTCGCCGCGTTCTGCCGGCAGCACGCCGGTTGGCTGGACGCGTACGCCTATTATCGCGCGCTGAAGGACCATTTCAAAGGCCTGCCGTGGTGGGACTGGCCGATGGAAATGCGCGAGGTCGCCCGCGCCCGCAAATCCCCGCTGCGCGCGCAACTGGCCGACGCCATCGCCGCCTATCAATTCGGCCAGTACCTGTTCTTCGGGCAATGGACGCAGATCCGGCAGGCCGCGCGCGAACGCGGCATCGAGATCATCGGCGATCTGCCGATCTTCGTCGCCGGCGATTCCGCTGACGCGTGGGGAAACCCGGACCTGTTCGAACTCGATCCCAAGACGCTGCGCCCGGTCGCCGTCGCCGGCGTCCCGCCCGATTATTTTTCCGCCGACGGCCAGCTGTGGGGCAACCCGCTCTACCGGTGGGCCGCGCACCAGGCCGACGGCTACGCCTGGTGGCTCGCGCGGATGCGCGCGACCTTCGAGGTGTGCGACGTCGTGCGCATCGATCACTTCCGGGGCTTCGACGCCTACTGGCGCATTCCCTGGCCGGCGGAGAACGCGCGCGTCGGCGAATGGAGACCGGGGCCCGGCCTCGACCTGTTCCGCGCCTTCCACGCCGCTTTTCCCGATGCCCGGATCATCGCCGAGGACCTCGGCATCCTCACGGAGTCCGTCAACGCGCTGCGGGAGCAAACCGGCCTGCCGGGCATGCTCGTGCTGCAGTTCGCCTGGGGTGGCGACGCGCGGAACGCGTATCTCCCGCACAATGCGACGCCCAATTCGGTCATCTACGCCGGCACCCATGACAACGACACCACGGCCGGCTGGTACCAGACCGCCACCGAGGCGGAGCGGAATTATGTGCGCCGCTACCTCCGCGTCGACGGGCGCGACATCGCGTGGGACTTCGTGCGCGCCAGCTACGCGAGCGCGTCGCGGCTCGCGATCGTCACGCTGCCGGATCTTTTTTCCCTCGGCTCCGGCGCGCGTTTCAACACGCCGGCGAAGGCGGAGGGCAACTGGCAGTGGCGGTATCGCGCCGACGCGCTCGAAAAACTTTTCGGCGGCACCGCCGATTATCTGCGCGAAATCGCCGCGATTTTCGGCCGCTGAAATTTTCGCGCGGATTTTTTCGCGCCAAAAGTTTCTTCACTAAATGAAAATATGTTCGTGCAACTGCGCGGAAACTTTCTGACAATAAGTCATGGCTAAAAAGAAAAAGGCCAAGAAGGCCGCCAAGAAAAAGAAGAAGTAACGTCTCGTTACGACTTCTGTCCCCCTCAAACGCCGGCTCTTTGAGCCGGCGTTTTTTCCAAGCCCTGCGTATTCCCCTGCGCAGGGTTTTTCTTTTTCCGGATCGGTTTAGGGCATTTGAAATAAAATCGCAGCGGCTCTCGGTCGGGAAAGACGGATCATTTCCGCCACCGTCATCCTGCCTGCCCGCCTTAGGCTCGGCGGCGGCGGGAGCCGTGCGAAGATCCAAGGAAATGCGCACATCCGCTTGGATTCTTCGCCCGGCTCAGAATGACGGCAGCGGGGAATCCCACGTTCTGATCGGCTATACTTTGATTTTAAACGCTCAAGGCGGAGCCTGCTTGCAGGGGATTCAGGGTACGCGCCAACGGACTATCGCCTGCAAGCAGGCGCCTACAGGGCATCCGCTCAAAACCGGCGCACTGGGGTCAGTGCGCTCCACCTTCCGTTTAGCTTCCAGCAGTTATCCCACCGGCGAATCCAAACCCGCCCGGTTGCTTACTTCACCGCGGCCCAGACGCGCTGCACGTCGTCGTGGTCCTCGAGTTCCTGCAGGAATTCACCGACTTCCGCGCGGCCGGCGTCGTCGAGCGTGGTAAATTGTTTCGGCAGGTAACCAAGCTCGGCCGTCACCACGTGCCACCCGTTGGCCTTGAGCCAGGTCGAGACCGTGTGAACGCCCGCCCGGTCGGTGATGAACCGCGCGCCCTTGGCGCCTTCCGGGATGTCGTCGTTTTCCGCATGCGTGAGCGGGGCGAAGTCATTGGCGCCCGCCTCGATGGCGACGGCCTCCAGGTCCACGCCGGCGTCCGCGGAATGCGCTTCCACCAGGCCGACGTGGTCAAAGAGGAACTTGTTGCTGTGGGCCGCGCCCAGCACGCCTTTCTTGAAGAGCACGCGGATCTCCGGCGCGGTGCGTTGCTGGTTGTCGGTGTACACCTCGACGATGACCGGCACCTTGTGGGGCGCGTAGCCTTCGAAAATGATGTGGTCGAGGCTGCTCTTGTCGCCGCCGGAGCCCGTGCCCTTCGCGATGGCGCGCTCGATCGCGTCGCGCGTGACGCTGGCCTTGCGGGCCTTTTCCAGAACGGCATGGAGCCGGGCGTTGCCGGCCGGGTCGCCGCCGCCGAGCTTGGCCGCGACGGTAATTTCCTTCACCAGTTTGCCGACCGTCTGGCCCTTCTTCAGGTTAACGATCGCGCGTTTTGCATGCAGCCATTGGCGTCCCATAGGATGGTCAGGCTACGACGGGGATTGCGCCGACGGCAAGTCTCCTGACACACCATTGTCAGCGAATCCTGCTACCCTCCCTTGATGAAAAACCGCTGCCCCTGGGCTGAAGCCGAACTCCAACACGCCTACCACGACACCGAGTGGGGCGTGCCTTCGCACGACGACCGCCATCTGTTCGAAATGCTCATCCTCGAAGGCGCCCAGGCCGGGCTGAGCTGGGCCACCATCCTCAAAAAGCGGGAAAACTATCGCGCCGCGTATCATGGCTTCGACGCCGCCCGCATCGCGCGCTACGGCGCCCGCGACAAGGCGCGGCTGCTGGCCAACGCCGGCATCGTCCGCAACCGGCTCAAGATCGACGCCTCCGTGCTCAATGCCCGGGCCTTCCTCAAGGTCCAGGCGGAGTTCGGCAGCTTCGATCGCTACCGGTGGGCTTTCGTCGGCGGCCGGCCGATTCAGTCCAACCTGACGAAGTCCTCGCAGATTCCGGTGCGCACCGCGGAATCGGATGCGCTGAGCAAGGACCTCCTGAAGCGCGGCTTTAAATTCGTCGGCACGACGATCTGCTACGCCTTCATGCAAGCCACCGGCATGGTCAACGACCACCTGGTTTCATGTCCGCGACACCGGGCGTGCGCGAAACTGCGCTGAGATCTTTCGGAACGGCCGCATCGAGATCCCCTCTATGAAGCCGGAACTATGCAATTGAACCGCGAAGGGCGCGAAGGTCCGCGAAGGTATACCGGGAAAATCCTGATTTTGCCCGGGATCACAAAATAGTGAGTACGGCAAGGCATCACCGAGGATCAGGTCTGACTCGCGACTTTCGCGTTTCTTCGCGTCCTTCGCGGTTTCTACTGAATGCTTCCGGATGAAGAAGGGTGGCGCGAAGCGACGGGGTGTGTAGGAAATGCGCGAACACTTTAGAGGAAACGCACGCTCCCTACACACCCCGCCCTGCGGGCACCCCTCTTCATAGAGGGGATCTCGATGCATGCGGCCGCCACCCCACCCCGGCCTTGCCTGCCGCCGGCCGGTTCGTCACACCTCGGCGTTCGATGCACTGGATCGTCGCCAGCCTTCTGTCCGCGCTCTTCCTCGGGTTTTATGAACTCGGGACGAAGCACGCGGTGCGCGACAATGCCGTGCTGCCCGTGCTCTTCCTGGCCAATGTTTGCAGCGCCACGGTCTGGGCCGGCCTGCTCGCGCTGGCTGCCGCCAGCCCCGCGACGTTGCCCGCCGCGCTGCACGTCGCCCCGCTCAGCGGAACCCAACACCTCCTGCTGCTCGCGAAATCCGCCCTCGTGGCCGCGTCCTGGGTCTGCAGTTACTTCGCGATCAAACACCTGCCGGTGTCGCTCGCTTCGCCGGTCCGCGCCACCGGGCCGATGTGGACGTTGTTCGGCGCCATGCTTGTGCTGGGCGAGCGCCCGACCTGGCTCGAGGGCGTGGGCATCGTGATCACGCTGGGTTCCTTCTGGGGCCTGTCCGTGGCCGGCTCGCGCGAGGGCGTTCATTTCCACCGCGACAAATGGTTCGGCTTTCTGCTCGCGGGGACGCTGCTCGGCGCCGTGAGCGGTCTCTATGACAAGTTCCTGCTCGGACGCGCCGGCTTCGATGCCGCCACGGTGCAATGCTGGTTTTCCATTTATCTCGCGGCGCTGTTTTTCCCGCTCGCCGTCGGCTGGAAGCTGCGCCTGTGGCCGCGTCACGTCTTCCACTGGCGCTGGAGCATCCTCGTGATCTCGTTCGCGCTGCTGCTGGCCGACTTCGTTTACTTCGACGCGCTGCGCAATCCGGACGCGCTCGTCTCGCTGGTCTCCAGCCTGCGCCGGGGCAGCGTGCTGGTGGCCTTTGCCGGCGGCCTGCTCCTGTTCGGCGAGGCGAACAACCGCCAGAAATTCATCGCGGTGCTCGGCGTGTTCGCCGGCATCGTGCTGACGATCCTGGGCTAGCGCCGGGGGTCGACGCGGACGCGAAAGCGTTCCATCAGCAGGAGCACGCCGGCGATCAACGCAAGCGAACCGGTCAGCCAGGTGGGGAAACCGAGCCCGAAAATCAGGTTCAGGCCGAAAACCAACAGGAACAGGGCAACGAAGATATGGGCCATGGTGGGAGGGGTTGTCTGGAACAGACCCGGCCACTCCCGCGGAGGTCCGATAAATTGCACAAAACCTCCGCCGCCCAGGCCCACCGCTCCCTCCAAACGGCGTCTTGAGGCCGAGCCGCGCCACCACGGAAACGTCCGCTACCCGCGGTTGGTGAGCAGGAGGGTAAGGAAGCTCGCGAACAGGCCGATGATGAAGGTCGTGTAGGCCAGCCGGAGGAAACGGTATTTTTTCCGCGCGAGGAACACCCCGAGCGTGTAGATTTCCCGCAACTGCACTTGATAGACCTGCGAGGGGTCGTTCATCACGCGCTCCATCTCCGCCTCGAACTGCGCATAGCTCATGCCGGTGAAATCGCCGAAGAACAGCAGGTTGAACTGCGGGTTCTGCGCGTCGACGACCGTCGGCGCGTGACCGCTGAAGGGCATCTTGGGCATGACCGCATAGGCCGCGAGCAGGATGGTCAGCAGGCTGAACCCGATCAGCACGAGCAACGGCAGTTGCGAACCGGCCTTCATCACCTGGGGCGCCGCGAGCGTCACCACGATCGACGCCATCGTCAGCAGCATGTTGGCCTTGAGGTCGGCCATGCTGCTCAGCTGCATGTGGTGGACGCGGGTTTGCTGCAACAGATAGTTGATCTCGTTGCCGGGAGTATGGATTTTCATGACGCGGCGCGCGGCGGTATCGGTGGACAGGTTTTAGCCGAAGCCCCCGCCCGGGCGAGCAGTTTTCCCGGGCCGGGTGAGGCGGGGCTTTATTTCCAGGCCGATTGGACTACCTTGGCCCCGATGTTCGCCAATCTCCTCCAATGGATCACGCGCCGCGAGTCCGACGGCCCGCCCTACGACTTTGTCGAGGAGGTGCACGCGAACCGGCCCGTCCCGCGCGACCCGCGGGCGGAGAAGTTCATCCTGATCTGCTGGACGCTGATCGCCGTGAAGCACGTCGCCGTAATCTGGGCCGTGCATCACTACGCCGTGCCGTTCCACCAATTGTGGATCAACGCCCCGACCTTCCTCCTCGGGCTCATCGCCACGCTCGCCTACTACGGCGGCGCCGAGTGACCGTCTGCCGCCTTATCTCAGGCTGAACCCCGCATCCCATCCCGCCGCACCTTTGCTTATTAAGCAAAGGTGATCCCACGGCCCCAATCCGCTTCGAAGCTAGCCCAGGCCCTCCGCTTGCTCGCGGTGCTTGAGGACGTGGCGGTGGTATTTGTTCGCCTCGCGCGCCGCCGGGTGAAGCCGCGTCCGCCGGTCCGCCGGGGGGCCACGCTCCGTCCCGGGGTGGAAACGCCGCTCTGGTTGACGCGGCCGCCCGCGTGCGCCCCCTGCTGCGCGGCTACGGCGCCAAGAGCCTCCTCGCGCGGGAGCTCGGCCTCGATCCGTCGCGCGTCAGTCAATTTTTCGTCACGCGTTCGGCCTCGCCCGATGCCGAGCGCACTTTGTTGCTGCTGCTCTGGCTGGGCCGCCAGCGCGCACTTTTGCTTAATAAGCAAAAGTGCGCGCGAGCCGCGGCGAGGGAACCGAAGCGGCGGTGATCCGCTTGGCCGGATACCCACAGTTGCAGGAGCCTGCTTGCGGGCGATTCCGGGCCGAAGGTTGAAGACCGATCCGTCCCGTTGCCGCGTTGCCCGTGGATTTTCCTTCTGGCCTCGGCACGCGACGTGCGGGATTCTGGGGGCATGGCAAATGTCCCGGGTCTCCGCAGCCCTTACAATAAAGTCAGCCGCCTCGTCTACTTCGGCCGCATGCTCGACAAGATCCGCCTCCAGGCCGCGGGCAAACTGCCGGCCGCGGACTACGCCACCAACCTGGGCAAGGGGTTTGACGGCCGTTGCTGCAATTTTCTCCGCGTCAATTACGAGGACCTCAAGGCCGCGACGCTCGCGGGGAACCGCTCCGACGAGCAACTGCTGGCCTGGTGTCACGAGAAGGGCGGCGCGCGCACGGACGAGGAGTGCGAGGTCTGGAACGGCTTCATGATGAAGCGCGGCTGGCGCGATGCCAGCGCCTCGATCCTCACCAAGCGCATCAAGGAAAGCGGCCTCGAGCAGGCGCCCGTCATGACGATGTTCGACTACCTCGATTTTGACGAGGGTCGCGACCCCGTCGCCAGCCAGGCCTGGGAGCAATAAGATGCAAGCCTGGCGCACACGGTTGCGGTGGGGGCTCGCGGTCCTGGGCGGACTGTTGCTGGTGGTTCTCGCGGCGTCGGCGTGGGGTTGGGGGCAGATGCGCGGCAGCCTGCCGCAGCTCGAGGGCAGCCACCCGGTCGCCGGACTCGCCGCGCCGGTGAAAGTCGAGCGCGACTCGCTCGGCATTCCCACGATCACCGGGGAAAACCGCGCCGATGTCGCCCGCGCGCTGGGCTTCGTTCACGCGCAGGACCGGTATTTCCAGATGGACCTGCTCCGTCGCCGCGGCGCCGGGGAACTGTCCGAACTTTTCGGCAAGGCGGCGCTCGACCTCGATCGCGAGGCCCGGCTGCACGGCTTCCGCCGCATCGCCGGGCAGGTGGTGGCCGCCGCCACCCCGGCGGAACGGGCGCTGCTGGCCGCCTACACCGCGGGCGTGAACGCCGGGCTCGCCTCGCTCGGCCGCGTGCCCTGGGAGTATCTCGTGATCCGCACCGCCCCGCAACCGTGGCGCGAGGAGGATACGCTGCTTTGTTTCTACGCGATGTGGTTCGATCTCCAGGACTACCGCGGAACGTTCGAGCGAAACCGCGACGCCGTCCGCCAGGCGCTCGGGCAACCCGCGCTCGATTTCCTCGCGCCGCGCGGCAACTCCTGGGACGCCGCGCTCGACGGCAGCACGTTCCCGGCGCCGGCGCTGCCGGCCTTGCGTTTCAAGGCGGCCGCCACGCCGCCCGCGGGAATCGCGGCGCTCGGGATTCCGGACAAGCGCGTCGTCGGCTCCAACGCCTTTGTCCTCGCCGGGGCGCACACCGCCACCGGCGCCGGGATGCTGGCGAACGACATGCATCTCGACCATAACCTGCCGCAAATCTGGTACCGCGCGGTGTTGAAGTGGTCCGATGCGGGCGGACCGCACCGCCTGGTCGGCGTCACCCTGCCCGGCACGCCGTTCGTCACCGTCGGCAGCAACGGGCGCGTGGCCTGGGGTTTCACCGACGCGTATGTCGACACCACCGATGTCATCACCGTCGGCGTCGAAAACCGGGCGAACAGTTTCTACCAGACGCCGGACGGCTGGAAGGAAATCGAGGAGCGCCAGGAGCTGATCAAAGTCAAAGGCGGCGACGCCGTCCCGTTCACCGCCCGCTGGACGCGGTGGGGCCCGTTCATCGACGGCCCCAAGGATGGCCGCGGGCTGGTCCTTCGTTGGACGGCGCACGACGCCGGCTCCACGAACCTGCATTTCATGGACGTCGAGCAGGCCCAGACCGTGGCCGACGTCATCGCCGTGGCGCATCGCGCCGGCATCCCCAATGAGAACGCGCTCATCGCGGATTCGGCCGGAAACGCCGCGTGGACGATCATCGGCCAGGTGCCGCGTCGCGTGGGCTACGACGGCCGCGTGCCGGTATCGTGGGGTTTCGGCGACCGCCAGTGGGACGGTTACCTGCGGCCCGATGAGATTCCCGTGGTCTCCGCCCGCGCCGCGGGCCCGGCCGATCTTCCGGCGAAGGAGGGCTTCCTTTGGAGCGGCAACAACCGCGCGCTCGGCAACGGACCGTACGGACTACTCGGGGACAGCGGTTACGACGACGGCGCCCGCGGCGGCCAGATCCGCGACGGCCTGCGCGCGCTCGTCGGCTCAGGGAAGAAAGCCGTGCCCGCGGACCTGCTCGCGATCCAGCTCGATGACCGCGCCGTGTTCCTGGAACGCTGGCACCAGTTGCTCGTTGAAGTGCTGACGAACGAGGCCGTGGCGGACCAAAAAAATCGCGGCGACCTGCGGGAGATTCTTCGCGACTGGAATGGCCACGCGGGCATCGATTCCGCCGCGTATCGTTTGGTTCGCGCGTTTCGCCTGCGCACCGCCGAGCTGGTTCTCGCGCCCTTCGCCGAGGCGGCCCGCGAGGAATACGCAGAATTCAGCTGGCGCAATTTTCCCTACGAGGACGCAGTCTGGCGCTTGGTGCACGAGCGTCCCGCCGACCTGCTCAATCCCAAATACGTCTCGTGGGATGCCCTGTTGCTGGCGGCGGTGGATGATGTCGTGAAAACCGCCACAAAGGATGCTGCGCTGGCCAACTACACGTGGGGCCGGCGGAACCAGCTGGCGATGCAGCATCCGTTCAGCCGGTTTCTTCCCGGGCCGCTGGCGCGGTGGCTGGACATGCCGGCCGCCGCCCTCCCCGGCGACAGCGACATGCCGCGCGTCGCCGGCCCGCGGTTCGGGCAATCCGAGCGTCTCGTGGTTTCGCCCGGACATGAGGACGAGGCCATTTTCAACATGCCCGGCGGCCAAAGCGGCCACCCGCTCTCGCCCTTCTATCGCGCCGGCCACGAAGCCTGGGTGAAGGGGGAACCGACTCCGCTGCTGCCGGGAAAGACGGAGCATACGCTGGTGCTGCAGCCCTGAGGCAACCGGCTTGCCGACTTTGATCCTTCGACGCCGTATTGAGCGTTGAACGTTGAGCGCTGGACGTTGAATGTTTCGGCGGCCCTGCCGCCGCTCCCATGCCGCTTCACATCCTCTCCCATCCGCTCGGCGCCCACGTGCTGACCCACCTGCGCGACAAGACCACCAAGCCCGCGCTGTTCCGCACCCTGAGCTATCAGATCGGCCTGCTGCTGGCGCTGGAAGCCACGCGCGACCTCGCCACGGTGAAGAAATCCGTGGACACGCCGCTCGAGCCGTTCACCGGCATGGTGCTCGCCAAGCCGCTGTCCGTCGTCCCCATCCTGCGCGCGGGCCTCGGCATGCTCCAGCCGTTCCATGATATTTTCCCGGACGTCGCCGTCGGCTACGTCGGCCTCGAGCGCGACCATACCACGGCCAGGGCGCGCACCTACTACACCAAGCTCCCGGACCTCACCGGCACGCGCACCATCATCGTCGATCCCATGCTGGCGACCGGCGGCTCCGGCGCGCAGGCGGTGGACGTCGTCAAGGCCGCCGGCGGCAAGGAAATCGTTTTCGTCTGCATCGTCGCCTCCCCCGAAGGCGTGGCGACCATCGAGAAGGCGCACCCGGAGATTCCCATTCACACCGGCGCGCTGGACCGCGGCCTCAGCGCGAAGAAATACATCCTGCCCGGCCTCGGCGATTTCGGCGACCGGCTCTACGGGACCTGAGCCGTGGATCTGACGCACTACACAGAACGCGCGCTTGAGATTCACCGGCGTTTCCATGAAACCGCCGCAACCCGCGGCGGCCGGCCGTGGACCCGCGAGGAAATCATGCAGGGCTTCGTGGGCGACGTGGGCGACCTCATGAAACTCGTCATGGCCAAAGCCGGCGCCCGGCCCACGACCGAGGTCGACCGCAAGCTTGCCCACGAACTCGCCGACTGCCTGTGGAGCGTGCTGGTCCTGGCGAAACTGTACGACGTGAACCTGGAGAAGGAATTTTTCGCAACGATGAATGAGATCGAGGCGGAGCTTGGGCCACCGACGCCGAACCGGCGGTAGGAGCTTGCCGGCCAGCGATGCAGGCCGCACGCCTCCGGACGTTCGGGTCGAATCGCCTGCCAGCAAGCTCTGACAACGGCTTCGCTTCGACCAAAGGCCTTCCGCCGGCTTCACCGGGTTTACGATTTGGCATTTGGCGTTTCGGATTTTCCCCGTCTACTTGCCGCCATGACCATCGAACGCCCCGGCCTGATCGTCGCGGACCAGTGGAAGGACTACCAGCTCCTCGACTGCGGCCACGGCATGAAGCACGAGCAGTGGGGGCCGTACACGCTGGTGCGGCCCGACCCGCAGATCATCTGGCCGCGCCAGGGCGGCAACGGCCGCTGGGAAAACTGGGACGGCTTCTACCACCGCAGCGAAACCGGCGGCGGCAAATGGGAATTCCGCCAGAAGCTGCCCGACCACTGGGCGATTCGTTACGGGGAATTGAAATTCAAGATTCACCCGACGAGCTTCAAGCACACGGGCCTCTTTCCGGAGCAGGCGGTGAACTGGGACTGGTTCACCGCGCGCATCAAGGCCGCGAAGGCCGCCGGCCGCGAGGTGAACGTGCTCAATCTCTTCGGCTACACCGGCGCCGCCACCGTCGCCGCGGCGGCCGCGGGCGCCAGCGTGTGCCACGTGGATGCGGCCGAGGGCATGGTTAAATGGTGCCGCGAAAACGCCGCACTCTCCGGTCTCGCCGAGGCGCCGGTGCGCTACATCACCGACGACTGCTTGAAATTCGTCCGCCGCGAGATCAAGCGCGGCCGCAAATACGACGCCATCATCATGGATCCGCCGACTTACGGACGCGGCAGCACGGGCGAGATGTGGCGGCTGGAGGATCACCTCTGGGAACTGCTCAAGGAGTGCCAGGCTGTGTTGAGCGACCGGCCGGTTTTTTTCCTGATCAACGCCTACACGGCGCGCCTGTCACCCACCGTCGTCGTGAACCTGCTCGCCGCGCTGATGTCCGGCGCCGGCGGCCGCCTCAGCGGCGGGGAAGTGGGCCTGCCCATCCGCCGCGATGGAAAAGTCCTGCCGTGCGGAATCTTCGGTCGCTGGGAAGCGATCTGACCACGCCTCGCTGCCATGAACTTGATGATCGGCGTGGACGGGGGCGGCACCAAGACGGAGCTCATCCTGATCGACGGTGACGGTCGCACGCTGGCCGGCCACGTGGGCCCCGGCTGCAACCCGAGCCAGATCGGCCCCGACCAGGCGCGCAGCCTGCTCGCGGAAGCGCTGGAGACCCTGCTCGCGCAGTCGAAGATCGAAAACCCGAAGCCGCGCCTCACCCGGACGCTGCTGTGCATGGCGGGCAACCGCGATTTTTGGCGCGAGACCGCGACCGCGCTCACGGGCTTCGGCGCAGTCTCGACCGTGGACGACTCGCGGCCGGTGCTGGAGCTGGCCACCGCCGGGCAACCAGGATTGGTGCTGCACGCGGGCACCGGTTCGTTCGTGGCGGCCCGCGCGCCCGACGGCTCCGTCCATTATGTCGGCGGCCTGGGCTGGAAGCTCGGCGATCCCGGCAGCGGTTTCGATCTCGGCCGCCGCGCGATCGCGGTGGCGATGATCGAATTGCAACGCGCCCCGGCGGAGCCGTCGCCGCTGGCGAAGGCGCTCCAGGCGCACACGGGCCTGGAAACCTATTCCGCCAACTCGCGGTTTTTCTACAACGACGCCACGGCCAACGCGGCCATCGCGACGTTCGCCCCGCGTGTCATCGATCTCGCCGCGGCCAATTGCGGGCCCGCCCAGCAAGTGATCGCGGATTCCATCACCGATCTCGCGCGCCAGGCGGACGCGGTCCTGCACCGACTGTTTCCCCCCCAGACCGCGGCGCTGCCCTGCGGGATCAGCGGCCGGATTCTCAACAGCCCGCCCGCGATCTTCGCCCTGCGCTCGCTGATCGGAAAGTTGAACTGGCCGGTGGACCTGCGCTTCATTGCCGCCTCACCGATCGAAGGCGTCCGGCGGTTGTTGCTGGCGAAATCCTGAGGCCGCAGCCGTCGCAAGACGGCGGGCCAGCGGCCTTACGGCCGCTGCTCCTTTCCAAGAGACCCGGTCTTGCCACTTGTGACCCGTCCCGGGGCACTCCATCTTGTCCCGCATGTGGTGGACCTATGCCCTTCTTTCCGCGGTGTTCGCCGCGTTGACCGCGATCCTGGCCAAGGTCGGCGTCAAAGGCATCGACTCAAACGTCGCGACTGCCGTGCGCACCTCGGTGGTGTTGCTCCTCGCCTGGGGTGTCGTCGCGCTCCAGGGCAATCTCGCCGCCGTCGGAGCCATCTCGCGCTTCTCGCTCGGATTCCTGGTTCTCTCCGCCGTCGCCACCGGCGCCTCGTGGCTGTTTTATTTCAAGGCCTTGCAACTGGGGCCCGCGTCGCTCGTCAGCGCCCTCGACAAGTCGAGCCTAGCCCTGACCATCATCCTGGCGGCGCTGTTTCTCGGTGAAACGCTCACCGTCCGGACCGCGCTCGGCTGCACCCTCATCATCGCCGGCACCGCGGTGATCGCCTGGCCCGCATGATCGAGGCGCCTTCCATGGTCGTGCTGTCCGAGGCGGCGTGGCGGGAACGCCAGCAGGCGCACGACCGCCGCGTCGCCGCGTGGACCGCGCCGCACCAAGCCCGCGCCATGCGCGGCAAGAAACACCCGGTCCACGATTTTCTTTTCGAATACTACCGCTTCCGTCCCTCGTGGCTGCGTCGCTGGCACCCGGGCCCCGACGTGCTGCTCGAAGGCGACGGCGCCCGTGAATTCCTGCGCTGGCCGGAGTATCATCTGGTCACGGGCGGCGTGACCCTAAACCCGGCCGCGCTCGAACCGCGACGGCGCGAAAGCCTCGCGTGGATCCTCGCCCTCCTGCGCGCCGTGGCGGAGCGGCCGCCGCAATTCGCGTGCTTCGGCCTGCACGAGTGGGCGATGGTGTACCGGCAGACGCCGGACGAGGTGCGCCACAACGCGTGGCCGCTGCGCTTCCCGCCCGAGGAGCTCGCGCGGATCGTCGAGGCCCAGCCCGTGCGCTGCTCGCACTTCGACGCCTTCCGATTCTTCACGGCGCCCGCCCGGCCCCTCAACCGCCTGCAACCCGGGCGCGCCACCACCCCGCAGTTCGAGCAGCGCGGCTGTCTCCACGCCAACATGGATCTCTACAAATGGGCGTTCAAGCTGGCGCCGTTCACCCCGGCGGAGCTGATCGCCGATTGTTTCGCCCTGGCCCGCGACATTCGCGAGGTGGACATGCGCGCCAGTCCCTATGACTTCGCCGCCCTGGGTTTTGCCCCGATCCGTATCGAAACGCCGGAAGGGCGCGCGGAATACGAGACGCATCAGCGGGACTTCGCCCAACGCAGCCAGCCGTTGCGCGCACGGTTGATTGGCGTGTTCGAGCGGCTATTAACTGGTTAAGCATAAAAGTCTCTCCGGTGACCCGGCACCGCATTGACGCGCGCGCCTTCCCGTGTCGTCATGGCTTCTCCCCCGTCCGCCAGCTTCAACCCAACCCCGTCATGAAGACCCTCTGGTTCAAGTCGCTTGTTCTGCTCAGCCTGGCCGCCACCCTGCAGGCCGCCGAACCCCTCAAGATCGCCGTCGTGCCGAAGGGCACCACGCACAACTTCTGGAAGTCAGTCGAAGCCGGGGCCCGGAAGGCCGGCGCCGAACTGGGCGTCGAGATCCTGTGGAAAGGACCGCTGAAGGAGGACGACCGCGCGCAGCAGATTGGCGTCGTCCAGCAGTTCGTCGGCTCCGGCGTGAGCGCGATCGTGCTCGCCCCGCTCGACGACACGGCGCTGCGCACCCCGGTCCGGGCCGCGGCCGAGCGCAACATTCCGGTCGTCATCTTCGATTCCGCCCTGAAGGGCGAAGCCGGCCGGGATTTCCTCAGCTTTGTCGCCACCGACAACCGGCGCGGCGGCCGCCTCGGCGGCGAGGAACTGGCCCGCCTCCTGGGCGGCCAGGGCAAGGTCGTCCTCCTTCGCGTGGCGGAAGGCTCGGCCAGCACCTCGGAACGCGAGGCCGGTTTTCTCGAGGCGATGAAGGCCGCCCCCGGCATCAGCGTGATCGTCGACAACCGCTATGGCGGCGTGACGGTGGCCTCCGCCCAGGACTCCGCCATGAATCTCATCGACCGGATCCGCGAAGCCGACGGGGTCTTCTGCCCGAATGAATCCACCACCCAAGGGATGCTGCTCGCACTGCGCCAGACCGGGCTCGCCGGGAAAAAGGCGTTTGTCGGGTTCGACACCTCCGCGCCCCTGCTGGGCGCCCTGGAGAAGGGGGACATCGCCGCGCTCGTCGCCCAGAATCCCCAAAAGATGGGTTACCTTGGCGTCATGACGGCGGTGAAACACCTGCGCGGCGAGAAGGTCGCGACGCTGATCGATACCGGCTGCGTGCTGGTGACGAAGGCCAACCGTTCGACACCCGAGGTCCAGGCGGTCATCGGCAAATAAATGCCCGTGGCCGACTCCCGCCTCCGGCTCGCCGGCATTCGGAAGCGCTTCGGCGCGACGGTCGCGCTTGACGGCGTCACGCTCGACATCGCGCCGGGCGAGGTGCACGCGCTCGTCGGTGAAAACGGCGCGGGCAAAAGCACCCTCATGAAGATCCTGTCGGGCGTGCACGCGCCCGATGCGGGCGGGATGATGTTGGCCGGTGCGGCCTTCGCGCCGACCACGCCGCTGGAAGCCCGGCGCGCCGGCGTCGTGATGGTGAACCAGGAACTGGCCATCGCCCCGCACCTGTCCGTCGCGGAGAACCTCGTCCTCGGCGCCGAACCCGCGCGCGGCGGGTGGCTGCGGCACGCCGAGGAGCGCCGGCTGGCGGCCGACGCGCTCGCGCAGCTCGGCCGGCCGGACATCCCGCTGCACGTGCCCGCGGGTTCGCTCAGCGTGGCCGAACAACAGCTGATCGAGATCGGCCGCGCCATCGTGCTCGGCTGCCGCGTGCTCGTGCTGGATGAGCCGACGAGCAGCCTGACGCGCCCTGACGTCGAGAAACTCTTCGCGCTCGTCCGGCGCCTGCGCAGCCAGGGACAGTCCATCATCTATATATCCCATTTTCTCGAGGAGGTGCAGGCGCTGTCGGACCGCTACACGGTGTTGCGCGACGGCCAGAGCGTGGCGACGGGCCGCACGGCCGACATCACGATGCCCGCGATCGCCCAGCTGATGGTCGGCCGCAACGTCAGCGAACTCTACACGCGCACCGCGCGCGTCCCCGGCGAACCGGTGCTGGCGGTGAGCAACGTCGCGGGCCTCGTCAAACCCGTCGATGCCTCGCTCACGCTGCACCGCGGCGAAGTCGTCGGGCTCGCCGGCCTCGTGGGCGCCGGCCGGAGCGAATTGCTGCGCACCCTCTTCGCGCTCGACGAGGTGCGGGCCGGGACCGTGAAGGTCGGCACCTACGCCGGGCCCGCCTCGCCCCTGCTGCGCTGGCGGCAGGGACTGGGCTTGCTGAGCGAGGATCGGAAGACCGAGGGGCTCGCGCTTAACCTGAGCCTCGAGAACAACCTGACGCTGCCGCGGCTGAACTGGCGGATCAACCCGGCGGAACTTGCCGCGGAGACCGCCGGTTGGATCGACCGGCTCGGCGTGCGCTGCGCCGGGCCCGGGCAGGCCATCGGCAATCTCTCCGGCGGCAACCAGCAGAAGATTGCGCTCGGCCGCCTGCTGCGCAACGGCGCGGACGTCCTTCTCCTCGACGAACCCACCCGCGGGGTGGACATCGGCGCGAAACAGAACATCTACCGGTTGATCGACGAACTCGCCTGCGCCGGCAAGTCGGTGCTGATGGTCAGCAGCTACCTGCCCGAGCTGCTCGGCACGTGCGACCGCATCGCCGTGATGTGTCGCGGCGTCCTCAGCCCCGCGCGGCCCGTCGACGAATGGAACGAACACCGCATCATGCTCGCCGCGACGGGAACGAGTGCATCGTAAGAAAACCTGAGACCTGAAACCTGAGACCTGAAAATTCTTAACTTCGTCTCCGAGCCAATGTCCTCGCGCCAATCCCGCTCCCACGCCCACCTAATTCGACCTTAAATTCAGGTCTCAGGTTTCAGGTCTCAGGTTTTCCCATGCCCTCCCCCTCCCTCACCCGCCGCCTCCTGACCGGCTTCGGTCCGTTCATCGGCCTTGTCGCCATCGTCGCGCTCTTCGCCGCGCTGCGCTGGTCCACGTTCGTCTCGTGGGATAACTTCGCCATCATTCTTCAACAGACCGCGGTGATCGGCATCGCCGCGCTGGGCATGACGCTCGTCATCATCGCCGGGGGCATCGACCTGTCCGTCGGCTCGATCATCGCGCTCGGCACGGTGGTGATAGCGCAGTTGGTCCAGCGCGGCTGGTCGCCCCTGCTCGCGGCCCTGGGCGGCATTGCCGCGGCGGCGGCTTGCGGGGCGTTCTCCGGATTGCTCATCACGCGCCTCCGGCTCCTGCCGTTCGTCGTTACCCTGGGCATGATGGGCACGCTGCGGGGCGCCGCCAAGGGACTCGCCGGCGAACAAACCATTTATCCCGACGAAACCTGGCTCAACAAGCTGATGATGCTCGGCGGACGCGGCTCGCTGCCCGGCGGCGTGTGGTTGATGCTGGGGTTCGCCGCGCTGGTCGCATTGGTTTTGCGGTACACCCGCTTCGGCCGCCACGTCTTCGCGGTGGGCTCGAACGAACTCTCCGCCCGCCTCTGCGGCGTGCCGGTCGAGCGCGTGAAACTTCTCGTCTATACGCTCGGCGGCCTGTTTGCCGGGCTCGGTGGCGTCCTCCAATTTGCCTACCTTACCGGCGGCGATCCCACGACCGCCGTCGGGCTCGAGCTGAACATCATCGCGGCAGTGGTCATCGGCGGCGCCAGCCTGGCCGGCGGCCAGGGCACCGTCACCGGCACTCTGGTCGGCGCGCTCATCATGAGCGTGGTGGCCAACGGCTGCACCAAGGTCGGCCTCTCGAACTGGGTTCAGGAAATCGTGACCGGCGGCATCATCATTGCCGCGGTGCTGCTCGATTATCTGCGCCGCCGCGCATCGGCCGCCAGCTGAGCCGGGTTCATGCAATTGCGGTCGTCTCCGGTCTGAAAAGCCGCCAACCCCAAGGTGGAACGCACGGCTTGCGCGCCATAGGCTTGGCGACGGCGGGACCTCAGTGCGCTTGCTTCGCAAGCTCGCGAGCCAGCGCACTGGGGTCAGTGCGCTCCATCTCCTGCAGCATTTTCAGCAAAGGCGTAACCGTTTAAAGTTTCAGAAAATCGGATTGTTCCCGAGACCGGTCATCCTGAGCCGTGCGAAGGATCCAAGGGAGTGCGCACATCCCCTTGGATTCTTCGCGGGGCTCAGAATGACGACAGCGGTAGTTGGCACGGTTTTGACCGGCTGCACCTTAATTTAAAATGCTCTAATGTTGTGTCCCGTAAGTAACATATAGAAAGAAAGGACGTCTCGCTGGTGATGAAA
>CAZEUN010000033.1:0-34278 GCA_964515595.1 uncultured Oleiharenicola sp. | reverse complement strand
GTTGATTTTCCAGAACCACTTTCACCAAGCACTAAAATTGAATTGCTCATTAGACACCCGCCGAAACTTTAACATGAAGTTTTTTAGGTTTCTTTGTAATAAACTGACTTAATAACATCAGCTCTTCAGCAGAAGCATATTTTTCAGCATCACGTAGTACATGCTTATCTATATCGTAAGCTAAACGTGTCTTAACTGGGTTGAATGCAGCAGGTATTCGTGATTCTAAAATCTGATATTCTTCTTTATCTAGTGAATAAGTCCAGCCAGTGGTCACCGTAACTTTAAATTTACCTTGGTTATAAGTCTTAGAATAATCTTCACCATGCTCAAGTCCTTGCGCTACACGAGCTTCGAGTTTCTCTTTAATCTCTTGCAATTCTGCAATCTGAAAGTTAACCAGATTTAGTGTTTGAATGTCTTCTTGAAGGCGTTCTTGTTGGTTTATCAACTGCCATTGGTGATTCTCATCGAATTTCATGTCTAGCATGTTTCTCTCCTATCTTTGGTTTATTTACCGTGGCGATCGCCATGATTTAATATTAGCAAGCGCATTGACCTAAGTCAACACTTTGACTATAATTATTTGAGAGGTGAAATATGACAGTAGCAGAATTAATATCATACTATGGTAGTGGGCATAAATTTGAGTTAGCGACTAAGTTATCGCATACCAATCTTATTAACTGGAGACGCCGAGGATATATTCCTTTGTGTTCTCAGAGAAAGATTGAGCGGATAACGAATGGTTTGTTTAAGGTACGTTTTGAAGATTTGGGGGAAAAGTGACGCCTGAAGAGCTTCAAGAATTAATGGAATTGCGTGAATACAAGCGCAGAAAAGAAGCAGATAGGCTGGATAAGGCATTTATTGAGCTTGAGAAACTTGTAGCTAATACTAAATGGGATCCTATAATGTCCCCGAAAGCTTTTCGCTGTCTTGCTGAATGCATTTTAGCTTTACGTGAAGAGGTTAAATTATGATTAAACTCTATGCCTTAAAATCTCCTGAAAACAAGTTGGTAGTCATTGAGGATAAATTTATTGTTTTACCTCAAGAGCAGGAAAGCTTATATCTTTTGAATCAATTTCTAGAGGATAATCAGGATATTTTAAAAGGATGTACAATTATTAAATTGGAAGAAGTTAAAAATGAATGATTTTACAAAAGAAGAATTAGAAGATTTAGAATGCACAATTAAATCATTGCAAATTTACTTAGGCAATGATTGTTATGACGAAGAATTATTATTTAAAATCCAAACCATGATCGCCAATTATTGCGAACATAATGGCGACACAACAAAAACAGACGGCGAACCAATAATGTGCTGCCTATGCAACAGAGCTATTTTATGACCTACGACCACCAATACAAATGCATAACAACTGGCCCAGAAGGCCGTCAATACAATACAGACCACGAGTGGTACGCCATAACTACTTTCTTTAACATCACCTACAAATACGTCTGCGCTAATTGCGGTTTAAAATTATCTAGAAGAGAATGGCGTAAAGGCAACTACATTCTGCATAAGGATAAAAGTTATTATGGCTGAAACTAAAAAACCTCCAAATAAGCGCAAGACGCCTATCATTGACTATGACCCTTTCATGGATAAGGGCTGGAAGCTAAAATGGTTTCTAACAGAGTTTATGGGCGTTTTAACGCTACTTTCAACGGTGATTGTGCTTGTACTTGGGTGGCTATCATTGGAATACTACTTTTCTTTACCTTCTGACGAGATTGTCTATTCAGAACCTCCTGATAATTACGAAACAATCAATGAATCGCATCATGAATATAATTCCGATAGTGTTGGTGAATTAGAATAGCATTGTTTTTACTATGATTTAGAGTAAGATATGGTCTTAGGACTCTGGCGTTTCCTAAGACCATTGCACGTAAGTGCTTTGGATAATTTCAACCTAGTACGAATAGGTCAAAATATGTCAAAAAGCATACCAAGCACAAGTAATAAAATCAATAATTATCTATCAGAACTTCTAGGATTTACTTAAGATGGGAGTTTGGGCATCCAGCCCCCACCACTACACGACAATATAGTGGGCAACTACTGTACAACATAACTAACGAAGGAATTGTACCATGAAAAACGACAATGTAAAGTCTATAGAAAAACTAATTGATACTCGTCAGTTCTTAATTGAAAAAGCCCCTTTTGCTCAACTCTATAATTTTGTTATCCAGCATCTTATTGATATTGATGCTTTAGCTATTTGGGTTTATTACCAAAGTAAACCGGATACTTGGCGTCCAAGAAAAAAAGAAGTAGAAAAACATTTTATGTTAAGTGAGCGTAAAATACACAATGCTCATATGGTGTTAAAAGAGTGTGGATTGTATGAAGCAATAGATCGTAGAGAAAAAGGAAAAATCATACAATGGCAGGTTAATATCCGCTGTGGCATTGGATGTGAGCAATTAATACTGGCCTGGAAAGAGCGCCATATAGAGGAAAAAAAAACCAAGAAATTAGCTAAAAGCCACAATGTGCAAAAACGCCATTCTGGTGAATATAGTAAAACCCACGCCCAGCAAGGGGAAATCCAGAATGGCGAAAAACCACAATGTGATAAAACGCCAGTTATATATAACAAAGGAAGATCTCTAAAAACAAATAAAAAAGAATTACTACAAACAAATGAAACCGTTGTAGTTGTGAATAACTCTTTAAAAAACCCTGACGCACGACTTCGAACTGCCTATCGTGCCAATCCGTTTGTTACTGATAAAATAAAAGATGAAGAAGATTTTATCGAAGCAGCTAATTATTCGATTTCTAATCGTGATAATGGAATTACAGAAGAACAACGCATAAGAGGGATAATCAAACTTGTAGGCAAAGGAATATTTAAATGTCCCGAAGGATGGAAAAAAAATACTCCAAAAAATAATAAAATTGAAGATAAAACTCGCTTGCAAGAAGAATATTCACTTAAACTTTATGAAGAAGAGCAAAAACTGTGGAAGCAACGCATAAAAACACAGCCAAAAGAAAAACCGCCTATAGATTTCATACACATTGGAAGCAAACTAAAAACAAACTTTGTTATTCATAAACAATAAATTGAATTTTACCGATTATGCCGCCCTAAAAGGGCTGCAATTATTGAAAGATGACATTCGCTTCATAAGGAAGCAATTATATCGCATCGAAAAGCCTCAAAAAAGGGTTGTCATGATGCGATATATAGACGAATGGCAGCAAGGTATGGCTTCAGAACTGATTGAGCATAAGAAGCAAAATAAAGGGCGTTTCAGAGCGAACCAATGGCTACTTAAACTTTGAAATACATTTAAAAAACTATGCATGTATGAACATTAATTAACCATACAAATATTTTTTGCGATCACTCTTTACAAGATATTGACAATTAATTTTAGTCATATTATTTTTTTTATCGAGAAATAATCTCGCATAAAGGAAAACATATCATGTCCAACTATAATCATCACGATCATTACGATCGCTGTAAATGTGAATGCTGTGAACGTGGCCCCGCTGGATTACAAGGCCCACAAGGTGCTCAAGGTCCACAAGGGATACAAGGTGTGCCTGGGCAAGATGGAGCCCAAGGTCCACAAGGATTGCAAGGTCTTCAAGGCATACAAGGACCACAAGGTGAACCCGGTCCAAAAGGAGATTGTGTCGAGTGCAATAAAGAATGTGATTGTGCGGTAGAATTTGCAGAAGTTTATTCGATTCTCCCTCAAACATTAGCCGCTTCTCCTGGTGCAAACCAAGCAGGTCAAACGGTATTACTCGAAAATACAATCTACGCAACATCCAACATCGATGTGTCTATGGCTGGTAGCACTGGTCAGATTAAGATGAATAAAGCAGGTTGGTACGATGTTGCTACCGGAATGAGTGGCTCTTTAAATCCGATTGCCTCTCCATTGCCTGTATGGACCCTTTCTTTATTCAAGAATGGCGTTATAGTTCCAGGATCAACTTTTGCCAATATGACTTTATCTCCTGAACAAAAAGCCAACGAAATTGTTGCTGATGTGTTTGTTCACTTTAATGCGGGCGATGTTGTTCAATTAGCAAATACTTCTAATGCAGTTATTGAGTTAACAGCTCCTTCTTTAGGAACTAATGCTCAGACAAACAGCGCTTATTTGAAGTTGATTTTATTGAAAGCTGATTAATTAATTTTGATACAAGTTTAAAGAGGCTCTTTGGGCCTCTTTTTATTTTCTTGCACGATACGGTTCGATACTTCTTCCCGATGCACCTTAACTTCAATAGGAGCTTCAATACCAAACTTTGCTTGACCGTATTCGTTTTGACCTAAGTAGATGACTCTAGTTTTATAATCTATGGTGATGGCTTCACCTTTACGGCGACTTAAGACGAGCATGACATATCCTTGTAAATATAGTTTAAAAGCTCCAAGGATTAATTATAGGACTCTTTTACTATTGTTGGCTACCATTTGTAGTCCAAGAATTAAAATCGCGTGTAGCGCGTTTAATTGTCTTCTGGATGATGCTTTTGGTATAACAACATTAATATTCTTAAAAGCTCTAGAATTGATATGATACAATTAGTGGCATCAGCACTTATGCCCCAATAAGCAAAAATTGCATAATATTTTTGACCCCAAATAGAATTGGCGAGCATGTCTGAGATGAAAAGGAAATCTGCGACTAGCCATTTTAGTTTGTACTTTCTAGCTAACCGCATATTTGCTCCAGGCAATAATAGTGCTAGTTCAGTATATAGCCTATTGCGCACATTGCATAGATTGTGGCTGTCATGCAAGCTAGGCATAGAAAGTTTTTTAAGTGTTCCATTTTTATTCCTTATTAAAACTCTATTTTTTTGATTTTGGGGAGGATTTTTTTGATGTCATCGTATTCATCGCGATGCATAACTAACCCTGCATATGGCTCTCCATTATGCTGAGCTATTACTTGATAACTTGACCTATCTATTTTTTGACATAATTGACCATATTTTGAGACAAAAAATTGATGTTCTTCTACGTCATGTAATGTTAAATTTTCTGTATTTTTTTCTTCTTCTGATATAAATTTTATTGGCATTTTAATTTCCTTTTGTCTATTTAAGATTTCTTGCTTTTCGTATGTCATTGGTTCCCAGTTGCTTTCATCGGTAACAAAAGTTCTTTTGATTTGTTCTAATTGTTCAGGGCTGTATTTTGGTTGTTCTGATTCTTGCCAGTCGTGTAGGCATTGAATCCATCCACCTGGGAATTGAATGGCTATATCAAAAGGCATATTGCATTTTTTACAGGTTTTTGTGGTCATCATAGATCTCTTGCTAACAAATCATTATATGTAGTAGCCAAAAGGGCTCTAGTAATTAAAAAGCCATTTAATTGGCCAGTCATATAACCTGTCCAGTATTCATCAAATTCATCTAGACGATCAAATAATTCTGCTTCACTGTCGGTTATCAAATCTGACAATTGACGCAAAGTGATATGGTATAGCTCTTTGTCGCTCATTTTATAATTCCTCTCTTTGCTTATTACGTCTATATCTTGATAGTTTGATGAGCACATCAGTTAGATTGCTTTCTAGGTCCTCTATTTCATCTAAAGATAAAGTTGCCATGGCTATTGTTTGGCCGTCTCTGGTTACTTTTAGGTTGTTTAGGTTTTTGCCTATGATGTAGGTTTCTGGTTCTATTGTGATGTCAAATTCCATGGGTTTAGTGCTCCGTTTTATATTCATTGAATAATGCGTCTTGTCTTTTTTGTATGCGTTGCAATACTTTTGTTATCCAGAGATCGAGACCTCCTTCGCTGAAAAAGAACATTGTTAAAGTTTCTATGACTACAAGGCCTGTATTAAACTCCTGGAGGTCTTTTGATTGAATCTGTAGTTCGACATCGTTTAGCAATCTTCGTAGCGCTGTGAGCTTCTCAACAGCTTCTGTGCGTACTTTTGATTGTAGTTCTTCGTAGCTCATTTATTCTTCCTTAAATCGTTCTTCAGAGTATTTCCAGTCATCGTAGCGTTGTTCGCGTTTTGATTCTTGTTGTTCGTAAGTGTAATTGTCGTAGTCGTCTTCGTGTTCTTTCATAATAAAGATCCTTAAAAACAGGCGTCCATGCCTTCAATAGTTAATCGCAGTGCGTATTTCCGTTTCTATCTGTTGAGCAATTCCAATGCCCACCATAACTGTCATCGCAATGTGTGTTGCCATTTCTATCAGTGGAGCAATTAGTTCCAGCAAATACATTAAAACTTAATATTAAACCAATTATTATATATCTCATTTCATTTCCTATTTAGTTAAGACACAGTCATTGTATTATCTTTTTTGATGGCAGTCAACACTTTGACCGAAATAGTTTTGATCTAGATGGTTTTGTCTTATTCATCGTTATTGCATTCGGTAGAATAAGGCTTTATGATCGCAAAAGTGTGGTTATATTCAGGTTTTTCCACAGAAATTGGGGATAAGTTGATGGTTGGTCCATATACAGCTAGTATTGATAATATTCATGCTTTGAAGGCTTATTTGGCGCAGGTGAGTATATTTATTGAGCGGTTAAAGTTGCAATTTGCCTAATAATGGCATATATATAGGTTAATAATCCTAGGAGAACATCATGGCAGAGCGTGAGAATTATTTGAGTTATAATGCTGTAGAGGGTGAGCAATATTGTATGCCTTCTGGTTACAAATCTGTGACAGAAGAAATGAATAGATTAGCTAAGTATCCAGCTTGGAACGCAGCTGCTGACGATCAGGCAAAATATCCTGATGCGAAGATGCATGGTGATAAAATGCGTAAGCAAGAGATGGGTAAAGCAGGTTAGTACATCGGACGATAAAAGGTAATTTATGTCAAATGATAAGCCTTGGCAGTTTCAGGATAAGTTTGAGCCTTGGATGATAGACAAGGCTTTATCTCTATTTAGAGATGGAGAAAGTGTAACAAGTATATGTTGTGAATTGGGTATTGTTAGAGATACCTATTATAACTGGGCTAAAAATCCTGAACACCCTTTCTATAACACTGCTAAGTTTGGTGAACAATTATCCCAGCAATTTTGGGAGCGGTCTGGAAGAAATGGGATTTTTGGTGAGATAGAAAAATTTGCCGGTTCTTCTTGGCAATTTGTCATGAAAAACCGTTTTAAAGAATCTTACAAGGCCGATGAGCAAAATAAGCCTGTTAGCGAATCGATACTTGAAAAGCTATTATCAACGCATGATTTAAAGCCTAAAGAAGAATAGTAAATAAAGGATTAGTTATGTTAGAAATGCCCACTGAAGAACAGCTTCAACAAAGTTCATTATCGGTAACTGAGCAAGATATGATAGCGCTGATTGAGCGCTTCGTTATCTTGCAAGACCAGTTCAACCAATTAACTAAACATGTAGAAAAAGCTTTTGAGTCTATTAACAATCTACAAGTTATTGTACAAAGCAAGATTTTATCATGAAGCCCATGCAGCAAATAAATCTTAGAGAACATTTGCTTATGATGTTAGAAGCTATGCAATATAAAGGCTCAACAGAATTTATGGATAACGATCGCTTACGTGAAGTAGTGGAAGAAGAAAAGATACGATTCTTGCGTAAACTACAGGCTGAAAAAAATGGCAGACTTAACTAGGCTCTTTGACTTTAAATTCTTCTCCGAAAACTTCTTTAAAATCCGCACTAAATCAGGCGACATTCAGCCATTCATTTTGAATCGTGCTCAAAACTATGTACACGATAGATTAGAAGCCCAACGCAAAGAAACTGGAAAGGTTAGAGCGATATGCTTAAAGGGCAGGCAACAAGGTCTATCAACTTTGATATCGGGCAGATACTTTCATAAGACTATTACTAATCGCGGTTACAAGACGTTCATTCTTACGCATGAAGGCGCTGCAACTAAAAACTTATTTGATATGACTAAGAGGTATTATGAATACTTACCCGAAGGACTGTGCCCGAAGGCAAATAGAGATTCAGTCAAAGAATTACGTTTCGACACTTTGGATTCAGGCTATGCAATCGGAACCGCAGGTGCAAAAGGAACTGGTCGAAGTCAAACCATCCAGCTCTTACACGGTAGCGAGGTTGCGTTTTGGCCCAATGCTGCGGAGCATGCTCAAGGACTAATGCAAGCAGTTGGCGATCAGAAAGATACAGAAATCATTCTTGAATCCACAGCAAACGGTATTGGTAATTTCTTTCATTCCATTTGGGTGTCAGCCGAACAAGGTAAATCAGATTTCCAAGCAATATTCGTGCCATGGTATTGGCAAACAGAATATAGAGCCTTCTATTCACAAGCGCATGATGAAATTAAATTATCTGAAGAAGAAGAAAAACTATTGAATGCCTATGCTAAAAACGGCATGACCAGAGAGCATATCTATTGGCGACGATTTAAGATAGGTCAATTCTCTAATGACTACGATATTGGTTTAAGACTTTTTAATCAAGAATACCCATGTTCGGCGGCAGATGCCTTTCTTAACCCAGTTGAAGATACGTTTATACCAAGCTCTTATGTATTAGCAGCACGCAAAGCACGGTTCGAAAATGATAGCCAGGTATTAATAATTGGTGTAGATCCGGCAATTGGAGATAACGATCGCTGTGCAATCATCAGGCGCAAAGGACGTGTTGCCTATAATTTAGAATCTTTTAGAAACTTAAACACAATGGAACTTGCCGGTAAACTAAAAACCATTATAGAAAAAGAAAGACCACACAAAGTATTTATTGATTGCATTGGTATAGGTGCTGGCACTACCGATAGATTAATTGAAATGGGACTCACTTGCGTTGAAGGTGTGAATGTAGCACGTTCAGCGGACAACAAAGAAACTTATGGCAATAAACGCGCCGAACTTTGGGCAGAAATGAAAGAATGGCTAATGGGCGAAATTCCTGTTCAAATTCCTGATAGCGATGAGCTGCATAGTGATTTATGCTCTTTAGGCTACAAACATCGAAGCAATGGACAACTACTTATTGAATCAAAGGATGAATTAAGAGCGCGCGGAATGCCAAGTCCTGATTATGCCGATGCGTTAATGCTAACCTTTGCTTATGGACAAAATGTTGGGAATAGTTCCTATCAAACAAATTTCATACCAGAAGCGCATCGAAGTATGTTTATTTAAACCCATAGCAAACAATGAGTTAAATTTGCTACACTATTTACAAATAATGCGATAGGGACACGTATAATGGCACGTAAAAACCCAGAAATGGCACAGAAAATCAGAGACGCTTGTAATATTTGGGAAAACTATTGGCACGATAATAAGAATAATTACAATGAGTACACACAATTCATATTCGGTAACCAATGGCTGGATGAAGAAGCCCGAGTATTTGAAACCTATAAAAAAATCCCACTAACTTTTAATAAGATTGCTCCTTTAGCAAATCATTTGCTTGGTGAACAACGTCAAAATACACCTACATTACAAGTCGTGCCTACTGAAAACATGCCAGAAGAAACTGTGGAAGTGCGTGAAGCTTTGATTAAAGATATTTGTTTGAATTCTGAGACTGAAGTGGTATTTCAAACAGCATTTCAATCGGCCGTATGTGGTGGTTATGGGGCTTTTTATTTAGATACAGAATATGAGAATGATTATAGTTTTAATCAGGTCATTCGTTTTCGTAAAATCGAAATTCCTACTCGTTGTTATTGGGATGTAAGTTCGTTATCGCCCACTAAAACGGACGGCATGCATTGTGGCTTTAGAACTAGAATGTCCAGAGCCAAATGTCGTGCCTTGTATGGGCGCAAAGTTGAAGAATCTATACCACCAACGAATATTGAAGAAGGTTCAGTATTTAATGACGATGAGTCAGTAACAATTTACACGCATTGGCAACGTGAATATAAACGTATTATGTTGTTTAAGCTTTCGAACGGAAAGACACTTACCCAAGATGAGTTCGATCAATTAGAGCAAATTGAGATTGATGGTTCTATGATGATATTGGATGAGGGTGTTCCGGTAACTATCGAGGCCAAGCGCTCTAGTCCGCGTTATAAAGTGCAGAAATTTGTTTATGCTGGGGATTATGAGCTTGAAGCAGAGGATTTTCCTAGTCAACAATTGCCGTTGGTATTTGTCGATCAGTCTTCATTTTATAATAAAGAGGGAACGCAAGTATGCCGTTCGTTCTTCAAAGACACGAAAGATCCCCAGCGTTACATTAACTATTTAGGAACGCAATCTGCTTATCTTGTTAAGATTGGACGTTACGATCAGTTCTTAATAGCTGTTGGGAATGCGCGCTCTAATGATACCGCACAAATTTGGCGTGACCCAAGCAACATTCAAGGTGGATTGAAGTTCGATGAAGTATCAAGCGGGTTTACTCCGCAACAATTAAAGCCACCAGAATTATCCAATTCGCTGATTCAACAATACGAACGCGCTGAACGAGACATACAAACATGTACAGGGATGTACAATACGATGACAGGCGACCAAGGCAATGAAACGTCAAAATTGGCTATTGATGCTCGAACTAAGCGCGGTAATTATAATACTTATACTCCTTTTGGTAATTTAAACCGTGCTATAGCTGTAGCTGGTGAAATCGTAAATGAGATGATTCCTTTTATTTATGATACTGAACGTACACTGATGGTAAATATGAGAGAAACCGGTATTTCACCGGTTGAAATTAATAAACCTATGGACATGTACGGTGGTCAGATGAAAAACAGCATGACTGAAGGCAATTATGAAATACGATTACAACCGGGTCCAAGTTTTGAAGGACAAAAGCAAGAAGCGTTGAATAGTATGCAATTAATATTACAGGCTAATCCGCAATTGTTTAACCTAATTGCTGATTTGTATGTTGAGAATTTGCCATTAGTGAATAATTTGCAGCTTAGAAACAGATTAAAGACTATTGTACCTCCTGAGATTATTGAGGCGGGTAAGACGGGCAAGCCTGTGCCTCCTAAACCACAAGCACCCGATCCTATGCTTGAAATCAAGATGAAAGAAATGGCTTTAAAAGAGCAGCAGTTACAAATGGAACAAGAGAAATTACAGATTGAAGCTCATTCTAAAGGTGTGGACGTACAATTAAAGTGGCAAGAATTAGAGGCCAAGCGTCAGTCTGCTGCAGCTGAATTGCAAGAGATGGAATTAAAATATTTAGCGGAAGCACAACGAACACAATCAAACGAACAGATAGCGCATGCAGATAATTTAGTGCGATTATTAACGCATGCTCATAGTCAACCAATGGAAAAAATGAGGTAAATATGGAATCTAGAATTGATACAATTATGACAGCGCCAGAAGGTGAAAGCCCTATTGACTATAGCAGTCCAGGATTAGTGCCAGAGCCTTTGCCATTAAGAAATGATACGCCAGTAGCTTCAGAGCCTGAAGTTGAAGCGCCATTATATGAAACAGAAACAAAAGCTGAGTCTGTTCCGGCTAAAGAGCCTGAAAATGTAGATGAATATGGCAATGAAATTCAAGCCAAAGAGCGCACTTATACCGAGTCCGAGGTCCAAGCAATGATTCGTGATAGGTTGTCTCGAGGACAGCATGCGCAACAACCAGTACAGCCACAAGTACAACAACAGCAACAAGCCGATCCAGAAGATTGGCAAGCACAACTCTATGATGTAATAGACCAAAGACTCAACCAACGTGATACACAATTAAAAGAACAACAATGGCAACGACAAGAACAAGAAACTCAAGCTAACTTTGAAATCCGCTTTAATCAAGGCATGGCTAAGTATTCTGATTTTGAGCAAGTAGTAGTTGGCAAACCATTAACTCCGCAAATGGTTATAGCAACTAGAGGCATGCAAGACCCGGCTGCTTTTATCTATGCAGCTGCTAAAACACAAGCGCCTGAATTAGAGCGTATCTCTAGAATACAAGACCCTATTACTCAAGTTGTTGAATTGGGAAGACTGGAAGAACGCATGCGTAAATCCCGTGCTCAAGTTTCATCCGCTCCTCGGCCTATTGACATGATTAAAGGCGATGTCCCGGACAAAGTGGAGCGTAAGTGGAATATTGACGATAAGTTACGACAAGATGAGGCACAAGCGAGAAAAGAACGGATGCAAGGTAGGAAAATTTGACCAGTTAGTCAACCTAGCATAAACTAGGCGTAACGCGTAAGGGATCCCGTTACCCAAACATTGGAGTGTACAGTATTGCTTCCTCCGGCAATGACAATAGGCGCACTATTTTAGTGCAATCATTAATCATTGTTTGGAGAATACAATGAGCAATTCATTTCAAACTTCGCAATATATATTAGATGAAGTTTTTATTCGTTATATCAACTATCTTAATTTTGCAAAAGTCGCGAATCGTAACTTAGAAGCGGACTTCAAAAATCTTAAATACGCAACTGGCCAAACCATTAACTACCGTTTAGAAGAACGTTTCTTAGGTGGTTATGGCGCAACGGCTACTGATGAAGCAGTCGTACAAATCGTTAGACCATTAACTATTGACACTCAATTTAACTCATTGGTAAGTTTCAATGGTATGGAATTAACATTTGATAGAGCGCGCGACCAACCTTATTTAGATATGATGTTAAAGCCTCGTGCTAAACGTCTTGCTAATAATGTTGAGTCCTTTATTTGCGCTCAAAACTTACAACCTGCATTGTATCAATTTACTGGTACTCCAGGTGTGCCAATTACATTCCAAACCGTACTTGATACTGATGCGTATATGTCTGAATTGGGTATACCTGAAGACGGCAATCGTTACTTTGCTAATAGTCCTGCTGTATCTGCGGCATTATCCAATGATTTGTACACTGTGTTTAACATGACTGTTAACCGTGGTGCATTAATGGATGGATTCATTGGTCACTTGGCAGGCTTTGACTTCTTCAAGACTAATTTCTTGGTACGTCAAATTGCAGGTACTGGTGGTACTGGAGCATCTCCTGTTGCAGGCTTCCAATTAGCTGGAACCATTACCAATGGTCCTATTAGCTCTGGTAACACTTTTGTAGTGACAGGCGCTAATGCAAGTCAGGCGGCTCCTTTCAAACCAGGTGATAAGTTGACGTTTGAAGAAGCAGACGGTGTGTTCATGGTTAATCCTTTAGCTTCTAGTTCACAAACTGGTGGGTATATTAACTTAAGTCAAACAGCGCAATTTGTGGTTGTTAGTTCTACAGCTACTGATGGTGCAGGTGTTGCAACAATTACAGTTAGTCCATCCATAGTTGTGAGTGGTGCGCGCCAAAACATTAGCGGCCCTATTCCTAATGGCGCTCATTTGTTATTGGCTAACGATCACAATGAGTCTGTAGCATTCCATAATCAAACGATTGTGTTTGCTGCTCCCCCTATCACTGAACTAAAAGGTGGTGTTGAGGCCGTAACTACGTATAGTGATTTGTATAAAATGGCAATGACCTATACGCTTGGTGCTGATATTCGTAACTACGTACAATTGGATAGATTGGACATTATCGCAGGGGTTGCAATCAATCCTGAATTTGCGGTTTGTGTTATGTCTTAAAGCTATATTGCTGGAGGGGTTCAAATGTAGAACCTCTCCACTATTATCAACAAAGGATAATTATGATTGTCGATAGAATATCAGAAGAATTAAAAGAAAAGCCTATCAAACGCGATACGGATTTATCCATTGAAAACAATAATACGGAAAGTCCTGGCGACGCTCCTTTTGAATATCCTAAAGCACAGAATGGCAAAGATAAGATATTTAATGGTTCTGTTGATAGAGGATATGTAGGATCGAAAGAACATCCAAGAGGATAATTATGAGTACTATAGACAAACAAGTTTTATACGATGGTCGTTGGGTTGATAGAGAGCATTTTTGTGTGTATGTTTATAATTCTACAGGAATTAAATTAGTTAAATCTTATGATGAGTTTTGTGATGTACTTTCATCAGGTGCATGGTTTGCAACGAAAGAAGATGCATTAAAACCACAAGAAGATAACGTAGTTAAAATCAAAAAGAGGAGTCGTAAATGACTCAACCATCAATTACAGTGCGTGATTTTGTAACACAATCCTATCAAATAGTAAGTGCTGCATCACCTACTGTACCATTGCATGGGAATGATTTATCTATTGGCATTACAGTATTAAATCAGCTTCTTAATCAATACAGTGCCAATGGCTTGATGCTAACCGTATCAAAGCAAGTAGATTTTCTGTTAACGATTGGTCAGAATGAAGTTACCTTTGGTGAGCCTGATTATGTGCCGACGCCTGATATAACCACTGAAGGCAGATTAGTTAATTTGTTAAATGCGTGGGTTACATTGCAGGGCGTTACTTATCCATTGATTGATGAATCAAGAACTGAGTTTTATTCAAGTTACAAATACGATCCATTAATTGGATTGCCGCGCTATGTAATAGTGTTGCCTGAAACAAATCTAACAACGATTAGAGTATTTCCTGGGCCTTCTCAGGCATATAATTTAAGTGTTTATGCTAAGTTTCAACCAAGTGTTTTAACTTCCAGTACAGATATGTCGGAATTACCTAGTTACTATATTATGTATTTGCAATTTGCTTTGGCAAAATACATAGCTGCTTACAAAGCTAGAATGGAAGCCTGGACTCCAAAGCTTGAAGAAATGTTGGATAAATTAACTAAGGACATGGAAGCTGCAAGCTCCACTAACCTTGATATTAATATTAATAATGAAAGTTGGCTTAATGGCGCCTGGCGCGTTAGGGCGGGGATTTGATGCCTATTGAACAATTGCCCCTATGGGCAGGATACGATGTACAAAGATTTTTGCAAAACTCCCCCGCGGATTGTGCAAATTGGTATGCCGTTGATGCGCCCTCGGGTAAAAAAGGCAAAGCATTGTATCCTGCTATGGGTCGTCGTCATATTAATGTGAATGGAAGGAATCTTTTAAATTTTGTAGCGCAGCCTCGAAAGATGTTTCGTTCTATTGATTATGTCTATGTCATAGTGAATGCCGATGTATTCAGAGTGGATAGTCAATTTACCCAAACGCGCGTGAACGGATCGGAAGTATTTACAAAGACATCGGGGCTATTATCTTTTGCATATTTGCCAACTATAACTATTGTTGGAGATGGAACACCTCCGGTAGTACAAAATGTATTTGTCATGTTAGTTGATGGAGATAATACGTTTATTATTGATGAGACCACTAATACTATGCAGATTGTGACCGATTCATTGCGTCCTCCAAGACCTGCTTTTGTGGCAGCATTTGGTAATAGATTTGTGGTTTCAAGCTTAAATAGTACACAGTTTCAGTTAACTCAAGTAAATTTGGGCGGCACATTAGATGTTTCTACCGTATTTACAATAGCAGGTTCGGCAGTTTTTGCACAAGAGTCTGGATTGATTCGGCAAATGGCTGTTTTACAAAATACCTTGTATATTTTTACTGATTTTAATACCGGTATTTGGTCTAATACGCCTGGCCAATTTGAAAATGCTGCTTTTCCTTGGCGCAAGACAACAAGTTTTGAATTTAACTACGGTATTGCCGATCCTGATAGCTTAGATGTAGATTTTGGCATGATGACTTGGCTTGCAAAAAACCGAAATGGGCTAGTGACTTTTATGGCCTCAAGTGGACAAGCACCTGAGCCTATAGCAACACAAGCCATTAACGTGTTTTTGCAACAAATAGCTAATGCACCTTTTGTGCAACCGTTATTAAATACGGATGTCGAAGGATTTTTATATCAATACGAAGACACTATATTTTATAGAGCCACTATTGGTGATTACACAGACTTTAAAACAATCGATAATGCTTCTTTTTCTGTAGCATTTGAATTTAATTTTTCCACTAAAACTTGGCAAAGAGTTATTGAATTAAATGGTCAGCGCAATAGGATTGTATTGCATGAATTCTTTAACAATAAGCATTTAGTAACTGTTGAAGGTCAAACATGTTTGTTTGATATGTCAGGAAGTATTTATTTTAATGAATTACAAAATCCTTTAGCAAGTGGTCCTCAAGACCCTCTAGCATTTTTAGCCTATCCTATGCGCTACGAACTTGTAACTCCTATAATATCTCAAGATGATTATTCAGAATTTATTACTAAATACATAGAGATTGATTTTGTGTATGGTAATGGTACTTTTGTTAAAGACAATAATTTTGAAAATATTGTATTTATTATTGGAGAATTACCCGATGCAAACGGTGATCCAGTATATATGGTTGCGGAAGATGGCGTTACGTATATTATTAAGGAAGGTACAAATACTCCGACGCTGGATAGTACAACGTATGATGATTTATTTAACCCCCACATCGAGCTCTATATCTCCGATGACGGGGGCATTAGTTTTTATCCTGCTGATGTATTGGAATTTTCGCAATTAGGTGTATACCAATGGAGAATGCGCTGGTATCAAGGCGGACCATCACGCAATAGAGTTTATAAACTTGTTGCAGTAAGTGCGGCTCCAATAGTTATTCTTGGTGGTGTTATGATGATTGACAGATCCTCCGGAGGAGCTAATTAATGGCCGTAATTCTAGATAGAATAGATGCCGTTCCACTAGCTGCTGATAATTTTAGTGAGCAATTTAAATCATGGCTTTCTATTTTAGTTGATAGCTTAAATAGTATAGTTGGAGCCATTGAAAAAAACTTTGTTACTCCTGAAACAATTACTGGAACCACACAAGATGCAGTGGCACAAACAAATTATATACCGACAAATGTTGCATTAACTTCTATAACATTACCAGCCATGGCTGTTGTCGGCGACGTTGTTGCTATTACAGGTGAAGGCGCTGGAGGTTGGTCCTTGTTGCCTAATTTAGGTCAAACAATTCAAATGGCTGCAAGTACAGCTACAGTAAGTATTGCATCTGCTGAACAATACGATACGATACAAGTTATGTGTGTGGTAGAAGATACCACTTGGGTAGTACAATATTCAACGTCTACAGGGTTAGTTGTAACCTAAGAGGAGCATTTTATGAGTTGGTTATCATCGTTTTTAAACCCTGGGGATGCTTATAAGAAAGCAGGCGAAACAGAACAGCAATATTATAATCAAGCGCAAGGCATGTATCAACCTTATATGCAGTTAGGTCAAGGTGCAGGAAATGACTTAAACAGCATGTTGCAACAATTAATGAATCCTGGTGCATTAGAAAGCGAATGGGCTAAAGGATATGAGCAATCACCTTATGCGCAACAAGGATTAAAACAAAATACAGCTAATGGATTAGATGCAGCATCCGCAATGGGCCTAGGCGGAAGTAGTGCGGCTTTGAATAATATCAATCAAGGTGCTGGTCAAATTATGCAGCAAGACAGACAAAATTACATGAATGATTTAATGCAAAAATACATGCAAGGAATAGGCATTGGCCAAAATATGTTTGGCGTAGGCTCTAATATGGCCAATCAAGCGGGTCAAAATGCTATGAATCAAGGCCAATGGCAAGCACAGAATCAGTATAATCAAAATGCTGCTGGCGGTAATCTTTTAGGCGGTATGCTTGGTGGTGCTGCTGGAATGCTTGGTGGGCCTATGTCGAATATGTTTTCTAGTTATGTTGGCAATAAGATTGGTGCCCCGACTAAATGGGGTGGAGGGTATTAATCATGGCTTATACTTTACCTAATCAGATGCCAGTAGGATTAGAGCCGTTAATGAAAGGCTTTAGCACTGGAGCTAATTTTTATAATATGCTTATGGAGCAAGCCAGAGCTCGTGAAGCTTCGAAGCGTGCTCAAGAGATGCAGCCATTTAATATTAAGCATTTGTTGGCGCAGACAGAAGGTTTGCAAGGAGCTAATTCTAGAGCTAATCAATTACTTTCGCCTCAATTGCAGGCCTTAAAAGATGCGCATGAGCGAGCAATGAGGCAGGCCGATCCAGATTATGAGATCAAACAATTTATGCATACTATGCATGCATTAGGACAATTAGGTAATAATGTAGTTCCAAATAATCCACCAGCAAATTTGGATACATCAAATGCTAAAATGCCAGATCAAGAACTTATGGACCAAGGCCAAGGAATGTTTCCAGTTCAAGGACAACCTAATCCTGATATGCAGCAACCAAAACAACTTCAAGAGCCAATGCAGAATGGACAATTAAATAATCCTAGCATGCAACAGCCAATGCAATTAAACAATCAAAATACAATGGGTATGGATTTGAATAATTTAAATCCTTTGCAAAAAATGTTTTTGGCTAATTCTAAATTTAAGGGATTGTTAAATGAAAGTCCTGAACAAAAACGATTAGGGCAATTAGAAGTAAATCAAGAAAAATTAAAACAGAAAGAACAGTTTGAGAGCAATAAAGAACAAAGAAAGGATATAAAAGCAGCAACTAATGATATTCCTCATTTAAAACAAGCATTAGAAAGTGTAAGAAAAATGAAACAGATAGCTGAAACTAATCCTAAATTATGGGGTCATTATGTCGCTCCTGATTTATGGGCTAAAACAACAAAAGAAAAGGACGCAGGTACTTTTCAGAATTTGTTAGCCGATCAAATAGCTGGATTGGAATCTAAATTGTCATCAAAAGGAAATATTGTTGCATTAAAAATAGCCGCTAATCTCAAGCCGTCTTTTGCAGAACAGCAGCCAGTAGTATTAGGTAAATTAGAATCTATGGAAAAACAATTGCAAAATGCTTTATCTGAATCTATGGCAAAATCATCAGGAATTAATAAGCTAAACAATGATACAAGTGAAAACGATCCTTTAGGATTGTTTGGAGAATAATATGTTAACCATTACTGATATAAGAACAAAATATCCGCAATATAAAGATAAATCTGATGAAGAATTGGCAGATGCTTTGCATGGTAAATATTATTCTCAAGTACCAAAAGAAGATTTTTATTCTAAGATTGGATTAAATGTACAACCAACAGAAGAAATTTCTACAGAAAAAACTGGATTATCTGGAATAGCTTCTGATGTAATGGATAAAGCTGTTCAAGGTGTTTTAGGCTTGCCGGAAGCAGTCATGGGCTTGCCAGGAGAAATAAAGGGTGCATACAATCAGCTTACAAATGAACCTAAAAGAGCAGCTCAAAATATAGGAGGTGGCTTTGGGGAATTGGGTCATGGAATCTTATCTGTCCCTGCTAATTTGCGGGATTATTTGGTACAGAAAGCAATTTTATCAAAACAATCTCCATCTATGCGTTTACCTGAGTCTATATTACCTAAAGAATATAATTATGCTGAAAATTTAGGCCGACAAGGACAGAAACCAGGTGATGTTTTGTTGGGTCAATTGCCGGAGTTGGCTGCTTCAGGAGGAGTCGGAAAAATATTAAATCCTATATTAAGTGAAATACCACTAACAAAAGGATTGGCAGCTAGGCATTTAAAAAGTGCTCAGAAATTAGTAAAAGAAAGTGGCATTTCCGGACTACCTTTATCTGAGCATTTATTAGAGGAAGCAAAACAATTTTTGCCTAACAATTTGCCCACTCAAAATTTATTGAAACAAGCGGCTTCAGGTGATTATAATTCTATATTTACTATGCAATCTGATTTGGCCAAAGCAGCTCGTGAACTAACAAAGTCTAGTTCAGGCGCCGAAAGATTGCATGGACTTGCCGCAAATGATTTGCGACAAAGAATGTTGCATGAATTTAGGCAAAATTTAACAAAATCAGGTCTAGAGAAAGCTGCAAAGCTTATGCAACGAGGGCAAAATAAATATAGACAGCATCATCAAATTAAAAAATATGTCTATGGGCCTATTAAAACTCTTGGCGCTCCTGCCTCTGTTATCGCAGCACTAGGAATGGGTGGCAAATGGTTATTGAATGACAATAATAATAAATATTAAAAATCCGGATAATCACCATCTTTATAATAATCATATTTATTCTCATTCAATGATTTCATTCCTATATAAAACCACCAAAACATTAACATCCAAAATATCATACCAACCTCAAAGAATGTAAAAGCACGGGAATAATAATAGAAGCAAGAATCAAGCCAATTAACAGCATGAATCGAGCCTCAATCTTATCTTCCAATCTATCTAACTTATTATTTGTATCTTTTGCTAATGACTCCATGATTCTTATTCTTACTTCATGGTCAATGTAATATTCATTTGTTTCAGTATTCATATGCAGTCGTAAATTTGGTTAATTTATAAGCATAATAATGTAAGTTTGGGTAAAAAACAAGCATTATATTTTAGGATTGGATTTTGGTAGAATGGTAATGCCGCAGAATCTTGGGGATGAATGCGGCATTAAACTAACTTATGCGAGAATAGTATGGCTAATAAATACAATTATGTCAAAAAACATCCTAATTTTATTGATCGTATTGGGTATATTTACGATCAGTTTATAGTTATTGAATATATTGGATATAAAAAAGCTAATGTAAATTCAAAACAAAAAAAATCATTTGTAAAAGTTAAATGTTTAAAGTGCGATAAGATTTATGAATTAGCATGGGGTAATTTTACTCACCGCACACCTAAATGCTGTAAACCTAAAAATACATTATCTAAAAGAACAATTCGAATATATGCGATTTTAAATGGAATGATATTTCGATGTTATAATAAAGATACCCCTAGATATAAAGATTATGGCTTAAAAGGAATAATTGTTTGTGATGAATGGAGAGAAAATAGAGATAATTTTTTAGATTGGGCCCTTAAAAATGGATACGAAGATAATTTAACAATAGATAGAATTGATAATAATATAGGATATTTTCCATATAATTGTCGCTGGGTTAATAGAGAAGTACAATCAAGGAATAGAATTCATGTTCTAGATATTGAAAATGTAATTAAAATTAAAAAAATGATAATGTTAGGTTTGTCTAATCAGGCAATATGTAATATATTAGATAAAAATAAATCCACTATTGCCAATATTAGATGCGGTAAATCTTGGTCAAATATATCAGTTGAAGGACAAATTGTATGAGTTTAACGCGGTCCTATAATCCGATCTGGGAAGTGCCAACATTAACTGGCGCTCAGATGGATGATCGTTATTACTTCTTCACGCTTCAAAACACACTTCCTTATCTTCCGCAAAATATTTTTCAGGATCAGAATGGTTTGATTCCTTGGTCAAATCCAATAGAAGTGCTTGCAAGTGGTTCTTTGCCTGAAAATATGTATTGGGACGATACTTTAGTTTATCGTTTAGAATGGCGAGCCGGACCTACGCAGGCAGATGCATTAATTTGGGAAGTGAATAATTACGTTCCTATTGGAAATGAAGGCCCAACGCCACCTCCTGGGGAATCTACATTATCTACTGATAATCAAATAACAAATCCTCAATTTTCAATATTAAATTTTAGTGGCACATTCACAACAACATCAGCCGGAACTTTTGATATAGCTCCAGGTTGGCAAATTATTACAGCTGGGTCTGGCACAGTTACAGTAACACAAGATACCTATGAAGGTGCGGATTCAAATAGTAATAGCGCTACAAATGCATCTTATGGATTGTCTGTTACAAACAATGGATTTACCTCTGTAATTTTGCGCCAACGATTCAATCATAATGGAGCATTATGGACAGGAGCAACAGGTGCTGGCGATACAGGCCCTGGAGTTGCCATTAACTTAACTGCCAGCTCAGATGCTATTGCTACTATTGATATTGAAATTAAATACAGTGACACACCTGGCCCATCAGATGTGGCGCCTATTGAGCAAGAATTAACTACTTCAAATGTAGACTATGCTTTTACAGCTGTTATATTGCAGTCATTTAATACCGATCCTCCTGCAACTGCATGGACTGATTTTGATATAGTAATGACTACTAGTACAACATATCATTATACGAGCATCCAATTATTGGGCCAAGAAATAGTCGAGCCCGTATCTTATTTACAAACTACTTTAGAATGGCAAGAAGATCACACATTTCATTATTACAATGACAAGTTACAATTTAAACCAATCCCAAGCTTATTAGCAGGATGGGATTTTCCCTTAAATCCTTGTCAAGAACTAGGTACTGGCAGCTTATCTGTAACAACCACCTCAGGTTATGTCTGGGACCAAACTATAATGGCAACGTCTGCGTCTACAGCAACCGCTATTCGTGATGTGCCAACGGGTAATTTGCTAGTAACAACTGGCGCTGCAACTCAAGCATTTTATTTATTACAATATTTGGCTGATGGCGATGCGCTTAAAACCACATTATCTAATTTATCAGTAAACATTAATGCCTATTCTACTGTTCATGATTCTGTTGTGGTTCGATGTTATTTATATAATGTGGGTCTTTCAGCCGGAGCTATTCCTACAAGCGCAACAGGTGCTAGTATTGGAACGGTTGCTGCTAGCGGTGTATTTACATTATCAGCTGCTGGATGGACTGCTTTAACCCCATTTAATGGTGTTGTTGCATCTCAAACATTGTCCTCATCGGAATCTGGTGGTGATACGGATATTAAATTTATATCATACGATGGTTTAGCGAATTACAATGCAGATGTTTTGGGAAATGCATTTGCAATTGTTGTTACATTTTCTTGCCCAACTTCTGGAACAGTTGTAAATATAAATAGTATTTCTTGTGTTCCAGGGGATATTGCTACGAGGCCTGCTCCATTGAGTGCTTCTCAAACATTACAAGCATTGCAATATTATTATGAGAAAAGTTATAATTTGGCTGATGTTCCGGGAACAGTTACTGCAAATGCAGCTTTAGTTGCACAACAAAATGCAGGTCTTGCTCAATCAGTATACGTTCCTGCAGGAAATCAACTGGTTGTTGGCGTAGCAATTTCACGTACAGCATTTGGTTTCCAATTCAATACATTAAAGCGCTCTTCAGCTCCCACTGTTACTATCTATTCTAAAAGTGGTGCATCTGCTAATGTTTATGCAGCAGGATATCGTAATGGATCGCTTGTTTTAAATACTGATGTTGTTATTACGGCTTGGACACAAACAGGCTTAAGCTCTAAGTCAGTTCAATATTTACCGGCTAGTCCTGGAACTGCATTATATACAGTGGTTGATGCACCAATCGGTGCAGGAACAGAAACAAATCAAGTTCTCACTGCTTTCATAGAATATCAATATGTTGTTGATGCAAGATTGGGTATAGTATAATTAAAGGAGTCAGATTGTGGCAATTAGATACAGTAGTTCATTTGATAAGACCATTCCATTTAGTGATACTAATTTTCAGTTGCATTTGACTGCTAATAATGCACAAACTATCACAATACCTTTGTCTTCTGCGCATCGATATACGATATTATTTGGAATGAGTTCTAATGCAAATATATTTGCAGGATATAACACAACGGCTGCAGTACCGGCAGGAAATACAAATTCATCAACTCAAGGAGTAGAATTTATAACACCGGATAGCGCACGTTTTGTGGTTGGTGGTGATACTGTTAGTTTTGTATCCCCTGATGCTGATGCATATTTAGGTGTATCAATTCGCAGCATTGCAAACTAAAGGATTAAACCAAGGATAGGCCATGGTTTCGGTTATTAAGTTTTCAGAATTCAACGACGGTGGCGATCTTGCCAATGATGACGTCACGGTTGGTTTTGGCGGTGGCGACAATATCTTTTGGAATAATCCATGGACGTTTTTGCCTCCAGGAACCACCGGCGATAGGCCCGTTCCTGCTGCAGATAATTATTATCGTCTGCGATTAAACACTACATTACAAGTATATGAATATTACGATCCTATTTCTGCTTTATGGACTGAATTGTCAGGAAGTGGCACAGGGACAGTAAATCCAGGCACTACTAACGACATAGCCTATTATCCTTTCAATGGAACTACATTATCGCCAGTAACACATGCTGCTAATGCGGTATTGGTGACTAATGGTGGTGATACTCCGTCTTTATCTACCACATTGCCTACTGGATTATCTATTCCAGGGGCAACAATTACAACTTCTACTGCTTCATTGACCTCTGGGCAAGTTGCTGCTGTTCCTACGGTTCCTACTGACATTGCTAATAAGGCTTATGTTGATGCACAAGTTGCTGGCGATGTTACTAGTATTACAGGAACTACAAATCAGGTAATTGCTTCATCACCTACCGGGGCTGTGACGTTGTCTTTGCCGCAAGATATAGCTACAACAAGCACACCTAGATTTGCTGGATTTAACGATAGTGCTAACTTGGCAATTTTGCGTTTTACTACGACGGCTACATCAGTTAATTATATTGATATTAAGAATAATGCCACAGGATTTGGACCTTACATTATTGCGCAAGGTAGCGATCCGAATGTTAATTTAAATTTATCAGGTTCTGGCACTGGTTATCCAGTTTTGATTGGTGCTAATACAGCTATTGGTTATTCTGTTTTATCTGGAACTACGAATCAGCATATTACTAATTTTGACTTTGCGGATACAGCGAATACGCGTACTGTTACATGGCCTGATTCAGATGGTACGGTTGCTTTTGTTGGTACTACTATTGCATCCATTCAAGGAACCGCAAATCAAGTTTTAGTTAATGGAACAAGTGGTTCTCCGCAAGTTGGAGCAGTAATTCTTACAACACCTCAAGATATAAATACAACAGCGGATGTACGATTTAATAGTATTCGATTAAATTCCTTTGATGCAGTTTATGATTCGAACAATAATAAAGTATTTTATTTTAATAATGCAGCATTAGCCGTCAATTATATAAGAGTAAATACAAATGCTACTGGCGGAGATGTTGGATTTCAGGCTGTTGGAACCGATCCGAATATAGGAATGGTTTTGCAATCTAAAGGAACAGGAATTTTTGGCTTTTATTCTGAAAGCACAACCACACCTATTGTATTTGCTACAGGAACATCATATCAACATATGACTGAATTTAATTTTGCAAATACTGCAGTATCAAGGACTATTACTTGGGATGATAATGATGGCACACCTTGTATTTTAAATTCAGCGGCTCATGCATCAACTAATGGATTTATTCCTATTGGTAATGGAGCCGGTACATTTACATCTGCGGCATTAACGGCCGGTACAGGCATAGCTATTTCTAATGGTGCGGGATCAATTACAATATCGAATACGACGGGCGGACTAACTTGGACCACGACTTCAAGCGTTGGATTTACAGCAGCTGCTAATAATGGTTATGTTTGTACGGCTCTTGGTGGAACATTTGTTACTTTGCCGGCTACATGCGCTGTTGGCGATGTTGTTGCCGTTGAATATTTTAATGCGATAGGAGCAGGATATAGTATTGTGGCCAATACAGGGCAAACTATAAAAATCGGATCTGCTACAACGACATCGGGTGGTTCATTAAGTAGTAATTCTGTAACAGATAATGTTTATGTTACTTGCATTGAAGCAAATACAACTTGGCGCGTAAGAAGTACTAATAGTGCCGGGCTTACCATCGGATAAATATACGAGGATATTATGGCTACACGTAATCAAGTAGATGTTGGTTTGTTCACAGCCTCTGGAACTGGAGCCTTTGTTGGCAGTCCTTCATCACCAAGTGGCACAGGAACGGTATTAAGAGCAAACGGTACGACATGGGTAGCAACAACAGCCACTTTTGCTGATACCTATGGTGCTAGTACGCTATTATATTCAAATGGTGCAAATACTGTAACCGGTCTTGCCACAGCAAACAGTGCTGTTTTAGTAACTTCTTCTTCTGGTGTTCCTGCGTGGTCAGGAACGATGACCAATGGCCAGTTAATTATTGGTAATACCAGTGGAACGCCAACTGCAGCTACAATTACTGCCGGGTCTGGAATTGCAATCACGAACGGTACTGGCACTATTACGATAGCCTCCACTACATCAGGCATGACTTGGACTACTGTTTCTGGAACTTCGCAATCGGCGGCAGTTAACAATGGATATATAACAAACAATGCTGGAGCTGTTACTGTAACTTTGCCCACTACTTTTGCAGTTGGTGAATCTATTGAAGTTAAAGGATTGGGTGCTGGTGGTTGGGTATTAGCAGCGGGGACTGCGACAACAATTCGTATAGGTAGTTCTGTAACAAGTTCTGCGGGCAGTTTAACTTCTGCTAATCAATACGATACAGTTAAGGTTACGGGTTTGGTGGCAAATACAACATGGAGTGTTGATTATGTATTATCTACTGGATTAACGGTTGCATAGGAATAAATTATGGCCACTACAAATCAAGTAAATGTGGGATTGTCTGGAAGTTCAGGATCTGGTTCATTTGCTGGAACAACTAGTCCTGTATTTGTTACTCCTACTCTTGGTGCTGCTCTGGCAACAAGTATTCGTTTAAGTGCAACTAATTCATTACTAGATAATAATGGTGCTGTTTGGTTGGCGCAGCATGCAGCGACAACAGCTGTTAATTATTGGACTATTTATAATTCGGCTGCAGGCTCAAATTTATATTTATTAGCCACGGGTTCTGATACAGATATTCCAGCAATAATACAAAGCAAAGGAGCTGGCGCCATTGGATCGGTAACCACTGCAAGCTCTCAAGCAATTCAATGGAGCACAGGTACATCTAGTCAACATGTGACTGCGTTTACTTTTGCTAACACAGCTAATACTAGAACTGTGACTTTTCCTGATTCAGATGGAACAATTGCTTTCGTTGGTTCTTCTGGGGTTGTACAAACTGCTTCTATATCAGGAACTACACAGACTGCTGTTGTAAATACGAGGTATATTGTTGCTAATGCTTCTCAAACAACTATTACATTGCCAACAACATTTGCTATTGGTGACGTTGTTATTATTAAAGGTCTTGGTGCGGGTGGCTGGATATTAGCTGCCGGTACTGCTACTACCATTCGATTTGGTACTTCGGTAACCTCTTCTGCCGGCTCATTAACCTCTGCTAATCAATACGATACGGTTGCTGTTAGCGGTTTGGTAGCAAACACAACATGGTCAGTTGATGATGTGCTTTCTACTGGATTGACTGTTGCTTGAGGATGATGAACTATGGCAACTAATAATGAATTAAATTTAGGTTTATCGGGATCTACTGGCAGCGGAAGTTTTGTGGGCAGCACATCCCCTACATTTGTTACTCCAAATATTGGAGCCGCAACAGTTACTAGCATTAATAAAGTAGCATTTACTGCCCCAGCTTCTGCTGCCACATTAACAATAGCAAACAATAAATCATTAACTAGTAGTAATACATTAACATTCAATGGTACTGATTCATCTACTATTACTTTTGGAGCTGGTGGAACGGCCGCTTATAATTCTGGATTTACGGCATGGACACCAACACTTACATTTGCTACTCCTGGGGATTTGTCTGTTGTTTACGTAACACAAATTGGTTCTTATGTTAAAATTGGGTCTCAGGTTGCAATTACTTTTTCATTGCAAGGAACTCCTACTTATACAACTGCTTCCGGTGCATTTAATATAGGAGGCTTGCCATTTGCAAGTAGATCTACAACTAATAATACTGCAGTTGGATCGTTATACATATCAACAACGGATACTTGGACGGCTAGTAGACCTTCTATAATTTTACAAATTATTGCTAATTCCAGTGTAATAAGAGTACAAAGTTCTGGTACCGGAGTGGCATTTTCTTTATGGGGAACTGGCCAAATTGTTTCAGGAACATCTATAAATATAGTAGGATCGATAACGTATTTAACATAAGGCAATTATTATGGCAACGAATAATATAGTGAACGTAGGATTGTCTGGAAGCACAGGAACTGGTAATTTTGTCGGATCTACTTCACCAACATTAGTTACTCCCACATTAGGTGTTGCCACAGCTACTACTGTTAATAATTATACATTAACTACGCCTGCAACCGCTGCAACGCTTACTATTGCTAACAATAAAACTATAACTATTAATAATAGTGTAACATTTACCGGAACAGACAGTTCTTCAATTGCCTTTGGTGCAGGTGGAACATTAGCTTATAACCCTGGCTATACCTCTTGGACCCCTGTTGTTACTTTTACAACACCAGGTGATTTATCAGTGGCTTATGCGACACAGGTCGGTGGCTATGAACTAGTTGGAAATATTTATGTAATAAATTTTAATTTAGTTTTCACACCTACTTTTACGACTGCATCAGGTAATTTGACTATAACAGGTCTTCCAGCAGCTTCTAATTCAACTACCGGTAATATAGCTGTAGGTAATTGTTATACATCTGGAATGACCTGGCCTGCTTCATATACATCTTTAGCATTGCAAATTACGGCAGGATCACAGTTGATAGGATTGGTTGCATCAAAAACTGCTGCAAGTGCAACTAATTTTGCGGCGACTAATTTTACTACAAATGTGGCTGCAACAATCATCGGAACTATATCTTATTTGATTTAAGGAGCGAATAATGGCTAAATTAACAACTGAAGCGCGGAAAAAGATTCCAAAAAAAGAATTTGGCTTGCCTGGTGAAAAGAAATATCCTATGCCTGATGCGGCTCATGCAAAAAATGCCAAAGCACGTGCTTCTCAAATGGTAAATAAAGGAAAGTTGTCTAAGGCATCAGAAGAAAAAATTGACGCTAAAGCTAATAGGATATTAGGTAAAAAATCACATAACAGGGGATAATAAAATGAAGAAAATGGGTCATGAGCACCATATGAAAGAAGCGCATAAAAAGATGAAAGAAGTTGAGCATCATCATGCAATGGCACATAAGGCTATGAAACTAGAAAAAATGCATGAAAAGAAAGAAGAAATGAAAGAGAAAAAAGCTATTAAAAAGAAAGATGGGTACTAGGAATACATCATGCCAATAAAAAAAGGTAAATCAAGGAAGGTTATTGGAGAGAACATTAAGGAACTTGAATCAAGTGGGCGCCCAAAAAACCAAGCCATAGCGATTGCATTATCAGAGGCAAGGAAATCAGGAGCCAAAATACCAAAAAAGTCTAAAAAAGATAGAGGTTAACATGACAGAATCAGCCGATCCAAGACTTACCAGAGTAAAACCGATACAAGGTACGATAAATGTAGATGCCCAACAAGAGGTGCCACTTTACAAGCAACCCGAATCGTACAATAATTACAAACCAAGAATAGGCGTGTCATTAAAGGGCGTTAAGCACGCTGATAAGATTCTTTTAAATAAGTCCGATTATACTCAACGAGGGGATTAAATCATGACCGGTATTACACATGTGGATAGAGACTGGGGCGTTAGTCCTTGTATCGTACGACTTACAACCACTGATAATTTAGCAACTGTTGCAGGCGCAAATTACATTTTAGATCAAACAGCGAACATAACACTTGCTAATAATGGTGCCTTTGAATGGCTTGCTAGTGACATGGTTGCCGTAGCAGCATCAGATGGAACAGATATTTTTAGATTTAATGGCTCTGATTTCACCACGTTAATTCAATTACCAGGTGGTAATGGTTCTGTAACTTTACCAGTTGTAGGAGATGATTTTGTTGTCTTTGATGGTACATTGGGTGCATTAAAAGATTTAGGCTTTTCCGCTTCAGATTCTAGCAAGACCAAAGTTGTAATGGCAGGTTCTGCTGTTGTTGTAAATCATATTGCCAAATTCATTGATACTGATGGTACTGTAGATGATACTGCGGGTACTGCAATCAATTCTGGTAATATTCAGGCTGGTTTATCCGGTGTTGCCGGCACATTAGGATCCTTTCCAAGTGCTGTCACCTCTGGGGAATTACTAGTTGCTGCGGTTACCAATAGTTCTGGTAACTTTAATACTACTATCAGTAATGCTTCTGCTGTAGGACAATCACAAGTTGTTTCTATTCCTGATGGTGGAACTGCTACATCTAATTTTATTATTAGTAATAGTGCAGGGACTCAAACTATTGCCACAGGTAATTTGACTCTTACTGCTGGAAGTTTAAATTTAACTGCTGGTAATCTTGTTGCTGGATCTTCAGGTCACGCGGGTACAGTAGCATCGTTTCCAGCCGCGGCTGCTTCTGGGGAATTATTTCTTGCAGCCGTAACTAACGCAACAGGAAATTTCAATACTACTATTAGCAATGCTACAGCAGTTGGTCAATCGCAAGTGATCTCCATTCCTGATTCTGGTGCCACCACTGCTAATTTTATAATTTCAAAATCAGCAGGCACACAAAACATTACATCCGGAGCATTACAAGTTAATGCTGGAGCCATTACAAGCGGTCTATCGACAGGAGCTTTTGTAGGTTTAATCAAAGCATTTCCAACGACAGCTACTTCTGGTTTCATCGCGATGCAAGCGGCAGTGAATGGTAGTGGTAACTTTGGAACTACGATTAGTAATGCTACTACTCAAGGTCAAGCACAGGTTGTAAGCATTCCAGACGTTGCGGGCGCCACAGGTAATTTCTTAGTATCCAAAACGGCATCGGGTACACAAGCAGTTGTTGGAACGATGACCTTTAATGCTAATCCCGTTACTGTTACAGCGGTTATTACAGCAGGACAAGCGGATTTAGCTGCTGCTGGAAAGGTAAATATTTGGGTTGCTCCGAGTGTTACTGCTCAGATTGCCATTATTGATATTAAGGTATTAAAATCCACTGGATTATCTGGTGGTGGCGGCGATAGATTGCTAGCAGTTTCAGATGGTACGATTGTATTTAATAATGCCGGTATAACAGCCGCTTTATTAGGCACTCCAATATTGACAGTTTGGGGTGGTACAGGCAATCCATTGGCTGTAGGTGCTTCTGAAGTATCCACTGCTGGTGCCAATGTATTTTTACAATATAGTGGTGGTGCTGCTGACTATAATAGTGGATCGGTTATGGTTGCTATTACTTATGCTCAAGTAACCGCATAACATATTAACCCGCCAAGCCTATGGTCCTAAAGAAACTATGCTCAAACCGTGCGGGTTATTTTTTAACTAAAAGGAATAAACATGTTGAATACGATATTAGAACGCATTAGTTCGCTCAATAAAGATTTAGAAATGGCAGTTTTGACCTATAATAAAATTCTAGGGGCATTAGAAGAAGCTAAAAAGCTTTATGATTTAGCTAAAGAAGCAGAAAAAAAGGTTCTGGAAGGTGAAGTTATTCCAGCAGGACAAGATTAATTTTTTAAAACCCTATGGAAAGGTTTTTAAATTATCTCCTAAGTAATTTTTCCTTTCCATGGCCTTAAGGTAATTTATGGACGACTTATTTAACAAGGCAGTAAAAGAAGTATTGAAACATGAAGGCAAAGTATCTAACGATGCACACGATCCTGGTGGTTATACTAATTATGGTATAAGCACGCGCTTTGCGAAAGAACATTGTTTAAATATCAGTGTTGAAGATCTCACTCAAGACCAAGCAATTGAGATTTACAAAAAATATTTCTGGATCCCCTATTATTTTGACGATTTAACCGTCGAGTCCGTGGTATGCAAAATATTTGATACAGCAGTAAATATTGGTCCTATGCCTGCAATTAAGATTGCTCAACGTGTAATTACAAAGTTTTATCCTTCATTTCAAGTTGATGGCATTATTGGCGAAGATACAGCCAACGTATTGAATCACATTAGTGATACTTTTTTCTTGAGTAATTATCGTGAGTATTTGGTTCATTATTATCATAGTCTAGTTATTCATAATCCGAATCTTCAAAAATTTTTAAACGGTTGGATTTCGCGCGCTAATGATTGAGTTTACAGAACAACAGATAAAAGATATTTTAGCCAAACCAACCGAAGCACAAATTCAGTTAGCAGTAGCAGAGTTTGCACGACTACATCAATTGCCAATGCATCACAGCCCAAATGAGGCAAAACGCAGCATTGTATTAGGAAGTAAACTTAAGAAAATGGGATTAATTCCAGGATTTTCAGATTGTTTTTTCTTTCGTTGCAACAAAGAATACTCAGGATTCTTTCTAGAGCTCAAAGTACCACCAAACAAACCCACTAAAACGCAATTGGCGTTCTTGGAGCTTGTTAAGGCAGAGGGGTATCATGGCTCTATTGCTTATGGTATTGATGATGCTATAGAACAGATATGTTGGTTTTATGGGTTGTCTGTTAAATAGATATTTTCTTGTTTACGCCTTATTTTCTCGCAAATATCATCCAAAGTATTTATCACTCCGCATTGATGGCCTCTTTCAAATTCTGTAGTATCTTCCATTGCAGAAATAAGATTTTCAATAGCATACCATTTGTCATCGTGGAAGTTTTCAAAAAGCTCGTCTAGATAATTATAAATATATTCAATTGATTTTTCTTCTGCTGTTTTATCCATGGCATAACTCCCGATAATTGCACATACGGCAAGTAAAAAAACAAGGATTATTATTTATCTTGGCCGGTGGCTCTTCAGTTTCAATAATTCGTAATGCTTTTAATCTTATCTCTTCATAATGAATAGGATCGAATATCACATGCTCATCATGGAGCTTGCTAGTATCTTTATTGATTGCTAGAACATAGGCCTCATGAATTCCTGACATTCCCATGTAAGCTTGTAGTTGAGAATAATAAATAGGATACCATTTCTTAAGCCCGCTTTTAACAAAGACATTAAAACTTGAATCTCTAGCGGTTTTAATTTCGACTATGACAGAATGTTCTGGAGAGACATCTATTATTGCATCACAATGACCTTGAAGCTCTGGGATTTCGGGATCTGAAAAATACAATGCAGATAAATCATCATAAACAATATTAAGACCAGACAACTCAAGATATTCAATAATCATCGATTCTAAGTGATGCCCTACGTCAAAGGTGCGCTGTGTTTGAGGGTCAACAGGCAACCCCTGTACTCCCCTATAGCCATACCATATTTTACGCTCGCAGGGATGGCCTATGGAGCTTGCGCCAATATAATTTCGTACAGTTCTCTCAGGGTTGGCAATGAGATAATCATCAATGATTTTAGTAAGTTCACCGGTTCTTAGATTTGTTTCTGGCATTGCTATCTCTATATCTTCTATGTCCCATGGTTCAGCCATAATAAATACTCCATGTAGGTGGCCCCATCGTCCCACAAAGTCCCTAAACCTTGATTACATTCTGGAACGATGCAACTATCGCAGGGGCCGTAACTTTGTATGTTTCACGTGAAACAATTGATAAATTTAATATCAGAATGGTACGTTATCATCGAGTCCGTGATTAAACTCTTTATTGGCATTTCTCGTTAATGCTGATTCAGCGCCTTTTGGTGCTGATTCTTTGAATTCACGATAGCTACCTGTTGCAGTTGTAAATCCTGCGGCTGGATGAACTTCTGCAACATTGTTTCCATGACCAATTGATCCGTCATCTCGAGGCATCTGCCATTCAGCTATCTTTAATCCAGCGCTTTTGCCTATTAAACGTTTTAATTCTTGTTCGCTTGGTGGATTATTATGAACTAGATTTAAATGAAACAAATCCATGATTAGTTTTAACATATTTCGAGCTTTCAATGCTTTCTCTGTTTTTTTATCGAATACATGAAGTTTTTGAAAGATAAAATTACCTTCAAATTGTCCGCTTATTAGCTTCCAGTCAATTTGATAGCATTCATTGCCCATGGATTGAATAATTTTAACCTCGGTTATTTGGGCTATAGCGGTTGTTCCGTTTGGAATTATGTCCACAAAAGGCTTTGCAAAAGCATCTTCGGGCTTTCCACTACAGTTATCAAAAAAACTCATTCATTTTCTCCTTGGTTATAAGCATCGATTGTATCTGCAATTAGTTTTAAGTCGTTATCAATAAATAGATCATTGAATAATCCGAGCGATGTTTTAGCTAGATGGTGACCATCAGTATTTGTAAGAAATTTATATTGGCCATCATTCACAAGCGCATGAAATACATAAGTGAATTTACCTTCGATACAGATATATTGATCAATCATTTTTCCAACTGTACGAGGCTTGTACTTGCCATGAGTATCAATCTCTGTATGCATCATGACAAAACAAAACAAATCATCTCTAAGGTTGGCGACACCCTCTAAAACATTAAATGCATCTGAGCCGATATCTTGAAATTTGTCGTAGCCACGTTGAGATGCTTTTCGCATAAAGCTATTAGTAATTGTATATCCGTAGTCATCTATTACAATGTAGTGAATATCGGGTCGATTATCATTAATGAATTTTAATAATCTAACAATTTTTCCTGAATCATCGCTGGAATAATAATTACCTTTTAATCCATCTGCAGACAAGGATTTATATTTATTTTTGTATCCTCTAAAAGGAAGCGGCTTGCCAATTACATTAATTATTATTGTTTCTTCAGGAGGAAGAGTGCGGATGCTGGTTGATTTTCCAGAACCACTTTCACCAAGCACTAAAATTGAATTGCTCATTAGAC
>CAZEUN010000032.1:0-37195 GCA_964515595.1 uncultured Oleiharenicola sp. | reverse complement strand
TATACGTACTTGCCTATAATACTGATCAAAGTATAGAGTTATACATACCGTTAGAGCCTAATGAAATCGATGCATTGTTTGGCGCCGATTTGAAGCAGTACTGGCTGGCGCACGCGATATTAAATATTGCCGGCAATATGCTGGTGCTTGACAAAAAAGTGGCGGAACAGGACTGGTAATGGTTAGCATCGAAAGCAAAGGCGAAATACTTACCTTTAAGCGACAGATTACGCTTGAACAGTTTAGTCGCGCGATGCGGCAATTCAATGCATTGTATAAATTATTCGCCGGTAGATCAGCCACTTATAACGAATTTACAGCTTGGCTAATTGCCTGTGATTTCGTTGATAGGCCGAACGGTAATGAGTAAAGCCGACGATTTTCAGGCTGAGTTCAATAAACACATGAATGCATTGTGGGCTAGTTACTTAGCGCATTGCAGGCATGTTGGCGTCGCACCCGTGTCCCGGGTGCGCTTTGCCGAGGGTGTAGCAGAGCACATGGGTTTATATAGTGCAGCTCGTAGTATCGCTGGCGCGCTGCAGGCTCGGAATATGACAGAACTGCAACCAAGCCAAAAAGGAATCTATATCGGCGTGTCATTAAGAGGGCGCAAAATGACAGATTTGCGGAGCATACCGAAGGATAACTTGAAGGAGTGTGCCCAATGCCATAGCCTTACACTCATTGATGCCGACCAATACAACAAAGTGGTCGCACGCATGGAAATGATAATCTGTAGCGATTGCGTGCCGGAAATCAGCGGCAAGCCAGTTGAAGAGCATATTATGCAACAGTTGAAAGACATGGAGCAGCCAGATAAATGAAGCTGGTGCATTTTTCTGATCAGCACAGCCGCGTAAGAAGGTAGCGTAAGCACTGTGCTATAGTGTGGTCATAAACCCGTAAAGGTGTGAATTTATGACCAAACGTAAGGCGAATCCGCAAAAAGCGGGTCGAAAAACTAAATATAAGCCCGAATTCGACGACCTTGGTTATAAATACGCACTACTCAGCTTAACAGATGTAGAGATGGCCGACCTGTTTGGCGTACCAGAGAAGACCTTTAGCAACTGGAAAAAGAAGCATCCTACATTTCGTCAGTCCATCAATAACGGCAAGCATATTGCTGATGCTGAAGTCGCCAGCAGCCTTGTCGAGCGCGCCAAAGGTTATGAGTTTGAAGAGGCGGTACCAATCAAAGTCAAAGAAGTGAAATACGAAAATGGTAAGCGTGTCCGTGAGTGGGAAAAAGTAGAAGTGACAATGGTGCATCGTGTTGTGCCGCCCGACACCCGCGCTATCCAGTACTGGCTTAATAACCGTCGCCGCAAACGCGCTGAAGGTGTTGATGGCGCAGCTGCCGACAATTCATGGGCTGATCGTCATGAGGTTGACCATACTACCGGTGGCGAGAAGATGCCGGCACCACAGGTCTATCTGCCGTCTGATTTACCATCAAACATCGTCGACGATGTGCTGCCGCCAGAGAATGCTACGGTATAATACCCAATAGGATACTGGCTGGTGTGAATCCCAGCTCAGGCGAAACGTGAGCGCCGCATGTATCCGCCCATCCTTCCCGCTGCCGCATCAATAACGGCAGCGGGTTTTATATTGCGCTAGTGGTGTTTGCCGCTATAAACTGTAAGCGAGATGGCGCAGGTGGTCAGGTTTGTCAGTTACGACGAGCTGCGGGTGTGGCTGAAACGAATCGTCGATGCTTCCCCGCCCTATTCTATTGACCGCTTTATGGCATACCGTCTCTTACTACTAATCGATATGGCTCAGGAGGCAGGCATTGAAATCAATACAAAACTATGACGATTTGGCGCGGCAAATACAACAAATGTCGATCAGAAGCCCACTATATCGTCTGCTGAAACGTGAGTTATCGGCACGAGGCTGGTGGAAAAACCGACCAAGAGGCAAGCCCGGCTTTGGGACTGACAAATAGCCGTGCTATACTGTAAGTTGTGAAAGCCGCAAAGCATTCAAATGTAGTAATCCTGCCCCATAGCTTTGCGGCTCGGGGCGGGTTTTCTATATTGGAGGGTTAGATGCCAGAAGAGACAAAACCGATAATCGATTGGGAACCGGCACCCGGTAGCGTGCTTGTTAAGCCCGTCAAACGTGAAGAGCTTGCCGCACTATATAACCGTGGAGGTAGCAATCTGAGCCTGCCGGACAAAGTGGGCAAGGTGAGCGATAGTGTTGGTGTTGGGCGAGTGATTAAGCTTGGTGCTCCGGCCCGAGTACTTGATGCATCCGAGGCTATTTCGCAACAAGAGGCTCAGCAGTTATATCATGCGTCGCAACTTGGGTTGCAAGTTGGTGACTACATCGCCTATATGCCGTATACTGATCTGCTCATCGAGATTGATGGCGTGAAGTATGCGCTAGTTGAATATAAAAATATCAGAGCTGTGCGTAAGGCATAAAGATGTTTTGGCACCCTGAAGGTCAATACATCGAGGATTGGCGTACCTTACAAAATGGCAGCTGGGTGAACGGCTACTATCGTAAGTGGCAGGCGATATTTCCGCATAAATTTCGCAACGGTACTATTGAGCTTAAAGTTAAAGACTATGGCGAGGGTATCACGAGCGTCGATGTATACTTGCATACACCAAATTGGAGTGAGCATTTGGGCCACTATGGTACTGACCATCTCGGCAAGCTTGAAATATTTTCACGCGCTACCCTCAACAAATATGTGATCTATCGCAAGAGCAAATTTAATAAGGGGAAAACATCTATGGCGAATAAATTACTATCAGTGCTAAGGCTCAACAAGAATCAGCGAGCCCTAGCCAAAGCTGGTGTATATGATGAAAACGGTAATTTAACTGATGACGGTCAAGAATTGCTGCTTAATCTGCTGGCTCAGAAGCACGAACAGGAACTGGTAGACTTGACAAAGGATATGGAAAAAGCTAAGAAGACCGAAGAGGATAAATAATGCAAGACCAGCCATATAAATCCGTCAATACTACCAATGCCCGCGCCAAAATGCTGCTGGGCGTTAAAATTGGCTATGATGCCGTCAGCTCTACCTTCGGTCCGCGCAGTGCTAATGTGGCTATCAAGCGTCCCTTCGGGGCGCCAGCAGTTATCCATGACGGCGTTAATGTTTTCCGTTCGATATTCCCATTGCCTGACGCTGAAATGGATACAGGCGCAGAAATTGCCTTTGAAGCTGCGAGCAAAACAGCTGAGATTGGTGACGGCACCAGTGCTGCCACAATCTTGACCTACGAAATCGCTAGCGAAGCGCATAAGCGTATTGTCGCAGGCGCGCGGCCGATGGCATTACGCCAAGGTATCGAGATGGCGACAACTGAAGTACTTGCACAACTCGACAAGCTGAAGGTGCCAATCGATGTCAAAAAGAATGCTGATCGGCTGTTGCGTGTGGCGACAATTTCTGCGCAGGTTGACGATATCGGTCAGATGGTTGCCACGGCGTATGAGCAGTTGGGCGCAGAAGCTATCTTGACTGTTGAAGAGAGCCGTACCACTGATAGCTCGCTTGAGCTGAAGCAGGGTATGCAATTCGACAAAGGTTGGATTACACCATATTTTGTCGACCAAGGTAATAAACTCGGCGAGGCTGTACTGGAAAACTGCCAGATTCTTATTACCGATATGCATTTGCGTGACCTAGAGGAATTTCACGAAATGATGCAGCGCCTGACTGCTGCCGGCGTCAAGCATCTAGCCATCATCGCTAGTGGGTATGATCTGCCGATCGTTTCATATTTTGTCAAAAATCACCTCAAAGGCGCATTCAAGGGCGTGATGATTGATGCGCCGACGTTCGGTGAAAAACGTATTGAACTCCTGAAAGATATCGCCATCGTAACCGGCGGTAAGTTTGTCAGCGAGGGTGCCGGCATGGGTCTGCAGTCCGTAATGCCAGATATGCTCGGGAATGCGCGACGGCTGACTGCTACCAAAGATACTACCTTGGTAGTCGACGGTCGCGGTGCAGATGAGGATGTCGAGAATCGGGCTGCTGAAATTGTAGGCGAGCTCGCCAATAGTGATCTGAGTGCTTTCGACCGGGAGAAATTGCAGGAGCGACTTGCCCGCCTGAAATCAGGCATCGGTGTACTTGTCATCGGCGGTAATGGTGAACCTGAGATGAAGGAACGCAAAGAACGGGCAATTGATGCTATCGCAGCAGCCAAGGCTGCACTGTCTGACGGCATTGTGCCTGGCGGCGGCATTGCATTGCGTTTGGCATCGGCAGCTGCTCAGAAGGCTTTACAGAAGCGCTTGGCTACGGCTGAGTTTGACGTATTAAGTGGCACCCAAGTCGTGTTCAAGGCATGCGAGGCACCATACCGCAAGCTCATGAGCAATGCCGGCTATGATGCTGGCTATCTGTGGGCTAAGGTTGAAACGCAACCTGCCGGCTATGGCGTCGACGTTACGAGCGGCAGTATTGTCGATATGATTGAAGTGGGAATTATTGACCCTGTGCTCGTTATTCGTGGCGCGCTCAACTATGCTTCCAGTGCGGCCGTATCAATTGCCACCTCTGAAACATTAGTGACACCTATAATGCCAGAGGCTAAAAATGACTAACATAGCCGAATACTTTGATCTGTTCGGTAATGATCTGCCAGCAGAAGTAGTGCAGAAAATGCAAGTGATTATCGACGAATTTGAGGGTCAAGTCAAGGGGCGCAAATTAGAGCCATTAAGCAGGGAATATCAGTGGCGCAATCGAGAAATGTTGCTCAAAATGGGTATTGAAATGGGGCGCTATCTTGAATGGAGCGGACAGTGAGCGATTTCATATTTGGCGTGATTACCGGTTTTCTGGCGTGTGCCCTAACGGTCGCAATTGCCTTTTGGGTAGGTATCAGAAAATGAGCGGGCGAGTAGCAAAGCGCATTCGCCGAGAAATGCATAAGCTAGGGATTGACCCAGCCAGTGCATTATTCAGACAGTCATATAAGCGCGCTAAGCGCGAATATGTTAAAGGTAATTTAGCCGTTTAGGAGGCGGTGTCAATGGTAGACCAACCAAGTTTAGAAGATATAAAGCGCCGGCTTAGTGTTATTGAACACGAGCTGACGGAAATTGCAGAGCCACGCCCGACAAACGGTGCAGAGGTTACACTGGCAATGCGGAAAGTTCAAGAGGCACTTTTATATGTCGGCAAAGCCGAAGAAAAACAATAGGCGTAAAATGCAACCACAAGATGATCAGGCACCAATAAACCAGCCAGTAGCACCAATCACGCCGCCGGCTGCAGCGAATGAACAGGTCGACACCATGCAAATGCCAGCTGTCGGTCAGCAGGTTATGGCTCGAGTTAATGCCGAGAATGCCGGCTGGTGCGTTTGCCGCATCGTTAAAAATCCGAGTGACGCCAACATCCCTTTAGTCGAATTTCCAGACGGGCTCGTATATCGCGCCGACAAGGTGCAAATTGGTGGTATTGTCGCCCAGGCAGCGCCAGCTAGTAATACACCGCACTATGCTTCACAGCTTAGCCCGGAAATGGAACAGTTTGCATTGGCATTGCTTGAGGTATATCGCGATAGCCAAAAGCTATTTGGTACGCCACTTGCTAATTTGTTAACGATGGTTATACGCCAGGCTCATGCTGATCATGCGCTGGCAACAGGCGTGATGGATGTAGTTAGTGGTCAGCCGATATTCATACCATCCGAGCTTAGTTTTGAGCAGTGGCTGGTAGCGTATATCCAAGCCTTTGAGCGTCATAACCTTAGCGCGGAGTAAATGATTCTGCGCTGGTACGACGATTGGAAACTGACTGTAGCCCGTGCCAGCGGTGTGGGCTATATTGTCAGCGTCGAATTGCCGAACCATCCGACGTTACAGCACTTGCAGGTCAGCGGGTCGTCGAATGAAATAAAGGCGCTCGCTAATCTGCTGGATAAATTACTTAGCGAGTTAACTAATACTACAGTCAAAGAGGTGATTGTCGATGGGCGTGATTCCGCAGCATCTGCTTGATGAACTCGATGACTATAACCGCGCCGATTACAAGCGGGAGCGGAAATCAACCGTTGTACGGCTTCCCTGTTGCGGTACCATGATTGAAGGCGATCCGAGCCACGGTGAAGAGTATGTTACCTGCCCGAATAAATGGTGCCCGAAACGGTCAGGTGACATCGGTGCCAGACATGTTATAATATGGAATGAAAGAATGACTAAGGTGCGAAGTGAAGCGCCGCGATTGGAGCTCTAAATGGTCAAGTATATTATTAAAGCTATTAGATTAAACATACTGCTATTCCTATCATTCGGAATGTCAGTTTTTTTGGTTGTGCATGCGCTAGTTACTGGCGATCTATGGCAGATGCGCTACGTCGCTTTTATGTGCGGTGTTTGGGCATTTCTTGGCGGCGTATCATTCGTTATGTCCGACGATATGCATAGGCATACCAAAAAGCTACTGACTGAAACAGATATGCTACTGTCGCAGATGAAGACAATCAGCGAAGCCCTAGAAAAGTACCCTGAACTGAAGCATATGAACCAAGAGCAGATCAATGCCTTGCTTACGCGTCCGGTTAATGAAATAGCTTATCGAGACGAATAATGGTACGTGAGATTATTGAAATTGCTGCCGGAATTGCCTTGTATCTGCTGGGCTTTTGGGCTGGCGCTATGTTAACCCGTGCCACCCGTGAGATTGTCGAGCGTGAAGTGCCACGAGTAGTGACCACCGAGAAGGTTGTAGAAGTTGAAAAACCAGTGCTTGTTCAAGTGCCTGTAGCGCCTGCGCGACCGCCGGTAAGCGGCAATGGTGGCAGCTTGCCAATTATGGGTACTGGTACGCGCAACATCATTGCAGACCCCAATCAGCGTGAGCAACTTGAGCACATCCAAGGTTTAATAAGTACAACACCCGAGGCGTAAATGAGTGCCTATAATAGACATTGGAGCGTAATGCACAATGTCAGTTTTTTATACCAACGGTCAGCTCAGCAAGGTCTTATTCGCCGATATCAAACCCCGGCGGCAATTGCATTATCTTTACAGTGTCGGCTCGCGCATAATATTCGTGAGGGATGAATCATGCGCTGCCCCAATTGCGGTCAACCTACTTCCCGCCTGATAGCCGATAAACGCGGTACAGCCTGTGCAAACTGTCGCGGGCTATCTGAAACTGGCGGTCCGAAAACATCAAATATATTAACTCGTAACAGTGAACGAGTGCGCGCACAGCAGCAGCAATATGAGGGTGACATGATCACCCCTCACATTTTTGATAAAGCTACAGGGCAAGTTATACCGAACCCTGATTTTGTCGATCGATTCCCTGATCAGCTGCCTACCTACTTTACCCCCGACGAGTTGAAGCAGGCTGGATATTCCAAGGCTGGCAAAATATACGACAAGAAGGCAGCCGGAGAAAAACTTGTTGAAGCCGACAAAGCGGCGGTTGAGTATGCTGCCGACCCAGGCGGCGAAAAGATGACAGAGGTGATTGAAAATATCTAAGGAGGGCTAGGCTATGCAGGCAAAGCAACGTATACCGCGTGAATTTATTGGGACTATGAACGCCGAGGGTGGCTGGTGGGCTGGCATCCTGTTTACCCACGCACGAGACAGACATGACTGCAAGATTGACAAAAAACTCGTGCAGCATGGTCGCGTAGGATGGCGCGCTACCGGAATGACACATAAAGAGGCAATCCGTAATATACAGAAAACTGCCCCCCGTGCCTGTATTGCTGAACTGTTAGAAGCGCCACAGTTTAAGGTGATAACCGATGGCGACACAATCCCAAATAACACTTGAGCCGTCGAGCTTATCAGAGGCTGTCGACAATATTCTAAAGTGGCGGCCGAATCCCGGTAAGCAAGAATTTGCGCTGCGGATACCTGATACCGTCTTTGAAATTCTATATGGTGGTGCTCGTGGCGGCGGAAAAACCGACGCTGGTATCTACTGGATGATCAAGCCAGTGGCGCGCATGGGCAACCTACAGACTATCCGGCACCCACTTTTCAGAGGGCTAGTATTGCGTCGCAGTGCCAAAGACTTAAACGACTGGCTTGACCGTGCAGATCGTGTGTACCGCGCCTTTGGTGCTCGACTTACCGATCGGCAGAAGTCGCCGACTTTTGTATTCCCGAGCGGTGCAAAGATTATTGTCGGTCACATGAAAGACGTAGCGAGCTATCTAGGTCATGAATACCAGCGCATGCTGATCGAAGAGCTGACGCAGCTGCCTGACGAGCTTACATACACCAAGCTAACTGGCTCATGCCGCTCGACGATTCCAGAAATCAAGTCGCAAATCTTTATGACTACTAACCCCGGTGGGCGTGGTCACGGTTGGGTACGCCGGCGCTTTGTAGCGGCTGCGCCATGGAATACGTTATTTTGGAGCCCACAAACGCACCGCATCGCTATATTTATTCCCTCACGCATTGAAGACAACCCTAAGCTGATGGAGACTGACCCAGGCTATATCCAGTGGCTTGAAGGTATCAAGACAGTCGATGAGAAACTGTGGCGCATGTGGCGCGAAGGCGAATGGGATGCATTTGAGGGACAGGTGTTTGTCGAATGGCAATACCAGAAGCATGTCTTTAACGAGTTTTGGTTTGACCTGCGCCAGTGCGAACGCATAGGTGGCTTCGACTGGGGATTTCATGACCCAGCGAGCATGCACTGGATTGCTCGGCTGCCGGAAAATCAATACGGCGTGCAGCACATCGCAATCTACCGCGAAGCCTATCGCAGCGAGGTGACGGCAAAACAATGGGGCTCAATGCTCAAAAATATTTCCAGCCCCAAGTCTGGTCTAGACCCGATACGTTACATTGCTATGCCGCACGACACATTCTCGCGCCGACCAGAAGAGGGTCAGACCATTGCCAATATTATTCACCACGAAAGCGGCATACCAATCAAACCTGCCGAAAGTTTGAAAGCTGGTATGCGCCTGAACCGCATCGCGTTAATGCACCAACTGCTAGCGCCGGCGGCTGACGGATTCCCATACTTGCTAATTCATTCCAGCTGCAGTAACTTGATTCGCACGCTACCCGAATTGGTATACGACGAGACTATGACCGAGTACATTGACGACCAAGCTGAAGACCATGCATTTGACAGCGCGACGTATGGGCTCATGACGCTCAAGGTCAAATTTGGTGGCAAGTCTGAGCTCATTAGCATGCGCCCAAGCACAGCCCCGACCGTTATGCGACCGTCGCAAAATAATGTGCCAGTCGATCTTATGCGCATGGTTGCGACGCAACGTAATACAAAGGCTGGTACTTCGCCAGAATAGTGCTATAAATATAATCACGACACCAAAACGCCAGTGCGAGATATCAGTGCTGGTGCCGTAGAAAACAAAAATAAAAACCCAAAACAAACAAAGGGCTGCTGGTTTTACTCCTTTACCGGCAGTCCTTATTTTGATTATTGTGCAAATATATTGTTCAACTAAAAACCGCCCCCTATGCCTGATCAACTGGCACGTATAGGGCGGCTATACCGAATGACAAGCTATAACAACGAGGCGAGCGAGACTAGTGTTACTCGTCAAAGCTACTTGATGCCCATTACTGGGCACATAACCTCAACTCATCGCAGGTACAAGTGGCAGTATACCACTTCCCCGTCCAGTATTTACATAAGTTTAGCCGTTTGGCTAAATAACAGATCAAAACACCATTTTTTTGAAAAAATACAAGAGGGCAGGGGAGTGCAGGTATTAGTTAAAAATGCAAAATTATGGTGACATATAGCGGGGAAGGGGATATTGCTAATGATCTTCACAATAGCTGTATAATGGTGGCAAATGGCTACGCACAGGCTTGATATTTCTGACGAGCATTTAGAGGGCCGGCTGGCTGATATGGCGGTGCGTCGCGGCGTGTCAGTAGACGACACTATTATGTTTTTGCTAGAACGCATGCTTGTAGGTATCCCGCGTAAAGCCCTGCCTTTGCGTGAGAGTTACAAGCCTCAGCATATAACTATCATGCTCGACCAAACCATTGATCGGCAGAAAAAAATCTATCGCTGCAATGTCTGCGGCAATCCTATTTTCAATTACTATGGCGGCGTGAGGTTGGAGATGCCAGGCTTGTTTGATGCCGACCAAAATATTATCGATGGCGACAGCACCGATTGGTTTGGAAAAATCGGCGTGCCCGATGAAGTCATTTGTGGCGGTCGCGTGATTGTCCAGAATGCCGACGGCACGAAAAGTAAAATCCGCTGCTCGACACATTATTATCGAATTGGTATTGGAGGCGCACCAGCATGAATCCATCGCTAAACGATATGGGTCAGTCAGTCGTGCCCGACCAAATTGCTGTGCAGACGCCCCCACTTGCCCTGCCGCTTTCCGACGAAACGATACTGCAGACTTTGAGTTTTGCCGAGCAGCGCGGCAAGTCGGTGCGCCAGCAGCTTGAAATCGATGCACGTTCACAACGTAATATCGATTTCTGGCGCGGCAACCAAGTCGACCAAAGCCGGCTCGATAGGCGCTATCAGGAAATGCATGTTGATAACGTCACCCGCCCGAACTTGGAAAACAAGATTAAGTTGGCGACGGGTCATATGCCCGATATCTTTGTTGCCCCGCCTGACCGCCAAGGCTTTAACATGGAAGCCGCTTTGCATTTGCAGTCATACATGCGCGATCGGTTTGATAGCAATACGGTCAAGCGCCTATTGAAGAATGGACTGCGCAAACTCGACCTTGAATTCACTGCTGTCATCAAGCCGCGTTACGATGCGCGCTACCAACGCTCAACCTATGAGCTCATTGATTCGCGTAATATCCTGTTCGGCGAAGGGTCGCGGGTATATGAAGACGGCTTTACCATTGAAGGCACGCATATTATTTTTCACTATGTCGAAGAGGAAACGCAGCAAGTACTTAACCGCTTCCCGAAAAAAGCCAACGATCTGCTGGCAATGCTCGGCTCAAACGGCAATCAAATCCCGTCCCGCATAACATATACTGAGGCGCATTTCGACTGGTATGACCAGCGTGGCAACTGCAACCAAGGTGTCGCTTGTCGCTATGGCAACGTTATTCTCGATTCATTCAAGCAGCCGTATTACAACTACGACAACCCTACCGTCAATTATTTTGACCGACCGCGCAAAAACTTCATCATTATGTCGTACGCCAATCTTGGCGAGAGCCCATACGAAACAACTACTGACACTGAGCAGGTTGTGCCAATCAACCGTATAGTCAACCGGCGCCGGCGCCAGATTACTGAGATATCCGACCGGGCTGTACCGAAACTGGCATTTGTCGGTGGTGCTATGACGAAGGAATTGGCAGAGAATATTAGCCCGAGCCCGCAGGAGGCTATCATCCTTAACGACGAGTATAGCGGCAATAATATACAGCAAGCCATGGCTGTCATTCCTGCGGCGATTCCGAGCCCCGTGCTTTTCAATGATCTTATGGATTTGCGCGGGCGCGTTGCCGATACCTTTGCGACGCATGGTACTACATTTGGTCAGGTCATTGGTGCCAATCAATCAGGGGTGAGTAAGCAGATCAGCCGTGAGGGTGATCTGGTTACGTCCGATGACATAGTGAATATTACGCTTGAGAGAGTTGTGTTTGAGATGGTGTCTTGGGAGATGCAATTTTTGCGGTTGTTCCATGATGACGACCGACCGCCACTGCGCATTACGAATTCCGAGGGTGAGACGGATTATGTTGCGCTGACACGCCAGAAGGTTGAAACAGATATACAGGTGGTGGTCAAAGCATCATCAACTGACAAGCAGACACGCCGAGCTGATGCGATTCAGCTGCTAGGCGCGCACGCCATTGACCCATATAGCCTACTTGAAGACATTGGTGTACCGAATCCCCGCGAGCGTATGCGCCGACTGCTTGCCTTTATCCAAGGCAGCCAGCAAGGTGGACTTGATCAGTATATGGATGTCATCGGTATTGACCCGAAGACGCCATTTGCTACCGCTGACGATGCGCAGCGCGATATCGATATCCTGCGAACCGGCAACGAAGTTATGGCGCGAATGCCAAGCGAAGCGTATGTTGCAGCCTTTAATGCGCTGGTCAACTCGCCGCAATTCCATGACCCAGCACAATACCCGCCATATATCCAGCAAATGATCATCGAGCACTTAAAGAAGCTACAGGCTCTAGTGAACCAGCAGGCGCAATCACAGCAGCAATCGGCTGATGGTGGCGTAAATCCAGCCGCGCCTGCACAACCACCCGATATCAATTCGCTGATGCCACAGACTGCTTCTGCCTTCCAAACAGGCATGACGCCCTTTAGCCGGCTGATCGAAAGCCAGCTTGCAAAGCGCGCCGCAGCATAATCGTGTTAGAATAGTGGCATATAAAACCCGTAAAGGAGTGAAGCATGGACCCCAACTCAATGGCGCAATTTATTAACACGATACCTGCACCTGTGGGGAATCCAGCACCAACGGCCATGCCGTCCGCTCCTATGCCAGCAGCGCCAGCTTATCCGCCGACGCCAGCTGCCCCTATCTTTAATCCAGCTACGCCGCCACTATTTGGCAATGACGTAAGAACACCTGTCGGCAACCCACCAGTACCCACGAATCCGCTTATGCCATCTGTGCCAGGTCAGCCTTATGGCACGCCACCACAGCCAGCACCTTATGCGACACCGCAGCCGGCTTACCCAATCAACCCATTGCCGGCAGTGCCCGACGCCAATCAGATTCCTGAATGGGGTCAACAGCTTGCCCAAGCTGTTATCCAAATGCAGAACAATAATGCGACGCCACCCCAACCAGATAAGCCGTGGGATGACAATAACCGACCACGCAGCTGGGAAGAGTTTTACCAAGCAGTTAATGAAATGACCGATAAAAAGGCTGCTGCCAAAATTGGCGAATTCATGCAGCAGCAGCAATCCGAGGCTCAACAATCTGCGGCCGCTCAGGCTCAGGTTGACCAACAGCTTGACACTATCGAAGGTCAATTAGTCAGTACTGGTCTATTGCCAGCAGTCGCCAACCCAAACGACCCGAATGACCCCGGACGCGCTGCCAAGGCAGAATTGTATGCATATGCCATCGCAACAGGCGGTAGCGAACCACAGCACCTTGCCCCAGCAGCTGCGACGCTACGCGCGCTTCATGACAGCGGTTGGTACTTCGACCGTGGGCAAGGTAAACTCATGCAGCGTAACTCGGCAACGCCGAATGCTTGGGCGCCAATTGCCGGCGGTGCTCCTTCGATGCCCGGTGGCGCGCCAATTCCCAGCACCGGCAATGCGCCGACCAATCGTGAATTCGGCACCATGCCGCTTGCCAATATCGTCGCGCTTGGCGCTGCACGACTTGGCATAAATTAGTGACCGTTTAGGTTGCCTATTTGCATATTCTTCAGCTGTGTAGTATATTTCCACTAACAAGAGGCGCGCCACGCTGCCACCACGCAATACTAACTTTATTGTAGATCGGCTGATTATGGACTTCATACAGCTGAGGAGGGTGATAGTTTGACATTTGGCGAACGCGTCCAAGCACTCACACGACAATACCTCATGCCAGGTGTTGTCTATAACGTGCTAGGCTCAAATGTGTTAGCATGCCGCATAATCGGCAACGGTAAGCGTGGTAAAGGCTTCAAGGTCGAAAGAGCAATTAAGTACACCACTTCGGGGCAAGCAATCAGCTTCTCTGCAATGGATACGTTTCAGCCTCAACAGCTTGAAACTAAAGTGCGCCTGAATGTAGAGATGAAAGGTGCCCGCCAGCCAGTCGGTATTTCCGGCATGGAGTTGGTCGCCAACCAAGATGCGGATGTCCGTATCACGGATATGCTCACTGAAACATTTGAAGAGACAACCGATGAATTGCTTGACAAGATGGGTGATTACGGTTACGGGGATGGTACTGGCAACTCGGGCAAAGACCCAGCTGGTATCGGTCTTATTGTCGATGATGGCTCAGCTTCTGATACCTTCGAGGGTCAAAGCCGTAGCACTTATACTGTTCTGAAAGCAACCTTGACCGATCTTACGAGTGTCGCAGGTAAGCTGTCGCTAGCTCGGCTGGCAACACTTTATAGCGATATCTCGAGCGGTACAGGCATGACAACCCCGACGCTGATTGATTCAGGCGAAACCGAGCAAGATTTGTACGAACAGCTGCTAACCCCAACTGTCCGAGAAACCTACTCAAGCATGGGCTACTACACTGTCACCAAAGACAGCTCTGGTACAGTGCGCATGGGCTCGCAGCAAGGTTTAGTTGGTCAGCACGGATTCGTTGCGCTGAGCTATAAGGGCGTGCCGTGGGTACGTGATGAAAAAGCCGGCACACAGTACAGCCAGAAGATTGCAATGTTGAACGAAAACTACATTGACTGGTTTGGCTGGGCTGTCGAAGGTCAAGTTGCACGACAACTTGGATATGAGCCAGTTAACTTCAAGCACACGACTGTTGATACGACCTTTGGCGAAAAACCGATGAGTGATTTCACCGGCTTCAACTACAAGCCACTGGTAGCCGCGCAAAACCAGTTTGCCGGTATATCTGAAATCTTGATACTGGGTAACATGGGGTCTTGGCAGCCACGCCGCCAAGGTGCTCTAGAAAGCGTAACGGGGGTTTAATAAAATGCCAGGCTTACTTTCACCAGCAGTTACCGGCGGGGTCATGGACTTCGACCCGTATAACGTGCGAACGGAATCAGACCCGACACACCAATATGGCGCGCTTGTTGAAACGAGCCATGGTCGCAGTGCTTATCGCTATGCCAAGGCAGGCGCAAGCAATGTTTCCAAAGGCAAACTTCAACTTGCCCCAGCAGCGATTGCTAATCACCAAGTTCAAACTGTCGATTCGGCAAGTAATGTTGCCATCGGCGATACTCGCCTCACACTTAATAACGGTGGTACAGCTGCAGCGGCTGGCGAGTACGACCAGGGCTGGCTTGCTATCGTACATGGTACTGGGCTCGGTCAGACATTTGGAGTGCTGCACAATGCGGCCGCAGGCACTAGCGCAGATATCGTCGTCGACCTTGACCAAGGGCTTGGCGTTGCGTTAGTCGGTGGTACCAGCGAATATTCACTTGTCCATAATCCATATAATGCCTGCGTCGAGGCAGCTTCCAAGACACGAACAGCAGCTGGTGTTCCGCTTGTCGGAATCAATGCAAGCGACTTCGGATGGTTGCAAACAAAGGGTGTTATCGCAGCATTGATTGGTAGTGCAGCTACGCTCGGTGCCCGACTGACATCTGATGGCTCAACCGCCGGCGCTGTCACGGACAATACCGATGTTACTGCGCCACAGGCAGAAGTCGAAGTTGGTCAGGCTAGCATTCAAGCTGGCACGACTTCCGATTACGACCCAATTGTTTTGAGCATTGACTAATAGGCGGGAGGGGAAAGATGCCGAAATTCAACCGAGGTGACATCCATGACCGGCACGATGAGCCGCGAGATGGCGAGGAGTTTGACACTAACCCTGAAGCCAAACCGCAGCGATCTGCCAAAGAAGCGCAAGCTATTCGTGACGCGCATTTTAAGGAAAACGGCGTAAAGGCTGACGGCACGGTGCCGAAGCAGGAAGAGAGCGAATCAGATGAGTCGTAAACTATCGGACGTTTACCCTGAACGGGGTCTAGTCAATGATTTTCCAGTCGACCCTGATACGGGCGGTTTGGTCGATGGTTTAACCGACATGCAGGCGACGTATGTTCCGAAAGCTGCCCAACAAGCGCTTTCAGGTGCTGGTGCTTGTAATGTCACAGCGTTCTATACCGCTTGGACTACAACTGGCGCCGATGCGGGTACGCTCGCTGATGGCGTAGTAGTTGGTCAGCTCAAAAAAGTTCAGCTTATCGTCGACGGCGGCGATGGCACGTTGACACCAAGCAATCTAGCCGGTGGCACTACAATTACCTTTGCAGATGCAGGCGACTTCGCTGTGCTCCTATGGGACGGTACGGATTGGAATGCCATTGAGTTAGGCAACGATGCCGACGGTGCTACAGCACCAGTATTAGCATAATAAGTAATAGGGGTTGGCAGGCATGCATTATCCGATTTCTCAGGACCGTGATGATAACCGGCAAGTAATCGGCGGCGGCCTGCCAATTCGTTCCAAAAAAGTAGTAACCTTTGATGGTACGAGCGGCAATGGTGCCGCGCTTGCTACGGCTACACTCACGACGAATCTTACGGGGCTGAACAACGATATCACGTTCACCGCAGCATTCGCCGGTAGCGGTGGTAATGATATTACCGTTGAATATATCGATCCAGGTGCAATTAACCAGTCGCTTGCAGTATCCCTTGTAGCCGGTACGAAACGCATTCAAGTTAGTTTAGCTACTGATGGCACAGGCGTTATTACTAGTACTTCCGCAGATATTGAATCGGCTATATCATCCCTTGCTGCAGTTACGGCACTCGTCGCTGCTGCTGATGCAGGAGGCAATGATGGCAGCGGTGTTGTTACTGCCATGGCTGAAACAGCTCTGTCTGCTGGCGACGGCAATATACCTTTATTCACAGTTACTGGTGCAATCGCTTGTCGCTTAACGGCGCGCTGCTTGGTAGATGTCACTGATGACGGCTCAGGCACTAATCTCAGCGCAGGCGTGCCGATGGATACGTCGGCGATCATTGGCGCAATCCAAGCAACGAATATGCGGTTTGGCTCCATTTCAACACCAAGTGCATATGCATCAACAGGCGCGGGTCCAATAGGTGACGAATTTTATATTAATGATGATATCGTGGCGGCAGCTGGAAGTGCGGGTAATATTACGGGCGGGCAGATAGAGTATATACTTTACTGGCGCCCAAGCTCAGATGACGCCGATGTTGTGGTCGCATAACCTGACTTTTTGAATCTGCTATACTGTTGGCATAAGTAATATACCCGCAAAGGAGTGAAGTGTTATGGCTAGCAGCCCGCAAGATCAGTTGCATGTGGTTAACCCAACTGAACAGGTTTTTAGTGTACGTTGGTCAGGCTATAGTTATTCACTCAATCCTCACCAGCGTATTATCTGGCCACGTTTTCTAGCCGAACATTTTGCAAAAAAATTGACCGATCATATCCTACTGTCGCGCGAATATCAAGCCGAGCTTGAGTATAAAAAGAGTGGTCGACCAATGAGTGAATTTATCCCGCCAGCGCTGCTCAAGAATAAAGTAGAGCGACCAAAGGTAGTCAATTCCATACTGACAGGCGTATATAACTACTACCGGCCGCAAGGCAAGGATGCTGGTGCAGCCCAGTTGCAGCAGCAGATTGATGCATGGAATACTGCCGACACTAATCAAGAGCGCGACAAAGCTGTCGATATGGGTGCCGCAGCCGACCCGCTACTAGGCGTGCTATCTGATGACGAAGATGAACCAAATGGCGAGCCTGAGCCAGCACAGCCAGCTGTACCATTGGCGCCTACCCAGCCGAGCATGCCGGATAACCCGCCAGTAGCTAATACGCCGCCAGCGCCTGTAGCGCCAGTATTACCACCGCAAGAGCCGCCAACATCTACTGAGCCAGAAGCGCCAGCGGAAACGGCGCAGGCACGCCGTTCACGTCTATTCAGCGAGGCTAAAAAGCTGGGAATCAAAACGTCGCCTAGTATGAGCAACGAACAGCTTGAAGGTGTTATTAAAAAACAATTCGCCTAAGCAATATAGTGCTATAATCTAAATTAAATTGGCGCGCCACGCTGCCGACACGAATAACAGGGGTAATTCATGCCATTCGTATCACAAGCGCAGCGCGCCTTTATGTATGCTAAACATCCGCAACTTGCTAAAGAGTTTGAGGCTGCTACCCCGAAGGGTGCCCAACTACCGCAACACGTCAAGAAAAGTATAACTAAGCGAGCAATGCAAAGGAGAGCAGCATAATGGCACGTATTTCTTATCAGGCGCGGCAAAATCTGCCAAAGAGTAATTTTGCTATCCCGTCGAAGGCGCCGGGCGCTGGAAGCTACCCGATAGATACAGCTAACCGCGCACGCAATGCGTTATCCCGTGTCAGTCAGTTTGGCAACCCCAGCCAGCAGTCACAAGTCAAATCTGCAGTGCATTCCAAGTATCCTCAAATTGATAATAATAAGCGCAAAAATATTGTACGAGCGTCGATGGCAAAGCGCGCTCAGTAAGGCGCTACAATGGATTTCGGCAACTTTCTCAAACAGCGACTGAAAAACCTGCAAGATTTTGGCGGGGGAGTTGTTAACATGACTGGTGTACCATCCCTGATTGATGCTGGTCGCCTGGGTGTCGCCAACCTGACGGGTGACCGCAAAGCAAGCGATGCTGCCACTATACGGCTTGCTAATAATTTGCCGCAATTTCTGCCGGTAGCCTTAACAGAGAGCGTGATACCCTTCGCACAGTCGGTAGTCAATGCCGGCATGAGCCCGTATATCGACCACGTGGCGAACCAGCAGGCAGACTATGCACGGCGTATTTTGGGTAATAACACGGGCAACCCAGCACATGATGCTGCGGTAGAATCGTATGCTAATTCGCTCAAAACGCGCTTTTACAATGACCAGTTGAACCGCGCTGGACTAACTCTAGGGGATTCGACAGGCGATGTCGCGCGTACTATCGGCGGGCAGGCGGGTAACGCTGCATTAGGCATTGGGTCTGGCTTATTGATGTCCGGTTATCAGCCGTCAGCCCTGCTGGGTGATCTGAAGGGTGCAGCGCCGGCAGCAGCTGGTGCCCGTACTATTGCCGCACCAGAGTTGGCATCGACCGCGCCGACTTTTGAAGACCTAGCTGCAAGCTCAGAGGCAAAGCTAGCGCAGCTGAAAAAAGTGATGCAGCAATCCAATAATTTAGATCGTCGCCTAAGCCGCGAATCTAATTTGTATAAACAGGCACAGATTCAAATTCCTGGCAATCCCGGCGAGAATCCGATGGGTAACATGGTGACTAACCGGCAGGCATTCCTGAAGGCATTAACACATAAAGCGTCAGTGCCCGAATCTCAGCTTAATGCAGCCACACACAGTGCTTTGCGTCCCTCTGATGCCCTGCAGACGCAGCTTGAGACGGCATGGAATAACAACAGCCTTGGTGTAGCACAGAGGATTATCAACCGTATGCCTGCTGACTTGCGAAAGGCTATGCAGTCATTACAAGATATGAAAGTGCAGCGCGCTCAAGGCGGAAACCCACAACTGAATCGGGCGTTATTGCGTCGGATGTAATAGAATAAGAGGTAACTATCATGATGCCATTCGACGATGCCATTACATTCATGCAGAAGGCTGCGCAGGATAACACTGCCACAACCCTTACATTCTTAAAGTTGATGTACAACATCGGTTATCAGCGAATATTGGCACAATTCGGTCGGCAGGTTATAGAGGTGACGCGCACGCTTGATCTAGTAGCTGGCACGCGTGGCTATACGATGTGGCCTGATGTGTTATTCCCCAAAACGCTTGAATTTGTCGATGGCACTACACGCTATCCGCTAACCGAAGTTGCTAGCGATAAGAGCTGGGCGTATATGAAGAGCGGCAATATGCAGGGGCGACCGACACACTACCACTATCAGCCGAAATTCGGGGTAGGCGGCGGCAGTGTTGAATTCTACCCGATACCGTCTAGTTCAACTTACGATGTCGACATTATTTTTGAATCCCGGGACAAAGATTTATCAGTGCTAGCCTATGCCACCGGCACTATTGCGTTAACTAATAATGCGACTAGTGTTGTCGGCACGACTACGGTATTCACAGCGGCGATGGTTGGGCGTTACCTAATCCCAACAACTGCCGGCTCTAATGAGCTGCCGTATCGTATCGCCTCATATACCGACGGCACACATATTACTCTTGAATCAGCCTATCTCGGCGACACGAACAGCGGGCTAAACTATAAAATCGTTGAAATACCAAACTTGCCGCAGGAAATGCAGATATTGCCGGCTTACTTTGCGCTCGAGGCGTTTTGGTCGAGCCGAGGCAACGCACAGAAGCAGACTGAATTCAGCAATAAGTACATAGCCGGCATGTCGCTCGCCAAGAAGACACATGCTGTAGTTACCCGTGACAATATCATCAATCCGCCGTCGCCAGCTCTGCCGTTTGAACCCTACCCAATCAACTATCCAACGGAGATTAGCTAATGCAGGGTCCAATCATTTCGCTCATCAGCAAAATGAATCGGAGTACTACGGCCGCACGTATTGGGTGGGTAACTGACCTGCCGGCAAATGCGCGTGTCGACTATGGCACGACGACTAGCTACGGCAGCAACTCTACCGATAGTTCATTTCTGCATAAGCATGCAATATTCCTATCAGGGCTGACTGCTAATACCACCTATCATTTCAAGATCACCTCTGTCGATGAAGACGGAAACTCAGTAGCTACAGGAGATTTGACCTTTTCGACCTATCCCAATACTTCGCCGCCGGTAGCGCTCAGTTCAACCGACGGCGCAAGCGGTAAGGGTGGTCAGGGTGGCACGGGGGCGGCAGCCGCAAACTACGACGACGACCCTGGGGTTTGCATTGACGCTGCTGATACGGCAATAGTAACACTGGGGCTACTCTAATATGGCAAATCAACGATTACGATTTACAAATTTTTCCTATGGGCTCAGCGACGATGATACTGTCGGCGCGGCATATAGCGCGTCGGACCTTGAGCTAATTGATTTTCGTAAGAGCCCCGCTCGTTTATCCTTACAAAAAGCCCTGACGACTGAAGCCAGCGGCAGTAGCTTTAAGGGTCCGCGGACGTATGATGGCGCACGGGTTGACGGTGGTAATATGTATTTTGCCAACGGCGCATATACCTATAAGCGAACCCCAGGAAGTAACGGCGCGGTTGGTACATATGGCGAGGAAACGGATAGCGATGGCAATTCAATACCATCAGCTGATCTAGACTATCGCCCTGATTTCGATGCGTTATTTCTCTATACGACTACTGGTATTCATGAGCTTAGCCCACTGAGCGGCACGCCTAGCTATAAGATCAACAAGTTCAGTTACCGCATGTATTTCAAGCAGGATAATGCCTTTTCCGACGCCAGTACGAATCCATTGCATAGATTGTTAATAAATCAAAGTTCAATTAGCGAGGTCACACTTGGCGGCGATGATCTGCGCATCCCATTCACCTGTACGGCTGAGCCGCTGCAACGTGTCGAGCTTCTGATGGTCACTAAAGACGTTGCAGGTACCGCAGGTATGACCGTGGTAATCCATGATGCCTCAGATAATGAAATTGCCAGCCAAACCATAGCACATGCCAGTTTGCCGCCAAACGGCGGCGCGATTGTCTTTGACCACTTTTCCGGCACCGATCGTATGCAGATTGGAGCCGATTATCATTTACACATACTAATTGGTACTGCCGGCGCAGGGCACTATATAGCCTCTAGTGGCGGCAATGTGCAGTCGACGGCTGCCGTATACATTTATGCCGACGCGCTAGTAGCAACGCCCGCATTCATTGGTCATGCCACCCACCAGCTCGGTGCAAAAACCTACTTCTGCAATGAGCGTTATGTCGGCGAGTGGGAATTTTTGGATATATCCGGTAACGACGACGTAACTACCACGTCGACAGGTTATGACCCACATCGTATTGTGTTGCCCGCTAGCTTCATCGGCATTGGCATATCAGACTATAGCGAATACATTGCCGTCGCATGCTCAATAGCGGATAGCGTCGAAGATACGAGCGGTGAAAATGCCGGAAATGGTGGCAAGGGCATGCTTATATTTTGGGACACTACCAGCGATACGCTCAACTTTACTGTGCCGGTGCCGCAGGGCGTGCCAGAGGGTCTATTTTCCCACAATAATCGTTTGTATTTCGTAGCGCGCGGCCGATTGTATTACTGGGCTGGTGGCGACATCATTGAGGTATTTGAATTCCCCGGCGTCGATGAATTTATACCGGACGCAGCCACTGATGCGCCGCAAGTTGATACTTACCTATCTGTATCCCGCCACTGCATGACTGTATTTAATGGACTACTGCATATCGGTTTTCCATTCCAAACGGCAAATACCAATATAAAAATTGGTGTCTACAGCTTCGGTGCTAATAAGTCGGGTCTACCCGAGGCTATCGGTTACGACTATGAAAGCTGTAATGGGCATAAGGTCACGACGTTTGATACGTCAACATCACCAGACACGCCTGCGACTGGCATTAGCTTCTTAGGCGGTCATAGCGGCACATTGCTTGCGGCATGGACGCATGGGCTAGGCACGAATAGCGGTATCGACCGCGTAAATGAAACAAGCGATGTAGTTACTGCGGCCATGTGGAAATCATTATGGTTTGATAATGGCGACCCTGATATCGCCAAGGCACCGCTATTCATGAAGGTGACATTTGAAGAGCTGCCGACCGGCTGCACTGTGACGCCGTTCATCGAATACGATCACTCTGGTACTGATGTGACTGGCACAGATAGCAATAGTAATACGATTCAAGGCGTCGCCGGCGATGTCGATGTGGTGCTGCCATTGAACGCTGAAGATCAGTTTTATCAGGCGCGAGTGGGAATAGACCTAGCTTCGGCAGCAGCTAATGATATCAAAATAACCAGCATAACCTTTAAGTTTGACGACAACCGCGACGATACAGCGGCAACAGAGACAAGCAAAAATGAATGAGTATGACCCGCTCAAGAATTATGGCGGTCTACAGCCAATACCACTTCCCAGCAGCGGGCCGATGCTACCACGGCAGGTCATTGGATTACGAGCGCAATCATCGCTTGCTGATCAGATTGTACAGCGCTGTTTTCCGATAGGTTGTATCTATACCACAACCAGCTCAACTAACCCGTCCGACAAGTCGATATTAGGTTTTGGTACATGGGAAGCATTTGGTACGGGCAAGGTACTTATTGGGCAGGACCCGAATGATACTGATTTCGATACCGCCGAAGAAACCGGTGGCGCCAAGACGGTCGCTAGCAACGTAAGTGTCGCGACGCAACCGACGTTCACGGTGAATTCCCACACCCACCAGGTCGCTCAGAACAATCTGCACAACGCTGGTTTTGTGGGCGGCACGTTCGGCTATCATGCGGGAGATACCAGCACGCCGTCAACATTCAACACCGGCGCAGCGAGCACCAACGGGACCACACGGACCGCTGACGTGGCTTTAACGAATGACTCTACGAGCGTGGTGCAGCCGTATATCGTTGTGTACTTCTGGAAGCGGACCGCCTAGCCTAGCAAATTGCTAGAAGTGCGTTATAATACGATCAAATACGGCGCGCCACGCTGCCACTACGTCAACTGAGGTAATTTATTGGAGTTGGTATAGTGGCGACTTCCATAGGCGATCTACAAAACCTAGTCAATCAGCAAAGCAATATCCTTACGGCGGCTACCAAACAGCAGACCGCTGACTATAACGCGCTTTTGAGCCGGCAACAGCAGCAGCAATCTGATTTGTTTGGTCAGTATAGTAGCGCTGTTAATGCACAGCCGAAGTTGACAGATGTATTCTCACAATTACAGGGTCAGTACGGGATTCCTGCAGCCCAGCAGCAGTTGCAGGGGTATAAAGACCAAGTTACCCGTGTCCAAGGCTTATTGAACAATCTTGTGCCGGATATCGCCTCTAGGACGCAAGGCACATTGACGACGCAGGCTATGCGTGACCGCATGGCAGCTGCCGAGGGCAACAAATTATCGACAAATCTTAATTCGCTTGGCACGGCTATGCAGCCGTATGCTGACATCGTTAGCTCAGGCAACCAAGCTGTCTCTACCTTGCTGCCACTTTATGCCCAAGACCAGCAGAAGGCACTGCAGCCGCTCGAAATGCAGATCAATTCACTCGGTGATCGGTTTGCTAGAGAAATCACCGGATACACCACTGGCGCCCAAAACGAATTGAGCGCGCTAATGGATAAACTCAACAAGCAATTCTCATTATCTGAGCAAGACTGGCAGCACGCGCAACAGTTGGCGGCGCAGGAATCTCAATATAACCAGTACTTGCAAGGCGTAAAACTTGCCAATACTCCTGCCCAATCGAATGGTCCGATGATCACTGCCCAGCAGCAAAATGATTACAACTTCGTGAAGGGTTTGATCAATGAGGTGCAGGGCGGTAATGGCAATAGCGTCTCGCTGATACTGAATCAAGCCCGCAACGGCGACCCGCGTTCTAAGATGATTATGGATATGTTCTACCAGTTACAAAATAAGCCCGTGCCGCAAAACTTTAGGAGCTTCTTGTAATGCAACCCTATACGCCCGACCAACTGCAACTGATGGAGCAAAACTATCAGTATGAGCAGCAGCGCCGGCAGCAGATGGCGGCAATGCAAGCTCAGCAGCAGCAACAGCAACAGCAGTCCGGCAGTAATGCGCCATTCTGGACCAACTTCATATCTGAGGGCGGTGGTATTGGCGGCGCAGCTGCCGGTGCTGGCATTGGCACGTTGTTATTCCCCGGCGTCGGTACATTAGCCGGAGGTATTATCGGTGGTTTTCTCGGTGGTACTGGTGGGCGGTTGCTCGAAGACCAAGTGCGCACCGGCAAGACCGATATGGGCTCAGCGCTCGGCGAAGGCGGTTTGGATGCGCTATTCAGTGGTATCGGTCCCGCATTCCAGCTAGGCAAAGCCGGCGTTATGGCTGGGCGTGCGGCTATGGCTGCTCGCGGCGGGGCAACGGCGCTCGACGCTGTAACTGGTAACACCATACGGGATTTGTTCACTAACCCGAATGCCATACGCGGTGGTGCTGGCGTGATTCAAACCATGGGCAAGAATATTGAAGCTGGTGGGCTCGGGCTTGCTCAAGGCGCAAAGGCATCAGGCATGGCTAGTGGGTTGGGTGCTCGCCAAAGCGATACATTACTTAACACGTTACGTACTTTGAAGATTCCATTGGGCTCGCCAGAGGCTACGCAACGTGCATTGGAACCAACATTGTCAAGATTAGGCGACCAAATTGGCAGCGCCTATACCAAGGCAAATGTCGCGCTGTCACCAGCTGAGTTAAATAATCTCGGCTCGAACATACTTGGCAGAATCGGCACCATGGGAGGTCTTGACGAGAGCGCTAGTAATTACGCCATAGAACAAGCGCGCCGGCTGGTACAAGCTGGCGATGTCAAGGGCTTGTGGCAATTCACGAAAGACCTTGAAGCCAATACAATCAATTTTGCCCGTGGTGCTCAGTCAGCTGAGCCGATGAAAGAAGCGGTGGCACAGATCATTAAAGGGGACGTGCGAGATTTCCTAAATTCCAAAGTGCCGCAGCTGGCTGAGCTCAACAATGTGTATCATAATGCCCTGACCGCTAATAACCTGCTTATTGCTGCGTCACGCAACTCAAAAGCTGGTCTGTGGGGTCGTCTGCTGTCATTGTCGCCAGTCAAAGCGGCAGAGACAAAACTTGGTAGTGGCATTGAAACACTGGGCAAATATACCGCTGGTACAGGTGGTCCGCTTACAAAACTTACTCAACAGGCGGTACGTCAATTCCCTGCTCATGCAATTGAACTATTTAGCACGCCAAACGGTCAGCAGCCGAACACAATGGCTAATAGCCCTGCACAATTTGGTAGTTATGATCAGCTGGCTGCCAGTATGGGCGGTATGCCTGGTGCAATGCCAAATGGGGCATTGACCGGTGAAGTCATAAATCCCGGCGGTGGCGCTGGCGGGTATCCAGCGCAGCCGGCATCGGGTTTGCAATATAGTTCTGTCGATCTAGCCAACGCAGCGCTGCGGGCGCTACAGAATAACGACCTGAATGCCTATAAGACGCTTGCCGATGCGTCAACTATGGCACAGCAGATTGAGCAGCAGCAGGCGGCAGGTGGCGGCGCTGGCGGCATGAATGTAACTAAAGTCACTTCGCAGCAGTATGGTTTGGCGGCATCTGCCATGCAGTCACTGGGTCAGTTAGGGCAGATGATTCAATCTAATCCGAATGTGTTGCGCTCGCTCGCTATCCCTGGTCAGGGTTTGGGCGGCGGCATTGGTAACCTCATATCAAATAACGCGGGCACCGCCCAATATAACGCTGTCGGCTACACGATTGCAGATAACCTCTTGCGCTTGAAAACTGGCGCCCAAGCTAATGAATCTGAAATTAGGCAAGTGCAATCACAGATTATGCCGGGCCCGTTCGATAGCCCTGAAGTTGTCCAAACCAAGTTGAACCAGTTGCAGCAGTATTTCGGCACCGTATTGCAGCTAGCGCAGTCAGGCGGTGTAAGCGCTGGTGGCAGTGACTTTGCTTCCCAACTTGAACAGTCAATGGGGATGAGCCCCGGAAGTCTAGCATCACAAGGAGCGGGTGCGTATGGATACTGACCCTTTGCAGCGTACAATCATTGAAGAAGAGAGTTTGCAAATTGAAAACGAAATAGATGTAACTAAGGAGTACGACGACTATGAACCCACAAATGCGGCTTACACCGGAAATCATGCAGGCACTGATGCGTCGGCGTCTAGCTGGCCTAGGGGGAGGCACGACGATGCCAGCCCAGCAGCAGGTAATGGCGCCGAATCCTTTAGGCGGACCAGCAGGACCATCGCAAACGCCCTTGACGACATCGCCTCAGGCCGTCCCAGTGGCGAGTATCCAGCCATCGATGCCATCATCGGCAGGCAGCGCACCAATGCCGCAGCAGCAGCCCAGCCCAGCCCCCAGCGGCACCAATCCCCAAGACAAGGTGCTCATGAAGGCTTTGTTAAATCGTCTCGTCGCCGGCTTATAATGGACATCCGCCCAGGCGTCAAAGAACGCTTGGCAGTGGTAGAGCACGAATTAGGCGACCTTGAGTATGATATGGTGCAAGTCCGGCAGGATTTCGGCGGCATGGCAAGTGCCGATGAGCTGCGTGACGTTGAACGGGAACTGACCCGGCGGCTTGACCGCGAAGTTATGCCGGCGATTCAGAAGGTTAATAGCAGCGCAACCATAAAGCTGGTGATTACCTTAATCGCATTGTTTTTGTCGATGTCGTGGAATATCATTTCACTATATCGGCTCGTAATATTAAAGCTGTAAGGAGTAGATCAAAATGAACGATTACGTAATTAGCAACATCAGGACTTTCGTGCCCATACTGGTCGGCGCTATTGTCGCATGGCTGGCTACCAAGAATATCCCGCTCGACCCAAAGAGCGTTGATGGGCTCATTGCCCTAGGCACGTCAGGCTTTACCCTGCTCTACTACCTAATCATTCATGCCCTTGAGCAGAAATGGCCGAAGTTTGGCTGGCTACTCGGATACGCCAAGACGCCGCAATACGACGGCAAAGCAGTCGAAACGAAATAGTACAATCATAATCAAAAAGCACCGCAGGTTTATGGCCTACGGTGCTTTTTAGTAGAGAATGCTTTTGAAAGGAGCCTCTACTGGTATCGCATCACAGCGAACCGCCCAATATTATATCTGTTATGCCTATTCTGGTCAATCTATTTACCGCGCTAAACATGTGCTATAATGGAACGGTTTTATGGTGAGGGGTGCATGACTATAGATGTGCGCCAGCCTGCAAGTCGCCGCAAGGTGATTGCCGTCAGGCTGGAAGTACCGACGTGGTGGCAATACATCGCGTACTGATATTCTAGCGTTTTATGGCTATCCACACACCATAAATGTGGGGTGTTGTATTGTCGGTTGCGTGTGATATATTTAAGTACAGAGCTAGTTATAGTCCTATCGTTCAAGACTATGAGTAGCTTCGATTCTCGGCAGGGTATTGACCTCTAGACCGTAGGTATGCTACTATGATACCGACGATAGGACTAGTAACTAGATAAGTACCCCCCGAGCAAAAAGGAGGGTACTTTCTTTTATGGGCTCACAATCATCAAATGCCGCCCGGTCGATAACATACTTTCGACCAGGAACTTATGCGCTAGTGCCTAATAAGCATTTGCTGCCACAAATGAAAGGTGCCCCATTATCTGTATATGTAACCCTCTGTGCCCACGCGGATGCAGAGGGTGTTTGTTTTCCGGGCGTCAAACGGCTCGTTGATACCACTGGCTATGATCGTGCCAGTATTTTTCGTGCACTCACTAAACTAATCGAGCTCGGTGTCATTGAGCGTCACCGCCGGCTGACTGACCAAGGCGATGCTGATTCCAACCTGTACCGTATCTTGCTATCAGACGTGCAGGTGGGTAGTAGCGAAAATGCGACTACCCAGTCGCACCAGCGAGACGGGGGTAGTCGCATGGATGCGACCACGGGTAGTCGCACTGATGCGACCCTAACTAACCCAGTTGAACTAAACCATTTAACTAAGGGTAAAAATGTTAAAAGTTATAAACAACAAAACACCCCTGAACAACGGCGTACGAATGATGTGGATAACCTACCCAATAATGGGGATAACAGCACAGACAACCAAGACCGCTTACGCGAACTTATCAGACAATACGGCGTAAGTGAAGGCAGCAAACGATTCCGAGACGAAAAAGCGACGCACGTAGGAGCCCTAGAATCGCCTTTATCATCAAACACAGCTCATGATGCACCTTTGCCCGAAAAACAAGCCTTAGCCCTAGATTCTGCAGCCAGCAGCGCAAATTCTCGCACTCGTTTGCCTTATACAAAGTCTCGACGACCTGCCGTGGTTGATTTGGCTGCTGTTGCCACTGCGCATTGAGGTATAGATAACCGAAATATTGACGCAAGACTGTCTTTGGTGTATATTTCGATGGAAAGCTAATTGAAAGGAGCATTTCATCATGGCAGAGGTCAATAACAGCGAAGACAAGCAGTTGAGTAAAACGACACCGCAGGCGCCGGTGACGCCAGAGAATAAACAAACCGTAGCAGCTTTGGAGACACTATCTGATGCCGCTAACCTAGTGCAGCGCTATGCAATCAGTATTGTCGGCAACGCCCGGGCGCATGAGTTTGCTACCCACGTGGCAATCATGGCGCAGCAAAACCCGAAGCTGCGCGACTGCGACCCTCTTTCGATTGTCCGCGGCATGATGGCTTGCGTGCGGCTCAACCTGATGCCCAATACGCCAGATCAGTACGTGGCACTCATTCCCTATGGCAAAGATTTGCAATTCCAAATCATGTATCGCGGGCTTGCGCAGCTGGCTTACAACACGGGCGTCGTCAACAAGATTGATGCGCAGTTGGTATTCCCCGAAGATGAATGGAGCATTGAAGAAGGTAGCGACCGCAAGCTAGTGCATAAATGGACAGCTGCAAGTTTAGGGCGTGACCGTACCAAGTCTGATGAGGCATTATTCGTCTATGCTACAGCCGTGCTCAATACCGGCGAGAAGGCATTTGCCGTCATGACCCAAAGTGAAATCAAGCAAATCCGTGACCAAGCGGTCAAGGCTACTGGTGACGATACGCCATGGAAAAAGTGGCCGGCTGAACAATACAAAAAGACGGTGGTTAAACGGTTTAGCAAGTTACTACCCAAGAGCGATACTGATAGCCGGCTTGCCTATGCTGTCACGCTTGATAATCTTTCAGAGGCTGGAAAGCTCAATCTCGACCCGAAGACGGGTGACATCATCGAGGGTGAATTAGTCAGTGATGCCGAAGAGTTGACACGTCGCCGCATTGCGGCTGCCCAAGCTAAACGAAATGCAATTAACGGTGCTAAAGTGAAGCCAAAGGCTGTTGAGACACAGAACAGCCCAGCGGACAACGAGGCATCGGCAGAAAATGAGTGATTACTTTTACGATCGAACAGACGGAAAAATACATACGCGCTACACCCAACTATTGCGCTGCACGCCCAAACAGGTAGATCGGGTACTGGCTGAAATAGCTGGTCAGGTGACTAGCGTGCGACGCAGCGACATGGATTTTGGCGCTATCCGTCATAAGATGTTTGAAGAGGAGGCGCGCGAAACGATGCGTGTCCCACAGACGTTCGGGCTTGATTGGCCGGTATCACATGTCGAGCATGAATTCACGACGGAAATTTTGCCTGGTGTTGTCATCCATTCCCGGCTTGATCTGGTATCGTCAGCCAAGAATGCTATCATCGACTACAAAACCGTGGTCGACGGCAAGCAGGGCTGGCGCAAAATTGTTAAGTCTTACCAGAGTGAATCCAAGCAGCGACAGCTAAAATTTTACGCTTTCCAGCTGGGCATGCATGGTATTCAGGTGAGGCAGGGCATATTTCTCTGCGAGGTTTGGAACCAAGCGCGCGACACGATATTGCGCTATGAGCGGGTTGAATTCCCCATCAAGCTGCAGGATATCGCGGGCACATTGCCATGGGTTAAAGACCGCGTTGCATTACTGTTAGCCGTGGCAGAAGAGCAGGGAATATCGATATGAGCCGGCGGCGTAATCACCATTACAGCGAATTGCCTGCCATGGTCGAAGGATACTGCGAGATGCGCGGGTTGGATTTCAAGCGTTATAGCGAATATCATATGCGTGTCATGGATGGCGGTTTTACTGTTTTCGATGTCTGGACAACTGGCAAATATTTCCTTCTAGCGAGCGATTACGGCGGGCTCGGCGCGCCGGGCTATGCGCCAGAGATTCCGCGCAAAGGAGTATTGCCGATGCAGGTGCATGGTGCGACAGTGAAGCTACTAGACAAAGTATTTTTCCCTGAAAGTGTAAAGGTATGAGTTTTCTGGGCAATGTGCCAAGTTATATTACCCAGCTTGAGCGCGAAGTACGCCAGCTGGAGGTCGATCGTCGCGCTATAGATTGGGGGCATGAATGTGACTGCGAATTTTGTACCCGTAATGGCGAAGGGTCAGACGACGCCGAAGTGCAGGCGGATGCTATCGATAAGCAGATCAAAGAACACCAGCGTATGATCAAACGGCTGCGGCGTTATGCGGACATGTTCATTAGGAGCAACTGATGCTACATATCGATCTTTTTTCAGGCATCGGCGGTTTTGCTTTAGCGGCCGACCAAGTATGGGATAATGTAGAGCATATATTTTGTGATAATGATAAGTTTTGCCAAGCAGTGCTGAAAAAGCATTGGCCGGAAAGTAAAATCTATGGCGACATCAAACAGTTTGATTCCGACACCTTCAACAAGGGATTGGAAAGGCGCAAGCAAATTAAAAGGGCGCGACAGCCTAGACAGTCTGATCGAGCACGGGCGCACCAAAAACCGTTCATTCTCACTGGCGGATTCCCCTGCCAGCCGTTTAGTGCAGCTGGACTTAGGCGTGGAACGACCGACGGACGCTATCTCTGGCCCGAAATGCTTAGAGTTATACGACTTACGGAACCGCAATGGGTCATCGCTGAGAATGTTGGTGGGCTCGTTACTTGGAACGAAGGCTTGGTACTCGAGACAGTATGCACTGATTTGGAGGCCGCAGGTTACGAAGTACAACCGTTTATTATTCCGGCTGTCGCCGTTGGTGCCCCGCATCGGCGAGACAGAATTTGGTTTGTTGCCAACCGCCGTAGTCAGCGACGGAGCGATGGGCGCGGTGATAGGCAAAGACGACACATTTTACCAAACGAGAACGGGAATGCCGCGCAAGATAAACCGCAACGGCAAGGATGGCAGCGTAGGTCTAGCCCGTCTGATGCAGCTGCTACAGACGCCCCGGGCGAACAGCATCAGGCGCGGATGGGACTGGAACGGCAGCCATACCAAGAAGACGCCGAATTTGGCAGCACAGGTTGGGAGCGGAACTGGTTTGAAGTTGCAGCCGAACTTTGTAGCATGGATGATGGGGTACCCGCTAGAATGGGCGGCACTACGCTCAGTAAGACGCAGCACCGCAACGCGCAAATCAAAGCCTACGGAAATGCCATAGTGCCGCAGGTAGCAATGGAAATCATGCGGGCAATAGCAGGAGTACAATTATCGTTATGAAAATGTTTTGGTCGATGATGACTATGGTTGCCCTTGTAGTGTTCGTCATTATTGCTTCAATCGGCTGGTCGGTATTCCAATGGCAGCAATGCCGCGCGAATAAGCAAAATAGCTTCTGGTTTTGCGTGGGGCACTTATGAAGTCACTGATTATTATTTGGGCTTTTGCAATCGTTGCATTATTCGGATTCGGTTGGATGTATCAAGTGGCGCTGACGCCAACTGCGCATGCTATATCTAGCAGTGATGTGCCGCCTGGCGAAGATGACAAAGCCAAAGACATGGACGTATGCCCGTTATATCCAGACTATGCGACCGTGGGGCACTGCGCCGACAAATGTGCCAACCCCGATGATATCCGCGTTGGTTTTACCAATATTGGCGTTGCTATTTGCAAACACCGCAAACCAGAGGTAACTTTGCCACCGCAAACTGTAGACTTCGGCGGCAAGTAGCGTTACTATAGCGGTAATGAAGGAAACCGCGCAGCAATATCTTGACAGATACAAAGGGCAGTCGCTGCTATATGCGCCGCGCCCTGACCGTGAGTATTTGCGTGGCGAGTGCGTCCAAGGCGTTTGCATTTACGTCACCGACAACGGCTATCCAGTCATGTGGGCTGATGCTTACTATTGGAAAAACGCGGCAAAGCAATTTCCCGACAAATACGAATGGATTGAAAATACACCGAATGCCGTGCCGCAGCCAAACGATATTATGATCTGGCTGACTTCCCTGCCCGGCTCGGGCAATGCAGGGCATATTGCTGCTTGTATACGACCGCTGCCTGGCACTGGGACGTTTATATCAGCTGATCAGAATTGGGGCGGTCGTACTGTTCATCAGGTAACGCACAATTATAATTACGTTGCGGGATGGTTGCGCTTTAAGAGTGCCGCGCAGCCTGCCCCGCAACCAAAGCCACAGGGGGATGAAATGATAGCCGATGCCAACCAAGCCCATTTAGCCTACAAACTGCTGCGCCCGAACGGTGACGGCAGCGACGCCGAAATCAATGCGACAGCCGGCAAGCGCAGCTGGGTGCAATTCGCCAGTGACGCCAAAGCCGAAGTTGCCAGCCGTGATGCTAATATCACCGGCATGCAAAATACTATCAATGGGCAGAATGAGCGCATTACCGCGTTGCTGCAGCAGATCAATGAGGCTAGTGATGTGACTACCAGCGCGAAAGCCGACTTGACCAAGGCGCTGGCGCAAATCGCTAATGACAATGCGGAACTGGCGACATTGCATGATCAGATAACGAGCATGACACCATCGCAGGATGCCGCCTCACAGCAAGCCGACCAAACCGCTAAAGGGTTACTAGCACGAATACTTGACTTGTTAAGTAAACTCAGATTCCACAGATGATAGACGTTATCGCGGCTGCTTTATTACCAGTTTTTGCCCCATATTGGCTCATGTGGTTTATCGGCGGCTTCGGCATCATCGAAGGCATAGCCCTGTACTTGCGCCGCTTTTTCCCGCCGGTCAATAACGACGGCGGCACGCTTAGTGAGTTCATTTGGTGGCTAATTCGTGGCAAATCATGGCCGCACCGCTTGGCGCTGTTTATCTTTGCATCGGCATGGTGCGACCTGACGCTGCATTTCTTTCTCGGCACGTCACTGACGCCGTTCTGGTAGGTCGTATGACCATCGAGGGCTTTGTATGGATTGTCACCATACTTTGCGTGCTCGCATTGATTTGGAATGTGTTTGTTAGCCGCGACAAATAGTGTGGATAACCTGTATTTTCCTATTGACTTAAAGGCGGTCTTTTGGTAGTATAGAAGGTAGCAGCTAATGAAAGGAGCAAGCTACCATGTTCACTAACGTAAACTACGAGACAGAGGATGTCGCTCGTATAGATGTTGTTTTCGCTGATGGCGAGACTGAAATCTTTGAGCGCAAAACTAGCGAGGATTCCGGCGAACTACAGAACCGGGTTGATAATATGCACCGCGTCAACTTCGATGACGACGTGCTTGAAGCTGTGCTTGCCTACAATTACGATGGTGAGTTTTTGGCAGCCCGCACCCCTATGGAATTCTTTGGCGCACAGGAGGGTTTTTAAGATGCAACCTGCAGACAAAGCTAAACTTACGACCATTACCAAGCGGACTGCGACGATTCAGGATATGGCTAGCAAAATGGTCATTTCCGGCGAAGATGATCTAGCCAAAGCATCAACGATGCTGGCTGATGTCAAGACAGTTCAAAAAGAGATAAAAGCTACCAAGGAATCGATTGTTAAGCCGCTCAATTTGGCACTCAAGGAAATACGCGCCTTATTCGAGCCGGCTGAAACCAATATTGCTACTGTCGAAAAACTGCTTAAAGGCAATATCCTGCAGTATCATGATGAGCAAGAAGCGGCTGCGCGCAAGCGCATTGACAGTATCGAAAACCGCATTGGTGCTGGTCGCGGTCACTTGCGACCTGAGACTGCCATGCAGCAGCTGATGAATGTCGACCAACCGCAATCCAATATCCGTACCGAAAATGGCGGCGCACAGGTTAAATATGGCGCCTCTAAGGTACGTATCACCAGCGCGCTTGAGCTAGTCCAAGATCACCCCAGCATCTTGAACCGCGAGCGCGTACTAGAAGCGCTGCGTATAGAAGTTGCTGCCGATATCAAGGCTGGCGGTCGAGTGCCGGCTGGTGTTGAAGTATACCGTGATAAGCTGGTGGCAGGAGTAACGAGATGATTTGCCCGAACTGCACTATACCATTTGCTGCCTTTGGTCATTCCTATCACGGCCGCACCATTTGCCACCCGTGCTTCATGAAGGTTAACGGGTGACGCCATGGGTAGAGGGTCGTCGAAAATCACAAGTGTCAATATAGTAATCTGTCCCTGCGGCAAGCCCAAAATGACTTGCCCGAAGCATTGGCTGGCGTAATGGAACGGGAAGTAATCATATACCCTGGCTATGACAAGCGTAAGACCGGTGACGGCTGGCAGGGCGCTGAGATTCTATTCGTTATGCGCGGCGACCACGGTGCTGTTACATTCTCTTGCTTTACGGATATTATGCCCAAAGAAATGCAGCTTGATCTGATTTCCAAACGGTCGCGTATCAGTATCCCCGCCGTGCAGCCGCATGCGCCGGATTATACGTTTCACTATGACCGACCGCTCTATACATCACAGCAGAACGTGCACAACAAATGCCCCTATATGCCAGAGGGTGTTACTTGTTATTCGGGCGATAACCGCAACGTCGGTGAGCGCTTGCGCGATCTGCTAATAGACCGGGGCTCGGGTGCGGTTTGGGCGGCGATGGAAATACAGTATCGTGATGAAATTAGAATTGTTGGAGGCAAAGCGTAATGGTTAAAGACTATGAAATTCTAGGCAGCAAATGGTGGACGCCGCCAACCCCAAACCTTGTATCGCTTGGACAGCAGCCTATTATCGGCTGTGTGGCTATCTTGTCACTCGATACTAAGCCCCGCCAATGGAAATGCTATATGGGCATTGTAGATGGCACTGACAGCCAAGAAACAGGCGAGCAGCAGATTGCCCGCTATGGTATGCCAATCGGTAGCAAAGAAGCTGCCTGTGCGCTTTTTCCATTCCTAAGCCCGAACGGATACCGGAAATGAAGCAGCCACATGACAGTCTCGGCCGCCCTGCCCGTCCGTTGCGGTACTCGGTTAAACGTACTGTGAAGCTGGCGCCCGATGCAGTTGATACGATCAACGAAATGGCGAAAGTGCAGGGAATCAAGCCAATGCGCGTCATGCGCCGGGCAATTATGAAGGACGTATATATTTATAAATCAGAGCAGAAAAGGCGAGGCGAGAGCAATGGATGAAGCAGTAGATAGTATCGAGCGCCGTGCGGCGCTGGCCTTACTCAAGATATTGCAGCAAGGTACGGCGCAGGATTGGCTGACTGATGATGAATATTTTGAGCAATTGGAAAAACGCGAAGAAATTGCCAAAGGTGAGATACAGTCCGGCGGCAACGCCCAGCATGTATTCACGCTGATTGGTCGCCATCGTAAGACAAAGCAATTCGGTATTATGCCCTGCCTGATGGCAGATTGGCCGCCGGAAGGCATGAGCAAATACGAAGCCATGCAGGGGTTAGGTATCATGTTTGCCGAGAAGATGCCTGATTTTATGCTTGTCGCTGTCGCGCACGTCTCTGAAGGCTGGTTAGCGCAATACCCGACAGATATTGGTATGAAAGCACCCTATCTGCCGGAAGGCGTGCCCACGCCGTCACAGCGTAAAGATCGGGTTGAAGTGCTAATGGTGACATTGACCTCTATTGATCAGCGCATGAGCTATAGCCACACCGAGATACTACGCGACGATGATGGTAAGTTTGCCGGCTGGGGTCGGGAATGGGCACACCTATACGATCGGGATGAGCCCATAAATGACCCAAAGCAGCAGGCTGATTATTTGGCGCTTAATATATTTATGGGTTACTTCGCTGCCGGCGTTCCGGTACAAGGAGGGAAACATGCCAGCAAATCTTAATGCCTATCGCAAGACACCAGTGAATTGGATGACTACCCAAGGGCAAATTACCAAGCTACTGAATGATCAGGGAATCTATGATATCCAATTCACCACTATCTCGCAGCAAACAGCTGAGCAGTCAGGGCTCAAAATGGACAAAGACACGGTGGCTATCATGGTGGTATTTCAGAAGCATGTCACCTTGCCTGATGGCCGCAGTGGTAATATTCCGGTGCGGGTGATTGTACCTAACGTCTCGCAGGCAAAGATGAATCAGCATTACCGCATGCTATATTGGTATCTCAAGAGCAAGTTTGAGGCGATTGATACCGGCTTAGTCGAATTCGCCGAAGAGTTTATGGCGCACCTGCAGATCACCGATAAACACGGCATTGGTCGGCTATGGGACCGCTTCAAGCGGGGCTTCTACACGGCAATCGGTAACGGTCAAATGCCGGATGCTGGTTTGCTGCCGCCCGGCTTCGAGCCAGATGAGGAGCAAAAATCGTGAGCAGTCTAGTTACCTGCTTAGCTCAAGCTGATACGGGAAAGCGGTTAGTGCTGATCGGCCTAACCGATGAAGTTATTGAGCACATCAAAAAGACCGGCGCACTGCTTGAGGATGCCGAGCATACCCAGCGTGATACTGATATTGCAATACTTTATAAGCCAACACTCAATGAGCTGATGAAACAGATCAAGGGTATAATCCCGAAAAATGCGGAGGTGAAAATTGTATGAAATTTTTTGCAAAACCCAAAACCAAGACTGGCGAGCAGCAAATATTCAAAATCCAAAAGCCACTTGCCACGAATAATGAGGACATGCTATACGTACTTGCCTATAATACTGATCAAAGTATAGAGTTATACATACCGTTAGA
>CAZEUN010000031.1:0-38172 GCA_964515595.1 uncultured Oleiharenicola sp. | reverse complement strand
TAAAGGAGCAAATATGAATGAAGAGGCAAAGGCAGCAATCGTTATCACGGTGTGCGGATTGGCCGCGGTTGTGATAGTCGCGGTGTTCATCTTCTATATCGCGATAGAGATACCTCGGATGCGACATGAGAGCCCAACACAGCAGCTCTATAACCGCTGCCTGGCAAGTCAGGGTTACGCGGACTCACCTAGTGCTAAGAACTGTCAATACGTGCTGAAGGGCGATAAATGACCCAGCTAGGAGGCATATGACCACAACCAAATTCAGATTCCGCATCAGGGAAACACTAGGCAAGATCAAGCGTGATGCACGAGGTAGGTTTGTACGAGTGACCAATATCAAAGCCATGATGACCCCATATGAGATTAGGAGGACGGAATGACCACACTGCCAGAAGAACTAGCGACATTTCGCCCAAACTCACCACAAGAAGAAATAGACTTCTTTGCACGCTATCCACGAACAAAAATGACAGACAAAGAGTGGGACAGGTTCTACTGCGTTTCCACTCAGCATAGAGGCTTACACTGCGGTTCCTGCTTGAGTGATGAGGAATACTTTGGAATGCCAAACTTTGACGATAAATGCTGCTGCAAGGCGGCCGAGATTAGGAGGGTAGGATAACAATGAGCGAAGACCAAACCAGAGAACTCAAAAAGGTACTCGAAGCCGTCACCTTAGCGGCCGATTACCACACCAAGATTAACGAGGCTAACAGTAAGCTGCACTGTTCAGATACGGTTTTGCACTCGCCAATGACCAACAAACTAATAATGGCCAAGCAATCACTAGAAAGGATGCTACAAAATGACTAATGTTAAGCGAACCTACTTTATCACCAACGAAGAGGCAGAAGCCCTGCACCCCTATATTGACCCAACTATGCCCCAGTACGAACTGGAAGACGGCACAGCATTATATGCATATATGCAGTGGGTTGACACTTACAGTGGCCATATGTACCGAACGTTGGATGAACTTATCGAGCTAAAGACTAATCACGACAAACTCCGCAATGCGTGAAACCAGCCTACACATCAAACACGTTAAGGGGTGCGGCGGTAATTGTATGAAGGACTTTGCAAAGCGATTTGCTGACCTGATAGAACGGGCTAACGCAAACGGTATAACCATGCACGCCGCTGACTTCCCAACCCCACCCAGAAAGGTAGAGAATGAGTAAGCTAGACGATATTCTAGACCACACCGTGTACAAAGATGGCCCCGGCCCACACGGAGCTGGCGGTGATTGGCGACATTGGAAGGGCGGTAAGGACACCAGTCTCAAACGACAGATTAAAGACTTGATGTTTGAACTGGTAGGCGATGGCGAGATGCACGTATCCCACGTGTGCCCGCAGGACAACATAGCTTGCCGCGAATTCCAGGCCCGCAGTAAATTCAGGAACGCCGTGTGGTTAAGGATAAACGAACTATGACCCCCGCCCCCAACAACCTAAATAGGAGTAGAGTATGAGTAAGCTACGGTGCGGCCGTAAAGCCATGTACAGCAAGAAAGAGGCCCAAGAACTAGCAATGCGCCGTTCCGCTGAACATGGTCGCGGCGGCTATGCATATAGATGCGACAACTGCGACTGGTGGCATATCTCTAAGGGTGAATTGCCAGAAGATAAAGAGTGGCGGCGGCAGTTCCGGGCAAGGTTAGGACTGAAGCCATGACTGACCGCCCCTCCTCCACTAACCAAAGCAGCGAAAGGAAAGAATATGAGTAAACTAGACGAGATATTAAAAGAATACAGGTATTGGCACTATCAAGCTGGGGCGAAGGATAAGGGTGACCTACCCGCCTTCAACGAAGAAACGAAGCAACAGGTCAAAGATTTGATGCTGGAGATTTGCATAGAAGCCTGGGATACGCCCGGTCTTTCTTACAACGAGAGCCTAGAGCTTATGAAAAAGAAACTGGCCGAGCTATGACCCCCCAAAGCAGACAGGAGATACTATGAAGCTTAGGATCAAAACCTACAACTGGATGCCTGTAAACGAGTCCCTATTCATAGCAAACGGCGTGGACAATGTCGTGCGGCTGGACGGGACTAACAAGGATGCTCAGTACGAAGCAAAGAAACCTAAGTGGGCGCTATTCCATGCCGGGCGGCTCTGCGCTATCTGCGGTACTCCAGGACATAGTAGGGCTAAGTGTCCTTCGAGGTAGATATTGGGTTCCGTTTGTGCTACAATGTAGCTATCATCCCAAAATCCTCTAGCTAAAGCAGGAACTCTAACAATCTAGCATGTCCCTGGGCGACACGATTCGCCCGTTCTTCATATCAAGGAGCGGTAGCACCTTTACTTTTTGATGATGTCAATTTGTTACATTTTCCACATTTAAGTTTTGAAGATAAACTCTCGTGACGTAACGCCTACCTGACCGCTCCTGTTACGTCTTTCTGTTGTCTGGGGATGTGCTTGATATATCCCCCACCATGACAAAACCGGCTCTCACAGTGAAACAGGCAAAGTTTATCAAGGCAAAGGCAGAGGGCAAGACCGGTGTCCAGGCTGCTATGGAGGCCTATGATGTAGCTAATGAAAGCACTGCCCGGTCAATAGCTAGTGAGAACCTTGCAAAACCTAGCATACAGGCGGCGCTACATGCAGAGTTTGAGAAGCAGGGCATAACACTAGAGCGCATTGTGCGGCCTATCAATGACGCGCTTGATGCGTCTAAGAAGGAGTACGAAAAAGACGATGAGGGCCATTGGGAGCTGGTAGGCGAGACGCCAGATCACTCTACCCGGCTCAAAGCATCAGGCATGGCCGCCCAGTTGATAGGGCTAGGCAAACAGACCGAGGCCCCACAGTCTATCCACTTCCATCAACACGTAGCGGAGCAGCGCAACAAGTATGGCATATGATCTGGGCCAATACCCCGACCCGCTACAGAACAATCCTAAGATTGTTGATACGGGCTTTAACGCAGCTGGGTATGAAGCCTTGATGGCCGACAACTTCAAGATTATCAATAAAGAAAAACGACCAGTGCCTTTCATAGCCAACCCTGCGCAACACAGCCTCAATATGTTTATGGAGAAGTTCCTGAGCATCCTCGTGCTCAAGGCACGCAAGATGGGCTTTAGCTCTGACGCGCTAGGCATAGCGGCCACGAAGTTCATAGTCGGTCAGAACGAGAAATGCATCTCAATGAGCTTTGACCAGACTGCTTCTGACAAACAGCTGGCCAGGGCAAAGTACTATATCACCAGCTACGAACAGAAGAACGGCATAAAGCTTCCCTACAAATACAACTCCAAGAATCAGATGGTTTGGGAGGGCAAGGTAGAGAATGATCAGGGCGGTTATGACCACTTCCAAAATGTCTTACAGGTCGGCACGGCGCGTAATACAGATTTCGGTCGGGGTGATGACATCTCATTTCTACACCTTACAGAGGTGTCCTTGGCTGATCTCGATGAGCTAATGGCTGGCGTTGGCGAAGCGTGTCTCCCTGGCGCTCACAAGATATTTGAAACTACTGCAGCGGGGTTTAACTCATACAAGCGCTTCTGGGATAGAACGATCTTGAATTTGACTGAGTTTGCCGCACTATTCTACTCACCACTGTGGGAGTATGACGAAGAGTATGTAACGACCAAGCGCGCTAACTTAGGCCGTCTAGGAGTCCAGGAGTATCCGATGACCCCACAAGAAGCCTTCTTGACCAGTGGCCTACCCCTGTTCAAACAGGAAGCCATGCTAAGGATGCTCGAATATGCCGGAGGTATGGAGTGAAATACCCAGCCCTAGAACTGCCAGCGAGCATAGACAGCGATATGTTTACGCTGCTCCGTCAGCTGCGAACGGGCGAGTTCATTATTGTGTTTGTCGATACTGCTGGAGAGGGCAGCGACTTTAACGCTGGCCAGTTCCTGAGCAAGACGCATTTAGATGTGCCATTGGTGATGCACTACGAGGGGTCGATAGTTGACGTAACCCCAAAGCTCTTACCGGTTCTGAAATGGATACACGAAGTAACCGGAGTAAAGCCAGTTATAGCCTACGAGACCAACAACGGTGGCGGCTATGAGCTTGAGCGACTCAATCGTCTCAACACAGAGGGACACTTTATCGTCTATTGTCAGTACAAGTTAGATAGCGAGGGCAAGCTAGAGCGTACAGATAAGATGGGCTGGAACACCAACTCGGCTACGCGGCCTGTTATGTTGTCCGGCGTTGAAGACTTAGTCAACAATGGGCTAGTTACTGTCTACCATCTGCCTACAATCAACGAGATGTTCAGCTTTGTAAAGAAAATGAAGCCGGGTGGCTGGAGGGCTGAGGCTGAAGATGGTGCGAATGACGATTTGGTGATGGCCTTAGCTGGTGTTTGGCAGCTATATCAGACTGAGAATCCTTCATCGGAAACGAGAGTTAAGGCTTACAAGCCAGAATCCATGCTAAGGAGGAAGCGCGCCCATATAGCTTAGACATTCGGTCACGATGCTGGTCGGAACATTAGTCTCCGTGGGTAAGCCAGCATCGTGAGGGGAGGTTTAATATGGGATTATTCGATACATACGGCGAATCGCAGCTAAAAGCTGGCGCGCCCTATCAGAATCATTGGGAAGTCGGTGACAGCGTAACCATCCCGGACGGTGTCTACCCCGGCTGCCCTAACTTCATAGTCATAAAGGATGGGAGGTTTATTGCTGAACTGGAACGTCTGTACGATTATCTTGGTGGCTACTGGGCAGATGCTGACACAGTTGCCGACAGTGGCATCTGCAATATGAGGAGTGATGCATAGTATGGGCTGGGGTCAAAACGGTTGCGTGTACATGGTCCCAAGTCCGTATGTATATACGATCAATGGCGTGGTATTGCCATACAACGGACCGTAGTATCTGTGATATAATAAGCCCAACACCCACGGGGCATAGATTTACCCACGGAGCAAGAGTGATACTTGCCCAAAAAATCTCAATCTGAAGCTGTCACAGCGGGACAAGACCCCGTTCTTAAGCAGGTCATCGACGACTTCGACAGCTCATGGAAGTACGCGCAGAGTTCCTGGCATGACAGGTGGCGTGACAACAACTATCTCTACAACGGCCAGCGCGTAAAGCGTGGCTATGAGGGTATCGCTGACACTTTTGTACCGATGTGCTTTGGCACGGTTGAGACGCTCACATCCGCACTATTTGGCTCGAAACCTAAATATAATTTCCTCCCTCCGCACGACAAGCAAGACCAAAACACCGACATTCTTAACGGTCTATTAGACTTTTTCTGGGACAAAGACCAGTGGAGCATTAAGAATATCAACACTGGCCGCAGCATGCTTAAGCTTGGTACGGCGATTGACTACTACTGCTGGGTCAACGACCACCCGGTAAAGATTAACGTACCGATTCGTGACTTTTTTATCGACCCAACAGCGTCCTCTCTAGAGACTGCGCGCCATATGGGCCGCAGGTATCTCACGACCAAAGATGAGTTGGAGTCCTACGAGATCATAGACCTAGAGGGAAAGCCCGACGCCGATGGTGCGTACCCTATGGTGAAAAAGTACAAGAACCTAGATGGCTTGGATGCTTACAAGACTCTCGAGAACACCGACAAAGAAGAGAAAGACATGTGGTACGGCTCCACGTTGACCAACCCGCCCGAGGACCAAGTCGAAGTTATCGAATACTGGACTAAAGACAAAGTCATATCAGTAGCCAACCGTACCGTCGTCATAGAAGATTCCGAGAACTACTTCAAAGCTAAGGCCAAGGCGAACGGTGCTAAATATCCAGAGGGTCTAATGCCCTTCAACGACGCCCGTGACTACGTCGATGAGTCACTGTTCTATGCAAAGGGTGAGATAGACTTCTTGGCCGACCAGCAAGAAGACCTAAACGATCTCACAAACCAGAACCGGGATGCGATTACATACACATTGAATCAGATGTACACACTTGATCCCGATTTTGCTGATCACATAGAAGAAGTCGAGAACATTCCAGGCGCTGTTTATCCATTCAGGAAAGATGCTTTAGTGCCCGTGCCACGCGGCTCGATCCCATCAGATGCCTTTGCTGAGAGACAAAACATCAAGAACGAGATGCGCGAAACTACCGCATCCAATGAAATCGTCAAAGGCGCTCCTGTTCAGGGCAGCGGTACTACCGCCACTGAGATCAACGCGCAGATTGCTGGGGCCGGCCAACGAATAGGCTTGAAGGTTACCCAGTTAGAGAACGGCTACTTCTACCGCGAGGCCAAGATTGTCTTTGAGATGGTCAAACTCTACGTCACTGAACCAATGATGGTGCAGATCATCGGCAAAGACGGCGCACGATGGGAAACATTTGACCCTGCCGAGTTTAAGGGCGAATACATGCCACGGGTTCAACTGGAGATATCTATAGAGAACAAGCGCCAAAAAGACGCTGAAAACGCCAAAGAGTTAATGGCGACGTTCCTCAATGACCCCCAAGTAAATCAGCAAGCCCTAAAGAAGCTCGTTCTGCAAAGGGCATTCAATCTTGACCCCGATGAGGTCGACTTACTGATGACACCAGAGCAGATGCCCATGGGCGCGCCCGGCATGGATATGGGTGCCATGCCGCCTTCTGCAGCTGGGCCCGCCATGCCACATCCAGCCGCTAGTGTATTCGCACCTGCCGCTCCGCAAGCACAACCACAGGTGGCATTCGCATGACATTAGCTGAGAAACGCGAGCTGTATCTCGCCTTCTTTACTAGTACTGGCGGTGAAGAGTTCATCAAGGAATTGGACCGAATGATCGAAGACGATCACAGAGAGGCCGAGCGCAACCCACATTTGGCTAGAGATTATTCACAGAGCGCCAAAGGAACGCGGCGTGTGTTGGAGCACATAAGGACGATTACCACTGAGGTAAAGAAAGGCGGTGTCGCAAAACATTAGTCGCCATTCAGCAGGAAGGAACAGAATATTTTTAATATGCTCAAAAAGAGCGCCCCGCCCGGGTATCTGTTCCCTCCTGCGGGCCGGGGACTAACCAAGAAAGGAACAGTATGGACGAAGACACTAGCACCGTTCAGGACGCTCCAGAAACCGAAGTCGTAGACTCACCGGTTGTCGAAAGCGGGACCACAACGACTGATGAACAGCCTGTAACTGAACCGAGTGAGACGCAACAGGACGCCGATGGCGCACCCGATGTTGACGATAAGCTCCAAAAGTATGCAGCAAATCAGGGCATTGAGTTGGACAGCCCGAGCGCCATTAAGGCTGCTCGATTGGCCATGAACAACCAAGCCGAGAAGACGCGCACCTACCAGAAAGCCAGCGAATTAGAGAAAGCTGCATCAGCAATCTCTGACACTGACGCTGAGCAGGTCGCCGAATCAACCGGGAAAGACCCCGAATTGCTAAAACGCGTGCAACGAGTAGAGGTACGGGAATCTGTAAGGGACTTCTGGAACCGTGATGACGTGGATCGCTCATTTGAGCCAGCCATGGTCGAGCTACTCGAATCAAAACCATACCTTGCGGGTGACCTAGAGTCACTGTACGCAAGCGCGGTATTGAAGTCAGGCGGCATTGCTGCGGTGAAGTCCCAGGGGAAACGAGAAGCCCTCGAATCTCTGGCCCATAAACAACAGGCTGCTGTTCCAATGGGCAATGCTACAACCAAAGCTACTCCAAAAGAGAAGCCATTCAACGAGCTTTCTATTCCAGAGATGGAGAAGAGGCTTGGCTTTGTCGCCCGTTAGACAGACAGCTCCTAACTTTATGGAGTATTTCAAATGTCTGCACAGACAACCGCTGGGTTAACCCAGGAAATGTCGACCTACTACGAGAAAGTTTTCCTCGCACGGGCCGAATACGAGTACATTTTCAACCAAGGCGCACAGATGCGCACCATGCCGGCAAACGAAGGTAAGCAGGTCAACTTTACCCGCTACACCCCGCTTGCTACGGCTACTACTGCTTTGACTGAAGGCACCAACCCTGCTGAAGTCGCACTGACGGCTACCACGGTATCCGCTCAGCTGGCAGAGTACGGTACGACCGTCAAGATTTCACGCTTCCTGAGCCTGACTTCCATCGACGCAAACAACAAAGAAAAGATCGAAGTTGTTGGTCAGAACATGGGTGAGACCATCGATGAACTGACCCGCAACGAGCTGTTTACCGGTGCTACGGCACAGTATGCAGGTGGTAAAGCTTCCTTGTCACTAGTTGGCATTACCGACGTTCTGAGTGTCGCAGAAATCCGCAAGGGTGTCCGCACGCTAAAGAAGAACAAGGCACGCCGCTACCAAGAGAAGGGCAAGAGCTGGATTCTGAAGGCTGGCCCGGACACCACGTACGACCTAACCTCTGACTCTACGTTCTTGAGCGCTGACATCTACAGCAACAACGCTGAGAAGCTCTACAACGGCGAGCTGGGTACGATCCTGGGCACTCGAGTGATCGAATCCCCCAACCAGAAGGAAAGCGTTGACGGTGGTGCTTCTAGCGCCGACTTGGTCCACAACTTCCTGCACGGTTCGGACGCATTCGGTTGTATCGACCTAGTTGGTGACAAGCCTCAGCTGTTCATCATCCCCAACACAAAGATCGACTCAAACAACCCTGCTGGACGTTTCAGCACGGTAGCGTGGGCTACGACCTACGTATGTAAGACGCTGAACAGCAACTGGCTGCTCGACATCGTTACAGGCGCTACTGGCCGCACCTAGTCAGTACCTTGCTGGGGGTGCAAAAGCCCCCAGCACAGCAGGATTAATGCCTGCTGGGTGCGGCATCACTCTGCCGTGCCTAGGAGTCATTAATCATAAGGAGTGAATTATGGACGAGGAACTAAGAAAACAAGTAAATGCTGACTATCAGCGCGGCAAAGTATCTATTCAAGATATAGCACGCATACGCCGTCTAACCGTTCAAGAAGTATTAGACGCTATCGGTGAGGGGTCTATGGGTACGGTGATGTACGGTGGCGACCTGATTGACCAGTCCGAAGCTGGGCCAGGTGCTCATATGAACTACGGCGGCCCGGTTAAAATCCCATTCACCACGGACTAACCCATGGCTGACATAACGTGGGTCACTAGAGAATACGGCCGCGAAGGCCAGCTCGAGAACCTAAATAAAGTACGGAACGACCCGACTAAACAGCGTTGGGTGCGTAGAAGCGCCGACCGTGCGCATGCCCGCATCCGCGATCAGCTAAAGGATAGGAAACTGATGGCCATGCGCGAACGGCTGATTAAAGCCGCCCGTGCTGGTGATGCTAAAGAGCAGGCCAAAATACAGCAGCAGATGCGCGATTACGAAGGCCACGACAAGGAAACGGGGTTGTATGAGCAAGAATAATCTAAAGATACTCGCCATACATAGTAATGTGTCGGAAGATCAGAATGTTTGGTCAGCAGTGGACACTTGGCGCATCGCTCGGCCCATTAGGGAGCTTAAGAAGCACATGCCTGAGTGGACAATTGACGAGCAACTGACACCTATAAAGGGGCTGGAAAAGTACAAAAACTCTTCTGAGTTCAAAGAGGATGAGATGCAAGCCGCTTTCGACAAGATAAGCAGCTACGACATCATCTTTAGTAGCTATCACGCTGATCCGACGGGATACACCATGTATAAAGTCGCCGCCGACCGAACCGGCACACAATTCGTTATGGATGTCGACGATGACATGTTCTCGATTAATCCCGATAACCCGTTTTGGCTGAAGATGAACGACGAGCAATGTTTTTGGATGCAGCGAATGATCGCTGATAACACCTGGATTAGTACGACTACTGAGGCACTCGCGGAGGTTTTCAGGGAGCGCCGGCTAGATCACCGCAAGGATAGCGTGTTTGTGAACCCCAATTACATAACTGGCGACTATGCACACCCCGGCTTCGACAATGGGGACAGAATTGTGATCGGCTACTTCGGTGGAGCAAGTCACTACGATGACTTACATGAGACTGGTGTACATGAAGCCCTGGAAAAGCTCATGCACGAGGATAAAAGAGTGTATTTCAAGGCTATTGGTATGCCAATGGACAAATATCTGCCACGTGCAAGGTATGAATTCCAAGACGGTAAACGTGGAGATGGGTGGACAAAGGGCATTTTTCCGACCCTTAACTTCGATATAGCCATCGCGCCCATCTGTGACAACCTATTCAACAAGGGCAAAAGCAACATTAAATGGCAAGAATCCACGCGAGCGGGGTCAGCGTTTGTAGGCTCCTATGTCGGACCTTATAAGACACTCAAGCCTGATACGGCCATAACTGTCCAAAACAATGCCGAGGGTTGGTACAAGGCCCTTAAGACGCTCGTGGATGATGCAGACAAGCGTAAAAAGATGGTCGGAACGGCCCAGGCCGAGTTACAGGCTAATTGGAGGCTTGAGGATAAGTGGATGCAGTACAGAGACATGTTTATTAAGGTAAAGGAGTTAGCAGATGGACGAATTTAGTTGGAGTTTTACGATAGGCGGCAAGACTTTTTATAACGCGGTCGGAGTTGAGGAACTCACGCCCGATAGGTTCGCCCTATTAATCAGGAACTTAGAGGAAACTTACGCTGAGGCCATAAAATGATCCAGCTAGTCATACCAGCGGCAGGAAACGGTCAGAGGTTCAAAGATGCAGGGTACAGCAAACCCAAACATCTAATCGATGTACTGGGTAAGCCTATGATTGAGCGAGTCGTGGATAACCTGAAGCCCAATGGTCTCTGCACGGTCCAGGTAATAACTAGGGGTTCATTGAAGTCCGACTCACGTGGTGCAGTCGAAACGATACTCCAGGCCACTCTCGACCCAGAGGAACCGCTACTAATCGGAAACTGCGATCAACTAGTGGCATTCAATGTGAACGACTTTGTTGAGTCCTGCGAAGGTTTGGACGGCGGATTAGTGGTTTTTAGGTCAAACAAGGAACATCACAGCTACGTAGAGGAGTCCGGTGACATTATTACCCGGATAGCCGAAAAGCAGGTCATCTCTAACCTAGCCGTTACTGGTGTCTACTACTTCCAGAGGGCTGGCGACTTTATCGACGCAGGGCGTGAGGTTATCGGGAACAACGACCGCTACAACAATGAGTTCTATGTGTCTTCTGCTATAGCGCGGATGATTGATTCAGGGCTAAAATTGGGCGTTTACGAGGCTGCGACAGCCATTCTCGGCACACCAGCAGAACTACAGCTATTTGAAGCTGCATCGGAGGTGTCGAAATGGGTGGAATAGTAATCTTTGGGGGTGGGGATATAGCCGAGGCGATTGGTGGGACCATTCTCGATAAAGATAAGTGTGACGTACGTGATTACAATGCCGTACAGGCGAAGATATTCCAACACAGGCCTGATGTAGTAGTGGTGACGGCAGGGGTATCACATGTAGCCAACATCAAAGATTCATTGCCTAATGACTGGCAGGAAGAGTTGGAAGTAAATCTACTCGGTAGCTACCATGTGGCCAAGGCTGCGGCAGTATTTGGGGTGAGGAAGATGATCTTTATTGCTTCTGTTGCCGGACTCTACGGCAAACCAAATCATAGTGGATACAGTGCCTCGAAAGGCGGTGTTATATCTCTAGTTGAGTCACTAGCGATGGAGGGCTACGACGCATATGCGATCAGCCCAGGTCGGGTGGATACGAAGATGCGTCAGCATGACTACCCGAACGATCAGCCGGGCACGCGCCTGGAAACTAGAGAGGTGGCGCAGGTGGTATACGACATCATCGATGATAAGTACTATTCTGGCGACAATATCATCATCCGTCGCATCGGATTCGAGACGGCTCCAATCAAGGTAGACAGGAACGAGAGGTGGCGCGCAGAACTACGCGTGGGGGAGCCTGTGACACTATGACCGATAAGGAATACCGTGAGCAGAAGAAACGATTTATGGCCCTAGTAGCCAAATGGCGTGATACTCTGGGATTGGCTGGTGATAGGCTACGGTTTACGTGGTTCAGGGTACCAGATGAAACCTCTCCAGGCGCGGTAGCGTCAGTAAACGCTAGCTGGCAATACAGGAACCACAACATGAACGTTTACTTAACGGAAGTCCTGGCGTTGCCAGATGATGAACTAGAAGACGCCGTAATCCACGAGCTGTCACATCTATTGATCCATCCTGCGACTGGCAACGTTCCAGGTAAAAGTGATGCCGAGATAGAGAAAATGGAGTACGCAACTACCTCTGTGGCATACGCGATCAAATGGGCGTACGAGGCGGGGAAGAAAAACGGATGATTACTCAAAACACCCTCATTGGGCAGGCAAACAAATGGGAACCAGAGGCATCCCAAGCGCCCCAGTCCTATCGTATGGCGCATTGTGCGTTCTGTGGCAGGAGATTATGGTTTCGGATGTATCACTGCTGGATTAATGAGAGCGGGTTCAAGAAAGAGCTTCACTTCCATAAGAAGTGCTACCGGAAACTAGAACGTTATGACGAAACTATTAGAAAACATCGTAGTCGTCGCGGCATACGACAAACAATTCATTGATGGTTGCTTGGCTAGTCTGGGCAACAAATACAAAGTCGTGGTGATGGACACGAGTGGCGGGGGGTATCCTACCGGCGCATACATTCGCGCATTCAAGGAGTATCCGGCTAAAAACTACTTATTTATCCAGGATACGATGCTGGCTAAACAGCCTGATTATCTACAGCCGTTTATCGATAAGAAACCACGAAAGGGGGCTGTCGCTTGGTGTCTGTTCCACATGGACTTTGACACTAGTGACCAGAAAGACTACGCCCACTCTCTATATGCCGAAAATCCGCCAGATTACGGCATCTTTGGCCCGGTATTCTACGTTTCACGTAAATGCCTCGAAGAATTGGAATACAGAGGACTCCTGCCGCCGGTTCCTAGGGACAAACTCGAGGCGCAAACCAGCGAGAGACTGTGGGCGTGGGCACTCAAGAACGCCGGGATGGAATTAACGAGCGTTTGCGGGTTGTGGGATCATGATGCCATGGCCAGGGGTGACTATCCGGTATTCAAGAAGGTGTTCGCGGGCCGTAACTAACAGATTCGTGCTATAATAATGGTGATACGGGCAGGGGTCGGGGTGCTTAATTGCCACCAACCCAATCTTTTCAAGAACAGATAGCGCAGAAACGTGCTGATGCTGCGCAAAAAGAACGCGAACAGAAGTCAGACGCTGTCTTAGCGGGTATTGCGACCTCTGATAACATCGACGATGTACTCAAACAGCTCAAAGAGCTGCAACTTGCTTCTCTTTTGGGCGGCGGGAACAAATCCACTGTTATTCTTACGGATCAAACGGACCTAGGCGACAAGATAGCCGAGGCACTGAGCAGTCTGGATACTTCTAAGGCTGACGCCGACCAATTAGGGGCGATAAAGGAACTATCTAGCCTGCTCAAATCGACTCAGAAAGCGCAGGTCAACGGTAATTCTGCCATACGAGAAGCACTGACGCTGATTGAGAAGGCGGTTAAAAGCATTGAGGTTGCTCCTGTGGTGAACGTCCCTGAGCCAAAGGTGACTGTTAAGCAAACAAAAGTCGACTTTACGCCACTACAAGATACGATACGTGAGGTATTCGCGACAACGGATGAGAAGATCGACCTCGACGATTACAAAGCACAAGATATCGATAACAGCGTTGCCGATATGCAGTATATCGGGTTTGTAAACCCTGAGGGCAATTGGTACATCATAGAAAATGACGTACTAGGCAATAAATTGCGCTATGTATTTGGAGAATCGGGATATGCTGAAGCCTTCGCTAAGGCATCTACTTATGAATATAACCTGCTGAATGAGGCCATAGATGCGCTTTCAGCTTGACCCTTTGTCTCCTAGCGGCGCTTCTATCGTCACAGAGCAGAAGGGCGTCCCGCAGGCCCATGGCTACATAGGGAATGCCGTTAAATCTGTCCGCGCTGGCACAAATGTAACAGTCGACAATACTGACCCATACAACCCGATTGTTAGCTCATCTGGTGGCGGGGCACCCGGATCAGGCATTACTCGTAGCATAAGTTCCGTATCCAGCCCGACAACTGCGGGTAATAGCTCATCCACCGATTATGTCTACCTAGTTTCTGGTACGACCACGATCACCCTACCGACAGCCGTAGGCAATACGAACCGCTATACAGTGACAAATGTGGGCGCTAATACTGTGACCGTAGCGACGAGCGCTGGGCAGACGATTAACGGTAGCAGCACGGCAACATTGCCAATAGCAAACATGTCTCTCGATTTTATTAGCGACAACTCTAACTGGGCGGTGGAGTAGGAGCATATATGGCGTACATACCACCGAACCCAAACGGACAGGCAACAAAGGCGAATAGTGCGCCGGTAGTCTTTGCCAGCGATCAAGACGCGTTGCCCCTCTCGACTGGCGCAGCGACTAGTGCGAAGCAAGATACAGGGAACACATCGCTTGCCAGCATTGATGGAAAGATCACTGCTGTGAATACTGGGGCAGTAGTCATTAGCTCATCCGCGCTACCATCGGGCGCAGCAACGGGCGCTAAGCAGGATACGGGGAATACCTCTCTAGGTAACATCGATACCTCAACAGCCGCCGTTAACACCGTGTTAGGCGCAAAAGCGGACGCTAAGTCAACGGCCACTGACACAACCGCAGTATCTATCGTGTCAATCCTGAAACAGATCAGTGCATCTGTACAGGCTCCGCCCTCTCAAGCAGTCACTAATGCCGGAACATTTGCGGTACAGGCGACACTAGCAGCCGAAACCACGAAAGTCATAGGTACCGTGCGTACTGCAGATGGATCGGGGAACCTCTACACTAGTAACTCCACGACTTATACAGCGAAGTTTGGCCAAGACTCTAACCTGCTCGGTACCTTGGGTACCGCGTTTAGCACAGCAGGCAAGGTAGACGTAAAGGGCGCGGATGGTGATGTGTTCGTGAGGCAAGCCACTGCGTCCAACCTTAAAGGCATCATGCAGGAATCGGATGGCTCAGGGAACGTCCGTACGTATAACTCGACCACAACAACCTCCAAGTTCGGAGCCGACGCTAACATATTGTCTCTAGCTGGTACGTTAGTCGATACGAACTCTGGTAATAAGTCAGCCGGTACGTTGCGTGTAGTGCTCGCCACTGACCAACCTCAGCTCACAAACAAGTTACTAGTCACTCCGGACGCAAACAGTTCAGTCAACATCTCTCAAATGAACGGCGTAGCCGTCACGATGGGCAACGGTACATCTGGTACTGGCGTGCAGCGCGTAACAATCGCCTCCGACTCTACCGGCCAAGTAGCCCTTGCCGCTGGATCAGCCTTAGTGGGTAAGGTGGGGATAGACCAGACCACACCAGGAACCACCAACGCCGTAGTAGATACGCCAGTTACATCTGGTGGCCTATCTATTAAATCTGCCTCTACTGGTGGAACGGCGACTTCGATAAAGGCATCAGCTGGCCAGCTATACGGATACCACCTTTTCAACACTACGGCCGCAGTCGCATACGTCCAGATATTCAATGTGGCCTCAGGCTCAGTTACTCTTGGCACCACTACACCAGACATATCCATAGGCATCCCCGCGAGCGGTGGCGTAACGGTAAACTTCGACAAGGGTATAGCGTTTGGTACTGCTATTAGCTATGCCTGCACTACCACTAGAACAGGCTCAACGGGCGCGACAGTAGACTGTAACTTCTTCTATAAGTAATGGCTATCTCACTTGTTCAACAGAACTCTGGTATGGACACTAGTGGTGGGACTGGTAGCGTGTCTGTTGCGTTCAGTAGCAATAACACCGCCGGAAATACACTTATTGTTGCAATTGGGTCAGGCAACGGTGCGACTAATGGAAACCTGACCAGCTTTAGTGATACTCGGGGAAATACCTACACTAAAAAGATTGACGACAACACCAACCAGGGCGACGGTGTGCAGCTTTGGGTATGCGACAGCTGTGCAGCAGGAGCAAACACAGTGTCTGTTAGTGATGGCTCATTTGCCACTGCTATGGGTATTTGGGAAGTGTCTGGCCTAAACTCGTCTGGCTCCTTCGATAAGTCCGTCATAACTGAGGTGACTGGGGCAAGTCCTTCTAGCGGCTCCACGGCAACACTTTCTAATGCTAATGAATTTGTTATTGCGTTCGTAGCAAGCGGGCCACACAACGGTACGGCATATTCCGTTGGCTCAGGCTACAGTAACTTTGCAGCGCAAGCCGGTCAGTTCATTGATTTTGGTATGCAGAGCAAGATCGTTTCAAGCACCACTGCCGTTTCGGCAGCTTTCGGCGGCGGTACTGCTGGCGTGGTCAACAAGGTCGTCGTGGCTACTTTCCAGGCCGCAGCGGGTGGCGGAGGTACAACCACCCACAACCTACTTCTAATGGGCGTAGGAACGTAAAACTGCTATAATGTAACCAAACGGGCAGGGGTCGGAGTCACGCTTTGGCGTACACCCTTGCTGGCCTCAGGACTCGCGTACAAAAGCGAGTGCGCGACACCGGATATGACAGTTCAGAGATAACCGATTATCTGAATGATACGCAGCGTGATATCTGTAATGAGTTGCGTCTGCCATTTATGCAAACAAGTCAGAATTACACTCTGGCCATAAATGTCTCGGATATTACCAATGGATCAAACCTGCCGTCGAACTACGTCCAGGCGATGGACCTAGTAAATACCTACACCGGCTATGAGGGCGTGATCCCATACAAGTCTACTCAGGAACTCGACCGATATTACCCAGACGAAGATGACGCTACTCGTAATCCAGCGAATGCCCCGACTTATTGGTATAACTACGCTAAAACCATACGAGTTTTTCCGCAACCGGATAAAGCCTATACCGTAACACTCAGGTATTACAAGAGCCCTACCGCGCTATCTAGCGACAGTGATGTGCCCGAGCTTCCGAGTGAGTTCGAGGAGCTGCTAGTGCTAGGTGCGGCCTATAGGGTCTTGCAGGTCAAGGACAACTACGATCAGGCAGCAATCCTGCAGAACAAATACGATGAGATTCTGCAGAAGCTAGCCGTAAAATACAGCCAACCCCAGGTCGGTAAGCCTATGAGAATGAGGAGCGCTACTCGTTATGTGGGCCGCCCGCACTTCTAGGCCAATACCGAACGTCGGTAGCCGGTCGACGACTATAGGGGCAAATGATTACAGCCTCGGCATGAACTCGTTTCTAGGCAATGATAAGTTTCCGTTCAAAAACGGGGCTTCTAATATGTGGCGCTTGGCGCAGAATGCCCGGATTATCACATTGGGCGATTATGACACCCGAAAGGGCTTTGATTTCCATTCTGAAGCGGCTGGGGTAACTCAAGACCAGGCACAGACCTCTACGACAGGCGCGGCCGATAAAAGCGTTAGTAACGTCACTCGTTATGCCCAAAAGCTGACTACTACTTCGGCTGGCAGGTGCACAAGGGTAGATATTAGGATAGAAAACGTTGCCAGTGCTACAGGAACGATGATGATCGAGTTGTGGTCAAATTCGGGCGGTGTGCCAGGTACAATGCTCGCTAGAAGTTCCATAGCCGCAAGTAGCATCACCGGATCGTATGCCTATGTGACAGCTAGATTCGCTGAGGCACCAACGGTTACGTCCTCAACAGATTACTGGATTGTCATATATGTTCAGTCTACGGGTACTAACTCTTACAGTGTGAGCAGTACTACGAGTGCCACTAACGCCCTAGTGTCCACCAACTCTGGTACCAGCTGGTCGGCAACCTCTTATGCTCTGAATTTCAAGCAATATTACGCTACTTCCGGCGCTGTGTTAGGCCTTTACAGAGCCTATAAGAGCGACGGCACAAGCAAGACTCTGTTTGTACAAGGGACGACACTCTACGCCGTCGACGACATTACAGGCGCTCTAACGACTGTGAAAAGTGGCCTAAGTGCCAATGCAACAAGATACCGCTTCGAGACCGCCAACGACAAGGTGTACTACGTGAACGGCTACGACGGCTACCGTAAATGGGACTTCACGACGGAAAGCCAGGTATCTGCCACTAATTACACCACTCTATGCCTGCATAAGGGTGTTATGTTCCTCGTCCGTTCGGACGACCCGAACCGCGTCGATTTTTCGAACTTTGGCGACTACGAAACATTCACATCAACCGATTTTTACGAGGTACCCGCGCCTAAAACAGGCGATCCAGTCACGGCCCTAGTCTCGTTAAATGGATACCTCCTAAACTTTACCCGCAAGAACAAGTTCATCCTATCTGGTGAGGACGATGCTACATTCGACTTAGAGGAAGCGCCCGATCAACACGGGACTTTCACCCAGGAAACAGTCACGAAGGATGATAACTTTGTCTATTACCTCGCATCTGACGGGGTGTATAGGTCTAACGGCTCCGAACCTCATCTTATGAGCGAAGGGAACTACAAAGACGTTCTCACGATCGCGAGCAAGGAGGAGACTTGTGTCGCTATAAACAAGGGACGTTTATACCTATGGTATCGCTCGAGCGGTGCCGCCGCTAATGACTCATGCTATGTGTGGAATACGAACTACGGCAGCGGGGAAAGCGACTGCCTAGAGAGTAATGACACGGATGCGTTTGTAACTCGCGCCATTACAGCATTCAGGGATAGCGACAAGCTTATTGTCGGCAGTTCTCTAGTTGGGCAGGTTTTCTACCAGGAATTAGACTCAAACGACTACAGCAACTTGGGCGGTGACATTGATTTCATGCTTCAGACCCACTATATGACCTATGATAATCCAGCCTCTCTAAAAGAAGTAAGGTACTGGAACCCGAGATTTGGAGCGCAAAGCGGTAATTATACGATTCTATCTGAGTACGCTACTGACTTGCGCGACAACTGGACGACACAGGGCACCACGAACGTACAAGGATCAGGGTATGTATGGGGTAGTGCAGCTACAGTCTGGGGTTCATTCGTGTGGGGTGCTACAGCAGAGGTGCAAGCCCAACTATATGTCCCTGGTGAATACCGGCGCATCGCTCTGAGATACAAACACTTCGCCACGCGGCAGCCACAACGCTTTCTCGGCCACACACAAACCATACAGCTTAGGAGAATGCGATGAGCCTTCGCCCTTTGAATACACAAAACTCACTTGGTTCTAACTTCAGCCAAGTAAATGACATGGTGCGGCAGCTGAAGAAGGAACAGGTGACTAAGGTCTTTAAGCAACCCGGCGGAAACGCAATTATCGACGGGAAACTACCCTATGAGGGGGGCTATGGGAGCCTATATTACGACACCAATCAAGTACCAGGCATCCTGATCGGCATCGCTCCAGACGGATTACTTGATATCTGCGCAGCCATAGATGGTCAGGATGTAACCCAATTGTATTCCTAATATGAGCATGACACCCGCTAACGCGAAACTGGCGCGCTTCACTCTCCGATACCCCCCAGATAAAGTATTGGCTAGCTTCACGGGTTCGTTTAGTGCTGCGGCATGGGTTGGTCTATTTCAGCCGACCCGGACATCGATTACGGTTCCACATGGGCTAACCGTCACTCCTAGCTTGCGGATGCGCTGGAAGACAACGGGTGATTGGATCGATGGGTTCATCGAAGACTACGCGACCGGCTCCATTCAACAACAGCTGGAGGTTGGATGTAACTCAGACGCCACGAACATATACGTCTTCGCTAGTAACTGGACGGCATCGACTCCAACGGTTAGCTATGAGATTGAGGCGTTTATATGACAGTTGACACGTCCAAAACCAAATTCACTCTGCGTCATAACATCCTCAAGCGGTACTTCGCTGACACGGTCACAGTCACCCTTTCGGGTAATACCACGTATACGCTACTAACTCACGGACTGGGATGGGTACCGAACGTATTTGTTGAGTACATCACCAACACCGGGAAAAAGCAGCTCGTTTCCAACACGTATTTTAGTGATACTAACACCTTGACTAATGTGGGCGATGAGCAGGGTGAGATACTAGTGGACAGTACTACGGTCAAGTTCAACAAATTAGATGGCTCTTCACGTAGTTGTGTGTTCCATGTGAAGGTATATATAGATGAGTAACCCTGATCCGACTAAGGTATTATTCAGCTCCAGATATGGGTATTTCATAAACGTAGACGACGCAGTCCAGGGTAGCGTGACTATCCCGTCAGCCTCTAGGGCGTCGGGCAGCATAACCGACTTCACGATTACGCTCCCAAAGAGTACCAATTGCCGCTACTCGAACGCCAAGGTTAACTATTCCACTGACACCTCTGGGTTATGGCACATCATTGCTAATTTAAGATTCCAACTAGATACTTACTTCCAAATAATCCCGCGCATTGCATATCTTACAAATAGCATAGTCGTTCATGTGCTCCTCTATAATGGCGACGCGAGTTCACAGACTAATACCGCGGTCACAGTTACTGCGCGTATCCGGCCACAGAGCGTATCTTAGACCTAATTAGGTACGACTACGTCGTAATCGAACTTCAGCGAACATGCCTGATAGAAATACATCCACGGCTTACCTGATGCAACCCGGTCGGGGTTCAGATATTGGTTAAGGAAGTTATCTACTGCCTCCTGGCTGTATCCCTCGTGCTCAAGAACGGTGTTGGCACATGTCACCTGTAGGTTTACATTGTTTATACCGTTGTCTGTAGCCCGTTGCCTGACTATACGCGCAACTTCCTCCTGTACCGTCTCAGGCGGCGTTTCAGGCACAGTCTCTGTCGGAGCGGGGGTACTGACATCGTCAGCTACTACTGGGGCAGCGTCTCCTTGAATAGCCGCAGGCAGACTATCAAGATTAGGCACTGTGGTCGATGACCTTCGTATCGGCTCCGAGGTATCTGACCCCACAGCCATATCGACACCCGCGCCAACAACCCCTAAGGCAAGAACACCAGCTGCGAACAACATAAGTTTCCCGTGAGTCTTCATAGCTTCATAATACGCCTAAAATTATTAAATTGTCATGAAATCGGCACGCATTTAATAGGCGCACTTAAAAACGAGGTGCGTTCTTGGTCACGGCGTGCTATGCTATTAGCAGCGGTCGCCTAAGAGTCCCTATTCTGGGACTCTTTACATTTCTTACTATTTTTTGTTTGGTACCCGTGGTGAGATTCGAACTCACGGTCTGGCGGTTAGCGGTCGCCTGCTCTATCCATCTGAGCTACGCGGGCATGTCAAACGACTGACCCTGCCCGGAATTACCCATAGTATACCATACCTAGTTTGCAGGCCCGTCGGCGTGGTATAATGATTGTAATACGGGCAGGGGTCGGACGCTATGAGTGCAACCAACTCGCACACTCCAGCAGATTCTCGCCGAAAGTAACTCTGTTTACGATCCTCAAGTTGCTAGCCTCCAAAAGCAGATAGGTGACCTACCGGGTCAAACGGCTGCCGAAGAGGCTGGCTTACAAGCCAAACAAAATGACGCTTTCAACGAGATTGTTAATGGTGCCCGACGTAGGGGTCTTGGTTTTAGTGGCATCCCCCTCGGCGAGCAAGCCCAGTACACGGCATCTACTTATCTCCCGGCAGTCGCTCAGCTGCATACCGCCCAAAACCAGCAAGCTACTTCATTATCTGACGCGATATCTCAGATACGCGAGCAGCAGTTCAACAACGCACAAAGTGTATACCAGGCAGAGCAAGATAGAGCGTTGCAAGCCAAACAAGCAGCAGATCAAGCCGCTGCGTATAAGAATCTGTTCAATCAGCAATCACAACAAGCGGCAGCTCCGGCGGCCCAGAACCCTCTGACGTTAAAGGGCGCTACCCTGAAAGACCAAGCGAAGGGCGGCGCGGGCGGCTATAACTTCTCATTCGGTGGACAACCAATCAGTGCGGTAGGGTTTGCTCAGGTAAATAGCGTCAACCCGGCCGATATCCTCTACACGATGGCGCAATCTGGCGACTCATACGCTGCGAACGCCTATAGAGACATCGTGAGCAATGGAGGCCAGATTACACCCGACATCGCTAAGAAGTATCAAGCTCTATTCTGGGGTACCAATCTCATACCCGCTGCGCCTAAACCTAAGCCAACCGTAAAGCAGATGGCTACCGATAATCTGAAGCGGTCAACGGGCAGCATATTCACATCGCCTAGCTGGGTAGGAGGGTTCCTGCGATGAGTCCTCAGCAACCATTCCAACTCATGCAGGCCCCGCATCAGTTTACATATGCCCCGCAATCACAGAAGAAAGGTGGTCGGGGCGGCACACTTACCTCGCTTATATCTGAGGGAGGTGCGTTGGGTGGCGCGGCTGCTGGGGCAGCTGCCGGGTCCGTTGTACCGGTTATAGGCACGGCGATCGGCGGCATATTAGGTGCCGGCTTGGGCGCATTCGGTGGTCGACTGGCAGAAAACAAGATACGTGACAATAGGTGGGGTGTTGGAGATGCCGCTAAAGAGGCCGCGCTCACCACTGCGCTTGCGGGGCCGTTGCGCACTCTTAAGTATGGCGCTACGGCAGCGAAAGCGCTCGGAGGCGGCTCTGGCCTCGCAGATGCGCTCACAGCCGCTGCAGAGAAGTCGAGTGCCCCAGGGATTATAGGACGTACAGTTGGCAAAGCGATCGGGAACGCCGCCGACAACGCCTTCGCGAAGTCTATAGGAGTGGGTAAGAAAGCAAAAAATGACTTTAAGGCCCAGTATGGCGAGAAATTAGGTAGCGTAGCTAGGCAGTACGGAATTACTGACGAAAGTAGTGCCAGAGCTGCCATAGCTCCTTTGCAGAATGAATTCGACCAGACATTTAAGGGTACCCAGGTCGCCAAGAATGATCTAAAGGACATGTTAACTAACCTATACCAGCCATATCTCAAGGGGATCGATATTAAAGAACGGGGTCTTGGGAAAGACCTACAGACACAGGTCAAAGAGATACTCAATAAATATAAGGGTTCCGACAAGGTGAACCTGGAAGATGTAGTCAAACTGCGTAAGGAGTTTGATAGCAAGATAACCAAATACAAGACCGATGACGCAGCTCGCGGGTTCTACCAAACTATGTCTGATGGGTTGCGCGAGATTACGCGAGGTTTCGGGGACCAATTAGGACTTAAGACAGCCTCTGGCAAGACCGTGCGTCAGGCAGGCCAAGAATTATCACAGCTTTACAGCATCCTAAAAGAGGCGCAGAAAAATGCTGAGGGTCCGGGCGGTACGAGCACGCTCGGGTTCCGTAATCTACTTGGTGGGAACCTACTCGCAACCGCTGGCGGTGGGCCGGCTGGTTTCGCGGGCATGGCAATGACCGCTGCGGCGAACAGCGACGCTGGCCGAAGAGTCGCCGCAAAGGGTCTAGATAGACTTGCCACTAGAAAGGCGCAAGGTTCTATACCTGGCATATTGGGCGCAACAAACAGAGCAGCTAAGGCTCAACTTGTTGAGGGTGCGTTGAACTTACCTCAGTCTTCAAACAGTGATATGACGTACAACACTACTGCACCTACAAGTCCTATCACCACGGCAATGACAAACGCTAACATATCACCATTAAATCAGACAACTGGCAATATGTCAAGCACCGGCAGTCCTCTAGCCCCTCAGAACCTCGAGGCCGCCATACAAAAGATTCTAGAAAACGGCGGCACGCTCGATGACGCATCTAAGTTCGTAAGTTTAGCTGAAACCGTGCAAAAACTACAAGGGGGCGACCAGGCAGTTCCTGGTTATAGCAAACCAACAGCATCACAATACGCCCAGGGCGTAGCCGGTGAGCAATCTATCGCCCAACTACAACAGATACTCCAGCAAAATCCCGGCATCGTGAGTAAAAACGCCCTACCTGGGCAAGGATTAGGAGTCGTTGGTAGTCTCTTGAGTGGTGCACTAGGCACTAGTGACTACAGAGCCATCACACATAACATCCTGAACTCAATCGCCCGTATTAACACCGGTGCTAACATGCCTGCTGAGGAAGAGGCGTTTTACCGCAAGACCTATCTACCCCAACCTGGGGATTCACCCCAGACCCAACAGGACAAGATCAACACGCTTGAGTCGTTCTTCACGCCGATTACGCAATATCCTGGTAGCTCGGGCTCCGACTCTACTGATCTGGTGAGTGCACTGATGGCGGCCCAAGGCTCGTTATAGTGCTTGTGTTACAATTATCACTGAAACGTAGAACAGAAACGCTCATGGTATACACAGAAAGCAGGGGTATAATGTCATGGCTATGAACACTAAAGAGCAAGGTATGGTCCATTTCCTTATCTATCGTGACAGAGGTGACAAGAAATACACCGCTGTTTGTCTCGACTTTGATATCGTGGAAGTCGGCGAGGACTTCGAGGCTCTGCGCAAAAGCATTGAGGAGGCTGCTAGCCTCCATCTCGAGAGCGTTATAATGAACGACTCACCAGATAAGCTACTAAACCGTAGCGCTCCCCAACAGTACTGGAAGAAGGCATATGAGGCTATGACAGCGTATGAGCAATTCCTAAAAGAGCAGGAAGAACGCCGTAACAACTCATACAGTGAGCCATCAGTTAGTGACATCTGGAATAGAAGCTCGAGAGAGCTGGCAGTCGCGTAGCTTGACATGGGCGAGCCTCTAAGAATCGAGTCTGCGGCCCAGTTTCGGAGACATATCCTAGCGCTGGGGTTCACGCTTGATAGAACAAAAGGCGCACACGAGCAGTACATATGCGGGCTGGGCTGCCACATGATAACGTTAGATGTCCACCCAGGCGACCTCGGCAAACCAAATATCAGGAGCATGATTAGACAATCTGGGCTATCTAAGGATGACTTCTACAGTGGTATAGTGCTGTGTCGCAAGACCGTACCCAAACCAGCCGTAGATATGATAAAATAGATTTAAACGGGCAGGGGTTGGAGTACCACCTTGGGTACTGTCAGTTTCACCCCTCCTACAGACGGATCGACCGCTGACGCTGCGGATGTAGTCACGCCTCTCAACACAATTTATAACGAGTTCAATGGCAATATTGATAACGCCAACATTAAATCTGCCGCTGCTATTGCCACGTCTAAACTGGCCGATGACGCGGGCATCACGACCGCCAAAATAGGTACCGACGCTGTCACAGCAGCAAAAATCGACTGGGCCAGTACTGGAGCCAACGGAGGCATCTGGTGGGAGGAGCTAGGGCGAACGACGCTGAACAGTACCAATGCAACCCTTAGCGTCACGGTTCCTGCGAGAAACTACCTACATATCCGGTGCATGGTGATCGGGACCGCGACGACTATAAGTCCAATTCTCCGGTTTAACAGCGACAGTTCTACGAACTACTCTTACCGCAGCTCATCCAATGGTGGTGCTGACGCAACGAGTACTAGTCAGACAAGTATCCCACTAGTTGTGTTCACAGGCGCGTCCTGGCACGCCTACGACATCGACATAGTGGACTATAGTGCCGTTGAGAAGGTGGCCTTTATACAGATTCTGACGAACTACACTGCCGGCGCGGGCAACGTGATAGACCGCCGCGAGATCGTCGCCAAATGGGCGAACACCTCTACCCAGATAACGTCCGTGTCGATAACAACGGCGGCTAGCACGTTCGCCTCCGGTTCTGAATTGGTAGTGCTCGGGCATAACTAATGGACCAGACAGATCATGACCTACTAATAGGGCTGGGCAAAGACGTGCAGTACATGCGAGATGAACTGAAACAGACGCGCCAAGACATTAACTCAAAAGTAAGTGATCACGAAGGCCGGATTAAGGCTTTAGAGATCATCCGCGAATCCCAGATGGGCGCAGCCCAGGCTAAGAAAAGCATCGGCGCGACAGCAAAGTGGACGATCGGTGCCCTAATCGCCCTACTGGGTTTGGCCCTAACGCTCATAGGTCTACTGTTAGCCAATAACTAAGGAAACTGCATGACACCAGATTCATACTTCACCCCCCTAAACGGACAATCTTTGCTCTACCCAGGGCAGGCTGAGAAGTACAGGGGCCAGTGCGTCCAGCCTGTTCAGATGTGGCTCAAAGCCACTGGAACCGAGCCACCCGTCTATCAGTACGCGTACCAGTACTACGACAAAGGCATACCTGGCTACACCAAGATTCCAGCAGGTGGCCCTATCAAGACCGGCGACATAGTGGTGTGGGGCAAGAACTACGCAGCGTCAAAGGGAGCGGGTCATATCGACGTAGCCACACAAGATGGAACGCTACAAGACTTCTACGCCTGGGACTCCAACTGGATTACCCCACTCAAACTGGGCCGTTGGCACCACAACAGCTCTAGTAATCAATACATCGTAGGTTACCTACGGAAGGAGGGAGACATGCCCGCAACACGGCAAGACATTATTAATGCATACAACGGGGTCATGGCCTACAACCCAAGCGAAGCAGAGATTCAAAGTTATCTCGCTAGCCACAAAGATAGGGGCCAGGTCTGGCAGGAAATCTACGACTATGCCGTTCATGAGAAAAAGGACTACTTTGCGTACAAAGCAGCTCATGACGCAGGAGTAGTCCCATACAGCGGTCCTCAACTATTCATAAAGAAAGGATGAAATATGAAATCTTTCTTAAAAACACTACAGAGTCTCTGGAACCGTTTACCGGACCATCTGAGGCGTGTGCTTCACACTGCGTGGCAGTTAGCTATCCCAGTGTTTCTAACCCACCTGTGGCTCGCCAGAAGCAGCAAAGACGTACAAACGGCATTCATTGCTGGTGGGGCTGTGTTCCTGGCTTCGGTTAAGGCGGCTTGGTTGGCTTACATTGGGGAAGCACACTAGTCGTTTCTAGCACTTTAACAATCTAGTCTATATCACTATCTGCGGCCAAGTTTAGTCATAATAGGAGTTTAGTTATGTCACCATATGATGAATTGGACCACGAAGTAAACTACGGAGTGGACCGCAATCGCCCGCGCATTATACGGCGCTGGCAGTTAGACAACTTAGTCGGTCGGTTACTGACCTACATCGACGCCACATACAGTGATCAACAGCAAAGAAAAGCACACAAGGATATCGTCAAGCAAGCAGCCTACAACTGGTTCATGGATGCCAGCTATGACTTTCTAGCTGATGGTACTTCGGTCGAAGACGCAGTGAATGAGCTTTACGAAAAGCACAACAGCATCCCCATCGAACCCACAAAGGCAGAAATCGCCTAACAATTAACCCGCTTGGCCGCGGTTAGTGATATAGAACTAGTAAATAGTTGGCTTTCGTGCTACACTAGAAACGAAGACTACTAAATCATCATTGGCTTCCAGCGAAGAGTTGGAAGCCAAAAACATGGCTTGAAGGCTCTCCGCTTTGGGGAGCCTTTTGCTTGTCAAGAGGTTTCCACTACAAATACGTTTAGTGAGCTGTGTACAGGTTCAGTAGGCGTCACGAATAGTTTGATTCCCCAAGGGTACAAAGTCGGGGTCTATTTGTGATGCTTAAAATAATGGAGGGATAACAGATGTACGGGAAACACAATGTCAATGGAAATGGTTCTGTTCAGAACCCAATGTCAATGAGCAATAACAATGACAATGTGGAGGGATATAGCAGGGCTAGGACTGTCGACCAGATTGTGGACAAATTAGAGGCCGGTCTCAACTCCAAACCTGACTCACGGCCATTCCTATGTAAGGCGGCTTGGAAGCTCAGCGAGGCCAGAGTATGGTTGAACTATGAGAAGGCCATTACCGGCAAAAACCCTATGGGCCTATTCATATGGCTCTGTAAAAAGGATGGGGTATAGGGTATGCAACACTTCTGGCATTACAAATACATAAATCCATACCCGTATCGAACAGATAAAGTCGAGGTATACGAGACAGACGCCTACGAGATTGGACTGTACTACAGAGAGCACTATTGGATAAAGATCAAAAGTAAACGCGGTTCTCCGAATCCAGGGGAACTGAATATGGGTTTTGACGAGATAACAGACTTACGACGTGCCCTTCACGCCATAGAAAGGAGAATCAGAAGTGACGAAGCGCAAACACCGCGACGATAATCTAGCAGAGATAATCCGTGGATACACCAGCTCCCGCACAATCGAGCTGCAAGAGTTCACAGACATCCACAAACGCCTTACAGATGGCTACACGGTGATAGATATCTGGCCGACCACAGGTAAATACTGGGTGAGTCAAACGACGTATTACCAGATGACCAACGCCGTAATCCGCGAGAGGGGCGGCGAAAAAGGCTCTATTCCTCTTGGTGAGGACGCGATCTATAAATGGCTTGATGAGCTATTTTTCGCGCCGGATATGTAGAAAAAGCGATTTTAGACGTGCTTAGGCCATATATTCTAACATAGCGAAGCAAAAACAGTCAGTGAGAAGTTTACCCTTGTCTAACAGGGGTCAACAGAGATATAAATAACAGTACGTAATCAGAGGAGGGCGACAACACTACACAACGGGCACCGGTAGAGAAGTGGTGGGCATTAGTCGTTTTCCAATGAACAAAAATCTATAACTTTACGCTTGCAGAGGGCAACTACTCAGGTATTATACTGGGTTTACTATGTGCGTACTCCGCAAGGTTTCCACGCACAAGTTTTAACCATATAGCGCCGAGTTTGCCCAAGTACGGTCTTAGGGCCGTAGCAAGTAATCTCTATTCCGATTCAACTACACCTTACAGGAATAGAAAGGCTGCTATATGGTTATTTCAGAAGCATTTGAAGCATTCACCATAGACGAGCTCCTCAGCGAGGGGCGTTCTCAAAAGACGCTCGATGCCTACGGAGTTACCTGCCGGTCTTTTATGCGTGCCGTTGGTGAGGATATCAACATCGGCCTTATTACTTATACCCATATTATCCAGTGGAAGCGTGAGATGCACGAACGAGAGAATACCGGGGCGCACATGGCTCTGATGCTACGAGAGTTCCGAAGGGTGCTCGCATATTTAAGAAGTCATGGGTACGCCACACTCGACCCATCCGAGATCAAGATACCGAAGTTCAAGTACAACACTACAGACTGGCTTACTATCGAGGAGGTGGCGCGATTCCTCAGTGTTATACAGAACCAGAGGGACAAGGCACTGTTTGCTTGTATGTTCAGCTCCGGGGCGCGCATCTCTGAACTCTTGTCTCTAAACAGAGACAGTATCGTGGACGGCGGCGCGAAGATAATAGGCAAGGGAAACGTCCCTGGGGCTCTAAACTTCGATGACAACGCCCTACGGCTCCTAGACACCTATCTAGACACACGTGAGGACGATCTAGAGCCCATGTTCATCTCCCGTCAGAACAGACGCATAAGCTACCAGCAGTGCATTATCTCGGCTCACAAGTACGCAAAGATGGCCGGTATCGAGAAGAACGTCACCACCCACGTACTGAGACACAGCTTCGGGACGAACCTGGAGATCAACGGCCTGGATATCCACGGTATCGCTACCCAGATGCGCCACAAAAAACTGGAGACTACTAAAATCTATCTACACGCCGGGGAAATCCGTAAACAAACAGATTACGCAAAATTTCACACCCCTGTTCCGGTCGATTAATTATAAATAAGCTCTTGCTTTATCGGTTATGCTGTGCTAATATACTAACAGTTCATTCAAAACTTATCGGGTTCTGAAGATGAAAATTTCTTCTGCTCCAAGGTTGAATTATAACCACTAGGTCGCTGGTTCGAATCCAGTCCCCGGAGCCAAGAAGTAAATCAAGCGTCTTCAGAAATGAAGGCGCTTTTTTATTTGCCAACGGAAGCCATGATGATTTAGTAGTCTTCATGACTTCCCAGGAATAAAAACCCTGGGTAATTGTCCAACAGCTCAACCAAACGGTCAGTAGACCGCGAGCAACCGGGCAGGAACCGAAGTGAGGTTTGTGAGGCAGGTGTTGCCTCGAAAATAGCAAAAGGAGCGTTATGAAATACATCATAACAGCCCTGTTAAGTGCAGCTTTAATTCTGCTCTTACCAGGAACTCCGGTTAACAACTCAACTCCCGTGCAGACGAAAGTCACACATGTGCAGGCCGCAGCTATTGAAACAGCCGCCGTAGTTCAGTCTACAGCCCAAACGGAACAGAAAACGGAAGTTGAACCGGTACAAGTACCACAAGGATGCGCCGCTTACGTGCCACTCCTGCAACAGTACGACTGGAATATCAGGGTCATGGCAGCAGTCATGCAGGCCGAGAGTAGCTGTAACCCAAACGCTGTGAATACTCACAACTATGACGGGGTTTACGACTATGGCCTCATGCAACTACATGGACAAGAGATATACGACCCCAGTCAGAATATAGCCCACGCTTACGCGATATGGCAACGCCAGGGCTACAGAGCATGGAGCACATACAACAACCGAGCGTATCTGAAGTACTTGTAATTGTTGTAGGCAGTAGTGCTGGTAGCGAGTGCAACGTCTGATGAGTACAACTTCGTGCGTGTACAAATGCAGAGACGGGTTAAACGAAAAGCATAGTCAATAGGCTCGCTACCAGCACCATGCCTACAACAAATGTTATGGGCTCCTTGTCAGTAATAAAGGAGCAATGACCATGGCTACGAAATACAAGGTCTATCTCAAACGGGGCGATATGATGTTCCATGTCTTGTTCTGGGATAACTACGGTGGACGCTGGGGCTGGCATCGAAATGATGACTGGGACAGCGCCAGCGGTTTCGATTTTCGGAAACAGGCTGAAGCATGGGCCGAGGATAGGCTAAAGCTACAAGAAGCCTAGCGGTCTTTACCGCTGGCAACGAGCCCATAACAAACGTAGAGCGCAGTAGCGCTGGTAGCAACCGACTCGGATGACAATGCTTATAAGGCGCCACCGCATTGAACCATGGCCGAGCCACGTAGATTGCTATTAGCGCCATGCGCTCTATTTCAAGTAACAGAAGGAGGCAATATGCCAAAATTCAAAGTCCTAGATGACCGCGGCACTCAGCTAGCAATCATCGAATCTGAATCTACCGAAACGGCTGAAACCGAAGCAAACCGTATTTTTAGCACGGAAGTAACTGTCGAAGAAGCCTAAACATGTGGGCTAGACCACTGGATTGAAAAAGTAGCGGCTAACTAGGCCAGGCGGCCGTGCACTTCAGTCCGGTCTCTAGCCCACAAACTTTACTACCCTCTCAGACAGGTGGGGGATGACTCAAAAAAATAAGATGCTTTAAGCATAAAAAAGAGGCCGCCTGTCTAGGTGGGTAGTGAAGAAATATTAACTTTTGTGACTGATTAAACGACCAATCGAATATGCATCTGTATCACAGACCGACCTCATAGACCCGCTGGGTAAACGGGGTGTAACACCTATCGGCATGGTACGGGTGCATTTTCGATTGGTCACAATGGAGATTTAACTATGAGTAAAGAAGAAAAGAACCCCGGCAAAGAACTTATTGCCGAATTGAAGCAATCTAAACATGACAGGAACCCACTAATCCAAAAGTGGCGCGACTTTGTGAAGTTCACTAAGTTCATTAGCGCGTTTACCTTTGGAGTACTGATCGTGGCCTGCGGAGCCTACACGGCCTCCAAGGGCATTAAGAGTGCCTACATATTAGCTCACGTCGGGCTGACGGTAGCTGGCGTAGCTGCTTCCATCGAGGGCCTGTGCCTGGTATGGCGAGCAGTAATTAAGTTGGAGAAATAGCATGAACAAGGTACAGACGATAAACCTCAAAGGTAATGAGTACGCTACGGTACCGCAGAGACTCAAAGAATTCAGGGCAAGCAACCCCCGAGCTTTGATCGAGACGAAACCAGGCATACAACCGGACGGAACGATTATGTTCTCCGCTCGGATTCTGAAAGACAAGAACGACGCCAACTCAGCCGAGGCAACAGGGCATTCCTACGGTAAGAACGCCGGCGAGAAAGCTTTTGAAAAGCTTGAGACTGTCGCAGTCGGTCGGGCATTGTCACTACTGGGCTATCTGAACAACGGCGAGATCGCTAGCACGGAAGAGCTGGAAGAGTTTGAACAATACAAGCTAGACCAGTACGAACTTGCTTTAGCCGAGATTAAACAAGCGACTAAGCGCGAGGAATTCAAGGCGATACTGGATAGGCTCAGCCCGGAACAGAAGCAAGACGCCGCCAGTGTAATTAACGACAGAATACAGGAGCTTAAAGATGCCGCAGCTAATTCAAGCCCCACAGCGGAGTGATGAGTGGTTCTCTGAACGTTTGAAACGTGCAACAGCTAGCCGCTTCGGTGACATCATGGCAACGACAAGGTCGGGATATTCCGCCAGCCGAAAGAACTACGCCGCTGAAATAGTGGCGTTTCGCTTAACCGGCTGGCGCGAAGAAACCTTTACCACCAAAGCAATGCAGTGGGGTATCGATAACGAGCCGGTAGCGAGGTTGAATTACATGCTCATGACCGGTAATGAAGTCGAAGAAACGGGCCTCTGGGTACACGACGAGATTATGGCCGGTGCGAGTCCTGATGGATTCGTTGGTGAGGACGGGTGTTTGGAAATCAAATGCCCGAACACCGCGACACATCTAGAAACATTGTTGAGGCAAAAGGTGCCATTCCAATACTTACACCAAGTCCAAGGGCAGATGTGGATTACGGGCCGGAAGTGGTGTGACTTCATCAGCTTCGACCCTCGGCTACCGGAATACGCACAGATGGTAATCATACGGGTTGACCGGGATGAAGCGCTAATCGAAAAGCTGCAAGAGGAGGTATTGGATTTTCTGGAAGAGGTTGACAGTCAAGTGCTTCTAGTCGAAAGGCTAAAACAACATGATCTTCAACCTAGCTAACCAACAGGACTTAGCTAAGGCGCGAGAATACCTAAACCAAATCGCAAGACTAGGTAAACGAGTGGAGATAGTGCGGAAAGCAGAGCATAGAACTTTGCCACAAAACGCCTATCTCCATTTGATTCTAGGGTACTTTGGCACTCAAACGGGTTACACACTCAGCGAGGCCAAAGTGCTCTACAAGCGCCTAAACCCCGACCTTTATCTGTACGAAAAGAACGGGGCGAAGTTCATGAGAAGCTCCGCTGATCTATCAAAAGAAGACATGACAAAGACAATCGAACGATTCATGGAGTACTCGGAGGGTAAGGGTATATCTCTGCCGAGAGCTAATAATCAAGAATTTCTTGATTTAGCCACAAACACCGTGGAAGCACAAAAAAGCTATTTATAGCAGATGTAAATATAGGGGATATAAGGGATGAAAAAGGTATTACTTTGGGTCGGCCTCGGCCTGTTTATTCTAGGGCTCATTTTCTTGAACGTGTACAGGAGCTTTTGGCAGCCGTGTGACTCGATGGCAGGATGGAGTACCAACGTACCCATGCGGTGTGTGAAAGGTAACTAAAGTGAAACGCATATGTCTAGGCATAGTCGACGAAGGCAGAGTAGTAGAAACGCTAGCCAAGTTATCCATGGAAGATAACGACCGCGAAACGATCAAACAAGAATTCTGTGACATCATCGACGCGCTATATGACCAGGAGGGGGAAAGCGAGAATGAAATCTGACATGCAGAATCTGCTCCAGTCTCAGGGCCAAGCATGGCTCCAAGAGTGCCGGGCAGAAGCTAGAAAACTATTGAGGTCACGGAGCTACATCACAGTGGAAGACGTATTGGCGGTTTGTGAACGCCCGTCGTATGTTCACCGTAATTTAACTGGCAACATCTTCAGAGACAGTGACTTTGTAATGGACGGCTGGACGCCAGCTAGAAAAGCCAGCAGCAACCGCCGGTGGATTATGAAGTGGCGATTGCGTGAGCGTCCTCTGCCGATGATGCGGTTTATACGCCGGGCGCGGCAGTCGGAGATGGTTGAATGAAAGCCCAAGAGGCTCACGTACATAGGTACGCCAAAAGAGTAAAGCGCAAAGTCCCGCTCCATAAGTTCGATTACATCGAGGGACAGCTAGTCAGCTCATTAGTTGGGTATGACTACCTTCTAATGTGGAAGTGCGAGTGCGGCGATGCTGAGGCATACGACTTAGAAAGGCAGTTAGCATGAACGAACTACCACTAGCTAAAAAACCGAAGGTAAGCGCCAAAGGCCGAAAAGAAAAAGGCAGCCGCGCCGAGCGTAAGGTTGCCGAAGCCTACCGCCATTACGGCATAGACCCCCAAGCCACAAGGATGCCAATGTCCGGCGCCATGGCTTGGCACAAGGGCGACATTAACAAGCCAAACGATTACCGCTACGTAGATGAAGTGAAGTGCCAGGAAACAATCAAGTTCTGGCCGTTCTGGGAACAGGCGGTTAGCCAAGCTACTAATGAACGCATACCAATACTGCACATCACCAGCAACAACCGGCCGATCGTGACCGTTATGAGTCTGGAAACGTACATGGATTTGCGTAAGACGATTATGGACTTGGAAGAACAGATAAGGAGTAAGGACAACTAATGGGTGACTACATAAGTTACAAACGCGCCGCAGATGAACTAATCGCGGTCATAAACATATTAAAACTGAGGCTCGTACTAAAGTATGGCCCAGATATCAAACGGAGATGGCAGTAATGGCAGGGACTCGCGCCGGTGGTTTAAAGGCTGCCGAAACTAACAAGAAGAGATACGGCGATAACTTCTTTGGGCGTATCGGAGCAATCGGTGGGTCAAAGGGTCACACAGGTGGCTTCGCAGACGGTGAAGCTGGCCGTGAACGTGCCCGTATCTACGGAGCTGTAGGTGGCAGGATCAGCAAACGTAAACCAAGGGTAAGAAATGATGGAAAAGCTGATTAAAGAACTAATCAAACGAGGCATCCCCATGGGCAACTACACCGCGTACTACGAGGAGCTACCTGAGCAAGTGTCTAATAAACGGGAGTACAGGTGATGACGAAGTTCAGGGAAGGCGAGAGCGTACGAGTAACGCCTGGTGAGGATAGGTATAACATGACCGGAATGGTCGGGACCGTCATGAATGTTGATACCAGTGACAATAGGGACGACTATGTCGTGTACTCTGTCAGGTTTGAAGGCGACCGGCGAAAACTGCTGTTTGGATATAAGTTAGAACACGTAATAGGAGGAACTATGAAAGTTGGAGATACCTTAGTGAACCCTAACGGCGGCGAAATGACGGTACTCGGCTATCACAATCAGGGCGTAGAACTGTATGCACTTAGCTGCATAGGCGACCCAAATAAAATGGAAGATTGGTACACGGCCACTGAAATCAAAGACAACGGCTGGAAACTCAAAACCGACCCCCAAATCAAAGAAGTAACCCTAGAAGACGTGGCCAAGAAGTTTGGTGTAGATATCGCCGAGATTAGGGTTAAAGACTAAGTGACCTGTAAATCCGGCTGTCCAAACTCAGCCAAAAAAGAGGGCTATTGTATGCCCCACTGGTACGCAAGAAGGCAATTTAAGTATCTAGGAAAGGACAAGGATGGGCAAAATAATCCTGGACTTGTGCGGCGGTACGGGCAGCTGGTCAAAGCCTTACAAGGATGCTGGGTACGATGTGCGCGTAATCACCCTGCCCAACCATAGCGTTTCAGACTGGTGGCAGGCTGAAGGTGCGATGCGGTTTAGACACAACAGCCCCCGGAAAGATGGCATGGGGTTCCTAGAGATTCCAGCCGATGAGGTCTATGGCATTTTGGCCGCACCACCCTGCACACAGTTTTCTATCGCTCGCACGAGAGCAAAGATACCGCGTGACTTGGATGGTGGTATGGCGACCGTAGAAGCCTGCTTACGCATTATCTGGCACGTCCAGGCGCAACAGAATGGCAAGCTAGCATTCTGGGCACTTGAGAATCCAGTGGGGATGCTGCGGCGCTTTCTAGGCCGGCCAGAGTTCTCATTTAGACAATGGGAGTACGGCGACGGCAGAGAAAAGCCAACCGACATATGGGGTTTCTTTAACAGGCCACGTAAGGTTACAAATCTGCGCCCTGACAAATTCACCAGATGGGGGAATGAGCGTGTGCGTGATGGCCTAGATCGAGCTGCTGTACGCGCAGCCACACCCCAAGGCTTCGCTCGAGCGTTTTTTGAAGCAAACAAATAGTTCAGCTGGCGGAGCCACCGATCCGGTCACGTGCAGTATCGGTGGGCATTTAAACCCGTAGGCTATGGCCAGCAAATAGTTCTTTGACAATCAATGTTGACTAGCTAAGTGGCTGCGTAAGTGCAAAACGACAACCAAGATATGGTTCCTACGTGGGGCGAAATCTGTTCAATGGCACGCACAGAAATGAATACGTGACAGCTTGCGCAGCCAGCTAGTAGCAAAATGCGGTACAACGAATAACGCCGAGCGATTAACGTACATCCCGCCGAGCTACTAGCACCACTTAGCTAGTCAACCAAACGTAGAACACGTAAGAGCTGGTAGGAAACACACAGCGGGCATAAGTGATGATTCTGTCCGGTGGTGGTTGTGCAGTCTGGGCTTGCTTCATGAGGCAAGCAGAGTCACACAGGTGATAACAATCCCTCGGTTTGCTACCAGCTTCAGGTGTTCTACATAAGCAACCAAGTAAGAAAGGAGTATCTATGAAAGATGTGGAGTGGTGCAACTGGACATTCTGGGAAACTATAGAACCTAGCAAAAAATGGGGTATACAACGTGATTGTGATAACACCCCTCTAGTCCAGCAGGAAGCTCACGGCCCATACGACTTCGATGAGAGGGCAACGCTGGTATTAAGTCGTGGCGATAGTAGGAATTGGCGAGCATACAAAAGCTCACTCCAACCACATCCACAATTTACCAACCCTCCAGGCGCCACCTGTCCTAATTGCGGTAAGCAAGTCAATGGGGTAAATCCGTATGATGACGGCGAGACGTGGAGAAAATAAGCAACCAACTGCACTTGGGATGTGGCGGAAGTAATAGACGCTTAGACACACCTCCCACTGACAAGGGATATGGATAGCCGAAAAGTGTTGTCGAGTCGAGTTGCAGGAGAATAGCCTGCCATCCCAAGTGCTTCAGGTTGCTTATAGATGAGAGTGGTGGATGGTTTAGTGGGAAGAGGCTTAGTCAACAGCGCGGTCCGGGCATGACTGGAGATGTTCGGCGTGGCGTAGCGGCCAGAAAGTTGACCCCACTAATCCGTTCATCACTCCATCGAGTGCTAAAAGCCAAATGTAAAGCAACCAACGCTTCGCTTTACATCGCACCTTCAAATGTTAAGTACCTGGCGGCAACCCTAAGGTTTCGACCGAACGGTGTCAATTTACCGGGAATCCCGGTACCAATGTCGAGATAGTGAATCCCGGTCGCCAAGGGAACGCAGATACACCTGGGTAGTGGAGATAGCTACCACTACGAAGGGAATGGGTAAGACGGAACCCTAAATATGCCGTTCGGGGCGCGACACCCCAGCCAGGCACAGCAAGTCTCGGATAGCCCTGAAGGCTGTATAACTTGGCTTGCTGTGCAGCACAGCAGCAGGGGGTGACTGATAGTCGTATGCAACGTTGGGTTAATCACCAACCGGGACTGCGATGCTGTGCAACCGCTAGGGGGACGGCTCCGTAGGTTCCTGACCCCCCTAGCAACTAAGCTGCCGAGCCAATCGGGCACGTACACGCGCAAGCGTTCAGCTTCGAGGCGAGCCCGATTGGGCAGCACTATGTTCGAAGTCCCTGTTTTGAGACCTTCGAACATCATGGGCGAGTGGCAGAAAAGGTATTGCCCGCCGATCGGCAGAAGATGCATCGACTGTGCGAGACGGCTAACAAAGGACTGCTACGTGCAAATCGTAGCCTCGCCCACCTTAACAACCATGGCTGATACATCCCACTAAGCCACAGTGATACATCTGCTGGCTCGGGATACAGGGGTAGATGATAGATCATTCGGCTAGTACGTTTATAGGTTGTGGTTGGTGCTGAGGGGACGCGAGCCATTTTCTAGTCACTTTCAACACAACTAGATCCTGGGCGCGGCGAGTGATGAGCTTGCACCCCTCAGCTCTATCCATAACGCATTTAAGAAACTAAGGAGCGGACATGAACCAACAGGACAACAATATCAAGATCGATGAAACCAAGCTGAACGAGCTGATGCTGCGACTCGGCTTCAAGTGGCAAGACATGGAAGACGAGGAAGGCCTAGGTTCTATGTGGGTTCACAGCGGTGAACAGGTATCCCAGGGTGAGGCTATAGAGGCGCTGCGTGCTTACGCATGCTAACAAACTAGCCGACGGCATAGGAGCCATCATAGTGTTGCTGGCTGTGATTGGGATTGCTTGGTATTTGAGTTAACTAATCCCTATAGGGAGTAAAGGAGCAAATATGAATGAAGAGGCAAAGGCAGCAATCGTTATCACGGTGTGC
>CAZEUN010000030.1:0-40674 GCA_964515595.1 uncultured Oleiharenicola sp. | reverse complement strand
TCCCCCGCCGAGCCACTCTTTTCCTCCCCCCACTTTCTGTGGGACGGCTGTGGTCTGCGACCGGCCCGGACGCGTCGAAGACTGGTCCTACCTCCGCCCTCGCATGTTCTGCGCGAGGCGCAAAATATCCGCCAGCACGCCGGCCGCGGTCACTTCCCCACCCGCGCCGGCGCCGCGCACGACCATGGGATACTGCCGGTAACGCTCAGTGTGAAACGCAACGAACGCCTCGGACCCACGCAGCGAGGCGGCGGGATGCGCGGCATCGACATCGATCGGCCCGACCGTGACCTTGGAACCCTCCGCGCCCGGCGTGATGCGCGCGAGGTAGCGCGGCTGCTTGCCCTGCGCCAGACTCGCGGCGACGCGCGCGGCGACCGCGGCGTCGAGCTTCGTGAGTGACTCCAGGAATTTTTCCGGGTCATCCTCCTTCAAATGATCCGCCGGCACGAACGGCTCGAGCGCCACGTCGCCGAGCTCCACCTGGAGTCCCAGCTCGCGCGCGAGGATGACCGCCTTGCGCGCCACATCGAGGCCCGACAGATCGTCGCGCGGATGCGGCTCGGTGTAACCCAGGTCCTTCGCCTTGCGCACCGCCACCGACAGCGGGTCCCCCTGCACGAGCCGGTCGCACAGGAAACCGAGCGTGCCTGAAAACGCGCCCTCGATCGTGATGACGTGGTCGCCGGTGCGCACCAGGTTCTTGAGCGTCTCGATCACCGGCAGCGCCGCGCCCACCGTCGTCTCATAATGGTAGGCGCGGAAATGCGTGCGGGCGGCGCCGAGCAGCGCGACGCGCTCCGCCTGCGGCAGCGCGAGCGGCTGCTTGTTGGCCGACACGACATTGATGCCGTGCTCGAAGGCCGCGCGGTAAATCCTTTCCATCCCGGCCGCGGCCGAGCAATCCACCAGCACCGGGTTCGGCAACTGGGAAAGTTTCTTCAGGAGCGAGCTCGCGTCCTTGACCGCCTTGCCGGACGTCAGCGCCTTCTCCAGCTGCCCGATGGCCTCGAGCGGCGGCAGGCCCTCGGTATCCCAGATCGCGCCCTGGCTGGAACCGATGCCCACGAGGCGCACCTGCACGTCGTGCTCGCGGCCCAGCGCCTGGTCCTGGCGGTCGATCTGCTTGAGCAGGCTGCCGCCAACCACGCCCTTGCCGAGCAGCAGGACGCTGAGCTGGGTGTGCGCGAGGTTGAACGCACCGTGCACCGTGCGCACCGCGGTCGCCGTCTGGTCGGCGTCGATCACGCATGAAATGCTGCGGGCCGACGCCCCCTGGGCGACCGCGCGCACCGAGATGCCCGCCGCGCCGATCGAGTTGAGGAATTTTCCCGCGACGTTCGGCTGCGCGCCCATGTTCTCCCCCACCAGCGTGACAAGCGTCACCGGCGACATCACCGGCTCGATGCGGAGGTCGCCCGACTGGATCTCGGGCGCCAGCGCCTCGGCGATGCTCTGCTTCGCCCGGGCCTCGTCGACTTCCGGAATCACGACGGAATACGACTGACCGAGCGTGGATTCCGTCGTCATCCACACGCGCACGCCGGCCTCGCCGAGCGCGGCGAGGATGCGTCCGCCGAGCGGCTTGCCCAGGCCCGTGCGCCGCGACTGCACGCCGATGAGCGCGAGGCGCTCGAGGCTGGTCACGCAGGTCGGGCGGTTCGGGTCGGGATTGCCGGTCGCGTCGATGCGCGTGCCCGGGGCATCGGGCTGCGTCGTGCTGCGAATGACCAGCGCCGCGCCGCATTCGCGCAGCGGAATGATCGTCCGCGGGTGAAACATCCGCGTGCCGAAATAAGCGAGCTCGAGCGCCTCGTCGTAGGACAGGCGGTCGACCGGCGACGCCGCCCGCACGAGGTTCGGGTCGGCGGTCATCACGCCGAGCACGTCGGTCCACACGGTGACGGCGCTCGCCTTGAGCAACCCGGCCACGAGCGTGGCGGTATAGTCGGAGCCGTTGCGGCCGAGCGTGGTGGTCTGGCCGTCCTTCGTCCTGCCAATGAAACCGGTGATGATCGGCACGTGCCCGGCCCATTTCCCGGAGACCTCGGCGAACTTCCTCGCGGTCTCGGCCTTGTCGACCGTGGCGGAGCCGAAGGTGGCGTCGGTGACGACGAAATCGCGCGCGTCCACCGCGATGGCCGGCACGTCGCGCTCGTTGAGCGCGCGCGCCAGCAGCGCAACCGAGATGCGCTCGCCCACGCTGATGATGGAATCGAGCGTGCGGTTCGAGCACTCGCGGGTCAGCTCGACGCCCGACAACAGGCGCTCGACCGGCGTGATAATCTCGTCGAGGTCGTGCTTGAGCCCCTTCTGGCCCTGGCTGTTGAGCACGCTGCGGCCGATCGTGCTGGCGAGCTCGCGCACCTGCGCGATTTCGCGCCGGGCCTGGCTGATGTTGCCGTCGGCGGCGGACTTGGCGGCGAGGATGAGCCAGTCGGTGCTGTCGCCCGGGGCGGACACGACCAGCGCGAGCGGCTTCGGCGCGGCGATGGCCAGCTCGAGCACCTTGGGCAGCCGCCCGGGGGTGCCGACGGAGGACCCGCCGAATTTATAGACCTGCCAGCGACTGCTCATTTCGAGGAAGCCTGCAGATGCAGTGCCTTTGTCAAGAGAGGCCCGAGGGACTTCCACTCGATCAGGAAGGCGTCATGGCCGTGGATGCTCGCCACGGTTTCCCGCGAAACCGGCGCGCCGGCCTTCACCAATTGGGCCGTCAGCGCGGCCGCCTGCGCCGGCGTGAACAACTGGTCGGTGTCGACGTCGACCACGAGCGTTGCCGCGCGCACGCGGCTGATCGCGGGCTGCGTGTCACCCGGCAGCGGCTGCGTCAGGTCGTGATGATCCATCGCCGCGAGCTGCAGCTCATAGGCCTGCGCGGCAAACCGGTTGCGCAGTTTCTTCCCCTGGTGCTCGAGGTAACTCTGCACCGGGTAGCCGGCATCGGTGCCCGGCGCGGGCCGCGGCTGGCGCGCATCGAGCCCGGGCTCGGCGCGGTAGGTGAGGATGGCGAGCTGGCGCGCGATCTCGAGGCCGCGGCCGACGTTGTCGGGATAGCCGGGATCGAGGCGCAGGATCTGGCGCGCCACGTGGTTCCAGCCCACGACCCACGCGCTGGCCGACAGGCTCGTCGCGAACGGCAGGATGCGCTCGAAGCGTTCCGGCGCGAGGGCGGCGAGCGTGAGCGTGACCATGCCGCCGAGGGAGCCGCCGGTGGTGAGGTGGAGGCGCGCGATGCCGAGCTGGTCGAGCGCGAGCAGGATGGCGCGGGCGATGTCGAGGCTCGTCAGGTCAACGGCCTTGGCCGCCGGGAAACCCTCCACGCCGGGACCGCTGCTGCCGTAGCACGAGCCGAGGTTGTTGAAGCAAACCAGGCGATACTGCGCGGGATCGAGCGCCTTGCCGGGCCCGATCAGCGGGTCCCACCAGCCGTCCTTGCCGCCGGCCACGGCGCTGCCCGTGAGGGCGTGCACCAGGAGCACGGTCGGGACGTCCTTCAGCGGATTCTCCGGGGTGTCGCCTTCCCGGCTCCACCACCACCCGCGGGCGCGGTGGGATCTGACTACGCCACCCCGCGCGAGGGCGAGGTCAGGCAAAGACAAGTCAAAGGTACGCGACGAAGCGGCAACGGTCGGCATGGCGATGGCGGGCATGATGCTTCCATCTCACAGAACCGGCGTCAACGCGCCGGGAGCCAGTTGTTGCTGTTGGACCGCCATGCCTTCCGTCACGTATTCGCCACCATTGGCACAGCGTTTGGGATTGGCAGGATTGGAGGCGGTGATCGTGTTCATCGGGGGATGTGTTGATTTTGTGTTGGCCAGAGGGAACGCCGGCCCCCCGGTTGAGACAAGGGAGGGCCCTGTCATAGCCCGGTGGCCGTTCGGCTATATCTGTCATAGCCCCGCGGGGGCATTTGAGATCTCAAATCTCAAATTTGAGATGCCCCGGCGGCAGGCATTCCCCCCTTCAAATCAAAGCATAGTCAGGATTCCTGCTTGGCGCGCAGGGGGCGGTGACTACGCTGCAAATTTCATGGCTAAACGTTCCCAACGCATCGTGCTGAAGTTCGGTTCCGGCATCCTGTCGACCGAGGGCGGCATCGGCTTGAGCCGCCGGCAGATCGCGCGCCTGGCCCGCGAGGTCGGCGCCCTGGTTCGCGCCGGCCACCAGTGCGTCATCGTCTCCAGCGGCGCCGTCGCCGCCGGTCTCGCGACGCTGGACCTGACCGCGAAGCCGAAGGAACTGGCCGCCAAGCAGGCGTGCGCCGCGGTCGGCCAGTCCCAGCTCATGCACGCCTACGCGAGCGAGTTCGCCAAGCAGGACATCGCCGTCGCGCAACTGCTGCTCACGCACAACGACCTCGACAGCCGCGTCCGTCACCACAACGCGCGCGCCACCCTCGCCCACCTCCTTTCGCGCGGCAACGTCGTCCCGATCATCAACGAGAACGACTCCGTCGCCGTCGAGGAACTCAATTTCGGCGACAACGACCGCCTCTCCGCCGAGGTCGCCATCCTGATCGACGCCGACCTGCTCATCATTCTGACTAGCGTCGACGGCCTGCAGGACACCGCGGGCAAGGTCGTGCCGGTCGTCCGCGATTTCAACGAAGTCTCCGGCCTCGTCCGTTCCGACAAGGGCCACACCTCCACCGGCGGCATGGTCACGAAACTCCAGGCCGCCCAACTCGCCGTGAAGGCGGGGATCCGGGTCAATGTCGCGAGTGGCCGCAAAGCCGGGCTCGTTTACCAGATCGTCGCCGGCCAGCGGGTCGGCACGTATTTCCCGGCGAAGTGACTTTCCAAGTGGGAGGGGTTCACACCCCGACTGCTTGCGAAAATCCTTTGTCGGGGCATAAAGCCACCTCCAAACCAGCAACATGGCCGACCTCCCCCAACTCATCGCCCAACTGGGCGCCCAGGCCCGCGCCGCCGCCCGCACGCTGGCGCGCACACCGGCGGCGCAGATCGATGCCGCGCTGAACGCCATGGCCGCCGAGGTCGTCGCCTCGGAGATGGATCTGCTCAACGCCAATTCGGCCGACGTTAGCGCCGCGCGCGCGAACAAGCAGACGGAGGCCCTCATCGATCGCCTCACCCTCACGCCGGAACGCATCGCGAAATGCGCCGGGGGTTTGCGCGCGGTCGCGAAACTCCCCCACCCGCTCGGCGAAGTCCTGCGCGAATGGTCGCAGCCCAACGGCCTGAAACTCTCCAAGGTCCGCGTGCCGATCGGCGTCATCGGCTTCATCTACGAGTCGCGCCCGAACGTCACCGTCGACGCCGCCGGCCTCTGCCTGAAAAGCGGCAACGCCGTGATCCTGCGCGGCGGCTCCGAGGCACTGCGTTCGAACACGATCCTCGCCGCGGCGCTCGGACGCGGCCTCGCGAAGGCCGGCCTGCCGCCGCACGCCATCCAGCTCGTGCCCGTCACCGACCGCGACACGGTCCGCCTGCTGGGCGAATCTGTCGGCCTCATCGACCTCCTCATCCCGCGCGGCGGCAAGGGCCTGATCGAAACCGTCGTGAAATCCGCGCGCATCCCCGTCATCAAGCACTACGACGGCATCTGCGCCGTTTACGTGGACAAGGACGCCGACCTCGCGATGGCGGAGGACATCATCGTCAACGCCAAGGTGTCGCGTCCGGGCGTGTGCAACGCCGCCGAAACCCTCCTCGTGCACCGGGAGATCGCCGGGCGCGCGCTGCCGCAACTCGGCGCCGCGCTCCACGCCCAGGGCGTCCAGCTCCGCGCCGAACCGCGCGCGCTCGAGTTGCTGCAACAGGCCGGCGTGCCCGTCAGCGCCGCGACGAAGGACGATTTCAAAACCGAGTTCCTCGATCTCGTCCTCGCCGTGAAGGTCGTGGAGGACTGCGGCGCGGCGATCCAGCACATCGAGTCCAACGGCTCGCATCACACGGAGACGATCGTGACGGCCAACGCCGCGACGGCGGAACAATTCCTCGCCGGCGTGGACAGCGCGGTCGTGCTGTGGAACGCCTCGACGCGCTTCAACGACGGTCACGAGTTCGGCTTCGGCGCCGAGATCGGCATCAGCACCGACAAGCTCCACGCGAGAGGCCCGATGGGCCTGGAGGAGCTGACGTCGTATAAATATGTGGTGCGGGGTTCGGGCCAGGTAAGGTAGAAAACCTGAGACCTGAGACCTGAACGAGTTAGCTTGTAGGACGGCGGACCGCCACTGGGGGGCCAAACACACACCGCCCTTCCGGGCAGCAGCCTTCGCAAGGCCTACGGCTCCCAAGCTCCTCTGCAGAGGAGCTCTCGTTTTCCATCGATCCCCTCTCGAGAGGGGTGGCGCGCAGCGACGGAGTGTGTTGCCTTTCACTCAGATTTCACGCCTCAGGTTTTCGTGAGTAGTTTTCAGATTTGCGCCGACGACGCCCCTCGCCTGATTCTGCTCGAATGCGAGTCCCCCTCCCCCTCCTGTCCGTGCTTCTGCTTGCTCCGTTCGCTTCCGCCGCCACGTCGGCCGCCGAAGCTCCCCTGCCGTCCGAGGCTGAATTGCGCGCCATGACCGCGCGGTTCGCGCCGGTCGTCGTCAAGGTCGACACCTCCGCCCTCCCCGCCAATGAAAAGCTCGCCCTCGCCAGGATGGTCGAGGCCGCGAAGATCTTCGACGCGCTTTTCTACCGCCAGGTCGCCCCGCTCAACGAGACGTATCTCGCGCAACTCGCGAGCGACACCTCCGTCCTCGGCCGCGCCCGGCTGCACTACTTCACCCTGAACAAGGGCCCGTGGTCGCGCCTCGACCAGCATCGCGTGTTCGTCCCGGGCGTCGGCCACCGCCCGCTCGGCGGCAACTTCTACCCGATCGACGCCACCCGCGAGGAACTCGAGGCCTGGATCAAATCCCTCCCCGCCGACCAGCAGGCGGAGGCCAGTGGCTTTTTCACCACCGTCCGCCGCGACGCCGCCGGCAAGTTCATGCTCGTGCCTTACAGCGTCGAGTACCAGCCGGAGCTGATCGAGGCCGCCCGCCTGCTCAATGAGGCCGCCGCCGCGACCACGCAGCCGACGCTCAAAAACTTCCTCGCGAAGCGCGCGCACGCTTTCCTGAGCAACGATTATTACGACAGCGACATGGCCTGGATGGAACTCGACGCCACGATCGAGCCGACCATCGGGCCTTACGAGACCTACGAGGACGAACTCTTCAATTACAAGGCGGCCTTCGAGGCGTTCATCACGCTCACGGACGCCGGCGAGACCGCCAAGCTCGCCCGCTTCAGCGCCGAGTTGCAGGGCCTCGAGGACAAGCTGCCGATCGATCCCAGGTTCCGCCGCCCGAAGCTCGGCGGCCTCTCGCCGATCCGCGTCGTCAACGTCGTCTTCAATTCCGGCGACGGCAACCGCGGCGTCCAGACCGCCGCCTTCAACCTCCCGAACGACGAGCGCGTCGTCGCCGCCAAGGGCTCGAAGCGCGTCATGTTGAAGAATTACCAGGAGGCCAAGTTCACCCACGTCCTCGTCCCGATTTCAAAGCACGCCCTCGCGGTGCAGGACCAGCCGCTCGTGGCGTTCGACCCGTTCTTCACGCACATCCTGATGCATGAGCTCATGCACGGCCTCGGGCCGCAGGAGATCACGGTCGACGGCCGCAAGACGACGGTCCGTCTCGAACTCAAGGAACTCAACAGCGCGCTCGAGGAAGCCAAGGCCGACATCTCCGGCCTCTGGGCGTTGCAGCAGTTGATGGACAACGGCGTCCTCGATAAAAAGCAGGAGCGTTCGATGTACGTGACGTTCCTCGCCTCGTCGTTCCGCACGCTCCGCTTCGGCCTGACCGAGGCGCACGCGAAGAGCATGGCGCTCCAGCTGAACTGGCTGGTCGACAAGGGCGCGGTCAAGGTCAGGCCCGACGGCCGCTTCTCCGTCGACTTCGCGAAGGTCAAGGAAGGCGTCACGAGCCTCACCACGGAAATCATGACCATCCAGGCCACCGGCGACTACGCGCGCGCGAAGGCGCTCCTCGGGAAGTACGTCGTCATCCGCCCCGAAGTCACCGCGATGCTCAACCAGCTGAGCGATGTGCCGGTCGACATCGAGCCGCACTTCGCGACGGAGCTGTGACAAACCGGAAAACCTGAGACCTGAAACCTGAGACCTGAGTTGGAATCAAAAAAGGGCGGCCAGACGGCCGCCCTTTTTTATTGGGCGAGCGAGGCGCCTACACACCCCGCCCTGCGGGCAACAGCTTTCGCAAGGCCCACGGCTCCCAAGCCTCTCTCCAGAGGGGATCCGTCTAAAGCGAGATCCCCTCTTGAGAGGGTGGCGCGCAGCGCCGGGGTGTGTGGATCGGGTGTCCGGAAATCCCCTCTACGAAGAGGGGTGCCCGCAGGGCGGGGTGTGTAGGGACGCCCGCCGGCCCAGCCGTCTCACGACGGCGGCTACTTTCAATCGGGAACCGGTCACCCCTATTTTCGGTCCGCATTGGGTGCGTTCCCTTTTTCCCCTGCTTTTAACCGTTTCTCTCGCCTCCGCCGCCGAGCCTCTCCGCGATTCCGCGGCCCTCTATGAACAGCTCTGTGCGAGCTGCCACGGCCCGGACCTCCGCGGCAGCAAGGGTGGCCCGCTGCTGATCGACACCCTCAAACACGGCAACGATGACGCCAGCATCGAGCGCAACATCCGCGAAGGCTTCCCGGCGCGGGGCATGCCGTCGTTTGGCCAGGCGCTGAAGCCCGCCGAGATTCGCGCCCTCGCCGTTTACCTCCGCGAGAAAACCGTCAACAGCCCCGCACCCACCGCCAACCTTCCGATCGATCCCCAGGCGGTGCACAAGAGCGAGCGCCACGCCTACCGCATCGAAACCGTCGTGGACCAGGGGTTGGAGGTCCCGTGGTCGTTCGTGTTCCTGCCGGACGGACGCATCCTCCTGACGGAACGCGCCGGCCGCCTGCGCCTCATCGATCACGGGCGCCTCGTGGGCCAGCCGGTTGAGAACGTGCCACCCGTCGTGGAGCGCGGCGAAGGCGGCTTGTTGTCCGTCGCCCTCCACCCCGACTACGCGAACAACGGCTGGATCTACCTCGCGTTCAGCGACCCCGGCGTGGGGGAAAAGGCGATGACGAAGATCGTGCGCGGACGTCTCCGCGAGCAGCGGTTCACGGACATCGAGCCCGTCTTCGCGCTGCCGCTCGACCAGTATCCCGAAGGCTATGTGCTTTTCGGCTGCCGCATGGTTTTCGACCAGGGCCTGCTCTATTTCAGCGTCGGCGAGCGCGGGGTCCAGGGCGACGCCCAGAAATTGACGACACCCAACGGCAAGATCCACCGCGTGAAGGACGACGGCACCGCGCCCGCCGACAATCCCTTCGCCAGCCAGCCCGGCGCCGTGGCCTCGATCTGGGCGTACGGCATCCGCAACCCGCAGGGCCTCGCGGTCGATCCGCGCAACCACGCGCTCTGGGAAACCGAGCATGGCCCCCGCGGCGGCGACGAACTCAACCACATCGAGCGCGGCAAGAACTACGGCTGGCCCGTGATCACCTTCGGCATGAACTACGACGGCACGGCCGTTTCCGAAAAGACCGCGGCGCCCGGCATGGAGCAGCCCGTGCGCAACTGGACGCCGTCGATCGCCGCCAGCCAGCTTCATTTCTACACCGGCGACCGGTTCCCGCAGTGGAAACACAATCTGTTCGTCGGCTCGCTCGCCCAGCAGCGCTTCATTCGCTTCGAGGTGGACGCCAACAACCAGATCGTGCACGAGGAGGAAATCTTCAAAAACCTCGGCCGCATCCGCGACATCGTGACGGGCCCCGATGGATACCCGTATATCGCCCTCGAGCAGATCGGAAATGCCTCGGGAAGAATTGTGCGGCTAGTGCCAGCGGATTAGAAAACCTGAGACCCGAATTTAAGGCCGCGAACCGGATCTGCCTGGGGTTGAAAGTAGCCGCCGTCGTAAGACGGCTGGCGCTCGGAAACGCGCCGCGCGATCACCCGCTTTCTGGACCTATTACAGGAGCGCCAACTTCAGGTCTCAGGTTCGCTGGTTTCTCGAGGGAGGGGTTTCACACCCCGACGAATTCCCTGCCGCCTTCGCGGCGCCAAGGTCGCGAGGCGCAAGTCTGCCCGGCTCCCCCTCCCCTTTTGCGACTTCTGCACCCTTTTGCGCCCCACATTTTCAGGTTTCAGGTTTCAGGATTAGGGGCTATGCCTTGGCGATGCCCCGCATCCTGATCATCGATGACGACGCCTTCATGCGCCTTGCCCTTCGCCATGCGCTGGAGCGACGCGGGCACCAGGTCGTCGAAGCGGGCGATGGCAAGGCGGGGCTGGCGGTTTACAAGGACACGGTTTTCGACCTCGTCGTCACGGACATCATCATGCCCGGCATGGAGGGCCTCGAGACCGTGCTGGCGCTGAAGAAATTTTCCCCGCACCTGAAGATCATCGCGATGTCCGCCGGCGGCAAAGGCGACGCGGACGATTACCTCCGGCTCGCCGCCAGCTTCGGCGCCCTCCGCACGCTGCGGAAACCGTTCGAGGCGGATGAATTCATCAGCACCGTGGATGCGGTGCTGGCGCCGGACGGCGCCAAGAAAACCTGACACCTGAAGCTTCTTAGTGGGACGGGTTTTACACCCCGACTGACTCCATGCCGCCTTCGCAGTCGGGGTATAAAACCCCTCCCACCCGAGCAGGAAATTTTTCGGTGTTCATCGCTCAATGTTCATTATTCAACCGATCGGAAAGTAGCAGCCGCCGTCAGACGGCTGGAGCGGAATCCACGCTGAATATTTCCTCCTCATTCTCAATCGGACCGGCCAATGAACATTGAACATTAAAAAATGAACGCTGAACAATGCCCCGCCCCAATGCGCGTCACCTCCCTCGTTTTGGTCCTCGTCGCCTCTTTCGCATTGGCCGCCTGCGGGCGCCAGCAGCAACAGGCGGAGGCGCCGGTGCCGGCGGCCCCCGCGCCGGCACCGGCGCCTGAGCCCGCACCCGAGCCCGCCAAAACCGCGAAGCCGGGCGCCAAGCCCGCACCGAAGCTCGACGAACTCGCCGCCGCGCGCATCGAGGGCGGGTACGTCACCGTCCAGTTCAAGAACGGCCAGCGCAAGCTGCTGCCGGTCGCGAGCCTGAGCGATGCCGACCTGGAGGAATTGAAAACCTTCGCCACCGCCAACCCGCTCGCGAAGGGCAAGTCGAGCGTCGTCGTGGCCAAGGTCGAGGCGAAGAAAACCATCGAGAAGCAGGAAACGAAGGACGGCACCGAGGCCGTGCAGCTCGTCCCGCCCGCCAAGTTGCGCGACCAGATCGGCGGCACGTGCATGCTCTATGCGCGCGTGCACTACCTCGACATCGCGGGCTACCCGGTCGACGACGCCGAGATCTACAAGATCAGCAACCAGGTGTCGGTCGACGCGCCGTTCCTGGACGCGCGTTACCACGTCGCGATGCAGGCGCTCTTTCTCAAGCAGAAGCCGACGCCGATCGCCTACTACCCCGACGGCACGCTGCCCCCGTTCGAGTGGGCGCGCCAGCAACTGCGCAAGGGCCGGCCGATCCTCGCCGCGCTGCCGGAAAACATCTGGCTGTCGCTGCCCGCGGACTACCTCGCCACGCACCGCTTCGAGGGCAACAACAAGGTCGGCCACCAGATCGTCATCAACGGCTTCACGCTCAATCCCACGACGAAGAAGGCCACATTCCATATCGTGAACTCGTGGCGCGTGTTGTCGGAGTTCGACATCACCGTCGAGCCGCGGGACGAACGAAACATCCAGTTCGAGCAAAGCCTCGCGCCGCGCGGCGAGTTGCCCGAGCAGCCGCCGAAGATCACCGCCGGCGCCATCACGCTCCTGAAGCCGGTCGGGAAGCAGAACCTTTATTCCGTCGAGACCAACCTCGGCCCGCGGAAGGTGATGGCCGTGTCCGAGGCCGGCGCCAAGGAGTTCGTCGAGGCCAACACCGGCGCGAAGGACCTGGAAACGGTATTCGGCGAAAATGTGCTGCAGGCCTACGACCTGATCTACGCCTACATGGACGCCAAGCAACGGGACGCCACCGCCGCGGCGTTGGTCGCCGAAGCCTGCAAGGTCCCGCCCTCGGTCACCGTGCCGCATGTAGACCTCGAAGTGAAGGGAGCCGTCGGCAAAATCTACCTGGTCCGCGTCGCCCCCGACAAAGTCGTGAAGCTGATGGCCGAATCCAGCGCGGAAGCGCTCGACGCGGCGAAGCGGATCAAGTCGTAGCGGCGGCGGTTCGAAAACCTGAGACCTGAAACCTGAGACCTGAACGTTTGGGTGGAACGCGTTGCCCTCAACGCGTTGGCTCGAAATGCAGGGCCTTCGCTCGCTTGCCTCGCCACAGCTTCCAGTGCCGGCGGGGCGAAGGGTCGTGCCTTGGATCCGATTCGGTTTGGCCACAAAAAGCACAGAAGGCACAAAAAGGCGATCGCCCAACCTGGAGGGCCGGTCTCCGACCGGCCTTGGTTCTCCCGAGGCCCCACGCCTCCCGAACAGAGAAACCATCTCCCCACCCAAAACCAAGTCAGCCTAAGAGCACAAAGCTCCCCAAAAGTAGCAGCCGTCGTAAGACGGCTGGCCCTCGGCTCTGCGGTCTGACGACCGCCGCTGCTTTTCGAAAACCGCCGACGAGCACCTTTGCTTAATAAGCAAAGGTGCTCGCATCCGAATTCCTGGAGGGCCCATCACCCACCCGCTCCCGCCAACAACTAACAACAACCTTTTCGCCCTTCCGCTTTTGGCAGCCGTTACAGCCGAAAAGCCCTCGGCGCCGACTAGCCTCAGTCGCCCCCTCCTTCGCTCGGTCAAAGTTCAGGTCTCAGGTTTCAAGTTTCAGGTTTTCCAGGATTGCCCTCGCGGCAATCCCCGCCTTGTTTGTCGTCCTCGTCGGGCCAGACGGGAGGAATGCATGCACACTGTATTTCCCGATTCCCGGCTCTGCGCGTTTCGCTTTTAGCCGCTCGCGACGCGCGCGCTGCATGCCCGGCCGCCACAGGTTTTGTGGGGCTTGGGCGCCTCGGTGAAGCCGCGGCGCCATTGATTGCACCGACGTCGCTGGCGTCGGCCGATCGGCTTTGGGCTGCATAGCCGCGACCTTCAACCCACCCGGACGATGACCAAACGAGTTCTCCTCAATTCGCTCGCGGTGATTCTCCTCCTGATCGGTGCTGGGATGGCGCTCAGCAACCTGGCGATGCTCCTGCTGGCCGCGAGCCAGGCGGTCAGCACCCACGCCCGGATATCGAGCGACTTTCCGCTGTTCGTCATCATGGCGCTGGGAACCGCCCTCTTCGCCCTCGGCTTCTACATCGCCCATCGCGCCTGGGAGCACCTGCAGCGTCCCAACGCCACCACCGCGCGGGACGTGATCAGCTTCGGCATCTACCTCGTGTTCTTCAGCTGCGCGACGCCCCTCCTGCGCCACCACCCCTATCTCGCCCTCCTCACGGTGATCATGCTCGCCGTGCTCCGCCACTACACGGTCAAGCGCCTCGCCACACAATTCGGCGGCGTGCACTAGAACCGACCACACACCACACAACCCGACCCCGTTCCGCCGCCCTCCAATTAATTTATGAGTCCCGAAGAAACCGAAGCTAAAATAGCGCAACTCGAAGCTGAAATATCACGGCTAAAGCAAGTTTGGCCAATTTCCGGCGAGGAGGTGCTGGAAAACAAAAACAGGATTACAGAACAGCTAAAAGCGATTGGTGATGCGAAGATTGCCGCTGACGAGGAAGCGCGGCGCGCAGCCCGAGCAAAGGAGTTTTGTGAAGAAAATGCCACCGTGATCGGACAGAAAAAGGGACAGATTGAATCGGACCACGCGCAGATTAATTCGATTAAGTCCCTTTGTGAGGATCTCTCGCGAGCCCTGAGCACAAACAGGGCAGAGTCCGACGAGGCGGTCAAAGTTGTACAGAATGCAAAACAAGAGTTACTGAAAGCACATGCATGGTTGGTTCAGGCACAGCCCAAACTTGAATCCCAATCAAAGTCTGTAGAGGAGAATTCAACCGCTGCTTCGTCCATCTTACTGACGTTACAGAAAACTGATGGACTCGTGAAGCAACTACATGCGCAAATCGAACAGAGCCGGATGGAAGCCAGTGGAGCTTTAGAAAAAACCCAGTCGTTTCAAAAGAATGCTGAAATTGCGGACATAGCCGCAAAGACTGCCCAAAGTGAAACCGAAGGACACAGAGAAGCAGCGGGCCTCCTCCTCCAGGAGCTATCCGGAATTACGACAGAGTTGAAGAAACGCAACGAGGAGATCATCAAGCATCGCGGAGATCTCACACAGTTAAAGGTTCAGTTTGAAGCCTTGAACAAAGAAGTCGAAGGGTTGTTACCGCATTCCGCGATTGCATCGCTTGCATCGTCTTTTCGGATTCAGAAACTGCGTTTCGAAGAACCACAGAAAAAATGGCTGCTGGCATTCGGCGCCTGTATTGTCGTCTTAGTATTGCTCTCAGTGCCCAGTTTCATATCGGCCACTTTCGGTGATGCTAGTGCGTCATGGGAATCCATTTTCAGAGGAATGACCATGCGGCTACCGATTCTCATCCCGGTTGTGTGGGTAGCAATTTACGCAGGGAGAAATTACATGCTCTCGGTGCGGCTCGAGGAGGACTATGCTTACAAGGAGGCAATTTCGATTGCGTTCCAGGGGTTTGCGCGAGAAATGCAAAATATTACGCAACTCGATGAGAAAGTTTCTCCCGTCAAAACCCTTTGCGACAATGTATTGCGCGCAATCGCCGAGCGGCCTGGCAGAATATACGACGGCAAGGTATCTTCATACAGCGTAGGCGAAGAGGTCTTCGATTCAGCAAATGAATTCCGGAAAAAACAGGTGGCATTATGACTATCGAGACATCATTGCGACGAAGGGCTCGTACTGCACACAGGCTATCCATGGCGCTTATTGCGTGTGCGGTAATAACTCTGCTAACGACGTTCGGGCTTCTTGTGGGCCGTAGCGCTACAGCGGCGACCACATCGGAAGCGGTTTCTACTGAGTTTTCAAAAAACTTTTTAAACTTTCCTTTTGGCGCCACAAATTTGCTTCTGGGGCTAGTTTCGGTTGGCGCCGCGGCCTACGTGTTGTCGAGGGCTGCATTTATCGAACTAGAAATTTCTACCCGACTGAATGGTATGGCCGATGCGTTGTGCTTGGCGGGCGCAGACTCCGCGGAACTAGAGCGAATTGCTGGGATACTCGTCCCCAAATCCAAATACTTTAGCCTCTCGTCGCCCGAATTTTCAAAGGAGCTGAATGCTGTCCTAGATATTGTCAGAAAGCCCCCAACCTTATGAGGGCCACCGCAAGCGCTTGAGGCCACCCAAACGGGTCATGCCGCGAATATTTCGGTGATAGCCCAACGGAGAGGTTCGCGTGCCTACCCGGCCGATGATTGGTGACAGCCGACATTCATAGCGGCCCTCGCTCAGGCGATTCGGTCGCCTGAATTAAGGTCATTTTGTCGGCCGGGGTGGGTGCTTGGATTGAAAGAGCGCGGCGGGGGGAATCGTTTCGGTCACCAGCCGGAAATGATTCCGGCGCCATCGCACCATGAAACTCCTCCACCAGTTCCCCACCCGGATCGTCACGCTGGCCCTCGGCCTGATGATCCTGTCCGCGCCCGCCGCGGCCGCGCTCGCCCTTCCGCAGTCACGCGCGAAAGCAGCCCCCGCGCCGGCCAGCCCGGCGCTTGGGTCGGACGAAACCAAGAGCCCGCCCGCAACCCCTCCGGGCAAAGGCAAGCCCGGCGAGGCGCCGGCTCCGACGGGTGGCACGCCCTTCGAAACGCCCGCCTCGGGTGATGGCGCCCTCGGCAGCGCCACCATCAGTGTCGCCGACGACCTGGACCTCGTCACCGCCAGCCTCTTCAGCGGCGGCATCAAGGTGTTCGATTTCGCACCGAACGTGCTGATTTCATCCACCCTGCCCGCGGCCAAACCCGAAGTGGGCACGAGCACCAAATATCAGGACGCGCAGCTGCTCACCGCCCACGGCGGTGTGCTCAACCTCGTGCTGAGCTGGGGCTCCGTGAATGTGGACACTGCACCCGACCTGGCGAAAATCATGGACGGACACGTCTCGCCCATCGGCCGCCAGGCGCTGGCCGACCGGCGCTACCTGGGCCCGATCGAAAAAATCCTGACCGATGATGCCGCCCAGGCCTACTTCCTGAATGGGATCGGCGTCAGCATGCTGAACCGCAATGCGGACAGCACGACCGGGCCCAAAGTCTCGACCTATGGGATCGGTGGCCTCGTTTACCTGGGGTTCGGTTTCGACGGCGCTTTTATTCCGATCCAGGGTTCGAATGACGCAGGCGGCCAGTATCGGTTCGAGGTGTTCGGCCTCGGTTCCTGGACCGATCCCACGACGACCAAGGCGCTGTATCCGACCGCCGCTGCCAAGGATTTCAATACCGGCGTCGGCACCAACCTCCAGATCGTGATCACCAAGAAACTCGGGTTGAACGTGCAGGCCAGCTGGCCCGTCGGCCGCAGCCGCGATTACATGGGCAAGATCCTGCTGGTCGGCATCACGATCTCACGGTGACGGGACGGGCACGAAACCTGAGACCTGAACTCAAGCCAGCTGCTTTTGAACCGCGAAGGGCGCGAAGGAACGCGAAGTCAGATTGATTCATCGATCCGGGTTTTTCACCTTCGCGCTTCTTGGCGTCCTTCGCGGTTAAGCATTCTCCGCTCAACTCCGATCAATCCATTTTACTGGAGATCGCAGAGATCGCTGAGATTGAAATCCAAACCTCTGCGGTCTCTGCGGCCTCCTGTAAAAGGTCCGTCCCTTAGCCACGGATAACCCAAGAAGGCACAAACCCGAACCGCACGGTTTCACAGAAGGGAACGGAGTTAACTAAGGGCCCCCAATCTTGGTTCCCTTGGTTACCTTCTGTGGAAACCTCCGGGTGGTTCAGGACGGCCCACTGATCAGCTTTTGTGTCTTCTCGTGTTTTTTGTGGCCAACCCTCCTGATCGACTTGGATCGATTTCGCGGCTTCGCGAGAGACATCCGGACACGCTAGAAAAAATCCGCTTCGGGATCCGCTATTCCCCACCCCCGCCTTTCTGATGATAGTTGAATCAGTTGAGCGCGTTTCCTGCGAACTTTTAAAGTGATCCAAATCGAACTCCGTTCCTTGACTGCTCTGCGCTCGGATCGTTTTGAAAACCGCGCATGACTATCCACGAAACTCCCGTCACTGGTCCGCGTTATCCGAGTCCGCCGCCGTATTACCATGGTACGCGCGCTGACTTGAAAGTCGGTGACCTCATCGGCGCCGGCTACTCCTCTAACTACGGCACGCGGAGAAGGGCGAACCATGTGTATTTTTCCGCGACGCTGAACGCCGCCACCTGGGGTGCCGAGCTGGCCATCGGCGAAGGTCCGGGGCGCATCTACATCGTGGAGCCAACGGGAGCTTTCACGGATGACCCGAACGTCACGGATCGAAAGTTTCCTGGGAATCCCACGAAATCCTACCGCTCGAAGGCGCCGATCCGCGTGGTGGGCGAGGTGAAGGAGTGGCAGGGACACACCGCGGAGGAGCTGAAAACCATGAGGGACTTTCTGGCGAAACTGACGCAGCAGGGAATCGAGGCGGTGGACGACTGAGGCGGGCAAGCCCGCTTTTATAAAACCTGAGAGCTGAAACCTGAGACCTGAATTCAAGCCGGCCGCTTTTAAACCGCGAAGGGCGCGAGGTGGCGCGAAGCAATTCATCGAAATGAGCTATGACCTTCGCGCTTCTTGGCGTCCTTCGCGGTTAACCCTGCCTTGAACTCAGGTCTTTCGCCGCAGCGAAGCTGGGACGAATCCTTCGTAGCCTTGGCGAAGGAGGACAGGTCTCAGGTTTTCCACTGGGGCGGCCCGGCCGCCCCAGAAACGGCTAAGGCCGGTCCACCCCTGGACCGGCCTTTGACCTAACACCTAACACCAAACCGTAATAACATAGGGAAAGACGGGGCTGGGCGCGTTTCGTTCAAAATGGAGGAAGAGAGTTTTGAGTTAACAAGTCTCTTACAAGTGGGCGACCGCTCACAGACAGCGCACTGGGTGAGTGCGCTTCACCGTTGGGCCCGCCCGCCGGGCGGCGGGCGCCTTTGCTTATTAAGCAAAGGTGGGCTTTGGGGACCGGCGGATCGCTGACTGGATCTCATTGAGCGGCGATTGCCGCGCCTCCGAACCAAAACCGGAGCCGATCAGGCGCAGGGCCCTTCCAAGCGGAGCCGGTAGGCGGAGCATGAGCCGGAAACCCTTCCGGAGTTTGCGGGTGGGAAGACTCGCGGACGTCTTGGATCCGCCGGATTTCGAACCCACGCGCTGGGGCCGCGCGATCCACCCAAAGCGAAGGCCGGTCCAACCCCTTGGACCGGCCTTCTTACCTGACCTAACACACCGTAATTGCTTTACGATGAGACAGACGAAACCCGGCGCGTTTCGTTCAACGATTCCCGAAAGATTTTCAAAACCGGTTCCTTTGAGGGCGGCGCTAATGCAGCGGCGGTCGGACGCTAATAGGTCGATGAAATAGTCTGAAGAGAAGGAACCGTTTTGATAACCTGAGACCGGAAAACCCGGGAACTGAGCTTAAGGCTCACGGTTTTGGTTATCGGGAAAGGTGCGCTTGCCTCGGCTCATGCTAATACCCAGCGCCCGGAGCTTCTACACCAAAGCCGCAAAGGCCGAGGTTCGCAGTTCCAGTGGAGGGCCCAGCTCCGGCTCGGCCGGCGCACGCCCGCGATATCACGTTCGCGGCCCAGCAGGAGCTGGGCCCTCCAGCTGCGCGGGGCGCAGGGCGTAGAAGCAACGCGCTCCACCGGCCCAGCGGGAGCTGGGCCCTCCACGACGGGCAATAAAAAGGCGCTCCTTGGGGGAGCGCCGGAGAGCCGGGGCGTTCCGTCTTCGCCAAGGCTATGGCGGGACAAGAAACCCCTCCTATTTTAATTCGAGCTTAGGGCAGGTCGGTGCTGCCCATCAAATAGCGGTCGCATTCCCGGGCGGCGCCACGGCCTTCGTTGATCGCCCAGACCACCAGGCTCTGGCCTCGGCGGCAGTCTCCGGCGGCGAAGACGCCCTTGATGCTCGTCGTGTACTTCTCGTGCTCGGCCTTGATGTTGCTGCGCGGGTCGGTCTCGAGGTTGAGCTCCTTGAGCAGGGCCTGTTCAGGTCCGAGGAAACCCATGGCGAGCAGCACCAGCTGCGCGGGACGCGTCTTCTCCGTGCCGGGGACTTCCTGGGGCACGAACTGGCCCTTCTCGTTTTTGCCCCACTTGATCTCGACGGTGACGAGTTCCTTCACGTTGCCGGCGGCGTCGGCGTTGAACTTCTTGACCGTCGTCAGGTAAACGCGCGGATCGGCGCCGAACTTCGCGGCGGCCTCCTCCTGGCCGTAATCCATCTTGTAGGTCTTCGGCCACTCGGGCCAGGGATTGTCGGCCGCGCGCGCCTCGGGCGGCTTCGGGAGAATTTCGATCTGCACCAGGCTCTTGCAGCCATGGCGGATGGAGGTGCCGACGCAATCGGTGCCGGTGTCGCCGCCGCCGATGACGACGACGTCCTTCCCTTCCGCATTGATCGGCGCCTTCTGGTTCGCGAGCACGGCCTTCGTGTTCGCCGTCAGGAACTCCATCGCGAAATGCACGCCCTTCAAATTGCGGCCCTCGATCGGGAGATCGCGGGGCTGCGTGGCGCCGGTGCAGATCACCGTGGCGTCGTATTCCTTCAGGAAAATCTGGGGCTCGACGTTGTCGCCGACGTTCGCGTTGCAGATGAACTTGATGCCTTCCTTCTCCATCAGCTTGATGCGGCGCAGGACGACCTGCTGCTTGTCGAGCTTCATGTTCGGAATGCCATACATGAGCAGCCCGCCCGGACGGTCGGCGCGCTCGAAGACGGTGACGGTGTGGCCCGCGCGATTCAGCTGCGCGGCGGCGGACAGGCCGGCCGGGCCGGAACCGATGACCGCGACCTTCTTGCCGGTGCGGACCTGGGGCGCCTCCGGAATGACCCAGCCCTCGTCCCAGCCCTTGTCGATGATCGAGGCCTCGATGTTCTTGATCGTGACCGGCGGGTTGTTGATGCCGAGCACGCACGAGCCCTCGCACGGCGCCGGGCAGACGCGGCCGGTGAACTCCGGGAAATTGTTCGTCTTGTGCAGGCGGTCGAGCGCCTCCTTCCACAGGCCGCGGTAAACGAGGTCGTTCCACTCCGGGATCAGGTTGTTGACCGGGCAGCCCGACGCCATGCCGCTGATGAGCTTGCCGGTGTGGCAGAAGGGAATGCCGCAATCCATGCAACGCGCGCCCTGCGTGCGCAGTTTCTTCTCATCCATGTGCTCATGGAATTCCTTCCAGTCGCCCACGCGCGCCGTCGGCGAGCGGTCGACGGGCAGTTCGCGCAGATACTCAATGAAGCCAGTTGGTTTTCCCATGATGTGCTGAAAATGATTTTACAGAAGGTAACGGAGGTAACTAAGGCCGATCTTCGTTTTCTTGGTAAGCTTCGTTTTCTTGGTGAGCTTCTGTGAAAGCGAATTGGTTCGGAACCAGGAGGAGAAGTTGTTTAACCACGGATTTCACGGATAACACGGATGGATGGCCGTACATCGCCTTGGATTCTTCGCAGGGCTCAGAATGACGTGGAGTGGGTTTTAACCGTGGTCATCCGTGTAATCTGTGTAATCCGTGGTGAACGATGGTGGTTCGAAGTTCAGGTCTCAGGTCTCAGGTTTCAGGTTTTCTGCCGCGACGGCGTCAGTTTCCGCCGACGCGGCTGGTATCCCGCGCGTTTTCCTCGAAGGCCGACATGATCGCCTCGTCGCCGGTGAGGCCGCTGGCCTGGGCGCGGCTGATGCAGGCGAGCATGCGCTTGTAGTCCTTCGGCATCACCTTGACGAACTTCGGGACGTACTTGTCCCAGTCCGCCAGGATCAGCCGGGCGCGCTCGCTCTTCGTGTAGTCGAGGTGTTTCTGCACCATCGCCTTCACGGCGGCGATTTCCTTGGCTTCCTCGAGCTTCTCGATGCCGACCATCTGCACGTTGACGCGGCCGGCGAAGTCGCCGGTCTCGTCGAGCACGTAGCCCACGCCGCCCGACATGCCGGCGCCGAAGTTGCGGCCGGCGCGGCCGAGCACGACGACGTTGCCGCCGGTCATGTATTCGCAGGCGTTGTCGCCCACGCCCTCGACCACAACGGTGACGCCGGAGTTGCGGACCGCGAAACGCTCGCCCGCGAGCCCGCGGATGTAAGCCTCACCAGCGCTGGCGCCGTAGAAGGCCACGTTGCCGATGATCATGTTTTCCTCGGCCTTGAAGGTGGCCTTGGCGTCCGGAAAGACGATCAGCTTGCCGCCCGACAGGCCCTTGCCGAAGTAGTCGTTGGCGTCGCCCTCGATGGAGAGCGTCATGCCGCGCGTGACGAACGCGCCGAAGCTCTGACCCGCCGAGCCCTTGAACTTGAACTTGATCGAGTCCTCGGGAAGGCCCTTGGCGCCGTGCTGCTTGGTGATCTCGCCAGAGGTGATCGTGCCGGTGACGCGGTTCACATTGCGGATCGGCAGCTCGGCGACGACCTTCTCGCCGTTCTCAATCGCGGGCTTCGCGAGGTTGAGGAGCGTGGTCATGTCGTACGAGCGGTCGATGCCGTGGTCCTGCTTTTGCGAACAGAAGCGGCCGACCTCGGGGCCGACGTCCGGCTGGTAGAGGATGTTCGAGAAGTCCAGACCCCTGGCCTTCCAATGGTCGACGGCCTTGCGCGCCTCGAGACGGTCGGTGCGGCCGATCATTTCCTCGATGGTGCGGAAGCCGAGCGAAGCCATGAGCTCGCGCATGTCCTCGGCGATGAACTTCATGAAGTTTACGACGTGCTCCGGCTTGCCGGCGAACTTCGCGCGGAGCTGCGGGTCCTGCGTGGCGACGCCGGCGGGACAGGTATTGAGATGGCACACGCGCATCATGATGCAGCCCGTCGCGACGAGCGGCGCGGTGGCGAAACCGAATTCCTCGGCGCCGAGCAGCGCGGCGATGATGACGTCGCGGCCGGTCTTGAGCTGGCCGTCCGTCTCCACCGCGATGCGGGAACGAAGATTATTGAGGACGAGCGTCTGGTGCGTCTCGGCCAGGCCGAGTTCCCACGGGAGGCCCGCGTGGTGCAGCGAGGTCATCGGCGAGGCGCCGGTGCCGCCGTCGTAACCCGAGATGAGCACGACGTCCGCATGGGCCTTGGCGACGCCGGCGGCGATGGTGCCGACGCCGACCTCGGACACGAGCTTCACGGAGATGCGCGCGTCCTTGTTGCCGTTCTTGAGGTCGTGGATGAGTTCCGCGAGATCCTCGATGGAATAGATGTCGTGGTGCGGCGGCGGGGAGATGAGGCCGACGCCGGCGGTGGTGCCGCGCGTCTTGGCGACCCACGGGTAAACCTTCGTGCCGGGCAGCTGGCCGCCCTCGCCGGGCTTGGCGCCCTGGGCCATCTTGATCTGGAGCTCGCGCGCGTTGACGAGGTATTCGCTCGTGACGCCGAAGCGGCCGGAGGCGACCTGCTTGATGGCGGAGTTCTTGGAATCGCCCTGCTCGTTGGTCCAGGTGAAGCGCTCGGCGTCCTCGCCGCCCTCGCCCGTGTTGGACTTGCCGCCGATGCGGTTCATGGCGATGGCGAGCGTCTCGTGCGCCTCCTTCGAGATGGAGCCGTACGACATGGCGCCCGTCTTGAAGCGCTTCATGATCTTCTCGATCGGCTCGACTTCCTCGAGGGGAATCGCCGGGCCGGCCTTGAAGTCGAGGAGCGAGCGCAGCGTGCAGAGCTTGCCGCCCTGCTCGTTCACGAGCTTCGCGTAATTCTGGTAGGAGACCTTGTTGTTCGTGCGGACGGCCTTTTGCAGCGCGTGCACGGACTCCGGCGTGAACAGGTGGGCCTCGCCGTTGGCGCGCCATTGATAGAGGCCGCCGACCGGCAGCACGTGGCCGTCGACCGGGCGGTCCGGATAGGCGGCCTTGTGGCGGAGGAGGACTTCCTGCGCGATGACGTCGAGGCCGATGCCGCCGACGCGCGACGGCGTCCAGGTGAAATAATGGTCGACGACGTCCTGCTTGAGGCCGAGCGCCTCGAACACCTGCGCGCCGCGGTAGGATTGGATCGCGGAGATGCCCATCTTGGACATGACCTTGATGACGCCCTTGGAGGCGGCCTTCACGAAGTTGGCGCAGGCCTTCTTGTGGTCGATGCCGGAGAGCATGCCCTCGCGGATCATGTCGTCGATCGTCTCGAACGCCACGTACGGGTTGATCGCCGAGGCGCCGTAACCGATGAGCAGCGCCATGTGGTGCACCTCGCGGGCGTCGCCGGTCTCGATGACGAGCGACACGCGCGTGCGCAGGCCCTCGCGAATCAAATAGTGGTGCAGGCCGGCGACGGCGAGCAGCGACGGGATCGGGGCGAATTCCTTGGTGACGCCGCGATCGGAGAGGATGATGACGTTGACCTCCTCCTCCTCGATCATGCGGCGCGCCATGACGGAGAGTTCCTCCATGGACTTGGCCAGGCCCTTCTCGCCGCGGGCGACGCGGAACAGGATCGGGAGCACGCCCATCTTGAGCCCCGGGAGATTCGTGCGGCGGATCTTCGCGAATTCCTCGTTCGTCAGCACCGGCCACTTCAGCTCGACGCGGCGACAGGCCGTGGGCTGCGGGTTGAGCAGGTTGCCCTCGGAGCCGAGGCGCGTCTCGTGCGAGATGACGATTTCCTCGCGGATCGAGTCGATCGGCGGGTTCGTGACCTGCGCGAAGAGCTGCTTGAAATAATCGTAGAGCAAGCGCGGCTTGTTGGAGAGCACCGCGAGCGCAGAGTCGTTGCCCATCGAGCCGATCGCCTCGACGCCATCCTTGGCCATCGGGGAAATGATCACGCGCTCGTCCTCGTACGTATAACCGAACGCCATCTGGCGTTGCAGCAACGTGGCGTGGTCCGGCGGTTCCACCGGCGGTGCCTCAGGCAGATCGCTCAAGTGCACGAGGTGCTGCTTGATCCAGTCCTGGTACGGCTGGGCGCTGCAGATGTCGCGCTTGATCTCCTCGTCCTCGATGATGCGCCCCTGCTTGGTGTCGACGAGGAACATGCGGCCCGGCTGCAGGCGGCCCTTCTGGACGATGTCCTCGGGCGGGAATTCCAACACGCCGGCCTCGGACGCCATGATGACGATGCCGTCCTTAGTAACATAGTAGCGCGACGGACGCAGGCCGTTGCGATCAAGGATGGCGCCGATCTGCGTGCCATCGGTGAAGCCCATCGACGCGGGACCGTCCCACGGCTCCATCAAACAGGAATGGTATTGGTAGAACGCGCGGCGCTGCGGGTCCATCGACTCGTGGTTGGACCACGGCTCGGGGATGAGCATCATCATCGCGTGCGCCAGCGGGCGGCCGGCGAGGACGAGAAGCTCGAGGGTGTTGTCGAACATCGACGAGTCGGAACCGTTGGGGTTCACGATCGGGAGGATCTTCTTGATGTCGTCACCGAACACCGGGCTCTCGAACAGCGCCTGGCGCGCGTGCATCCAGTTGATGTTGCCGCGGAGCGTGTTGATCTCGCCGTTGTGCGCGAGGTAGCGATACGGGTGCGCGCGCTCCCAGCTCGGGAACGTGTTGGTCGAGAAACGCGAGTGGACCAGCGCGAGCGCCGACTCCATGGCCGGGTGCTTCAGGTCCGGGAAATAATTGTCGACCTGGTCGGTCGTGAGCATGCCCTTGTACACGAGCGTGCGGGCCGAGAGGCTCGCGACGTACCACGCCTCGGCGCCGGTGATGGTCGACGTGCGGATGTCGTTGTAGGCGCGCTTGCGGATGACGTAGAGCTTCCGCTCGAAGGCAAGTTCGTCGAAACCCTCGGGCCGCGCGATGAACGCCTGGCGCATGAACGGCTCGGCGGACTTCGCGGTGTCGCCCAGCGAGGCGTTCTTCACCGGGACGGTGCGCCAGCCCAGGAAGGTGCAGCCCTCGGCCTGGACCACCTGCTCGAACTTTTCCTCGACCTTGCGGCGCACGGTGGCGTTGCGCGGGAGAAAGATCAGGCCGACGCCGTACGCGCCCGCCTCGGGCAGCGTGAAGCGGATCGAGGCCTTGCAGCCCTCGGCGAAAAACTTGTGCGGGACCTGGATGAGGATGCCCGCGCCGTCGCCCGTGTTGATCTCGGCGCCGCTCGCGCCGCGGTGGTCGAGGTTGCGCAGGATCTGGAGGCCGTCCGCGACCATCTTGTGCGATTTCCGCCCTTTCATGTCCGCGATGAAGCCGACGCCGCAGGCATCGTGCTCGAACCAGGGATCATAAAGGCCTTGCTTGCCGGGGCGGCCGGCGGGAGCGGAAGTGGTCGGATTGGGCATGGATTGAGGGTCGGTCGGGAACACAGCGTTTACCGTGCCACACAGCGTCCGGAACCCCGTGGTTTCAGCCGTGCATGGAACTCAATGAACGGGCCTAGCGGCCCGGTGTTGCAACCTTGTTTTTAGTCCGGACCCACACAGTCCGGCCACCTCCGGGCACGGTGCGAGTGGAACTGTATCGCCGGCGCGGCCCGGTGAAGCCTGTCATAAGCCCCGCGGGCCCCGTTCCGAGGGAAATTCCGCCCTCCCCGACCCCGCCGGCACTCGCGGATTGCCATGGGGGCGGCCCCGTTCAAAGCTCCCTGCATGTCGAAGCGCCCCCTCTGCGTGACCCTCCTGGCGGCGGTCCTCGTCCTGGCGGGATGCGAGACCACCGGGACGGGCGCCAAGGACGCCCTCGATTGCCGGCCCGGTGAGATTTCCGCCTGCGGCCTGCCTTCCAATGTCGTCATCGACATGAGCAAGGCCCGCGTGCAACGCACCGACGCGGAGTGGCGCGCCCGCCTCACCCCCGAGCAATACCACGTCGCCCGCAAACAGGGCACCGAAACGCCCTTCCGCAACGCTTACTGGAACAACCACGCGGACGGCGTTTATTTCTCCGTGTGCAGCGACACGCCGCTGTTCGACAGCCGCGACAAGTTCGAATCCGGCACGGGCTGGCCCAGCTTCACCAAGCCCCTGGAGCGCGCCTTCATCACGGAGGTCACCGACCGGAGCGAGGGCATGGTCCGGACCGAGGTGAACTGCAACGTCGACGGCGCGCACCTCGGCCACGTGTTCGACGACGGCCCCGCGCCGACCGGGCGCCGCTACTGCCTCAATTCCGCCTCGCTTCGTTTCATGCCCCGCGCCGAGTACGACGCCTGGGTCGCCAAAAACCAGCCCCCGGCCGCCGCGCGGGTGGCGAAATGAAGCGACGCGTCCCGGCGGGCGAAGGGCGGTTTTGGTTCGGAGCCCCGATCATTCATTGAAGGGGGAGCGCACTGACCCCCAGTGCGCTGGTTGGGGAGCGGGCCGCGCTGAAACCCACTGGATCGCGCCGCCGCCAAGCCGATGGCGCGCAAGCAGCGCGCCCCGCCCTTTCAGTTTTGGCTTTCGCGGCGAAAGGGAACCCTCAACGCCGTTCCGCGCGCGCTTCGCGGGCCAGGCGGAGGTTTTCACGCGTGCGCGCATCGTTGGGCCGGGCTTGCAGCACTGCCTCGTAGTTCGCGATGGCCTCGTCGAGCCGACCGGTGAACAGCAGGCTGTTCGCCAGGTTGCTGCGGGCGTCGAGATGGGCCGGTTCCCGCGCAAGCGCGGCTTGGTAAGCGGCGATCGCTTCGGGAAAGCGCTGCTGGCGGGCCAGCAGGTTGCCGAGGGCGAACCAGGTGGCGGCGGATCCGCCATCGAGCCGGAGGGTTTCCCGAAAAGCAGTCTCGGCTCCGGCGAGATCACCGCGCGACGCCAGCGCCTGGCCGAGCGCGCGCTGCGCGGCGGTGAAGTCCGGTTGCAACCGCAGCGCGGTGCGGAATTCCTCCTCGGCCGCGACGGGGTCCCGGGACTTCACCAGCGCCAGGCCCAAATGGAAATGGGCTCCGGGCAAATCGGGTGAAGTGGCGAGCACTTCGCGCAACATCGCCGTGCCCTCGCCCACCTGCCCTTGTTGGATCAAGGCCCCGGCAAGGTTGACACGGATATCCGGCGCCGCCGGCTCGAGCGTCAGCGCCTCCCGGTACTGCGCGATGGCTTCCTCCCCGCGGCCGAGTTGCGTCAGAGCCTGGCCGAGGTTGACGCGCGCATCGACGAAACGCGGATCCGCGTGCACCGCGGCCGCGAACCGATCCGCCGCCCCGGCCCAGCGACCGGCCAGCAAGGCGGCCTTGCCCAGTTCGAAGTGCGCAAAGGCATGGTTCGGCTGCAGCATCAGCGTGCGCTCGAATTCCTCCGCGGCCTCCCCGGTCCTGCCCGCCGCGGCGAGCGCGAAGCCGAGGTTGTAGTGCGCACGCGGATTGTCCGGACGCGCAGCGACGGTATCGGTCCACAAGCTGAGCGTGGATTGATAAACCCGGTTGCGCGCGAAGGTCGCCGCGCCCAGCGCGACGATGGCAACCACGGCGAGCCCGACAGCCAGACGCCGGGGCAGGCGCGCGCCGGCCGCCGCGCAGACGAGTGCGGCCAGCGCGGCCAGCGCCAAATACATCCGATGTTCCGCGATGGTCTGCGTGGCCACCGGCACAAAGCTCGAACTCGGCGCCAGCAGCAGGAAAAACGCGGCGCCGGCGGATCCCGCCGGACGATTGCGCACGAGCAGCCAAAGTGCGGCACCGGCCAGGCCGGCCAGCAGCAGGAACTGCGGCAGCACCGCGCCCAAGTCCGTCATCACCGGCGTGCCGTAATCGAACACCTGCCCGACCGGCCAGAAAACCAATCCCAGGTAGCGTACCATCGCCGCGCACTGGGTGAGGAAATAAGCCCCCGTCCCGATGACCGCCGTCCCGACGGAACCGCCGCGGCCGGCATTCGTCCAGACCAGCACCGCCAGCGGCAGCCAGGTCGCCAACAGCGCGGCGTGAACCCGGCCGCGCAATTGCCAGGCGGCGCGAAAGCTCCCCGCCAGGAACGCACGGTCGTAGAGCAACGCCAGCACCGGGACCACCGCGACGGTCTCCTTGGTGCCCACACCCAGCAGGCCCGCCAGCACCGCCGCCACAAACCAGCGCGTCCCGCCGCCCTGCGCGCCGCGCACGAAGCCATACAGCGTCAACAAGGCGAAAAGCCCGGCCAGCGACTCGGCGCGCTGCACGACGTATGTCACCGCCGCGGTGTCCAGCGGGTGCAGCGCCCAAAGCAGCGTCGCAACCAGCGCGATCCCGCCCTCACCCACCGCCGGCGTGCGCCGGAGCAGTCCCCACAAGACCAGGGCCGCGGCGACATGGATTAGGAGATTGGCGACGTGGTAGCCGCGCACCTCGAGGCCGCCGACCGCGTGGTTCACGGCGAAGGTGAAATTCAAAACCGGCCGGCCGCTGACCGTCTCGCCCGCGGTCGCCGGTGGCCGCAGCCAATCCGGCGGCCACAGGTGGCGGATGGTCGGGTTGTCCACGATGGAGCTGTGGTCATCGAGGACGAAGGGGCCGGTGAGGCTGTTGCTCCACGCGAGCACGACGGCGGCCACGATCAACCCCACGCCGGCCAGCGGGCGGAACCACCACGGGCGGGCCGCAGGAGATGGATTCGGGGAACTCACGGAAGCAGCCGGAAGGTTGAAGCAGGCGTGAACTCAGGCAAGCTCGCTGGAACCGGGGTTGCTGGTGGGAGGGGTTTTATACCCCGACCGGGTGGGCGTCGGTTTCCACACCAACGCTATCGCCGGTGTGGAAACCGGCGGCCACCGGAAACTGGCGACCAGCTGAAAATAGTCGGGGTATAAAACCCCTCCCACCCCAAACCCTTCGCGGGTAAATCTTCCGGTCCTCACTTCACCGGCTTGCCTTGGTCGTCGAGGACGATGAGTTCGCCAAGCTTGACCGTGCCCTGGCGGCCCTTGGTGCGGACGGTGGGAATGCCGTCGGCGCTGCGGCCGAAATAATTCACCCCGGCGAGGCCCATGCGATCCATGGCCGTGTTGAAATTATTGCCCGGGGAACTGATGTTGAGGTGCAGCTTCCAAACCGGCTTGCGCCGGGTGCCGGCGTTGAAGGACGCGAGATCGTAGGCGCAGACGATGATGAAGTAGCGCTCGGTGAGGAGGTCGGCCCGCAAGGTCGATTCCGTGGTGCTGCCCAGCGGATTGTCGCGGGAGAGCCGGTGCAACTCGTCGCGATAACCGAGGAGGCGGGCGTTGTCGGCCTGGGTCATGTCACCGGAGATCTGCTCCGTGACCCGCTCCAGGTTCTCGAAAAAAAACTGTTCCCGGACCGGGTCGGCCGGCGGCTTAAGGTCATCGCCGAGATCCGGCTCCGGCGTGTCGGGTGGCGGCGTCTCGACGGTGAAGCCGCCCCGCTCGAGCGCCGTGCGGGTATTCTCGTAGTTGCGGGTGGCGCCGGCCATTTCCTGGAGCGAGAGGTGCGGGGCGGTCGTGCCCCAGTGGACGACGAGGACCAGGTCGGCCGTCTTCAATTCGCGGGCCGGCAGGTACTGTTGCCTGGCCAGGTAGGGCGCCAGGTATTCGGCGATGCTGCGGAAGGGCATGCGCTCGATGGAACGGTCGACCGTGGTGCCGGAGAAGTAGTGGCCCGCCATGAACACATAGGTCTCGAGCCGGGGAGTCGGCCCATTCCCGTATTTCCGCTGCACGTAGGCGGGATTCGCGGAGGCATTCACGCGCACGCGATCGTCGGCGGACAGGCCCGCCGCCAGGACGAGGCCGGTCAGCACGAATACCGAAAGGAAGCGTCGCGGCGAGGTGATCATGCGACGCTGCCGCGCCGGCCCGGCGACGGCAAGGATCGGTGCGCGGCGAACGGCCAAACGCTTACGCGTTCAGCTACGGGTTGAGTCGGACGAATGCTTGAGCGCCGAGTAGCCGAACGCGTGAGCGTTTGGCCGGCGCCCGCCTCAAAAAAAAGCGCCTCCTGCCGGGGGGCAGAAGGCGCGAGGCTTTCCATCGGTCAGGACCGGATGGGCTTAGAAGTCGAACGTCGTCGTCAGGGTGAACTGACGCGGATCGATGATGCGGAAGGAATACGGCGAGCCGTCGTAGTTGACGGCCACCGGCTTCAGGCTGCCGCTCTCGAAGACGTTGGAAACGTTCAGCTGCACCTTCATGCCGACCTTGTTGTGCCAGACCTTGCGGTTGTAGCTGAACCAGAGGTCGGTGTAGGTGTTGCCGCCGTCATAGATCGGCTTGGTGACATCCGAGAAGTCCATCACCGGAACGCCGTTGAAGAGGTTCACGCCGCTGGCCTTGCCGTAGTAGCCGATGACGGCCTTGTCTTCCCAGCGCTGGCTGCCGCCGACGGCGAAGCCCTTGAGGCGACCCTCCGTGAAGCGATAGCTGGTGAGGAAGGACCAGCGATACTTGCGCTGGCCGGCCACCGACTGGCCCTGCAGGTCGCGGTCGAGCGTGAGTTGCGGCACGACGACCCCGTTCCAGTTGGCCAGCGGATTCGCGAAGGCGCCGGAGGCCTCCGGGAAGAGCGCGCTGTTGTAGCCGAAAGAGCCGGTCCAGAAGTTGCGCAGGTCGACCGCGCGACCACCGCTGGTCGTGTAGGTGGCCAGGCTCTGATACTGCGGCAGCAGGTAGTCGCTGGCCTTGGCGGCGGTCCAGACGGCCATGCGGTCGGCGGCCCAGGGCTCGAATTCCTTGAGCACGCTGGCGTACTTGGTGTCCTGCTTGCCGAAGGTGAACTTCAGCGTCCAGTTGGTCGTCGGGTTGTAGTTGATCTCGGCCTCGATGCCCTTGGCCGCGGCGTTGCGCGTCGCGCCCAGCGCGTAGGGCCGGGTGGTATAGTAATCATAGGGCAGCTTCCAAATCTTGGCGGACTCGGCCTGGACGGTGTTTTCCTCGGCCGTGCTGAGGTTGGTGCCGAAATCGGTCGCCGTCGGATCCTTGCCCATGTTGATGAGGGCGATGGTGCGGGCCCAGTTGCGGAAGAGCGTCTGGTCGATGTTGCCCGACAGGCGGCCGAAGACATTGGGCGCGGCGATGTTCTCGTTCTGGTTGGTCGCCTCGAACCACGTGACGCGGGCGAACAGCTTGCGGTCCATGAGCGAGAACTGGAAGCCGTAGTCCTTGCCGTCGCCGACCGGCTTCGGCAGCTGGTTGCCATAGAAGTCACCCAGCGCCGTGGAGGGCGGATTGAAATTGTCCGACTTGTTGTAGCTGACACCGAAGTCGCGGACAAACTGCCAGAACTGCGAGCCTTCGCCCGCGCGGCGGTCGATCCTGGCCCAGCCCTGGAAGGGACGCAGCACGCCGCCAAGGGTGCGGGTGGTGCCGGTCATCTCGCTGTACGGGCCCCAACGATTGAAGATGAGGTCGCGCTGGAATTCGCCACCGACCCACTTCTGCGCATTCGTGATGGCGGGGGCGAGGACGTTGCCCTTGGAGTCGACAACGGCCGGCAGGCCGGAGTTCGTCACGCGGGCCTTGTACTTGTCCTGGCGGACACCGAAGGTCGCGATCAAACGGTCGTTCCAGAAACGGCTGGTGAGGCCGCCGCTGATCGAGTCCACGATGCGCTGGTTGCGGCCGGTGTTGGCGTCGATGTCGTGGAAGTCCTGCGTCACATTGACCGTCTTGAAGGAGGAGGTGTCGTAGTCGTAGACCTTGATGTCGCCGGTGTAGGCGAGATAGTCCCACGTCCCGGCCGAGCGGGTAACCACGCCGTTGGGATCGCCCGGCGATGCCAGGTAGTAGGTGCGGCGGAGGGAATTGCCCGTGCCGCGATTCCAGCCCGACGGCGTGCCGTCGGCATTGTTGTTGGGATTCGGCAGGTAGCGGAGGCGGCCCGCATCCGTCGTGCTGGAAATGTACTGCAGGCGCTGGCGGACGGTGGTGGACATGTACTCGTCGCGCGACCACAGGCCGAGGATCTGGTGACGTCCGAGCCACTTGGTCCAACCGGAATTCCGGGTGAAGTCAGGCGTCCAGGCGAGCATGGCGCGATAGTGGTCGTCCAACTCCTCGTTGAGGTAGCTGTCCGGGTCTTGGTCCTCGAGGTAGGGCTTGCCGAAGTAAGGATTGGTCGTGCCGTCCGGGAGGTACTTGTTCGTGTCCACGAAGAGCGTGGAGACGTTGAGCTGGGCGACGGTGAAGTTCGTGCGCTGGGAGTAATCCTGGCGGAACCAGCCGGCGTTCAGATACAGGTTGCTGAGGAGTTCCTGCTCGAGCTCGACGTTGAAGTTCTTGTTCTTGGCGGTGCCAAAGTTCATCGAGTTGAGGTTGATGTCGCGCCAGTCGTAGATGGATTTGTCCGTCACGCTCGGATAACGGTAGCTGGTCGCGAAGATGCCGTTGCCGGCGCCCGTCCAGCCGGCGGAGGCCGTGTAGGTGCGGCTCGTGAAATCGGACCAGACCGGATTGAGCCAGACGTTGGTGTCGGACGGGGCCGTGGAGGGATTGGCCGCCGGATTCGTGGCCGTGCCCCAGTTCGGCAGGTACTTGTAGTTATAGGTCGGCTGGAACCAGTTCACGAGCTGGCCATTGCTGATCTGCTGGATGCTGCGGCCCTGGTTGACGACGCCGATGCCCGGCGTGAACAGGATGTTCGGCGAGGTCTGGCCCGCGACGTAGGTCGTCGGGACGCCGAAGATGGCGTCGCCGAAGATCGCGAGGCCGTTGTAGAACGTGAAGTTCGTGTCCGTGCCGTTGAAGGCGGTGGCCGAGGTGCCGCGCAGCGCCGGGTTGTAGTTGGGCCGGGCGCGGATGAAGTCGCGCACCGTCTGCGCATACGTGGTGTTGGCGGAATTGTTCACCAGGATGCTGAGCTCCTGGCCGGTCTTCGCGCTCAGGACCTTGTGGGAAAGGGCGTCGTAGTACGGCTGGCCGGCGAGGTTCCACTGCGTGACGAAGTCGCGCGGCGTGAGGGTATTCGGGCGGCGGTTCTCGTTGTCGTATTTCTCGGCGTTCGCGCGAATGGTCGTCTTCTTGAAGGGCTTGAAGGTGACCGCGCCGTAGAAGCGCGAGGTCTTGTCGTAAGCCGGCTCGCGATCGAAGCGGCGGTCGTCATAGACGGCGGCGCCATAGATCGCCAGCTTGTCGTCGATGAGCCCCTGGTTGAAGCTGAGCGTGCCGCGGCGGGAGCCGTACTGGTCCGTGCGCAACGACAGGCTGGCGGAATCACGGTTCAACTGCGCCTGGGCCGTGCTCTGGTTGGCAATGCCCGCGGGGCTGCCCAGGCCGAAGAGCATCGAGTTCGGGCCGCGGCTGATTTCGACGGACTGCGTGTTATAGGTGTCGAACGGCAGCGCGCCGATCGACGGGTAATAGTTGATGGCCGCGCTCGGCGAGCCGAGGCCGCGCACGCGATTCGCCTGCGCGTTGGTGAAGGGCGTGATGTTGTTGCCCAGCGTGCCGCCGGCGTTCACGTCGAGCACACCGTCGTTGCGCATGCTCTGCTGGCCGGGCGTGTAGGTCAGCGAGCCTTCCGTGTTCACTTCATAACGGAAGATGTCGTTGATGTCGGTCGACGCCGTGTCCTCCATCTGCTGCTTCGTGACGACGGAGATCGAGGCCCCGAGATCCGCCAGGTTCGTGTTCATGCGGCTGCCGGCGAGCGTATTGGCCGCGAAATAACCCGAGTCCTTCGCGGTCGACACGACGAACGGGGACAGCTCGAGGGTCTCCTCGGAATTGGTCCGGCGAACCGTCTCAACCGGGACTTTGCGGGTGTCCTCCGCACCGGCTGCGGTCGCGGTGGAGGCAGGTGACGTGGTCTGGGCCCACGCGAGCGGCGGGAGCGCCAGCGAGCAGGCCAGCGCTAGCGAAAGCCGGCGCGCGAGGTGTTTGGTTTGGGTCGGTTTCATGAAAGCTCGCATGATCGATGGTGTGGAGGGGTGTTCAGGCAAAATGACAGCCGGATGAAGGCAAATAGGCAGCGGCAACTGGGGGTGCGGGGTAACGGGGGTAGCGCCAAGCCAATGCGTGGCGCGTGGGGTGTCTGGAGGGAAGTAATAAAGCGGCCCAACGGACTTCAACGGATGCGGAGTCTTACAGTAAGAAAAAAATGCCGCCATCAAAATATTTCCGGATCTCCGCAAAAAAAATCCGCGGACGCCGCACCTCCGGCCGCAGGCTTCATCCGTGATCACGGCCCGGACCTGCGGCGCCAATCTTCCGGGGCATCGGTTCTCTTACTGTAAGACTCCCGTCGGTTCGCCGCGTGGAAGCGGATTCCCATGCTGCGCTTCCCTCTCGGGCTTCCCCACTCGACCGAGCCACCCCTTCTCCTCCCGCGTTTCGTTGGATCAGCACGCATGACGTTTTCCTCCTCTGTCCGCCCGCGCGTTGCGCTCATCGGGGTCACCGGTTACGCCCGTATCTACCTCGCGCTCGCACAGGCCGCCCACGCGCGCGGCGAAATCAATTTGTGCGCGGCGGTCGTGATCAACCCGCAGGAAGCCGGCGCGGTCGAAGCGGAGCTCCGCACCGCGGGATGCGCCATCCATCGCGACTATGAGGCCATGCTCCGCACCGAGGCGGGCCGCCTGGACTTGTGCCTGATCCCGACCGGCATTCCGTGGCATGCGCGCATGACGCTCGCCGCGCTGCGCGCCGGCGCGCATGTGCTCGTGGAGAAACCGCTCGCCGGCTCGCTCGCGGAAGTGGCGGCGATTCGCGCGGCGGAAAAATCCACCGGACGCTTCGTGGCCGTGGGTTTCCAGGACATCTACAGCCCCGTGAACCGCTGGCTGAAGGAACAATTGTGCGCCGGCGTGATCGGCCCGATCCACACCGTGCGGTTCATCGGCCTCTGGCCGCGGCCCGCGGCGTATTTCACCCGCAACCCGTGGGCCGGGCGCCTGCACGCGGACGGTACGCAGGTGCTGGACTCACCGCTCAACAATGCCTTCGCGCATTTCGTCATGCTCAGCCTGTACTTTGCCGGCCAGTCGCGCGACGAGGCCGCGCAGGTCCGCGTCGAGTCGGCCGAGCTGCTGCGGGCGCACGCGATCGAGAGTTTCGACACGAGCGTCGTGAAGGCGCGTTCGCCCGAGGGCATCGCCTTCTGGTTCGGCGCCACCCATACGTGCCGGGAGGTGTGCGAGCCCGAGATCTATCTGGAAGGACGCGCCGGCCGCGTGGAGTGGAAGCACGAGCGCAGCTGCATCATTCACCGGGCGGACGGCGGACACGAGGAACGCGCCATGCCCGATAGCAACGCCAACCGGCAGTCCATGTTCGACGCTCTGCTCGCCCGGTTGCGCGACCCGGCCACCTTTGTCTGCAACACCGCGCTGGCCGAGCGCCACACGGCGTTCGTCGAAGCCGTGCATGCCTCGACCATCGTGCAACCGGTGCCGCCCGAGTTGATTTCCTGGGAGCAGCCCGCCAGCGGCACCGCGCCCGTGCCGGTCGTCAACGGCCTCGAGGCCGCGCTCGCCCGCGCGCTCGCGACCCAGAGCCTGTTGCGCGACGCCGGCTTCGTGATGCAGCCGGTGCGCAGCGCCTGAGCCAACCATGCGCAGGAACGGCAGGCTCGCTTTGCAATCATGGGCTGGAAGGTGGCGCCGCCTGTTTTGCCTCGGCCTGCTTGGCGCCACCGCGGTCGCCGCGGAACCGGCGCCCAAGCCGCTTTACCGCGACCCGAAGTTCGACGGCGCGGCCGACCCCGTCGTCATTTGGAACCCCGCGGAAAAAAACTGGCTGATGTTTTATACCAACCGTCGCGCCAACGTGCCCGGACTGTCCGGCGTCGCCTGGGTGCACGGCACGCCCATCGGGCTGGCGGAATCGCGCGATGGCGGCGTCACTTGGAAACCCGCCGGTGAGGCGAAGATCGCGCTGCCGGTTGAAATCGGCGGCACGGAGCCGACGTTCTGGGCGCCGGACGTCATCACGGCGCCCGACGGCGGGCACCACATGTTTCTCACCGTCGTGCCCGGCGTCTTCGAAAACTGGCAGCACCCGCGCACGCTCGTGCATCTCACCAGCGCGAACCTGCGCGACTGGAAATATGAATCGGCGCTCACGCTCGCCTCCGACCGCGTGATCGACGCGTGCGTGTTCCCGCTGCCCGGCGGCGGCTGGCGTATGTGGTACAACAACGAACGCGACCGCAAATCGATCTATTACGCCGACAGCCCCGACCTGTTCACCTGGTCGGACAAGGGCAAGGCCGCCGGCGTCGGCGAGCGCCCCGGCGAGGGCCCGTATGTTTTCAAATGGAAGGACCACACGTGGATGCTGGTCGATCTCTGGAAGGGCCTGGGCGTGTACCGGTCGGACGATCTGCTCGCGTGGACGGCGCAGGCCAACAACCTGCTTGGCGTGCCCGGCCGGGGCGCGGACGACGGCGTGAACGGCGGCCACCCCGGCGTGGTGGTCAGCGGCGACCGGGCGTTCCTGTTTTATTTCACGCATCCCGGCCGGGCCGGGACGATCAAGCCCGAGGACCAGCCGGCGGTCGAAACCCGGCGCAGTTCCATCCAGGTGGTCGAACTGCATTATGCGGACGGACGCCTCTCGTGCGACCGCGACGCGCCGACGTTTATCGAGTTGAAGGCTCCGGCCTCTAACTGAAAGGTAGGGGCGTCGCTTGACGACGCCCGCGCGGACATCCGCAAGGAACGCCCTCCGAATCCAACCATGACCCCGCACCTTCCCGCCAAACTCCTTTTCGGCGGCGACTACAATCCCGAGCAGTGGCCCGAGTCCGTCTGGCCCGAGGATGTGCGCCTCATGCGTGCGGCGGGCGTGAACCTGGTGTGCCTCGGCATCTTCAGCTGGGCGCGCCTGCAACCGGCGGAGAACCGCTGGGACTTCGGCTGGCTGGACCGCGTCCTCGACCTGCTCGCGAGGAACGGGATCGCGGTGTGCCTCGCCACGGCCACCGCCTCGCCGCCGCCCTGGCTCTCGAAAAAATATCCCGAGGTGCTGCCCGTGACGGCGGACGGCGTGACGTTGCAGATCGGTTCGCGCCAGCAGTATTCCCCGAGCAGCCGGGTCTATAAAAAATTCGCGGCCGCGCTGGTCCGCAAACTCGCGCAGCGCTACCGCCGGCATCCGGCGCTCGCGGCGTGGCACATCAACAATGAGTACGCCTGCCATCTGCCGGAATGCCACGGCGCCGACAGCACGCAGGCGTTTCGCGACTGGTTGCGGGCGAAATACCGCACGCTCGGCGCATTGAACGCCGCGTGGGGCACCGCGTTTTGGAGCCAGGGTTACGGCGATTGGGACGAGATCCTCACGCCCCGCCGCGCGCCGTATCACAGCAACCCGACGCAGTGCCTCGATTTCAAGCGGTTCACGAGCGACGCCTTTCTCGAGTTGTACCGGATGGAGGCGGCGATCTTGCGCGCGGCGACGCCGACGGTGCCGCTCACGACGAACTTCATGGGGTTCTTCAAGCCGCTCGACTACCGCGCGTGGGCGGCCGAGCTCGATTTCGTGGCGTGGGACAGTTACCCGGATCCCCTGGACGAGAAGGCAGCGCGGCACGCCGGCGCCGTCGGCCACGACCTGATGCGTTCATTGAAACCGTACCGACCGTTCGTGCTGATGGAGCAGGCGACCTCGGCGGTGAACTGGCGTCCGGTGAATTTCCCCAAGCGTCCCGGAATCATGCGGCTCCAGAGCCTGCAGGTGCTGGCGCGCGGCGGCGACGGCGTGCTGTTCTTCCAGTGGCGCGCCTCGAAGGCGGGCGCGGAGAAATTCCACAGCGGGCTCGTGCAGCATGTGCCGGCCGCGCAAAGCCGCGTCTTCGCCGAGGTCAGCGCGCTTGGGACCGAGTTGAAAAAACTCGCGCCCGTCGCCGGCTCGCTCGTGCGCAACCGCGTGGCCATCGCCTTCGACTGGCATGCGTGGTGGGCGGTGGAATCGGAATCGAAACCCGGCCGGATCGATTATGCCGGGTGGGCGCAGACGCTGCACCGGTGGTTCTACGACCGGAACATCGGCGTCGATTTCGTCCACCCCGGCGCGAGCCTGGCGGCCTTCGATCTCGTGGTGGCGCCGGCGCTGTATCTGTTGCCCGCCCGGAGCGCCGCGAACCTCACGGCCTTCGTGGCGCGCGGCGGCACGCTCCTTGCGACGTATTTCTCGGGCATCGTGGATGAAAACGAGCACGTCGTCACCGGCGGCTACCCCGCCCTGCTCCGCGAGGCACTCGGCCTGTGGGTCGAGGAATGGGCGCCCTACCCCGAGGGCCGGAAAAACGCCGTGCGCTTCGGCACCCGCAAATTCGGCTGCGACCATTGGTGCGATCTCCTCCACCTCGACGGCGCCAGGGCGCTCGCCACCTTCACGGGCGATTTCTTTGCGGGACGTCCCGCGGTCACGCGCAACACGCACGGCCGCGGTGCCGCGTACTACCTCGGCACGCGGCTCGACGCCGCGGGGCTCGATCTCCTCCTGACCCGTGTCGTCCAGGAAGCCGGTGTCCAACCCGTGCTCCGCACGCCGGCGGGCGTGGAGGCCACCTTGCGCGAGTCGCGGCGCGACCGCTTTCTCTTTTTGCTCAATCACACCGACCGCGTGGCGAATGTCGCGCTCGGCGACCACCGCGGTCGCGATCTGATCACCGGCGAGGCCACCCGCCGCTTCGTGACCTTGCGTCCGCTGGGCGTGGCGGTGATCCAATGTAGGGGCGGCGCTTGACGCCGCCCGCGGGCGCCGACGAGCAGCGCCCCTACAAAAACCTTAAGGCCGCGTGATCTTGAAATCACGGATGCGCAGGTGGCTCTGCACGGTGCGGAAGCCGAACCATCCCTCGGTGAGCGGCGCGGGGTCCTTGAATTCGAAGATCAGCTCCGCATCGCGGTAGTAACGCACGGTGCCATCGGCCAGCGCCATGATCCGGATGCGATAAGCGCGATTGCCTTCGAGCAGCACCGCCGGTTCGCGGCGATCGTGTTCGGGCAACAGCGGTTTGACGCCTCCGCCCGCGTAGCGCCGGAAGCGGGTCGTCGTGTTCGTGTTGCCGCCCTGCCCCACATAATAAGTGCGCAGGGCATCGTAGTCCTCGAATTTTCCGGTCCGGCCGTGTCCAGGCGCCAGCAGGTCGGCCTGGCGCGGGTCGCCCGCCATCCAGAAACAGTTCAGGTCGGACACCCGGTCATGCGGCCCGCCGGCCGAGATGACCGTGGCCTCGTAGGAGATGACCACCGGCGCGGTGAGCTTCTGCCGCCACCAAACGGTGCAGCCGCCGGCATCCTCGATGATCAATGCCCCATCCGCCACGGTCACGCGACCACCCGGCATTTGCTCGACGAGCCAGCGGCCGAGGTCGGATTTGAAATCGTCCGCCCCGATTGGTTCGGCAGGAGTCGCGGACAGCGTCGCCAGCAAAATAAAAAATAAACCCAGGAGCCGCATCGGATAGGACAAAAGGCAACGCGCCTGAATCGTCGCGGCAAGTAACTTCCCGCTGGTCATCCCGTCTCCGGTCGCTCTAATCTTACAGTAAGACCCCCGATGAGTGCCCCCTCAATTCGAGAGATTGCCCGCAGCCTGGGATTGTCGCATACGACGGTTTCCGAAGCTTTGCGGGATTCCCCCCGTGTCAACCCGGTCACCCGCAAGCGCGTCCAGAAAGCCGCGCGCAGCGTCGGCTACCGGCCCAACCCGCTCGCCGGCGCGCTGATGTCCGAGATGCGCCGCGCGCGCTCCGGCACGTTTCGCGGCGTGCTGGCGATCCTCGACCTCGATGGCCCCGAAAACCGCCCGCCCAGCGCCAACCGTTACCATCGCGAACTCGCCCGCGGCGCCAGCGCCCGGGCCGCCGAGCTCGGTTTCAAGGCGGAGACGATTGTCACCGGCACGCAGGGAATTTCCGACACGCGGCTCGACTCGATCCTGCAGGCGCGCGGCATCCGCGGGTTGCTGTTGCTGCCGATCGGCGGCGAGGCGGATCTCACGGGCCTCGACTGGTCGCATTTTGCCGGCATCTACACGGATTACCTCATCGAGCGTCCGGGTCTCCATTCGGTGTGTCCCGATCACTACCGGTCGATGGTCTTCGCGGTGCAGCGCCTGCACGCGCTGGGTTATCATCGGCTCGGGCTCGTGCTGCACAGCAAGAATGACGCGCGCCTGCTTTATCGCTGGGAGGCGGCGTTCCACACCTATCACGAGCACCATGCGCAGAAGGAGGCGCTGCCGCCGTTGATCATCGACGAGTGGAATCGCGAGGAGTTCATCAAGTGGTTCAAGGCGAAGAAGCCCGACGCCGTGATGTGCCAGCGCGCGGAGGTCATGGAGTGGATGAAGGAATGCGGCGCCAAAATCCCCGAGACCCACGGATTCTGCTGCCTGAATGTCACCAGCAACACGGTACCCTGCGCCGGCCTCGACCTGCAGCCCGGCCTGCTCGGCGCGCGCGGGGTGGAGCTGTTGATCGCGGCGCTGCACCGCAATGATTGCGACGTGCCCGAGCATCCCTCGACCACGACGATCCCGGCCCGCTGGGTGGACGGTCCCACCCTGCCGCCCGGGCCGGTGAAGGGGTGATTTCGCCACCATGAGCGTGCGAGACCTGGGTGGGAGGGGTTTTATACCCCGACAATCCGATGCCGCCCCGGCTGTCGGGGTGTAATACCATTTATCTTTCAAACATATAATAACTAAGAGGCCACCCAAGGAAAGGAGGTGAGGCTGCGCAGGCGCAGG
>CAZEUN010000029.1:0-43338 GCA_964515595.1 uncultured Oleiharenicola sp. | reverse complement strand
CAGCTCTCAGCTCTCAGCTCTCAGCTCTCAGCTCTCAGCTCTCAGCTCTCAGCCTGCCGCCGCCCCGGCGCCCCTACATCGGCGGGGTCGTCTCGCCCGTGGGACGCTCGATTTTCACGCGGCGGGCGCGGTCGGCGTTGGCCTCGAGGATGGTCAGGCGGTACTCGCCAATCGCGAGCTTGTCGTCGCGCTTCGGGACGCGCCCGAAATGCCGGTGCGTCCAGCCCGCCACCGTCTCGCGCGGCGTCCACTCGAGCGGCCAGCCGGTCTCGGCCTGCAACTCGCGCATGGTGAGCAAGCCGCTGACGGTGATGCTCTGCTCCGAACGCTCGAAGATCGGGCCGCTCTCGATGTCGAATTCATCGCGGATGTCGCCGACGATTTCCTCCAGCACATCCTCGAACGTGATGATGCCCGCCAGGCCCTTCTTGTCGTCGAGCACGACGGCCAGGTGGCTGCGCGAGTAGCGGAAGCGCTCGATCATCGTGTGGAGCGGCGTGGTGAGTTCGAATTCGACGACCTCGCGCACCAGCGGCTCGAAGGGCGTATCCGGTCCGAGCACGCTGATCTGCCAGAGCCATTCGCGGACGAGGAGCAGGCCCTCGACCTTGTCGAGCGAGCCCGAGCAGACCGGGAAGCGGCTGTGGCCGCTGGTCTGGGCGATGCGCAGGTTCTCGGCGATCGGGCGGTCGGACCACAGGGCGACGACCTGGTCGCGCGGCCGCATGATGTGCTGGGCCTGGGTGCGGCGCGCGCGGAGCGACTGCACCATGAGCTTGTTGACGAGCGCGTCGCCCGGGTGCGTGTGGCGCGCGTGGCTGAACACATACTCCAGCTCCTCGGCGCCAAAGGCATGGTCGCCTTCCGTCGCGGGTCCGAGGCCCGCCCAGCGCAGGAAGAGGTTGGCGAGGCCGTTGAGCGACCAGATGAACGGGAAAAACAGATAGTAGAAGGCCAGCAGGGGCGCCGAGGTCCAGAGGACGACCGGCTTAGAACGCTGGATCGCGAGGGACTTGGGGGCGAGTTCGCCAAAGATGATGTGGAGGAACGTGATCACCGCGAAGGCGATCGCGAACCCGATGGAGGAGATGGCCTGTGGGTCGGTGACCCCGAATTTCGCGAGCACGGGCTCCAGGCGGTGGGCCAGGAAAGGTTCGCCCACCCAGCCGAGGCCGAGGCTGGCGAGCGTGATGCCCAGCTGGGTCGCTGAAAGGGCGGCGTCGAGGTGCTCGGTCGCCTTGAGGGCCAGGCGGACCCGCCAGCCGCCCGTCTTGGCCATGGGCTGGAGCTGGCTGGCCCGCACTTTTACCAGTGCGAACTCCGCCGCCACGAAAAACCCATTGGCCGCCACGAGGGCCAGGATGATGAAGATTTCGAGGAGGAAGCTAAACATGGCTTGGAAGGAGAACCGCGCCGGAAGCTACGAGGCCCCAACCGGTGGGCAAATCATTTGGCCGGAGATTTGATTAAGATGCTTTTTAGTAACTGGTTGCGCTAAGACCACATCCCGCTTTTCCGAAGATCCCCTCTCGAGAGGGGTGCCCGAAGGGCGGGGTGTGTTGAGGATAAACGATCACCTTCATGCCCGCGAACGCGTCAAACACACCCCGGCGCTGCGCGCCACCCCTCTCGAGAGGGGATCTCCGGAGGATCCACCACCCCACCCGCTCACCCCTTCGCTACCGGCTCCGCCAGGAAGGCGGCGGCTTTCTTGTCGTCGAACTCCCCTTCCCAGCGAGCGACCACGACGCTGGCCAGGCAGTTGCCGAGGACGTTGACCGAGGTGCGGGCCATGTCCAGGAGGGCGTCGACGCCGAGGATCAGGAAGGCGCCCGCCATGGGCAGCTTGAAGGATTCCAAGGCCGCCACGAGGACCACGAACGAGGCCCGCGGGACGGCGGCCACACCCTTCGAGGTGAGCATGAGCACCAGCATCATGGTGATCTGTTGCTCGATGCTGAAATGGATGCCGGTGGTGGCCTCGGCCGCCTGCGCGACGAAGACCGATGCGACCGCCAGGTGGAGCGTCGAGCCATCGAGGTTGAAGGAATAACCCGCCGGCAGCACGAAGCCCACGATGCCGCGCGGCACGCCGACCTTTTCCATGTTCTCAAACGCCTTGGGCAGGGCGGCCTCGCTGTTGGCCGTGGCGAACGCCAGCGTGAACGGCTCGCGCACGGCCTTTACAAACGGCCGGAGCGGCACCTTCGCGATCCAGATGACCGCGCCGAACACCAGCACCACGAAAACGACGAGCGCGCCGTAAAGCGTCAGCACCAGTTTTCCAAGCGGCAGGAGCGTGCCGAGTCCCTGGTGACCGACGGTCACGGCGATGGCGGCGCCGACACCGTAGGGCGCGAACTTCATGATGAGCCCGGCGAACTTGAACATCACCTGCGTGAGGCTTCCGCAAAACTCGAAGACCGGCTTGCCGGCGTCGCCCGCGGCGATCACCGCCATCGCGAAAAGCACCGCGAACACCACGATCTGCAACACGTCGTTGCGCGCCATGGCGTCCATCAGGCTCGTCGGGAACATGTGCAGGACGATCTCCGCCAGCGACAGCGGTTTCGCGACCGATGCGGTGGACGCGGGCGCCCCGGCGGTCGTGAGATCCACGCCGGCGCCGGGCTGGCAAAGGTTCACCATGAAAAGGCCGACGACCAGCGCCAGCGTCGTCACGATCTCGAAATAGAGGATCGATTTCCAACCGATGCGGCCGGCCTTCTTCATGTCGCCCGTGCCGGCGAAGCCCTGCACGACGCTCGCGAAGATCAGCGGGGCGATCATCACCTTGATGAGGTGCAGGAAAATGTCGCGGACGACCTTCAGCCATGTGTCCCACCCGGCCTGCACCTCGGGGGTCAGCCCGCTCATCCACCAGCCCAGCAGCACGCCGACGACGAGGCCGATCAGGATCTGTTGCGTGAGGGTGAACTGGTACCACTTGCGCGGCGTGGCGGCCTCGGCGGGGACAGACATGGGAAGTGGCGGGAATGTAGGGAGCGGCGGGGCGCTGGCGAGAGTAAGTTGAGGGTGGGAGCCCGCGCTCAACGCACCCCGGCGCGGTGCGCCACCCCTTTCAAGCCGGAACCCTTCAGGAGAAACCGCGAAGGACGCGAAGAAACGCGAAAATCGCGAGTCAGGCCTGATCCCCGGTGATGCCTTGCCGGACTCACTCTTGCGTGATCCCGGGCAAAATCAGAATTTTCCCGGTAGCCCTTCGCGGTCCCTTCGCGGACCTTCGCGCCCTTCGCGGTTCAAGGGGGGGATTGCGAGCCAGCAAAGATGGGGAAACGGGGGCGCCCCCGATCCGCTCCGTGAGCGGAGTTTTCCCGGGTCCCGCCGCCGGGTTTTCCCCGGGAACCGGGAGCGCGCTGCAGGCGACTATACGGTTACCATGGCTACCACTTCCTATCATGCCGCCCCTCTCGCTGACAGTGAAACGAAAGAGGTGCGCCGCAAAAAATCCCCCGCCGCTTTGCTCGCCGCCTTCCTGGCGATCGCCCTGGTCGCCACCGTGATCGTGGGCATGGGCAAAATCCGCGAACGCGACCGTCAGGTCGCCGCCGTTCAAGCCGAACTCGCCACCGCCAAGGCCGAGCAGACCCGCCTGCAGGGCCAGCTCGCCGGTTCCCTCTCGCAGTCCGACGATCTCCGCAAGCAAGTCGAAGGCGCCCAGGCCAGCTCCAAGGATCTGCAGGGCCAGTTCGACAGCCTGAAGAGCGAATCGGCCCAGCTCGAAAAACAGCTCGGTGAGGCCAAGACGGCCGGCACCGCGTTGCAAACGCAGCTCGACGAGGCCACCGCCAGCCGCACCGATTTGGAAAAACAGGTCGCGGACGCCAAGGCCGCGACGACCCGCGTGCAGGCCGAGCTCGACAAGGCCCGCGCCGACTCAGCGGACGCGGCGAGCCAGTTGAAAGAGGCCACCGACCGCGCCGCCCAGCTCGAACTCCGCGCCGTCCGCGCTGAGACCGACCTGCAAAACCTGCAGGCGACGACGCAGAAGAGGAAGCGTTAGGCGTTGCCCCGACTTCTTTGACGCGATCGCGCGACCTTCACGGAGGTCGCGCTTTTCATTTGGTTCTTCTCTTCTGTAGAGTCGCCGCTCGCCGGCGGACCGCGCGGTGGGAGGGGTTTTATACCCCGACGGGGAGGGACCTGAACACATCCCGCCCTCCGGGCAGCAACCTACGCATGACCTACGGTGGAGCGCGTTGCCGCACCTTCCCTTGCATCGTTCCGGCTCTAGAGGGGAATCTCGACCCATAACCTGATCCAAGAAGCCAAACGCTCACGCGTTCACCTACTCTTCCCGTGGCGGTTAGCCGCGCTTTACGCGGAAAGCACGTCGAGGCTTGGCATGATTGGTGAAGGCCTTGAAGGTGGCGCGCCGTTTCCTTGCGGTCACCCCACCCCATGTCCGTTTCCCCCTCGGGACCCGTTTATCGCGCGGGCTCGCTCACCTACACCCCCACCGGCTTGCGCGCCGTCTTTGCGTGGCTGCTGGGCGCCGAGGTCGTCTTCACGTTGATCGACATGATCGAGCCGCGCGTCCTGCCGGTGCTGCTGAAGGGACACGGCGCGACCGACACGCAGATCGCCATCATCATCGGTTCGTTCAACGCGGTGCTGCAGTTGATCATCATGCCGCCGCTGGGTTACTGGACCGACCGGCTGCGCACGCGCTGGGGCCGCCGCATCCCCGTGCTGTTCTGGGTCACGCCTTTCGTCACCCTCTTCCTCGCGCTCACGCCCTTCGCGCCGGAAATCTCCGCCTGGCTGCTGCGCTTCCCAGGCCTGGGCGGCTGGATGCAATCGCTGGCGGTGCCGCCGGTCGTGCTCGTGTTCGGCGCGCTGGTTTTCCTGTACCGCGTGGTGCAGACGATGACGAACACGACGTTCTTCGGCCTGCTGCGGGACGTCGTCCCCGACACGCACATGGGCCGGTTCCTCGCGCTGTTCCGCGTCTTCGGCGCGGCGGGCACCGCGATCATCACTTACTGGCTGCTCGGCCTCACCGACACGCACAGCAAGCCGATCTTCGTCGGCATCGCGTTGCTGAATCTCGTCGGTTTCTCCGCCCTCTGCTGGTTCGTGCGCGAGGGCGCTTATCCACCGGTGGAACCCAATCCCGCCGGCGCCGGCGCGGGCCGGCTCGCGCGGTTCTGGGCGGCGACCAGGACCTTCGTGCGCGAATCCTACCGGCATCCGGTCTATCTCTGGATCTATTTCGTGCGCATCTGCCTTTACGGGGCGTTGCTGGGCCTGTCGGGATTCACCCTCTTCTTCCCGCAGTACGAACTCGGGATGAGCCTGATGGAGATCGGCCAGATGCTCACGTGGCCGCTGCTCATCTGGATCGTGATCGCCTACCCCGTGGGCCGGCTGGTGGATGCACACGGCGCCACGCGCGTATTGAACTGGAGCCTGCTGCTGATCACCGCGGGTTATGCCGGGACTTTTTTCCTCGTGGTGGGACCGAAGACCTTTCTCGTGTCCTCGCTCGTGACGGGCGTCGCCTACTGGATCGTGATGATGGCGCAGCTCAAACTCACGCAGGAGATTTTCCATCCGCAGCGCTACAGCCAGCTCGCGGGCGCCAACACGATCGTCCAGTCGCTCATGATCGCGATCGTCATCAGCCCGGCGTGCGGCTGGATACTCGACGCGTTGAAAGGCTGGTCGCACCCGATCGCGGTGCCCGGCGTGGGGGAAGTCGTGCTCGGCCCGTACCGGATCGTGAACCTGATGCTGGCGGTGTGCTACGGTTTCGCGTGGTTCGGATTGAACCGCGTGCGATACCACATGAAGAAGCACACGGGGGCGGAGGGGTATGTGGCGCCGCTTTAGAAGGAGCGGTGCTTCAATCCACACACTCCGGCGCTGCGCGCCCCCCCTACGCATTCTCCAACCCGTCGCAGTCGCGCGCGCGCCAGCTCTTCACGTCATCGAGCACGACCGCGGGGCGCGCATCGGGCGCGAGCAGGCTCAGCTTGATGTCGCGGAGGTGCAGGTTTTCCACGTGCCGCGCGTACAGGCCCCAGGCGGGCAGCGGGCCGAACAACATCGGCTCCGGGTAATCGCGGATCATTTCGGGCACGACGCGCGCGGCGTCGGCTTTCGTGCCGCCGCCGCGCGAGTAAAGCTGGATGCCCTCGAGCTGCACGTCGGCGACCGGATGCGCCGGGATGCCGGCGATGAAGATGCCGTGCTCGGGCGCGACGTTGTGCGCCACGACATTCCGGATCGCGATGCGCGCCACCCGACCCGGCTCGCGCGCGCCCGGGCCGCGCAAGCGACCGGCAAGGCGGATGAAGAGCGGGGCGTTCATGACGTCGCGCATCACCAGGTTCGAAACCACCACGTCGGTGAGATCCGCGCCGTCGACCTGCTCGAGCGCGAGGCCGCGGCAGAACTCGAACACGCAGTTGGTGATCGCGATGTTGCGAAACCCGCCGCTCGCCTCGGTGCCGAGCTTGATGCGCCCGATCGGGCCCCCGCGGTGGCGGATCGTGCGGTCGCGCGTGCCGTCGTAGAGCGTGCCCTCGCCGAAGCCGCTCACATAGCAATCGCTGATCGTCACGTTCTCGACCGGCCGGACGCCGCCGAAGCCGCAGGAGGACTTCACGCAGATGCCGTCGTCCCACGGCGAGTTGACGGAGCAGTTGGCAATGCGGACGTTCGCGCAGGCGTCGATGTCGATGCCGTCGCGGTTGGTGTCAATGAACACGCCGTCGATCACGACGTTGTCGCACGCGGCCGCGAGGATCGCGAAATGCCCGGCATGCAGGAACGTGAGTTCGCGCACCGCGACGTGCCGGCAGTTTTTAAGCGCGAGGGCCTTGTTGCCGACACCGGCGGGCAGGACATCCAGCGGATGCGGATAACCGAAGGCGCCCGGCTCGCCCACGCCGGCGAGCGGCGGAACCGGACCATCGGCTTCGAGCACGTCCGGCAAATGACCCGGCGGCTGCGGGGCCACCTGGCCGACCGGCAGCGCCACGCGGCCATTTCCCCGACTCAACCCCCGGCCGAAGAGAATGCCCGGCCCGCACAAGGTGACGTGCTCGAGATCCTCGCCCCAGATGAGGCTGTTGCGAAAACGCGAGTGGCCGAAGTCCTGGAAGACATTCGGCGGACCGTCCTCCGGCGCGTCGTAGCCGCCCGGTTCGCCCGGTGGCGGCGGATCGGCCGCGATCAAGCGGGCCCCGGCGCCGAGCCGAAGCGTGAGATGGCTGCACAACCGGATCGAATGGCTGAGGTACTCGCCCGCGGGAAACACCACCGTGCCGCCACCGGCGGCGCGCACGGCGTCGATCGCGCGGTTGATCGCGGCAGTGTCGAGTGCGCGCCCGTCGCCGACCGCGCCGAAGCGGCGGACGTCGAATTCGAGCGGAGGATGCCCCGGGTCTTCTTTCAAGGGTTGGTTCGGTTGAGCAACGGGACGCGAGTCCAGCCGGGAGTGATTGGGTGGAGGGCCCAGCTCCAGCTGGGCCGTGTGTGCGCAGGCGATATCGAGTTCGCGGTCCAGCTGGAGCTGGACCCTCCACGGCGGGATCAACGATCCCGCCCGGCAGGGGTTAACCGCTCAGAAGTTGAACGTGGTGGTGAAGCGCACGTTGATGCCGGGCTGGGTGTAGAGGCCGGTGCCCGTGACGCGCCCGCCGGCGACCGCGATGTAGTCGGCGTCGTCGAAGACGTTGTCGATGTTCAACCGGAAGGCGACCTTCGGGTTGAGCCGGTAGCTCGCCCCGAGCGTCGTTTGGTAACTCGGCTTCAGGAAGAAGCTGGTCTTTTTCACGACGCCGAGCGGCGTGAAATTGCCGCCGTCGGTCGGCGAGTCGCCCGCGCGCTTGCCGCTGTACACCACGCCGAAGTTGATCGCGAGGCCCTTGGCCGCACCGTCGGTGAAACGGTAATTGAGGAGCACGGAAGCGTTGTTGTCGGCCACGGCGCGGACCATGCGGCCGAGCGCGTCGCGCATGTTGAGATGGGAATACGTCGCGATGGCCGAGAGGTTCGGCGTGAGCTGGCCCATGAGCTCGACCTCGACGCCCTTGTTCGCGAGGTCGGAGATCAGCGTCTGGGGCTGCGTGGGGTCGGTCTGGAACGCCGGGTTCGGCACCGTGACGTTCGTCTGCGCGATCTCGAAGTAAGCGGCGTTGATCGACAGCTTGCGGTTGAAGAACTCGCTCTTCACGCCGAACTCGTCCTGTTCGCCCTGCTGCCAGAGCGGCGGCAGGTTGAGGCCCGGGATGGCCGCGTTGGCGTTGGTCGAATGACTGGCGTAGACGGACACCTGGTCGGTGACCTTGAAGAGGGCGCCGGCGCTCCAGGGCGACTTGCGATCGTCGAGCAGGCCGCTGGCGATGCCGGTGTCGACGTTCCAGCGCTTGGAAACCGTGGAGTAGCTCATGACGCCGCCGGAGAGGTAGAGGCGGTCGTTGAAGAAGCCGAGGCGCTCGCTGAAGTAGAGCTGCCAGTTGGTGTACGAGGTGCCCGAGCCCGTGTTGTTGGTCGGGTAGGCGGCCGGATAGACCGGATACACCGAAACCGGCGCGAAAATATTCACGTTCGGCAGGGTGCCGTCCTTGTTGCGGCCGGCCACGTATTGGCGCGCATAGGCCACACCGGCGATACTCTGGGAGCTCACCGAGCCGAACGTCCACTTGCCGGCAAGGTCAACCTGCAGGTTGCCGGTCTTGCGATTCGTATCCTGGATGTTGCCGCGATTGGAAATGCTGGTCGGATCGATCCAGCGCGAGAAGGTGGCCACGTAGGGATTGGTGGTGGCGTTGTAGGGCAGCGCGGAATTCTGCAGAGCCCAGGTCTGGTCCTGGGTGAGGTCGCCCGTCACCGGATTGTACCGGTTGGAAAAGTTGGGCGCGGAAAAGAACTGCTGGTCGGAATCCTCCTGGTAGTTGCGGCCGTTCGCGGCGACGCGGAGGCTGAGGTTCTCGCCGAGGCTCGTCGTGTAAACGGCGAACAAGTCCTCGCTCTCCGTGATGATCTGGCTCCACGGCTGCGCGCCGTTCAGGCCGCTCGGGTCGATGCCCGGCAGCAGCTGCGGATCGCTGGTGCCGTTGGTGGAGGCGGGATCGAGCATGAAAAAGGCGTCGCGGAAGATTTCATGCTTCGCCGCGACCAGCTTCACCGTGAGCTGGCTCCGGTCCGAGATCCGCCACGTGAACATGGGCGCGATGGCCGAGCCCTTGAGCTTGGCATCGGACGACCAATAGCGGCGCGAATCCTGGTAGGAGCCCACCAGGCGGTACGCAAAGTTCCTGCCGTCACCGATGGCGAGGGGCCCGCCGATATCGAGCGTGAGCTTCTGGGCGTCGAACAGGCCGATCTGCGCCGTCAGCGAGTGCTGCCGCGTGAAGGTTGGGGACTTGGTGATGACGTTGATCGAGCCGCCGGGGGCGCCCGCGGGCGAGAGGATGGCGTTGGGGCCCTTGGTCACCTCGATGCGGTCGATGATGGATTCCTCGATGTTGTCGGCGTCGGCCGACTGGAGAAAGTTGTCCACGGTGCGCGCGCCCGCCTGCGTTTCGAAGCCGCGGATGATCTGGCGGTCCTGGAAGTTGAGGCCGCGGCCTTCCTGCACGCCGGCAATGTAGCGGGTGACGTCGAACACGCGGTTCGGCGCCAAGTCGTCCATCATCTCGCGCGTGATGACGGAAATGGAACTCGGCGTGTCGATCAGTGCGGCGCGCACGCGGACCGCCGAGATGGCATCGGCCGCGCGGTAGCGGTCGGCGTTTTCCGCGGAAACCGTGAAGGTGGACAGCACGACCGTGTCCTCCTTCGCGGCCGCGGCGGTCTGCGCGGACAGCGGCAAGGCGGACGCAAACAGGGCAAACAGGGCCAGGAGCCCGGCGGGACCGGCGCGGCGGGAGGCGCCGCGCGCACGGAACAAGGTGTTCATACGATTTCGGGGTGGTGGCCGGCAAACCGGCCAGATGGGGTGAACTTGGGGTTGGTGCCGGTGTGCCAAAGGAGCCGCGTCCCGCCAAGTGTCGCGCCACTTTCCACGTAAAATGAAATTGCCCTTTCCGGCGCCGCCCGCCGCACTCGTGCATGGCCGCTCCGACCGCCCCCTCGAGCCCGCCCACCCTGCGCGAAATCGCGCGGCGGGCCGGCGTCAGCCACACCACGATCTCGCTCAGCCTGCGCAACCACCCGTCGATCCCCGAGCCGACGCGCGCCCGCCTCCGCAAACTCGCGGACCGGCTGGGCTATCGTTCCAACGTCCTGGTCTCCGCGCTCATGAGCCAGGTGCGGTCGAAGCAATCCAAGTCCGCGCCGGAGGTCGTGGGTTTCCTCACCGGCGGGCCGACGGCGGACGACTGGAAGCACCACTCGGCCAGCGTCGGCTTCTACGCAGGGGCGCGCCGCCGTGCGCAGCAAGTGGGGATGCACGTCGAGCCTTTCTGGCTGGGACCGGGCGGCGCGACCTCCGCGGCAACGTGCCGCATGCTGCACGCGCGCGCGATCCACGGCTGCCTGATTTCCCCGTTCCCCGCGCCGGTGTATGCCCACGAGCTCGACTGGGCCCACATGATCTGCGTCGGCCTCGGGTATGTCTTCAATCACCACGCGCTGCACCGCGCCACGCACAATCATTTCCGCGGCGCGTTCCTCGCGTTCCAAAAGCTGACGGAGCTCGGGTACCGCCGCATCGGCCTGATGCTCGACCAGGCGGAGAACAGCCGGGTGAATTACGGCTGGCTCGGCGGCTACCTCGCCGCGCAAAACACGCTCGCGACCGTGCGGCTCGAACCGTTGCTCACGACCGGCCCCGCGACGACCGCGCGCGTGAAGGCCTGGCTGAAGCGCGGCCGCTTCGACGCGGTCATCGGTTTCGGCCCGAAGCAATTCCTGGCCCTCGAGCAAGCCGGCGGACGGATCCCGCACGACCTCGCATTCGCGGCACTCGACGTCGAGCAGACGAAACTCGACCACGTCGAGGAGGTGACCGGCATCAACCAGAACCTCCCGCTGATCGGTGCCACCGCCGTGGACATCCTTGCCAGCCAGCTCTACCACCACGAGCAAGGCCTGCCGCAGCGACCCGTTTACAGCATGATCGAGGGCTACTGGGTCCCGGGGCGCACCGCGCCGGGGGTAAAGTAACGTCCTTAAATTTACAGGAGGCCGCAGAGATCGCGGAGAAATCCCCTAATCCGGAATCAACCTCTGCGCCCTCTGCGATCTCCTGTAGAAACCGGACCGATTCAGCCGTCCCGCCCGAGCACCCCGCGCTGCCAGAGGCGGGTGGTTTTTTCCGACGGCGCCCACACCAGCAGGACCGCCATGATGCCGTAGATTGGGAGGTGCCCGACCAGTTCCACCCAGCTGAAAATGGTCAGGGTGAGGTTGATGATGCCCCAGGCGGCGATGATGATCGTCCGGGGGAAGATCCCGAACGCCAAGAACAGCCCGATGAGCAACTCGGTGGTGCCGGCGCACCAGATGAACGTCCGGTCCGACAGGGGCACGCCGACGGCCGCGGTGAAGTTGAGCTGGTACTGGGACAAAAATTTCACGGCCAGATCGGGATTGGCGAGCTTCTCGGTGAAGGCGACGAAGGCGAAACCCACGCCGATGGAGATCCGGAGGGCCGTCATGGCCCGCGCCGCCAGCGCCGGCGACGGCTCCAAGGCCGGGAAAAGCGCGCGATCGATCGCGTAGGGTCCGCGGCCGGTGCAGAAGAAAAAGCAGGCGGCGCCGAGATAATGGAGATTTTCAAAAGCGGTTTCCCAGCCGACGGAAAACCCGACCACGACCCACAGCAACGCCAGAGCCGCCGCGAAGAAGCGGGTCAGGCCGCCGTAGAACAGGCCCAGCGCGATGGCGATCTCCCACGTGCCCAGAAAAAGATTCCACGGCGCCGGCGGAAGATTGTTCGGTGAAAACAGTTTCCCCTGGACCCCCAGCACGAGGAGCGGCACCGCGAAATGGAGGCCGAGGATGACGGGGACCCATGAATAAAACATCGTCAGGCCGGCTTCACTGGCGCCCAGGCTCTCCGGTCCGGGCACCAGGTCGCGTCGCTCCCGCCGCCGCCAAAAAAACCAGGCCACGAGCGTGACGGCGCCCGCCACCGCCGCCGCGGACAGGCTGAAGGCGGTGAAGAACCCGCCGGCATCGAGCGCCGGGGGCTCGCCGGCGACAAACCATTTCTCATGCGCCTGCGCGACGGTCGCGCCCCGCGCGGCAACCAGCAGCGTGAGACTCCAGGCGAAAAGACGCCGGCGATGAAAGAGGTTCATGGCAATGACTTGGCAGGTTGGGGATTCCGGGCGAGCTGGTCGATCTCGCCCTGGAGACGTTGCGCCACCTCTTCGACCGCGCGCACGGAAGCGGAGCGGAAGGTTTTTTCCCGGGTGTAACCGACGAACGGGAGCCAGGCTTCGGCGCGAAGGGCGCGGCGTTCCTGCACCAGGGCAAGCAGGGGATCCGCCCGGAGACGCGCGATCTCCTCGGCCAGCGGGGTGGTGGGCGGCGACAGGCCAAGCGCCCGGGCAATCGTCCGCGCAATGAAGAGATGTCCGGCGTCATCGGGATGAATCCCATCGGCCGTGAAACTGAACGCCGGGTTGGAAGCGCGGCCCGCCGTCAGGGCGGCGAGCAGCGGGGCCTGGAGATCGACGACCTGGACGTCGGGTGCCGCGCGTTTCTCAATCGCTCCGGCGAAGGTCGCGAGCACGGCATTGTATCCCTCGTAGGGCGTCCTGAAACCAAAGTCCGGGGCGGTGATGGGCACGGTCCGGCCGGCGATGGGTTGCGGGTCGAAAACCGGCGGCGTGAGGAGAAGGAGGCGCGCATGGGCGGCACGAACCGTGGCGATGAACCGGTCGAGCCCCGCCTCGAAGGCTGCGAGCCGTTCCGGTGCGGGCGGATGATAGATGCCATCGTTCATGCCGTAACAGGCGATGACGAGCGTCGGCTTCACGGCCGCGAGGGCGCGGTCAAGGCGCTCCAGCACGCACGGACGGGGGAACGGATGGCGGGCCTCGGTGAGTCCCGAAAGGGTTTCGCTGCTGAGGCCGAGACTGATGAGGTCGCGCGTCTCGCCCGGGGCGAGCCGGGTATGATAGTACTCGAGCAAGCCGACATAAGCGCCGTTCTGCGTGATGCTGTCGCCGAGGACGAGGATCCGCTGCCCCGCGAGGAGGCTGGGCGCGGCGTCACCCCGTTCGGCCAGCGCGAAGGACAGGCAGAGGGAAACGACCCAGAGGACAAAGCGGGAAGGCATGCGGGAAGCGGAGACTGAAGAATGTCGATTAAATCAAGATTTGCCGCGAGTGGAATCATGAGCTGACCGGTCTTCTGTCGCGGCTCAAAAACTCGGTTTCGTAAAAAGCACCAAGAATTGGCCGAGATCGAAAAACGGAAGCAATAGACGGCCGAGATAGCCGCCGGCTGCCGCTTACCCTTCGATCTCGGCCTGTCCCTCCCGGCGCTCGGTCTTATGCCGAGCCTTCTTCTCGCGACGAGCGCGGATCCAAGGTGGCTCGGGCGACTCGCCGGCCATAATGCAGCCTTGGGGCTGGATTTCACCAACGACAGAAGCCAGCCCGAACCGGCTGATCTGGGCCTTTACCTTGGTGGCGTCCTTGTAGCCAAGAGGTGATTCCGAGAGGTCGGCGCTACCGCAGAACCAGCGAATATCAAGCCCGGCCGTGGTTTCAGCCAGCGATTGCTGCACGCGCGACGGATCAATCAGCCCCTCGGCATCCTTGAACGGACGCAGCATGGCCGAGCGGGACAGGTTACGGCCTGCACCGTGTGGGCAGAACGAAAGGAAGTCGTTATTGTTGGATCCGAGCACGAGAAGGATTTCCCGCGCCATATTGAGCGGGATCAGACCAAGCAGTGGGCGACCTTCGGTATCGCGCCATGCCGGCGTTGCCCCTTTCCCATGGAAGAAAGAGTCACCGCGCTTCCAGACGAAGTTGTGCTCGTTGCCGATTTGAACGAGTGCGCGTTGGCCGAGGCGGCGCAGCAGCGCAGTGTGAATCAGCGAATGGTTCTCCCGCGTCCAGCGGCTGATGTATTGCAGGGCATCCCAATAGGCCAGGCCCTCCGGGGAATCGCTTGGCAGCCACACTGCGGCATCCGGGATATCCTTGGCGTTCTCGTCGCACCACTTGCGGGCGGCCACCTGGCCGCGCTTGTAGAGATCAGCACCAAGACCGCGTGAGCCGTGGTGCGTCACAAGGACGTTGAACTTGCCGTCGCGTCGGGTGATCCAGTCGGACAACTCGGTATAGCCAGCGGATTCTATAGCTACGCGCTGTGCTTCGGTGAATTCAATGCGTCCGATGTAAGCGAAATGATTGCCGTCGCCTTGCGTGCCGAGGAAATCTTGCGCACGGCTACGCAAACCGGTGAGGAACGGATTGTCCCAGACGGGCTCCTCGATAACCGGTGAAGACAGTTGAAACCCGCGTGGGCGGCCTCCTGGACCGAAGTGCGTCACCTTCTGGAGATGATCCATCATTTCGCCAACCGGGTGGTTGGCGGGAAAGAAGGATGCGAACATCGAGCAGCAAATGTCGGCCGAGTGCGCGCCTGGAATGATCGCGTTGGCCACCTCGATGCCGCCGCCGACCGGAATAGTGGCGCGACCGCCTCCTGTTGGGCAGGCATCAGGCATGATAACACCGCGCTGCACCACCGGAACGTGGAGCAGCTCGTGCATGCGGGCGCGTGCCGTCGCGACGTTGGCCTCCTCCTCGGGAGTATCGGCTTCGATTGCCTCAGCCAGTGGGGCCGGCTCGTAGCGCGGCAAGATCACAGCGAGTTGCTTCGGGAATTCAGCTTCGAGGCGCGCGAGCACATCCAAGCGCGGCAGCCCCGTCGACTCCAGGTCGCGGGCGCGGCGCAAGGCCGGGCCAAGGCGGCGGCCTTCGTGCCAACCGGCGGCGATGAGATCGCGGGCTTTGATTTCCATGGTCATGGGATTTGAAAGGGTATGATGGTTATTCGGGTGGTGCCAATATGGTCTTGGCGTGTGGATAGAGTGTAAGGCCTTTAGCGCTGCATGAACACCGCCTGCCATAGAGACAGAACGACCAAGTCGTTGCGCAGCTTCTTTTCGCCGGCCTCGCGGATCTGGCGCGCACGCTCTCGGGACACGCCGAGCTCAGCGGCGATGTCATCGAGCGTGCCATCTTCGAGGTAGTAACGGCGAACAGCCATTGCCTGGTTGACCGGCAGGCGCCCAAGGGCGGCCTGTAGGTTGGTCTGCCAGTCCGACTGTTCGGCCATTTCAACCGGGGATGGGCTGTCAGTGTCGGGGAGCGAGCTCCATTCGACCTCCAACAGCTCAGACTCGGCAGCCAGTGCCTTTGCGGCCGAACAAACAGCCGCAACCGACAGACCAGCCTCAACGGCCAGTTCGTCGTTGGTGGGCGTTCGCCCAAGCTTGGACGTAAGAGTCGATCGGGCCCGAGCAACCGCATCGCCATCGTCCCGACGATTGCGCGGGAGGTTATCGATGCGGCGGAGTTCATCCAACATGGCACCGCGAACACGCACGAAGCAGTAGGCGCGCACCTCCGAGGAGGGGCCCGTGGTTTGGGCGGCGAGCGTGATCAATGCCAGCTTGCCAACCGAGGCCAGGTCATCGCGGCCGACATGCGCAGGCAGGCGGCGCGAAACCGTAGCCAGCGCGATCTCCACGATGTCGAGGAGGTCGGCGAGGACAATTGGACTGGAATTGACGCAGGTCATGGGAATTCAGCGGCGCGCAGAAGGAGTTCGGACTGGAGGTGAACCGAGTCTGGCGACTCCCTCACCTGCGTGCTGCTGTCAGAGCGTGAGGAAGTGGCGCCAGTCGGGGTGCTTGGGTTCGCGGATCGTCGCGGCGACCGGCAGGACGGCCGGGGCCTTCGGGCGGCGCAGGAGGCGCAGACCGGCTTCGTGCGGGAGTCGGTTGGCCTTGAGGGAGTTGATCTCCCGCTTGGCCCACACGAGGTTCTCGAACGAGTCGCGCCCACCCCGATCCCGGGGAATGACGTGATCGAGGTTTCCGCCGTTCTTGCCGACGTGCTCGCCGGTGTATTGGCAGACGCCTCCATCCCGGGCGAAGATCGCCGTGCGGCTGACACGCGGAACGCGCATCGGCATACGGTCGAACTGTGTCGAGATGATGACGGTCGGGACCCGGATGTGGAGCTTCGGCGTGGAGACGACGAAATCGAATTCGCGCACCGGCAGCTTGATCCACTCGTCCCAGGCAACCGGGTTCAAGTAGAGCGGCCGATCAAAGTTCCAGGAGTTGTCCTCCAGCTTCGGGTAGGCGATGTCGAGGCCCATGGCAGGCGGCAGGCCGGCCGCTCCCCCATTGAGCGCAATGAGCGCCTGCTTGACGGTGCGATGACCAATGACCTGCCACGCGCGGTTGAGCGACAGCACGATGGGCTTTTCGAGGAGATCGGAGTTCATGGTTGGAATGAGTTAAAAATGAAAGGGCTCACGCCGGACCAGGTCTCAGCCAACGTTGGTGTGTGTTCTTTTTTGCGAAACTGGATCTCCGCGCCGGGCTTGCGCCGGCCTGTGCGGTTTACGGGACCGCTGCATCGCTACCTATGCTTGCAGAGAATGAAATTGGCTGCCGGGGCATGACTCGCACATGCATCTACGGTTTCAGAGACCGTCGTCCTGCTTTTAGACGACCCGGCAATGGCGGAGAGTTGAGGTTCCGCCCCTCAGCGACGCTCGGTCGCCGCACGCGTTAGCACCGCGGCCCCTGGCTTCCAGGGTTAACTCTCCAAGTGGTCCGCCTGCTTGGTATTGCGCCAAGGTCGGCCGATTATCAGTCGGCTGCTCTGCTTTTGAGCTACGGGCGGATAAAGTGGCGGAGAGCGGAGGTCTTGCGCCCCAATCGGTCTGGCCGATCCATCTGTTTTCGAGACAGCGTCCGCGCCTCGGCGGATTCACTCTCCATTGGTCCCCGCGGCAGGATTTGCACCTGCGTCGTTCCGCTTAGAAGGCGGAGGCCTGAGCTGCTCGGCCACGCGGAGAAATTGGACCTCGCGGCGGGACTCTCACCCGCATCGCCGCGTTCGAAGCGCGGAATGATGTATATTTCACTACGCGAGGAAATTGGTCCCTTCACGAGGACTTGCACCTCGATTTCGAGCTTCGCACGCTCGCGTCCTAGCTTTTGGACGATGAAGGGAAAAGGAGCCTAAAAGCGTTCGGCTCCGGCAGAAACAAACGGAGTCAGCCCTCCAGGGGGACCGACTCGACTTCACGCACCAGCGCCTCGGGATCGCGGTCGAGCTTCTGCATGATCTCGAACACACGATCGCTCCAGCCCGCCAGGCAGAAGACACGCTCCTGTGGGAACTGGAGCGTGCCCTGACCCTTGAGGTCGAAGCTGAAGACGCGGGGCGCCACATTGTAGCGCCGCTGGTAGGCTGCGAACGGCTGCACCGGCGCACCGCCGCCCACCCAGCCCTGCATGTCGGACAGGATCACGATGCGATCATAAGCGCGGTTCGCGCGCTCGAAGATCGCATTGAAGTTCGTGCCGCCCGAAGCGAACGAGATGCCATTGGCCGCCGTCAGGGTCGTGTCACGCCGGTTAAGCGTCAGGTAGCGCGCCTCGTCACTGAAGACCATGAGGTCAGCGCCACTGGCTTTGACCAGCACGGCAGCGAACAGCGAACCGATCGTCTGAGGACGACCCGCCATCGAGCCCGAGGAATCGAGCGCGATCAGGGTGTTGCCCTCAAACTTCGGCACATTGGCGAGCGAGTGGTCGATGGCTTGGTTAAGCGCATCCATCACCCGATCAGCGCCCGGCAGGTTGCCCTGCTTGAGCACCTCGACCGCCGAGAGGAACTGGAACGGAAATACGAGCGAGCGACGCACGGCCGCCTCGTCGGCGAGCTGCACACACAGTTCCGCGGCAACTTCTGGTGCGTGCGTAAGGATGTTACGCACGTTGCGCAGAAGCGCGAGGTAACCGAGCTTGCCCTCACGAACCAACTCAGCCCAGGCCTGAGCCTTGGCGGCAGCGGCTTGAGCTGCCGTTCCGGCAACTCCGGCTTGGGTCAGCTTCGTCTCCCACGTTTGGGCGGGAGCGAGCTCACCACGAATCAGCTTGGAGAGCGCCGGCGTAGCCCGTGGACGGACCAGGTTGACCGCGTCCACCAGCTTGAAGATGGCGTGATCGCGGCGATACTTGGCGATCTGATACTCGTCGAAGCGACCGAGCGCGGCACCGAGGCCCTTCTTGAGGGCGTTTGGCACCGGACGGCCGTAGGTCGCCAGGTAATAACCAAGGATCTCGACAACATCATCCGGACGGCGGACGACTTGGGAGAAGAACCGCTTGGTCCAAGGGGCGCCTTTGACGGACTTGGCAAGTTCGCCAGCCACCAGGTGACTCACCGAGCGCATACCGTGGGTATTACGCGCGTAGAGCGCCGCCTGAGCGACGAAGCGCGGATTGCCGACCTTGGCGATCAGTTCACGGATGCGGGCCGTGGTCTGCTTCTCGGTGCGGTAGAACTCATCCTCAAGAAACGTGGTGAGCATAACCGAGACGAGTTCCAGCTTGGCGGTCTGGGTGAACGCGCGACCGCCTTCATAGTTCACCGTGTTTGGCACGGTGGCCTTGCGCGAGAGGAATGGAAGAATGCTGAATTTGGCCATGATGGCCTCCTTTTGTGAATTGTGCCGCATCAGGTTGATGCGGCGGGATGCCCGGAACGCCGGGAAACGATGTTGGAAATACGGGAGAACGATGTCCGCAGAGACGGCCTTACGGCCGCTGAATGCTCTACCACTGAGCTATGCGCCGAAGCACAGGTGGGATCGAACCACCGACAGTTCAGTTCGAAGTAACCGCAGACTCACTGCCCGTAAATTGAGACGAGGGAGGAAAACGAACACGGTGTCTGGATTCGAACCAGGGCACTTTCGTGCATTACCGGAAGTAACCGCGTTCTCACTGCCCTCGAAGGGAATCGGAGGAGAAGGCCGAGCACGGGTTTTTGACTGAGCTACCACCTCCCGAAGAAGGTGGGCTGGAATTGAACCAGCGACCTGCGCCGCCGAAGCGGAGCTGCTCTGACCGGAGTAACCGTATTCTCACTGCCTCCGACGAAGCGTTGGCCGTTTGACGGCTAACGCGAAGATGGGCGGCCCGCCGGGCCGGGGCGGAGCCCCGAGCGACAGCGAGCCAAATAGTTTTCTGGGAGAAAACAGGCGAAGCCCCCCTGGAGCCCTTCCCGTCATCCATTTTCATGGAAGACAGGCGCTCGTATTCGCAGCCCAGCTTGCCGGCGGGCACGGGGATATGTGGTGGCGAAGTATCCTCACCTTCACTGCCCAGAAAAAAGAAACCGGGAGAAAACCGACCAAGGTATGTTTACGTGCTCTACCATTGAGCTACCTCCCCGTTGATGGAGAGGGTCGGACTCGAACCGACAACCACGCGCTTAGTAGGCGAAGTAACCCTGATCTCACTGCCCGGAAATAAAATGGAGCCCATCGCCGGAGTCGCACCGGCCTGTCCGGTTTACAAGACCGGCACGTCGCTCGCTACGTCTGACAGGCATGGTTGCCGCGCCGGGTAACGCTCCCGGGCCTGGCGCTGATCTAGCGCGATTCCGCTTATAGGGCGGACGGTTCACTTTGAACTACGCGGCAAAAATGGTCGCTCCGACGGGATTTGCACCCGTGTTGCCCGCTTGAGAGGCGGATCTCCTTCTCGCTAGAGGACGAAGCGGTAAAGTTGGTCGACGGGACAGGATTCGCACCTGCACGGGCTTTCGCCCACGAGTTTCTGAGACTCGCGTGTATACGTTCCACCACCCGTCGATAAATTGGTGCGGCCGGGGCGACTTGCACGCCCACGCGCCTGGTCGGCGCAGCGGTTTTTGAAACCGCCCGGTCTACATTCCACGCACGGCCGCATATGATGGTCGCGGCGGCCGGGGTTGCACCGGCACGAACCCTTTGGGTCCAGCGGGGTTTAAGCCCGCCGTGTCTCCTGTTCCAACCACGCCGCGATAAATTGGTGCGGACGGAGGGAGTTGCACCCTCACGGGCTTGCGCCCGCCGGCTCCTCGGGCCGGCGCGTCTCCTATTCCGCCACGTCCGCAAAATAATGGATCCGGCACGGAGACTTGCGCTCCGCTCTTCCCAATACCAATGGGATGCGTCGCTCCCTACGCTTTGCCGGCAAAGTTGGTCGAGGCGGAAGGACTTGCACCTCCGTAGCCCGTAAGGGCGGCGCGTTTACAGCGCGCTGCATTTGCTGCTCTGCCACGCCTCGAAACTGGGGGCTCGGGCGGGACTCGCACCCGCGGCCTTCTCCTTATGAGGGAGCTGCGCTGACTGCTGCGCCACCGAGCCAAATGGTGGGCCGCCCCGGTAATGCTCCGGGTTCTGCCGGGTAAGAACCGGCGGCTTCACTGTTAAAGCTTGCGACCCCAAAAACTGCTTTGGCTGCGGCAGGAGGACTCGCACCTCCATTCACGGGTTCAAAGCCCGTTGTCCTGCTGTTAGACGACACCGCAAAATGGTCGTCGGCCCGGGAGTCGCACCCGGCCCCCCTGCATGTCGGGCAGGCGTGGTCACTGGCTCACTCGCCGACGAATTGGCTGCCGAGGCGGGATTCGCACCTGCATCTCGCCGATTAACAATCGGCCGCTCTACTGTTGAGCTACCCGGCAGTGGTGGGCAGGCACGGATTCGCACCGTGATCTCCTCTGTGTAGGAGAGGGGTCCTGGCTGTTGGACGACCCGCCCGAATTGGCGCTCGTGATCGGACTCGCACCGACTGACTTCCCTTCGACAGAGGGCTGATTCGACTACTTCATCTCCACGAGCAAAAGTGGTCAGGTGGATGGGATTTGCACCCATTTCCCCGGCTTCACAAACCGGTGCCCTTGCTGATTGGGCCACGCACCTGAAATTGGTCGGAGCGACAGGAGTTGCACCTGCGATCTCTCGGTCCCAAGCCGAGCGCGTTAGCTGCTACGCTACGCTCCGAAAAAATGGGAGCAGGATTCCGAGTTGCACGGAAAGGACCGGCTTATGAGACCGGAGGCGGAACTGTCCGCTTCCTGCTATGAAAATGGTGGAGGCTCGCGGTTTCGCGCCGCGCTCTCGTGGTCTTCGGCCACGCGCCATCACTAGATCGGCCTAACCTCCATAAATTGGCAGGCCCTGAGGGAATCGCACCCTCCCGGTCGGATTTGGAGACCAACCCGTCCGCTTGGACATCTAAGGCCTGTGGTGCCCGGGGCCGGTATTGCGCCGGCTCCGTCTGCTTGGAAGGCAGTCATGCATCTATCAACACCTCCCGGGCAAATTGGCCGTGCCATCCGTAGCCTTGTTCGATGGCACGTTGAAAGCCCTCCGTCGCTGAAGCTATGGAGGGCATCCTTCACCCTCCGCTTCGCGGAGGCGAAGGATGGTGGAGCTGGACGGTTACGCTCCGTCTCGTCCGCATTGCAAGTGCGGCATGCTGCTATTATCATCACAGCCCCAGGAAACAAAATGGACACGACGGCGGGAGTTGCACCCGCGGTGACACCGGCTTTGCAGACCGGCCCCTTCGCTGCTCGGGCACGTCGTGATTCCCCGCGACTCAGGTCGCTCGGCGCCGGAAGATTTCTCCGGTCGTCCGCCCTCAATGACCGCGGGTTAAATATGGTGGAGCCGGCGGGAGTTGCACCCGCACTCTACGGATTAAAAGTCCGCTGTGCTGACTGTTGACACCACAGCTCCGTGGTGCGCGCGCCGGGACTCGCACCCGGAACTGCGGACTGGCAGACCGCTGCGTTACTCTTACGCCACACACGCAAAATTAGCCCCTGCCGGCTCTGGCTGCCGGCAAGCTTCAGTAAAATCCGATGGGGCGGAAGCAGGGTCCGGTTTCGGATCAACAACCGGTGCGTCCCATGGGAAAATGGCCGCCTCGACGGGATTCGCACCCGCATCACCGGCTTGAAAGACCGGCATCCTCTCATCTTAGACGACAAGGCGGAAAAAAATGAAACGCGCGGCCGGAATCTCCGTTTAACGCCCATCCTGGGCGCACCGCGCGTTTTGAACGGGACCGCGCTGAGGCGGTCCCATGTTTCGCAAAAAAGAACACACACCGTCGCCCCTCTCGTGCCGACTATGTCGTCACGGTTTGGGCGCCCGCGGGATTTGATGCGGACGTTGGCTGATTGATTGGGCTCAGCGTTGAAGCCGCTTACGGTATATGGAAAACGAAAGTGTTTCGGTTCCCGGAAGCGGTCGTTTCAGGCATGAAAAAACCCACTTCCGGGCGGAAGTGGGCTGCGTGAGGCTACAGAGAGTCCTCGGCGTCAGGTGATGCCACTTCCTTTGAGATTGATCGGTTCGGGTTGAAAATTACCCGAATCGCTAAGCGACCGTAGGGTCGCTCGCACACACATGGTCGCATACGACCAATGCCTCTCCGTTCTACGGAGGGTCGGTGCTGATATGGATAATGTGGGTTTCATGGAAGGTGGGATGACGTAAAGGTGTTCTACAGATTACAACGGAAGATCGGTGCGGGAAATCAAGAGCGTTGGGTTACTTTTCTTGAATTTGGCGGACCGGTCAGTTGTTGCTCTCCGGAGCATACCAGATCGGTGAAGGCTTGCCAGGGCGTTTCGTGCATAACATATGACTGGTTAGTCATGTATGACAATTTGTTCTCCGAGCGAGGCCTCTCACTTGATCGTCTTCGCGTCCTGGTCGAGGTGCACGACGCCGGGGGCATCGCCAAGGCAGCCCCCGGTGATCCCATTCGCCAAAGCCAGTATAGTCGGCAGTTGCGCGAGCTCTCGGAGTTCTTCGGCGCCGAGGTGGCCCGCCGGCAGGGTCGCCAACTCGAGCTCACCCCGCAGGGTGTCCGGTTGGCCGAGTTGGTCCGGCTCCAATTGCACTCGCTGCAGGATTTTCGAGCGGAGTGCCGCGCCGAAAGCGTCGACTACTCCATCGCGGCCGGCGACAGCTTGATTCACTGGCTGGTTATTCCGCGGTTAAGCGCCGCCGCGGGGAATAAGGAGGCGATCCGATTTGCCACCTGCAATCTGCGGACGAATGAAATTGTTCAGCAATTGATGGACGGGCGCGTGGATTTTGGCGTTATCCGCAAAGACGCGCTGGTCTCTCCGTTGAAATCCTCTCCGCTGGGCTCCTTGGGTTTCAGTGCCGTAGTTCCCCGGTCCCTGGTCCCCCCAGGTCGAAGCGTCTCTCTTAAAGAGCTGCTGGGGCACTTGCCGTTTGCCGCCCATACCAGTGACGGACAATTCACACAAAAGCTGCGCGCCATTGCGAAGAGCCTCAAAGTGGAGTTACGGCCAGCTCTTACCTGTCAGTCGTTCCCCCAGGCACTCGCGGCTGTCCGGTCGGGCGGCTTCGGCTCTGTGCTGCCCACGCTCGCGATTAAGGATCTTGATCCGCGCTCCCATCTGGAAGTTCCCGCCACGCCCTTGGGCAACCTAGACCGCAGTATCGTTCTGGCGTGGAATTCTCGCCTACCGAGCGTTCGACCAAGCGCAAAAAAACTGATCGAACGGCTGCAGACCGAGCTTCGGTTCTGACCAATCGGAACCGGTCCCCACAAACCTATGACGACCCAAAAAAAATTCCAGCAACGTGGGCAAAGTGGTCCACGACCGGCAGGCACGGTCACGGAGCACGGAAAAGGAATACCGTGCTAAAAAGGCCTTTCGAGCGGGCATGTGCGCGGATATTTCCGCGATCTTGTCTTGGGGCCGGATCTCGAAGTACCGGATTCGATGTATCCTTCACTTGAGCATTTGGTTGATCCAAAGAACCACGCAGAGGCCGTAGTGGAAGCGCGCGTTATCAACGACACACTTGTCACATCCATTCTTCGAATTGGTGGGCCCACCGGGATTCGAACCCAGAACCAAGGGATTATGAGTCCCCTGCTCTAACCGTTGAGCTATAGGCCCAGACCTGGGGGCAAGGTGAACCGGGAATGGACCTGCGAGTCAAACCCTCCGGGTCGGCCCGCGCGCGGCGGTCAGGGGGCCAGAAGTTCGAGCAGGCGCATCTCGGCCGGCGTTCCCGTGCGTAATTTCACTTCGATCCGGTTCGTGCCTTCGCGGAGTAGTTTCACCGGGACGGCCCACGTCCGCACGTTTTCCACGGGGCGGTCGGGCTGATCGGGGCTGGTCACCGACTGGGTTGGTTTTTCGATTCGCGCCAGGACCTGGCCATTCAACGCAATCTCCATCTCGCGCGCGCCCCATGGCTCGGTGAGCTCGAGGCACAATTGCGCCGCGTGCTGCCAGCCGGCCGCAGGCGGGGCGAGATCGAGATTCAGCACGGAGGTCTTGCCCGGCGTCAACCGGCGCTGGCGGGTGAACTCGGAGGGCGCACTGGGCGGATTGCCGGACATCGAGAGGAAGTAATGCTGCGGCTGGCGCGCCAACCAGTCGCGATCCTTCAACTTCGCGAGCACGTCGAACGGCGGCTCCTGCGGCTTGCCCCCGAGGTTCCGGTAATAGACAAAATTGAACAGGCTCACGCCCGCCGCGCCGCGCGCGTAGGCCAGGTGCGCGGCGGTGTAGAATTGCCCCCGCGTCGTGAGCCCGTAACCGCCGGACTCCTCCGTGCCGTCGAGCGACGCCCGGCGCGGCGCGCGGATGGGCGCGTTCGCGAAGGTCAGCTCGAGGTAAAGCGGCGTGTCGGGAATCAACCGGTGGATGGCCGCAAGGTCGGTCTGCTGCTCGGTGATGTAGTGGCAACTCAGGTTGACCCAATCAACGCCCGCGGCCACCCACGCGGCCAGATCGATGCCGAGCGGGTCATGACCCGACAGTCGCGACGGGATGCGCACGCCGAGCGAGCGGCGCTGCCCGGGACGCGCGCCGCGATCCAGCGCGGCGCGGGTCTCGCGGATGAACGCCAGCATGATCGCCCGGCGTTGCTCGAGGGGCGTCTCCTCCGGACGGAAATACGCGGCCCAGCGCATGAAATCGAGTTCGAGGGTGTCGAGGTCGTAGCCGGCGCAAAGTTCGCGGATGAAGCCCAGCTTGTAGGCCGGCGCATCCGGGCGCGCCCAGTTCCAGATGCGGGCCGTGCGCAGCGTGATGCGCGTCGCGGGCTTCGCCGCGTAGGCGAGCTGGTCCCCCCAGGGCAGCGCCGTGTAGGCGGCGGGATCGGGCCACAACTGGTTTTCCGGACGCTCGAGCAACACGTCGCTTTGCGAAGCCATGGCCCCGACGCCGACCGGGAATTCCTCCCCGCGATGCTCGCCCCGCGCGAACGCCCGCAGGATGTCCCAGGATTCGCTGCCGTGGTAATCATTGAGGCGAAGCGACACGCCCGCCGCCACGCCGCGGGCGCGACAGGCGCGAATGAACTCGGTGACCAGATCGCCACCGTCGCGCATGTATTGGCCAAGGGGATCGGAAGCGCGGCCCGCGCGCTCCTCGAACCGCCGGTAATGCTCGTCCGCCGGATATTGCGCGCTGCGCCACCAGGGGACCCAGCCATTGCCAGGTTGCAACAGATGCAGGTCTGCACCCGCCGCCTCCGCGACACTCGTATCGACACGCGCGGCCACCGGCGCGCTTGCCATGCCGGGCGCCGGCGCGTTGATCAGATTGGTCGCGTCATTGCTGTAGATCACGCGCACCGGTGCGACGCGCGCCTCAACTGAGACGCAGCCAGTGAGCATGACCAGGAATGCGCGGAGAGGATTCACGGAATCGCGAACTGCCGGCGGAAGAACTTCACCATCTCCAGTTCCGGATCGCCATCGATGTCCACCACGTGCACGTAGTCGCACCCGACGCCGAGCGCGTCCATCGCGGCCTTCAGTTTGTGGCCAAAAACCGGGGAGTGGATTCCCTGGCCGGGCTTGGCGTCCGGCGGCAGCGGCGCATCCGGCTCCCGGTAACTTTGGAAAACCGGCGCATCGTCGCGGGTAAGATGAGTCACGGGCGACATCTCGCTGAACAGCGGACGGAGTTTGGGATCGGCAAGTTCGGCGCGGGTTTTCACGCCATAGGCCGCCAGCGAAAAACCGTGGAGATAGGCCGACTCGCCGACCCATTCGCGAATCACAAAGGGATCAGCGGTGCACTGGCCGTTGATCGAGCCGGCGCAGGTCAAACGCGATGACTCGCGCAGGACGGGGTCGGGATTCCGCGGGTCCGCGAGATCGTCATGGAAGGCCAGCCAGAGCGAAATGGCCGCTCCGGCCGACGCGCCGTAGGCGGCGACGCGCTTTGGATCGAGATTCCACTCGCGGGCGTGGGCCCGCAGGAATTGCAGGGCCCGCGCACTGTCCAGATGGGGCGCCGGCAGCGGGGCGGTGGTCGTGTAACGATAGTTCACCGCGGCGACGGAGATGCCGGCGTCGAGACACGCTTTAAGGGTGGTGTCCTTGATTTCCCGCTTGTCTCCGATTTTCCACGCCCCGCCGTGGTAAAAGATCACCAGCGGGGTCGGCCGATCCGACTGGGCGAGCCAGAGATCGAACACATTGCGTTCATGGGGTCCGTAGCGAACATTGGCGTGTCCCGGTGTGAGCCGCGCGGGCTCGGCAGGCAGCGGCCGGCCGGTTTGCCGCGCTTCCGCGACGGCCTTTTCCTGCAACGCTTTCGCTGCGCGCAGGCGTTGCGGTTCCTCGCCTTGGTAATGCCACGCTTCGGCGGCCGTGAGTATCCCGTCGCGATTGGAGTCCGCGGCCGGAAACCGACTGAGCCAGCGACGCAGGTGTTCCTCACCGGTAGAAGGGACGGATTCCGTCGCGTTCACGACGAGGCTGGCCGCGAGCACCGCGATGAGTGCCAGCAGTCGCCCGCCGTCCGGGGAAAGGATCAATCGGGGGTTCACGTCGACTTCACCCTGGCCCATTCCTCATGCAGGACCGGGCTGAGAACCTTGATCCATTCCTCGTACCCGAGTCGACTGGGATGGAGCAGATCATCGACATAATCCTCGCGCAAAGGCTGGCCGTTCGCGCGGAGTTGATAGGACGTGCGGTCCACATAGCGGGCCCAGTCGTGGCCCCGCACCCAAGCGGCCAGCCGGGCGTTCACCTCGAGGATTTGGGGAATCTGGGCAACTCGTTTGATGCTGATTCCAAGCGAATTGATCACGACCCGCGTCTGGGGCAGCTTCGTGTGGACGACTTCCAGCAGCCGGAGGTACTCGGCCACGGTTTCCTCCACGGTCATCCCGGCGTTGAGGTCGTTGCCTCCGATGTCGATGACCAGGAGTTTCGGTTCATGTCGCAGGGCAATGGTGTCGAAATGGAAGATCAGGTCGTTGAGGCGGCTGCCGCCAAAAGCCCGATTCACCACCGGCAAATCGGGAAAATCCTCCGCCAGGCTTTTCCAGCGCGTGGTGGCGGAGCTGCCGATGAACACGATGCCGTGCCTGGCCGGCTCCTGCCGGGCGAAGGCGTCGATCGTCTTGGCGTAGCGCTCGGGCTTCGCCGGAGACGCCTGCTTGGCGACAACCCCCGCAACCGGCTCCGCGGAGCCGCGCTGAACCCTGGCCCACTCCTCGTGCAACACCGGTCCGAGAATTTTGATCCACTCGGCGTAGCCAGCGGGACTGAGGTGCATCAGGTCGTCCACATAGTAACGCCGGATCGGCTGGCCCTGCTCGTCGGCAAGATACGAGGTGGAGTCGATATAGCGGATCCAGTCGTGCGACTTCGCCCAAGCCTGCAGTTGCCGGTTCAGCTCGAGCACCGCCGGGATCTGGTTGATTCGCTTTTGACTGATCTTGACCGAGTTCACAATGACCCGCGTTTGCGGCAGCTTTTCATGCACGAGGGTCAGAAACCGGGTATAATCCTCGAGAGCCTCCGCCGTTGTGAGCTTGGCGTTGATGTCGTTGCCTCCCGTATAGACAACCAGAAGCTTCGGTTCATGCCGCAGCACGACCGGCTCGAAAAAAGCGATCAAGTCGTTCGCCACGCTGCCGCCAAAGCCGCGATTGAGCACCGGCAGATCGGGGAAGTCCTCCGGCAGGCTCTTCCAGCGCGTGATGCTTGAGCTGCCCACAAACAGGATGCCCCCTTTCGCCGGGCCCTTTTCGGCATCCTGCTGCTCAAACGAGACGATGGCCTGGGCAAAACGCCCGGGCTTCGGCCGGGACGTGGCCTGCGCCGCGGCCGCAGGGACCAGGGAGCAGGCGATTACGCCGATCAGGAGGCTTCGGTGGAGTATGGATTTCATAAGATGAAGTCGAACCAGCGGCCAGGGGGCCACACGGCGGAGACTACTCCAGGCCAGAGCGCCGCCGATCAGAATCTAAATGAAGCCGTTAAGGTAATATTGCGGGGCGTGATCCAGGTGTAGTTCTTCGGCGTCGTCACGCGGGCCGGGTTGGTAATGTCGCCGCCCGGCGGGCGCATGACCGTGTTGATGTAGATCGGCTTGTCGTAATCGAACAGGTTGTTGGCGCGCAGGGTGAGGTCACACCGCAGTTTCCGGCTAATCCGCCAGCCGTAATTGATCACCGCGGTGGCGGTGGTGTAAGCGGGCTGGTAGACCGCATCCAAGGGCCCCACCGCCGGATCATCGATCGCCGTGGAAGGACTGGCGGGGTTCCGCATGGTGTCGGCTCCGCGGTATCCGATGACCTGCTTGCCGCGGTAATTGGCGCCGAAACCGACGCGCAGGCCCTTCAGCCGGCCTTCCGTGAAGGAATAATCGGTGTAGATGTTGCCGCTGCGCTCCATCATGCGGAGGGGGGTTTGCTTCTCGTCGGTGAACGAGGCGACCGTTGCCATGAGGTCGTTCCAAGCGGCGACCGCGCCCGGACCCTCCGGCGTGCGGCTGAGATCGATGGCGGGGTTCATGGTGGCGACGTCGCCGTTGAAAACGCCGCCGGCGTCCTGGATGATCTGCCGCATGGTTTCCTTGTTCGCGGCGAGAAACGCCTTGAGCAGCGGGAAGGCGGAAACCTGGTAGGCTTCGGAGATGGCGCCGTTCAGCGTGAGACGCCAGTTGCGCGTCAGGTTGGCGGTGACGTCGAGTTCCCAACCGGAAATTTCCTTTCGCGTGGTGTCGGAGGCGCCGTTGCTGGGCCGCGGGAAGTTACGCGCGTTCAGGTCAGCGGACGACGGCGCGTCCAGCGGGCTCGTGCGGGCGATGGTGTCGATGTTGCTGCGCGGGCCGGAGACGGCGACGAGGGAATTGGCATCGAGGCCTTCATACCGGATGACATTGGCCACCACCTGTCCTTCCAGCATCGTGAAGCGGACGCCATAATCATGGCCCTCGGCGGACCGGGGGGCGATGAGGTTGCCGGCGAAATCAAAACTTGCCAGTGCCGGCACATAGGACTCGGCATAATTGGCCATGAGGCTGATGTTCCTGGTCAGGTGGTAGACGCCACCCGTGCTGAAGGTCGTGAGGGCGCCCTTCGAGACCGGCGGGCTGAAATCGTCCTGAAACCGCTCGTTGGCGTAAAGGGGATCGCGCTCGTTGCTGAGGCGCGGACGAACGTCGGCCGTGAGGCGCGGGCCCACGGGCGCGCCGGCGGTGGTCCGGGGCTGATAGGTGAGGTCGTAGTAATCGTCCGGCGCGTCCGGCTTGTAGAACGCGGCTTTGCCATTCCAGTCGGTCGGATAGTCATACTGGTGGCGGGAGACCCGCTGGCGGGTGTAGTAGAAATCGCGGCGCAACCCAGCCAGGAGGTTCAGGCGTTTTTTGAAGAACTTGGCGTCAGCATTGATCTGGAAAAAATCCTGCTCGGTGCGGGTGAGGCTGTTGGCCCCGGCCGTCCCCAAGTCACGCACGAGACCTGCCTCCACCGGCACCGGTGCCGCGCTGGTACTGGCCTGGTACATCCAGGTGCGGTCGGACAGATCGTAGGGCCGCGAGACATCGTTCCAGTGATAAAGGAAGTACACGCGGTCCTGGGTCGCCCACAGCCGGTGATCCGTCGCGATTTTCCGCATATAGCTCCAAGCTTCCTTGACGTCGTCCTGGCGCGTCATGCCGCCGTTGGCGCTGAAGCGGAAGCTGCCGAACCGGGTATTCTCCAGGACATAGGCCAGCGCGAGGCGTGCGTTGTAAACTTCCGACTCGTTCAGCTGCGGAAAGGGGCGGATGAAATTGAAAGGCTGAAGGTAGGCGGGATTGTCGGCGCCATTGGGCAGCTTCGTATTGAGGTCGATGCGGGTCTGGCCGCCCTGGCCGGAGCTCAGGCCCTTGTCGCCGGTGTATTCCACGCGGGCCAGGTTCACCGCGGCCTCGGCATAGAAATTTTCGCCCAGCTGCTGGGTCACTGCGAGGGTGTAGTTGTGGTAATCCTGGTTGTATTGCAGGCCGTCGGCGGTGATCGAAAATTCCCGCGAGGGCACGCGGAAATGCGAATTGGCTTCGGCGATGGCGAACCGGTCGTCCGGCAGGTTGAGCTGGTTGATGATGGAGGAGTCGTCGGTAATGCCCTCCAAGCCCACCACGAGCCGGCCTCCGAGCGGGATGGCGGCGGTGCGATTGCCCGCGTCAGTGGTGGCCCAGGTTCCGAAATTCAAGAGGGCATCGCCGCCGGCCGGCGTGAACATCGCATAATTCGTGGGGATGCGGAACACGCCGAACGCGGCGTTCGCCGCGGCGGGGGCGCTGTAGGTGTGAATGCCATCCCAACCGCTGAGGTAGTCGTAGAAGTTGGTGCCCATCGTGGCCTTTTCCATCTTGCCGCGTTCCGCCTCGAAGCGGATTTCAGTGCGCTTGGCCGGCTGCCAGGTGCCGGCGAGCGTGGCGGCTTTCTTCCTTTCAAAATCGTTGTCGCGCCAGCCGTCGCGATCGACATACAGCGCATTGAAACGCAGTGCCAGCGTGTCGCTCAGCGGCTGGTTGTGGTCCAGCGTCTCCCGGAAATTATTCCAGGACCCATAGGAAAGTCTCGCCTCCGTGAAGCGCTTGTCCGGGCGGGCGCGCTTTGAATTCGCATTCGGGGTGCTGCCGTAGCCGCTGTTGCCAAAGAGGATTGAATTCGGCCCGCGCCCGTAGTCGAGACGCCCGATGTTATAGCTGTCGAAATTGATGGCGTAAGGAAAGAAATCACGCTGCGGCTGGTTCGTGGGGACGCCGCGCGAGGTGATTCCGGAATAACTCGGGCTCGCCCAGTCGGTGTCACCCTGGCCGGTCGTCAACACCGTGTTCGGCATCCATTGGGCCATGTCCTGGAGATCCGTGAGGTCGAGCGCGTCGATAAAATCGCGCGTAAGCACCGAATAAGCCACCGGCGTGTCCTTGAGATCCGTCCCAAGACGGCCGCCCGCCAGCGACGAAGTGGCGACGAATCCACGGTCACGCTCGGTATTGACCACGAACGGGCTCAACGTGACGACCTCTTTGTCCGCGAGCGGTGTGCCGTAGGAATCCGCGGTCGAAGCCGCGGTTTGCGCCGTCAGGCTTGTGCCCAGGGCGAGGGCGATCACCGGGAGCGCGAGAGTGCCCGGCAGACGCGAAAACATGCGGACGCGAGCGTTCGCAGCCAGTGACAAGGGGGAGGATTTCATAGGGTAGGAAACCGGCAGGTGCGCCGGGTTTTGCGGGTGACTGCGGAAACGAAAGCAGCGCCCGTCGCTTGAGGAGAAATGGAATAAACTAACCAAACAGGGAGAAACGTAACGCGCGCCCCCCGCATCCGCGGCGATTCTCCGCGCCCCAAAGCCCGTCAGCGGGGCTCCGGACAATGTCGCGGCGTCCGGGCGCATTGCGACTCATCGATCCGGCAGACGGGGCCTGCCGCCACGGATCATCAGCCGCCCCAGCCTGGGTCCGCTTGATAAAGAGGTTCGTCCGAAGGTTCCGAAGAGGTCGGCGCGGGAGTCGATTTGCCCGGCGCGGCCGCTGCGCGGGGCGCGGGTAAACCGGCCACGGCCACGGCGAAGAGCGCACCGATCTGGCGCAGGAAGGTGCGCCGGGGAGAATTTGCGCGCGGCGGGAGAGGCATGGAATTGTTTTTCATAGGGTCAGGCGACGCTGCGTTTGCGATATTCCCCCGGGGTCAGGCCGAAGCGCTGACGAAAGCACCGAATAAAATACTGCAGGTCCGTGAATCCGCACAGATTGGCGACGTCCGTCACGTTGTAGCGGAGGTCGCTCAGGAACTGCAGGCTGCGCTTTAAACGGATCTCGTTCACGTAGGCGCGAAAATTCTGCTGCGTGTGCTGGTGAAAGAACCGGGAGATGTGATTCGGGTGCCGGTTGAAAAACTCGGCCGCCTTCTCGCGGCTGAGGTCGGGGTCCGACCAATGCGCCGAGATGTAGTCGCAGAGCGAATGCCACAGCACGGCCTCATGGGACCGGCCGACCGAGGTGGCGTCCTCGACCAAGCCCGCCACTTCCGAAATCAAAATCTCGGCGCACAGGTTGTAGGTCCGCGCGCCCAGCCGCGGCGGCGTCGAATCCGCCAGCAGCTTGAGCAAATGGTCACCGCGCGCGCCGAGGGCCGCGGACGTCTGCCACTCCGCCAGGTAGCGCCAGGGAATCGTGCCGTTCCGGCGCATCGCCTTGCGCGAATGGATCGTCACGCGGGTGAAATCCGGCCGCAGCGTGATCGCGAGTGACCGGTAGGGCATCTCGGGCAGCGGGCAGCTCCACGTGCACGGCGCGAGGTAAAGCACCTGGCCCGGCGCGAGGTCGAACATCATTTCCTTGCCGTGCTCGATCGTGATGTAGCGGCCCGTGCCTTCCAGCGCGATGACCAGACGCGGCTCCTCCTTGAAATAGGAAGGCTGGTCCTTGACGGGTCGCTTGCCTTCGAGGATGCGGACGACGGGACGAGTCGACGGAGCGGCGAGCCAGCGGCTCAGTTCACCCAGAATTTTCTCCCGGTCGGATTTCGCGGCCATGACTGCGTTAACGCTGAATGCGGCCGGAGCCGGCGCCGCCCGCCAGCGCCTGGACCTCCGCAAGGCTCGCCAGGCCGAAATCGCCCGGCGTGGCGTGCTTCAGGCAGGCCGCCGCGGCGGCAAAGTCGACGGTGCGCTGCAAGGGCCAGCCTTCGCCCACGCCAAAGATCATGCCCGCGGTCATGGCGTCGCCCGCCCCGATGCGATCGACGATCGGGGAGAGCTCATGGGTGCGGCTGACGACGGCCTCGCCGCGATGCCACAGCAGGGCGCTGATGGCATTGTCCGAGGCCGAGCGGCTTTCGCGCCGCGGCACCAGCACATGGGTGAAGCCGAAGCGCTCGGCGAGTTGCGCGGCCATCTCCGCATCGGTGGCGCCGCGGACGCCGAAGATCCCGGCCGCATCCTCGGCGCCGCAGACGAATACATTCACCAGCGGCAACAGCTCGGCCATGGTGTCGGCGGCCTCGTGGGGCGTCCACAGTTTGGCGCGGTAATTCAGGTCGCAGCTCACCCGCACGCCCAGTCGCCGGGCCGCGGCGCAGGCGCGGGTGAGCACCGGCACGAGCCGCCGGGCGACGGCCGGCGCCGTGCCTGCAAAATGAAACCAATCCGCCCCGGCGAGCAGCTGGTCCCAGTCGAGGCCCTCGTCGCTGAAGGTCGTGAACGCGGAATCCTTGCGATCGTAGATGATCATCGACTGGCGCTGGGCCGCGCCCGTCTCGGCGTAGAAAAGCCCGAGGCGCTCGCCGGCGCGCTGCACGTGCCGCGTGTTGAGGCCAAACCGGCGGAGGTAATTCACGCAGGCCTCGCCCATCTCGTGGGCCGGGACGCGCGACACCATGTCAGCGGCGCAACCCCAGCGCACCAGCGAGGCGCCCGCGTTGGCCTCGCCGCCGGTATAATAAACCTCCAGCCGGTCCGCCTGCACCAGGCGCGCGAAACCCGCCGGGTTCAATCGGAGCATCAGTTCACCGAAGAGGACGATACGTTGGCCCATGGAATCTTTGATGTAGAAACGCGCGCCGGCATTCAGCCAGCCTTCAGTTTGTGAATTTTTTCGACCAGGGTGCGGGCGCGGCCCGAAATCGCCTCCAGCGCCGCCGCGTTCCACGGGCCGCTGCCGATCATGTCGCGCCCAATGGTGATCGCACAAGCCCCGGCCTGGATGAAGCTGGCGGCATTCTCCAGGTTGATTCCGCCGGTCGGCATCAGCTTGATGTGGGGATACGGCCCCGCGATGTCGCTCAGGTAGCCGGGACCGAGGGGACGGATGGAGAACACCTTCACGATGTCCGCCCCACCCTTCCACGCCTGGTAAATTTCCTGCGGCGAAAACGCGCCGGGAATCAGGGCCACGCCCCGGGCCTTGCACACCGCGGCCACCGCGGGTTCGAAATGCGGGCTCACGATGAAACGGGCGCCGGCATCGATGATCCTTTCGGCATCCTCCCCGGTGATGACCGTCCCGGCGCCGATCGCGGCATCCTCCGGCAGCCGTTGCCGCAGCGCGGCGATGATCTCCGCGGCGTTGGCGGCCGTCATCGGGATTTCGAAGCACCGGACGCCTCCTTGGTAAAGCGCTGCCGCGATATCGCTCACGGCGGCCAGGTCGTCCATCCGGATGATGGCCACCACGCCCGCCCGTTCGATCGTCGCGGCTGCATTCACTTGTTTGTTCAATTTCATGGGAAATGGGCGGCGGACCGGATCAGGTCAGCCCGAGGTCGATGTACTCAATCACGGCCCGCGCGGCGCCGCTCCGGTGGAAAATCTCCAGGAAATTTTCCCCCTCGCGCGGAAGCCCGGCCGGCACCTGCCAGGCGCGGATCTTCTCGTCCGCCGGGTGGTGCGACTCATCATACCGCGTCCGATACGGCGCCGAGCGGTCGGACACGACCGCCAGGGGTTCGCCGTTGAAGCGCGCGGTCCATTCGGTGTCGCCCAAATCATCGCGCGCGCGAATCCGCAGCCGTCCGCCCTGCGTCCAGCCTCCCGCCGGCGGCGCAAGGTCGAGGGTGAACGTGGCTTCGTCCCCCGCCTTCAGGGTTTGAGGAAGCACGGACGGGCGCCCCAACGGCACCGCCCAGCTCGTGCTGGCCGAGAGGAAATAATGCTGCGGCTGCGCCGCCAGCCACGCGCGGTCCCGCATCCGGGCGAAGATGTGGAAGGGCGGCTCATGAAACGGTCCGCGGCCCGGGGCGCCGAATTCGCGGAAATAGGCGAAATTGAACGCCGACATCCCGTCCGCACCGCGCGCGTACGCAAGGTGCGCGGCCGTGTAGAACTGCTCGTCGGTCGTGCGCAGGAAGAGGGTGTTGTCGTAGGCCCCCGGCACCCGGCCGACCCCCGCGGTGGAATGGGTGATCTCGAGATGAATGGAAACATCGGGCGCCCGCCGGCGGATTTCCGCCGTGTCGACCTGCTGGTTCGTGAGGTAATTGGGCGAGAGATTGAGGATTTCGACGCCGGCCGCCGCCAGCGCGCGCACCTCCAGCCCGAGCGGATCGAGCGCCACGGTATAGGAGGGAATGCGGGCGCCGAGCCAGCGGTGCCGGCCGCCCCGCGCGGTGCGATCGAGCAGCGCGCGGACGCGGCGCACGAATCCGGTCATGATGACCGCCCGCTGCGCGAACGTCGTTTCCTTCACGCGGAAAAAATTCGAATGCCGCATGAAATCCAGCTCGAGCCCGTCGATGTCGTAGTCCTCGCAGATTTCCGTGATGAAGCCGAACATCCAGTCGACCACCTCGGGATTCGCCCAGTTGAGCACGCGCGTGCCCCAGTGTTCCTTGCCGACCTTCGCCGGGTCCGGGTCGATGCGGTACTCCGGATGCTCCTTGTAGAAGCGGTTCACACAATGCAGCGAGTAGCCAGGAATTTCCGGGATGTCGCCGCCACCGGGCGTGTCGACGAATTCCTTGCCATGACTGTCGTTGAGCCGCAACGAGACGAACGGCGCGACCCCCGCTTTCCGGCACCGGGTCACGAAGGCGCCGACCATGTCACCGCCTTCCAGCATGTAGCGCGCATAGGGATTGTCGCGCACGCGGGTGCCGTAGGTTTCCTCGTACCAGCGGATGTGCTCGGCGTACGGATACTGGCGGCTCTTCCACCACGGCACCATGCTCAGTCCCGGCTGCAGCATGTGCGCGTCGATGCCGGTCCCGGCGGTTTCGTCGACCGAAGCCTCCAGCAACCGCTGGGAAAACGGCTCGCCCTTGGCGTGATGGGGACTGGTGCAGCTGACCGTGTTGACGGTATCGTTGCTGTAGAGAATCTTGAAGGGGGCCTTCATGTCGGGGGAGGTTCAGGAACGTTTCAGATCGGACATCGCGACCGGCGCGAGCTTCGGGGAAAGCAGGTGCATGGCGCCGAGCGAGAGCAGGTAGGCGGAACCCGCGATGATGAAGAGCGTGGTGTAGACGGAGGTGTCGCCGGCCGCGGCCGACGAACTGGCAAACAATCGTGCCGTGATCGTCAGCAACAGCATCGCCCCCAGCGCGCCCGCGGTGCCGCCGAGACCCACCACCGACCCGATCGCTTGTTTGGGGAACATGTCCGACACGGTGGTGAAGAGGTTCGAGGAAAAACCCTGGTGCGCGGACGCCGCCAGGCCGACGAAGACGACGGCGACCCACATGTTCGGCACCACGGCCGCGAACATCACGGGCAGCACGCACAGCGCGCAGATCAACATGGCGAGCTTGCGCGCGGCATTCACCGTCCAGCCCCGGCCCAAAAGCCACGAGGAGAACCAGCCGCCGCCCACGCTGCCCACATCGGCCATCAGGTAGATGGTGACGAATGGCAGGCCGAAATTTTTGATATCGAGCTTGAAGTTCTGGTTGAAGAACAGGGGCAGCAAATAGAGATACCAGCGCCAGACCGCGTCGGTCAGGAACTTCGCGACGATGAACGCCCAGGTTTGCCGCAAGCGCAGCAACGTGAGCCACGGAATCTTTTCCGCGACCGGCTCCGGAGGATCGCTCTGGATGTGGGCCAGTTCTTCCGCGGACACGCGCGGATGGCCGACCGGTGACCGGTAGAGTGCCAGCCAGAAGACAAGCCAGACGAGCCCGATGGCCCCCGTCAGGATAAAAGCCCATTTCCAACCGTAGGTTATAAACAGCCACGGCACCAGCAGCGGGGCGATGACCGCGCCCACGTTGCTGCCCGCATTGAAAATCCCCATGACCAGCGCCCGCTCCTTGCGCGGGAACCACTCGGCCGCCGTCTTCACCGCGGAGGGGAACACGCCCGCCTCGGCCAGCCCGAGGAAGAACCGCGCGGCGCTGAAGCCGGCGATGGTGCTCATCAGTGCGTGCGCGGCCGCCGCCACGCTCCAGCCAGTCAGCGAGAGCGCGAAGCCGCGGCGCGTCCCGATCCAGTCCAGCAGGCGCCCGAACCCGGTCAGGCCGATCGCATAGGCCACCTCAAACCAGAACGCGATGTCCGTGTAGTCCGCGTTGCTCCATTGAAAAACCTTCTGCAGTTCCGGCGCGAGGATGCCGAAGACGAGCCGGTCAATGTAGTTGATCGTAACCGCGGCGAAAACCAGCGCGCAGATGGTCCAGCGGAATCGGGTGGGATGGCGGGGCCCGGACATGTGCGTCAATCCCAGCGCTGCGACCGGAATGGCGCGGCGGGCAGGCCGCTGCCATCGAACAGGCAGGCGGTCGGGAAATTGTGCCAGGCGTAACGGACGGCCTCCGGCGCCGGCACGCCCTCGGCCGAAACCACGAGGGCGTCGCCCTCGATGCGGGCGACCGCCGGAACGAATTTTTTGTCCGCCCCCGCCACCTCGACGCCCACAATCGGCGCGCCGCGGGACGTCAGGCCTTCCCCGTGCTCGAAAGTGACGCGCATCGCCCCGCCCTCACGCCGCGCGGATTTGAAGACCGGGCCGGAAGCGTCAACTTTTTCACCGTCGAGTTGCTGCCGCACGATGAGCGCCAGGCGGCGGCCGACCTCCTGTTTGTTCTTTGGATGCACATCCTGCACGTCGCCGATGTCGATCGTGACCACCATGCCGGTCTGCGGCAGCGCGAGCGCTTCCGCCTGCGCCTCGCGGAGGTACGCCCAGGTGACCTTGGTCTGGTCGAAGGTCCGGTCGTGGTTCGCCAGTTGCACAAAATAGAACGGCAGATCGGCCCCGAAGTCCTGCCGCCATTGGTTGATCAATCCCTTGAAGAGGCTGGCATACTCCGCCGCCCGCGGCGCGTTGGCCTCGCCCTGGTACCAAAGCACGCCACGAAACGGCATCGGCGCCAACGGCGCGATCATGGCGTTGTACAGGCCCGCAGGCAGCCAGCGGCTGCCGGGACCTTCCGCCGCGGCCGGCGCGGGCTCGGCGAAGACCAGTCCCTTCGCCGTCGCGCTCGCCGCTTTCGCCCGCCACTCGACGAGCAACCGGTCGGCGTCCGCCTTGCGCCTGGCATATTGGTCGAGGCGAACCTTCCAGCGACGCTGGATCTCGGCATTGGCCGGATCCTGCCGGACCGCGGCAGCACTCATCCATGACTCGATCTGGGTGCCGCCCCACGTGGCGTTCACCAATCCAACGGGAACGCCATTGCGCAGGAACAGGTCGCGCGCGAAGAAATACCCCACGCCGGTAAAATCGGCGACGGAGTCAGGGTGGCAAATCTGCCACGTGCCGGGTGCATCCGCCGCCGGCTGTTCCGCCACGCGGCGGGGCACGAGGAACTGTCGGATCAGCGGAAAATTCGCCACGCCCATCTCGGCGTTGGCGTTCAACCCGCGGTAGACGGTGAACGCCATGTTGGACTGTCCGCCGCACAGCCAGACGTCGCCCACGAGCACGTCGCGCACGCGCACGGTGTCCTTGCCCTGGACGAGCAGTTCGGCGCCTTCGGCCGAGGCCGGGCGGGGCGCGAGCGTGACGCGCCACCGGCCGTCGCTGCCCGCGCGGGTCTCGGCCGTCTCACCGTGAAAACGGACCCGCACGGTTTCGCCGGCGTCCGCGCGGCCCCAGACGGGGATCGGCCGGTCGCGCTGCAGCACCGCACCGTTTTGGAAAAGCGGCGCGAGGATCACTTCGGCGCGCATGGACACCGTCAGCAGTCCGAAAACCGCCAGCAGGCCGGCGCCGACGCGGAAAAAGCTCACCTCGGGGTAACGCATGGGATCAAAAGCAGGAAGGCCGTGGCCATGACGGGGGGTTGAAAGGCAGGCGTCGCGGGGGGCGGCGTCCTCTGCGAGCAAGACCGGCCCGGCCCGCCGGCGTGCAGGAGAATAACGTAGCAAGACAGGGAGAAATGTAACCTGCGCCCCGCTCTGTCCAGCGTGACACGAAGTTCTCCACGGATTCGTGAAGATCGGCGCAGGTTTCTTTCACCCCCCAACAAAAAAGCCGGTCCTCGCGGACCGGCTTTCGATAAACCGTGGGTGACACTCAACCTTCGTAGGCGGGGAGCGTCTTGTCGACCGATTCCTTGAACAGCTTCGCGTAGGCGGGCAGGCCGTTGTCGTAAGGCACCGCGATCTCGCCCTGGATGAGCGGGGTGGCGTAACGGAAGAACTGGAAGTTCAGGCTGACGCCGTCCTCGTTGATCCATTCCTTCGGCAGGCGCTTCGGATTGCCGATGACGTCGCTGAGGTTGGAAAGACCGGTCTCGCAGGTATAGTTGTCACCGTCGCCGCGCACGAGCGTGACGAGCTTGTCGGTCTCGCCGTTGATGGCGGCCTTGACCGCGGCCTGGCCGGCGAGGAACGCCTCGTCGGCGTCCGTCTTCGAGGCGAGGTGGGCGGCCGAGCGCTGGGTGATGCCGAGGCGGGCGACGCGGCACTTGGCGCCGATCTGCGACTCGACGAGATCCTTCAGGGCCTCGCCCACGCCACCGAGCTGCGTGTGGCCGGCCGCGTCGGCGTTCTCGACGGAGACGTAATTGCCATCCTTGTCGACGAGGCCTTCGCCCACGACGACGACGGCGTGTTTCTCGCGCTTGAGCACGCGACGGACGTCATCGAGGAACTTCTCGTTGGTGAACGGAACCTCGGGGAGATAAACCAGGTGCGGCGGATCGTTCGGGTGGTCGCGGCGCTTGGCCAGCGAGGCGCCCGCGGCGAGCCAGCCGGAGTTGCGGCCCATGACCTCGACGATCGTCACCAAGTCGCCCTGGCCCATCGCGTCCGCGTCGAGCGCGAGCTCCTTCACGGTGGCGCCGATGTACTTGATCGCGCTGCCGTAACCGGGGCAGTGATCGGTGGCGGGCAAATCGTTCTCGATCGTCTTCGGAATGCCGATGACGCGGAGGTCGTAGTTCTGCGCCTTGGCGGTCTCGACGAGCTTCGAAGCCGTCTCCTGGGCGTCACCGTCGCCGATGTGGAAATAATAGCGGATGTTGTGCGCCTTGAACACCTCGAGCACGCGATCGAACTCGGCGGGCTTCTTCAGCTTGGTGCGGCAGGAGCCGAGGGCGGCGCCGGGGGTGTAACGAAGGCCGCGGATCGCCTGCTGCGACTCGGCCGCGAGATCGACGAGATCCTCGCCGAGGAGCCCGAGCACGCCGTTCAGCGCGCCATAAACTTCCTCGATGGCGGAATGATTCAGGGCCTCGGCCACGACGCCGGCGACGCTGGCGTTGATGACGGCGGTCGGGCCGCCGGACTGGCCGATCAGACAGTTACCTACAAGTTCTTCTGCCATGGTGTGGTGTGGATTGAGCTGTTAAAGAAGCGAAAAGAGGGTCCAAAAAAGGACGCGGCCAAGGCGGTTGCAAACTAAATCTCCCGGGCCGCGGTTTTTGGGAACCGCGCCGTGAAAATGTCGCCTCGCCGACGACGCGGACACACCCCGCCCTGCCGGGCACCCCTCTCAAGAGGGGATCTCAAGCAACGCGTTCCACGATCCTCTCTTGAGAGGGGTGGCGCGCAGCGGCGGGGTGTGTTCCGGGGATCCGCGATCCCGCAGTCATGCCAGTGGGTAGTGGAGCGCCTGACCTCGGTGCGCTTGGGTCCGTTCGATCTCAAACCAGCGCGTTGGGGGCAACGCGCTCCACCTTACAGCAACTTCCCCGGCCGGTAGTCCGCCGCGGCCTTGTGCTTTTTGGCGAGCGGCGCGATCGCGGCGGCGAATGCGTCCACCTGGTGCGGGGCCGCGCCGACGAAGCGCTCGTTCTGCGTGAGGATTTCCTGGAGTTTCTTTTTGCCGAGGCCGACGCGCTTGTCGCCGGCCAGGCGGCCGAGCAGGTCGGCGTCGCCCCCGGAGCGCAGGGCCTTGGCCGCCGCGAGCGCGTGCTCCTTGATCGCCTCGTGTGCGGTCTCGCGGCCGGCGCCGCCCTTCACCGCTTCCATGAGGATCGTGGTCGTCGCAAGGAACGGCAGGTTGCGCTCGTTCTCGGCCGCGATCGCCGCGGGGAAAATTTCCATCTGGCGCAACACGGTGAGGAAGGTCTCGAGGAGTCCGTCGATCGCGAAGCACGCGTCGGGCAGCGCCACGCGGCGCACCACCGAGCACGAGACATCGCCCTCGTTCCACTGGTGGCCGGCGAGGTTCGCGGTCATCGTTACATAGCCGGAAAGGATCGTCGAGAAGCCGCAGACGCGCTCGCAATTCCGCGCGTTGACCTTGTGGGGCATCGCGGACGAGCCCACCTGCCCTTCCTGAAACCCCTCGGTCAGCAGGCCCGCGCCGGCCATCAGGCGCAGGGTGAGCGCGCAGCTCGCGGCCGCGGCGCCGACCTGGTGCAGCGCGCTGACGACGTCGAAGTCGAGCGAGCGCGGGTAAACCTGGCCGACCGCGCCGAGCGATTGCTTGAAACCGAGGTGCCTGAGGATGCGGCCCTCGAGCTGGTCGACCTTGTCGGCGTTGCCGCCGAGCAGCGTGAGCTGGTCGAGCTGCGTGCCGACCGCGCCCTTCAGGCCGCGGACGGGATAGCGCGCGACGAGGTCGTCGAGGTGCTGCGCGGCGATCAGCAACTCCTGGCCGAACATCGCGAGGCGCTTGCCGAAGGTCGTGGGCTGCGCCGGCACGTTGTGCGTGCGACCTGTGATCATCACGTCCCGGTGCTGGGCCGCGCGCCTCGCGATCGCCAGCAGCGCGGCGGCGACCTTGAACTGCACCAGCTGGAGGGAACGCGCCACCTGCAGTTGCTCGACGTTTTCCGTGAGGTCGCGGCTGGTGAGGCCGAGGTGGATGAACTGGCGCTTGGCCAGCTCGGAGAATTCCTCGATGCGCGACTTCACGTCGTGGAGCGTGACGCGCTCGCGTTCCTTGATGCGCTCGACGTTCACGTCGCCGCGCACGCGCTCGTAATCCTTGATCGCCTCCGCCGGGATCGCCACGCCGAGGTCCTTCTGGGCCTTCATGACGGCGATCCAGAAATCGCGTTCCAGCAGGATGCGGCCGGTCGCCGACCAGGTTTCCTTCATGGCCGGCGAGGCATAGCGCTCGGCGAGGACGTTGGGAATGGTTTCGGCGGTGGCGGCGGTGGGCTTCACGAAGCGGGAACGCTTGCGCGTTCGTCTCCCGGAGGGAAGGGAAATTGTCGGAGCTTGTTTACAAGCGAATCAGACGCTCGGCGACTTCGGGCGCAATAATCGCCTGTAAACAGGCTCCTACAAAAGAGGTGTATCGGTTCACAGCCAGTTGAGAGTTGAGGGCTGAGAGTTGAGAGACACCATGCGCGGGCCGAGGCCATTGCTTCGCTCTCAACCCTCATCTCTCAGCTCTCAACTTTCCGCTCCATGGGTCACTCCGTCGAAGGCCACCTCAAGCTCAACGTCGCGGACTACGACAAGCTCATCCGCCAGCTCGTGCCCGGCTACGCGGCGATGCGCGCCGCGCACATGAGCCTGTTGAAGAAGCTCCTGCCGGCGGACCGGCGCTGCCTCGTGCTCGACCTCGGCGGCGGCACCGGGGCGCTGGCGGAGGCCGTGGCGGAAACCCTGCCGCGGGCGGAGGTGGAGATCTGGGACATCGACCGCGCGATGCTTGGCGTGGCCCGCGAGCGGTGCGCGCGGTTCGGGGCGCGCATTCGTTATGTGGAGCGCTCGTTCGCCGAGCCGCTGACGCCGTGCGACGCGGTCGTCGCGGGCATCGCGCTCCATCACGTGAAGGACCTGGCCGCCAAGGGCGCGATCTATCGGAACGTTTTCGCCGCCTTGCAGCCCGGCGGCTGTTTCCTGAATGCCGACACCGCGATCGCCGCGGGCGGCAGGTTGCGCGAGTTTTCCTATCAGGAATGGGTGAACGCGATGGCGCCGCATGGCATCACCGAGGCGCAGGCCCGCGCGCATTTTGCAAGCTGGGCGCACGAGGATTACTATCCCCCGCTCGCGACCGAGCTGAAGCTGGTCGGCGAGGCCGGCTTCGCGGATCCGGAGTGTTTCTGGCGCGAGATCCCGTTTTTGATTTTCGGGGGGATTAAGTAATCAATCCACGAATTTGGGTGGGAGGGGTTTTATACCATTTATCTTTCAAAAGTATAATAACCTCGCCT
>CAZEUN010000028.1:0-46192 GCA_964515595.1 uncultured Oleiharenicola sp. | reverse complement strand
CCGCCTTCGCGAAGTTTCACCTCGGATGACTTTTGCAGAGGTCTCGTGACATGTTCTCGCTGGGCCTCGGCGCTCGGCGCGGGCGGAGGGGGCGGCCGGTGGAGGGAGAGAGGGGCGTCAGCGGTTCCTCGGCGGGGCCGGAGATCACGCGGCCGTCGGGATGGAAGCGCGAGCCGTGGCAGGGACAGTCCCACGTTTGTTCCGCGGAGTTCCAGCCGACCACGCATTGGAGGTGCGTGCAAATGGCCGAGCACAATTGGATGCGGCCGCGGGCGTCGCGGTGGGCCGCGACCCGGCGGCGGCCCATCCGGAGCACGCGGCCCTCGCCCGCCGGGACTTCCCGGAGCGATTCAGTCTCGGGCTTGGCGAGGCGGTCCCGGATCAGCTGGACGGGGAAATCCTTGTTCTCGCGGAGATAGTCCAGCGTGGCGTGGCGGAGTTTTTTGCGGAGCGGGGAGAATAGTTTTTCCCACCCGTTGCGGCGGCCCTGGATCGCGTCGACCGCCATCATGGCGCCGAGCGTCCCGAAGGTCATGCCGTTGCCCGAGAATCCCGTGGCGACCAACTGCCGGTCGGCGATCTCGCCGATGTAGGGCAGGCCGTCGGCCGTCTCGATGACCTGGCCGGACCAGCGGGTGTCGATCTCGGCATCGGGCAGGATTTCGCGGAGATGTTTTTCCAGCCGCGCGTAGACGGCCACGGTATCGGTCACCTGGCCGGTCTTGTGGTCCCCGCCGCCGTAGATGGCGTACGATCCCCGCGCCGAGCGTTCGATCCGCAGGTAGGCGTACGGATCGCCCGTATCCCAGAAGCAGCCGGCCTCGAGGGGCCGGGTGGGCAGGCGCGCGCCGAGCGCGTAGCTGGTGTAGAGCGAGAGCTTGGTTTGGAAAAGGGTCGCGCGCAGCAGTCCGGCGTTCCCCATGAGCGGGTTGTGGGTGGCGAGGATCAGGTGGCTGAAGTTGAGGCGGCCGTTCCTTGTGCGGAGACTGCGCGGGGATTTCTCGATCTCGAGCGCGGCCGTTTGCTCGAACACGTGGCAGTGTGGCCCGGGAAGTTTTTCGAGCAGCCCGGCGAGGTAGCGCAGCGGGTGAAAGAGCGCCTGGCCCGGGAACACGACACCGGGTCGCCGGAAAAACGGGATGGCGGCGCGGTACTCGGCGGCGATCCCGAGTTCGTGGGCGCAATCCGCCTCGCGTTGCAGGGCGGCGGGGTCCTCGGACGGAGCCGCCGCGTGCAGGTAGCCGGTGCAGGTTTCGAAATCGCAATCGATGCCGCCGGTCTCGGCGAGGGAGCGGATCCGCTCGATGGCGGTCATGCCCGCGGCCCACACCGCGCGCGCGGCGTCGCGGCCGAAGGACCGCGCGATTTCCTGCAGGCGGAGGTCCGTGACCGCGGTGAGGTGCGCGGTGGTGTGTCCGGTGTCGATGTTCCCGCAGCGTTCGCGTTCGATCAGCGCCACCGAGAGGCCCGCCTCCTTGCAAAGGTGGGCTGCGGTGACGCCGGTGATGCCCGCGCCGACGATGGCGACATCCACCGTGAGCACCTGGTCGAGCTCGGGAAATTGCGGGCGCTTCGCCGTCTTGAGCCAGTGCGAGGTGGTGTCCATGGCGGGTCAGTGCTTGCGGCCCGAACCGTGCTTTTTGCCGCCGCCGTCGTGTTTGTTGACGGTGGCCCAGGCGCGTTGCTTGGCCGTGTGGGCGCTCACGCCCCGTTTTTCATAGCCTTCCTCGATATGCTCGGCCTGGCGTTTCTGTTTGGCGGTGTAGGCTCCTTTGTCTCCTTGTGGCATGGTGATCGCGGTTGAGGGTTATATGATCGGAGTGATTGGACGCGGCGCCGGAGCCGCGCTGGGGCTAGAATAGCCCGGGCCGGCCGCCCGCGCCATCGGGCGCCGGCCCGAGACGGTCGTGGGTTGGTTGCCCCTCGGACGGGGCGTTCGTCGGCCGGATGGCCGGGGTGCGCGGACGGGGCTAACGTCGTCGCATGACTGCAGACCTTACCATCCTTCCCGTGGGCGGCGGCGCCCACCTGGGCACCATGCTGGCTGACGTGCTGAAGGAGATCCGCCGGCGCGGGATTGTCTATCAACTGACGGGCACGACCACCTGCCTGGAAGGCACGTGGGAACAGATCATGGATGTCGCCCGGCTCAGCCATGAAATCAGCCGGCGCCACGCGCCGCACATCGTGACGATGCTGCGGATCGAGGATGACATCGAGGGCACGGATGGCCTGGAGGCCAACGTGGCCGCGGTGGAGAAACTGGCCGGCGAGGAGTTCAATCACGAACCGCCGGCCTCGTCGCCGCCGTTCAAGGTTCTCGCGCCACCGGCGGCGAAATCACCCGCGTGAAATCGCTCCAGTGGTACTCGATCTGTTTGCCGAGCTTGTTGACGACGGCGGTCGCCGTGCCCTTGGGCTTGTCGGTGCCCTTGGCTGGAGTGGCGGCCGCGCTGGCGTCGTCGGGGACCTCGATGTCGAGGTCGAGGTCGATCACCTTGGCGAGCCCGAGGGCGACCTTGAACGGGCCCTCGATGCCGGCCCTTGCGCGTTCGATCTCCTTGCTCTCCTTGTTCACCGTCAGCGTGAGGCCGATCTTGTTGCCGGGAAACAGGCCGCCGGCGGCGCTGCGCAGCGGGACCTCGTAGGTGACGGTGTCCCGGTCCTCGGACTTCACGCGCGCCTGGGAAAGGTCGGCGTAATCCTCGAGCGTCTTGGGTGCCCGGCTGCGGGTCTTGTTCTTGCGCTTGCTCCAGTCCTCGACCTCCTGCGCGGTCGGGGTGCGGCCATTGAGTTTCAGCAATTCCCAGCGGTGCGCATTGCCGCGGGAGGGATCGTAGCGCTCGAGGCGTTCGGTGACCTCGCCGTTGCCGGCGGTTTCGCGGGCCAGTTGGGTGAACGCCCAGTTCTGGCGCTGGTCGGCCATCTTGTCCGCGACTTCCTGCAGCAGGGGCGGTCCGTCGGCTGCGAGGACACTGAGGGGGAGGGTGAGCGGCAGCAGGAAAAGGAGTGAACGCATGTTATGTGGATGGCGGCGAAGGCCCGGAGGTTCCTTGGGTTGTTACGCCCGCGGGCCAATATGTACCGCAATTCCCGGCCGGAAAAACCTACCGGCCTCCGTCAGGTGGCTGCATTCCTGTTCACAGTTGCGAGCGGAACAGGCCGCAGAACCAGTCCACTTTCTTCTGCCACCACGGCCGGGCCCGGAATTCCTCGAGCGTCAGCGGACGGGAGGCCTGCAGGTCGGCGTCGAACTGGCGGATGGCGGCGGCGGCGGCGTCATGATCCAGGACATTGATGGCCACCTCGTCGTTGATGCCGAAGGAGCGGTTGTCGAAGTTGACGGACCCGATGGTGAGAAAGACGTCGTCCACGATCATGATCTTGGCGTGGTACATGGCCGGCTGGTAGGCGTGGAATTCCACGCCGGCCGCGAGCAACCGGTCCCAGCGCGAGCGCGAGGCCGCGCGCCCGAAGCGGGAATCGTTGATCGCGGGAATGACCACCTCGATGCGCACGCCGCGCGCGCGGGCGGCCAGGAGCATGTCAATCGCCAGGTCATCGGGCACGAAATACGCGTGGGAGATGCGGATCGATTTCCGCGCGGCGGCGATCGCCATCAGGTACGAGATGCGGGCGTTCTCCGGATCCTCGTTGGGTCCGCTCTTGTAGCACATGGCCAGGGCGCCCGCCCGCAGCGGCGCCTCGGCGGGAAAATAGTCGCGCCCCGTCAGCAGGCGCCCCGTGGTCTGCACCCAGTTGGTGGCGAAGACGGCCTGCATTTGCCGCACGACCGGGCCCTCCACCTGCAGCTGCGTGTCCCGCCACACCTTGGGCGTGTCGGCGTTGCCCAGCCATTTGTCGTCGACGCACATGCCACCGGTGAAGCCGATGCGGCCGTCGATGATGAGCAGCTTGCGATGGGTGCGCTGGTTGATGTTGGGCTTGATCTGCCACCAGTGCTCGCGGCCGTAGAAGATGAACTCGACGCCGGCATCGAGCAGTCGCTGCTGGTCGGCGTCGGCGAACTTCAGCACCCCCATGCCGTCGACGAGCACGTGCACCTTGACGCCATGGCGCGCCCGCTCCGTCAGGGCGGCGATGAATTTGTCGCTGATGATGCCCGACGACCAGATGTAGGTTTCCAGCGTGATGCTGTGCTGCGCCTGGCTGATCGCCGCCAGCATCGGCGGGAAGAAACCGTCGCCGTTCGCGAGCAGTTTCACCTGGTTGCCGCGGGTGAATTCCGCGCCCAGCAGCGGTCCGAACGAGTCGATGAAAATCGGGTCCGCCGGGCCCTGGTTCAGCACCATCGGCTCGCGCACGATCTTCGCGGTGGTGAGGCGGAAAAACAGCGCGGTCAACAGGACAAGGCACAGGGCGACCCACCACCAGCGGAAACGGTGGTGGCCGGCGGCGGGCGCGTGGACGGCTTTGTGGACAGGCCGGCGGGCGCGCCAGCGTTGCAGGACGGAAACTTTCATGGGAAGCACGGCGTGCGGGTCGGAAGGGGTCGCCGCGCGTCACCGCAGGGACCGTGGCGCATGCCCGGGGGTTCCGGTAATTGTCCGACACCCGCCGCGCTCGCGCGGGTCAGTCCTTCGGCGGGTTTACCGCCGCCCATGCCCGTCAAATCCCATCCTGTCGTGGCGTCGTCGCGGTCCGCGCACCGCACCGTCCATCCCCTGCTGCGCACCGCGCTGGTCGCCGTGCTGCTCGCCGCCGGAGTGGTGGCGCTTTTTTATTTCACGGAGCTCAACTGGCGCGACGTGCCGGCGCTGTTGCAGCGCGTCAGCCGGCCGTGGGCGCTGGTGATCATGGCGACGCTTCCCCTGGTGGGCTTTCCGATCAGCGCGGTCTATCTCGGCGCGGGCGCGATTTTCGGCCCCTGGTTCGGCCTGCTCGTGGCGATCGGGGTGACCGCGGTGCATCTCCTCGTGATGCAGGTGCTGTCGAACACGGTCCTCCGCGGGCCGATCGAGCGCATCCGGCACAAGTGGCATCACCGCATCCCAGACGTGCCGCCGCACGAGCATGCGACCGTGGCCGCCATGGTCGTGATCGCCCCGGGCCCGCCGTATTTTGTCCGCAACTGCATCCTCGCCTTTGCCCGGTTGCCGTGGCGGATCCTGTTTGGCGTGGCCCTGCCGCTCTACGTGGTCCGGTCCTGCACCACCATCTTCCTGGGCGACCTCGGCAATGATCCCTCGAAAACCGCGCTGGCGGTCCTCGTCACCCTTTACCTGCTCAAACTCGGCGCCGCCGTCCTGCTGTTCCGCCGGCTCAAGCGCAGCCTGCACCGGCGGAAGCGCCGGGGTGCGTCGCCCGGTAAAACGGGCACGTAACGGAATCGCGCCAGGACGGGTCTGCAAACCCGGTTTGTCCTCCTGGGCGCAGCGCAAGGATCCACGGCCGCGAACCTGGCGGCCACGAGCGGGCGCGCGGATGCCTTCACTTCGTTTGGAATGACACGAAGGATGGGTGGGTTTGCAGACCCACTTTGTTTGGCCCGTAGCGGGGGAGTGCTAGCGCATGAGCTGAAAAATTCCATAGCTTGCCGCGGCTCCCGCGAGCGCGGCGATCGCCACCAGCGTGATGCGGCTCCCGACGGAGCGTTTCCGCCACCACGCATGGGCGCGCTTCCAGATTCGCCGGGCGTGGACCTCACCCCAGTCGAGCAGGCGCGCCACGGGCAGCCAGTCCGCGGCCAGCAGGGCGCCGGCGATCAGGAAGAAAAGCACCGCGGGACCGGGAATGAAAACCAGGATGAAGCCGATGACCGCGGCGATCGCGGAGAGAATGAAACGCAGAATCTTGCCCCCGAGCCCGCCGCCGCGCCGGGACCGTTGGTGCTGATAGTACCGGTTGCGAAACCGGTGGCCGGGCTGGCCGGACGGCAGCCAATGCCATTTTTTGTGCGAGGCGGTGGACATCTCCCCTGGCTCGACAGCAAAGTGGCGGGGGGAGTCCGCCCCAAAAACAGAGGTGGTAGAATCCCCGGCTCCCCGGCGCCCGTGCCCTGTCCAAGCGGCATGGCACGAAACCCCGACCACGCCCTGGCGGCCCCGAGTCCCGCGCGTTCCCTGCTTTTCGTTGGCCTCGTCATCGCGGCGATCGGGCTGCTGTGGTTCTTTGGCCGGTCCTCCCTCGAGCGTTTGCACGAGCGGGCCGGGGATTTTAACGGCGTGGTCGTTTTCCTCGCGCTCATGGTGCTCCCGCTCGCCGGCATGCCCGTCACCGTGATGCACGCGCTGACGGGCGCGAAATTCGGCCTGCCCGTCGGGCTGACGCTGGTGGCCATCTCCATCGCCTTCCAGGTGGCGGTGAGCTACCTGATCGTGCGCGCGGCGCCGGGGTTTTTCAAACGCCGGTTCGCGTGGCTGCATGACCGGCTCCCGAAGGCGGCGCATCGCTCGCTCACGCTGTTCATCATGCTCCTCCCGGGGGCGCCGTATTTCGCGCAGAACTATGTGCTCGCCGGCGCCGGGGTGCCGTTCCGGATTTATTTCGGGTACGCGGTCACGATCCACATCGCGCGCTCGCTCGTCGGCGTGATCTTCGGCGAATGGAGCGGCGACCTGACGCCCGGCCGCGCCGCGGTTTTCGCCGCCTACATGATCGGCATCACGCTGACTTGCGGTCTGGCGTTTCGGCGGCTGCGGCGCCAATGGCGTAGTCAACAATGAGCGGCAGGTGATCGGAGGCGACGCGCGTCAGGCGCGTCCGCGGCACCGCGATGCGTTCGACGACGCAGCCGGCGGAGGAGAAGACGTGGTCGATGCGCGCAAACGCCTGCGTGGAGCTGAAGGTCTTCAACGGCGCATGCCCGGGCAGGGAAACCTGGGCGTCGCGCAACCGCGCGGCGGCAAGGCGGTAGGCGGGCGAGCCGGCGGTCGCATTCATGTCCCCGCACAGGATGACTTCCTCCCCCTGGGGAATCGCCCCGAGCCAGTCCGGTCCAACCAGCATCGCCATTTGCAGCCGGCGCTCCTCCGGGTCGAGGCCGAGGTGGGTGGTGATCAGGTTCAGCCGGCGGGCGCCGATGACGACGCGCACCCAGAGGGCGGCGCGCGGTTCGGGCCACCAGCTTTTCGGATTCGCCGGCAGGAACGCGCGGCGCACGACCTCGAGCGGCCAGCGGCTGAGGATCGCGTGGCCATAGTGTTCGTCGTCGACGGTCACCGTGGGACAAAACACATGGTGCATGCCGACCTCGGCGGCGATCAGGGCCGCCTGGTCCTCGCCGCGCGAGCGGCGCCGGCCGAGGTCGAGTTCCTGCAGCGCGACGAGGTCGGGCGAGTGGCTCGCGATGACGCGCGCGATGCGGCGGGGCGAGATGCGCCCGTCCATTCCGGAGCAGGAGTGCGTGTTGTACGTGAGGAGCCGGAGTGAAAGCGTTTCGCCGGCCACCGGCACGGGCAGGGCGGCGGGCAGGGCCGAGCGTCCCAGCAGGTGCAGGGCGGCGATGCGCAAAGTGGCCGGCCGGATGTGGTGCTCGGCACCCGGCGGCAGGCGCGCGCCCGGCGGCAGCAGGACGAAGCCGCGCGTCTCCTCGGGCCCCATGCCCGCGTGGGCGCCGCGTTCCGGCGCAAAAGTCCAGGGATCCGTGCCCGGTCCCCAGCCGAGCAGCACGAGGTCGCCCGAATGGGGGTGGCGTGCGAGCGCGGTCAGGTCGTCCGCGATTTCCTGCCGCAGTGGCTCCGGGTGCGTCAGCAACGCCGGCGCCCCGTCCGGCAACACGGTCTCCCCGGCGGCGTGGAACCACCGCGCGGTGTCATCCTGCATCCGCACCATCACGCCGGGCACGCCCTGCTTCACCAGCCGGCGCGCGACGGCGCGGCGCCTGTCGTCGTCCGGCGGCTGGGCGAGGTAAACGTGCGCCACGGGCCCGATGCCGGCCACGGTGAAACTCGCCTCCTCGCCGGGGGTGAGCCGGCTCGCCTCGGCCCAGCGGATTTCCCGGCGCTGGGCGAAGCGGTTGCGGTGCAGCCACGGCGCGGTCGGGCGCCGCTGCGAGCGCGGGCGCCAGGCGGCGTCGTTTTGCTGGGACAACTCCAGCGCGGAGCGCACGATCGACTCGATGCCGCCGGGTTTCTCGAGGTCGAACGAGCGGGCGCGCTCCTGGCCGTGGTCGGAGAAGATCCACACAGTGTAATCGCGCCGGTTGGAGTTTTCCGCGGCCCGGTAGAGCGTCGCCACGGCGCGGTCGATGCCGAGCAGCGACCAGTGCGCAAAGGCCGAGTCCGGCCCGCGCCGGTGGGCGTGCTCGTCGTAGCCGACGAAGTTCACGTGCACGATCGGGAGGCCGCGCGCGAGGTCGGTGGCCGCGCCAATCTTGATGAGTTCGCGGAGCCCGATGGCCACGAACACCCGCGAGACCAGCAGCTGCAGTTCCCGCCAGAGTTTCTCGCCGCGGAACAGGCCGACGAGCACGTCCCAGCCGGCGATCACGAATTCGAGCGCGAGGAGCAGCCCCAGCATGATGGTCGAAAGCGGGTGCAGCAGGATGAACATGAAAATGTTCGCGATCTTCCCGGTGCGCCACATGTCGTCGAGGCCCAGGCTGGCCGCGCAGAAGTGGCTTTCCTCCTGGCTCGCGCCGCCGGTGTAGATGTTCGACCAGGAGCTGCCGCCCTTGAGCAGGCCCTCGGCCTGCGCGGCGCAGCCGGCTTCGGCGTCCTTGGCCCAGTCGGGCGAGCACATGACGCCGTGCCGGCGTTTCGCGCGGTCGTAGAAGCTGAAGGCCGGCACCGCGGCGCGGACCCCGTAGTAGAGCTCCGCCTGCACCGCCGCGGTGGTCGACGGCATCCCGGGATAGAAGTTGTGCAGCCGCCCGCCCTCACGGCGCAGCAGGCGCCGGAGAAACGGCATGCGCCGCGCCGCGATCGCGCGCTCGAGCTGCGTGCGGGCGAGTCCGTCGATCTGGATCAGCAGCAGGCCCGGCTGTTCGCCGGTGCCCGTGGCGCCGCGCCGGCCGGCGGCCCACTCGCGATGACTGAACCGCCGCGAGCCGCGCCGGAAGAAGGCCTCTATTTTTGCGAACATGGGATCACGACGCGAGGGCCGTGCCCAGGGCCCGCGCGTTGCGGGCGAGCAGGTTCCACTCCACGCCAATCCGCTCCTGGATCATCAGCCACGGGTGCTGGGTGGCGAGCAGCCGCTCGCGGCGGGTCTGCTTGCGGATCGCCTCGTAGAAATCGAGCGCGCGTTTCGCGCAGTTCGCCCGCGAGAATTCCGCCCCGGTTTTCCGCGCCGCCTGGCTCTGCCGCCGCCGCAGCGCGGGCTCGGCATGGAGTTTGCCGATTTGCCGGGCAAAGTTCGCCGTCCCGGCCTCGGGGGCGAGCATGAAGCCGGTCTCGCCGTTCTTCACCACCTCGCGCACGCCCGAAGCCCGCAGCGCGACGACGGGCAGGCCGGCGGCCATCGCCTCCGTGATGACCAGTCCCTGGGTCTCGCTCTTGGAAGTGAACGCGAACACATCCATCGCGCGGTAGGCGTCATAGAGCGCCTGGCCGGTGCGCGAGCCCGCCAGCACCAGCCGCGCGCCCACGCCCGCGCGCTCGAAGGTTCCGCGCACGACGTCCTCCGAAGGCCCGGTGCCCACGAGGAGAAACCATGCATCGGGCGCGCCCTTCAGGAAGGCCGCGACCGCCTTGGCGAGGTACGGCAGGTTCTTCTCCGGGGCCAGGCGGCCGACGTGGCCGACCACAAACGCCTGGGCGGGAATCTTCAGCTGACGCCGCGCGGCCGCGCCGTCGCCGCCGGCGAACGCGTCCACGTCGATGCCCGTGGGCACGACCTCGACCGGCGTGGTCACGCCGCGCCGCCGGATCAGCGCGGCGATGCTGGCGCTGGGGGCGATGACGCCGTCGCAGAGGTTGGCATATTCGGTCGAGAGCTGGATCGCGGCGCGCCGCAGCGCCGGCGAGGCAAAGGGCACGTAGTGGACGTAGTCCTCGTATTTGGTGTGATGCGTGAACACGACCGGCACGCTCCGCGTCGTCGCCATCCGCAGCGCGGTGTCACCGAGCAGGAACGGGTGGTGCGCGTGGATGATGTCCGCGGCAAAGGTGTCAAGGCGCACCGACATGCCCGCGGCGAGCGGCAGGCGCACGGAGAAGTCGCTGCCGTTGAAGTTCTGGACGGCGGCGACGCGCTCGACGATGGCCTCGGCCCGCCTGGGCATGCGGCCGGGGAAGTTCGGCGCGACGACAAGGACTTCGTGGCCCTGGCGCCGGTACTCCTCGGCGAAGGTGCTCACGGAGCGCGCGACCCCGCCGACGTGCGGCAGGTATGTGTTGGTCATCATGCAGATTTTCATGGGAAGAAGGACAGGAGAAACCCGGTGCGCGGATCGCCGGCATCGATAAATTGGGCGGCACAGCCCGGGACCTGGAAGTCGAGCGCCGGGGGGCCCGCGCGCCAGGCGGGATCGAGCGTGACGCGCACGCCGTCCGCCTCGCGGACAAAGCGGACGCCGACCGGCCCGTGTGGAGTGAGCGTGCGGCCGATGGCGACCTCGCCGGCGAGCAGCCAGGCCGGATTGAGGCCGGCGCCGAGCACGAGATGATTGCCCTCCTCGCGGAGGAGCAGGTTTCGCAGGAGCAGGAGCCATTCGGCCGCGGCCCAGATATGTTCGCCATCGCCCATGCAGCCGCCGCCGGTCCGGGGATGAATGGCCTCGGGCCATTGCCCCGTGGGCGAGGCGAGGTCGGCGATGCGCCCGAGGATCGGCCAGACGAGTTCGGGGTGACCCGCGCGGAGCCACAACTGCGCGAGATGAATGGTGAGGTAGATGTTCAGGCCGGAGTGGATCATCTCCTGCATGAAGACGCCGTGCCGGAAGCAGTGCTTCCGCAGGAAATCCGCCGTCGCGAGCATGCGCGCGTCACCGGCGGGATAAAGTTGCAGCGGGTAGTCCGCGACGATCGAGCCGATCGCGCCGGCGTCCATGCGGCGGTACGGCGAGGCCGGCAGCGCGGCGGGAAAACGCCGGTGGGGGCCCGCGGGAATGGAACGCTCGATGGCGGCCAGGTAGGCCACGGCGTCGTGCCGGCAGTCGGAAGCGTAGCTGTCCTTCGCGCTTTCGAGCAGCGTGGCCGCGCCCTGAAGGCCCGCGGCGGCCCAGAAATCGTCCCAGTAATAAAAATCGTTCGGCCCCAGATGCTCGGCGCTGAAGCCGGCGGGCAGGAGGCCGGCCTCGGGGCGCAGCGGAAAATCCGGGAGCCGTTTCTTGCGCAGCCACCGCGCGCCTTTCGCAACTGCCTTCAACCACGGGTCGGGGAGTTTCTCACCGGTCAGGCGGGTGAAGCGCGCATACATCCAGAGCGCCTCGCCGTTGCTGTCCCATTCGCCTTCCTGCGAAAGAAAGTAGCCGTCCCGGCGCTGGCGCGTGTGAAAGAGCGCCAGGGTCCGCCGCACGCGCTCGACGCCGCCGAGCGTCAGCAGCGTGTGCATGATGAAGACGGCATCGCGAAACCAGAATCGCTTGTAGGTGTAGGGGCCGGGAAAAACCTCCCCCGGCGAATGCAGGACCACGCCGGCGAGCGCGATGTCGTAGAGCCGCTGCAGGCGCGGCTCGGGCAGGGTCAGGCGCGCGAGCCCGTCGCGGGCCGCCGCCCAGCCGGGAGTCGGCCGGCCGGTCACGCGTTGGGTGGGATTCAGTTCGTCGTAGATCGCGGCCTCGATCACGAGCGGGTGATCCAGGATTTCCGCCGACGGGAACAGCGCGGCGGCCGTCGCCATGCCCGCGGGGCAGATGGCGCCTTCCGCGGCGGGCGCGCGGTCGAGGTGATGGGAGACGTCGCCTTCGGGATAGGTGGAGAAAAGCGTGCGCGCCGGCGGACGCGCGAAGCGCACGTCGTGGCGCCGGTCGATGATCCACCCCGCGTGCAGCGCGATCGGCTCGATGCGGTTGATGAGACTGACGCCCTCCGGATTGTACGGGCGGAGCGCGACGGCGATGTGGCCCGGCGGCAGGCGGGTGGCGCTGACGACGATCTGGCAGAGCGGCTGCTGGTTCCGGACGATCAGTTCGACCTCGGTGGTGAACTCGAGGTCGGCTTGTTTCACGGTGGAACGGATGCGGAGGTTATCCGTCACGAAGACCTGCTGGTCGAAGGCGCCGAGTTTGGAGGGAAACACCGGGTCGCCTTGCGCCGGGATGAACCAGAAATCGAGCGACCAGCCGTCGAAGATCGGCGTGACCAACCCGCGCGGATCGACGATGGGGTAGAACGGGATGTCCGGCTGGCCGACCGCGGTCCAGTTGCGCTGCGTCAGGTTGATGTGGCTGAACGAAAAGGCGCGCGGGATGAACGACGGGTCATCGGGGTTGAACTGCCGCTCGACCCAGTAGGGCCAGATCCAGTCCAGGTTGTGCTGGATCGCCTTGGTGTTCACGAGTCCGCGGGCATGGAACAGCATGCCGGCCCGCAGCAGCTCGATGGGTTCGCTCACCTCGGATTCCTGGGAAAATCCGCGCAGCTTCGCCATCAGCATGACCGGGTCGAGGAAACCATATGCCCGGGCGATGCGGGTCACCAGGAAACGCAGGGGCTTTGAGTGCAACTTCATGCGCATTCATTTGGTCCGCCCAGCCGCCTTCAGGTGCCTGACTAAATCGCCGGGAGGGTAGGTATCTTCCCATGCGGCGGGTCGCTGTCCGGGCGGTTTTGAATTTCATGCGGGAGCCCTTGGCTGCCGCGCACGGCTCCCGCCGACGCCGGAACTAGGGCGGGCCGGGCAGGATGACGCCCGCGCATGCTCCTTACGCACCCCGGCGCTGCGCGCCACCCCTCTCTATCCGGAACCATTCAGTCGAAACCGCGAAGGACGCGAAGAAACGCGAAGATCGCGAGTCAGACGTGATCCTCGGTGCTGCCTTGCCGTACTCACTCTTTCGTGATCCTGGGCAAAATCAGAATTTTACCGGTAGCCCTTCGCGGACCTTCGCGCCCTTCGCGGTTTAATTGCATTGTTCCGGCTCGAGAGCGGATCTCGAAGAAACGCGAAGATCGCGAGAGGGGCCCGGTAACGCAGCAGTGCTAACCAGGCCCCGGCATCGGCGGCGTCAGATCCAGGGCGGCCAGCGCGGCCAGGTGCTCGGTATCCTCGAATCCTTCCGCGGATTCCTCCGCGGGCTGGCGGGTGGGGTTGGTCAGTTCGGTCCAATACGGCGCCAGTTCGCCGGCGGGCCGCGTCCAGACCGCCCGGTGCAGCTGGCGCACCGATTCGTGGTCGGACAGCAGGGCGATCTTTTCGGCGGTGGTCAGCGGGTCCGGCCCCTGCGTCAGGAGTTTTTCGGCCAGCGCGTCGAGGTACCGGCGCGTGGTGGGCGATTGGTTGGGCCGCACCCGCTGCAGCGAGGCATGCACCGCATTTTCCAGGGGATTCACGATGGCGAGGGCGAAGCCGCCGGCGGGCGCATCGGCCTGGGAACCGAGCGCGCTGAGCACGGCCACCTCATGCAGTTCCGGCGGCGGGTTGAGTTCCTCCGGCGTGGCGAGGAGCCCGCGCCGGCGGGCGGCGAGCCCGAGGCTTTCGCGCGACGTGAAATGTGAGAACGGAATCGAGAGCAACAGCCCGAGCAGCACCGGCGCCATCCACGGCAGGAGGTACGGCGCGAACACGGCGAGCAGCGCGGCCCACGCGAGGCCGACGGCGGTGTGGCGCCAATGCGTGGCGATGGCTTCGCGCCAGGTCGTGAGTCCGTCGCGGCGCTGGGTGACCCATCGCACGCCGCGACCGAAGAGGGTCGAGAGCACGAAATTCACGTGGAAGAGCATCAGCACCGGCGCGAGGAGCATGGACAGCAGGCTCTCGGTGAGCATGCCCGCCATGACGCGCCGCCGGCCACCGTAGGCGGCGAGGCCGCCCGGCTGGCGGCTGAGATCAATCAGCGCGAGGGTTTTCGGTCCGAACAGCAATGCGAACGTGCAGATCGTCAGCGCCGCCGCCTGCCAGGCGGGACTGATGCCCAGAAAGTCGACCAGCGCGGGATTCGGCAGCCACGTCAGGCCCGTGCGCGTGAAACCGACCGCGAGCAGCGTGCCCAGCGCCAGCGACATCAGCCAGAGCAGGGACGAGCTGTAGGCGAAGACGCCGAGGAAAAGATGCACGCGGCTGATGCCGTGCAAGCCGCGCGCGAAGAGCACCCAGAGATGCTGGAGGTTGCCCTGGCACCAGCGCCGGTCGCGCTTGGCAAAGTCGATGAGCGTCGGCGGGAGTTCTTCGTAGCTGCCCGGCAGGTCGGCGGCGAGCCACACCGCCCAGCCCGCGCGACGCAGCAGCGCGGCCTCGACAAAATCATGGCTGAGGATCTTGCCGCCGAACGGCTCGCGGCCCGGCAGCGAAGGCAGGGCGCAATGCTGGATGAACGGCCCGAGCCGGATGATCGCGTTGTGGCCCCAGTAATTGCCCTCGGCGAGCTGCCAGTAGTTGAGGCCCGCTTGGAAAATCGGTCCGTAGAGGCTGAAGGCGAATTGCAGCGCCCGGCTGAACAGGGTGCGCGCGCGGATCAGGCGCGGCGCGGTCTGGATCAGCCCGCTGCGCGGGTTTCGTTCCATGAGCCGCACGAGGCGGACAATGGTCTCGCCGCTCATGACACTGTCCGCGTCGAGCACGACCATATAGCGGTAGCGCCGGCCCCAGCGGCGGCAGAAGTCCGCGATGTTGCCCGCCTTCTTGTGCGAGTTCACGCGGCGGCGGCGGTAGAAGAGGCGGCGCCCGGCCCCGAGCTTCGCGACGAGGCGCGCCCAGGCGACCTCCTCCTCGACCCAGCGATCCGGGTCGGTGGAATCGCTCAGCACGAAAAAGTCGAAGTGGGCGATGTGGCCGGTGCGCTCAATTGACCGGTAGATCGCCTGCACGCCGGCGAAGGTGCGCGCGGCGGGTTCGTTGAAGACGGGAAATACCAGGGCCGTGGGCGCGAGCGGGACCCCGGCCTCCTCGTCGGGCGGCAGGCTTCGCGTAATCGCGCAGGGGTCGCCGCCCGGTCGCCGCCGCACCATGAAACCGAAGATCGCATGCGCGGCGCCAAAGGCCACCAGGCTGAACAGCGTCGTGAACAGCGCCCAGACCACCCAGTTCCAGCCATCCAGCGGCATGCCCCACAGCAGATCCGCCATCAGCAGCGAGGCCGTGCCCGTGACGAAGAGCACAAACGTCAGCACGCCGATCCGACGCCGCGTGATGCGGTCCGCGGTGATGAGCGTGGGTTGGAGCGGCGTGGCCATGGGGGTTTAGAAACGGATGGTGACGAGCACGGCCACGAGCAGGCCGACGAAAAGCGTCCAGATGGCCACGCCGCGGAGGACGGGCCATTTGTCGAAGGTGCGCCACGTTTCGTCGGCAACTTCCGTCAGCGGACCGAGGTCCAGTGGTTGCGGCGTCATGGAGGTTTGCCGCAGGTCGGGCGCATCCTGCAGGTGGGCGCGCGCGATCGCCTCCGGCAGGCCGGGCGGCAGCGCTCCATGGCAAAGGCCCGGCGGACAATGGGGGAGGCCGACCAGGAGCAGCCGCGCGCGGGCGCGCGCGACGCCCTCCGGCGACAGGTCGGGCTCCTCGTCGTTCGGGAGCGTCATGGCCCAGTCATCGAGCGAGTCCACGATTTCCGCCGTCGGATCCAGCGGCGCGTCCGGTGGCTGCGGATGCGCGGCGAACGACGCCGCGCATTCCTCCGCCTTGGCGGCGGGCAGGCCGCAGGCGATCAGGTACGCCACGGCCTTGCTCGCGTCCGCGCCGTCGGTCACGGAGGGAAGATCGGCGGCCGTTTTCATGGCAGCCAGTGCACGACCCAGGTTTCCGTCAGGGGCTTGCCGTCGAGCAGCAACTGCCCGCGGATCTCCACCGGCGGGCTGCCGGGCTTGGCGCGGGCCTGCACGATGAGCCGCCAGGAATTTTCCGGCACGTTGCGGACCACCTGCTGCGTCACGGTCGCGCCGCCGGACGCGGTGACCTGCGCGGTGACCGCGGCGTCCGCCGGCAGGGTGCCGAGCGACCCGGAATTGAAATCGACCAGGTAGCGCGTGCGATCCGGCGCGCCGTCGTGCACGATGTGGCGCGTGGCGCCCACCCAGCCGCCCGGTCCGCCAAACGAGGGCGCGGTGGACCAGCGTTGTTTCCAGGCGAGTTCCACGGCCTGGCCGGTCGGCGGCGGGTCGCGCGGCGACCAATAGACGGTGACGTTGTCCTGGTATTCATTCTGCGCCGGTTGTTCGACGAGGCGGACCTTGCCGGCCGGCCAGGTGCCGATGGGTTCCGTCCAGATGCCCGGCCGGCGTTCGTACCGGCCCTCGAGGTCGGCGTAGCTGCCAAAGGCCCGGTCCCGCTGCAGCAGGCCGAAGCCCGCCAGCGCGGGGGCCTCGAAGTCACTGCGCAGGAGCGCCGCGGGATTTTGCAGCGGACGCCACAGCCGCGTGTCCTTGTCGGGCGCCACCAGCAGGCCGTCGGAATCATGGACTTCCGGCCGGTAGTCGCCGAACCGTTGGGCGGAGTTTTCCCCGAACCAGAACATGCTCGTCAGCGGCGCGAAACCCGGTTCGCGCGGGGCATGACGGAAATAGAGCGTCGCCCGCGTCTCCACCGTGGTTTCCAACCCCGGCGTGATCGTGAAGGTGTAGGCCCCGGCCACGCTCGGACCGTCGAGCAGCGCGTGGACGGTGAGGGTCGCATCGCTGGCCTCGGGTTTCCGAATCCAGAATTCGATGAACTCGGGAAACTCCTCCGGGGTCGCGCCGCCGGGATCGAGCGCGAGGCCGCGCGCCGAGGCGCCGTACACCTGGTTGCGGCCGAGCGCGCGGAAGTACGATGCGCCGAGGAACGAAATCACCTCGTCCCATTTGTCGGGTTGGTTGAGCGGATGCAGCGCCTTGAAGCCCGCGAACTCCAGGCCCCACCGGCTGAACATCGGGATCTTCAGGTCGTGGTAATCGAAAAAACTTTGGGCGAACGGAATCGGCTGTGCGTGCGTGTCGGTGAATTCATTCAACCGCACGCCGGGATACAGGTAGCCCGGGTGGTAGAATTGCAGCTGAAAGCGCAGGCCGGCGTCGCGCCACAGGGTGGTGTCCGGCCGGAAGGTGATCCGGCGGTAGGTGTCGTAGCCGATCTCGCGAAAATATTTCGGCACGTCCTTGCCCGATGGCTGGTACGGCTGGGCCGCGCGCTTTTCGGCGAGGGCGGCGACATGGGCGTGGTCGACCGCGACGCGTTCGACGGCGGCGGGCGCGCGGACGGCGCCAGGCAAAAGCAGCAGGAGCGCGGCGGCGGGGCCGGGCAGGAAAAGGGATCGGCGGGACATGGCGGCGACAGAAGTCTACCGAACGGACAGCCCCGCGCCCATCAGGTGGCCGCTCGCCGTGCGTTCGGGGGATTTTTCTTATGGCGGCGAACGGCGCGGTTCCCCGGGCGCGCCGACCATGGGGTATAGACCTACCATTTCGTTTTGGCTTTAGGGGTTTGCTCCCGCGTAAAAGCTTACGTTCACTTTCCGGGCGCGCGCGCCTCACCCATGCAATATTCTCTCGTCCACCCCTTTGTGCCCTCCCGCGTTGCCTTTTTCCGGAGGTGGGTGACGGCGTTCGCCCTCGGTTTCGCGGCCGGTTCGCTGGGTGCGCAGCAGGACGACCCCTTGCTGACGGCGCAGCAGTTGAAGCGCATGTCGGTCGACGAGCTCTTGCAGCAGCAGGTCGTCTCGATGTCCCGCAAGGCGGAGCCCCTGGGCGAGGCGGCGGGCAATCTCTTCTATATATCCGGCAATGGCGCGCGGATGACGGGGGCGACGACCCTGCCCGAGGTCCTGCGGCTGGCGCCGGCGCTCTTCGTCGCGCAGTCGTCGTCCTACCACTGGGGCCTCAACGCCCGCGGCTTCATGCGCACCAACGCGCACTCGAACAAGCTGCTTGTGCTGGTGGACGGCCGCACGGTGTATTCGCCGCTGTTTTCCAATGTGTTCTGGGATGCGACGGACATTTTCCTGCCCGACCTCGGCAGCATTGAGGTGCTCAGCGGCCCCAGCGGTTCCAACTGGGGTTCCAACGCGGTCAACGGGGTGATCAACATCCGCTCCAAGTCGGCCCGGGAAACGATCGGCGGGCTGCTGGAGGTCAACGGCGGCACCAACGGCGTGCAGGTCGCCGCCCGGCAGGGCGTCGCCCTGGGCGATGGCGCGGTGCGGGTCTATGCGAAACGCACCACGCGCGATTCGACGCTGACCGCCACGGGGGCGGACGACGATCAGGATGACTGGCACGCGACGCAGGCCGGGTTTCGCGCGGATGTGGGCAGCGCCGCCAAGGGCGAGCTGACGGTGCAGGGGGACTGGCTGACGGGCACCTACGATTTGAAACCGGCCGCGCCGCAGCGCGCGAAAAACGGCAACCTCCTCGCGCGCTGGTCGCGGGATCTTTCGCCGGACTCCCAGGTGTGGGTCCGGGCCTACTTCGACTACGTCATGCGCGACTCGAGCAAGGCGCTGACCGAAACCACGCGGACCGCGGACATCGAGTTCCAGCACTCGATGAAAATCAGGGAGGGCCAGCAATTGATCTGGGGTGCCAATTACCGCCACATTGCCGACCGCGCGGACGACCCGGTCGGGTTCGCGATCCTGCCGGCGCATCTCGGCATGGATTTGGCCGCGCTGTTTGCGCAGCACCACCTGACCTGGGCGGATGGGGCGATGCGGCTGACCACGGGCCTGCGTTTCGAGCGGAACGATTTCACCGGCTGGGAATACCAGCCCACCGTGCGGTTGGCGCACCAGCACGCGGGCCACACGGTGTGGCTCGCGGTGGCGCGCGCCACGCGCACGCCGTCACGGCTCGACAAGGGGTTCGTGATCCCCGCCACGCCGCCCTTCCTCGTCGCGGGCGGCCCGGATTTTGTCTCGGAAATCCTGCATTCCTACGAGGCGGGCTGGCGCGGCCAGCTCGCGCGCGGGCTCGTGGTGACGGCGACCGCGTACTTCCATGACTACGACGATCTGCGGACGATCGAGCCCGGGCCGCCGTTCGTCGAGGCCAACGGCTCAACCGGGAAAAGTTACGGCCTCGAGCTGTTTCTCGATTACGACGTGACGCCCATGTGGCGGCTGCGCGCCGGCGGGTTCGTGATGAACCAGGAAAACCACCTCAAGCCCGGCAGTGCGGATACCGAGGGCGGGTGGGGGGAGGCCAGCTTCCCGGGGCACCAGGTCTTTTTGCGCAACACGTTCCGCCTCGGCCGCCGCGCGGATCTCTGGTTGGGCCTGCGCCACATGGGGGCGGTGCCCGCCTACGAGAATGGCAATGGCATCGTGCCGGCCTACACGGAACTCGATGCGCGGCTCGGCTGGCGGCCGCGGCCGCGCTGGGAACTGGGCTTGATCGGCCGCAATCTCCTGGATCGCTCGCACCCGGAGATCGGCGGATTGGGCACGCGGCGGGAAGTCCGGCGCAGCGTGGCGGTGTCCGCGCGTTGGGAATACTAGGCCATTCCCGATGATTTTTTCGCCACCCCTTCCGTCAGCCCGGGCCCGCGCGCGCCGCGCGTGGCTCGGGTGCGCGCTCGTCCTGGGCCTCGCCGGGGCGGCCGCCGCGCAGCCGTCGCGCGAATACGATCTCAAGGCGGTCTTCCTCTTCAACTTCGTGACCTTCGTCGACTGGCCGGCGGGCGCGCTGCCGGCCAAGGCGCCTTTCGTCATCGGCATCCTGGGCGAGGATCCGTTCGGGAAGGCCCTGGACGACGTGATCGCCGGCGAGAAATTCCGGGACCTGCCCCTGCAGGCCCGCCGGTGCCGCACCGTCGAGGAGGCGCGGCAGTGCCAGATCGTGTTCATCAGCGCCTCCGAGGCCGCGCACCTGCCGGCCATCCTGGCGGAATTGCGCGGGCGCCCCGTCCTGACCGTGGCGGACCAGCCGCGCTTCCTCGAGGCCGGCGGCATGATCGCGTTCGCGACCGGGGCGCGCGTGCAACTGCACATCAATCCCGGCGCCGCACAGCAGGCGGGCCTTGTGATCAGTTCGAAACTTCTCCGCGTGGCGAAGGTCGTGGAGGCCAAGACGCCATGACCTTCCTGGCCGATGTCCCCGTGCAGCGGAAGCTCCGCTTCGCCATGTTGCTCACCAGCAGCGTGGCGCTGCTCGTGGCGTGCGGGGTGTTCCTGACGGTGCAATACTTGGGTTACCGCCGCAACCTGGTGCAGACGATGCAAACCATCGCGCGCATCACGGCGGACAACAGCACGGCGGCGGTGGCCTTTGCCGACTCCGCCGCGGCGCGCCAGACGCTCGACGCGCTGCGCGCGGAACAGCAGGTCGTCGGCGCCGTGCTTTACGACAAGGATAACCGCATCGTGGCGGACTACTCGAACAGCGGCGAGGTCCTCCTCCCGGCCGCGCTGCCGCCCTGGCTCGGCGTCCGCTTCGAGGACGGCAGCGTCGTGGCCGTGCAGCCCCTCGTGGAGGAGGGCCGCCGGCTCGGCACCCTCTACCTGCGGGCGTCGCAGGACCAGATGTTCGCGCGCATGCGCACCTCGATCTTCACCGCGCTCGCGGTGCTCGTTTTCGCGACGGCGCTGGCGGCGGTGCTGGCGACGCTCCTGGGCCGGACGCTGGCCCGGCCCATCCTGGAGCTGGACCGCACCGCGGACGCCGTTTCCGCGGCGCAGGATTATTCGCTCCGGGCGCGGCAATATGGCCGCGACGAACTCGGGCGCCTGACCGGCGCGTTCAACACGATGCTCGCCACGACGGAAAAATCCGTGGCCGCGCTCCGCGAGAGCGAGCAGCGCTTCCGCGTGCTGGCGGACGACGCCCCCGTGCTCATCTGGCTGGCTGACGCCGACCGCCAGTATGTCTGGTTGAACCAGCGCTGGCTTGATTTCACAGGCCGGCCGCTCAGCCGCGAGGTGGGCGAGGGCTGGGCGGAGAGCGTTCATCCCGGCGACCGCGAGGGTGTCATGGACCATTTTGCCGCCGCCACGGAGCACCGCCGTGAGTTCCAAATGGAGTACCGGTTGCGCCGCCACGACGGCACCTACCGCTGGATGCTGTGTCGCGGACTTCCGCGCTTCAATGCCTCCGGCGCGTTCGCGGGATTCATCGGCAGCTGCATCGACGTGTCGGACCGCCGCCTCGCGGAGCAGGCCGTCGCCGAGGCCCGCGACCGCGCCGTGGCGGCCTCCAAGGCCAAGGACAATTTCCTCGCCGCCCTGTCGCATGAATTGCGCACGCCGCTGACGCCGGTGCTCCTGCTCGCGAGCGAGGAAGCGGCGAATCCCGACCTGCCCGCGTCGATCCGCGCCGATTTTGAAATGATCGCCAAGAACGTCGCGCTGGAAGCGCGCCTCATCGACGATCTCCTCGACCTCACGCGCATCACCCGCGGCAAGCTCACGCTCGATGTGCGGCCGGCGGATGTGCACGTGGTGCTCCAGGATGCGCTGACCACGGCCCGCGAGGACTTCGCGGAAAAGCGGATCGACCTGCATGTGAACATGCGGGCCGCGCGTCACCAGGTGCAGGGCGACCCCGTCAGGCTGCAGCAGGTCTTTTGGAACGTGCTCAAGAACGCCGCGAAGTTCACGCCGGAAGGCGGCCGGGTCGACGTCGAGACGAGCCAGCCCGACCGCGACCGGCTCGTCGTGCGGGTGACGGACACCGGCATCGGCCTGACCCCGGCCGAGCTGGCGCGCATTTTCGACGCGTTCTCCCAGGGCGAGCACGCGGACACGCCCGCGCGGCACAAATTCGGCGGCCTCGGCCTCGGGCTGGCGATTTCGGAACGTCTGGCCGAGTTGCACGGCGGCGCCCTGCGCGCGCGCAGTCCCGGTCGCAATCAAGGCGCCACGTTCGAAATCGAACTGCCGCTGCACCCGGAGCCGGTGCTGGTGGCGTAGGCAAGCGAGTGATCCGCTCGCTGAGAGGGGGGGCGCGCAGCGCCGGGTGTGTAGTTTAGTTGAAACAGCTGAACCGAATCGGGAAATGGAACACGGACGGATCCCGGACCGCGTCATCCTGAGCCGGGCGAAGGATCCAAGGGAATGCGCACACCCGCTTGGATTCTTCGCGCGGCTCAGAATGACGGTAACCGATGGTGAACGTGAGTAACTACGATTTGCGTGTGCCTCTCCGTACGGTGAATTCTAGCAATCAAACTAAAGCCTGCCTTGCTTCCGGGGGCATCTGTGGCGCGCCGGCTGCATGGTTCGGGCTTCATGGAGGGGATTTTGCGCGGCTGCGTTCAGCAGCCGCAGCAGCACTCTTCGCGCAAATAGTGTTCGAGCTCGTCGCGCGAGATGCCGGTCTTGCGCTGGATCTGGCCGAACATTTCGTCCGGCCGGCCCTCGATGTACGCGAGGTCGTTGTCGGTGAGGTTGCCAAACCGGTCTTTCAACTTGGCTTTGGCGGTGGACCAGTTCGATTTCAGGGATGCAAGGTTCATGGGAATCGAGTCGGATGGATGGTTCGGAGGAAGGTGGACCCGGTACGCCGGGATTAGCCGCAGGGTAGCGTCCCGTCGAGTGCACGGCGATGGGGTGAAGGACGCATTCCCCGCGCGGGATTTCTCCGTAGTTGAACTGCCCAGCGCGCGGGAGGTTAAAGCTCCCGGCAGTTTTTTGGCCGGAAAGGAGGTGGTTGGCCCGATATGCCGCGGCCCGGTAAATCGTTAGGGTGGCGCCATGCTCGGATACGTCCTCGCCGCCATCATCGGTCTCCTGCTCGTGGGGCTTTGCCTCGCCTGCCTGGGCGGCGCCCGCGCCCGCGCGCCGGAGGATCGGCGGTCGTCCGCGACGAGCCAGCCGGCGGCGGACGAGCCGACCCCGGACCGCTCGGCCACCGCGACGTCCGGCGAAATCAACTCCGCCCGGGAGCACACGCCTCCCGCCTGACATGGCCACCGCCCTCAAACCCCTTGTGCACCCCGGCGTCGCGGCGCCCGCGCCGCGGACGCGCCACCGGAGTCCGTGGCGCACCGTGGGCACCACGCTCGCCTCGATTTTGCTGGGTCTCCTCGTCCTCGGCTGGGTGGCGACCGTCGTCATCACCCGCACCATCAACCACCGCCTCGCGAACATGGCGGAATATTCCGGGCACGTCGGGCATCTCCAGGTTGCCTGGTGGCGCGGCGGGGTGACGGCTCGCAATCTCGATCTCTGGCTGCGCGGGCATGAGGCGGATGGCCCGGTCGTCGTCCTGCAGCGCGGGTCGGTCCGGATCACTCCCGCCGCCCTCATTCGCGGCAAGCTCGGCCTTCGCGCGGAGTTCGACGGGGCGGACGTCATGATGTTGAAAACGGGCGACGCTGATAAACCGGCCAAGACCGACGCGGAGAAGGAAGCGCAGAAGCAGCAGCGCCTGGCGCAGGTGCGGCACTGGCAGGGCGCCTTGCGCGACGCGTTTCCCCTGGAACTGACCCGGCTCGAGATCACCGATTCGCGCGTGCGTTTCGTCGACCGCACCGTCACGCCGAACCCGGAGCTGACGATCGAGCACCTGCACCTGGTGTTGACCGGGCTCGGGGAGAAGTCGAAATCCGCCGGTGACTTGCCGGCGGAGGCGCACCTGAACGGCATCCTCACGGGGAATGGCCGGCTGGTGGCCTCCATCCAGGCCGACCCCACCGCCGCGCATCCGCGTTTCCAGGCGCGGGCGGAAGTGCTGGACCTCGCGCTGCCGCCGCTCGCCAACTTCATGCGCGCCTACGCGAAGATCGAGGTGACCAAGGGGACCTTTGAGGTGTTCATGGAGGCGACCGCGTCCGGCGGGCATTACGAAGGCTACGTGAAGCCGTTTTTCCGGGACCTCGAGTTCAAGCCGGTGCGCGATGAAAAAGTGGGCGTCCTCAAGCGGATGGCGGTGGGCGCCGCGAGCGCGTTCACCTCCCTGCTGAAGAACGACGAGCAGAAGGTGGCCACCAAGGCGCCGTTCCAGGGCAACTTCGCCGACAACCAGGTCGACGTGTGGACCACCGTCGAAAACCTGCTGCGCAACGCGTTCATCCAATCGCTCGGCGAGGGCCTCGAGGGCCGGCGGCCCACGCGCTGACACATGCCCACCCACCATCATCCCCTCTGGCGCAGCCCCGGGCTGCGGCATCCGCCCGGCGGGCTGGAAGGCAACGCCGTGGCCGACATCGTGGTCGTTGGGGCCGGCGTGGTCGGATTGACCACCGGTTACATGCTGGCCCGCGAGGGTCGCTCGGTGATCGTGCTGGATGGCACCGCCGTCGCCTTCGGGGAAACGAGCCGGACCACCGCGCATCTCTCGTCCGCGCTCGACGACCGCTACCTGAATCTCGAGCGCTGGCACGGCCCGCTCGGCGCGCGGCTGGTGGCCGACAGCCACGTGGCGGCGATCGACGAGATCGAGCGCATCGTCGCGCGGGAGGACATCCCTTGCGATTTCAGCCGGCTCGACGGCTATCTTTTCAATCCGCCGGAAATGCCGCCGGTCGTCTCGCTGGCGGCCGAGCTCGCGGCCGCGCGCCGCGCCGGCTTGGAGGGGGTGGAACTCCTCGCGCGCTCCCCCGTGCCCGGGCTTGCCCCGGGCCCGGTGCTGCGTTTCCCGCAGCAGGCGCAACTGCATCCCTTGAAATACCTCGCCGGACTCGCGCACGCGTTCACCCGGGCCGGCGGGCAGCTGTTTGCGCCGGCGCATGTCGTGGAAATCCAGGGCGGCCGGCCCGCGCGCGTCGTCACGCAGAGCGGGGCGGTCATCACCTGCGACCACGTGGTGGTGGCCACCAACGCGCCGGTGAACGACCGCGTGTTCGTCGCCGCGCGGCAGGCCGCCTACCGCACCTACGTGGTGGCGCTGGCCGTGCCCACCGGCGCGGTGCCCACGGCGCTCTATTGGGACACGCTCGACCCCTATCATTATGTGCGGCTGTCCCGCGGCCGCGACGAGGACCGCCTCATCGTCGGCGGCGAGGACCACAAGACCGGCCAGGCGGACGATGCCGAGGAACGGTATGCCCGGCTCGAGACGTGGGCCCGGCAGCGCTTTCCCCAGCTGGGCTCGGTGCGGGCGCGTTGGTCGGGCCAGGTCCTGGAACCCGTCGACGGCCTGGCCTACATCGGACGCGATCCGCTGGAGGAAGGAAACGTCTACCTGGCGACCGGCGACTCCGGCCACGGCATGACGCACGGCACCATTGCCGGGATGCTGCTCACCGACCTGATCCAGGAGCGGCCCAACGCCTGGGCGGACTTGTATGACCCGGCGCGCAGCCCGGTGCCCTCGGCCGACCAGCTGGTCGTGGAAAATCTCAACGAGCTCGCGCAGTATGCGGACTGGTTCACCGCCGGCGATGCCGGCGCGGAGAAACTCGGGCGGGGCCACGGCGCCGTGGTGCGCCAGGGACTGCTGAAGCTCGCGGTGTATCGCGACGACCAGCGCCAGTTGCATGCGTGCGCGGCCGTTTGCCCGCACTTTGGCGGCATCGTGCGGTGGAATCACAGCGAGAAAACCTTTGATTGCCCGGTGCACGGCTCCCGCTTCGGTCCGTGCGGCAAGGTCATCAACGGCCCGGCGATCCGCGGCCTCGAGCCAATGGACGTCAATGAGGAGTCGCTGGTGGGAAAACCGGTGGGCTGAGACCGGGACCGCCCCGATGGTCAGGCTTGCGCGCGCCGTGTAGGGTGGGGCCGTGGCGCCGCCACTTTCGAACCATCCAACCTCAACTCCCATTGATCATGCCCGCTGAACCCGCTTTTCAGGAACTTTTCGTCGAGGAACTCAAGGACCTCTATCACGCCGAAAACCAACTCATCAAGGCGCTGCCGAAGATGGCCGAGGCGGCGACCGACCGCGAGCTCAAGGCCGGCTTCAAGAAGCACCTGAAGGAAACCCAGGGCCACGCCCGCCGGCTCGAGCGCGTGTTCAAGCTGATCGGTGAGAAACCCGCCACGAAGGTGTGCGAGGCGATGAAAGGCCTGCTGAAGGAAGGCCAGGAAATCATGCAGGAGGATCTGCCGGACACGGTGAAGGACGCCGCGCTCATCGGCGCCGCGCAGAAGGTGGAGCACTACGAAATCGCGTCCTATGGCACGCTCCGCACCTACGCCGAGCTGATGGAACGTGAGGACGTGGCGGAACTGCTGCAGGCCACCCTCAACGAGGAAGGCCAGACCGACAAGAAGCTCACGCAGATCGCGGAGACGCTGAATGTCGAGGCGGCGATGGAAACCGAGGAATAGCCCCGAAAGGTGGCGCGCGCCGACCCGGCGCGCGTGGATTGGCAACACGCCTTGGAATCAGGGTTCCACCTCCACGGAGCTTGCCATGAAGTTCTGGCGACACAACGGCCTGTCGCTCGCGCTGCTCGCGTTTTTCATCGTCACCCTCTGCGCCGGCCAGTTTCTAACCGGCCGGCGCGAGTACAACGACGAGCGTGCCGAGCGCGGCCTGCCCGCGGTGACCCTGGCGGACTATTGGACCAGCCCGCATTTCCTCGAAGCCACCGCGGAGAACTGGGAGAGCGAGTTCTTCCAGATGTTCGTGTACGTGACGCTGACGGCGTTTCTGTTTCAAAAGGGCTCCGCGGAATCGAACGATCCCGACCAGCCGCGGCGCCCGGAGCCGCCGCTCACGAAACGGTCGCCGTGGGCGGCCCGGCAGGGCGGGTGGGTGCGGAAGCTCTACGAGCATTCGCTGTCATCCGCGCTGATGCTGTTGTTTTTGATCTCGTTTTTCCTGCACGCACTGGGTGGCGCGAAGCTGCGCAACGAGGAGGAGACCGCAAAAGGCCGGCCGGCGCAGACTGTGGTGGAATACATGGGCACGTCGCGCTTCTGGTTCGAGTCGTTCCAGAACTGGCAGAGCGAATTCCTCGCCATCGGCACGATGGTCGTGCTGTCAATTTTCCTGCGGGAAAAGGACTCGCCGGAATCGAAGCCGGTGAACATGCCGCACGGCGACCACGATAGCGCGTGAAGATTTCTGCGATGCCCGCGGGCGGGCCAAACGCTCACGCGTGCAGCTACGAAATGCCGGGTCGCCGAACGCGTGAGCGTTTGGCTGGCGGAGGCGGTTCAAGCCGCAGGAAGCCCCACGGACCGGCAGACCAAATTCTGTCCACGGATGCGGAGTTCCCCTGATGCCGTTTCGCCGCGGAAGGAGCTGGGCTCAGCGCATGGCAAACACGGACATCCTCCAGGAACGCGCGGGTCACGAACCCGCGGCGGACCGGCCCACGGGCATCTCGGTCCCGGGCAACAAGGGCATCAAGGTGATGAAAGCCTGCACCATCATGAAGCCGGCGGCGGAGCTGGACCCCGCCGCCTAGCCGATCGGGAAAAAAGCAACCTGACCCCTTCGCGATGGGGTCAGGTTGCTTTTTTCCCTATGGAGCCGTGACAGGCGTGGAATGCCCGGTAGCCGAACGCGTGAGCGTTTGCTTGATCGCATGCGAAGACAGCGCCGTGTCCGTTCGTATTCTACACCCCCGCATTGCGAGCACCTCTCTTTATAAAGGAGACTGGCTGAGAGCGGGCGTTGGCCGTTGAACACTTCCGCGGCGCTTTGTCGGGAAGCCCGGCCAGCGGGTGCGGGCGACGGCCTTGATCCTTGCGACATCGGGCGGCGCCGCGGGCTTGGGGCCAAGCTTCAGGAGATGGGCGAGCGTCATGGCGTCGTAGGGGGCGCGCACCTTCACGTCGTTGTCGAAGTACACGAACACATCGCGGCCGGCGGCGCGCCGTGGCGCGCGGGGGCCGGCCAGATCAGCCTGGGGCGCGTCGCCGCCCTTTTGCCAGGCGCGGATTTTGCGCGCCCAGTTGCGCAACGCCGCCGGGGTGTAGCCACTCACGTAGAGCTCCTCGTCGCCGTGGAGCCGGGCGTAGATGAAATCCGCGGTGACGTCCTCCATGAACGGCCATTTGCCGGCCGTGTCGGCGACCACCAGCGCCACGCGGTGCCGGCGCAGCAGGGCGATGAACTCCGGCGTGCGAAAGGACGCGTGGCGCACTTCCAGCGCATGGCGCATCGGCCGCCGCGGGCCGGGCTCGAGCCAGGCTTCGCGGACCTGGGCGTCGTGCCCCCGCGCCAGCGCCGCCGCGGCCCGGGTGTCGCGCGGCAGTTGCGCGAGAAACGCCTCAAGCCGCGCGGCGTCGAACCGGAAGCTCGGCGGGAGCTGCCACAGGATCGGCCCGAGTTTTTCGCGGAGCCGCAGGATTCCGGACGCAAAGAAATTTGCGAGGGGCGCCGTGACGTTTTTCAGCCGGCGGATGTGTGTGAGGTAGCGCGGACCCTTGACCGAGAACACGAAGTCGGGCGGCGTCTGCTCATGCCAGGCAGCGTAACTGCCGGGATGCTGCAGCGAATAGAACGTGCCATTAATTTCGATCGACCGGACCTGCCGGGCGGCGAACGCGAGTTCCTCGCGCTGCTTCAGGTCGGACGGGAAGAACGTCCCGCGCCACGGGGCGTAGGTCCAGCCGGAGATGCCAATGCGGGTCGTTGCCATGCCGTTCGTGGTGGTCGCACGTCAGGTCAGTCGTGCGCTGCACGGTCATGGTCCAGATGATAGGTCCCGGCCGGCCGCATCGGTATCGGGCTTTCTTCGGCGCCAAAGACCCGGAAATCCCTGGGCGGTTCGTGCGCGGCCTTACGGTCGCGGGACTGACTGCGTGGGGTTTTCAACCCGTCTCAAGAGGGTATCTCGACGTGGCGCCAGCGAAGATACCCTCTTGAGCCGGAACGATGCAGTCGGGGTCGTTGCTAGACTGAAAGCCTCAAAACCAAAAGGTGGAACGCACTGACCTCAGTGCGTTTGCTTCGTTAGCTCCCAAACCAGCGCACTGAGGTCAGTGCGCTCCACCTTCAACTGCATCGTTCCGGCTTGAGAGGGGTGCCCGCAGGGCGGGGTGTGTTCAGCACATCACGCAGCTGTGCTAGCGTGTGTCGGCGGCGCCACGCAGGTGGGAAAAGGCCGGTTCCAGACCGGCTCCCTCCATGATCGCCCGTGCGTCGCCGGACCAGTCGCCGTCGCGGGACAGGTGCACGGGTTCCACTTGATTGTCCGTCCCGTCGTTCCGCTGGGCGGCGGTGTCGGCGTGGTTGGCTTCCACCCGGTTGCCGCGGATGTTCGGATTCCAGATGAAGAGCCAGCGGATGGCGTCGAGCACGACGTTGTGGTGGACGTGATAGCCCTCGGTAAACTGATCGAGATAGAGCGCGCCGCCGGCCTTGGTGTTGCGATCCGGCGGCAGCATGTGCTCGACGAGGTTGTAGGCGATTTCCGAACCCAATTGCCGATCGGTGGTGTAGATGCCGCCGCCATCGTCGAGCCGCAGCATGTAGTTGGTGACGCGATTGAAAGTGATCCGGTTCGCGCGCGAGTCGGGCGGGGCGGGCGGGTTGCCCCAACCCCAGCCCTGACTGATGGCGGTGTAGGGGACGTCCTTGATCTCGTTGTGCGTGATCACCGTGGCGTCCGTGTAGTAACCGAGGATCGCGACCGATCCATAGTAATCCTGTCCGATCTGCGTCAGGAAATTGTTCGCGATCCGGTTGCGGCGCGGGAAGAGCCGCGGATCGGCCGGCCGGGCCGCGTCCTCGCCGAATTCGATGCCGCCCGCCGACAGGTCGGCGAAAGCATTTCCCTCGATGACGTTGTCGTTGCCACCGTGGGTGAAAACCACGCCGGCGCCGCCGAGGTGGATGAAACGGCAATCGCGCACGGTGATCGTGTCGGCGGTCATCGCCTGGAACGCGGCGGGGATGCGGTCCTTCCGCTGGTCGTGACGGTACTGGGTGTCGACGGCGCCCGCGGGATCGGCGGGCACGAGCGAGTTGGCCTGCACATCGACAAACCCGTGGCGATCCGGGCGGGTCCAGCCGGTGTGCGCGAACGTGAATCCCTCGAACCGCAGGTGGTGCACGGGCGCATCGGGCCGGCCGTCGAGGATGATGAGATTTTCAAGCTCCGGCCGGATCACCGTGACCTTCGCCAGCTCCTCGCCGGCGCGCGGCTGGTAGAAAAGCGTGCCGGCGGTGCGATCGAGGAAAAACTCGCCGGGCGCGTCGAGAAATTCGCGGGCGTTCTCGAGCCAGTAGTGCCGGCCGAGATAGAGCCTGTCGCCCTGCGGCTGCCTGGTGATGCCATCCCATTCCGCGGGTTCGATGACGGCGCGCACGGTGTCCGGCGCGCCGGCCTCCGTGAGGCGCGCAATCCGCAGGCGCTTGTGCATCCAGGCGATCAGGACGGACACTTCCACTTCGCCGGGGTGCAACGTGACGCCCGCCAGCGGCGCGCGCGGCAGGTCGAAGCCGTCGGTTTGTTTCTCACCGGCCAGGGTGAGCATCGTGCCGGCGTTGGGGGTGCGGGCCCGCGTGGCGCGCACCCCGTCGACCCAAAGCTGACGGAAGGCAATATTGCGACCGACCTTGGTGCGATAAATGGTTTCACCTGCCCGTTCCCAGCCGGTGATGCGCCGGCCGCCGCTCAGGACGACCTTGGCGCCGGGTGCGGCGCGGTAGATGACGGCAAATCCATTCTTGCCGGAATCCGCGGCGCCGAACTTCACGGGCGCGGCCAGTTCGTAGGTGCCGCCTTGTAGTTCGATCAAGATATCACCGTGGAGTTCGTGATTCGCGAGGTAAGCCCGCGCCGCGAGCCGGGCGCGGTCGAGCGAGGCGAAGGGGCGGGCCGCGCTGCCGTCGTGGGCATCGTCGCCGAGGGGCGGAGGCGCGACATGATACGTCTGCTCAGTCGCAGCCCGAACGCAGAGCGTTGAAACCAACAGGATCCAAACGAGAGACAGAATCCTGTTTCGAAGACGGAAGCCGGTTTTCAGGGCGCGAGTCGAACCAACCTGTCCGGAGGCCGGGTTCCATCGTGGATAGGCAAGCGGGGCGATGATCATGTCAGGAAGCCGTTTTTTCCGCCAACAATCCCGACCGCGCCTTCCAGAGCATCACGGCGGCCAGAGGATGCAGGCAGGCCAGGCCGGCGAAAACCGGGATGTAGCCGGCGCGCTCGATCAAGGGACCGGCGATCGCGTTCATGATCAGCCCCCCGCTGGCGCCGACGGCGCCGAGCAGGCCGGCGATGGTTGCGGCGGAGTGTCGCGGGAAAACGTCCGCCACGAGCAGGCCCTGGCCGAAGAACCAGATCTGGCAGACGATCGCGACGATCGAGATCATCACGAGCGCCCACGCGATGGACGGCGCAAAGGTGGTGAACGCGCCAATCGGCGCAAAGAGCGCGGCGGCGGCGAACATGGTCACGCGCACCTTCACGGGCGCGTGGCCGCGGCCCACCAGCCAGTCGGTGGTGCGCCCGGTGGTCATCACCGCGGCCGAGGCGACGAACGACGGGATCCAGCCGATCCAGCCGAGCTGCGGGAGGGACACGCCCAGTTTCTCCTGCAGGTAACCCGGCAGCCAGAACAGGTGGAAATACCAGACCGGGTCCGTGAGCGCGCGCGCGGCCAGCAGCAGCCACACGCGGCGGTCCTGGAGGATCACGCGCATCGCCGGCGGCGGCGTGGTCGGCTCGGCCTCGCTGGGAAACGTCGGCGGGTTGCGATCAGCGGCCCACCAAGCCGCGGCGAGCACGATGCCGGCGATGCCGGGCAGGATGAACGCCATGTGCCAGTTCCACCACCCGGTGAGCATCGCCACGAGCGGTGGCGCAAGGATGGCCCCGACCGTGGTGCACGGGCTGAGCAGGCTCCACGCGAACGCGCGGCGCTCCTTGGGGAACCACGTCATCATCACGCGCTGGATGGCGGGAAACGCCCCGGGCTCGGCCGCCCCGAGCAGGGCGCGCGCCCCGGCCAGCTGGCCGAAATTCTGCGCGAGGCCGCTGAACACGTTGGCCACGGACCACACCGCGGTGAAAGCGGCGAGACTCGCCCGCGTCCCGAACCGGTCCACCAGCCGGCCGCTGATGACATAAAACACGATGTATGGCGCCATGAACGCCGTCACGAGCCACGAGTAATGCACGTCCGTCAGGTCCAGGCTCGACTTGAGCGTGGCCTTGAGGATCGAGAGGGTCTGCCGGTCGAGGTAGTTGAGCAGGCCGACGCCGAACAACAGCGCGAGCAACAGCCAGCTGCGACGCGGCAGGGCGGGGGATGAAGAGGAGGGGGTGGGGCTCACGCGGAGGCGCGATGACGCGAAAGGGGTTTGGGTTTAGGAGAGCTAGCGAGCGAAGAACACGGAAAGCGAACTCGGGCCAAGGCAGGTTTACAGAAGTTAACGAAGTAGGGATTCGCGGTGATTTCCGGTGGGAGCGATTCGGAGTTTACAGGAGATCGCTGAGGACGCGGAGGAGACCGGATCTGAGGCGGGCTCTTTGGTAGAGCATTTTCAGCACATCGTAGCCGTTTTAAGTTTCAGGGATTCGGACTGTTCCCGAGACCGTCATCCTGCCTGCCCGCTTTAGGCTCGGCGGCAGCGGGAGCCGGGCGAAGGATCCAAGGGGAATGCGCGCACCCACTTGGATTCTTCGCGGGGCTCAGAATGACGACAGCGGTGATTGGCACGGTTTTGCGCGGCTACACATTAATTTTAAATGCTCTGTCTTCTTTGAGGCGGAGGTTGGGGAAACTGACGGATGCTTCGCGACTTCGCCTCAGCGCGTGAGCTTCGTTCTGCTGAAACTGTTCAGCGGGCGGCCTTGGCCGCGGGCACGTGCTCGTGCCAGTCGCCGCGGATCTGCACGCATTGGGGGTGATCGGGCAGGCCGAGCGAGCGGCTTTGCTCGAGGCCGGTGACCAGGTCGACCGCCGCGCGCGCGGCGAGGTCATAACGCTGCTGGATGCCCGGCAGCGCGAGCGGGTCGCCGGCCTGCCAGTTGGCGCACCAGACGCGCTCGCGAGCCTGGAGGTCCTGCAGCCGCGGGTGGACGATCTCGGACCACATTTCGCGGCGCAATAGCAGCACGCCGTCGGGGTTGTGGGTGCGCAGCCACGCCGGGAATTCGCGGGCGCCCTTCTGGTCGAGCGCGTAGATCAGCCCCCGGGCCTTTGTCTCGACGGGGTGGTGCGTCATGAACGCCGCTTTCACGGCACTGTCGGTGCGCTGGTTGATCTCCTCGGTGAGGACGATGGCGGGGCGGGTCACGCCGGCGGCGGTCATGCGCTGGAGGCATTCGCAAACGGCGTGATAGTGGTCGTGCGCCACCCGGTGCAGTTCCACCGGCCAGCGCGCATGGCCGAGCACGACGCAGGCAAAGTGTTCCCACGCCAGGCCATAGTCGGCGGCGACGCCCTCGATGCTCGGCGAAAAGATCACGCTTTGGATTCCGCGCGCCCGCAGGATGCCGGTGAGCCGGGCGCCGCTCAGGCGATCCTCGTCGGGCCAGAATTCCTCGAGGTGGTAGCCGCGCAACTGGGCGCGCGCGGCGGCCCCTTCGCGCACCTGGAGGAAGAATTGATCCGAGCGCGTCAGGGCCCGGCGGCCTTGCATCCACACGAGCGCGATGCGGGCCGAGGACGGCACGGTCCGGCCGCGGCCGATGTGCGCCATGAGGGCGGATATCTGCGGGTCCGGCCGGTAGCCCAGTTTTTCCCCCACGGCCTGGATCCGGCGGCACGTCGCGGGCGGGATGCTCGGGTGATTGCGCAACGCGTAGGAAACCGTCGAGACCGCCACGCCCGCCTGGCGGGCGATATCCTTGATGGTGCAGCGACGGGAAACACTCATGGGCTGAGCGATTTCAGTGGACCGGGGGCGCCGGCGCAATGTTCCAGTGCGGACGGCACTCACGGCGCGGGGGAGCCGACGACCAGCACCCCGCACAGGGTCAGCGTCCGCGGCGCATACGGCGCGGGATCCCCGATCGGCTTGCCGGCGGCGGCCTTGATCGCCGCCTTGTCGAGCGGCGCGTCGGAAAACTCAATGCGCACGCGGTGCGGGCCGTCGGCCAGTTGCCCGGGATAAAACCACTCGCGCTGCCGGCAGAAGGTCGGCGTGGCGTACGCGTCGAAAAAGGTGTCGGGCACCGCCGGCCGGTCGTCGACCGTCACGCGAAACATCCCGCTGTCCGGCGCGCCGATGCCCAGCAGGCCGAACGTCCGGCCGGTGAATTCAAACTCGAGCGCGGCACCGGTCGTCTGCGCGCGCCAGGTGGGGGGCAGCAGGGCCTTCGTCACGCCGCGAAGATTGGGATCGGTTGCCGGGACGGCGGCCCAATCGCCCCGCCGCATTTGCGCGCCGATCTCCCGGAGCTCCGCGTGTTCCCAGTTGTCCGGGCGTTGCGGTGCGGGCAGGGCATGCGGCCCGGCCGGGGTCGTCGCCATCAACGCGGGCAGGATCCGCTCGAGGACGGCGGTGTAAACCCGGTGGCCGGCGGGCGTGGGATGGACGCCGTCGAGCGAAAAGGTCCGGGCATCGTCGCGCTCGCCTTTGAAGACCAGTTTGCCGGCGGCCAGCTGGCGGGCCACTTCGACGCCGAAGTGAATCGAGGGAATGCCGTAGTGGGCGGCGACGGTTTCCATGGCGCGGGCCGACGGGGGAAAGCGTCCGGTCTGGAGATCGGGCAGGCCCGGGGTGGACACGGTATAAACGAAGCAGATGTCCGTGGCCGGATTCGCGCGCCACGTTTGCCGGACAATGCCTTCCATCGTCCGTTCGATGACGTCGGGCGCGGCGTTCGTGTCGTTGACGGCGAACTCGACGAAAAGCAGGTCGGGTTTCTGCACCAGGACATCATGGTCAACCCGGCAGGCGCCCAGGTTGGAACCCGTGCCCGGCAGGCCGGCGTTGATCTCGACGATCTGGGCGTGGGGAAAACGGGCGCGCAGCCAGGCCGTGGTCAGCGGGCGCCAGCCGTCAGCCGCGGTGATGCTGCCCCCGAGGTACGCGACCCGCACGGCCCCGCCGGCGGCGGCGCGGGCGGCGACGTTCGGCAGGCCGCCGCGCGCGTGGAGTTCGGGTTCGGCGGCCTGAATCGTTGCGGTCAGCCACAAGCCGGCCAACAAGGAGGCGATCGAACGGAGGGTGGGCATGACGGTACTCAAGCCCCGTAGGCGCGGATTTCAAACACGCGGGCCTGGGGCGCGCCGTGCGTGGCTTTCACGACGAGACGAAGGCGGCTGGCGGCGATGGGTTGCGCGAGACGGTGGATGCGCTTGCGGACGAGATTGCCCGTGATGGCCGCGACCGGCTGGTCATCGAGAAGAATTTCATAATCGCGGACCAGCTCCGGCTGCGGGCCGCGGATGAGCTTGCGCGTGGTGGCATCGCTGGCGCTCAGCGTGAGCTCGCGTTCGAAACCGGAATCGAAGGTCACATGGATCTCGCCGATCGTCTGCGGCGCCGGCCACGCCAGTTCGATCCACGCCGGCAGGGCGGTCGATTCCCAGCGGTGCGTTGCGCCATCGGCCCAGGGGCCGAACGCGGGGAAAAGCTCGCGCGTGAGCCCATCGATCACCTGTCGGGCGGCGCCGCGGTCGGTTTCGCCCGAAGCGGTGATGGTTGCCTGGCGGGCAAGGTCGGAGCCCTCCTCGTGACGGAGACCCGGCAGGAACGCGTCGTCGCGCAGCAGGCGCTGTTGCAGGCGCTCGATTTCCGCGAGGTTGAAATGCTCGGCGAGCGAGCGGATCCCGAGGCCCGCGGCGAGGGCGGCGGCGGTGCCGATGGCCTGGCCCATGACGGCGCAGGTGGCCATGACGCGGGTGCTGGCGAAGGCGACGTGGGTGGCGCTGATGTTGCGGCCGGCAAAAAGCAGGTTGGTGATGTTGCGCGAGTACAGCGCGCGCAGTGGGATGGCGTAGAGACCCGGCAGCAGGATGTGGCGGCACGGCGCCTCCTCGATCGCGTCGATGCCGCTCGGCGGATGCAGGTCGAGCGGCCAGCCGCCATACGCCACCGTGTCGGGAAAGAGCCGGCCGGCCTCGAGGTCCTGTTGCGTCAGCACATGCGCGCCGAGGAACCGGCGCGACTCGCGCTTGCCCGGCACCGCGCCCACCCAGTCGAGCGCCCAGTTGGCGGAGTCGGGATGGTCGCCGGAATTCTTCACATAATCCCACAAGCCGAGCGCGATGCGGAGCAGTTCGTGGCGGATGGCGGGGTTGTCCTTGATCGTGTCCAACTGGCCGCCCCATTCGGCCCACCAGTAGCCGTATTCAAAACCGTCGATCGGACGGAACTTGAACTCGTGCTTTTGGAAACGGCGCACCCACGGCGGCGCCAGGAAAGGCTGCGGTTTCTCGTGGCGGCGCGCCGTGAACATGATGGAGCTGCCGAGCGTCTGCCGGTCGGCCGCGTCGAGCGCGAGCGATTCGCCGTAGTCGGCCCGGGCCTCGCGGCCGGTGGTGAAGTCCGCGCCCGCCTCGACGCCCAGCCGGCCGTCGCCGGAGCAATCGGCGAACACCGCCGCGCGAATCGTGAATTCCTCCTCCGTGGACTGGCGCACCGCGCGGACCGCGGTGAGGCGCCGTCCGCCCGGCGTCGCGGGCTCCACGTGGCAACCCGTGCAATCTGTGTCGAGCAGCAGCGTGATGTTCGGCTCCGCCGTGACCTTCTCGTACAGGAGCAGGTCCCATTGCGAATAGGAGCGGTGCGGATTGCGCGCGGCGTCCTCGAGGCGGAATTCCTCGATCAGGCCTGATTCGCGCGCGCCCGGCCGGCGGCCGTGGATGTCGGCGCCGACGACGTGCATGCGGACCTCGCTGGAGGCGTTGCCGCCGAGGACGGAACGGTCCTGCAACAGGACGACTTTGCGGCCGTTGCGCGCGGCCGCGATCGCGGCGCAGACGCCGGCCAGGCCGCCGCCAACAACGACAAAATCAGTGGAGAGTTCGTGACGGATCATCGAAGGATAGGAGGAGAGGGAAAGTGAATGGATGAGTAACGCGCGTCCTGAACCCACCCCGTCGCTGCGCCCGCCTTTGCCAGGCTTCGGCGCGGCAAGCGCCACCCCTCTCGAGGATCTCCATCTGCGCCTGCGAAAAATCCCCTCTGGAGAGGGGGGGCCGCAGGGCGGGGGGTGTGGGTTGCCATGGGCGAAATGGATTTACGGCACCGCCGGCCGCGGCGCCGCCGGTGCGGCGGTGAGCGTGAGCGTCACGGGCGCCAAGCCTGGCGCGCGGGCGGTGAGCATGACGGGTCCCGGGGATTTCGTCGTTTGCACGATCACCTGGGCGAGGCCGTTGAAAAGGCTGCGACGGGTGCCCTTGTCGGGTTCGTGGCTGGAGGGGTCGCCGTTGCCGACGCCGATGATTTTTCCCCGGCCGCTGATTTCGAATTCCACGGCATCGCCGGCGGTCGGCACGGCACGGCCCTCGCGATCGAGGGCGGAGACGGTGACGAGCGCGCAATCCTCGCCGTCGGCGCGAAGCGTCGCGCGGTCGGGGGTGAGGACGAGCTTCGCCACGGGCCCGGTAGTTTCGACGCGGGTGCTGGTGACGAGCTTGCCGGCGCGATAGCCGTCAGCGCGGAGGACGCCGGCGGCATAGACGACCGGCCATTCGACGAAGCCGCCGCGCGGGACCGGCCGGCGACCCTGGCTCTGGTCGTTGAGGAAAAGTTCGACCTCGTCGAAATTGGTGTAGGCGCGGACGGCGATCGGCTCCTTGTCGCGCACGGCCCAGTTCCAGTGCGGCAGGAGATGCAGCACGTCGCGGCCGGACCACCACGCCTGGCAGAAATAGAAACTGTCCTTCGGGAAACCGCAGGTGTCGAGGACGCCGAACTGGCAGTTGATCGCCGGCCAGTCGTAGGGCCATTGCTCGCCGCGCCAGTCGAAGGCGGCCCACATCAGGACGCCGGCGACCCACGGGCGCGCTTCGAAGTACGGCAGCCAGGCGTCGGCGGTGGAGCCCCACGGCGGGACTTTCGTGCCATAGGCGGTGACATACGCGCGCACGCGATCCTCGATGTAGATGCCGCGCGTGGCGACGGCGGAGGACTCCTCGCTGCTGATCGCGGGAATGTGCGGGTGATCGGCGTGGAATTTGTCGGCGTCGCCGAGCTTGAGGTAATTGAACCCCATTACGTCGACGATGTGCGAGAAGCCCTTGCCCCAGTCGCCGTTCATCGGCATCAGCGTCGGGCGCGACGGATCGAGCGTTTTGACCAGGCCCTGGATTTTCCGGGCGATGGGCTCGCCCCACGGCTCGCCTTGCATCTGATCCTTGAACTCCTCGTTGCCGAGCGACCAGAGGACGACGCTCGGATGGTTGCGGTCGCGGCGGACCAGGCGTTCGACCTGGCTGAGCGTTTCGGGCGTGTCGTCGAACCGGCGGTTTTCATCGACGACAAGCATCCCGAGCCGGTCGCACGCCTCGAGAATGGCGGGGGAATGCGGGTGATGGGCGGTGCGATACGTGTTCACCCCCATCTCCTTCAACCGGCGGACGCGGAATTCCTGCACGTCATCGGGCACCGCCACGCCGACGCCGGCATGGTCCTGGTGGACGCCGACGCCGCGGATGACGTATTTCTTCCCATTGAGCAGGAAGCCCTGGTCGGCATCGAAGCGGATGGTGCGGATGCCGAAAGTCGTTTCGTACCGGTCGGGCACGGCGGATGGTGACGCGCGCACTTCGGAAAGGAGGCGATAAAGGTGGGGCGTCTCGGGCGACCAGAGGGCGGGGCTGGCGACGGCGAGCACGGGCGCGACGGTCGTTTCCGCGTTCGCGGCCACGGTGAAGGGCTCGGAGGTGTGCTCGGCCACGGTCCGGCCGGCGGCGTCGACGACGCGCGAGAGCAGCACGGCCGTCCGGGGTTCGGTCGAGTCATTGCGCACGGTGGTCCGGGCGGTGACGGCGGCGTGACCGTCGTCGGCGACGGTCGACGTGACGAACGTGCCCCAGTGGGCGACGTGCACCGGCGGGGTCTTCACCAGCCAGGTGTGGCGGTAGATGCCGGCGCCCTCGTAATACCAACCCTCGGTGCGACTGGCATCGACGCGGACGACGAGCGTGTTTTTGCCGCCGAAGTTGGCATGGGGCGCGAGGTCGACCTTGAAGCTGCTGAAGCCGCTGACATTGCGGGCGAGGCACCGGCCGTTGAGCCACACGAGCGCGTTGCGGTAGATGCCGTCGAATTCGACCCAGAGCGCGCCGTCGCGATCTTCCAACGCGAGATCGAAGGTGCGGCGATACCAGCCGATGGTGTTGCCCTTGACGCCGCCGAGCGCCTGCGCGCTCTGGCCCATTTCCAGCGCCTCCCAGGAATTCTGCGCGCCGACGCCGGCGCCCATGTCCTTGTAGCCGTGGTTGCGCAACGCCTGCGGATTGAAGGGCAGTTCGACCGCCCAGTCATGCGGCAGGTCGAGCGAGCGCCACGCGCGGTCATCGAACCCCGGTTGCGCGAACGAGACCGGCGGGGCGGCATTGACGTCGGCCGGCGAACGGCGGAGCGGGACGAGCCTGGGCTCCTCTTCCAGGTGCGCGCGCGCTGTGCGTTCGAGGGCATCCACTTCCGGATAGGCAAAGACGGCGGGATCGACGCCGGCCGGGTCCCCGAGGTGAAACCGCCAGCCGAAGTCCAGCAGCAGCCGCTCGCGGCCGCTCGCGCCGGCGGACAACAGCAGGCCGGCAAAGGCCAGCACGGACAGCAGGGGGCGCAGAGGCCGCGCACGGGGTAACATAAGGGCAGTCTTTTTCGCGCCGGCGGCCGCGGCGAACCGGGCTGCACTGAAATCGTTCGGTGAACGAATGATTTCGTGAAGCGGGAATTGGCAGGTTGAGGTTATCCCGGCGTTCGCCCTGGAGCATTTTCAGCAAAAGCCGTAGCCGTTTTTCAGTTTCGGAGACGCTGATAGTTCCCGAGCCCGTCATCCTGAGCCCCGCGAAGGATCCAAGGAAATTCGCGCAATCGCTTGGATTCTTCGCGGGGCTCAGAATGACGACAACGATAGTTAACACGGTTTTGGGCGGCTCCACATTAATTTTATATGCTCTATTTCACGCCTAAAGCCCGGGCGACCTCGGAGCGGCCAGCGACGCGCTTGAATTTGGAGGGTCGGTCTCCTGACCGGCCGTGCAGGTCCCGGTCGCGCCATGGGTCGCCTTCGCGGCCGGCCGGGAGTCCGGCCCTCCATCAATTAATTCCGCCTGGGCGGCGGCAGGATCGTTTGGAGTGCTGCGAACCAGACCTGCGCCATTTTTTCGGCTCCCTGCGCGTTGGGATGCACGTGGTCGGCGACCGTGTCGGTTTTCCAGTCGAAGCCGGTGCTCTGATCGACGAGCACCACGCGTTGGTCCGGGCAGTCGAGCCGCGCCGCCAGGGTGGCGAGGGCGGCGTTCAATTCCGGCAAATAGGAATATTTCGGCAGCTTGCCGGCGGGAATGACCTGCGCGAGCAGCACCGTCACGCACGGGTTCGCCTCCCGGAAGGCCGCGATCAGTTTCTCGGTCGCGGCCAGGATGCCCGGCACCGGCTGTTCCTCGACGGAATGGTTGTGGCCGCTGTGCAGCAACACGATGTCAGCCGGGTGCGCGCGGAAATTCGCCGGCACGTTCTGCGCGAGCCACTCGGTGTTTTTGCCGCCGTAGCCCTCGTGGGCGAGGGGACCCGCGGGCGTCGCGCTGGATTGGGAACCGGTGAATTCGACCGCATAGCCCGCCGCGGCCAGTTTTTCCCGGAGGAGGGGCCGGTAATTGGAAAAGAAATCGGCGCCCGCCGTGATGGAGTCGCCCACGGCCATGAGGCGCACCGGCCGGTCGGCGGCGGACGCTGCCAGCGCGAGGCCGGCCAGTGCAACGAACAAGCCCGGGCGAAGGAGAAGACGCATCATGGCAGGTTAGATGGGCCCGGGAGTGGGGCGAGGCAACGCCTGTTGAAACCGTTCATCGTCCCGCGCTGAGCGATTTCAGTAACGAGGCGATTTTCGCGCGGGCCGGGGCCGGGCATAGCACGGGGAGCCCCGCTTACCCTGCAGCCGAACCGCCAAGCTCCCCCGGGATGCTTGCGGACTGAGGCTACCCGGTATCGCTTGCGGGGATCTACCGTAACGACCATCAACCCGGACCCCCAATGATTCACCTCCGCGCTTCCGCCGGATCTCTTCTCACCGCGACGCTGTTGCTCGCGTGCCTTGCCCCGGCTTCCGCCCAGGTTGCCCCGGCGACCGACCCCAAGGACGATGTCCTCCACCTCTCCGTCTTCGAGGTGAAGAGCAAGCGCGACTCGGCCTACGTCGCGGACAAGTCCATCTCGACGACCGGTTTCGCCGCGGATCTCTCGAAGATCCCGCTCGCGATCAACGTTGTCACCGCCCAGTTCCTCGAGGACACCGGCGGCGTCGGCTTCAATGGCGTGGCCAATTACCAGGCCGCCTTCACGACCGACCAGGGCGGCATGGAGAGCGGCACGCGCAATTCCGCCGGCATCGATCCCTCCGTGGGCGCGGTGACGGGCGGTGAGCCGCTGCGCACGCGCATCCGCGGCCAGCCGATCAACATCAGCCAGCGCAACGGCCTGCCCATGAAGTTCGGTTTCGGCACCGAGAGCGTGGACCGCGTCGAGGTCGCCCGCGGCCCGATGTCCGTCTTCATCGGCGGCTCGACCCTCGGCGGCGTGGTGAACCTTGTCACCGAGAAACCCGCCTTCGATCCCGGCACGAAGCTCAGCGTGCGCCTCGATTCGAACGAGAGCTACCAGGTCCGCGCCGACGTCACCGGCCCGATCATCAACGACAAGCTCGCCTACCGCGTGATCGCGCAGTTCAGCGACGACAACACCTGGCGCGACTTCAGCAACTCCACCACGGCCTTCCTCAACCCGCAGGTGACCTGGCGGCCCTTCCGCAAGCTGACCACGCGCCTCGAGTTCGCGCACCGCGACGTGCGCGGCAACATGATCAGCAACTCGATGCAATCGACGCAGAATTACCAGGCCGACTACGACAATCCCTCGCAGGCGTTGCTGGACCTCGGCAAGAGCCGCGCCGGCGCGCTCGCCGGCATTCCCTACACGGTCGACGAGTACCGCACGCGCATCGCCCGCACCTTTGCCAACTGGCGCCTCGACAAATTCACGCTCGACGGCCGCTGGCGCTCCCTCGGCGAGGGCGAGAGCTTCACCGCGGGCGACTGGGCCAGCGGCAACGACGCCAACCATTTCGGCGAGCACGACTCCTTCTCCACGAAGTACGACCTCGTCGAGAGCGAGACCAACCTCATGGTGACCGACTGGTTCGAGGTCCGCGTGCTCGGCCGCTGGGCCGACCAGCACAGCTACACGACCTTCTTCAGCAACGCGCTGCGCCGCTATCCGGACGGCAGCACGCCCTTGCTCTCGGCCACCAGCACGGCGACCAAGCGCGAGGAAATTCCCGTGAACGGAAAAATCGAGGCCGTGCTCACCCGGGAATTCCTCAAGGTGAACCACAAGCTGCTCCTCGGCTACGAGGCCGCCTTCAACCAGGCGTGGTCGGTGACCCCGCTGGTGGACACCAGCAAGCTGTCCTCCGTGGCCGCTTCGCCCAACGTCATTGGCTCGCCGGCGATCCTGACGGGCGCGAACGTCCTCAACTATTTCGACCCGCGCGTCCACGCCGTGCCGAACTACGAGTCGATCATCGTGTTCGCCGACGCCACCGCGGCGCCGGGCGTCGCGGCCCAGACCTATTCCCGCACCTTCCCGGAGGCGGGCTACGTCGCCTACAGCGGCAGCTTCTGGCAGGACCGCCTGACGGCGTTCGCGGGCTACCGCAACAGCATCGTCCAGCAGAGCTCCTACAACCTCGATCGCGATCGCGCGAAGGTTAACCGCTTCCTCAACACGGCCAAGACCTCGACGCAGTCGCACACGCTCGGGCTCGTCTTTGAGCCGCTCCCCGGGGTGAATCTCTACGTGAGCGAGAACGTCGGCACGGAAGCCGTGCCCGCCGGCTCGCTGATCAATGCCGCCGCCGGCTTCACCTCGCTGGTGACGACGGAGGAGCGCGCCGCCAACCCGGTGCCCGACCTCGAGGGCCGTGGCCGCGAGGCCGGCCTGAAGATCGAGATGTTCGACCGCAAGCTGATCGGCCGCGTGGGCGTCTTCGAGCTCACCCGCCACAACACGGTGATCATCGACAACGAGCGCACGGCGAACGACCCGCGCAACGTCGGCACGGCCGTTGACCCGAATCCGGCCACGCAGAACCTCGCGCAGACCGCGAAGGTCCAGTGGAACAAGACCATCGACGGCAGCACGTCGGCGGGTGTCGAGGTGGGCTTCACCTGGATGCCGAACCGCAACTACACGCTGACCGTCGAGGCCAGCCACCTGTGGACCAACGAGCTCACGCTCTCCAAGCCGCTCGCGGGCGCCGCGGCGACGGCGCAGGCCATGATCGATTACTCGATCCTCAACGGCCGTCCGCTCGACAACACGCCGGACGACACGCTTCGCATCTGGCAGAAATACAGCTTCACGGAGGGGACCCTGAAGAGCGGCTGGGCCGGCTTCGGCATCCGCGCGCAAACGGACCTGATGCCGCTCGCGAGCAACTCCTCCTGGGGCACGGTGCTGCCGGGCTGGGTGGTGTTCGACGCCGCCTTCGGCTATCGGGCGCAGGTGTACGGCCGCCCCGTGGACCTGCAGCTCAACGTCGAGAACCTGACCGACAAGCTTTACTCCGCCGGCGGCCGCACCTGGTCGCCGCCGCGCACGTTCACGCTGTCGGCCACGACGCGGTTCTGATCCCGGCTGGGACGCTTGATTATCAACCTTCCTCGTCGCTATTGCGGTGGGGAAGGTTTTTCTTTGCCGGAAATATGAGCGGTTCGAAAAGTAGCAGCGGTCGTCAGACCGCTGGAGTTTTCGCCAGCGGTCTGACGACCGCTGCTACGAAATCAGGTCCATCGTAGGCGTCATGGCTTCTCCCTTCATCATCACGCAGGCCGAATACACCCTCGGCGATCTCCTGGTCCGCTACCTCGCGCCGGCGGAACGGCCGGCGGCGTGGGGGCTTGCGATTTTGCCCGCGGCGCTGGCGGGCCAGACCGTGACCCCGCGCGAATGGCTCGATGCGCCGTCGGTGCGCGATCTGCCCGCCGCCTGGAATCGAATCCCCGCGTGGGAAGTGGATCCGCTCGTGCACCTGCACGTCGGCGGTGACGCCTATCCGGGCGGTTTCGCGCAGGGCCGCACGCTGCGCCATTCCGCGACCACCCAAAGTCTCGCGGTGACCGCGCATACCCGCGAGGATCGCGATGGATTGGTTTTTCTGCGCACCGCCTTCGCGGTGGCGGGCGGCCTCGCCGGTTTGCACGAGCTCACCGTCGATCCGTTGACCGGCACGCTGAAAGTGCAGGTCTCGGTGGAGAATCCGACCGCCGCGCCCGTGACGCTCGAATACCTCGCGTCCTTTTCACTCGGGGCGATCACGCCGTTCGCGCGCGATGACGCGCCCGGCCGTTTGTGGGTGCACCGCTTCCGGAGCGCGTGGTGCGCCGAGGGACGCCACGAGGCGCACCGCGTGGAAGCGCTGAACCTCGAGCGCTCGTGGACCGGGCATGGCGTGCGCACGGAACGTTTCGGGCAGGCGGGATCGCTGCCGGTGAACGGCTGGTTTCCGGTGGTCGGCGTCGAGGATCGGACGGCGGGCGTGACGTGGCTCGCGCAGCTCGCGTGTCCGGGCACGTGGCATCTCGAAATCCACCGCCGCGCGGACCAGCTCGCGCTCGCGGGCGGCGGCGCGGATCGGCTCGACGGCGAATGGCGTCACGTCCTGGCGCCCGGCGGACGCTGCAGCGCGCCGTCGGCCACGCTTACGGTCGTGGCGGGTTCCATCGACGCGGCGACCGACCGGCTGCTGGCGGCGCAGCGGGGGAATTTTAATGCCCCCGTCGGCGAGGAGGCGATGCCGGTGGTGTTCAACGAGTGGTGCACCTCGTGGGGCCATCCCAATCATGACAGCCTGGTGAAGCTCGCCGACCGCCTCGCGGGGACGGGCGTGAAATACCTCGTGATCGATGACGGTTGGGCGGAGCGGCCCGGCGACAAGTTTCAGCAGAACGGTGACTGGCGCGTGAACCGCCGCGCGTTTCCGTCCGGGCTGAGCGCGACGGCGGACGCGATTCGCGCGCGCGGGTTGGTGCCGGGCCTGTGGTTCGAGTTCGAGGCCGTCAACCCGGGTTCGGCCGCGTGGGCTGAGACGGCGCACCAACTGCAGCGCGACGGCGCGCCCTTGCAGGTGGGCAACCGCCGCTTTTGGGATTTCCGCGATCCCTGGGTGCACGACTACCTGGCGGAGCGCGTGATCGCGCGGTTGCGCGACGACGGCTTCGGTTACCTCAAGGTCGACTGCAATGATTCGATCGGCCCGGGTGTCGACGGCCCGGACTCGCCCGGCGAGAACCTGCGCCAGCACCTCGCCGGCGTGCAGCGCTTTTTCGTCCGGCTGCGCGCGGAGTTGCCCGGCCTCGTGATTGAGAATTGCTCCTCGGGCGGGCACCGCCTGGAGGCCTCGATGATGGCCCTGACGGCGATGAGTTCGTTTTCGGACGCGCACGAGACGCCGGACATCCCGCTGATCGCCGCCAATCTCAACCGCCTGGTCTGTTCGCAACAGAAGCAGATCTGGGCCGTGTTGCGCCGCGGCGATTCGCTGCAACGCCTCAGCTATTCGCTGGCGGCGACGTTCCTCGGCCGCATGTGCCTCTCCGGCGACGTCGCCAGCCTCGGCGAGGCGGAGTGGACATTCGTGCGGGACTCCATCGATTTCTACCAAACGGTGGCGCCGGTCATTCGTGACGGCGAGTTTCGATGCATTCGCGAAACCGGCGATTCCTACCAGCACCCGTCCGGCCATCAAATCGTCACCGTCCGCGCGCCCGGCAAGCTTCTCATTATTTGGCACCGGTTTGGCCCGTCAGTTGAGGCCATCCCCATGAGGCTGGATCTGCCCGGAGCGGGCGGCTGGCGTTTGGTCCGCGAGGTGAGCGGTTTGCCCTCCGGCATTATATTGGAGCGGCAGGGCTGCCGATGGGTTGGAGGGAGCCCTTGGACGGGTGGGGTGGCTTTCCTGGACTCCGCCGGTTCCTCCGACTAGCCGCGCTGCCTGACCTGCGATTGCACTTGGCGCGAACTCAAATCGGGGTCGGCCTCCAACAGGCGACAGGATGATTTGAATTTTCCGTTGGCGGTGACTGATACCGCCTCATTCTGTTTGCGTGGAAGACGAATCGTCCAACAGGGCTGCTGCCCTTAGGAAAAAACTGGCCGAACTCGCAGCCAATGCACGCGAACTCGAGGACGAACTAGTGTTGTGTCCCGCAGATAACTTTTGAAAGTCGTTCGAGTTTGGCGAGGAT
>CAZEUN010000027.1:0-52295 GCA_964515595.1 uncultured Oleiharenicola sp. | reverse complement strand
CACTCCTGCTCTCGCAGGAAAACCTTCCCCCGCCGAGCCACTCTTTTCCTCCCCCTCCCCACTTTCTGTGGGACGGCTGTGGTCTCTGACCGGCCCAGGCGCGTGCGGCCACCAACCGAGGCCGTTCGCAGACCGACCTTCCCTCCCCCAAAAAAAACCACAGTAGTCTATTACCTGTATTCCGAAGACGAAAAAGCATCATTCCATTCCAAGGGATCTTCAAAAGGGGTCAGGTTACTTTATTCCTGCTGGGTTTCCCTCTGGCAGCACCGATGCAACGATCGGGAATAAAGCAACCTGACCCCTTCTGGGTCGTTGTCTGGATCCCAATTCCTTCCCTCAACTTCGGAATCCAGGTATTAAACTACTAACCCCGCCGGTCAGGCGGTCAGCTCGCGGGGGCATCGAGCGCGGCGAGGCCCTTCTTCGCGGCCTCGTGCTCCGGGTTGATTTTGAGGGCGGCTTCGAAGCGGGCGCGGGCTTCGTCCTTTTTCCCGAGTTGTGCGAGCATGCGGCCGGCGCCGGTAAGGGCACTGGTGCTCTTGGGATTCGCCTTGGCGGCCGCCTCGTACTGCGCGAGGGCCTCATCGGGCTTTTCCGCCTTTTCGGCGATGCGCGCGAGTTCGAGGGCGCCGAGGAACGGGTCGAGCTTCTGCACGCGCGTCGCGAATTCCGCCGCCTTCCCGAGGCTGCCGCCGGCGATCTCCGGGGCGTTGGTGTAGAAACGGGTGAGGCCGATGAGGCCGGGGACGTGATTGGGATCGAGTTCAACGGACTTCTCGAAGGCCTTCCGCATGCGGCCGGACATCACGGCCATTTGCATGAAGTTCAGCTCGTTCATGCGCTGGCTCATGGCGATCCCGAACTGGGAAAAATACTCCGCCTTGGTCGGATCGGCCTTGGTGGCCTTTTCCGCAAATTCCACGGCGGCCTTGTAGTCCTTCTGCTTGAAACGCTCCAGGCCCTGCTGGTGGAGCGCGGCGGCATCGGCTGGCGTCGCGGCCGCAACGGATGAGGCCGGTGCCTGGGCGAGCGCCATGCCGGCGAGGAAGAAAAAAGCGGCGACCGCCGCGGTGGTGAGGATGCATCTGGGTTTCATGGGATGGTTGGAGGTGGAAATTTTCCGCGGACGGTGCGGATCAACGCGGATGATCGATGGATCAGCGTCGTTCGCGGGATCGTCATTCTTGTTGGAGCGCCTGCGTCGGGTTTAGGCGGGCCGCGGTGAACGCCGGGAGGGCGCTGGCGGCGAGCGCCACGAGCGGGAGGAAAATCGCCAGCGCCGCGAGCACGAGCGGATCCGCGGGCTCGACGCTGAACAGCAGGCCGCGCAATAGCCGGCCCAGCGCGACCGCGCCGGTCAGTCCGGCCACGATGCCGATCGCGCAGAGCCGGGCCGCGCGGCCCAGCACCCAGGCGAGGATGCCGGCGGGCGTGGCGCCGAGCGCCATGCGCACACCGATTTCGCGGACGCGCTGGCTGACGGTGAATGCCATGCTCGCGTAGATGCCAAAGGCCGACAGCCCGAGCGCAATGAGCGCGAACAGCCCGAACAACGCGGTGCGCAACCGGGGCTGCGTCGCCGTGCGCGCGATGTTGTCGTCGAGCGCGCGGATATTCAGCGCCAGCGACGGATCGGCGCGGCGGAGCGCGGCTTGCAACGCGGGGAGCCGGGCGGCGCCGCCCTGGAGGCGGACGAGGAGGGTGGCAAAAAACCAGGGCGACTGGGTTTGCGGCACGTAAATTTGCGGTGGCGCCGGGTCGGAGAGGTTCTCCTGCTTCACGTCACCGATAACACCCACGATCTCCCGATAGTCGCGGACAAGGAAGGCGACCGTCTGGATGCGCTTGCCGATCGGGTCCTCGCCGGGGAACAGACGGGTGGCGAGCGTCTGGTTGATGACGCAGACCTTGAGCCCCTTCTGTTCGTCGGAAGCGGCGACAAAGCGTCCGCGCAGCAGCGGGATTTTGAGCACCTTGAGAAAGTCGGGCGACACGGCGTTGAACACGGCGTCGTCGGCGCTGCCCTCCGTGCGCGGACGTCCCTGCACCCAAAAAGGGTAGCGGAGCGTGATGCCGCAGAGCGGCGCGCTGGAGTCGAACGCGGCGGCCTCGACGCCCGGCAGGCGGCGAACCTCGTCGAGCAGCCGGTCGTAGTACTGCGCGAGGCCGGTGAAATCCTGCCAGCGCGTCTCGGGCGGCGCGACGCGCAGCGTGAGGACGTCGGTCGAATCGAGCCCCGGCCGCGTGCGCTGGAGGTTAAGCAGGCTGTGCGCGAGCAGCCCCGCGCCCGACAGCACCATGAGGGTGAGCGCCACCTGGCCGGTGATCAGCGCGGCCTGCGCGCGTCCGGCGAAGCGGTTGGTGCCGCCGCGGGCGCCGCCGGACTTCAGGAGTTCGTTGACGTTGGCGCGCAGCACCTGCCACGCGGGCAGGAGGCCAAAGATGATTCCGGTCAGCACCGAGACGCCCAGCGCGAAGGCGAGTGCGCCGCCGTCGACCGCGATCGCCGACGAGCGCGGGACCAGGCCCGGCGGCAGGGTGCGGGCGAGCACCGGCAGGCCCGCGGCCGCGAGGGCGGCGCCGATCGCGCCGCCCGCCACGGCCAGCACCAGGCTCTCCAGGAAAACCCCGCGCGCGAGGGTGCCGGGCGTGGCGCCGAGCGCGAGCCGGACGGCGAGTTCGCCCAGACGCGACACCCCGCGCGCGAGCATCAGGTTGGCGAGGTTCACGCAGGCGATGAGGAGGACGAGGCCGACGGCGCCCACGAGCAGGATGAGCGAACCGCGCAGGTTGCCGACGCGTTGCTCGAGCAGCGGGCGCAGCGTCACGCCCCAGCCCTTGTTCATCGACGGATATTCCTTCGCGAGGGTGTCCGCGATCAGCGTGGCCTCGGCCTGGGCCGTGGTGGACGCGACGCCGGGCTTGAGCCGGCCGACCGTGGTCCAGTAACGCGAGTCGCGCGCCAGGTTCTCCGGCGCCTCGGCGGGGAAGGGCATCCAGATGTCGACGAATTCCGGCTCGCGGAAGTCCTCCGGCATGACGCCGACGACCGTCACGGGCTGGTCGTCGAGCACGAGCGTTTCGCCGACGACATCGGCGCGCTCGCCGAAATGCTTGCGCCACGCGGCGCGGGACAACACGGCGGTGCGCGGGGCCGCGGCGCTGAATTCATCCGCGTTGAACGTGCGGCCCGCCTGCGGGGCGACGCCGAACAGCGGGAAGAATTCCTCGGTCACGAGCGCGCCCACGAATTGCACGGCATCGCGTCCGGCCGGCTTGTAGGAAACGAAATTCGGCCGGTAGGCGGCGAGGCGGGCGAAGGACTGGCTGCGTTCCTTGAGATCGCGGAAGTCGGACGCCGACAGCGCCGGCATGGTCAGCGCCTTGGCGGCGTTGACGGCGCTGAGGCCGACCAGCTCGCCCGGGCGCTCGTAGGGCAGCGGGTTGAGAATGATCGAGCGGAAGATCGAGAAGATCGCGACGTTCGCCCCGATGCCCAGCGCAAGCATCCCGATGGCGAGGGCGGAAAAGCCCGGCGCCCGGCGGAGCGAGCGACAGGCGGCGGCGAGTTCGGTGCGGAGGCTCATGACGCCCTGAAGATAGCAGGTTGCGCAGGGAACCGCATCGCCCGGAAGTCAGGGGTGTGGTCATGGCGGGGCGTGACCTGTGGTCATGCAGCCGAGAGCTTAGGGCTTAGAGCTGAGAGCCTCGAGCACGACAGCAACCCGACTGGCTTTGCTATCAGCTCTGAGCTATAAGCTCTAGACTTGGCCTCAAATCAGCCCCAGCTCCCGGGCGCGCAGCGCCGCCTGGGTGCGGTCGAGGACGCCGAGTTTGCCGAGGACGTTGGTCATGTGGTTTTTCACGGTGCCCTCGGTGATGTTCAGCTTCGCGCCGATTTCCTTGTTGCTGCAGCCGGCCGCCAGCAACCGGAGCACGCCCAGCTCGCGTTCGGACAGCGGGTCGGCGAGCGATTGGGAAACCTTTTTGCCCTCGCGGGCGGACAGGCGGTTCACCTCGGCCATCAGGCGGGCGGTGACGGCCGGCTCGAGGACGGCCGCGCCCTTGGCGGCGGCGCGGACGGATTCGTTGAGTTTATCGGCGGAGCAGGCCTTCAGCAAATAGCCGGCCGCGCCGGCGCGCATCGCCTCGAAGATTTCCTCGTCCTCCTCGAAGGTGGTGAGCACGACGACCTTCGTGTCGGGCACCGCGGCCAGCACGCGGCGCGTGGCCTCGACGCCGCCCATGACGGGCATCCGCAGGTCCATGAGAACGACGTCGGGACGGTGGACCTTCGCCAGGGCGATCGCGCGCTCCCCGTTCTCGGCCTCCGCGACGATTTCAAAGTCGGGCTGCAGCGCCAGCAGCGTGCGCAACGCCTCGCGGAAGAGGGACTGGTCGTCGACCAGCATGAGGCGGAGCTTCTTATGGTTCATCGTTCAAGGTTCATCGTTTATTTTCAATGGTTCGGACAATTGCCCGTGAACAGTGAACGATGAAAAATGAAAATTGTCCGCCGGGTTGGCCTAAGCCGGGACCTCCACCGTGAGCATAAACCCGCCGCCGGGGCGGTCGCCGGCTTCGGCGCGGCCGCCGATGACGGCGAGGCGCTCGCGGATGCCGACGAGGCCAAAGCCGGTGGCGGTACCCGCGGCACCGCGGCCGTTGTCGGAGACGACGAGTTTCACGCGATGCTGTTCGCTGAAATCGAGCGTGAGATCGGCGGCGGTGGCGGCGGCGTGCTTGCGAATGTTGGTGAGGCCCTCCTGGGCCGAGCGGAAGAGCGCGTGTTCGATCCCCGGGGCGAGCGGGCGGGCGTCGCCGGCAATTCTGACGGTCACCGGCAGGCCCGCCTCGTGGACGAGCGCCTGCAACGCTTCCGGCAGCGGCGGGCGCACGGCGTCGGTGCGCAAGGCGCCGACGGAGCGGCGGACGTCATCGAGCGCATCGCCGCTGAGCTTGGCCGCCTTCAGAATTGCTTCGCGTGCTTTGTCGGGCTGTCCCGGCAGAATGGCGGCGGCGGCGTCGAGCTGGGTTTTAACGACGGTGAGGTAATGGCCGACGCCGTCGTGGATTTCGCGGGCGACGCGGTTGCGTTCGCGGGTGGTGGCGAGATCCTCGGCCTGGGCGGCATAGGCTTGGAGTTTTTCGTGGGCGGCCTGGATTTCGCGCCGGAGGGTTTCCTCCCGCTGGCGGGCGTTGAGCGCCTGCTTGGTGATGATCGAAAATACGATGGTGAAGGCGAAACCCGTGGAATAGCTGATCGCGACTTCCCGGCCGGCCGACCAGCCGAAGGGAATGACGAAGACGGCGATGCACGCGGCGAAAAGGTAGATTCCCACCAGCAGGGCGTTGCGCGGACGCAGATCGAAGATCGCCTGGCTCATGACCGGCAGCACAATGATGCCGAAGAAGCCCCGGATGGGACTGCAGAAGAGCAGCGCGGTCAGCAAGGCGCACTGCAGGGCGAAATAAATGAAATGGGCCAGCGGTCCGCGGCCCTCCGTGCAGTGACCGCCGAACACGCCGCAAATGGCGTAGATCGACCCCAGGGCGAAGGTCAGCAGCGTCCGCCACTCCGGGCCGGCGATGTTCCGGGTGAAGAAAAATTCCGCGAAGCACGACAGGATGACGCTGCCGAAGGCGAACGAGCCGTAGAGACTGCCGGAATGATGGCCCTTGTAGCGGATGGGGTCGGACGGCGACATTGCCCGCAGCCTACCACGCCCGGAGCGCTTGGCGATATAGGAAGAAAGTCATGGTGCGGTCATGGCGGTTCTTGGGCTCTGGGAGAGGGGCCGGCCTTCACCGCCTGCCGCCCGCTGGAGGGCCCAGCTCCCGCCGTCGCCAAGCCTCTGGCGGGCAAGGCGGCTGGACCGCGAATGTGATAGCGCGAGCGTACGCCGGCCCAGCGGGAGCTGGGCCCTCCACTTTAGGGGGATGAAACCCCTCTCCCGATTAGACCAAGGCGTCGAACAGGATCTCCACCGGGTGCTGCGCCACGCGACCGGTGCCGTCGAGGATCTGATGACGGCAGCTGGTGCCGGGGGCGGCGATGACGGTTTCCGCGGACGCGGAGCGCACGGCGGGGAAGAGCACCAGCTCGCCAATCTGCTGGGAAACCTGGAAATGCTCCTCTTCGTAACCGAAGGAGCCGGCCATGCCGCAGCAGCCGGACGGGATGAGCGTCACTTTGTGGCCGGCAGGGAGTTCGAGCATCTTCACGGTCGGGACGAGCGACGACAGCGCCTTCTGGTGACAGTGGCCGTGCAGCTTGATGGTGCGGGCCCCGGCCTTGAAGGCCGTGCGCTTGATGCGGCCGGCATCGGCCTCGCGGGCGATGAATTCCTCGAGGGTAAGCGCGTTCTTTGCCAGCGATCGGGCGGCGTCGAGCAGGCGGTCGGGCACGAGGTCGGGATACTCGTCGCGGAACGACAGGATCGCGGAGGGCTCGAGGCCGATGAGGGGGGCCTGGGCCGTGACGACGTCCTTCAGCAACTCCACGTTGCGGATCGCGAATTTCTGCGCGTCGCGGATCAGGCCCTTCGAGAAATGCGCGCGGCCGCTCTCGACGTGCTCGGGGATGACGACCTCATAGCCCAGCCGGTTGAGCAATTGGATGGCTTTGATGCCGACGGGCGTGTCGTTGAAATTGGTGAACTCGTCGCAGAAGAGGTGGACGCGGCCGTTCGGGAAGCGATCTGCCGGTAGCCCGCGGGCGTCGTCAAGCGACGCCCCGACGTGTTGGTTCGCGTGCTGCGCGTGCCACTTGGCAAGCGTCGTGGCGTGCAGGTGCGGCAAACTCCGCTTCACGGAGAAGCCCGCGACGCGCTTGATGAGATGGGAGAGCCCCGGTTCGGTGACGGCCCAGTTGTAGATCGCGGGGAAGAGCGAGGCCAGGCCCATGGACTGGGTGAACCCGGCCACGAGGCGCGAACGCAACGGCACGCCATTGGCGTCGTAATAGTGCTGCTGCCACTCGGCCTTGAGGCGGGCGACGTCGACGTTGGAGGGGCACTCGGATTTGCAGCCTTTGCAGGAGAGGCAGAGGTCCATGACCTCCTTCACCTCTTCGCTGTCCCACGCGTTCATGCCCTCGCGGGAATTGGTCAGGACGTGGCGCAGCATGTTGGCGCGCGCGCGGGTGGTGTCCTTTTCATTGCGCGTCGCCATGTAGCTCGGGCACATGGTGCCGCCCATCAGGTGGGTCTTGCGGCACTCGCCCACGCCGTTGCATTTCTCGGCGGCCCTCAGCACGCCCTGCGCGGCGCTGAAATTGAAGACCGTCTTGTATTCCGGCGTCGGGTGATCCGGGCCGTGCCGCAGGGCGGTGTCCATCGGCGGCGTGTCGATGATCTTGCCCGGGTTGAACAGGCCGCGCGGGTCGAAGGTCTCCTTCACGCGCCGCATCATCGCGTAGCACTCCGGGCCGACCATGAACGGGATGAACTCGCCGCGCAGGCGGCCGTCGCCGTGCTCGCCCGAGAGCGAGCCGCGGTATTTCTTCACGAGGATGGCGACGTCGGTCGCGATGCCGCGGAAAAACTTCATGCCCTCGGGGGTCTTGAGGTCGAAGAGCGGCCGCGTGTGCAGTTCGCCCGCGCCGGCATGGGCGTAGTACACGCTGCTGATGCCGTACTTGTTCCGCATCAGGGCATCGAACTCCGCGATGTAGGCGGGCAGATCCTCGACGGCGACGGCGGTGTCCTCGACGACCTCGCGCGGCTTGGCGTCGCCCGGCACGTTCATCATCAGGCCCTGGCCGGCGCGGCGCAGGTCCCAGACCTTGTTGGCGTCATCGCCCCACAGCACGGGAAACGCGTACCCCAGGCCGGCCGCCTTGAACTCGCCCTCGAGCGTGCGCATGACGGCCTCGATCGCCTCGCGCTGCTCCAGACGGACTTCGATCACGAGCACGGCGCCGGGATCGCCGACGACAAAGAAGCGGTTCTTCACCTGCTCGAGGTTGGCCTTGGTGCACTCGAGGATGTGGCGGTCGATCAGCTCGCAGCCGAACGGCCGGTGGCGCATCGCGATGAGCGTGGCGTGCAGGGAATCCTGGACCGTCGCGAAATGCGCGCACATCAGGGCGCCCGCGGGCGGCAGCGGCTCGACGTTGAGCTCGAATTCCACGCCGAGGAACAGCGTGCCCTCGGAACCGGCGAGCAGCTGGCAGAGGTTGAAAGGTTGCTGCGAGGACGGATCGAAGACGTTGCACTCCATCAACCGGTCGAGCGCGTAGCCCGTGTTGCGGCGCGTGACGGTCGGTTTCGGATAATTGTCGCGGATGAGCTGGCGGTTCTTCGGGTCACCGAGCAGGTCGCGGACGCTGCGATAGATTCTGGTCTCGAGCGTGTCGGGGCCGGCGCACTTCGCCTCGAACTCCGCCTTCGTCAGCGGGCCGAAGGTCGCGGCCGATCCGTCGCTTAGGAAGCCGCGGGTGGAAACGAGGTGCTCGCGCGTGGTGCCGTGGACGATCGAGTTGGCGCCGCAGGAATTGTTGCCGACCATGCCACCGACCATCGCGCGGTTGGCGGTGGAGGTTTCCGGCGTGAAGAACAGGCCGTGCGGCTTGAGGTGGAGATTGAGCTCGTTGCGGACGACGCCCGGCTGCACCCGCACCCGGCGTTTCGCGGGATCGGTGGCGAGGATCCGGTTCAGGTGACGGCCGACGTCCACGATGATGCCGTTGCCCACGACCTGGCCGGCGAGGGAGGTGCCGGCAGTGCGCGGCACGAGGCCGATGCCGTGCTCGTTGGCGAAACGGATCAGCTCGCGCACGTCGGCCTCGGTCTTCGGCAGCGCCACCGCGACCGGCATCTCCTGGTACTCGGAGGCATCGGTCGCGTAGAGCTTCCTCATCGTGTCGTCGAAATGGAGCTCGCCGGTGAGGCGGGCGGCGAGGGCAGCGAGGTCGGCGGGAGCGGTGGCGACGGTCATAAACAGTCCCCAAATAAGAGTCGGGTCAACACGCGGGCAAGGGGGAAGCGGCGTGATGACACTCGACGCGCTCGCGGGAGTGGGGGCAACACACCCCGGCGGTGCGCGCCACCCCTCTCGAGAGGGGATCCGTGAGGCGGGCTGCCGGAGATTCCCTCTCGAGAGGGTGCCCACAGGGCGGGGTGTGTTTCAGGAGCTGCGCCCGCCAAGCCCGGCCCAATCTACTCCTTTCGGCCCAGCAGAAGAGGCTTGGACATCGCGCGTGGCGTGACTTATGTCATAAAAACCAATCCCACCGCGCGATGACTGCCCTGAATGCCCCCGACAACTTCAACTGGCCGCTTGCCTACGAGGCCGAGGCGCTGCTTTCCACCCACATCAACGCCTTCCTGGCGAAAAACGGCTTCGCGGCGCGGCTCGCCCAGCGCATGCACGCCGAGACCGGGACCGAGTTCTTTGAGTGGACCGACCATTTCGTCGTGTCGCAGAACCACGAGGCCGCCTTCCGCGCCGCGGGGTTTGTCACCGAGGTGACGGACGTCCCGACTTTCCACACCGTGCTGGCCCATCCGCACGCGATGCTGCCGCGGGTGATCGTCAGCCTGAAGGCCCAGCCGTCACCGGCGCCCATCTCGCTGGCGATCCGTCCGGAGTTCCTGGCGGACTTCATGGCGCGGCATGGCCTCACCGGTTCGCCGGTCGGCGCGCCCTGCGCCCGTTACCGCGTCATCACGGTCAGCGAGGAGAACGGGGCGCTGCTCCAGGCGGTCGAGCGGCTGGGTTACCGCGGTTTCATCGTCAACGAGCCGCGGCCGGGGTTTGCCGACGCGGTGTTGAAGGTCCGCGAACTCTGGCGCACGCGGAAGCGCGACTTCGCCAACGACGACGACGGCGCGAAGCACGCGTTCGAGGTGCAGCAAAAGTGCCTCGAGCTCGTCGGCGTCGACGTGGCCTGCGAGCTCTATTTCGCCGAGGAGCGTTATTTCTGGGAGCTGCGCAACCGCGCCGGCCGCGTGCAGAAGCGCCGGCAGGATTTGCTCGGCCTCGGCTGGGCCAACCACGACCACCACACCTTCCGCTGCTCGCGCCGGTTCTTCCCGGATCTGGTGAGGTTCATGGAGAACCTCGGGCTCGCGAAGCGCGAGCGCTTCTACGCCGGCGCCGAGGCCGGGTGGGGCGCGCAGGTGATGGAGACGCCGGCCGTCGGCATCGTGGTGTTTGCCGACGTGGACCTGCAACCCGACGAGGTGGATCGCGACTACGCCGCCGAGCGGCTGGTGGAAGTCGCGCGGGTGGGCACGGTCGGCCTCTGGTGCGGCTTGCATGGCGACAGTTTCCTGCAAGCCGGCATGCACCACCTCGAGGCGCGGTTCAATCACCCGCTGCTCAAGGAGCAGCTCGCGGCCGAGGGCATCGTCACGATGAAGCCGTTCTCCGATTTTCCCTTTCTCAAGCAGGCCTTCACCGAGGGCGAGCGCTGGACGCCCCCGCCGGCGCGCGTCGAGGAGCTCCGCAAGAAGGGACTCATCACGAACGCGCAGGCGCAGGGCTTCCTCAAGGACGGCGCCATCGGCAGCCATTTGGAAAACCTCGAGCGCAAGGGCGGCTTCAAGGGTTTCAACCAGAAGGCCGTCAGCGCCATCATCGCCGCGGTGGATCCGCGGCTCGTGCAGGCCGCGCACGCCTCGCATTGATTTCATCCTGGAGGGTCCAGCTCCAGCTGGACCGCGGCCCAGCTGGAGCTGGGCCCTCCACCCAACCATCCACCTCATGAAAATCGGAATTGTCGGCGCCGGCAAAGTCGGCGGCACCATCGCCACCCTCCTCGAGTCCTGCAAATTCTGCCGGGGCGTCGCGCTCGCCGATGCCCGCGCGAACATCGACCTCGCGGGGTTGAAGAAATCGAAGTTCGTCCAGGTGGACGTCAAGCAGGCGAAACAGCTCGCCGCCTTCGTGGGGGGCGTCGACGCCATCGTCAGCGCCGCGCCGTATTTCCTCAACAAGACCATCGCCAGCGCGTGCGCGAAGGCGGGCGTGAGCTACTTCGACCTCACGGAGGACGTCGACACGACCGCCTTCATCCAGAAGCTCGCCGCGAAGGCGCCGAAGGCGACTTTCATGCCGCAGTGCGGCCTCGCGCCGGGCGCGATCAACATTGTCGGCGGCTCGCTGGCCTCGTCGCTGCAGTTTGTCCGCAACTGCGAGATGCGCGTCGGCGCGCTGCCGCTCAACGCGAGCAACCAGATGAAGTATTACCTCAGCTGGAGCACGGCCGGCCTGATCAACGAGTACTGCCAGGTCGGCGAGGCGCTGCACGGGGGCAAGCTCGTGACGACGATGCCGCTCGACGGCGTGGAGCGCATCACGATCGACGGCACGGAGTACGAGGCCTTCAACACCTCGGGCGGCGTCGCCACGATGTGCCAGACGTTTGCCGGGAAGGTCGGCGACCTGAACTACAAGACGATGCGCTACCCGGGCCACCGCGACCTGATGAAGTTCCTCCTGCAGGACCTCAACCTCGCGCCGCGCCAGGAGCTGGTCACGCAGATCTTCGACCAGGAAGTGCCGCTCACGGAGTCGGACGTCGTCGTGTTCTACGTCAGCGTCGTCGGCAACGAGGCCGGCGGCGGCCTCAAGCAGCGCAGCTTCATCAAGAAGATGCACGGCGACACGATCCACGGCCGGAAGCTCAACGCGATCCAGCTCACCACCGCGGCCGGCATCGTCGGCGTGCTCGAGCTCTACGCGAAGAAGAAGCTCGGCCCGGGCTTCGTGCGGCAGGAATCCGTCTCGCTCGAAAGCTTCCTCGGCACCCAGTGGGGCGGCCGGGTGTATGGAAAATAATTTGACGCCGTCCGACGTGCCGTTTCCCGAACCAATCACCCACCACCGTCATTCTGATCGCAGCGAAGAATCCAGCATGACGGCCGCCGGCGGGTGCGACGCTGGATCCTTCACTTCGTTCAGGATGACACGCTTCTAACATGGCCTCCAAATCCACTTCCGTCTCCTCGGTCGCCAAGGCGATCTTTCCCAAGCTCGGGCTTTCACTCAAGTCCGCCAACGCCGGCGTCTTTTCCGGCGAGTGGGGCGGCCAGGGCGCCGTGCTCGAGAAGCATTCGCCGATCGACGGCTCGCTCCTGGGCCGGGTGAAGCAGGCGACGCCGCTCGATTATGAGAAGGCCGTCGTGGCTGCGCAGAAAGCCTTCCTCGCCTGGCGCGAGGTTCCCGCCCCGAAGCGCGGCGAGGTCGTCCGTCAACTGGGCATGGCCCTGCGCGAACTCAAGACCGAGCTGGGCCAGTTGGTTTCCCTGGAGGCGGGAAAGATTTTGCCGGAGGGCGGCGGCGAGGTGCAGGAGATGATCGACATCTGCGATTTTGCCACCGGCCTGTCGCGCCAGTTGCACGGCCTGACGATCGCGTCGGAACGCCCCGGCCATCGCATGATGGAGCAGTGGCAGCCGCTCGGCGTCGTCGGCATCATCTCGGCCTTTAACTTCCCGGTGGCCGTCTGGGCCTGGAACAGCGCGCTCGCCGCCGCGTGCGGCGACGCCACATTGTGGAAGCCCTCGGAAAAGACGCCGCTGACCGCCATCGCCTGCATCAGGATCGCCGAGAAGGTCTGCCGGGCGAACGGGGTGGATCCCGCGATCTTTTCACTCGTGATTGGCGACGGCCCGTCGATCGGCGAACTCATGACCAACGACGCGCGGATCCCGCTCGTCTCGGCGACCGGCTCGACCCGCATGGGCCGCCGCGTGGGCGAGGTGGTCGCGAAGCGCTTTGGCCGCTCGCTGCTCGAACTCGGCGGCAACAACGCGATCATCGTGGCGCCGTCGGCCGACCTGAAGCTGGCGAAGCGCGCCATCGTCTTCGGCGCCGTCGGCACCGCCGGCCAGCGCTGCACCAGCACGCGCCGCATCATCGTGCACGAATCGATCAAGGCGAAGTTCATCGAGTCCCTCGTCGCCGCCTACCGGCAGCTGCCCATCGGCAATCCGCTCGCTGCCGGCAATCTCGTCGGGCCGCTCATCGACGCGGCCGCGGTTGACGCCATGCAAAAGGCGCTGGCCGACCTGAAGCAGCAGGGCGGGAAGGTCCTGTTCGGCGGCGGTCGCCGCGCGGGCCACTACGTGACGCCCTGCATCGCCGAGGCGAGGAACGACTGGCCGGTCGTGCAGCACGAGACGTTTGCGCCGATTCTCTATGTGATGGGGTACCGGACCCTCGATGAGGCGATCGCGATGCAGAACGGCGTTCCCCAGGGCCTGAGCTCGGCCATTTTCACGACCGACCTGCGCGAAGCGGAGCTTTTCCTGTCGGCGCGCGGCAGCGACTGCGGCATTGCCAACGTCAACATCGGCACCAGCGGCGCCGAGATCGGCGGGGCCTTCGGCGGCGAAAAGGAGACCGGCGGCGGCCGCGAAAGCGGCAGCGACGCGTGGAAGGCCTACATGCGCCGGCAGACCGTGACGGTAAATTATTCGGACGCGCTCCCACTGGCGCAGGGCATCAAATTTGGTGACTAACGACTTGCGCGTCCCCCGCAGTCGCCGGGCTCGCGTCAGCCGGTAGGTATCAACCCCACGGAATTGTGGTGGAACGCGCCCCGCCATCTGGTCTGGTAGGTATGCACCTTGAGGCATTGATGCAGACCCGCTACCCCTCACTCACCAAGGAAGACTGTGCCCTGTTGCTGGCGAACCTCGACGAGACCCTCGCCGTGTTCGAACGCAAGAGTACGATTTTGAGCGTGTCCGAGATCCGGGTGAAAAGCCTGCTCGCCGCCGTCCGGCACGAAGTCCTGCACCACCACGTGCAATTGTCGGACGACGGACTCTGAGCCGGAACCATTCAGGAGAAACCGCGAAGGACGCAAACAAACGCGAAAATCGCGAGTCAGGCCTGATCCGCGGTGCTTGGGAACCGTAGGCCCGGCGAAGGCGGTTGCCCGCAAGGCGGGGGTGTGTCGTTCGGGAGATCGGCCACGCAGTCCCGCCGGTTTCGCCCGGCTCAGAATGGTGGCTTAGGCGCCAGACTCAGTCATGGTTTCTGCCCCGGTCGTGGTCGCGATCATTGTCGCGGCGATCATCATCCCGGCGGTTGTCATCGCGCCGGTGGTCGTCACGGCGATCATCACGGTGGCGATCCCAGGGCTGGCCGGGGCGGTCCTTGATGCGCACGCGGCTGATGAAATAGTCGCGGGGATAGTAGGCCCGCACCTTTTCGTTGTACTCGTAGGGACGGTCCGTCGCCAGGGTGACCCTCACGCTGCGATCGAACTCGACGTGAACGGTCGGCGGCAGATTCCCGGCGAACCGCCAGCCACCGCCATCGAGGTAAAACCAAGTGCGGTCGGCCGGCCGGTAGTAAACGTCGGCTGCGGGATAATAGTAATATTCCCGGCTGCGGTGAAACAGGCGCGACCGCGCCCAGGACGGCGGGCCGGGCGGCGGGACCGACTCAATCACCACCACTTCGGGGGGCGGCGGGGGCGGCGTGCGGCCGAGGCGGATATCGGCGGAGAGGCCGAGGTCGATCTGGGCCGAGGCGGACGGCGAGAGCAGGGCGGCGCCGAGCGCGAGCAGGACGAACGGTTTCGGGTTCATGCCCGTAAAGACCAGCCGGGCGCGAAGACGTTCGCCGGAAACCGGCGAGTGACTGGAGGGGCGGGGCTGGCCGCCGCCCTCACGCACCAGGTCGGCGCGAGCCGCCCTGCCGAGGGTTGGTCGAACCGGGCGGCCTTATTCCGCCTGCCGGATCTTCAGGCGCCCGGGCATCGGCACGGGGCCGGTGCGGGAGGGCATGGGGGCGTATTTCGGACGCTCCAAACCGGTGACGAGTTCGGCGATCTTCACGGGCTGGCCGGTCTGGAAGCACTGGTTGGCGGCGACGCCGATCAGGATCGAGTTGGCGCCCGCGTGCTCGTTGGAAGCGCGCAGGTACTTGTCGGCCGGGGCTTCAGGCAGGAAAATCTCGTCGAGCATCACCTTGTCGCCGCCGCCGTGCCCGCCGACGCCGGTCCAAGGGTCGAACTTCCGCGGCGTGCCGCGCAGCGGGATGACGCGCGTCGTCACGCCGCCGTCGGCGATGGCACCCTGCGAGGCGTCGGAAGTGCCGGCGTTGACATACACCTGCTCGACAATCGTGTGCTCGAGGCGGCCCTTGGTGCCGTTGAAGACGATGTGGTAGCCCTCCCACGCGTTGAAGGCGTTCAGCGAGTAGGCGAGGGTGATGTTGTTGTCGTACGTCACCAGCACGTTCATCGTGTCCTCGATGTCGATGCGCGGATTCCACACGCACTGGTCGCGGTGATAGCCGTCGTGCTTTTCCTGGTCGAGGTAGAGCGCCTTGAGCGCGGGAGTGTCGGCCAGGCTGAGGAAGAAGCCGCACCGGTCCTTTTCGGGGCACGTGTGGCAGCGTTCGTGATGGGAGTTCAGTCCGAGGCGCTTCGCCATCGTGGGCGTGTAGAACTCGCGCTTGCCCGTGGCGAAGACGGACACCGGCACGGCGCCGAGCCACCAGTTGACGAGGTCGAAATGGTGCGACGCCTTGTGGATCATCAGGCCGCCCGAATTTTTCTTCTCGCCATGCCAGCGGCGGAAATAGTCCGCGCCGTGCGTGGTGTTGAGCATCCAGTGGAAATCCACCGACAGGACGTCGCCGATCTCGCCGCTCATCAGGATGTCCTTCACCTGCGTGCGCGGCGGCGAGTAACGGTAGTTGAAGCACACGCGAAGATGGCGGCCCGTTTTCTTCGTCGCGTCGAGGATGCGCTGGCACATCGCCGCGGTGGTCGTGAGCGGCTTTTCGGTGATGACGTCGCACCCGGCCTCCAGTGCGCGGACAATGTAGTCGGCGTGCGTGGCGTCGACCGTGGTCACGATGACGAAGTCGGGCTTCGTCTCCCGGATCATGCGCTCGAAATCGACGTGCGAGTAGCCCGGCGGGACGGGCGCGCCGTTCTTCGCGGACAGCGCCTGGCCGACCTCGACGCGGCCGGGGTTCAGGTCGCAAAGCGCGACCAATTGTGCGTGGTCCTTGTAGGTCGTCTCGATCGCGTCCTGGTACATCTTGTGCCGCGCGCCCACGCCGATGATGGCGAAACGCCGCCGGGGCGCGACCGCCTGGGCGAAGGCCGCGGGCGCGGCGCCCAGCGCGAGGCCGGCGGCCGACAGGGTTTTCACGAAGGTGCGGCGGCTCACGTCGCCGGGGGAGGATTCGGGGGACATCATGGATAGGGGGTGGCGCGAGTTAGCGCCGTGGCCGCGGCGACGGCAAGTGGCGTTTGCTGCCGGGGCGCGGCGTCAGGCCGCGCCTTTATAAAATTGAGATCCCCTCTATGAAGCCGGAACGATGCAATTGAACCGCGAAGGGCGCGAAGGTCCGCGAAGGTATACCGGGAAATCCTGATTTTGCCCGGAATCACGAAAGAGTGAGTACGGCAAGGCATCACCGAGGATCAGGTCTGACTCGTGACTTTCGCGTTTCTTCGCGTCCTTCGCGGTTTCCACTGAATGGTTCCGGATGAAGAGGGGCTTGGCAGCCGTAGGCCCGGCGAAGGCTGCTGCCCAACGGGCGGGGTGTGTAGGGAACGTACGAACCCATGGCGATTCCCGCCCTACCCAGAAAGAGCCAAACGCTTACGCGTTCAGCCACGTGGTCGCTGAACGCGTGAGCGTTTGGCTTCCGGGGTTTCGAAGGCCCGCGCTTGCTGCGGAACCGTGGTCCATGCGCGGTTCCTATCCCCGGCCCACCGGCCATCGGCCGCCCTCCAGTTCAGGGCCCTTCAGGTCTCAGGTTTCAGGGTCTCAGGTCTTCGAGCCAAAGCCCCGGGCTTGGACGCCGGTTTCCGCCTCGCCACTGGCGGGGGCAGTCGCAATGCTCCGCGGCGTTCCTTCCCCATTGCCCATGCATACTTGGAAATTCTTCCGGACCGGCGAACTCGATCAGGTCTCCCTTGAAACCGGCGCGGACTTGCTCGCCCTCGACCAGCTTGACCAAAAACTGTGGGTGGCGCTGAGCTGTCCGGTCAAGGGGCTCGAACTCGACGAGAAGACCCTCGCGCTCATCGACACGGACGGCGACGGGCGCATCCGCGTGCCCGAATTGCTCGCAGCAATCAAGTGGGCGGCCGCCCGTTTGAAGGAGTCCGGGGACCTTTTAAAAGGGTCCGCGGAGCTGCCGCTCGCGGCGATCAACGACTCCACCCCTGAGGGCAGGGTGTTGCTCGCCTCCGCAAAGCAGGTGCTGGCCAACCTTGGAAAAAGTGGCGCGACCACCATTAGTGCGGACGACGCGGCCGACACGGCGAAGATTTTTTCCGCCACGCCGCTCAATGGCGATGGCGTGATCCCGCCCGAGGCCACCCAGGACCCGGAGCTGCAAGCCTTGATCAAGGATATCATCGCCTGTTTTGGGGGCGTCGCGGACCGGACAGGCTCGGTCGGCGTGACCGCGGAAAAGGTTGAGGCTTTCTTTACGGAGCTCGCCGCCTACGCCGCTTGGGTTGGGCAAAGTGCCGGCAAGGAGATCGCCGTGCTGGGCGAGGCGACCGATGCCGCCGTCGCCGCGTTGAAAGCGGTGCGCTCCAAGGCCGAGGACTATTTTGGCCGGTGCCGCCTGGCGGCGTACGACAGCCGCGCGACTGCGGCCCTCAATCGCGCGGAGGACGAATACCTCGCCATCGCGGCGAAGGACCTGAAAATCACTGCCGACGAGGTCGCGGGTTTCCCGCTCGCGCGCATCGAAGCGGGGCGGTCGCTGCCTTTGTTGGAGGGCGTCAACCCCGCCTGGGCTGCTGCCCTGGCCACCTTGCATCAGGCGGTGGTCAGCCCAATTCATGGTCCCGAAAAAAAGGTGCTCACGGCCCAGGAATGGACGGACCTGAACACCCGCTTTGCCGCGTATGAAACCTGGCTCGGGGCGAAAGCGGGCAGCGCCGTGGAGAAACTTGGCCTGCCGCGCATCAAGACCATCCTCGCCGGTCCGGGTCGCGCCGGCCTCGGGGCATTGATCGCACAGGACAAGGCGCTCGAGCCCGAATTCAAGGCGATCACCGACGTGAACCGGCTGACGCACTATCACCGCGATCTCCGCGCCCTGCTGCACAATTTCGTCAACTTTGCCGACTTCTACTCGCGCGATCGGTGGGCGGTCTTCCAAGCGGGCACGCTGTTCCTCGACAGTCGCAGCACCGAGCTGTGCGTGCGCGTCGACGGCGCCCATCCGCTCGCGGCGATGAGCAAGGCCTACATTGCGTATGTCGACTGTCGCCGGCCCGGCGGAGCCTCGATGAAGGTGGCGGCCTGCTTTACGCAAGGTGACAGCGACTACCTTTTTGTGGGGCGCAATGGCATCTTCTACGACCGGCAGGGGCGCGACTGGGATGCCGTGATCACCACCATCGTGGACAACCCGATCAGCATCCGGCAGGCGTTCTGGTCACCTTATAAAAAGTTTGTCCGGATGATCGAGGAGCAGGTCGCCAAGCGCGCGGCCGCCGCCGAGGCGGAGTCCTCCGGCAAGCTCTCGGCCGCGGCCGAGAGCACGGCGCACGCGGACAAGGCGAAGCCGGCGGAAGTCCCCAAGAAAATCGACGTCGGCACGGTCGCCGCGATGGGCGTGGCCGTCGGTGCCATCGGCGGCGCGCTCGGCGCGATCGCCACCGGCCTTGCGAAGCTCGCCTGGTGGCAGCTGCCCGTGGTGCTGCTCGCGTTGATCCTCGTCATTTCACTCCCCTCGATGGTGATCGCCTGGCTCAAGCTGCGCCAGCGCACGCTCGGACCGATTCTCGAGGGCAACGGCTGGGCCATCAACGGCCGCGTGAAAATCAACATTCCCTTTGGCGCGGCGCTGACGGACGTCGCGAAGTTGCCCGCCGGCGCGCGGCGCCTGTTGGATGATCCTTACGAGGACAAGGCCGCGGCCGCCCGCCGCCGGCAGTTTATCCTCATCGGCGTGCTCGCGCTCCTGCTCGCGGCCGCGGTGTGGATCCGCCATGATCGGTTGCAGAAGGGACATTATTTCTGGGAGGAGGCGCCGGTCGCGGTGCCCGCGGCAACGCTCGCGGCGGAAGCGCCGGCGGTGCCGAAAACCTGAAACCTGAAACCTGAGACCTGAACGAGGGGGCGCCGCTGGGTCGGGAGCGAGTGCGCTGGCTTGAAGCCCTACACACCCCGGCGCTGCGCCCGCCCCTCTTCATAGAGGGGAATCGATCAACACCTGTTACCGAAACCTTCAGGTCTCAGGTTTCAGGTCTCAGGTTTTCCCATCGTGAATTGAGCGCGCCACGCGCGCTCAATTCACGATATAGAACGGATTCGGCAGCTTGAAGGTCTTCTCGGCGTAGCCACCGAGCAAGTCGCTGTTCTGGTCGCCGATATTGGCGATGATCAGGTAGCCCTCGGCCGCCAGCTTCCGGCGCGTGTCGATCTTGAAGGCGCGCGTGGATTCCGCGAACTCCGCCGGCTTGTAGTAAATCTTCGTCCACTTCTCGTAGCCGACCTGCTGGAGGTTGCGTTCCGTCGCGGCGGCGGAGTCGGGCGTGCGGCCGGTGATGAAGAAGACGTCGACCTGGCCGTTGATGGCCGTGTTGTAGACGGCCTGGACCGGGTAGATGGCCGTGGCCTGGCCCTCGCTCACCCAGGCGTTCCAGATCTTGGGCAGGTAGCCGTAGTCGTTGGCCTGGATGTGGCGGAGATTGCTCAGCGTGGTTTCGTCGATGTCGAAGACGACGGCGAGCTTGGTGGCGCGCTTCACGCTGCGGGGGATGCCGCGCGGGATGCGCGTGGTGAGGTATTTGTTGGCCTGGGCCGCGACCTCGGCGACGTTCTTGCCGTATTCGCCGGTGGCGACATACAGGCCGATCTGCTGCTTCAGCGTGAAGAGATTGGGCGGCTCGACCGCGACCAGCGTTCCGATGGCGACCAGCAGGGCGAGTCCGAGCGCAAGGGGGCGTTTCAACATGTCCCCGAGCAAAGCAGGCGCGGGCCAAAACTCAATCCGGCACATCGGGCGCCTGCCGGGGGCCGCACGGGGGAAACACCCAATGGCGGGAATCCGCGACCGCGGCTAGGTTGGACGACGCGGACTTCCCCGCGCGCAACCTTCTCCCCCATGAAAATCATTTCCTCCCGGGCCTGGCTCGCGATCGCCGGCGCCCTCTTCCTTGCGGCCTTGCCCGCCCGCGCCGGTCACGACGAGGAGGAGGGCGATCCGCTCTTCGACCAAATGGACACCAACGGCGACGGTCATCTCTCGCGCCGCGAGTATGCCGCGGGCGCGCGAAAATTATTCGCCGCCATGGATGCGAACCACGACGGCTTCGTCACCGCGGGCGAAATGGATGCCGCGCACGCCCGGCGCCAGGACGCCGCCATCCGCTTCAGCAGCACCGCCGGGACGGGTTCCGGCGCCGGCCGCGATCCCGGCTCGGGCGCGGCGCGCGCCGACGGTTCCGTTTCTCCCCAGGAAGTCGCGAACGCCCAGGGTGCCGCGTCCGCCGAACCCGATTCCGCGGGTAAAATCCGGTTGAGCGACCGCGATGGCGATGGCCGGCTGACGGCCGCCGAATTCGAGGCCGCCACCGTCGTTAAATTCGATCGCCTGGATGCGGACGGGGATGGCTCGCTTAGCCGGGCGGAGTGTGCTGTAAATGGCGGACGCCTAGTGAGAAACTTCTAATCGCCCGGCCGGGCGGCCCGCAAATATCCGGGCACCGAACCGGCTGGCCGCTTACTCTATACATGCCTACATGACTTCCGTTTCGTCTGATTCAGCGGGCCCGCCCAAACTTCCCGTCCCCCCGGCCCCTGAGTTGTTGCTGACCGCGATCGTCAATACGACGGACGATGCCATCGTCAGCGTGGACCTCGACGGCATCATCACCAGCTGGAACCCGGCCGCGGAGCGCATGTTCAGCTATACCGCCAAGGAAGTGCTGGGGCGCCCCATCACGATCTGGGCGCCGCCGGGGAAGGAAGACGAGGAGCGCGTGCTCCTCGAGCGCATCCGGGGTGGCGACCGCATCGATCATTTTGAAACGACGCGGAAATCACGCGATGGCCAGTTGCTGGACGTGGCCATCACCTGTTCGCCCATCCGGGCCGCGGACGGCCGGATCGTCGGCGCCTCGAAGATTGCGCGCGACATCACGGAGCGGAAACGCGTGGATCGCTCGGGCATGCTGCTCGCCGCGATCGTCAGCTCCTCCGACGACGCCATCGTTAGCAAGGACCTCAACGGCATCATCACCAGTTGGAACGAGGGCGCCCAGCGCGTCTTCGGTTACACCGCCGCCGAAATGATCGGCCAGCCGGTGCTCAAGCTGGTGCCGCTCGATCGCAAGGACGAGGAACCCCGGATCCTGCAACGGCTGCGCCGCGGCGAGCGCGTGGATCATTTTCAAACGATTCGCGTCCGCAAGAACGGCGAACATATCGATGTCTCGCTGACGATCTCGCCGGTGAAGGACGTCACCGGCAAGGTCATCGGCGCCTCGAAGATCGCCCGCGACATCACTGATTTGAAACGCGCGGCGGTGGAGCGGGAGCAGCTCCTGGAGAGCGAGCGCGCGGCCCGGTCGCAGGCGGAGTACGCCAACCGCATGAAGGATGATTTTCTGGCCACGATCTCCCACGAGCTGCGCACCCCCCTCAATGCCATCGTGGGCTGGAGCGAGGTGTTGAAGGGCGCCAGCACCCCGGAGGAAGTTGCCGAGGGCGTGACGGTCATCGAGCGCAACGCCCACATCCAGGCGCAGCTGATCGATGACTTGCTCGATCTCGGCCGCATTTCCTCCGGCAAGATGACGCTCAATGTCGAGCCGGTGGATATTGGCGCGATTGTGCAGGATGCGATCGCCTCGGTGCAGCATGCCGCGGACCTCAAGCGGATCGTCATCCGGACCGTGCTGCACGATCCCCGCGGACGGATGATGGGGGATGTGAAGCGGCTGCGGCAGGTGATCTGGAACCTGCTGGCCAATGCGATCAAGTTCACGCCCGCGGATGGCCGCGTGATGGTCACCCTTTCGCGGATCAACTCGCACATCGACATTGTGGTGACGGACACCGGGCGGGGCATCCCGTCGGAATTTCTCCCGCACGTCTTCGAGCGTTTCCGCCAGGCGGATGCGTCGATCACGCGCCAGCACGGCGGCCTCGGCATCGGGCTGGCCCTCGTGAAACAGTTGGTGGAATTGCACGCCGGCTCCGTGCATGCGGCGAGCCCCGGCGTGGGCAAGGGGGCGACGTTCACCATCTCCCTGCCGGTGGCCGCGACGCATGTGGATTCGCCGCCCTCCACCACGCTCCCGGCGCCCGGCGGGCCGGTGGACCCGGACACATCGGAGCTGACCGGCATCAAGGTGCTCGCGGTCGACGATGACCACGATTCCCTCGAGGTGATCCGGCGGATCCTCACGGGACGCAACGCCGAGGTGAGCGCAGCCTCCTCGGCCGATCAGGCCCTGGAGATATTTCAAAGCGTGCGGCCGGATGTCATTCTCAGCGACATCGGCATGCCCGGCCAGGACGGCTACGAACTGATCCGCCGCATCCGCCAGCAGCCGGGCGGCGCGAACGTGCCGGCGGCCGCGCTCACGGCGCTCGCCCGTGCGGAGGACCGGATGCGCGCCCTGCGCGCGGGTTTCCAGACGCACGTTTCGAAACCCGTCGCCGCCGGCGAACTCATCGCCGTCGTGCGCAGCCTGGCCAGCGTCCACCGCCAGTAGGGCCGGTCTTCGACCGGCCTGGTCCGGTTGCAAACCGGACCAGCCTTACCTTCGCACGGGAATGTGACCGATGCGCCCGTCAGGGCCTTTGCGGTTGGCGCTGCTCCCCGGGGAACCTCGAGCCGCCCGGGGCTACGAACTTTCAGGATCGCTGCTCCTGCATCCTTCTTCCCATGAAAACCACCAAAACCACCTCTGCTCTTTTTCTCGCCGGCGGGCTCCTGCTCGCCGCGCTGCCCGCCCGGGCCAATGAGTCGGCCGACAAGTTCAAGCTCATGGACACGAACGGCGACGGAAAAATCTCGCGCGCGGAACACGCGGCCGGCGCCCAGGCCATGTTCGGCAAGATGGATGCGAATGCGGATGGCATCGTCACCGCCGACGAGATGAATGCGGTGCACGCCGACAAAAAATCCAGCAAGCTGAAGTTCTGGGAAAAGAAGGACGGAGACGGGATGTCCGCGTCCGAGAAGATCAGCGTCATCGACACCAACGGCGACGGCCGGATCTCGCGCTCCGAGCACGAAGCGGGCTCGGACAAGCTGTTCACCAAAATGGACACCAATGACGACGGCTTCCTCAGCCAGGACGAACTGGAAGCGGGTCACCAGATGATGAAGAAGGACAAGTGACCTTCTTCTTTCGGCGAAGTCGTCACTGAGATTACAGATCCCCCCAAGCAGCCGGCTCGAAAAGTAGCCGCGGTCGTCGGGCTGCTGGTGCAATCGCCAGCCGTCTGACGACGGCTGCTACTTCTCAAACAAGGACTCCGCGACCAGCGTCCCCTTTTGAAACCCAGATCCCCTCTCGAGAGGGGATCTTTAGGATGGCACGGCTGATCGTCGCGCTCCGTAGCTGAACGCGTAAGCGTTTGGCCTCCGGAGTTTGGTCCGAAGCCGCGCCGTCGGGCGCGCTTTATGGGATTGAACTCCCCTCTCTGGAGCCGGAACCATTCAGTGGAAACCGCGAAGGACGCGAAGAAACGCGAAGATCGCGAGTCAAACCTGATCCTCGGTGCTGCCTTGCCGTACTCACTCTTGCGTGATCCCGGGCAAAATCAGGATTTTCCCGTTAGCCCTTCGCGTCCTTCGCGGTTCAATGGCATCGTTCCGGCTCGAGGGGATCCTGGGATGGCGCGGCTGATCGCCGCGCTCGGTAGCTGAACGCGTGAGGGGCGTTTGGCGGTTCTCCTTCGCAATCCCCCGTCTCCGCCCGTCCGATGGACGCTTAAGGATGGGCCCCGGTAGCGGGAGCCACCCCGCGTGGCTAGACTGTCACCGTCAAATCAACTCAACCCATAATCCCTCGCTCCCATGAATAATTCCCGCACCTTCGCCGCCGTTCTCAGCGGCCTCACCTTGCTCACCGTCAGCGCGCTGGCCCAGTCGGGCGGCTCGGGCAGTGGCAGCTCCAGCTCCAGCAGCGGCAGCAACTCCGGCGCCACGGGCGTCCGCTCCAGCACGACCTCGCCGGCCTCGACTTCCGCCACGCCGTCCGCCACCCCCTCCGGTAGCACCGTCGCCACCCCTTCCACGACCACCCCGGGCGCGATGAACTCGTCGAACGCGAACATCGACGTCAACGGCAACGCCACCGCCTCGCAGTTCAAGAGCTTCGACACCGATGCGGATGGCCGGATTTCGCGGGCCGAGTTTGCCGCCTCCGGTATCGCCGCGGCATCGCTCCACGGCAGCAGCGACACCAGCGCGACCAGCGCGACCGGCACGGACAGCACCAAGGGCGAGAAGAAGCACTGGTGGAGCCGCAGCTCGGATAAAAGCGCCGACTCGGATCCGGCCGCCGAGTTCGCCAAGCTCGACACGGACAACGACGGCTTCCTGAGCCAGAGCGAACTCGCCCACGCGAAGAAGTAATCGCCTTTTGTCGGATGTTCATCCGGTCCGCGGCGTCCTGCCGCGGGCCTTTTTTGCGCGCTTTTCTTGATGGGCCGCAGTTTCTTTTTCACCGCCGCCCGCGGGCACCTTTGCTTAATACGCAAAAGTGCGCGCGGTTTAGAATGACGTGACGTTCGCGAGATGCCGGGTCGCCGCTTGTCGGCGGGCCGTCGCGCTTTCGACGCACGCCGATCTCGGACCAACGCGCTTCGGAGCGGAGGAGTGCTTGCTTGCCAAAACCTTTGGCGAAGGCGGGCGTCGCGACGGGATGGGTGGGGAGCGTGCGCGAACGCGAAGGCGATCGGTGGATCGATCAACACCCCCCGCCCTTTGGGCGGCAGCCTGCGCCGGGGCGACGGCTCCCAAGCCCCTCTCGGGCAGGAACGATGCAATTGAACCGCGAAGGGCGCGAAGGTCCGCGAAGGTCTAACGGGGAAATTCTGATTTTGACCGGGATCACGCCAGAGTGAGTACGGCAAAGCATCACCGAGGATCAGGCTGACTCGCGATTTTCGCGTTTCTTCGCGTCCTTCGCGGTTTCTCCTGAATGGTTCCGGCTCGAGAGGTGATCTGACGTGACCGAGGTTCCGTGCCTGAGCGTTCTCTCGAATCAATGTGCTGGTTTTGCGAGTGGGAGCCCCAAGCGCACTGGGGGCAGTGCGCTCCACCTTGGGCCGGGCTCAGGGTTTCCGGCGGCAGCGGCCAAACATCAGGACGGCCAGCGCGCTCAGCATCCACCACGAGACCGCCCCGCCGCCGCCACCGGCACTGCCGGTCGCGCCGCCACCGCTGCTGCCGGGCGACGGGTTGGTTGCGGGTGGCGGATTGGGATTCGGGTTCGTGACGATGGCTTGCGCAAAGATTCCCTGGCTCAGGTTCAAATAGGTGCCGCCGCCCGAGGTTTCCCGCCGGACTGCGCGGACCATGTACGTGAACGTCCCGGCCGGCGCCGTGCTGTCGGTGAAGGCTGTGCCGGTTACCGCGGTGGAATTCACGCGGGTAAATGGCCCGGTGTCACTGGTGGCGCGATAGACGTGATAACCGAGGGGGGCGTCGGGCGACGCGGTCCACGTCAGGCCCGGGGACGCGCCGCCGGGGGCGACCCGCAGGTCGGCCGGCGGCGCGACGACCTGCATGTGCAGCGTGGGATCGCCCAGGAGCGCCAGATGAATGCCGCGGCTCCCTTGGTTCACCGCATTGGTGTAAAGCGTCGTGTTGTTCTGGCTGAGGCGCATGGCGTCGCCGACGGTCTCGCCCAGGGCCATGCGATGGAAAAACAGGTGCGGCCGGCCGGCCCATGCCGCCGTGAGCCCGTACCCGGGCGCGGCGAGCGCCGCGCGCATGATGTTGTCCGGCTGGCTCCAGTCCATCAGCCAGCTGCCAAACAGCAGGTAAAAGGTGCCGCGTGCGGGACGTTCCACGAGGTCGGTCGAGGTCACGTCGTTGTACTGCCCGCGGAAGCCGAGTCCGCTGATCGCCGTCACGTCGCCGCCCCCGGCGCCATAGACCCACAGCCAGTCCTGCGCGGACAGCAGCGAGATCCAGCGCTCGGCGGCGGGGCTGTTGTCCTCGACGTTCGCGGCCGTGATGCGGCCGGGTCCGAGGAGTGCGGCGAAGTTGCGGTAGCCCGACGCGCCGAACGCCTCACCGTCGAAATCGCCCGGCCGGTCGCCCACCAGCGCGCGGAAATTGACGCGACGGAGGGCGTGCCGGAAATCATGGTCTTTCGCGAGGTAACGGCGCAGCAGGTCGGTTTCATTGCCGAACGATCCCATGTCGGCGAAGTCCACGCGACCCACCGCCAGGTCCACGTCGGAGGGAATGAAGTCCTGATCGAAGATGCCGTCGCCGTTCGCATCGGTCCACGCACCGTCGACATCGCCGTAATAGGCGTCCGCCGCCAGCGGCCGCGCGGCATGGCCGTCGATGTTGAGCAGGCCGGACCGGGCGACGGGCACGTGGCCGAGCAACAGCTCCGCCCGGGTGTTCGCCCGGTCCTCGTTCCAGGCATTGCGAATCACCTCGCGCACACTCACGGGCGAATCCCCGCGGCCGACTTCGCGGCGCGTCACCGTCCAGCCATCCCCGGTCAGGTCGCGCACCAATTGGTCGATGTCGCCCGCGATCGCCCCGGCGATGGAATTGTCGATCACCAGGATGAGACGACCGCGGGCATCCGGCACCGGGACATCGATGCCGGCTGCGACGTAGCCGTATCCCGTCGCGTCGGCCGACTGGCGGACGATTTGGTATTCATACATCCGGCCGGTGCTGAGGGTGGTGTCGGTGTAGGTCGTGATGCCCCCGGTGAGATTGATGAGCGGCGTCCACGAGCCCGCCGCCGCCTCCTTGCGCGAGAGGGCATAGCCCGTCGCCGCGCCCGGTCCGGGCGTCCAGTTCAGCGTGATCTGCGGTGGCGACGCCTGCACGGTGGCGCTGGCCTGCACGGCGTAGGCCGTGTCCGTGGCGGCGGACAGCGCCGGCGCGGAGAGCAGGAAAATCCCCGCCGCGGCGAGGAGTGATCGGATGGCGAATCGGACGGACATCATGCGACCCGATGGTGACATCCGTCCCGGCGATCCGTTCTGGGGTAGGGACCTGCTGTTGCTGCGGGCCAGACCCGCAGCGGCGGCAAAACCTGAACCTGGGATCTGAAAAAGGTGGAGCGCACTGACCCAGTGCGCTGGTTTGAAAGCCGGCGCCCGCAAGCGCACTGGGGTCACTGCGCTCCACCTTTTGAAGGCAACGCTGTTCAGGTTTCAGGTCTCAGGTTTCAGGTTTTCCGGCGGCGCACGCCGCCGCGCCGCCTACCACCCGATCTTTTGCCAGTCGCGGGAATTCCGGGTGTCCGCGCGGTCGGGGTCGCCGGTGCGGTTGCTGACGGGGAGGCTGAAGCGGATGTCGGTCGCGTAGTTCGGCTGCTGGCCGTTCTTCACGGAGCTGGCGAGTTCGGTGAGGCGCTGGCGGGCCTGCGGGACGGATAATTTTCCGTTGATGAGGTCGCTCGCGAGATTGAGCGCGATGAAGTTGTTCTCCTCGCGGTCGCATGAGGCGATGAGTTCGCCGTTGGTGCGGCTGGCCGTGACGCTGCCGTCGAATTGCGCGAGTTCGGTGAACCGTTCGGCCGGCACGTCGATCGCGAGCACCTGGATGAGGACGTCGTTGTGCTCGACGGGAAAATTATGCGGGACGTCCTGGTTGACGACCGTGGTGGATTTCCACGGGCGGTTGTCGCGCCAGACGATCCGGTTGGCGGTCACTTCCTGCGGCGCGCCATACTTGTCGAACATGCGCTTGGCCGCATCGCGGGCGGTCGCGTTCCAGTTCTGGGTGACTCGTTGGAGGCTTACCTGGCTCTGCTGCGAGGTGCCGGTGAAGGCCTGGAGGCCGTTGCGCAGGAGGCTCGGAAGGTCATTGCGCGCGGGCGCCTGCGTTTGATTTTGGTTGGTGGAGCCGATTTGCGCGAGCGCCGTGAGCACGAGGGCGGGGAGCCAGAGGAGGGTGACCATGGTTTTCATGGCCCGAGTGTCGCAGATGCCCGGGCGGGCGAGAATGGGGCGCCGGCTGGACCGCGCCATCGGGGAATGGTCGGCGGTTGTTCGGGCGGGGAGTGATCGCAAGAGGGGCCGGTTCAGCGGCCGGACAGATCCCGCGCCCTTGGTCACCCTCTCGCAGAGGGCTCCGGGGGGACACTCCCGGCAGGGCCAATCGCCACGGGCCTACTTCCTTTTTCCCGCCGGGGACCGGTCTTTACCCCGGGTCAGTGCCGCGCTGGTTGCGGTCTGTGGGGGTGGTCCTTTGGACATGATTTCGAACACCCCTTATTTCCTGCTGCTCTTTTGCGTCGTGATCTTCGTGCTCGCGGCGGTCGTGGCCCGGGATTGCGACCGGGGGTGACGCCGCGGACGCGGCGGGAAAACCTGAAACCTGAAACCTGAAGGGTTTCTATTGTAGGGCCGCCGCTTGCCGGCGGGCCGGGGATTGCGGCGGCATGCGCACAACGGCCCCGCGACAAGCGCGGGCCCTACAAAATCTGAATTTCAGGTCGCGGATTTTCTCACCCGGTCTCCTCATCCGGCGTTCCGCCGGATGCCGTGATGTCCTCGGGCTTGATCTTGTCGACGTTGAAGCGGTCGACCTTGCCGCGGATGGTCTTGATGAGCTCCTCCAGTTCCGGGGGCTCCTTCATGAAGCGCAGGGGATTCGAGCGGGCGACGACGAAGGTCTTGAGGTAGGGGCTGACAAATCCCTTTGCCTTCAGCTTGGCGACGACCTCGCCGACCTTGGTGTCGAGCTCGAGCAGCATTTCCGCGATATGCTCGTGGGCCTTCAGGGATTGGGTGAGCGAGTCCTCGCTGAAAGCGGTCAGGCGCCGCACGAAGGAATTGTAGACGCCGCCGCTGAAGCGCGCGTGTTTCTCGTAGCAGAGGCCCATCGTGATGAGCGACGCCTCCTCGAAGTAATAGGCGAAGTCCTTCTCCGCCTTGCTCGCGCTGTCCTCGAGCAAGTTGCGGAAAATGCGGATCACCTCGAGCGACTTGTCCTTCAGGTTGTGGGCCTTCTCGGTGTTGAGGGCGAGGATCTGCCAGGCGACCTCGCGTTTCGGCACGACGAGCGCGGTGATGGATTTGGCGCCGAGCCGGCGCATCGCGGCGAGGCGGTGGCCGCCATTGGGCGTCCAGAAACCGTCCTTCGGGGCGGTGATCGCGATGATGGGGTCGAGGAACATGCCGGTGCGGTCGATGACATCCGCCAGCTTCTTGTGGTGCATGTCGGACACGTCCCGCTGGAACGGCGTCGGCTCCATCGCGGCGATGGGCAGCACGGCGAGCAGGAGCGGCTGCTGGCCGATGGGATCGGCATACTGGCCGACCACCACGCCGCCGGCGCGCTCGATGGCGGCCTTGGTCTCGGCGGCCAGGCCGGACAGTTCGGGGAGTAGGGCCGAGGCGGCCTCGGCGCCGCGGGTGCCGGCCTTGGCTTTGCGCGGACGTTTTTTGGGCGGGAGGCGTTTGAGGGCGGATTTGGCCATGGGAGGGCGGAGCTGTTCTCAAGAAGCACAAAAAGCGCAAAAAGGGGACACCGATATTCGGACGGCATGCGAGCCCCCTTGATGTTCCCGTGCTGGCTGAGCGGCCGTAATTTTCAGGAATTTCCTTAGGGCCGGCGACTTGAGGCGAAATTTCCGCCCAGCTACGGGTTGGCGCAGTTCTTAACCAACCCATCCATGCATACATCCAGGAAAATCCTCCTCGTCGCGGCGCTGTTTGCGCCGTTTTTCACCATCCGCGCCCAAACGGTCCTCAGCGACTTCTCCAATGGCACGAATTGGGGCACGCCGACGACCCTGGTGGGCGATGCCGGCACGTTTCAGATTTCGAGCGGGGCCGGCCATTATTACACCAACGGCACGCCGACCGACACCCAGGTCAGCTACCTGCAATACACCGGCACGCCCCTGTCCTACAACACCAGCTGGTCGATCCGGGTGGATGTGAACTATGCCGCGCCCAGCGACATCTTCACCAACGGGTCACAGCAATTCATCAACCTCGGCCTGCTGGTGACGCCGGGATCGGCCACGGTGGGAATAAGCGGGGAAGCACCGACGTTCGATGGATTCCTCGTCTCCTCCAATTTGTTCAGCACTCCTTCCAATACCTACAACCGCGGTTTCCAGACATCCGTTTTCTCGAATGGCGCGGCGGCCGACGGCACCGAGCAAGGTTACAGCGTGGTCAACGGCGCCACGGCCACGGCCACGGCGGTGATGCTCTCCTACGACGCGGGTTCGCACCTGTTGACCGCCAGCTTCGATGGGAACACGGGCAATGGCTACGACAGCATTCCCCTGACTTCGCAGAGCGTGAACGTGAATACCACGTGGCTCATGTCCGGCTCCGACACCTTCTCCCTCTACCTGTTCGGCAACTCGGGCTGGGACGAGGCCGGCTTTGACGTCAGCCCCACGATCGGCCTCGGCGGCGCCACCGTCGACAACCTTTCCGCCATCCCCGAGCCCTCGACCTACGCAGCCATCGTCGGCATGTGCGCCCTGGGTCTTGCGGCCTGGCGCCGCCGGGCCCGCGTCGCGGTCGCGGCCTGAGCTTCACCAGCCCGCGGTGCGGGTTTGGGAACGAACGAGGCAAACGCACCCGGAAGGTGCGTTTTACCTCTGTGCGTCTGGCCGGCGGGTTCGCGGAAATATCCCCGGATTTTTGTGCGGTTTCCGGCGTCGGCGGGTGCTAGGGGTTGAACTGCCCCATGACGGATGATTCCACGCTTCTGCGCCGCTATGCGACCGATCGCTCGGAGACGGACTTTGCCGAGCTCGTGCGGCGGCATGTGGACTTCGTCTATTCGGCGGCCTTACGCCAGGTGAATGGCGACGCGCATCTCGCGCAGGATGTAACGCAGCTGGTCTTCACCGACCTCGCGCGCAAGGCCGGCTCCATCGCCGGGCACCCGGTGCTGGCGGGGTGGCTCTTCACCAGCACGCGCTTCGCGGCGGCCAAGCTCGTGCGCGCCGCGCGCCGCCGGGAGGCGCGCGAACAGGAGGCCATTCTCATGCAAACCAACTCTCCTGCGGACGCCGCGATCGAGTGGGAGCGTGTCCGGCCGGTGCTCGACGAGGCCCTGGCCGAACTCGACGAACGCGACCGCGAGGCGATCCTGCTGCGCTACCTCGGCGGCCACGATTTCGCCGAGGTCGGCGTCCGGCTGTCGCTGTCGGCCAACGCCGCGCGCATGCGCGTGGATCGGGCGGTCGACAAGTTGCGGATCCTGCTCGCGCGCCGGGGCGCCACCTCGACCGCGGGCGCCCTGGCGATCGCGCTGGCGAACCAGGCGGTCGTCGCCGCGCCGGCAGGGCTGGCTGCGGCGGTGACCGGCGCGGCCGTCGCCGGCACGGGCCCGATGGCCGCCTTCGCTTTTATGAGCCTAAGCAAACTTCAACTTACGGTGGCCGGCGCCGCCTTGGTCGCCGGGACCGGCTTCTATGCCGTGCAGGCAAAACAGAACGCGGAATTGCGCGCGGAACTGGCCGGCCTGCCGGCGAGCGACGGCGAGATCCGGCGATTGCGCGCGGAAAACACGGACCTCGAGCGCACGATCCGCCAAACCAGGACGCTTCAGGTGACCCCGGCGGAGCTGGCGCAACTGCAGGCGGCGGTTGCGGCAAAACAGGAGGCATTCAAGGCCGCCGCCAAAGCGCGGGCGCCGGGTCCCTCCGCTGGCAGCAAATCGATTCCGGTCTCGGGTCCGACGTACTCCATGGCGGAACTCGATCGCAAGCCGGTGCCGGTAAAGTCCGGGCTGGCACCGCCGACCTTTCCGGCGGATCTCGCCGCGGCGGGGATGGAAGGCTCGGTGCTGGTTTCATTCGTCATCGACGCAACTGGCCGAGTGCAGGAAGCGGAGGCGGTGGAGTCCACGCATCGCGGCTTCGAGGCTGCCGCCGTGGCGGCAGTGGAGAAATGGCAGTTCACGCCTGGCAGCAAGGATGGGCGGGAGGTGAATGTGAGTGTCCGGCAGCGAATTCTATTCACCAATGGAGAATTGGGGCAGGCTGACTGGTTTTGATCATGCCGACCGGACTTGCCAGGGGTGTTGGTTGGATCCTCGTGATCGCTGTTCCTCTTGCCGGGCTGCTGGGTTGGCAGCAACGCGAGGCGGCTTTGCTGCGGGCGGCGATCACGAGCCGGCGCGAGCGGCTCCACGAACGTGATGGACTCGCGTCTGAAAACCGGCGTCTGGCGGCCGCGCAGCCGAGTGACGCCGAAATGGAAGGTTGGGTGAGCCGGCTGAAGCAAGCGGAGCAATTGCGCGCCCAGCTGGCGGCATTGCGCGGGCGGGAGGAGGCTGCCGCGAAGGCGTCGAGGGTGGCACAACCCGCGGCCGAAGTGCGGTCGGGGCCGTCGCTCGCCCACGGGCTCGTCGCCGCCGATCACTGGCAGAACGTCGGCCAGGCTACGCCGGACGCCGCCTTTGAAACGGCGCTGTGGGCCGCGGCCACCGGCGATCTTGATGCGCTCACCGGCGTGCTGGGCTTCGATGCTTCGACGCGGGAGGAAGCGGCCGCGTTGTTTGAACGGCTTCCGCCGGCGATGCAGTCGGAAATAGCCACGCCGGAACGGATGATGGCGGTGCTGACGGCGATGGACGTCCCGCTCGGCCGGGCAATGATTGTCCGCCAAGAGGGGGTGGAAAGGGACGGCATAAATCTCACCGCGCAACTGACCGATGCGGGCGGACGCGCGACGACCGCCCGGTTTTCGATGAAAGCGGACGCCGGTCGCTGGCAACTGCAGGTGCCGGCCAGCGTCGTAAGGAAATACGCGGCGGCGTGGGACGGTGGCGGGCGCTGAGCGCCACGCGCCCTACACACCTCGCCCTGCGGGCACCCCTCTCGAGAGGGGATCATGCAGTGGAAACGGCGAAGGACGCGAAGAAACGCGAAAATCGCGAGTCAGACATGATGCCTTGCCGTACTCACTCTTTCGTGATCCCGAACAAAATCGAATTTTCCCGGTAGCCCTTCGCGGATCTTCGCGCCCTTCGCGGTTCAATTGCATCGTTCCGGCTTCATGGAGGGAACTTGGGGTGGTGTGGATTGAGTCCCTTCCATGAAGAGGGGTTTGGGAGCCGCAGGCCGGGTGAAGGCTGCTGCCCGCAGCGCCGGGGTGTGTAGGGCTTGCCGGACGGACGGCTTTTCCCATTGTCGCCCCGATGCCTGAGGTCCCGCCACCTGAACTCGTTCCGCCGCCGCGGTCGCCGTCGTTGCTGCCGCCGCGGCCCGTGACGGCGTGGGACCGCATCAAGAAAGCGCTGGCGCCCATCGGCGTCGTGCTGTTCTTCATCGCGAAGTTTTTCAGCAAGGTGAAGTTCGTGCTCCTGCCCGTGCTGAAGTTCCTGCCGGCGATCTTCAAGACGGGCGGGACGATGATCCTGTCGATCGGCTTCTACGCCGTGACCTGGGGCTGGCAGTATGCGGTGGGGTTCGTCCTGCTGATTTTCATCCATGAGTGCGGCCACCTCGTCGTGGCGCGCCGGTTCGGGCTGAACGTCGGCGCGCCGGTGTTCATCCCGTTCATGGGTGCGTTCATTGCGCTCAAGGATGCGCCGCGCAACGCCTGGATGGAGGCCTGGGTCGGCATCGGCGGTCCGCTCTTCGGCGCGGCGGGGGCGCTGGCGTGCGACTTCATTTACCTCGGCACGGGCAACGAGCTGTTCCGCGCCCTGGCTTACTCGGGATTCTTCCTGAACCTGTTCAACCTCGCGCCGATCGGGTTCCTCGATGGCGGCCGCATCGCGACCGTGCTGTCGCCGTGGCTGTGGATCGTGGGCCTGGTGATCATCACGGCGATGGCGGTGATGCGTCCGAACGTGGTCGTCATCCTGATCCTCCTCTCGTCGCTGCCGCGGATCTGGTCGCTGTTCCGCGCGAAGACCGACGAGGAGAAGCGCTATTTCGAGGTGACGCCCGCGCAGCGCTGGACGATGGCCGCGCTCTACTTCGGCCTCGCGACGCTGCTGATCGTCGGGATGCACTACACGCACATCGAGCCGCCGGCGCGCCCGCCGGCGATCGTGAATTGACGGGGCTCGGGGTGTGCCCGGCGCCTCTCTTTCCTGCTCCCCTCTACGAAGAGGGGTGGCGCGCGGCGACGGGGTGTGTGGAGAACTTTCGCAGATGCCGCCACGCGCGCTCGCTGACTACACCCCCCCCGTCCTTCGAGCAGCAGCCTTCGCCGGGCCTACGGCTGCCAAGCCCCTCTCATGGAGGGATATTTCCCTGCATCCCCCCAACAAAAAGACGCAGCCCGTGGGCCGCGTCCTTTGATTCCCCGGGGGCCGGCCGCTCAGTCGCCGCGGCGGTCCTGGCGCTTGCCGACGGCGCGCTGGATGCGTCCGCCGGCCTCCTGGGCGATGCCCTTGACTTGCATGGCCGGGCTGCGGACGACTTTGCCGGCTGCCTGGCGGGTCTTGCCGCCGGCGATGTTACCGGCACCACGGGTCTTGTTGATCGTACTGGCTTTCATAATGGATGATGAGGGTTGAGTTGAACTGAACACTTCAAAGACCGCGGAGAGGAAAAAGTTCTCGGAAAATTTTCAGGCGGAGACGCGAAGCCGCGGAGAAAGCGAACCAATCAGGCGAAATGGATTTTTCACAGCTTCGCGCCTTCGCGGGAACCTCTCCAGCTTTCCGATGCGAACATCGGGCGCCGCCCCAGGGGAGGAACTTGGCGTCCCGATAGCTTGGGATGGGCTAAACGACTCGCGGGCGTGCCGATTCGTGGCCCGATCGTCGCCGCAGCGAATCGAGATTACGCCAGTTGCTAATGCGCGTAATCGCAAGTACCCTCACGAATGGAAATCAAGCTGCCGTACCTGCCTTTCAAGTTCGATACGCCGGAGGGCCGCATGGAGGTCACGGTTCGTCGCGGGACCGGAGCGGAGACGGGCAGCAGGGCGCAGCCTTTTGTCGCGGGACTTTCCTTCCTCCAACCCGGCCCCAAGGCCCTGGAGCGGATTCTTCTCTCGGCCAAGGCGGATAGCTACAGCGGCGCGATGCGCGTCCTCACCGAAGGCTTCAAGGTGAACCTGGACGGGCACGCCGCGGAGAGCGTGGAGTTCCGCGTGCTGTCGGCGCTGTGTCAGACGAAGGGCGTCGTGGATTTGGATCAGTAGGACGCCTCGGTGTGGGTGGAGGAGGCCGGCCAAACGCTCACGCGTTCGGCTACGCCGGCACGCTGCATTGTAACTCACCGAACGCGTGAGGGCGTTCGGCGCCGGCATGCTGCATTTGTAGCCGAACGCGTGAGCGTTTGGCTGACCCACCTACCGGAGCCGAACCGGTACGTATCATCGGGCATCCTCCGATAGTCCCGGCGCGTTCGTTGCGCTACACTCCGCGCAACGTCAGGCGCCCCGCGCCCAACGTCTCACTTCCAAATTTAACCCTGGCTCCCCATGTCCCTCCGCTCTTCGCTCCTGATCACCGGTGCGCTCGCTTTCGCGGCGACCGCGTTTTCCCAATCCACGCCCGCCACCGATCGTCCCAACCCCGCCGCGTCGTCGCGCACCGATGCTCCTGGCGCGCCGGTCGATCCGCAACCCGCCGCCACGCCGGCGCCCGGTCCCGGGGTCAACGGGGTCCAGGCGGCTCCGAGCGCTTCGAAGCCGGCCACGCCCGCCTTGGAGCCGGCGGCCGCCGCCGTGACGCTCCGCGAACTCAATTTCAGCGAGGCGGATACTGACCACGACAAAAAGGTCTCGCTGACGGAATTCGCGAACTACGTTGGCAACCGTCCCGCCAATCGAAGCACGGATCCGCTCACCGCGGAGCTGATCGAGCGTTTCCGTCAGCTCGACCAGGACAATGATGCGGTCCTCACCGAGTCCGAAGCGACCGCGCCGGCGCAACCGCAGCCGTCGATGACTCCAGCTGCGCCGCCACGGCGGTGACGGAGGTCCGCCGTGGCCGGTCGGGAGACCCGGCCCTCCCGTGATTGGCAATTGGCGCGCCGGGAACCGCTGCGCTCAGGCGGGGTGGCGTGTCCCCCCTGAGCCGACGGTCACCCTTTGACCGTCATGTCGTTCGTCACCGAAGCCGTGCCGCGGACTTCCAGGACGAGTTTGCTGACGAGCGATTTCTCGTCGTCGCTGGCCGCCTCGCCAGTCACGCGGACCACGCCGTCGGTGGTGGCGACCGTGGTCTTCAAGCCGCGGGTGGATTTGTGGCCCAGGAGCGCGAACCTCACCTGGGTCGTGACGGAGGCATCGTCAATCTTCTCGCTGCTGGCCGGCACGTCCTTGATGACGATGTTGTTGATGACCGCGGTCACGCCGTCGATCTCGGTGACGCATGCGCGGGTAAGTTCTATTTGTGCGAGGGTGGCGGCGCTGCCGCCGAGGCTGGCAATGCCGTCCTGGACCGAAACGTAGGTGGTGCCGGCGCTGATGTTGGCCTTCACCAGCAGGCGGCTGCGGACCTTGGCCGCGATCCACGGATCCGAGCGCACCGTGTAGCGGGGCACGACGAGGATGTTGTTCGTGACCCCGGTGACCGCGGGAATGTTTTCCGCCGTGTCCTGGGCCAGGGCCCGGGCTTCGGCGTCAGGCACCGAGCCGGAGAGGGTAACCTGGCCTTGATCGGCCTTCACCCGCACCTGGCGGTCGAGCACGACGCGGAAGTTGTAGGATTGCCGGACGGAGGCCTCGATCTCGCCGTCGATCGACGGCAGGGCCGGCAAGACGGCGGGCAGGGCAGCGAGCAAAAAGGCCAAGCTGAGGCGTTGGGAAAATTTCATGGCGAGCGGGGTTTCGCCGGGGCAGGGCAGGGAAGACTTCCCCCGCGATCTGGCCGGCTGGCGCGATTCTGGGAATCGATCGCGCCGGAGGCGATGACCATCGCCGGGGCGGCCGGCGCAAAGGCGCAACCTGCTCGCGGGCGAGTCCGTTCAGCCGATTATTGCCGCGACGAACTGGCGGCCAGCAAACCCCCGGCGCGCGCGACCGCGGGTTCGGCCCGGCCGGCGTGATCCATTCCGGCAGACCCGTCGGCCGGGGCGAAGTGACGCGGCAGAGTGACCGTGAACGTCGTCAAACCCGCGGGATTTGAGGTGACATCGATCGTGCCGCCGTGGGCGCTGACGACCTCGCGCGCGATGTAGAGTCCCAGACCCATGCTGCCCAGGCGCTGGGCCGCCCGCGATTCGGGAGCAAGCCCGCGCACCAGGGGATCGAAAATCTGCGGCAGCAACTCCGGCGGGATGGGGGCGCCCCGGTTGGTGACCGTCAGCACGACGTCGGGCCCGGCAGTCGTCAGGGAAACATCGATGGCCGAGGCGGCCGTGCCGTGCTGCACGGCGTTGCCCAGCAAATTCGAAATCACCTGCCGGAGCCTGGGGGCATCCCACGACCCGGCGGCATCGCCATCGGAAGTGTAGTGGATCGCCTTTTGCGGATGGGCGGCCCGCGTTTCCGCGAGCACCTCGGCGCACACTTGTCCCAGGTCGGCCGCCTGGGGATCCACCGGCATCCGCTTGCCGAGCTGGGTGTGGGCGAAATCGAGAAAGTCGCCCAGCATTTTGGCCATGGCCTGGGCGCTGACGGAAATCTGGGCCGCCGTCTCCGCCACCTCGGGCGGCGGCATCGGGCGGTCGGCGAGAACGTCGGCGGAAGTGACGATCGCGTTGAGCGGATTGCGCAGGTCATGGCCGAGGATCGCGAGGAACATCTGGCGGGCGTGATCGACCTGCCGGGTGTAGCCGCGAACGGCCTCGGCCAGGGACTGGTCGATGGTTTCGTTGAAACGGGTCAGGTCGACGAGGTCGCGGGTATCCGGTGCGTGGCCGCTGGCGCTCCACAGGCGGATCACACTCGCGCGCAGCGCGCGATATTCCGCCACGACCGCGGGGAGGCTGAAACCGGAATCGACGCGGCCGCGTGCGTGGACCAGGGAAGCGCTGTCGAGGACATTGCTGTGGCGGCCGGACTCTCCCTGACCGTGGGATTTGTGCTGCTGTTCGGAGTGTGTCTGCGGCGCCTGCATGTCGCGCGCCGAGGCGCGCAGGATATCCTCGGCGTGATCGCGGAGGCTGCGCTGGCTCGCCTCGGCCTCCGGCCAGATGGTGCGGGCGAAGACGTCCCATTCCGCGAGGATGGCGTCAGTATTGGCGAGGATGAATTCAGCGAGGCGCATGGCGCAATTTACCGGCGCGGCGCCGCAATGTCGAGGGCCCGGCTCGGTAGGTTAGTACCCCATGACATGCGGCCACTCTCTTTGCGGAGCTGAACGCGTGAGCGTTTGGCGGCCTTGAACGCGTTAAACGCCCGCGCGTTCGACTATCCCAACCGCTGCGCGGTTTGCACGGCCGCCTGGATTTCCCTCGCGGCGGACTTCCACAGGCCATTGACATGGATCGGCTGACTGCCGCCGGAGGTTTCGATGTCCATCGTCGCCAGGAAAATTCCGTTGTTGATGCGCAGGGAGGCGATGGCGCGGTAGTTGATGTGCTCCTCCTGCGAGCCGAACAGCGCGCCTTTCCGGAAATGCAGCCCGTCCTCCGCGACCGTGAGTCGGTCCGGAAAAAAGAAGTTCCCCGACGACCATCGGCTCGACTTGTATTCCTGCCGCTTGAGCAGCGCGCCCGCGGGCGGCGGGGCGTTCAGGACCTTGGGTGCCGGCGGGGGCGCATCCGCAGCCAGGAGCTGCGTCTTGGCCGCGGCAAATTCGCCGTCCGTGAGCTGGCCGCGCTGGTGCAGCTCGGCCAGTTTGTCCAATTCAGCGGTGAGATTCATGGGTGCGCATGGAAGGACAGCGGGCGAACCGTCGGGTTCGCCTCTAGAAAACCTGAAACATGAAACCTGAGGCCTGAGGCCTGAACTTCGGGAAAGCTCGCCCCACGCCGTTGGGGTCGGGACTGAACGGTGGGCGTCGGTTTCCCCGCCGACGACTGGGACTGCCACGCGCGCCGAAGCGTCGGTAGGGAAACCGACGCCCTCCCGATTGCATCGTTCCGGCCAAGACTCGCGAACAAGTTAACGCCTTCGCGCCTCTTCGCGTTCTTCGCGGTTAAAAATCCATTGGCGACTGCCCTGAATCGCCTGTCAGTAGCTCCACCCCGCTGCATGAGTCCGGTTCAGGTTTCACGTCTCAGGTTTTCGTGTCCCGCGCGGAATCGGTTGATCTTCGTTCGAATCTCCGGGACAAAACCAGCGTGGGATCGAAAATCAAATGGAACGACGACCGGGTGCGCGGGACGGCCACGGCCTTGTTGCTTATCAGTCGCGACCGGATCGCGCGCGGCAAGACCAGTAACCTGGTCGAAAGTGTGCTGGCTGAACTTCGCACCGATCCCGAAGGCTACAAGGAGAACCGGAAAACGTGGCCCGAGGTGCGTGACGTGACTTTGCTGCGCGATCCGGCGAAGGTGGCGCGTTACCAGGCGCTGCTCGCGGCCGTGGACCGGACGCTCGGCAAGTGGACGGATTCCAAGCGCCAGTTCAACAGCCTGACCGAACTCGACAACGCGCTGGTTGAGCACGTCCAGGTGTAGGTGTGTGCTGCGCCCCGAAGGCGGGATACGTTCAGCGGGTCATGCCACCCCGACAGCTAGATCCCCTCTGGGGCCGGAACGATGCAATTGAACCGCGAAGGACGCGAAGGTCCGCGAAGGTCTAACGGGGAAATTCTGATTTTGCCCGGGATCACGCAAGAGTGAGTACGGCAAGGCATCACCGAGGATCAGGTCTCACTCGCGATTTTCGCGTTTCTTCGCGTTCTTCGCGGTTTCTACTGAATGGTTCCGGATGAAGAGGGGCTTGGCAGCCGTAGGCCCGGCGAAGGCGGGCCCAGCGACGGGGTGTGTTGGCCGCGGTCACTGCGTGAGCGTGAAAACGTTCGGCCTCGCTTCGTGCACTCGCTGCCTACTCCCGCGCCAGAATCCCTTTCAAGTCGGGACCGAGTGGCACGGAGGTGTGCTCGTGAACAATCTGCCAGGTCTCTCCCTCCCGCTTGAGCACCCATGTCAGGCGATTCTGCATGCTGCGCAGTTCCGCGCCGTCGGCGGAAATCGCCGCGTAAACCACGCGCGCGGTCAGGGACGCCAGCCCGCCGGTAACGGTCGCTTGCAAACGATCAAACGTGACCGCCACCCGTTCCTCGCCGAGCGAAGAGAACCATTCCTCGATCACTTTGCGCCGGGCCGCCTCGCCCTCGAAGGACCACGCGCCCCACGTATCAAAGACGCGCGCCGCCGGATGATAGAGTCCGAGAAACGCCGCGACGTTCTTCTCATAAACCGCGCGCCGGTAGCCTTCGCAAATACGGATGAGGCCGGGATCGATGTCGCTCATGCCCTGTAAGGGGCGCGGAATCGAACCGGGGACACAAGAATTTTCAGTTCGCTGGTCCGGACGGCAAAGGTCGCAGGGGTTCACGTTGGCGGCAGATTGGGTGCACCCCGTGCGCCGTGCCAGAAACGCAGAATGCAGACCGCTTCAGGATGGTGTCGGACTTCGTAGATAATCCGATAGTCCCCCTGCAGGACTTCGCGTACGGCCGCGTCCGGGAAACGGATCGATGGCCAACGCGGCGTCGAGCAGGGCGTGGCCGAAGATCCCGGCACGTTCCGGACTGTCAGTAGCGATCTGGCGGACGATGCTGCTGAGGTCCTCAATCGCCTGCGGCGTCAGGATGACGGGGATGCCCATGAGTCGACAAGTGTACGAACTTGCTCGACGGGCTGGCCCTCACCGCGGCGGACTTGAGTGCGAGCTGCCTCGATGCCGGCACGCAGCTCGATTTTCCGGGCGATCTCCAGCAAGGGAGTGTCGGGGGGGAGCTGTTGCACGATTTCGATGGCGAGCTCGCGGTTGCTCATGCCTGCGGAACATAGCCGCGGAGGGAAGCCCGGCAAGGGGACTTTTGGTTCCGAATGAGCGCGCACCAAGGAAGTCATCTCTTTTGTCAGCGTGGGGATGTGTGAAGAAGGGGCGGATCGGGCGGGGGATCGAGCAACCGCATGATGCGGCGGAGAACGTCGACGATGGTATATTCGTGGTTGTCGAGCCGCACCCAGGAGACGCGAGACGTCCCTCCATCAATATCAAGCGCGCACATTACTCCTTTCCATATTAGCTCCACTGCCTTCCAACCCTTGGCCCGGAGGATCGCCGGAGCGATGGCGGGATCCGGCCGGGTCCCCTCAGGGCGCGACCCGAGATCGGCATTGCATCTGCGGGCGGGTCTGTCCTGTTGGCCGGCGTGACGACATCATTCATCATCAGGTCGGGACTCGGACTGCGGGCTGCGGTGCTGGCGGGCCTGGTGGGCCTTGCGGGTGTCGCCCGCGCGCAGACCACCGTGCAATTGACCGGTGGCGATGTCGGACAGGGGTTGACGCTTGATGCCGGCAATGTGGTCCTGGCCTGGAACATCCAGGGCAGCGGTTCGCATACCCTGCAGGGGGTGAGCTTCGCGAATCACACCATCGGTAATATTTTCAGCGGCGGATTTTCCTTCGGGGGTGGCGAATCCTCCGCCAACGACACCGCTCTTTTCGGGCTGCTGAACGAGGGGGCTTGGGACAATCTCGGTGCATCCCCGATTACGCTGACATTTTCCGGGCTGACTGCGGATGCGTCGTATCGTCTGGACCTGATCCAGTCGACGCTTGGCTTTGCCGGCCGCGAGCAGGCGATCGTGGTCAACGGCGGGCTGGTGACGATCGTGGCGCTCGCGCAATACGCGGCGTATAACACCACGTTCGTGACCACGGCCGATGAGAACGGTGACATCAGCCTGCGCGTGGCCGCGTCGGCTGGCTATGGCGGCAGCGGCGCGCAGGACGGTGCGGTCCTGAACGCGCTGGTGATTACCGCCGTGCCCGAGCCCGCGACCTATGCGGCGCTGCTCGGTCTCGCGGCGATGGGGCTCGTCCTCTGGCGCCGGCGTAATCTGCCGACGATTTAACGGGAAGACGCGGAGACGCGACGGCCCCGGCGTCAGGCTTAACGCGTGGCGCCCTGGCTGCCGTAGTGGCGCCGGACTTGCGGGTTGTCTCGCACCTCGGGGATGGTCAGCAGGAGGCGGAAGTTTTCGGCGATGGCGTCGTCCGTGAGCTCGATGCCCGCGGCCGCGCGGGCCCGCGCGAGACGGACGTAGTAGGCTTCCAGCAGATGTGGCGGGGTCCGGGTCGTCTCGGCCAGCAGCACGGCCACGGCCTGGTGCACGAAGGATGCCCGCGGCTGGTGGTTGAGAAAATAATAGAGGCCGGCGTCGTCGTAGGCCTCGATCACTACGTGGAGCGGGACGCCCGGCCAGGCGCACTTCCGCACGGCGGCCTGGATGTGCGCCAGCGCGGCGGCGTTGTCGCCCGCCTGGTTGTCGTAGAAGGCATCGTAGACGCCGGCCTTGGCCCGCCATCCGGTCACGCAACCCGTGCCGAGGAACAGCCCGGCCAGGAGAAGTCCGCCGCAAACAAGTTTCCCGGGGGCGGGGCAGGAGAGCTGCATGAGCATCGAGGAAACCATGCCCTCCGCGGGCAACAAGCGGGAAAACGCGCGGGCTTGCTCCGCGGCGCGTTTCGGCAAGGATGCCGCGCATCCCCGCCATGGCCACGTCTGCCTTCCGGATCCTTCGCGGATTTTCCCCTGCTCGCGCGCGCCGACGTCGTGGTGCTCCGTTCCGGCGAGCGGCTCGAGGGCAAGGTCACGATGGAGACGGCGTCGCGGGTCATCCTCGCGCAAGCCGGTGGCAACCGTCCGATCGACCGCACCCTGATCGAAAAAATCGAACGAGCGCAGGTCGAGTCCGTGGCCCCGATCGCGGGCAGCCCGGCGACCGCCGCGGTGCCGGCTCCCGTCGCCCAGCCGGTCGTCGCGCCGAAAGTGCCCGCGTGGCCACCGGTCAAGGGAAAGGCCTTTCCCGATCTGACGCTCCTGGATCGCAACGGCCGGTTGGTGAGGCTCTCGTCGTTTCGCGGGAAGATCATCATCCTCGAGCCCGTGGGCATGACCTGCCCGGCATGCAACGCCTTCTCCGGCGCCAACCAGGTCGGCGGTTTCGAGGGTGTTGCGCCGCAGGCCGGCCTGGCGCCGCTCGAGGAATTTTTCAGTCCGGAGACCACCGGGGCGGCGCTGGACGATCCGCGCATCGTCTGGGTGCAACTCGTGCTCTACAACATGGCGATGCAGGCGCCGACGGTGGATGACTTGAAGCGCTGGGTGGCGCACTTCCCGGCCCTGCGCAAATCCAACTGCGTGGTGCTGGCCGGCGCGCCGGAGATGATCGGTGACGCCAGTTACGCCATGATCCCCGGGGTGCAGCTCATCGACCAACAGTTCGTGCTCCGCTCCGATTTCCGCGGCCACGGCGGCGGCGACTCCCTCAACGGCCATCTGCTGCCCCTCGTCCGCGAGCTGGTTACCGGCACACGCAATTGACGGGACTGAGCTGGTCTCCGCAGAGGGGCGCGCAGGGTGTGGTTTTCTGGAACAATGGCCGCCCACTATTCGCCGCACGACTGCATCTCGCCGGGCTCCCCTTACCGATAGATTTCTCGTCGGTGGCCGACGGCGAGCAGGTGGATTTCGTTCCGGGCGGTGTCGAAAGTATAGATGATCCGGTAATCGCCGACGCGCAGGCGATAGCGGTTGAAACCGGTCATGCGATAGTGCGGGTAACTCGCCAAGCCCAGGCCCAGGTCATCGATGGCGGTTTCGATCTTCCGGCAGATCAAGGAAGACCGCGTCGAAACCAGAGTAGTAGATCTGCAGCGCGCGACTCATGGAGGACCGGAACGAGTGCGCGGACGCTGGCCTGAAGCCATTTCGCGTTCCGAGCTCTCGATGCGGCCCTTAAATTCATCGGTCATCTGTCGCCGGTCCTCGAGCAGGTTCTCCAACCAGGCTCGCACCACCTGCATTTCCTCAGGGGAAAGGCGGCTGATGGCCTGTTCGATTTCCTGCACCGTGCTCACGACGGGCAAGGTAGTTGGGAGGCCTCGGTATTCAACCTTGGATTTGTTTTCAAGCGATCAGCTTTTTTCGGACCTACGCGGGCGAGAGGCGCGAGGAGCACGGCGGGCGGGTGATGCGCTTCTGCCCCAGCTTGCGGGCGCCCAGTTGATCACGGATCCGCCATGGGGGCTTACCAGCAGGTTGGTTTCATATTCGCGGATGACAATGAAGTCACCGACCTTGAAGAGCTTTTCTGCGATTAGATCGAAGCGCATGGCCGAGAGCGGTGGTGGGGTTTCGACATAAAGCCAAAGTTGCTTGAGGACCTTTGTTCGATCGGACTGGGGAATTTCATAGCGGTGAATGGTGCATTTCCCGGGACCGGGAGTTTCGCACACGAGCGGATAGTCCAGCAACGGATCACACGGTTTAAACCGGCCGGTGGCCAGGGCTTCCCGGACCGGCCCGATGATTTTCTTTCTCCGCCCGGACTCGAGGACGAGGTTCCTGCCGTCCTCGAAGTAAACTTCTCCGGGCCGGAGCCCGAGGGACCGATCGCCGAGCAGCACGATGTACCGCGCACGTTCCTCCGTTTTAGTTCGCATGCGTGAAACGCGAGACATCCACCCGCCAATATCAAGTACGCAAGTTACTCCTTTCAGACTCGAAGGGGCGCGGAATCGATCTGCGGACACAAGAAATTCAGTCCTTCAATTGCGGCAGCCGGCTCATGTGTGAACGGAGAAAGCGCGGGGATTTTTGGCTCGAAGCTCTGAGCTCGTTTCGGCTGACTGTTCAAGTGGGCCGACGTTACTGCCGTTAGCAGTAGGTTAATACAGCCCATGAAAACTGATTTGATTCCCATCGCGCAAATTCAGGCGCGAATCTATATTGTTCGAGGCAAGCGGGTGATGCTCGATGCGGATTTGGCCCGCTTCTACGGGGTGGAAACGCGTGATTTGAACAAAGCCGTCTCTCGCAATTTGGCCCGCTTCCCGAAGGACTTCGCGTTCACGCTGACCATGCCAGAAACGCGAAACTTGATGTTCCAATCTGGAACATCAAGTGCGCAAGCGACGGGAGATCAGGAGGTAGGAAATATCGAGAGAGGTTATGGAGGGCGCCGAAAACCAGCTTTCGCGTTCACGGAGCAAGGGGTTGCCATGCTCGCCAGCGTCCTGCGCAGCGCGAGAGCCGTGGCAGTGAGCGCGGCCTTGGTCCGGGCATTCGTCCAACTACGCGAACTGCTGGCGACGCATCGGGAACTAGCGGACAAGCTCAGCGAGTTGGAGCGAAAACTCACCGGCCACGATCATGCGATCCGGAACCTATTCGAAGCGATCCGTCAATTGCTGGCGCCGACCGGGCAGCCTGCCAGGGAGATGGGCTTTCATACTTTAATTGGCCGCAAGAAGCCGGAGCCGGCGCAGAAATAACCGACGAGGTAGGGCGCGTTGCCCTGAACGTGCTGATCTTGAGGTGCCAATTTGGCACCTCAAGTTTTCGCGCCGATGAGCAATGTCTTCAGCCGCCGCACCAGCTTCGCCTCGTCGCGGCGCTTCAGTTCGTGCTCCCATACGCGGATCACCTTCCAGCCCTTGACGGTCTCAAGTTGGGGTTGCACGGCGTTGGTCCGGTGGGCATCTAGATTCTGCGCATGGCTGACGACTGGTCACAACAGGAGGTGGAAATCATCGTTGAGGATTACCTTGGGATGCTGACTTTGGAGCTTCGCGGACACGACTACAACAAGGCGGAGAGAAACCGTGAATTGCAAAAGCTCCTGCCAACGCGCAGCCGTGGGGCCATCGAGTTTAAACATGCGAACATCAGCGCGGTGATGATCGAGATGGGATATCCCTACGTCGACGGATACAAGCCGCGGGGAAATTTTCAGAGCCTGCTACAGGAGGTGGTTGAGCGGCGGGTTTATGCGAGGCCGGAACTGGCAATGATGGTAGCCAAGCTGATTGAGCAGCCGGCCGTGAAACCAACGGACATCGGTGATATTCTGTCTATTCTCGTCCATGCACCGACGTCGGAGAAAAAGAAAGAGGCACTGTACGAGAAACCTTCAGCGCCTAGGGTGATGCCCAAACGAAATTATCTTGAGCAAGAGGCGCACAATCAGTCGCTCGGACGAGCAGGTGAAGAGTTGGTGTTGGAATTTGAACACAGACGACTGTGGCAAGCCGGCCAAAAGATCCTAGCCGAGCGTATTGATCATGTCGCAGCCAAGGCCGATGGCCACGGGTTCGATATCCTGTCCTTCGAGACGGATGGGAGGGAGAGATTGGTCGAGGTTAAGACGACGCGCTTCGGCGCGCTGAATCCTTTCTTTGCCACCAACAACGAGGTGGCCGTATCCGAGAAACGGAGTGGCGAGTATTACGTGTACCGGCTGTTCGACTTCAGCAAAAAGCCGAAGCTATTTCTGCTGAATGGCTCAATGCGGAGCACTTGCACTCTCGAGGCGGTTCAATTTCGGGCTATTCCGGGTGTCATCGAAAATTAGGAGGAGCCAGCTATGAAAACCGAACGGACCTACCGAGTGAAATTTTCGACGCGCGGACGGGTGACGATTCCGGCGCCGTTGCGGAAGAGGTTTGATCTTAAGGGTGGTTCAAAGGTGGCGCTTGAGGTGACTTCGGCGGGGGCGCTCTTGCTGAAGCCGGCGAGGCGGTCCTGATTCTATTCCTCACTTGCGAGGCAAGGGTGCCGGGCTAGGGTGGGGGCATGAAAGCGGCGGCCGCAGCATCGTTGTCCCTGACCGACCTGAAGTCGGTGGCGCGGGCTGTGTGCGAGCGGCATGCGGTGGCGCGGCTGGAACTTTTTGGCTCGCGGGCTGCCGGACGGATACGGCCGGACAGCGACGTGGACCTGCTGGTTGAATTTCTGCCCGGCTCCAAGCCGGGTTTGCTGGAGATGGGCGCCCTCCAGGACGAACTTGAACAACAGTTCGGTCGTAAGGTGGATCTGCTGAGCCGGCGAGCGGTGGAAAAAAGCCGCAATGCGTATCGCCGTGGCTCGATCCTGGCCCGGCCGGTTACGCTTTATGCCCGATGACCGGCAGTCCGGCCTGCTGCGGGACATGTTGGATTCTGCGCTCCTGATCCGGATGTATCTGGCGGCAGTCGACCGCGCTGCCTTTCTGGCCGGTTCGGAAAAGCAGGATGCGGTGTTGCGCCGATTCGAGATCATCGGGGAGGTGGCGAGCCGGCTGACGCCTGCGACGCAGGCTTTGTTTCCCGACATTCCTTTCCGAGCCATGCGCGGCATGAGGAATATCATCGTTCATGACTATGGAGAGCTGGATCTGGAACTGGTGTGGCAAACAGTGGAAGCCGACTTGCCGCGCTTGATCGAAACCTTGGAGCGGCACTTTGATTCGGCGGGCGGGTGAGTACGACCAGCGCGATGGATCAGCGCGCTCCACTTGGAGGCGCGGCCCAACCGATACCAATCGCCTCAAGCTTCGGCCCTTTACCCCAAGAGCCCAAAGACCGCGAAGAAGATCCCCGGACCAGGATTTCTCTGCGTTCTTTTGGAGGGCCCAGCTCCGGCTGGGCCGCGAACGTGATATCGCGGGCGCACGCCGGCCCAGCCGGAGCTGGGCCCTCCACCGGAACTGCTAACCTCGGCCTTTGCGTAAAAGCTCCGGGCGCTTGGTATGAAGCGGTGCCTTCCAATCGCGGCGGGACCCGGTGATCCCGCCCTGCGGAAGCGGGCGTCGTCGAGCGACGCCCCTACAACGGGCCGGACCCGTTACTTCAGGGCGATATCGTTGGGTTTTACTTCCTTGATCGCCCACTTCGTGACGAGGAGCCCTTTGGAGGTGCGGGTGCTCACGGGAACCGGGGTCAGATCGAAATCCAGTTCGCGGACGCGGGCGCCGGAGCGGCCGTCGAGGGAGACGTGGATGGACTTGGGCATGTCCTTCTCTTTGTCGGCTACGTCCAGCCAGACCAATTTCGATCCTTCGGTCTTGGCCAAGGGGTAGAGCTTGTCGCGACTCAGGCCGCCGATCTGGAATTTCTTGGCGTAGGTTTTTCCTTCAGGGCCGTCGCGGTAGACCATCGTGTAGAACTTCGTGTCGCCGTCCTTGGGCCAGATGGCGACGTGCCTGATGTCGCGGCCCATGAAAGTTTTGTCGGCGACTTTGGTCACCTTGAGGCTGGCGTCGCCCATGATGGTCAGGACGGAATCGAGGATCGTGCACTCCGTGACGAATTCATGCTGGCGCCAGTTCAGGCCGATGAAGCCGTCCTCGCGGTTGACGTAGAGGCGCTGGTTGGCGCTGACCACCTCGGACGCGTCGATCTGCGCGATCTCGTCGTAGCTGGTCATCCGCTTCCGGCCCTTGCCGTATTTTTCCTGCAGCATCTCGAACCAGGCGACCGTGTAGTTCGTGATGTTTTTGAGATTGGCCTTCGTCTCCTTGATGCCTTCCTCGATCTTCTTCATGGCCTCATCGGCCTGGAAACGGTTGTAGGCGGAGATGCGCTTGATGCGGATTTCCGTGAGGCGGACCATGTCATCATCCGTCACGTCGCGGCGGAGCTGCTTCAGGAACGGCTTCAAGCCGCCGCGGATTTCCTCGAGCACGCTTTCCCACGTCTTCGATTTCTCGATGAGCCGGTAAATGCGCTCCTCGATGAAAATGCGCTCGAGCGAATCCCAGTGCCATTGCTGCTCGAGTTCGCCGAGCTTGATCTCGAGCTCGCGCTTGAGGAGTTCCTTCGTGGCCTCGGCGCTCGTCTTCAGGATGTCGCGCACGCCCGTGAAGACGGGCTTGTCCTGGTTGTTCGTCGGGTCGCGCACGATCACGCACGCCGCCGGATTGAGCTGCACCTGGCAGCTCGTGAACACGTAGAGCTGCTGGATCACCTTCTCCGGCTCGGAGCCCTGCGGGAGGTGGATCAGGATCTCGACCTTGTCGGCGGTGTTGTCGTCGACGTGCTTCACCTTGATCTTGCCCTTCGCGTTGGCGGCGAGGACGGATTCGATGAGCGACTCGGTCGTGACACCGTACGGGAGCTCGGTGACCGCGAGGAGGTATTTGGAACGCTCCTCGATCTTGGCGCGGACCTTCACCTTGCCGCCGCGCTCGCCGTCGTTGTATTCCGAGAAGTCGGCCGTGCCGCCGGTCGGGAAGTCGGGGAGGATGCGGAAGGTTTTTCCCTGGAGGTGGTTGATCGCCGCGCGGCAGAGGTCGTTGAAATTATGCGGCAGGATCTTGGTCGAGAGGCCGACCGCGATGCCGTCGGCGCCCTCGAGCAGGACGATCGGAAACTTGGCGGGGAGGGTGACGGGCTCCTTGGTGCGGCCGTCGTAGCTCTGCTGCCAGGTCGTGGTCTTCGGGTTGAAAAGGACTTCGCGCGCGAAGGCCGTGAGGCGGGCCTCGATGTAGCGCGGCGCCGCGGCGTCGTCGCCGGTGAGCGTGTTGCCGAAATTGCCCTGCGGCTCGATGAGCCAGCCGCGCTGGGCGATGCTCACGAGCGCGGCGCCGATCGAGGCGTCGCCATGCGGGTGGAGCTTCATCGTGGCGCCGACGACATTGGCGACCTTGTGGAAGCGGCCGTCGTCCATATCCCAGAGGGTGTGGAGCACGCGCCGCTGCACGGGCTTCAGGCCGTCGTCGATGTGCGGAACGGCGCGGTCGAGGATGACGTAGGACGCGTAATCGAGAAACCAATCGCGGTAAGCCTTGGCCAGCGGGGCCTGTTCGTCCTGAACTTTCTGACCCTTCGGCCGCTTCGGCGGCGCTTCGGCGGCGACCCCTTCGGTCGGCGTGGCGCCCTCAGCGGGAAGACCTGAAACCGGAGACCTGAGACCTGAATCGGCCGGAACCAGGACAGCGGAGGAATCGCCGATCGGCGTGTCCTCGGCGCGGGGCGTGGGCTTGGCCTTGACACCTCTTTTGCCTTTGCCGGGACCTTCAGGTTTCAGGTTTCCGGTTTCAGGTTTTCCGGCGGCGTCGCCGCCCAGCGGCAACTCCGGTTGTTCGTTGTTCTTGGACGGTTTCTTCTTGGCCATCGGTTAAAGCGGGGAGGAGCGAGCGAGGAGCGTGGAGCTGGGAATAGGAAAGGTTTTAACCGCGGATTGCACGGGTTGGCACGGATGGATTGATCCGTGAACATCCGTGTAATCAGTGGTTAAACTGCTTCGGTCAATGTCTGTTTACGGGGAGGCAGAGCCCCGGAAGAGGGCAGGGTAGGAGGGGTTTTATACCCCGACGGTTTGGTCGTATCCTGAGTCGGGGTATAAAACCCCTCCCACTACGAATGGGACGAGGAAAGCTCCCGGGCAGATTGTTAACCGCGAAGAGCGCGAAGAGTCGCGAAGACGATGGGACCTTCGCGCATCCTGACGGCCTTCGCGGTTCACTGGATCGGGGTTTTAAGTCCAAACGGTCGGCTGGAAACCGACCCTCCAACGAACCGACCCGCCGACGAGCGGCGGTCCTACACCCAAGGCGTCAAGCCAGCCGTCTTACGACGGCTGCTGCATTTTTTTACTGACCGGCGGCAATGGTGCTGATGCCGGGCACGCCCAGGGCACTCAGCGCCATTTCCACATCGTGGTCGCGACCCTGGCGGAGGTCGGCCAGGCCCAAGGGGCGGACGCCGATGTCGGGCGTGACGCCGCGGCCTTCGAGGCGCTGGCCGTCGCGGCCGCGATAGTCCTGGATCGGCAGCTGCAACGTGCCGCCGCCGGGCAGGGGATAGGTGCGGGAAATGATGACCGCCCCCGCCGTGCGCCGTCCGACGAGCGTGGCGCGCTTTTCATATTGGAGCACGTGCGCAAAAATCTCCGCCGCACTCCCCGTGGCGCTGCCCGTGAGCACCGCCACGCGTCCGGAATATTTCGCGGAGAACAGCGGCCAGCCGTGGCCTTCGCTCGCACGACCGCTGCGGCGCACGAAGCTGCCGGTGGACACCGTGTGGTCGAAGAACTGGGCGATCGCGAGGTTCGCGGTGTAGATGTAGCCACCCGGATTCTCGCGCAGGTCGATGACGACGCCCGGCGCGTCTCGGTGCGCCTTCAGCTCGCGATTGAGCCAGAGCAGCGTCTGCCGGTCGAACTTGTCGAAACGCAAATAGTGATACCCGCCGGGCAACGGCGACGACACCTGTTGCTCAACCAGCGGCAGCAACTCCGGCTGAAACGTGACCGTGCGCGGCTCGTTGTGGAGGTCGAGAAAGGTGTAGGTGACCGGACGCCCGGGCTGCGGCGACGGCGGCGGGGCTTCGGTCAATGGCCGGCCCTCGCACGCGATCAGCACCCAGCCCGGCTGCACGCCCGCGGCGGCCGCGGGACCGTTGGGGATGATCTCGGTGACGACCTGCCGGCCTTCGAGCGCCGTCCAGCCCATGCCGACGGCCATGCGACGCGCAGTGCGCATTTCGAAGGTGCGTTGCGGGGGCAGGGGCACAAGGTGCGACTCGCGCAGTTCGCGGCAGAGGAGATCGAGCGTGCGATAGAGTTCGGCGTCGTCCTTCGCGGCGGCCGCGGCGACGCGGTATTTGGTGCGCATCGCGTTCCAATCCACGCCGCGAAAGTTCGGATCGAAATGTTTGTCTTTCACGAGCTGCCAGACGGCATCGTGGACTTTTAAATTGAGCGCAGTGCGGTCGGCCGCGGCGAGGGGTGGCGGCTCGACGTAGGCGGACGGCACGCTTGAACAGCCGGCGAGGGCGAGAAGGGCAGCGGCTGCCGCCAGAAGACCTGAGACCCGAGACCTGAAACCTGAAACGAGTTCCCGAATGGGGAATCTGAAATTTGAAAAAGGAGATTTGAGATTCGCAGGGCGACGCATCGGGAATTTTCCTTACCCGCCTATTAGGAGCCCGCCGGAGTCGCCGTCAAATCGCGGTGTAGGACGGACGCTGACAAATCGCCAGAAAAGCGCGGTTTGTTTGTCGAAAACCTGAGGCCTGAGACCTGAAACCTGAAAATGCGGATCATAACTGTAGGGCCGCCGTTCGTCGGCGGGCCGCGTGGTCGTTGCAAGCCGCGATCCCCATTCCGGTCCCGCCGACGAGCGACCTGGGCGTAGGCGCCTACAAAAAGCCAATGCCTTCGCATGGCCGTCCACTTATTATGAAGTAGCAGCGGTCGTGAGACCGCTGGCCAGCCGTCTTACGACGGCTGCTACAGTAGGGCCGGTCTGTGACCGGCCCGGACCGGTCGGAGACCACAGCCGTCCCACAGAAGAGGATAAAGCAGTGGCGAAGCCAGCTTCCTCGA
>CAZEUN010000026.1:0-59271 GCA_964515595.1 uncultured Oleiharenicola sp. | reverse complement strand
CAACCCTACGACATATCCGTCCTCTCGCCTACGAGGCACCCGAAGCGACGCTTACCACCGGCCTTGGAACCCGGACACCCAAACGGACGCCAATGGCCGGAAAGCACGTTTCAGGAATGGTTCTGGTTTATTGCTTGGTTCGCTCCGGGAGATGGCCAATCTGGAGACGCAATCCGGGATGCAGCCAAACGACATGAATCCATCGCCCGCCGCCCCTGGGGTTTCCCTCCGCGCGGTGCGCGTGAGCGACCTGCCGGTCCTGTTCGAGCATCAGGCTGATGCCGAGGCGGCGCGCATGGCGGCGTTTCCTTCGCGGAATCGCGAGGCGTTCATGGCGCATTGGGCGAAGATCATGGCCAACCCCGATTGTGCGCTCCGGGCCATTCTCCTCGACGGGCGCCTCGCGGGGAACATCGGGGCCTGGACCGGCGGCACCGACCGGCTGGTCGGCTACTGGATCGGACGTGAGTTCTGGGGCCGCGGCATCGCCAGCGCGGCGCTGGCGCAATTCATCCTTCATGAAACCACGCGTCCGCTCACGGCGCACGTCGTGGAGCACAACGCGGCCTCGATCCGCGTCCTTCGGAAAGCCGGCTTCACGCCGGCCGGTGAAGCGGCCCCCGACCTGCCCGGTGGCGCGCCGGGCCGGGAATTTATCTTCAAGCTGCTTTGATGTAGCCTGGGAAGTTCATCCACGGGGAAATTTGGCCAAGGGGACGGCCGGGAGAATTGCTCGCGCGGCTTTTTGTCGGGGCGTCGCTTGACGACGCCCGGGCGCCGTCAAGCGGCGCCCCTACAAGTTTAGGAAACGTCCTAGATGGCTGGCTTCGAGAGCGCGCCGAACGGGTGCATCGTCTGTGTCTGCGAAACGGGCAGGTAGATGCGGAAGGTGGAGCCCTGGCCGGGGGTGCTGAAGACGCGCAGGCCGCCGTTGTGCGTGCGGACGATGCCGACCACCGCGGCGAGGCCGAGGCCGCGGCCGGTGAACTTGGTGCTGAAGAAGGGATCGAAAATACGGGCGAGCACCTCGGGGGGCATGCCGCAACCGGTGTCCGACACCTCCGTGCAGACATAGTCGCCCGGCGCCAGCTCGGCATCCGGTCCGGGGTTGCCCGGCCCAGGGAGCGGCAGTTGCACGACGGAGGTGGTCAGGCGGATCACGCCGGCCTCCTGTTCGCCGAGCGCCTCGGACGCATTGATCACGAGGTTCATGATGATCTGTCGCAATTGGGACGCATCGGCCTCGATCGCCGGAAGGTTGGGAGCCAGCGAGAATTCGAGCTTCGCCTGCTTGCTGATGGACAGCTCAAGGAGCCGGGTCGTCTCCGTGATCATCTCGTTCAGGTTGACCCGGACGATCGAGTAGCTGCCCTTGCCGGCATAGGCGAGGAGCTGGCGGCAGAGTTCGGCCGCGCGGTTCGCGGCAGTCATGATGCTGTCCAGCCGCGCGGCATTTGCGGGCGTCTCGGCGGCCTCGAGGCGGGCGAGCGAGGCGTTGCCGAGCACGACGCTGAGCAGGTTGTTGAAATCGTGCGCGATGCCGCCGGCGAGCACGCCGAGACTCTCGAGTTTCTGGGTCTCGCGCATCTTCTGCTCGAGCTTGTCCGCGGCCTCCTCGGCCTGCTTGCGCGCGGAGATGTCGGTGTGCGTGCCGGCGACCCGGAGGGGTTTGCCGGTGGCGGGGTCGCGGGCGACGACCTTGCCGCGGTCGAGGATCCACTTCCATTCGCCGTTCTTGGCGCGCATGCGGAATTCGTGCGCGTAGTGATCCTGCCCGTCATCCATCCGTTTTTCGTCGGCGAGAATCAACGGCAGGTCGTCCGGGTGGACGCGATCGATGAACGACTCCCGGCCGCGGCCGATTTCGTCGAGGGTGTAGCCCAGCATGCCGGCCCAGCGCGGGCTGCGCAGGATGTAGCCGGAGGTGACGTCCCAGTCCCAGAAACCGTCCTGGCTGCCCTCGAACACGAGCTGCAGGCGCCGCTCGTTTTCCCGGATCGCCTGGGCCTGGTGGGAGACGCGCAACAGCAGGCGGCGCTGCCACAGCAGCACGCCGAGCACGGCGATGAGAAACGCCGTGACGGGCGGCAGGAACGGCTGCAGGTCGCGCCAGCGCAGCTTCGGGCGCTCCAGCGGCCCGAGCCATTTTTCGTGCAACACCTCGTGCTCGCGGCTCAGCCGCAGGTCGAGCAGGCCCTGGTTGATTTTGGCCAGAAGCACCTTGTTGCCCGGCTGCACGGCGTAGCACAGGTTGTAACTGATGGCAGGGAAGGTGAGTTCGCTGCGCTCGACGTGTTGCAGGTTGAGGGTCCGGATCTGGAAATCCGTCACGAGCTGCGTGCCGAGGCAGACATCGGCGTCGCCGCGTTCGAGGGCCTCGACGCATTCGCCGAGCGAATCGTAGGGCTTGATCGTCACGCCCCAGGACTGTTTCAGTGCGAATTCATGGGTGATGGCGTTCTTGATCACCGCCAGCCGGAGCCCGTGCAGGTCCGCCGCCGTGTGGATCGTGGCGCGATCGCGGTGGTAATAGACGCCGCAAACGAGCTTCTCGAATGGCAGCGAGAAATCCATGAACGCCGCGCGTTCGTCCGAGGAGGCCACCAAGCCGAGGATGTCGCCGCGGCCCTGTTGGAACTCGGCATAGATCTGCTGCCATGGCCGCAGGTCGAACTCCAGCGTCAGTCCCTGGTCGGCCGCGACGCTCTTGAGCAGTTCCACGGCGAAACCTTCCGGTTGGCCACGGGCGTTCAGCGCCGAGAAAGGCGGGCTGGCGTGCTCCATCGACACCCGGAGCGGCCGGTCCGCGGCGGCCAGCGGCAGCGCGAGAAGCGAGAGAACGAGGAGGAGGCGGGCTGGCCCGGACATGGGGTGCGGCTGAGTGATGGGAACCCGCGCGGTAAATCAATCCTTTGATGAGGGGTGGGAGAGGGAGGGCCGTCATGAGGTGGTCGCCGGTTGCCACACCGGCGAAAGCGCCGGCAGGGAAACCGACGCCCGCCTCCCAAGGGATCACCCTTTCCGACCCTTGAACGTCAGTTCGGCCACGCCGGACTTGTCGAGCCCGCCGAGACCCAGCGTGACCATGCGGTCGAACTGTTCCTTGGTGGCTTGCGCCAGCGGCAGCTTGAGGCCGACGTCCAGACCGAGCTGGTAGGCGATGCCGGAATCCTTCGCCGCGTGGGCGCCGGAGAAATAGCAATCGTGCGCGCGGTTCTGCATGTCCTCGCCGTCCGTCTTGAGGACCTGGGAATTCGCGCCGGTCTGGGCGAACACCTCGCGCAGCATGTCGAGATTCAAGCCGAGCGCCTGGCCGAGGCCGAGGCCTTCCGCGAGTCCCGCCGTGTTGATGTTCATGACCATGTTGACGAGCGCCTTGACCTGCGCGGCCGTGCCGGCGGGACCGATGTAGCGGAGGGCGGTGCTGAGTTTCTCCAGCACGGGCTTCACGCGTTCGAACGTGGCCTGGTCGCCGCCGCACATCAGGTAGAGCGTACCGTTGCGGGCCTGCGGGATGCTGGACGCCATGCAGCCCTCGAGGCTGGCGGCACCGGCGGCGCGGGCGCGGCGTTCGACTTCGGCGTGCACCTTGGGCGTGAGGGTCGCGCAGTTGACGAAGGTCTTGCCCTTCGCGCCGGTGAGCAGCGAGTCGCCGCTCTCGGCGAATACCTTCAACTGCGCGGCATCGTCGGTGACGACGGTGAAGATGAGGTCGGCCCTGGCCGTCACGGCGGCGAGCGTCGTGCACGGCGTGGCGCCGATTTCCTTCGCCAACTCCTCGGCGAGGGGGGCGTGGGCGTCATAAACGGCGGTGACGGTGTAGCCGCAGTCCTTGAGACGGCGGGCCATGTTGCCGCCCATGCGGCCGGTGCCAACGAAGGCGATGGTGGGAGTCATGTTAATAGTAGAGTGAAGGTAAGCGCCATCCCCCTTCGCCAAGGCTTCGGGGGATTCGTCCCGACGCGGAGCGTCAGGCGAAAAACGGGTTGTGTTGTTTTTCCTGTTTCAGGGTGGTCAGCGGGCCGTGGCCGCCGGCGAGCACGGTGTCGGCGGGCAGCTTCATGATCTTCTGCTCGTTGTTGCGGAGCTGCATTTCGAAATGCGTCGCGCTCCCGCCCATCGAGCCGGCGAAGACGGCGTCGCCGACGATGGCGAGCGGCCAGGACAGGCCCGTGATGAAGAACGTCGTCATGCCCGGCGAGTGGCCCCACGTGAACAGCGTCTTGATGGCGAGTTCCCCGAGGTGGAAATGCACGTTCTCCTGGAAGGTCTTCGCGCCCAGCCGGCCGAGCGGCTCGAGTTCGCTCGCCCAGATTTCCGCGCCGGTCCCGGCGAGACGGTGGATGTCGGCGATGTGGTCGGGGTGCGTGTGCGTGAGGAAGATGTAGCGCAGCGTCAGCCCCTCCCCCGAAATCGTGTCCAGCATGCCCTGGCAGTTTGCCCCGGTGTCGAAGGCGGCGGCGAGCTTCGTCTTCACGTCCCAGACGAGGTAGCTGTTCACGGTCATGTCCTCGAACGTCGTGTTGAACATCGCAAACCCGCGCTTGAACAGCGGCTGCTCCGGGTACCATTCGCGGCGGGCGATGGCGAGGAGCGCGTTGCGCTCGAGCCCGAGCGGCTTGGCGATGGCGAGGAGCGTGTTTTCGCGGATCTCGCCCTTTTGCACCGCCTGCAAATCAGCCAGCGGCACCTTTGCGGCGGCGGCGAGTGCCTCGTCGGTCAGCTTGCGGCCCCGCTGGGTTTTGCCAATGATGTCGGTGAAATTGTCTTCGAGAGGGATGCGCGGCATGAAGGGGAAGTTTCCGGGTAAATCGGGCGCACTTGCAAGCCGCCATTGCGGGCTGAAATTTCAAGAGCGCTGTCTGGATGGAGGGGCGGATCCAAATGCCCGGAATTTTTAACCACGGATTTCACGGATTATCCCGGATGGAACTGCCGAAAACGAACCGGACAAACAGTGCCTGTCTGCAGTCTCTTTATCCGGAACGATGCCATTGAACCGCGAAGGGCGCGAAGGTCCGCGAAGGTATACCGGGAAAATCCTGATTTTGCCCGGGATCACGAAAGAGTGAGTACGGCAAGGCATCACCGAGGATCAGGTCTGACTCGCGATCTTCGCGTTTCTTCGCGTCCTTCGCGGTTTCCACTGAATGGTTCCGACTTTATCCGGTTACTCCGTGAAATCCGTGGTCCACCCGCGCCTGGATTTTGCATCATGTCCGCCAAAAAAGCGGGGCGGCGCCTTGCGACGCCGCCCCTCGGGGATGTAACCTGACAAAGGGTCACTTCGGCGGCTCGACGACGATATTGAGTTTCTCGAGCGTCACGCCGAGCTGGCGGTCGTATTCGGCGAGGGCCTGCGCGTAGGCGGCCCGGGCGCTGGCTTCGCGGATTTCCGCGATGGAGAGGGTCTCCTGTTGCTGGGCGACGAAGAAGGTCGTGCTGGCGCCCGCGCGCAGGCGTTTCACCTCGGCATCGAGGATGGCCTGGGCGAGTTCGCGGGCGTGGCGGGTGGACTGCACCCGCTTCTGGGTGGTCTCGATCTGCCCGGCCGCGTTGCCGACGGCCACCACGATGTCCTGCTCGGTCAGGTCGACATTGGTTTCGGACTGGCGCTGCTGCAGCTTGGCGGCGCGATACCGGCCGCGCTCGGTCGTGAAGGTGAGGGGAACCGAAACCACGACGCCCCAGCTGTAGGCGCGGTAGTCCTCGTCCCTGATCTGCTGCCGGCTGACGGACAACTCGGCGTCGTAGCCGTTGTAACCGTAGCTGCCGACGAGATCCACGCGCGGGAGGAGTTGGTTGCGCGCGAGCTTCGCGTTGAGGGTGTCGCGCTTCAGTCCGAGTTTCGCCTGCTGGTAATCCGGACGTTTTTCCAAAGCGGTGCGGAAATCGGCGGCCGCGTCCACCACGACGATCGGCGCCGGCGGCGGGGGCTCGATGCTCAGGCGCAGCTTGAGCAGGGCGGGGGTCTTGTCGTCGGTGATCAGTTGCTTGAGGGCGTTCTCGGCGGTCGCCACCGACCGTTGCGCGATGAGGATGGATTCATCGCGGCTCGCGGCGCGGGACTCGGCGGAGGTGACTTCGTATTCCGACATGTCACCGACCTTGAAACGCTTCCGGTTCTCCTCAAGGAGCTGCAGCGCCAGCTCCTTCGAGCGGATCGAGGTGCGCAGGTTGGCGTAGGCGAAATTCAGGTTGTGGTAGGCGTAGATGACGTCCGTGACCGTGTTGATGACCGCATTGCGGAACTGCCACTGGCTGATGCTCCGGTTGACCTGCGCAATCCGGATGGAGGCGAGCGTCGGCCCGAAGCCGAAGTTGCGGAGCAGCGGCTGGGTGCCGGAAATGCCGGCGAAGGAATCGTAGTTGTCCGCGTAGCTGTTGAACGTGCCGCGCGTGTTGGTGGTGGTCGCGCCCAGGCGGTACGTCAGGCCCCACGGGAGCAGGCCGGAGAGATTCAGGTCGCCGGTGTCGGTCTTGCTGAAGCTCGCGGCCGGACGGATTCCCGTGTTTGCGTCGGCCAGCGCGGGGTTGAAGCTTTCGGAGTAAGTGTAGCTGCCGTTGAGCACCGGATCGAACTTGCCGAAGGCTTCCGTGACGCGCGCCGCGGCCATCGAGGAATAGAAGCCATTGAACTTGATCGAAAAATTCTTCTCCAGCGCGCGATGAATGGCCTCATCCAACGTGATTTTCTCGCCAACCAACTCCACTTCGGGAGCCGTCTGGGCCAGCGCAGTCAGGGCAAGGATCGGAGATAAAAGCAGGGCGAAAAAGCGCCGTGGGGTCAGCATGGTGGTTGGATTGGCCGGGCCGCTTTGCAACCCCTGTGCCAGCGAAAAAACTAAAACTAAATTACGACTGAACAGCAACTTGTGCTGAAATGAAAATCGTCGTCCGAATCGGCGCGCTTCAGCAGCGGGATTAGGCGATCCCGGAAATGGGAAGGCCTACTCACTGCGCAGGGCCACCAAGGGATCCACCTTGGCCGCCCGGCGGGCCGGCAGCCAGCTCGCCACGCCGATGGCCAGCAGCAGCACAAAAAAAGCGGCGGTGAAAAGCAGCGGATTCGCGGGCGGCAGGTCGGGCCATTGGTTGCGCGCCAGGCGGATCGCGGCCCAGGCGCCGAACGCGCCCACGGTGACACCGGCGAGCAGCAGCCGGAGGCTTTGGCCGGCGACGAGCCGGACGAGCCCGGCGGCGGTTGCGCCCAGGGCCGTGCGAACGCCGAACTCGCGCGTCCGCCGCGTGACCTGCAACGCCAGCAGGCCGTAGAGCCCGACGGCGGACAGCACGAGGCCGAGCCCGCCGAACAGGCCGACGAGCGTGAGGGCAAAGCGCTCCGTCGTGCGCGTTGCGTCAGCCGATTCTTCGAGCGAGGCGAGTTCATAAGCCGCCAGTCGCGGGTCCACGCGCGCCAGCACGGCGCGGGCGGCGTTTTCTAGCGAGCGCGGAGCGACGTCGGTCTCGAGGACAAAGGTGAATTCGCCGAACGAAGCGGAGAGGGCGAGCAGTTGCGAGACGGGCAGTTGCAGCGTGCCGTTGATGTCGCCGTCGTTGGGATCGGCCACGGCCTTCGTGTCCGCCGACACGCCGACGATGGTGACCCAGGGCCGCGCGCCGTCGAGCCGGCCCCACTTGACGCGTTTGCCGAGCGGATCCTGGCCCGGCCAGTACCGTTCCGCGAACGATTCATTGACGATGCAAACGGGCGGGGCGTCCGCCTTGTCGCTCTCGGTGAAGTCGCGGCCGCGGACCAAAGCCTGGCCGACGGTGGCGAAATAACCCGGCGTCGTGGCCCGCAGGTAGGCGAGGTGGAAGCCGCGGGGCTCGGGTGGCGTGAAACCCTCGGGGTTGTTGCTGATCAACTGCCGCGCCGCGTTCAACGGGTGGGGCAGCGTCACGGTGGCGGAGCGCACGTCCGGCAGCGCGCGAAGGTCGGCGAGGATTTTCTCCAGGGCCTGGGTTCGCGCCCGGGCATCCGGATAGAGGCGCTCGGTGCTGATATTGAAGGCGAGCCGGTGGTTGGTGGCGAAACCCCACGGCTCCTCCACCAGCCGGCGGAAATGTTGGGACAGGAGACCGGCACCCACGAGCAGCACCAAGGCGACGGCGATTTCCGCCACGACCAGGCCGCCGAGCAGGCGGCGCGTGCCGCGGTCGAGCGTGCTGCTGCGCGAGCCCGTGCCCAGCGCCCCGCGCAGGTCGGTCCGACCCGCCCGCCAGGCCGGCAACAGGCCGAAGCCGAGACCGGCGAGCAGGAGCGCGCCCGTCGCAAAAGCGAACACGGGTGCATTCAGCCGCACGGCATGATCGAACTCGCGCATCGCGCTGCCGGTCGCGTCGGCGCCCTCGGGACTGAGTTTGACCAGCAATGGCGTCAGCCACGTTGCCAGCACCAAGCCCGCGACGGTGCCCGCCACGGACAGCAGCAACGACTGGGCGAGGGACTCCGTCAGCAGACGTCGGCGGGAGGCGCCCAACGCCGCGCGGACCGCGGTTTCCCCCTCGCGCTCGACGGCGCGATTGAGCAGCAGTCCCGCGAAATTGGCGGCGGCGATCAGCAGCGCGCACAACGCCGCGCCATAAATGGCCAGCAGCTTGGGTTTCACGTCGGCCACAAATCCCTCGCGCAGCGTTCGGATGTAGGCCCGCATGGGATTGCCGGTGCTGGCGCCGCCGGCATTGAGATTCGCGCAGAGCCGCCGCATCGCGGCATTCGCGACGGCAATCGTCACGCCGGGTTTCAGCCGGGCGACGCCATAGAGATAGTGACCCCGGCTGGCGCGCGGATCGAATGCAGCCGCGAGCGGCAACCACACCTCGGCGCGGTAGGGATGACGGAACGTCGGCGGCATGACGCCCACAATGGTGTGGGGCACGCCATCGAGCATCACCGCCGCACCGAGCACGTCGGCCCGGCCGCCAAACTGCCGTTGCCAGAGGTCGTGGCTGATCAGCGCTGTGCGCGGACCGTTCGGCGCGTCCTCCTCCGCGGTGAACGTGCGGCCGAGGGCGGGCGCGAGTCCGAGCACGGGGAAAAAATCCGCGGTGACGCGCGCCGCCGGCAGGTAGCGCGGGGCTTCGCCGGTCCGGTTGCCGAGCGTGACGCTCGTGCCGGTCGCCGCCCCGATGCCGGTGAAGAGATCGCCCGCGTGTTCCCGCCACTGTTGGACGGTCAGTTCGGAAAGGTTGAGCGTGTTGGCGCGTGTGTCGGGTTCATCAAAGGCCTCGTAAAGCCGCACCAGTCGATCCGGCTCCGGGAACGGCAGCGGCCGGAGCAGCGCGGCTTCGACGACGGAGAAGATCGCGGTGTTCACGCCGATGCCCAGGGCGAGCACCAGCACCGCGGCGGCGGTGAAACCCGGGGCTTTCGCCAGTTGCCGGAATGCCTGCAGCAAAATGGACATGGTCCGGTTGATTGAAATCACTCGCCCGTCGGCGCCGTGCCGGCCGGCCAGATGAACGGCAGGGGGCGTTGCGTGATGTCCGGCACCCCATTGGCGAGCAGCCAGTCGTGCACGGCCTTCGCTTTTTGTCCGCCCTGACGCGCGCAATGCAGCAAGGTGAAGCCGTGGGGGCCGGGGATCTCGTGGGCCTTGGGAAACAGCGTCAGGGTCGCCTTCACAAAGTCGAGCTGGCCGAGCATGGCCGCGGCGAACACGTCGAGCCGCGCGCCCTTGTTCAAGAGGTATTCCGCGATCTCGTGTCCGCCGGTGTGCGCCGCGGCCTGCAGGGGCGTTTCGAAATCGCCGCCACCCCAATCCCAGCACGCGTTGGCGAGCAGCGGGGTTTCCTCCACGAGTTGCCGGACGCTCTCCAGGCTGCGGTGGGCCTGTCCGACCGTGGCCTGCACCTTGTCGGGCGGCAGGGCTGGCGGCTTCGGCGGAGCCTTGGGGCGCGGCGCGGCGGGTGTGGCGGTGTCCGCCTGCTGGTTGAAGCGCGGCGAGATGAAGGCGGCGAGCGGCGCGGCCGCGGCGAGCGAGGCCGACGAGAGCAGGAACGAGCGACGGTTCATGGGAATTTTCATGGGAAGGGATTTTAGCCGGAGCCGGGCGCCGCGGGGAATTTAAGGGGGGAGCCAGAGGAACGCATATTGCTGACTCTGCATGGGGAAGGCAGCCGGTTATTCGCTGCGCAGCGCGATCAGCGGGTCGACCTTGGTGGCGCGCCGGGCGGGGACGTAGCAGGCGAGCAGGGCGACGCCGGCCAGGAGCACGGCGATGAGGGCGTAGGTCAGCGGATCCCCGGCCGACACCCCGATGAGAAAATTCTGGAAATAGCGGGCGACGAAAAACGCGACGCCGAGCCCGAAGACCAGCCCGGTTGCCGCGATGATGAGGCCGCGGTGCAGGATCATGGTCATCACATCGGACGCCTGCGCACCGATCGCCATGCGGATGCCGATCTCGCGCGCACGGCGGTTGACGGTGTAGGCCATGACCCCGTAAACGCCGAGCGAAGCGAGCAGCACCGCGAGCAGGCCGAACGCGCCGAGCAGCTTCGCTCCCGTCCGCGGGGCCCAGAGGTTCTGCTGCATGACGTCATCCATCGTCTGCACATTGCCGAATGGCATGTTGGCATCGAGCGATTGGAGTTCCTTGCGCACCGTGGCCACGAGCGCGGACGCCTGGGTGGCGGTGCGGACGTGCAGCACGGCAAAGCCTGTGTAACCCTGCTTCAGCGGGAAGAAAGCAAACGGGTCGGGATCCTCGCCGATGGCGTTGTACGTGGTCGTCTTGACGACGCCGACAATTTCAACCGGGCGCTCGTCGTTGTAGAGCTTGAGCGTCTTGCCGAGCGGGTTTTCGTTCGGCCAGGCGAGCTGCGCGAAGGTTTCGTTCACGATTGCGACGAGGGGGTGCGACGCGTCGTCCATGTCGGTGAAGTACCGGCCCGACACCAGCGGAATGCCGATGGTCTTGTGATAGCCGGCGTCGACGGACAGATAATTGAACAGCCGGCCGTGCTGGCGGAGGTTCTCGTCATTGGCCTGCGGCTTGAGGGTGCGCCGTCCGGTGAAGTTGAGCAACTGGCCGTTGGCCGCGGCCGCGCCGGTGACGCCGGCGATTTCCTGTGCCTTTTCCATGGCGCGGCGCACGTAATCCAGGCCGCGCACCGGGTCGTAGCCCTGCGCGCCGGTGTTGAAAGTCAGCGTGATCAGGTTGGTCATGTTCCAACCCGGGTCGGCCTTCTGCGCCGCCTGGAGGCTGCGGATGAAGAGGCCGGCGATGATCAGCGCGATCACCGACAGGGTAATCTGCCCGGCCACGAGGAAGTTTCGAAAGCTCAGCAGCGGCGTCGGCGTCGATCCCTTGCTCTCCTCCTTGAGCATGGTGGTCAGCGCGGGCTTCGTCGTGATCCACGCAGGCGCGAGGCCGAAGAGCAGCCCGGTCAGCAGCGAGATCGCGAGACCGAAGCCCAGCACGCGGGCGTCGAGCGACACGGTGATGCCATCCGGCATGAACGGGGGCCGCAGCGACCAGAGCACGTCCTTCGTCCAGAGCGCGATGGCGATGCCGGCCACTCCGCCGAGGAGCGAGAGCAACACGCTCTCGGTCAGGAACTGGCGGATCAACCGGTTGCGGTCGGCGCCGATCGCGATGCGCACGGCGACCTCGCGCTGGCGCGCGGCGGCCCGGGCGAGCAGGAGGTTGGCGACGTTGGCGCAGGCGATGAGCAGGACCAGGCCGGAGAGCGAGAGCAGCAGCGCGCCGGCCTGCACGACGTTGTTGCGGAAATTCGGCCCGATCATCGACTGGGCCAGCGACATGAGCCGCAGCGAACGCCCGGTGTTCGCGGTGGGGAAGTCCCGGGCGAGTTTCTCGGAGAGCGGTTTCAGGCCGGCGGCCGCCTGGTCGGGCGAGACGCCCGGCTTGAGCCGCGCGAACGCGTTCCAAATCAGGGCGCGGCGCTCGGAATAAAAATCCCGGAGCTGTCCGCTGTAGATCTGCTGGTACATCGAGCTCGGCACCCAGAACGCCGGGTTGTTGAACGTGTTGAGGCCGCGAAATCCGGGCGGCATGACGCCGACCACGGTGAAGCCATGGCCGTTGACGGTGTAGGTCCGACCGACCACGTGCGGGTCGGCGGCGAGGCGGGTGGACCAGAAGCTGTGGCTGAGCACCAGCACGGGGCCTGCGCCGAGGGTCGCGCCTTCGTCGGGCCGGAACGTGCGGCCGAGGGCCGGCTTCATGCCGAGCAAGTCGAAGAAGTTGGCGGTGACGAGTTCACCCTGCACGCCGGTGGGCTCGGTGCCGATCATGATGCTGACCGGCGCGAAGCCGAAGGCGCCCATGTCGGTGAAGACCGGGTTGTTTTCCCGGTAGTCGGTGAAATTCAGCGGCGAGATCGGGAGGAAGCCCGGATTGCGCTCGTCGGCGGTGTAGACGGACACCAGCTCGTCCGGCCGCTCGAACGGGAGCGACTTGAAGAAGAAGGTGTTGATGAACGAGAAAATCGCCGTGTTGGCGCCGATGCCGAGCCCCAGGGTGAGGACGGCGATCAAGGTGAAGCCGGGCGACTTGAGCAGCAGGCGGAAGGCAAGACGGAGGTCGGTGAGCATGGGTTGATTGTTCGTAGCAACCCGTCGTGTCTGTGTTGGAAAATTATTCGTTGCGCAGCGCCACCAGGGGATCCACGCGGGTCGCGCGGCGCGCGGGGATCAGGCAGGCCACGAGGGCCACGAGGGCGAGCAGCGCCGCGATGGCGGCCAGCGTGACGGGATCCCGGGCGGTGGTTTTGTAGAGCAGGGTTTCGAGGAGCCGCACGGCGAAGAGCGAGGCAATCACCCCGACCCCGAGGCCGGCGGCGATGACGCCGAGACCCTGCCGCAGGACGAGTTGCAGCACGCTGCCCGGACTGGCGCCCAGCGCCATGCGGATGCCGATCTCGTTCGTGCGCTGGCTGACGGAATAGGCCATCACGCCATAGATGCCCACGGCGGCGATGACCAAGGCGACACCGGAAAAGACGGTCAGGAGCAGCATGGCGAATCGCTGCTGGGACACGCTTTCGGCGACGATGCTCTCGAGCGGCTTGATGCTCGAGACCGGTTGATCCTTGTCGATGGCGAACACCTGGGCCCGGATGGAACTGTAGAGCGCCCGTGCGTCACCGCTGGTCCGGATGACCGCGATCTGACTCACGAACGGCACCTGCGCGAAAGGCTCGTAGCTCTGCATGGTGCTTTCCTTGTCCACTCCGGATTGTTTCACGTCACCCACGATGCCCACGATCACCCGCCAGGCGTCGGGTCCATAGGTAATATTGATGCGCTTGCCGAGCGGGTCCTCGTTGGGGAACTGCTGCTTCGCCAGGCTCTCGCTGATGACGGCCACGCGCACCGCCTTCTCATTGTCCTGCTCCGTAAACAGCCGCCCGCGCAGGAGGCGGATGCCCATGGCCTGAAAATAGCCCGGGGTCACCGCGTAGTAATTGGTGCTGGGCAGATCGGACGGGGCGATGGGGGGCCGGCCATCGATATTGAAGCCCAGCACGTAGTCGCCCTGCATGGGCAGGACATGGGTGATGCCGACGGCGCTTACCCCGGGCAAATTGCGGAGGTTCGCGATCAGGCGATCCGCGAACTGGCGTTGTTTTTCCGGGGTATCGTATTTGCGATTGGGCAGGGCGATGGCGACGGCGGTGCCGTGAGCCGGTTCGAAACCCGGGTTGACGGCGGACAACTTCAGAAAGCTTTTCACCAGCAGGCCGGCGCCCGTCAGCAACAGGAGGGACAGCGCCACCTCGGCGACGACCAGGCCGGAGCGGAACCAGCGGCGGCCGCTTTCGGTGGAGCCGCGGGTGCCTTCCTTGAGCGTGGCGTTGAGGTTGTGGCCCGTGGCGAGCCACGCGGGCACCACGCCGAAGATGAGGCCGGTGCCAAGGCTCAGCGCGAGCGTGAAGCCCATCGCACCGCCATCGATGCCGATTTCCTTCGCGCGGGGCAGACTGGCCGGGGCAAAAGCGAGCAAGGCATCGAGGCCCCATTTGGCGATCAGGACCCCGAGGGCCCCGCCGGCCAGCGCCAGCACGAGGCTCTCGGTCAGCAGTTGGCGGACAATGCGCCCGCGACCGGCGCCGAGGGCGGTGCGGATGGAAATCTCGCGCATCCGGCTGTTGGCCCGGGCGAGGAGGAGGTTGGCGACGTTCGCGCAGGCGATGAAAAGCACGCAGCCGACTGCGCCGAGCAGCGTCCAGAGGATCGTCTTCACGTCGCGCACCATGTAGTCGGTCAACCGAAACAACGGAATGCCCCAGCCCTTGTTGGTGTCCGGATACTGGGTCGCCATTTGCGCGGCGATCACGTCCATCTCGGATTGCGCCTGTTGCAGGGTCACCGCGGGTTTCAGGCGACCGATCACATTGATGTAATGGGCGCCGCGATTGTCACCGGCCTTCTCCTCGTCCTTGAACGCCATGGGGGTCCAGAACTCCGCCGAACTGCTCGGTTGGAAATCCGCCGGCATCACGCCGATGATTTCATAAGGCTCGCCATTGAGTTGCACGGAGCGGCCGATGACCTCCGGCGTTCCGCCGAACTGGGTTTGCCAGAGGCGGTGGCTTAGAATGACCACTTTCCCCTGGGCCACCGAGTCCTCCTCCGGGCGAAAATCGCGGCCGAGGCGTGGCGCGATCCCGTAGACCGAGAAGAAGGCCGCCGTCACCCGCTGGCCTTCCAAGCGCTTGGGTTCCCCGTCGCCTGTCAGGCTGAATATGCCGCGGCGATACGCCGCCAGCGCGGTGAAGGCGTGCGCCTGCTTCTGCCAGTCGAGGAAATTGGGCGGGGCGACCGAGAACTCGGGAAGCTGCGGCGGCGCGCTTTCGCGGATGAAGACGAGGCGATCTGGTTCCGGGTAGCTCAGGGGGCGGAGCAGGACGCCGTTGACCACGGAAAAAATCGCCGTGCAGGCGCCGATGCCGAGGCCGAGGGTGAGGATGGCGACAACGGCGAAACCAGGGGATTTCAGCAATTGGCGGATGGCGAAACGGATATCTTGCATGCGCGCGGGTGGGGTGGGGCGCCGCGCCTGTGCATTGCACATGCCACGCGTTGGACAAAAAATAAGGCGCTGGAGCCCAGCGCCTTGAACGAGAAGAAACAGGACGCGAGGACGCGCCCTTGTCCGCTCCTGAAATTTTCGCGTCCCGAAAGCGGGACGCACCCGGTCAGAAACTCAACTTGCTGCTGTATGCGGCGCGGTCCGTGGCGCTGGTGAGTTCCGTCCATGCGGCGACGCGGAACGGATTGCCACCGAAATTGCCGAGGGATTCGTCGTAGTGGAAGGCGGCGTTGCCGACGACGGTGATGTCGTTGGCCACGACCGACCCGGACACATCGCCGTTGCCGTTGATCTTCACGGAACCGAACGGGGCATAGATGATGCCGCTCAGGGCGCCATTTCCCTTGATGTCGATGCTCTGGGTGCCGGACGTTTTGGTGCCCCAGATTTGGAAATTGAGGGGTTGGTTCGCGGTGGCGACATCCGAGCCGCCGTTCATGATGCCGTTGCCGGCGACGGTGACATCCCCAGCGGTGTAGATGACCAATTTTCCGGTGGCCGCGACGTTGATGGCGCCGGAGCCGCCGCCGATCTTGATGGCGTCGGAAGTGCTGGTGAGCTTGAGGACGACCTCCTTGCCGGCGGAAATCGTGAGGGCGGCGTTATTGAAGATGACCGAAGGGCATTCGATGTAGTATTTCCCGTCGGCGGCGGCGCCGACCGCGCCGGGCAGCGTGGTGTTGCCCGAGATTGCCCCGATCGGGGTGTAGCTGTAGGCCGCGGGCGGCGTGACGTTGTCGAAGCTCGCGGCGAAGTCCGTGGAGGAATGGCCGGGGGCGATCGTTCCCGAGGCCGTGCCCCAGGGACCGACGAGGCCGTTGCTGCCCACCGAGGCGGGTGAACCGCCGGTGGCGACGTAGCCCCAGATGTCGGCGTTGTTGACCGACACGGAATTGACGGAGACGGAGACGCTGCCGACGCTGCCGTTGTCATTCTTGGTGGTGCTGCTGTATTTGAGCGACGCCGTGGCGGGATCGTTGTCGGGATCCGAGTTCCAGCTGTCGACGCTGGCGTTGTTGCCGTTGAAGGTGATCCGGTCCTTCGCGACCAGGCCGTTGGCGAACTTTGACGTCATGGCGAGGGTGACCTTGATCCATTTCTCGATGGGCGCGCTGGCCGCGCCCCCCAGGGTGACCGTCGACCGGGCGATGATCGTCGGCGCCGTCGCGCCTTGGTAGCGCTCGACGTAGACGCGCACCACGCCGGTCGCATTCTGGTCGAAGGCGTAGCCGGTCCATTTGCGCTGGGCGTCGGCGCCCGAGTTCACGACGGACCAGCCCGACCAGGTGTAGGTCGCGTCATTGACCATCTTGTTGATGGAATACATGGCCTCCTCCATGCCGCGCTCGGCGAGGTTGATGGCGCCGTTGTTGTAGAGCGCGCGGTTGGAGATCTTCTGGCTCTGCACGCCCAGGCGGATGTAGCTCGCGATGGAGATGCCGATCACCGCGCACATGATCATCGCGACGATGAGCAGGGAGCCGCGTTCGGAATGGAGGGAGGTGGAATTTTTTTTCATGGGCGGGGAGCCGTCAGGCGGTGACCTTCTTGTTGCGGAGGATGAAACGGGCCGAGAGCACGGTGTTGGTGGCGGCCACCACGGTCGTGTTGGTCCGGGCCGCCTCCAGGGAAATCTGCAGCTGCTTGGTGGTGCCGTTGGCCGCGGCGCGCTCCGCCGCGGTGCCGATGGGAACGGTGGCGGCGGAAATGCTGTAGGCGCTGAAGGCGAAGGTGGTGATCCCGGTGACCAGCACGCGGCTGGAGGTGGTGGCGCTGGTGGCGGTGACGACCACCACGCGGGAAAACTTTTTGGTGGTCGCGTCGTAGGTGTAGGTGATGGTGTTGGTGCCGACGGTGAGCGCGACCGAGGTCGCGCTGTTCCAGACGACCCCGCTCGCCTGGCGGGTGTCCTCGGCGAAGTACTCGAGCGCGCCCCGGGCCTGCACCTCCATGTCGTTGTAATTTTGAATGTTCGCGCCGCTGCGCCCCATGAACAGGAAGGTCGACATCACCGCGGCGAGGACGAACGACGAAATCGTCGCGCCGATCATCATCTCCACCAGGGTGAAGCCCCCGGCGGAGCGGGCGCGGTTACGGGCGGGCGAGGGTGTAGTAGTAGTCATAGAGGCCGTTTTTGGCGTACATGGTGGTGAAGGAACGGGTGTGCCAGCGGAGATCGAAGCTCTGCCAGCGGACCGAGATCGTGATGTTATAAACCTCGCCGGGGCGCGTGCTATCGGCGGCGACCGTGCGGGTGATCGTGTATTTGCCCGCCACATCCGGACTGGTGCTGAAATAAGTGGCCCCGTCGAACATCTCCACGCCGGCCGGACTGCCCGCCGGATACGGATCCACGTTGTCGGTCGCCGTGGACAGCGTTGTCATCGAGGCCCAGCTCAACAGGCGCAGGCGTTCCATTTCGCTCTGCAGGATTTGCGAGGCGATCGTGGTGCCGCGGGCCACGTCGATAGTCTTGAAGCCGGATTGCATGGCCACGATCGAGGTGGCGATGCCGAAGGCCATCACGAACGTGGCCATCGAAACCTCCAGGATGGTGAACGCCGCGTCGGGGCGGCGGCGCCGCGCGGTACCGGACAAAGCAGGGGGAACCATGCCCCCACTTTAGCGCAGACGCGCGCGCTTGGTAACAGGCGATGGACCCAGAATATCGGCCCTGCCGTTTATGCGGTTCGGCCCTGCGGGTCAGGGCCGAATGTCACCGGGGTTGTCCGCGGCTGGCCGTGTACAACACGGCGGCCTGCGACCGGCGGCTGATCTTCAGCTTCTCGAAAATATTGCTGAGGTAATTTTTCACGGTTTTGTCGCTCAGCCCCATTTGCTCCGCGATCTCCTTGTTCGTCTTGCCCTCCGCCACCAGGGCGAGCACGCGCCGCTCCTGGGCCGACAGCGTGGAAAGCTTGTCCTGCTCGGTCGGCGGGTTGCCGCCGCTGCGCACGAGGTTGAGCACGTGCGTGGTGACCGTCGGATCGAGGATGAATTTCCCGGCGGCCACGTCGACGATCGCCTGGCAGAGCCCCAGCGCATTGATCTCCTTGAGCAGGTATCCGTGGGCCCCGCTGCTCATGGCGTCGTAGACCAGGTTGTCGTCGATGACGGAGGTGAGGATGAGCACCTTGGTTTCGGGATCGTTCGCCAGGATCTTGCGGCACGCCTCGAGCCCCGAGCCATCGGGCAGGCGGATGTCCATCAGGACCACATCCGGTTTCAGCCGGGCCACCTCGCTCACGGCCATGTTGGCGGAACTCGCTTCCCCGACCATGCGGAGGGTGGCGCTGGCGGAACGGGCATGGGCATCGAGCACGGTCTTCAGGCCCGTGCGGACGAGTTCGCTGTCGTCCACAATCAGGACCTCGATGAATTTCTGGCTGATGGCTGTCATGGTGGGTACGTTGGTTGGAAGCGGAGGGTGATACGAGTCCCTTTTCCCGGGGCCGAGTCAATCTCGAGCGTGCCGCCGAGTTCACGCGCGCGAATCCCGAGATTGACCAGGCCGCGGCCGGTGGCGCCGGCCAGCGTCGGGTCGAAGCCACAGCCATCATCGGCGATGGTCAGCAGCGCCTCGCCGGAACTTCCGGAGAGAAGGGAAAGGGTGATGGTCGCCGGATCCGCATGCCGCAGGGCGTTGCTCAGGGATTCCCGGAGAATGTGGAGCAGTTGGAGTTCCTGCGCCGGACTGATGCGCCGCGCCACCGCCTCGTCCACTTCCAAGCGGATATTGCCGGGCTGGACGGTTTGCATGGTCGCCACGAGCGTCGTCAGCGTTTGCCGGAAAGCGCGGGGCGGCGTGGCCTCGAGTTCCAAGCCGTTGATGAAGGCGCGGACGTCCCGGATCGTGCCGTTGAGCGCGGCCTGGCTCGCGGCGAGCTTGCGGTTCGCGCCGTCGGGATCGGTATGCAGGAGGCTGCGCACGCCTTCGAGGCCGATGCCGGCGGCATAGATCGCCTGGATGACCCCGTCGTGCAGGTCCCGCGCCAGCCGGTTGCGGAGTTCCACCGATTCGCGCAACTGCGTGCTGGTTTCCTGCAGGGTCTCGGCGAGGCGGCTGCGTTCCCGGATCTCATGCTCCAGGGCCGCCCGTTGCTCGAAGGACTGTTCCACCAGGCGCGCGAGATGCCCGAACTCGTTTTTCTGGGCGTGCAGCGACTGCAGGGGCGCGTTGCTGCCGCTTTCCAGGCTCTCGCCCAGGCGGCGCAGCGGAGTGATGACCCAGCGCGACACGCCGAAGACGGTCACGGCGATCATGCCCGCGCCCAGGAGAAGCAGGACGTAGGTTTCGTCCTCGTTGCCCTCGAGCAATCGCGCGAGGGCGAGCGAATCGTAGTCGACATGGAGCGTGCGCAGCGGCCGGCCGGACCAGTCCGGCAGGGGCCGCGCGGTTGAGATGACGGCGGGCCCGCGGGACTTCGCGGGCACAAAGGCCACGCGGCCTTGCAGCGGTTCTGCGAGCGTCCCCAAGTAGGCTTCGTCCCACAGGCGGGCGGCAATCAACCAGCCGCGGGCGTCGCTGATGCGCGCCACGTCATTCGACGGCTGGATGGGAGCGGTGCACACTTCGAGCAACCCGGCCGGTGACTCCAGATAGAAATGCATCATGCGTTCGCGGCGAAGGCGGTCGAGAAACGCGGGCTGTCCAAAGGGAACGTCGATCGCGGAGGCGGCACCCGGCCCGCCGCTCCGGTAGGCAATGGTGCCATCGGCCCGGAGCACCCAAACGGTGTGCAGGCCGAAGTTCGGCAGGCTGGCATCGATATTGATCTGCGCCCAAGCCTGATCCCCTGTCTGCACAAAGCCGAGCATGTCGTCCCACAGCGAATAATCGTTGGCATAGCCGCGCAGCGACTGGCCGGTCAGCACCAGCATGCGGTCGAGCAGGCTGGCGCGCTGCTGCTCCACCGTGCGGCGGATCGCGCCGGACTCGAGTCGTTGCGATTGCACCAGGATGCCGGTGGCCGCGGCGAGGACTGCCAGCAGGCAGCCGAGCAGCAGGATGAGCCGGGTGCGGATGTTCATTTTGCCAGGGCGACCACGTGAGTTTCCGCAAGGCGGGGCCAAACGCAAGAGGCCGGAACGCTCACCATCCGTTGAATACGCCCTGCCAGCGGGCGCGCTCCTCGGCGGTGGTCAGCTCGCGCCAGCGGCTGATGCCGAAGGGCGTGTTGTCGCCCTCGTTCGCGAGGGATTCGTCATAGTGGAAACTCGCATTCCCGGTGAAGGTGATGGTGTTGCCGACCAACGACCCCATCATGTCGCCGTTGCCATTGATCTTCACGTTGCCATTGGGGGCATATACCACCGCTTTCAACGCGCCGTTCCCCGCGAGATGGATGCTCTGGCCGGAGACGCTCGTGCTCGTGCCCCAAATCCGGCAGGTGCCCGGGCGGCTGTTGCCGTTCGCAATGCCGTTGCCGGCGATTTTGAGATCGCCTTCCACATAAACCGTCAGGCTCGAGCCCTCGGGGATGATGATCGCGCCGTTGCCCGTGACATCGAGCGCGCTGCCCGTGCTGGCGGTGAGGATCAACGTGACATCGCCCAGGATCGTGAGGGTTTGTTTCCCATTCAGCGAAATGCTGGGCACGCGCCACTTCGTGGCCTCGCCCGCCGTGCCGAGGGTGGCTCCGACCGTCGCGAGGAGCGTGCCGTCCACCGGCGCGGTGAGGAGCGGCAGGTCCGCGGAAAAATCGGTCGACACGCGCGCCGGGTCGATGCGCACATCCGCGGGGGTGTTGGCGCCGCGGATCGAGCCCTGGACGCCGACCTCGGGCGCGCCGCCGCCCGTGGCGACGTAGCCCCAGACGCTGGCCTGGTTGACGAGCATCGAGCTGCTTTGCAGGGAAAGCGTGGCGATGCCGCCGCGGTCGCTGCGGCTCGTGGCGCTGTAGGGGACCGGCGGGGTGGCGGGATCGTTGTCCGGATCCGAATTCCAGCTGTCTACGGAGGTGTTCTGTCCGGAAAAACTCAGCGTCTCCTTCGCCACGATGCCGTTGGCGAAGTAGGAGCGTCGCGACAGCGTGACCGAGATCATCCGCGTGCTCGCGGGGGCGCCGGGCGATTCCACGCTCGCCAGCGCCACCAGCGTCGGTTTCTCGCCGGCGCGCGGGGTCGTGTTGTTCACGTACACCTTGATCGTGCCGGTCGTGTTCCCGCCGAAATCGAAGCCGGTGAACTTGCGCCAGGCGGCGGATTGCTCCGTGGTCCAGCCGCTCCACGCCCCGGCGTTGTGCGCGTTCGCCTGGTTGAACGACCAGACCGCCTCCTCGGCGCCGGCCTCGGCGAGATGGAACGACGTGCTTTGCTGGTAGCTCTGCCGGGCGAGGCGCGAGGTCGTCAGGTTCAGCGTCAGGTAACTGCCGAGCGCCAGCGCGATCAGCGCGGTGATGAGCAACGCCACGATCAACACCGCGCCGCGGCGTTGGGAGGGAATGAACTGGCGGGCGGGCCGGTGCATCAGTTGGCGACGCGCTTGTTGCGCAGCATGTAGCGGGCGGAGATGGCCGCGTTGCCGGCGCCGACCGTGGCCACGTTGGTCCGGGCCGCCCGCAGCGAAAGCTGCAGCAGCTTGGTTTCGGCGTCGTTCTGCGCGGTGTTGTCGGTCACGCCCGGTTGCCCGAGCTTGTAGCGGCGAAAGGCGAAGTCAGCGGAGACGCCCCGCACGAGCACCGTGCGGGCCGCGGGCGAGGCCGCGTCGCCGGCGACGCGATAAAAACTTCGGTAGGTGGTGCTGCCCGCCGTGCTGTCGTACGCATAGGTCACGGGCCGGGCGTTCACCGTCAGGGTGATGCTTTGCGGGCTGTTCCAGCGGACGTCGGTGGCGCTGCGGGTGTCCTGGGCGAAGGTGTCGAGCCCGCGGCGGACTTCGGACTCCATCTCGCTGTAGCTGCTGGAGCGGAAGCTGGTCTGCGCCAGGAAGAGAAACGCACTGAGCACGCCCGCGAGCACGAACGTGCTCAGCGTCGAGGCGATGAGGACCTCGACGAGGGTGAACCCGCCTGCGCGCCGCCGGTGCCGGCGCTTCGGCGAGGCGGGCCCGCCTGTGCGCGGGCGGCCTGATCGATCAGTGCGTGGTGTAGAAGTAGTCATTGAGGCCGCTCTTGCCGTAGCGGGTGATCAGGCGCGCAGTGTGGTCGCGGCCGTCGTAGCCGCGCCAGACGGCGGTGAGCGTGATTTGTTTCATGTCGGTTTTCAGGTCGGCGATGTCCCGCGTGCACGTGATGCGCGCCAGACCGGCCGCGGTTTCGGCCGGCACGTCGGTCGCACCCGATTGCTGGAGCGCGCCAAGCTGGGCCCAGTTGAGCAGGCGGATCCGCTCCATCTCGGACTGCATCACCTGCGAGGCGGCCGTCAGGTTGCGCGCGGTGTCGAGGGCCTGCAGCCCGCGCTGGCTGGTGGTGATGGCGGTGACGATGCCAAAGACCAGCACGGTCGATGCGACCATCACCTCGACGAGGGTGAACGCGGCCAGCCGGCGGGAGGAAAATGTCCGGGCAAACGTCATGCCGGGTCCTCCGTCAGGGGAAAGGTGATCGTGACGGCGGCGCCGCGGCCGGGCTGCGAGTCGAGTTTCAGCGTGCCGCCCATTTCCCGCGCGCGGGAGGCGAGGTTCTGCAAGCCGCTGCCCGCGCCGGCCGCCTGCGCGGGATCGAATCCGCTGCCATCGTCGCGTACCGTCAGCACGGCGCGGTCCGCCGCCTGTGTCATCGTGATGAGCACCTTCTTGGCGCCCCCGTGCCGGATCGCGTTGCTGATGCACTCGCGGGCGATCTGCAAGGTATGCACCTCCTGCCCGATGCCCAGCCGGGCCGCCACCCCGGGGTCAACCTTCGGGACAATGCGCACGGGCCACAGCGCCTGCATGGTGTTGACGAGCGCGGCGAGTTCCTTGGCAAAGCCGTGGCGCTGCATCTGCTCGGGTTCGAGGCCGCTGATGAAGCCGCGCACCTCCCGGATGACGCCGTTGAGGCTCTGGCGGCAATGCGCGAGGCGGGTCCGCGCGGCGGACGGATTGCCCTCGAGATCCGACATGGCGCTCTCCAGACCCAGGCCCGCGGCATAGATCGACTGGATGACGCCGTCGTGAAGATCGCGGGCCAGGCGCGCGCGCAATTCAAAGGAGCGCAGCACCTGCTCCTCGCTCTTGCGCAGCGCCTGTTCCGCGCGCCGGCGCTCCTCGTTTTCCTTCACCAGGGCCTGGCGCTGCTCGAAGGAGGTGGTGACGAGCCGCGCGATGCGCCCCAGTTCGCTTTCCTCCCGCTGCAAGCGGGTGAGCGGGGAGGAGTCGTCGTGGGCGAGACTGTGACTGATCTGGCGCAGCGGCCGCAGAACCCATTGCTGGACACCCAGGGAGACGGCGGCGATCACCAGCAATCCAAACAGCAGCAGCACGCGCACGGCCAGCGTGTCGGCCGCGAGCGACTCCGCAAAGTCCGGCCGCCGCAGCGTCGTCTGCAACAGGCGCAGCGTCGCGCCCTGCACGTCGGTCAACGGCAGCAGCAGGTGCGTCGAGTCGGCGGGCGGGCTGCCCGCCGGCACCAGTTGGATCTGCATCTCGGCGAGGCGGCCGAGCGTGGCCAGGAACCGCGGGCTCCACCAGCGCGCGACCAGCAGCCAGCCGCGCGGATTCTGGCCCGTGTCATCCAGGCCGATGGGTTCGCCCCAGACCTGCAGGAGCCCGTCCCGGCTTTCGACGAAAAGCAGGCGATGCGCGCCCTGGTTGGCGAGCGCGCTCAAGTCGGCGATTGTGGCCGGAGGAGGCAGGGGCGGGCCCGCGTGATGCTGGGTTGAATAAATGAGTTCGCCCTTCGCGGAGAGCACCCAGAGCGCGTGCGCCTCGTAGGTGCCCAGGTTCTGGTGCAGGTTGGTCTCCGCCCACGCCGGGTCGCGGCTCGCGAGAAAGGCGGCCATCTCCGGCCACTCGCTGAAGTCGCGGACAAATCGCTGGAGCGGCTGGTTGGCCAGGTTGATCCACTGCTGCAGCGTTTGCAGGCTGGTTTGAACCGATTCCTGGCGCAGTTCCTCCAGCCGCGCCTCCTCGCCCTTGCGCAGGAATTGCATGACCCCGAGAAAGGCAACGAGCAGCAAGCCCAGGAGTAGGGTCATTCGGACTTTGATGCTCATGCAGGTGGTTGGCGACTGCACGATGGGTAAACTGCCCCGGCAACAGTTTTCACATCGCCGGACCCAAAGCCTTGTCCAATCAGGGCGCTATGGCCCTATTATGCCCGGGTGTGACGCATCATTCGCGGCGGACCCGCGGGAGGGCGCCTTCCGCGGAGAGCCATCCCGTCGCCCAGTCCTCAGCTGAGGATCACACCGTCAGCGAGCCGGACGACGCGGGAGCCGTAGGTCGCGTTCTCCGCGGAGTGGGTCACCTGGATGATCGTCGTGCCCTCCTCGTTGAGTTTCTTGAAGAGCTTCATGATCTCGCGTCCCTGGTCGGAATGGAGATTGCCCGTGGGCTCGTCCGCTAGAATCAGCGAGGGCTTCGCAATGAGCGCGCGGGCGACGCCGACCAGTTGCTGCTGGCCGCCCGAGAGCTGGCTGGGATAGAGGTCCTTCTTGCCGACGATGCCGAATTTATCGAGAACGTCGCACACCACGGACTCGCGTTCCTTTTTCGGAATGTCGCGGTAGGAAAGGGGGATCTCGAGATTTTCGTAGACGGTGAGGTCGTCGAGCAGGTGATAGCTTTGGAATACGAACCCGATGTGTTTTTTCTGCAGTTCGAAACGCTTTTTCTTGTCGAGCTTGTGGACGCCTTCGCCCTTCAGCGTGTACTCGCCGCCCCAGGCGCTGTCGTGGAGCCCGAGAATGTGCAGGAGCGTCGACTTGCCCGAGCCGGAGTTGCCCATGATGGAGACGAACTCGCCCTCATTGATCTGAAGGTTGATGTTGCGCAGGGCATAGAAGACCCCGCCCTTGAGCGGATAGACTTTTTCGACGTTACGGAGCGTGATCATGAGAAGGCAGTTTATTGAACGAGGATGGGCGACGAATGAACACTAATCGATGGCCGGAAGTTACGGTTACTCCGGGTTGGCGGGGGAAAGGGGGTTGATGCGACCGTTGGCGTGAGTCCAGGACTGCAGGACGGGGGCTGTGCCCTGCTTGATGGCCTTGTACAGTTCGGGCGCGTCGCGCTTCTGCAACATGAGTTCGCTGACCCCGCCGGCGTCGCAATTGAAAACCTTTGCGTACCCCTTGTAGACGCGGGGCTGGCCGATGATGCGGGCGGGCGTGGCCAGCACCGGCGCCGGCCGTCGGTCCAGCGCCAGGAAGCAGTAGGGCAGCGAGCGCAGGTCAATGCCGGCCCGCTGGCCGAACTTCACCCAGCCGGAGTCCGCATAGAGATTGGCGGGCGGCGACGCGAACGCATGGCACCAATGGCGTTCGTTGCCCGCGGCCAGCACGCCGCACGCTTCGGAATGCGGGCAGGGGGCGACGGCGGTGAAGCCCGTCGCGCGCAGCTTCTCGCGCCAGCCGCCGAGGGCGCGGCTCACTTCGTGCGTACCCGGTTCCACCCACAGGATGGTTTCGGCGCGGGCGCAGAGGTCGGCGAGATCCGCGCGGGCGATCTCGTCCAGTTCGTTGAGCACGTGGCTGAGCACGAGCACGCCGATCGGCTCGTCGCCGCGCAGGTTGCGCACATCGGCGCGGGCGACTTCGAGTTGCGGGAATTTTTTCCGGCCGACGTGGATCGAGAAATCCATCGCGAGTTCGGAGTGGTCGTGCACGAGCAACCGCCGGAAGGCACCGACGCCGAAGGCTTCGATCACCCGACGGCCGGCGATCCCGCTGCCGCAACCCCAGTCGAGCACCGTCGCGGCGGCGGACCCAGTTCGGCCCGGGTCGCTGACCGGCGACCAGCCGCGTTGCTTGAGTTCCGTCAGCACGGCATCCCATTTCCAACCGATGCGCTCGCCGTAGGTCAGGTTGTAGCTCTCGAGATCGGTGATCGTGTGCCAATACGGTCCGGCTGTTTTTTTGTCGGTGAGAAACGTCTCGCGCAGCCGGTCGAGCACCTCCCAGTCCAGCGATTCCCAGTTCATGCGCGCAAGTGCGGTTTGTAATCTAATCGACTACTCATGCTTCGGCGGGCGGGCTTCATGTGCTGAGGTCGAAGTAGAGGTGGCGGGCGAGCGCCTGGGACTTGATGCCGTAGAACGCGGCGAGTGCGCGCACGTCCTTCGCGGCGGCCTCGGTCCGGGCCGGGCCCGGACGCCGGGTGGCGGCGATCATCAGGTTCCGGGCGGTGTGCTCGGTCGAGATGAACTCGAAGACCTTCGTGTCGTAGCCCGCCCATTCGAGGAGCAGGGCGCGCAGCGCATCCGTCGCAAACTCGGCGTGGCGTTCCTGGAAGATCCCGTGGCGCAGCGCGGGCGCGAGGACCGGCGCCGGGGTGAGTTGCGGCCGGAGCTCCTTCTGGCAGCAGGGGGAGAGGACCAGCAGCGTCGCGCCGGCCTGCACGCCTTTCGCCAGCGCATCATCCGTCGCGGTGTCGCACGCGTGCAGTGCGATCAGCACGTCGAGCGCCGGCACCGGGGCCGTGGCGATGCTGCCCTGGATGAAATTGAGATTCGGCCGGTCGGTGTCGCGGGCGATGCGGTTGCACAGCGTGACGAGTTCCTCGCGGGTCTCGACGCCACGGACGTGCGCCGGACGTTGCGCCACCAAGTTGAAGTAATCGTGGGTCGCGAAAGTCAGGTAGCCCTTGCCGCAGCCCATGTCGGTGATCTCAAGCGGACGATGGGTGGGCAGCGCGGCGCCGGCGGCCAGGTGGCTGAGCACCTCGACAAACTTGTGGATCTGCCGGTGCTTGTCGGCCAGGCCTTCGCGCACCGCGCCGGTCGCGGTGGTGACGCCAAGTTTTTCCAGCCACGGCTGGCTCTGCGGCGTGAGCAGCCGCGGCTTGGTGCGATCGTGTTCGCCATCGGCCTTCTCCGCGGCTGGCGGACCATAGGCGAGCCGCGGCTCGCCCTTCTTGTTGAATTCAAGCTGGGCCATCCGCGTCGCGGTAAACAGGTGCGCACTGTGGAAATCGCCGCCGATGAGCGCGGCCAGCCGCGTGATGGCGTCCTCGGGCGGATGGTTCTTGGTGATGTCCTGGCGGTCATGCCGCCACACAAAGGAAAGGTGCGCCTCGCCGCGGAGGGTCACGGGTCGGACGAGCAGGTTGCGCAAGGTGGCATCGGCGCCCCGCGGCTTCCCGAGCGTCAGCTTCACCAGCGTGCCCTCGCGGATGGAGGCACCGAGTTGGGCGAGGAAATCTTCGCGGGGCGGAGTGACGGTCATCTCCTCGAGAATAGCGAAAACGCGGGGATTGCGAGCGCGATGACGCGGCGCGCCTCAAAGCTTCCTGAGCGCTTCGATGGCCTGGGGGAACTTCGGGTCAGCCTGGAGCGCGGCCTCGTAGGCGCCCCGGGCGCCGGCCTTGTCGCTTTGCTTTTCCAGGATGTTGCCGATGCGCCAGTGCACCGGGGCGGGGCCGGGTTGATTCTCGGGAGGCGTCTGGGCGAGGCATTGGCGGAGGCAGGCGAGGCCGCGGTCGAGGCGCTCGCCGCTGAGGGCGGCGAGCCGGCCGACTTGGAAGAGCGCGGCATAGTCGTCCGGCTTCTGCTTCAGGACTTCATCGTATTCGGCGAAGGCCTCGGCGTATTTCTTTTCGGCCACGTAGAGACCGGCCACGGCCTGACGTCCGCGGTTGGCATCGAGCTTCCGGATCACCTCGGCCTCGGCGTGGGCCTTGTCCATGCCGCCGCCGATGAACCCGGGCGCCTGCTGGTAGAATCCCATCAAGCTGAGGTGAGCATCGATGTTCTTCGGGTCCAGCTCAACGGCTTTCTCATAGGCGCCCCGGCATTTCTTCGCCCAGCCCATCTGGGAAAAGAGCGAGGCCTTTTGCGCCGTGCGACCGTAGGCGTCGCCCAGGCGCTGGTGCATCCGGCTGTCGTTGGGCGACAGGCTGACGGCCTTTTCCAGGTACGTGACCGCCTTTTCGAAGTCGTCGCGTTGAAGCGCAAGCCGGCCGAGGTAGAATTGCACGTCGGCATTGTTCGCATCGCTTTTGGCGAGGGCTTCGAAGGCCTGCTGCGCCTCGGCCGTTTTGCGTTGGGTGTAGAGCTCGGTGGCGTGCTTGAACGCGGCGCCGTCCACGAGGGCGTGACCGACCGACAGGCACGTGAGAAATGCGAAAGTCGCGCAGAATTTTTCCATGGGAGGGGGACTGAACCCGCCGGGACGATCTCCCTAATCGGTGCGAAGGGCAACCAAAGGATCGACGCGCGCGGCCCGCCGGGCGGGCAGGAGGGAAGCCAGCACGCAGGCCGCCGTCATGACCAGCCCGGCGGCGAGATAGACGGCCGGGTCCGCGGGGGTTACATTATAAAGCAGGCGGCCGAGGCCGCGGCTGACCGCGAACGCGAGCCCGGCGCCCACGGCGAGCCCGAGGGCGGTCAGGCGCAGGCTGTCGCGAACCACGAGTTGCAGGAGCTCCTGGGAGGATGCGCCCAACGCGGAGCGAACACCGAACTCGTGGATGCGCCGCTCCACGAAGAACGAGTTGACCGCGTAGATCCCGCCCAGCGCGAGGGTCACCGCCAGGACGGCGAAGGCCGCGACCAGTTGCGTCACGAACCGGGACTGCCAGGCCGACCGCGCGTAGATGTCCGCCGGCGCGAGGTGGGCGAACAGTTGCATGTTCGGATCGAGGCGGGCGAGCACCCGTTGGAAATCGCGAACGTCGGCGCGGCCCTGTCCGGCCGCCGACCGGACAATGAACCCCATGCCGAGTCCGGGCGGATTGCCCTGGGCAATGGTCAGGTAGAAGGTGTCGATCACGCGCGGCTGGTTGCCCGTGCCGAGGACATCCGACACCACGCCGACCACCTCGAGCCAGCCCGCCGGGACGGTCTCGAGGCGGACGCGCCGGCCGAGTGGCGATTGGCCGGGCCAGTATTTGGCGGCGAGCGACGCGCTGATCACGACGACGGGCGGCCGCCCGGCCGTGTCGGTCTCGGCGAGGGTGCGGCCTTCCAGCAGGCGGAAGCCGAGGTTCCCGAGCGTGTCGGGCAGGACGAAGTTGGGCAGCGCGCGCTTGGGCGTGTCCGCCAGTTCGAGTCCGTCACCTTCCTGGGTGAAACCCTGATAGCCGTTGGGCGGCTGGGAAAACAGGAAGCTGGCGACGCCGACGCTGCGCACGCCGGGCAGGGTGCCGAGTTCGTCCCGCAGTCGTTCGAAAAATTGCACGCGGCGCGCCGGGTCGCGGAAAGCGTCGCCCCGCAGGCCGACGCGGAACTGGTCCAGTTCCCCGACGGGAAGGCCGGGGTCGACTTTCTGCAGCTCGCCCTGGCTGCGCAGGAGCAGGGTGGCGGAAATCAGCAGGGCCAGCGCGACCGCGATCTGGCCCGACGCCAGCCAGCGCGCGGCCCGGGCGCTGCCCGGCGAGCCGGCCGAGCGGCCGCCTTCGCGGAGGGTGGCCTCGAGATTCAGTTTGCGCGATTGCAGCAGGGGAATGGCGCTGAAAGCCATTGCGATGATGACCGCGGCGGCGGTGACGGCGATCGCGACCGTCGCATCGAGCTGCGGCGGGGGCAGCGTGCGCAGAGCATCGCGCACGTGGGCCGGAAACAGGTCCGCCCCGGCCGGCAGCGTGAGCGCGGCCAGGCCCAAGGCCAGCAGCGCGGCGGGCACGGCCAGCCAGAGGGATTCCGCCAGGAGTTGCGTGAGCAAGTGGCGGCGCGCGGCCCCGAGGGCGAGCCGCACGGCGAGTTCGCGGCGCCGCTGGATTGCGCGGGCGATCAGGAGACACAGGCAATTGAAGCAAGCCACGACCAGCACCAGCAGCACGGCGCCCTGCAGGAACAGCAGTTGGCGCGCAAAACTCCCGAGCAGATCCTCGCGGAGCGACCGGGCGAAAAAGCCCCGGTCCGCGTTCTCGCGGGGAAACTCGCCGCGCAAGGCGGTGGCAATCGAGTCGAGTTCCGCCTGCGCCGTCGTCACGGACACCCCGGGTTTGAGTTCGCCCCAGAAATGATGCCGCCGCTGGGTGCGTTCGTTGGGCTGGTAATCGGAACGGAGCAGGGCGGCCCAGGCCTGCGGGCTGTCGTCTCCGCTCGGCACGACGAAGTCGGCGGGCAGCACCCCGACCACCTGGAACGGCGTGCTATCGAGCGTGATCGTGCGGCCGACCATCGCGGGATCCGCCCCGAAGCGCCGGCGCCAGAGGGAGTCGGAGAGGACAATCGTGCGCACCCCGGCGATCTCGGCGTTCGCCGGCGTGATGGTCGTGCCCAAGGCCGCGCGCACGCCCATCATGGGAAAAATGTCCGCCGTCACGCGCTGGACGAAGGCCGTCTCGGTGGTCTCGCCCGCGTGGAAGGTGGCCGACTCGTTGCGGAAAATCCCGGTGCGGGCAAAGACGGTGCTGCGCTCCTGCAGGGCCACGACGTTCCCGTAGGTGACCCGGGTGGCGTTGTCGCGTCCGCCTTTCAAGGAATGTTCATACACGGTGAACAGCCGGGAGGTATCGCCGTAGGGCAGCGGGCGGAGCAGGAATGAATTGAGGAAGGAAAAAACCAGGGCGGTCGCGGCCAGCGCAATCCCCAGCGTGGCAATGATGGTGAACGCGAGCAGCGGCGTGCGCCGCAGCGAGCGGAATCCGAGGGCAAGGGCGGTGGTCATGGCGGAAGGTGGCGGCGCGGGGTTCAGTGCGAGCGGATGGGCGCCGCGCACATCGTTCAGTCCGCGCGCAGGGCGATGATGGGATCGATGCGGGCGGCGCGCAGGGAGGGCAGCAGGCAGGCGAAGACGGCGACGATGCTGAACAGCACGGTCACGCCCCCGAAGACCGCCGGGTCGAGGGGCTCGATCTGATAGAGAAGCGATGACAGCAACCGGGATCCCGCGGCGGAGCCGGCCAGGCCGACCACCAGGCCGATCGCGACCAGGCGCATGCCCTGCGAAAGGATGAGATTGATCACCTGGCCCTTGTTGGCGCCGAGGGCCATGCGGATGCCGATTTCGCTGGTGCGCTGCGTGACGGCATAGGCGAGCACGCTGTAGAGGCCGACGGCGGAGAGCACGAGCGCCACCCCGGCGAAGACTCCGGTCAGCCACGCGGTGATGCGCTGCAGGCCGAGGGAATTGCGAAGGGCGGTTTCCATCGTCTGGAAGAACGACGTCGCCAGGGTCCCGTCGACGCTCGCGACCGCGGTGCGGATGGCGTTCTGCATGGCGGCGGCGTCGCCGTCGGTGCGCGCCGCGATCGTGACGAAGGTGCGCGGCAGTTGCCGGAACGGGAAATAAAGGGTGTCGGGCGGCGGGCTGTTCAGGCCGTTGGACTTCACATCGCCGACGATCCCCACGATCTCGTGCGGGATGTCCGCGCGCGGCCCGCGCAGCAGCACCTCGCCGATGGCGGACTTGCCCGGGAAGAGTTTCCTGGCGAACGACTCGTTGACGAGGCACACCCCCGGGGTGTCGGTGCGATCCTGGGCATTGATGAACCGGCCCGCCTTCAGCGGGATCGAGAACAGGGAGAAGTAATCCTCGGTGATGATGAAGAGGCTCGCGATCGGCCGCTTGTCCGCGGTGGGGACCGGCTGGCCCTTGATGGCGAAGATCGTGCGCGCGCCGAAACCACCGACGGGCAGGCTGGTGCCCGCCGCCACGGATTTCACCTGCGGGTTGGCGCGAAGGTTCTCGATGACCTGGTCGAGGAAGGCGATTTGCTGCGGGCCGGTGCCATAGCGCTGGCCCGGCAGGTTGAGGAACGCGCCGCCGATGCCGCGCGGGTTGAAGCCCGGCGGGGTGCGCTGGAGCTTGATGAAGCTGGCGAGCAGCAGGCTCGAGCCCACGAGCAGCAGCACGGAAACGGCGACCTCGACCACGACGAGGAACGACCGGAACTTGCCGCCCTTGGCGCCGCCGGGCGTGCCGCGGGAATTATCCTTCAGCACCTCGGACAGATTCACGCGGGAGGCCTGCCAGGCCGGCACCAGCCCGATGATTCCGCAGGCGACGATCGAGAGTCCGATGGTGAACGCGAGCGTCGGGGTGTTGAGCGAGAAGTGCGTGTTTGGGGCGACCTGGTTGACGAGGAGGCGCTCGACGCCGTCGAGCGACCAGATCGCAATGAGCACACCCAGCAGGGTGGCGAAGGCGCAGAAGACCGCGGTCTCGGTCAGGAACTGACGGATCAACTGGCCGCGGGTGGCGCCCATGGAAAGCCGCACGGCGATCTCCTTGTGGCGGGCGGAGAGGCGGCTGAGGAAGAGGTTCGAAACATTGGCGCAGGCGATCAGGAGAACCAGCGCGACGGCGGTCAGCAGCATGTAGAACGTCGGCCGGACCTGGCCCACGATTTCCTCGGTCCAGGTGCGGAGCTCGTTGTCATTGCTGGCGTCCAGGCGGGTCGGGTAGGCGTCCTTGTAGCGCCGGGAAATCGCGCGAACCTCGGCGTCGGCCTGTTCGTAGGTGACGCCCGGCTTGAGTCGTGCGGTGACCTGGAGGAAGCCCGCGCCGCCGCGCAGTTGTTCCGGCGTGAGGCCCGGCGGCTCGAACGGCCGCGGCACGATCAGTTGCACGAATGAAATCGGCGCGGGCAGCGTGGGGGGCAGGATGCCGACGACCGTGTGGCCGAGGCCGTTGAGCATGACGGTTTCGCCAAGCAGGCTTTCGCGTCCGCCGAATTTGGATTTCCAAATGTCGTAGCCGAGGATGACCACCGGCGGGCCGCCGGGGGTGTCCTCTTCCTTCGTGAAGTTGCGGCCGAGCGCGAGTTGCAGGCCGAGCGTCGGCACCCAGCTCTGCGTGACGCTCAACGAGGACAGCTGTTCCGGGTCCGCGCCGTCGCGCACCAGCGTGTGGCCGCCAAAGCCGATCGCGGACAATCCGCTGAACGAGGTCTGCTGTTCCGCGAACAACTCGTATTTTGGCACCGACATGACCGGGCCCACGACATTGCGCTCGGTGTTGTTGGTCCAGATGCGCACCAGGCGGCCGGAGTCAGGGAGATCGAGCGGCCGCAGCACCAGGCGGCCAAAGATGCTGAACAAGGCGGTGTTCGCCCCGATCGCGACGGCAATCGTGAGGACGGCCACCACCGTGAAGCCCGGCGATTTGAGGAGCGCCCGGCAGGCGAATTTCAGGTCGTTCATGTGAAGAGTGGCGGGCGGTTATTCGGCGCGCAGGGCGATCATTGGATCCACGCGCGTGGCCCGGAGCGCGGGTACCAGGCAGGAGACCGACGCGGCGACTGAAAGCAGTACGATCACAAAGCCATAAATGGTGGGGTCGAAGCGGTTCACCCCGAAGAACAGCCCCGCATAGGCACTGGTGAACCAGACCACGAGTGCCACCGCGGCAATCAGACCGAGGCCAAGGCCGATGGCCAGCTGACGGCCGCTCTGGCCCAGCACCATCGCCACGATCTGGCGGCGGTCGGCGCCGAGGGCCATCCGCACGCCGAACTCCTGGGTGCGCTGGCTGACGGCGAACGCCATCACTCCGTAAACGCCGACCGCAGCCAGCAGAGTGGCCACGCCGCCGAAGAGGCTGAACATGGTCGCGAGGATGCGGTTCTGGGCGAGGACCTCGTCGTAACTTTGCCGGGGTGTGCAGACGAAATAAAGGGGCAGGTTCGGATCGACGGAGGCGACGGCTTTGCGCAACGCGTCGTCGATGGTATGGGGCGAGCCGCCCGGCGGCCGGGCCAGGAGCGTGGCGAACGGCGGCGTCTGCACGTTCAGCGGGATGAACATGCCGACGGTGTTCACGAGCGGACTGAACGGCGGGGCCTGCATGACGGTATCGGGGGCGACGCCGACGATGGTGCGCCAGGGGCCGGAGTTACCACCGGCAAAGGGGCGGACCTGCCGTCCGAGGGCAGCCTGGGCGGAGCCGAAATTCCTGAGGGCAAAGGCGGTGCTGACAATGGCGACGGGCTGCCGGGCGTCGTTGTCGTCCGCCGTGAAGTCGCGGCCCGCGACGACCTTCAGGCCGAGGGTTTCGAAGTAGCCTTCGCTGACGTTCTCGAACGAACCCTGCGGACGGTCGCGGTCGCCGGCGTAGCTGACGCCGTCGACCTCATAGGGACCGTTGCCACCGACGATCATGCGGAAGCGGGAGGTGACCGCGGCCGACGCGATGCCCGGGGCGGCCCGCAGCTGGCGCAGCACGCGGTCGTAGAATTTCCGGCGATCCGCCTCGGTCGGGTAGTCGTCGGTGGAAAAGAGGCCGACGCGGGCGGACAGCACCGCGCCGGTGTCGTAGCCGTAATCGACCCGCTGCTGGTTGATGACGGACCGAATGACGAGCGTCGAGAGGACCAGCAGCGCGCAGGCCAGGCCGATCTGGCTGATCACGAGCCAGCGGGTCAGGACGTTGGTGGCGCGGCTGGTATTGCCCCGGCCGGCGTCCTTGAGGGCGTCGGCGGCGTTCGCACGCGAGGCCAGGAAGGCGGGGAGCAGGCCGGACCCCACGGCTGCGAGCGCCGCGACCCCGCTGGTGAAGGCCAGCGCCCGCGGATCGATGATGAACCGGACCCAGAAAGGCGGCGGTGGCTGCTGGACCGCCAGCGCATGGTTGAACAGGTCGATCGCATAAAGCGAAAGCAGGACCCCGACGCCGGCGCCCAGGCCGGCGAGCAGCACATTCTCGGTCAGCATCTGGCGGATGAGGCGGAGGCGCGTCGCGCCTAGCGCGTTGCGCACGGCGAGTTCCTTGTGCCGCAGCGTGGCGCGGGCGAACTGCATGTTCATGACGTTCACGCACGCGATGAGCAGCACGCCGACCACGGCGCCGAACATGATATAGAGCATCATGCGCTGGTTGCGTCCGACGAAGTTCTGGATGAGCGGACGGACGGACGCCTCGGTCAGGAGCTTGTTGGTGTCCGGGTACATCCCTGCGAGGCGGACGGCGAGGGCGTTCCACTCATCGCCCGCCTGCGCGACGGACACACCCGGTTTCAGGCGCGCCAGGATCGCCACATTAGGCGCCGCGGCAATTCCGAGGCCCGCCGCCACCTGGAGGGTGCGCGCGGGCGGCGCGAAAGTATTGAAGAGCGGCAGCCAGATCTGTTCCTGCTGGGGAAACGCGAAGCCCCGCGGCATCACGCCGATGACGGTGGCCGCCCGGCCATTGATGCGGACGGCCTGGCCCACGATAGCGGGATCGCCGTTGAATTCGCGCTGCCAGATCGCATGGCTGATCAGCGCCACGCGCGGCGCCTCGGGCCGGTTGTCATCCGCCGTGAAGTCGCGGCCCATGGCCGGCTTGACGCCGAGGACGGAGAAAAAGCTCTCCGTGACGTAGGCGCCCTGGAGCCGCTGGGGCGTCCGCTTGATGGTGATGTTGACGGTCGAGAGACTGAGGTAGGCGGCGAGATCGCTGAACGATTGCTGCGCGGTGCGCAATTCGAGGTAGTCCGCGGGCAGCAGGTTGGTGGTGACTTCAGGCGGCTGCTTGGGATCGCGCCACTGGACGTCCACCAATTGCGCGGGCTCGGGAAACGGCATGCCGCGCAGGAGGACCCCGTCGATCACGCTGAACATGGTCGTGACGCCGCAGATGCCGACCGCGAGCACGAACACGGCGAGGGCGCAGAACGATTTTTCCTTGAGGAGGACGCGCAGCCCGATGCGGAGGTCCTGCAGGAGCGGATCGATGATCATGGCGGGAAAGGGCGTGGGCAATCACTCCGCCCGCAGGGCGATCATGGGATCGACGCGCGTCGCGCGGCGGGCCGGGACGAAGATGGCGACGATCGAGACGAACGCGATCAGCGCGGTGACGACGAGGTAGGTGAGCGGATCGCGGGGGCTGGTCTGGAAAAGGAAGTTGGTCAGGGGACCGTTGAAAGCGGACGCGATGCCCAGCGCGAGGCCGATGCCCAGGGCGAGGCCGGCCACGAGCTGCCACGAGCCCTGGCGGAACACCATGCGGAGGATGCGGCTGCCGTCGGCGCCGAGCGCCATGCGCACGCCGAATTCCTGGCTGCGTTGGTTGACGGAAAAGCTCATCACGCCGTAGAGGCCCACGGAGGCGAGGACGATGGCGATGAGCCCGAAAACCCCGAACATCGCGGCAATCATGCGGGCCGGGGCCAGCAGGCGGTCATTGTCCGCCTTGGGTGTGCCGGCGAAGTAAAGGGGCAGATTCCCGTCCACCTTCTTCACGACGTCCTGCACGGCGCCGAGCAGGGACTCGGGACGCTGGCCCCGATGGGGGCGCGCAATGACGGTGCCGAACTGGAACGCCTGCGGCCCGGACGCGGTCGGTCCGAAGGCCGTGTCGAAGAACGGCACGTAGAATCCGGAGGCATCGGCCTGCTGGTTGTTGTTGAACGGGCCCTGCATGCGCACATCGGGAATCACGCCGACGACTTCGCGCCACGGGCCCGGCTGCGTGCCGTTCTGGTTGATCGTGCGGAACCGGCGCCCGAGCGCGCTGCCTTCGCCCGCCAACTTCCGGGCGAGGGTCGCGTTGACGATGGCCACGGGCAGCTTCTGCTCCGCATCGTTGTCGGTGAAGTCGCGGCCTTCAAGCAACCTGACCCCGAGCACGTCGAAAAACCCGGGGCTGACATTTTCAAAGTACGCGTTGGTGCGGTCCGTGTCGGCCTTGTATTCGCGACCCTCGATTTCGAAGGGACCGCTCGGAACGAAGCCGTTGCGGAACAGACGGCTGGTGTAGGCGATGTTTTCAAACGCGGAGGCCGAGCGAAGTTCGCGCAGCAGCTTCTGATAAAAGGTGAGCCGGCGGTCGTTGGTCGGATAATCGCCCTCCATCAGGCCCATCCGGGCGACGAACACCGAGCCGGTGTCGAAGCCGTAGTTGATGGTCTGCTGGCGGATGATCGACTGCACCATGATGCCGGACCCGATGAGCAGGATGCAGGTGACGACGATTTGGAAGATCACCAGGCCCTTGGTGATGAAGGTGACGGTGCGGCTGGTGTTGCCCCGGCCGCCTTCCTTCAGGGCGTCGTTCGCGTTTGTGCGCGAAGCCATCCAGGCGGGAACCAGCCCCGAGACGACCGCCGACAGCAGCGTGGCGCCCAGCACGATGGCGATGACCATGCGATCGATGCTGAAAATCATCCACGACGGAATGCCGGCCTGGGGATCGCTGTGGAAATAGGCGTCGAGGTAGTCGGTCGTCCAAAAGGCGATGCCGATGCCGATGACGGCGCCGAGGGAGGAGAGCAGCAGGCTTTCGGTCAGCATCTGGCGGATCAGGCGCATCCGGGTGGCGCCCAGCGACGAGCGGATTGCGAGTTCCTTCGCCCGCAGAACGGCGCGCGCGAACTGCATGTTCATCACATTGACGCAGGCGATCAGCAACACGCCGACGCAAAACGCCAGCATCGTGTAGAGCAGGGCATTGAGCTGGCCTCCGGTGAAGGCGGCGATGAGCGGGCGCACGTAACCCTTGGTGAACTGCTTGTTGGTGTCCGGATAGCGCTCCGCGAAGCCCCGCGCGATCGAACTGAGGTCGGCCTCGGCCTGTTCGTAGCTGACGCCCGGCTTGAGCCGCGCGATGGCCGAGATGAAATTGATGCCGCGGTCGTTGCGCGGGCGCACGGGGAACTCGGTGTTGACCGGGAGCCACAGTTCCTCGTTCGCGGGAAACTGAAATTTCGGCGGCATGACGCCCACGATGGTGCCGGCCCGGCCGTTCACGCGCACCGGCTTGCCGATGATGCCCGGATCCGAGTTGAAGTTCCGCCGCCAGAGCGCGTCGCTCAGGATGACCGCCTTGTCCACGCCCGGCTGATCCTCCTCCTGCAGGAAATCCCGCCCGAGGACGGGCGACACGCCGAGCGCGCGGAAGAAATCCCAGGTGACGTAGGCGCCGGCATAGCGGCTGGGCTGGCCGTTGTAGGTGAGGTTGATGGTGGACCCATTCAGGTAACCGACGAAGTGCTCGAAGGACTTCTGCTGTTCCTTGACCTCCGCGAAGTCCGCCGTGGTCAGGCGGGAGTTGAAATTGGTCGGCTGAAAATTATTGGGGTCGGCCAGCTGCACATCGACCAGCCGCTCGGCGCCGGGAAATTTGAAGCCCCGCAGGAGGACGCCGTTGACGACGGCGTACTGCGTGGTGACGGCGCCGATGCCGACGGCGAGAACGAAGACGGCGAGGGCGCAGAAGGCCTTTTCCTTGACGAGGACGCGAAGGCCGATGCGCAGGTCCTGGAAGAAAGTTTCGATGATCATAGGGGAGGCGGGTGGCAGGTTTATTCCAGCGGAGTGCGGAGAATCGTCACGGTGCGCGCGGCGGGCGGGGTCTGCGACGTTTCGAACAGCGCCCAACCGGAGTTGCCGATGAAGTCGAAGTGGCCGTTGACGACCTGGCCGAGCGCAAGGTCGGTCGCCGCGGCATGGCCGGCCGACAGGACCTTCACGGCCGTGGGCGAACCGTCCGCGCCAAGCGCGACGCGAATCACCCGCTGGGGATTGATGCCGTTCTGGACGGCGACCAGGCCGCCCGGCACCGCGTAGAGTCCGTCGATGCCAAAGAGCGTCGTGTGCGCCGGTGCAGCCAACAGGCGCGGCGAGCGGTCCGCGAGATCGATGCGCCAGAGTCCGTTGGCGTAGTCGCTCACATAGAGGTCGCGGCCCGCGGGCCCGAAGGCGATGCCTTGCAGCGAAACGAATTCGTCGCTCTCCAGCCACTTTTCCAAAGCGCCGCCGCCCGGAGCGAGCCGCCAGATGACGGGCGAAGTGGAGTCGGTGACGTACACCGTTCCGTCCGCGGCCACGGCGAAGTCGCCCAACACATGTTCGCGATCGTCCGCCGGCACCGCGTAGGTTCGGATAAGTTGGCGGGAATCGAGCGCATACGCCGCGAGGAACGCCTTGCCGCGATCCGCGGGGGTGTAGCCCGCCATTTCCGGCACGGCGGATGCACTGGCCCACAGCACGTTTCGGGCGGCATCGATTTTCAGCGCGAACACCCCGGGCAATCCGTCGGTGTCCGCGGAGAACCTTTTCATGACCGCGGACTTTCCGCTGACGTCCCGGTACCAGATGCAGCGGTTGCGCACGTCGCTGAAATAAGCGTTGAGCGTGGTCGGATGGACGGCGAAGCCCTCGACAATGCCCGTCATGTCCGCGATGGCCCAGGCCGTGCTGTCGGGTCCGGTCTTGGTTTCGTTCGCGGCGAACGCCTGAGCCAGCGCCGGAAAGTCATCGCGGGACCGGAGCGGGGCAAAGGCGTCAGCGCGGGTGACGTCGACCTGCAGGCCCATCGCGGCCATTTCCCGCAGTTGCGCCATCGCGTCGCCGGCGCGCCCCGTCTGGGCGTAGAGGCGGGCGAGGTTGGCGAGCACGCGCGGATAGTCGGGACGCGTCGTGCGGACGGTTTCCAGTTTCGCGATCGCCGCCGGTGCATCGCCGGTCTTGGCCGCGGCGATGGCTTCGCGCATGAGCTGCCGGTGGGCCGGTTCCGCGCGCAAGGAGACGCAGAGCAGACAGAACACGCCGACCGCGAGGGTGAGCAGACCGGTGCTGGCGAGGCGCACGCGCGGGGGGCCGTCAACAGGTTCGGAAATGGAAATCAGCCAGCTATATTCAGTACCGAGCATCGTGGGGGTCGCCGCCGATTGCAGGCGCGATGCCAAGCCTGACAACTGTTGCTAACGGTTGCTGAATAATGCGTAAAGCGTTCGAAGGCCGCGGCGAATCGGATCGTTTCGTCTGAAAACGAAATTTCCCCGTCCCGATAGTGGGAAACCAAAAAGCGCGATCGCGGGGCCGGTCGGAAAGTGTCCGGCTTACTTCTCCTTGATGGAGATGCTGCCGTTCACGGTCTCGAGGGAAATGTCCGGGCCGCCCGAACCGATTTCGCCGGTCAGGGAATGCCGGTGCACCTTGGCGAGTTTCACGGATTGATCGATGTTCACGCGGCCGTTCACGGAGTCGGCGTCGATGTGCGCACTCGCGCCCTTGGGCAGCGTGACCGTGGCGCGGCCGTTCACGGAATCGAGCTTCACTTTGCTGACACCTTCAAGCGAAACAAACTCGGCGTTGAGGCCGCCGTTCACCGAATCCAGCCGGGCGTCGCTGGCGAGGCCGGTGGCGGTGATCGTGCCGTTGACCGTATCGAGGTTAACGGAACCGCGCACGCCCGTCACCGTGATGTCGGAATTGACCGAGTCGATCTTCTCGAGCCGCGCACCGGCCGGCACCATGAGCTTGTAGCGGACGGAGGCGTTGACGTTTCCCAACCAGCCGGTCTTAGCGTACTTGGTCTTGATGCTCAGTTTCGCGGGGGAGGAGTCGATCTCGAGGGTGACCTTGGCCAGGTCGGCGTCGGTCTTGCCCTTCTTCTCCGCCTCGAGGGAAACCTCCGCCTTGTCCCAGGCGACGATGTCGATATCGCCGTTGACGTTGTCGAGGTGGATCGTGCCCTTCGCGTCGAGCGGATAGGTTTGCTTGAAGTTTTCGGTGACCGAGGCGCCGGCGCCGGGGGCCAGCGCGAGCAGGGCGGCGGAGAGGAGGAGGGAGGATTTCATTGGGCGGTTAAACTGGCTGGTTGGCGAAAGGTTACTCGGAGCGCAGGGCTTTCAACGGGCTGACCCGGGTGGCCTTGCGCGCGGGGATGTAGCAGGCGATCATCGCCGTCGCAAACAGCGCGGCCGGAGCGAGGCTGAACGCGATCGGGTCCATCGGGCTGACCTCATAGAGCATGCCGGCGCACAGCCGGCCCAGGCCGAACGCGAGGAGCAGGCCGAGGAAGCCGCCGGTCAGCGTCATGACCAGGCCTTCCCGCATGATCATCCCCTGCACGGTGCCGGGTTCGGCGCCGAGGGCCATGCGGATGCCGATCTCGCGGGTGCGGCGGGAAACGGAGTAGGCTTTGACCCCGTACAGCCCGACGACTGCGAGCAGCAGGGCGAGCCCGCCGAAGATCGAGAAGAGCGCGGCGCCGATGCGCGCGATCCAAAGGTCGGCGGAGGAGTCGAGGTGCTGGCGGAAGGTGCGAACCTTGAACACCGGCACGCCCGGGGCCGCGGCGTGGATTTCCCGGCGAACAACGTCAATCAGCGCGGCGGCCGCCCCGGGCGCGGTGCTGACGGGGCGCACGTGGAATTGGACGGTGTTCATGAAGCCCTGCGCAAACGGCACGTAGATGGCCTCGCCCTGTTTCTTGGAAAACAGGTTGGTGCGGATGGTCGGCACGATGCCGACGATCTCCAGGGTGTCGGTGTCACCCGGCTTGGCGGTGATGCTCTCGCTGGCGCTGACCGCGCCCCCGCCGGTGGCGCCACCGGCCGCGCGCGCGGCATCGGCGTCGGCATATTGGATCCGCTGCCCGAGGGCATTGCCTTCCGGCCAGAGTTTTGCCGCGAGGGCCTCGTCGATGATGGCCACCTTCGGCGCGCCCGGCTGGGCGCACTCGGCCACGCTGAACGGGCGGCCGCGCAGCACGCGGAGACCGACGGTGGAAAAATAATCGGCGCCCACGGAATTCCAGCGCGCATCATAGGCCAGGCCCTCGGCGGCCGTCGCGGGCTTGGCGTTCTTGGCCGGGCGCAGGCCGGCCCGCTGAACGGGACGGCCCAGGCTGATGAAGCCGAAGGGCACGGTGGAAGCGATGCTGGCCGATTGCACGCCGGGGATCGCGGCGAGTTTCTCCGACGCATTCAGGTAGAGCTGGGTGGCGCGGGGCTGGTCGTAACCCCCGAGCGAGGCATCGGCCTCGACGATCACGGTGTTCTCCGCGTCGAATCCGAGTTCGGCGCTGCCGGCCTTGAGTGCGCCGCGGATGAAGAGTCCGGCGCTGGTCAGCAGGCCGAGCGAGAGGGCGATTTGCGCCACCACGAGCGGATTGCGCGGCAGCCAGCGGCGCCGCGGCGCCGTGTCCTCGCCCGCGTGCTCCTTCAAGTCGGTCAGCACATCGGTCCGCGAAAGCTTGAGCGCCGGCCCGAGGGCGAAAAACAAGGTGGCGATGAATGAGAAGCCGAGCGTCGCGACGACGATCGGGGCCGAGGGCGCGCTGGAAAAGAAAATCGTCACGGGCATCAGCACGCCCAGGGAACTCATCAGCAGGTCGGACGCCCAGAGCGCCAGCGCGAGGCCGACCACGCCGCCCGCGAGCGCCAGCACGAGGCCTTCGGTGAGCAGCTGACGGACGATGCGTCCGCGGCCGCCGCCGAGGGCGAGGCGGATGGCAAATTCCTTCCGACGGGCGGCCCCGCGGGCCAAAAGCATGTTCGCGAGGTTCAGGCACGCGATGAGGAGCACGATGCCGCTCATGGCCAGGAGCAGCGCGCCGGCGACGGAGAGTTCCTTTTCAGAGGTGGGGCCGTCGCTGGTGCTGATGCGCGGCAAGGGCCCGCAAATGAACGTCTGGTCCTTCTGGATCACCGGCCAGGCCTTTTCCAGGTTGGCGGCGGCGACGCCGAGCGCGGAGTTCGCGGCGGTGGCCGACACGCCGGGAGCCAGCCGTCCCACGACAAACAAATTGTAGCCGTCGCGCTGTTCGAGGCTGCGCTTGTTCTCGCCGTCGAAGTCATTGCTCAGGATATCCAGCATGCTGAGCGGGAAATACAGTTCCGGTCCGAACAGCATCATGGTGCCGGTGAAATCCTCCGGGGCGATCCCGACCACCGTGAAGGCCCGTTCATTCACGCGGATCGTCGAGCCGAGAAACTTGGGGTCGTATCCCGTTTTTTTCCAATAGAGGTGACTGGCGATCACCACCGGCGAGGCGCTGCCCGGGGTTTCCTCGGCTTGGGTGAAGGCGCGGCCGCGGACCAGCTTGACGCCCAGCACGTCGAAGTAATTGGCCGATACCATCGAGACGAAGGTTCGGCGGGCGTCGCTCCCTTCGCCAATCCCGACCATCGCGAGGTTATGGGCCAGCAGGCCGCTGAAGGTCCCGGACTGTTCGCGCAGGTCGCGATAGGTCGGGTAGGAAAAATTGCGGTACTTCTTGGGGTTCTTCGTATCCTGCGTGTAGAGCTGGACGATCTGCTCGGAGGCCGGGAAAGGGCGGGAGCTGAAGACGAGCGCGTGGACGACGCTGAAGATGCCGGTGTTGACCCCGATGCCGAGGGCGAGGACGGCGATGGCCGTGAGGGTAAAGCCAGGGGTCTTGGCGAGGAGGCGGAGCGAGAATTTCAGGTCCTGCAAAAGGCTGTGCATGGGGAAGGCAGTGATGCGTCCCGGCAAAACACGGCTTTGAGGGGCGAGTTGCAGGAAATTCCGGCCTATTCCGTCCGCAGCGCCACGAGCGGATCCGTTCGCGCCGCGCGCCGGGCGGGGAAAAGCGAGGCGGCCAGCGCGACGGTGAGCAGCACCAGGCTGGCGACCGCATAGGTCAGCGGGTCGACCGCGGTCAGCCCGAAGAGCATCGTCGCGAACAGGTGGGTCGCACCCCACGCCGCGACGGCGCCCAGGCCGAGGCCGATGGCGACGAGCACCAGCGATTCGCCGAGAAAGAGCGCGAGCACCTGGCGGGGCAGGGCGCCGAGCGCCATGCGCAGGCCAATCTCGCCGGTGCGCCGGGCGACGGAATGGGAGAGCAATCCACTCAGTCCGATCGCACTGAGGATGAGCACCAACCCGCCGAACGTGCCCGCGAGCTTGGCAAAGATGATTTCCTGCTGATGCAGCCGGTTGACCTGCTGGTCCTGGGTGCGAAGGTTGAGCACAGGCAGCGTCGGGTCGATCTCGCGCACCACGTTGCGGATCGCATCGAACAGCGCGGCGGGATCGTTCTGTGTGCGCACCAGGAAATTGGCCGGCCCCCAGGGATTTTGCAGCACGGCCATGTAAACGGTCGGCGGGGCGTCGGAGCGGAGATCGGCATATTTCGCGTCCCGCGCGAGCCCGATGATTTCGGTTTCACCTTTCTCCGGCCCGCTGCGGAACCGCGCGCCGATCGGGTTGGCGCCGTTGAGATACCGCTTCACGAAGGTCTCGTTGACGATCGCCACCTTGGGGGACTGCGGCGTGTCCGCGTCCGTGAAAGCGCGCCCCAACAGGAGCGGCAGTTCGGTCACGGCAAAAAAGTTCGGCGGGACGGCGTGGAGGTGGACGTTGACGGGTTTCGCGTCGGGCGCGGCGGCTCCTCCGAGGAGAGTGACGCTGGTGGTCTGCCGGTTGCGCGACAACACCGGCACCCGCGAGTAGGTCACCCCGCGCACTCCCGGCAGGGCCGCCAATCGTTCCTGCAGGCGGGTCCGCAAGACCGAGGCTTGGGCGGGCTCGTAACCGGCGGAGGCCGTGTCGATCCGAAACGCCGCGAGGGAATGCCGGTTGAAGCCGACGTCGACCCGGTTGAGGTTGTGGAGCGAGCGGAAGACGAGCCCGGTGCAGACGAGGAGCAGGAGAGCCAGCGCGACCTGCAGGACCATCAGGGCGCGGCTGAGCAACGACCGGGAGCCGACGGTCCCGCGGCCGCCTTGGAACTCGCGGGTCAGATCGAGTTTTGTCGCGCGCAACGCGGGGACCAGACCGAACAACAACGTCGTGACCACGGTCGCGGCGAGCGTGAAGCCGAGGACTGGACCGGCGAGCGGGATGGCCAATTGCACCCCGACGCCGAAGGGACGCAGCGCGATCAGCAACTCGCGCCCACCCAGCGCGAGCAACAGGCCGAGGCCGGCCGCGGCGCCGGCGAGGAGGAGGCTTTCGCTGAGGAGTTGGCGCACCAGGCGGCCGCGGCCGGCGCCGAGGGCGAGCCGCACCGCGAATTCGCGGCGCCGGGCAATGCCGCGGGCGAGCAGAAGATTGGCGACGTTCGCGCAGGCGGCCAGCAGCACCAGGCCGACCATGCCTTGCATCATTTGCAACGGGCGCGTGAATTGCCGGCGTTCGTCATTCTCGCCCTGGAACCCCGGCTCGGCTTGCAGCGTGGGGTCGCCGGGCATTTGGTCCGACGACTTGCGAGGAGCGAGCTGCCAGCCTTCGCGGCCCGCCGCGATCATCACCGGGGTGAGCGCCGCCTCCGCCTGTTGGGCCGTCACGCCCGGCGCGAGGCGTCCCATGACGCGGAGCCACCAATACCACGGATCCGCCCGCTCCCGTCCCTCGGGATCGAACTTCAGGTGATGCGCCAGCGGCACCGTGATGTCGATGTAGCTGCCCGCCTGGCTGGCGCCCGCGAAATCCTCGGGGGTGACGCCGATGATGGTGACGCTCACCTTGTTGAGTTGAAAAGTGCGTCCGACGACATCCGCGGCGCCGCCAAAGCTGCGTTGCCAAAAACGATGCGAGATCACCGCCACCGGTTCGGCGCCGGGCTGGTCGTCGGCCGGAGTAAAGGTGCGGCCGAGCCAGGCGCGGACGCCGAGCCCTTCATGATAACGTCCGCTCGCCATCTGGGCGCTGGCGGCGAGGTCGGGCTGGCCGTTGACGAGCACATTCACCTGCCAGAACGGCGCGAAGGCGAACGTGTGGCTCAGCACCTCCGTGCGTTCGGCGAGCCGCTGGAAGATCAGCATCGAAAACGACGACGTGGTGGACCGTCCGCTGGCGGGATCGCGTCCGCCATAACCCTCATTCGAGCGCGAAAGCAGTCCGCCTTCACCCGCTACGCTGCGAAAGATGACCAACCGTTCCGGCTCCCGCACCGGCAGCGAGCGGAGCAGGATTTCGTTGACCAGGCTGAATACCGTGGTGTTGGCCCCGATGCCGAGGGCGAGCGAGAGCACCGCCACGGCGGTAAACCCGGGGGACTTGGCGAGCTGCCGCAGGGCGAGACGGAAATCGGCGAGCATACGGGGGAAAGGTGCCCTTTGGCTTGATAACTTGAGGGGCGGTTTATTCCGTCCGCAGCGCCTCGGTCGGGTTGACCCGCGTCGCCCGGTGCGCCGGGAGCCAGCTGGAAAAAAGCCCGATCGCCACGAGCACGACGGAGACCGCGGCCAGGCTGAGCGGGTCGTAGGGCGACACGCCATAGAGCAGGCTTTCGGTCAGGCGTCCGAGCCCGACGCACGCGACCAGGCCGACCAGCAGGCCCACCGCCGCGAGCCGGAGCCCCTGGCCGAGCATGAGATGGCGCACCGATCCCGCGGTGGCGCCGAGGGCCATACGGATGCCGACCTCGCGGGTGCGCTGGCCGACGATGTAACTGAGCACGCCATAGAGGCCGATGCCGGCGAGCAGGAGCGCGAGCCCGGCGAAGACCGAGAGCAGCGTGAGCATGATGCGCTGGTTGGTGACGGTCAGGTCGAAGACCTCCTCCATCGTGCGCACCGCGAACACCGGCAGCGTCGGCTCCACTTCCCGCATCGCGGACCGGATGCCCGCGGCCAGGGCGGCGGGGTCGCCCTGCGTGCGGAGTACGAAGCTGACGAAACCCGGCGGCAGTTGCCGGTAGGGATTGTACAGCTGCACGCGGGTGTCCTGGCCGATGCCGTAATTCTCCACGTGGCCGACGACCCCGATGATGGTTGCGTACATCGGCTTCGGATTGCCGGAGCCGCCAAAGATGAGGCGTTTGCCAATCGGGTCCTCGCCGGCGAAATGGGTTTCCGCAAACTTGGTGTCGATGAGGCAGACGCGCGGATCCGCCGCATTCTCCTCGTCGGTGAACAGCCGGCCGCGAACGAGCGGGATGCGCATCGTTTCAAAATAGTCGCGGCTGGCGGCGTTGTTTTCGGTCGAGAACCATTTGCCCGGACCGGGATCCGGCATGCCTTCGGGGAGATAGGAGGTCTGATTGCCGCCACCGGAGAGCGGCAGCGGATTAGTGAGCGCCGCGCGCGTCACGCCCGGGAGGGTGCGCAGGCGCTCGAGGGCCCGGTCGAGGAGCTGGGCCCGCTTGGCCGCGTCCGCCCAGTCACGGCCGGGCATCACGTAACCGAAGGAGAGAATGTGATCCGTCTTCAACCCGGCGTCGGCGCGATAGAGATTGTAGATCGTGCGCATCATCAGGCCCGACGCGAACAACAGCACGAGCGTGAGGGCGAACTCGCCCGACACGAGCACGGAGCGCCAGCGGGCGTTGACGTGGCCGCCGCCGCTGCGGGTGCCGGCGGCGAGCGCCTCGTTGAGGTTCACCTTGGAGCCCGTCAGCGCGGGCACGAGGCCAAAGAGGGTGGTCACGCCCAGGCCCACGATGACGGCGAAGCCGAACACATTGGCGTCCATGCGCACCTGCGTGAGGAAGGGCGAGCCCGCGGGAATCAGGGCCTTGATTCCCTGCATCGTCCCATAGGCGGCCAGCAAGCCAAGCAGCGTGCCCGCGAGGCCGATGACCAGGCTCTCGGCCAGGAGGAGGCGGAGGAGCCGGCCGCGACTGGCGCCGATGGCGGCGCGAACGGCGAACTCCCGCGAGCGCACGGCGGCGCGCGCGAGCAGGAGGTTGGCGACGTTCGCGCAGGCGATGAGCAGCACGCCAAAGGCCGCGCCAAACGAGATCCAGGCGGCGGATTTTTGCTGGCCGATGACGCGGTCAACCAGGGTCTGGGCGGACACGCCGTTGCCGGTGTTGCTCCCGGGGTATTCCTGCTCGAGTTGTTTGGCGATCGCGGCGAGATCCGCGCGCGCGGACTCGAACGTCGCACCCGGTTTCAGGCGGCCGATGCAATAGAGTCCCGGGTGATTGCCCCGCTCCATGTTTTGGTCGGCAAACAAACCAAAGGGCACCCAGACATCAGGCGTGCCGATCGGAAACCGGAAATCGCCGGGCATGACGCCGACGATGCTGTAGATTTCGCCGCTGAGCGTGATCTTCCGGCCGAGGACGTCGTCCTGGCCGCCAAAAGCCCGCCGCCAAAAAGACTCGCTGATCAGGGCGGTGCGGCCCGCGCCGGGTTTGTCCTCGTCCGCGGTGAACACCCGCCCGAGCCGCGGCTGGACGCCGAGGGCCGGCCACATGTCGGCGGTGAACATGGCGCCGTTCACGCGCTCGGTTTCCGCCGGCCCGATGTAATTGAAAGCCTGGCCCCGGAACGTCCCGAGTGCGGTGAAGCTTTTCTGCCGGGCGCGCCAGTCGAGGTAGTTGGGGTAGGACACCGACATGTTCGGCACCTGCTGCGAATGCTCGCCGATGAAAACGAGATCCTGCACCGCGGGCAGCGGCAGCGGGCGGACAAGCATCATGTTGAGAAAGCTGAACACCCCGGAGTTCGCGCCGATGCCGAGCGCGAGGGTGAGGATGGCGATGGCGGTGAAGCCGGGCGACTTGGCGAGGGAACGGAGCGCGAACTTCAGGTCAGCAAGCATGGGTGGGTGGGGTTAGGGTGGGCCGTCGCGGTCCGGTGGTGTCGGGAAAGTGGGCTGGAAACCGGGGCAAGGCACCCGCGTTACAGGAAATCGCGCGGTGGCCGTTGCGCGGTGACGCCTGGAGCCGGCAGTGTTCAGCAAGGAACGGATCGCGGAGGGCAGGTCGGTCACAGCGGGTGGAGTTATTCGCTGCGCAGGGCGATGAGGGGATCGACGCGCGTGGCGCGGCGGGCGGGGATCCAGCAGGCGAGCAAGCCGACGGCGGCGAGCAAGGTGGTGAGTGCAAAGTAAGTGGGCGGGTCGCTGGGGCTGATGCCGAAGAGCACCGAGGCCATCAGCCGCGTGAGGCCGAGGGCGGAAGCCACGCCGATGACCAGGCCGATGCTCACAAGCCCAAAGCCCTGGCGGCTGACGAGGCGGAGGATGTCCCGGGGTGCGGCACCCAGCGCCATGCGGACGCCAAACTCGGGGGTGCGCTGCGCGACACTGTAGGCCATGACGCCGTAGACGCCGAGGGCGGCGAGGAAGAGCGCGCCGAGGCCGAAGGCGCTGAAGACCTGGCCGAAGAACGCACGCTTCCAGTAGGCGAGATGGTCGAGCCGTTCCTGCGGGAGCACGTTGTAGATCGGGATCGTGGAGTTGACCGACAGCACCGCGCGCTGGATGGCGGGGCCATAGGTCGTCGGGTCGCCCGTCACCCGCAGCACGTAGCTGATGAAGTTGTAGTCCTCCTGGTCGATCAAGGTGTAGATGGCCCCGTCCTCATAAGGGCGGTCGACGCGGGTCGGGACGTTGCCGACCACGCCGATGATCTCCAGCCACTCCGCCTCATCCTTGGGCGAGAAACCATAGCGCACGCGGCGGCCGATGGGCGAGGTGCCGTTGCACCACTTGTCCACGAACTGCTGGTCGACGACCGCGACCCGGGGACTCCCGCGCTTGTCGGTGGCATCGAAGCCCCGGCCGCGGAGGATTGGGATGCGAAAGGCGGAAAAATAGCCCGCGTTCACACCGCGCCCGGCGGCGGAATGCGACTCGGAGACGTTCCGCGGGAACGCGTCGCCCTCGAGCAGGAAGGCGTTGGTGTTGCTGCCCGTGCTCGGCAGGGAATAGGTGGCGCCGCTCGCGATGACGCCCGGAAGTTCGGCGAGCCGCGGCGTGAGTTGCTCGAAGAACTGGCGGACCTGGTCCCGCACCTCCGGCTTGCGGCTGTCGTACTGGCTCGGCGGCAGGCCGACGCGGAAAGTGATGACATTGGCAGCATCGTAGCCGGTGGGGGTCGCCTGCAGCTTGAGGAAGCTGCGCACGAAAAGCCCGGCGCTGATCAGCAGGATGGCGGACAGGGCGACCTGGGCGATGACGAGTCCCTGGCGGGCGACGCGCGAGCGGCGGCTGCTGGTGATGCTGCGCGAGCCCTCCTTCATCTCGAGCGCGGTGCTCCGCGACGCCTGCAGGGCCGGCAGCAAACCGAAGACGAGGGAGGAGGCGAGGGCGGCGCCGGCGGCGAAACCGAACACGCGCCAGTCGAAGTCGAAGGACATCCAGAACGGAATGTCGGCGCTCGGCAACGCGCCGACGAGCAGGCCGTTCGCCCAGACCCCGACGAGCAGACCGAAGGCCCCGCCGAGGACACCCAGCAGCAGGCTCTCGGTCAGGATCTGGCGGACGATGCGGCCGCGCGTGGCGCCGACGGAGACGCGGATTGCGATTTCATGCGAGCGGCCGGCGGACTTGGCGAGAAGGAGATTGGCGACGTTGGCGCAGGCGATGAGCAGCACGAAGAGCGCGGAGCCCAGCATGAGGTTCATGAGCAGCGCGGTGTCCTCCGTGGCTTCGTCGCGCACGAGGCGGAGTGCGAAACCCTTCCCCTCGTTGGTTTCCTTGTGCTCGAGGGCGAGCCGGGCGGCGAGCGCGGCGAGTTCGGCGCGGGCCTCGTCCAGCGAGACCCCGTCCTTCAGGCGGGCCCAGCCGCCGAGGGAATGGCTGGCCCGCGAATTGGGCTCGTTCTTGTAGAACATCGGCATCCACAGCTCCTGCGTTTCGGGAAACGCAAAGCCCGCCGGCAGCACGCCGATGATGGTGGTGGGCTTGCCGTTCATGGTTTCCACGTGGCCGATGACGTCGTCCGTGCCGCCGAAGCGCCGCTGCCAGAGCCCGTAACCGATGATGGCCACGGGGGCGGCGCCGGGTTCGCCATCCTTGGCGGTGAACAGGCGGCCGCGGACGGGTTGGACGCCGAACATGGCGAAACCCTCGACCGACACGTCCGAACCCATGATGCGTTCGGGAACGTCGCGCCCGGCGAGGATGACCGTCTTGTTCGAAGCGGTGGTGACGCCGGTGATCAGCTTGGCGTTCGTCCGGATGTCGACGAAATCCGGTTCCGACAGGCTGTAGTAATTACCCGGGCGCGAGAGCTGCTCGCTGTTCAGGAAGACGAGGCGGTGCTCGGCGCGGAAATTCGGGAGCGGCCGCAGCAGGACTGCGCTGAAGGCGTTGAAAATCGCGGTCGAGAGGCCGATGCCGAAGCCGAGGGCGGCCACCGCCAGGCAAGTGAACCCCGGGTTTTTGGTCAACTGGCGGAAGGCGAAGCGGAGGTCGGAAATCATGGGCGGCTGAAAAATCGGGGAGGAAGGAGGACTGAAGAAGAGGAGTGCGATCGATTTTGTGACGCGTCCTTCTCCGCTTCCTTATTCGGCGCGAAGTGCCGTCAACGGGTCGACGCGGGTGGCGCGGCGGGCCGGAAACCAGCACGCGCCGGCGGCCACCACGGAGATGAGCACGGAGATTCCGGCGTAGATCAGCGGATCGTGGGCTTGCACCCCGAAGAGGAACTGCGTCATGAGCCGCGTCAGCGCGAGCGCCACGAGCAGACCGAGCCCGACCCCGAGCAACGTCAGGCGCAGGCCTTCGCCCAGGATCATGCGCTGCACCATGCCCGGACTGGCGCCGAGCGCCATGCGGATGCCGATCTCGCCCGTGCGCTGGCCGACCACGTAAGCCATCACGCTGTACACCCCGAGGCAGGCCAGCACGAGCGCCAGACCGGCGAAGGCCGCGAGCAGGCTCATGATGAGGCGGCGGTCCGCGACGGAATTTGCGATCAGGGTCGTCAGGCTTTGGGCGTTGAGCAGCGGCTGCCCCGGGTCGACCTCGCGGAGCGCGGCGCGCACGGAATTCGCAAAGGCGGTCGGATCGCCCTCGGTCCGGATGATGATCGTGGTGAAGTTCTCGCCGCGCTGCAGGGCGGGCAGAAAATATTCCGCGCGCGGCGGCGTGTTGAGATCGACGGTCTGGGTGTTGCCCACAAGGCCGACGATTTCGGCGACGCGCTGGCCCATGCCGGTGATCACCTTCTGCCCGATCGGATCCTCGCCGGGGAAGAACTGCTTGGCGAACGCCTCGTTGATAATCACCGTCTGCGGACTGTCCGGGCGGTCACGCTCATTGAAGTCCCGGCCCCGCAGGAGCGGCATCCCGAGAGTCGCGAAGGCATTGGGGCTGACGAGATGGCGGAGGGCGCTCGGCCGGTCGCCCAGCGGCGGCACGGTGCGGCCGACGACCGCAATGGGGGCCGGGCCGGCATTGCCGGAGAGGGGCGGCGAGTCATGCAAGGCGACGGATTTCGCGCCCGGAATGGCGGCGAGTCTTTCCTGCAGGCGGACAAAGAAGTTCGAGAGGGCCGTCGCGTCCCCGTACTTGGTCGGCGGCAAATTGAGAAAGCCGATGAACACACTCTCGGGTTTGAAGCCGGGGGAGACCCGCTGCAGCCGCGAGAAGCTCGTGAGCAGCAGGCCCGCCGCCACGAGCAGCACCAGCGAGAGGGCGATCTCGCCAACCAGGAGGCCGCTGCGCAGGCGGCTTTGGGCGACGCCACCGGAAGAACCGCGCGAGGAATCCTTGAGCGCATCGTTGGCGTCGTGGCGGGCCGCCTGCAACGCGGGGAACAGCCCCATCGCGAGGCCGGTGAGCAACGCGACCGCGAACGTGAAGGCCAGGGCGCGCGGGTCGAGGGAGATTTCCGCGGCGCGGGGAATGAGGTCCCGGCCCAGCTTGACGAAGGCGTCCAGGCCCCACTGCGCGAGAAGCAGGCCCAGCGCGCCGCCACCGAGCGCCACCAGCGCGCTTTCGGCGAGCAATTGGCGGATGACGTGCCGGCGGCTTGCGCCGAGGGCGAAGCGGACCGCGATTTCCTTCCGCCGGCCGGCGAAACGCGCGAGCAGCAGGTTGGCGACATTCGCGCAGGCAATGAGCAACACACAGCCCACCGCGCCAAACAGCACCGCATAAGTCGGCCGCTGGTTGCCGACGAGGACTTCGAGCATCGGCGTCACCTCGGCCTGCGTGCCGGCATCGGAATTGGCGGGATGCGCCTGGCGGTAGCCGGCGGCGAGGACGCTGACGTTTTCCCGCGCCTGCGCGAGCGAGACGCCCGGTTTCAGGCGCGCGATGACTTGGAAGAAGAATCCGCCGCCGTCGAGTTGGGCCGGGACCAGGAAAGGCACTTCGGCGGGTCGGGGCGTCCAGAGATCGGTTTGCGCGAGCGGGAACGCGGAAAGCGACGGCGGCAGGATGCCGATGATGGTGTGGGGAACGCCGTCCATCGTGAGGCTTTCGCCCAGGATGGCCGGGTTCGAATTAAACTGCTGCTTCCAGTAGTGGTGGCTGAGCAACACCACCGGCGCGCCGCCCCGGCGGTCCTCTTCGGCCGAGAAATTGCGTCCATGCAGCGGTTGCACGCCCAGGGTTGTCAGGTAATTCGCCGAAACCTGGATGCCCTGCACCTGCGCCGGATCACCGCGGCCGGTGACCGTGAAGCCCGTGAAAACCGCAAGCGCGATGTCACTGAAAACCGTCTGCCCGTCGCGCACCGCCTGGAAGCGGGGATAGGAAAACGGGAAGGCGCGGATGTCCTTCTCGGGTTGCGACGAAACCAGTTGGACGAGGCGCGACGGTTCCGGGTAAGGTAGCGGCTGGAGGAAGATCGCGTTGATGATGCTGAAGATCGCGGTGTTGGCGCCGATGCCGAGGGCGAGCGCGACAATGGCGACACCGGAGAACGCGGGCGACTTGGCCAGCTGGCGGAGGGCGAGACGAATATCTTGGAGCATGGCGGGATTATTCGGCGCGCAAGGCGTCGAGAGGGTTGGCTTTGACGACCCGCCGGGCGGAGATGAATCCGGCGGCGACCGTGACGAGGCACAACAGCAGCGGGACGATTGTGAAGACCCATGGATCGTAGATGGCCGTGCCGAACAGCATCTGTCGGAGCAGGCGGGCGGCGGCGAAGGCACCCGCCAATCCGAAGGCCAGGCCCAGCCCGACGAGGACGAGACTTTCACCCAGGACCAGCGCGAGCATTTCGCGCGGGCCGGCGCCATGGGCGATGCGAATGCCGAACTCGCGGGTTCGTTGCGTTACACTATAAGCAATCAAGCCGTAGAGCCCGACCGCCGCCAGCAGCAGGGCCAGGCCCGCGAAAAGGCCGAAAAGCGTCAGGTAGAGCCGCGGCTGCGCAACGGTGTTGGCCACCAGTTGCGAGACCGGTTGGATTGCCTCAATTGCCTGGTCGGGGTCGACGCGCCAGATCGCCTGTTGCACCGCCTTGGCGAGCGTGTCGGGTCGGACGCTCGTCTGGACGATCAGCGAGGCGAACGCCACCGGACGCTGGGCGATGGGGCGGTACGCCTGGAGGGGAACCTCGTTGTTCGCGAGGCCGGTGCGCAGCACGTCGCCGACCACGCCGACGATTTCAAACTGGGTGGTCTGCGCCGGATCGGCCGGACGCAGGCGGCGGCCCACGGGGTTTTCATCGCCGAAGAACCGGCGCGCGGTCGCCTGGCTGATGACCACGACCGGCGGGCCCTGCTGGTTGTCGTTCGCGGTGAAGAAACGTCCGGTCACCAGCGGAATGCCGGATGCCCGGAAGAACCCGGCGCCCACGGAATCATAAAACATCGTGGGCACGTTGTGCGCATCGACGTTGCTGGGGCCGACGGGCACCAGCGTGTTGGGGATGCCCCAGGTGAACGGCATGGTCTGGGTGAAACCGGTGGCGACGACGCCCGGCAGGGCGGCGACGGCTTCCTCGACGTTCAGGTAGAGGGCGCGGCGCTTGTCGGCCGTGTCGTAGCGTTTGTCCGAAAGCGACAGGCCGAGCGTCAGCACCTGGTCGGTGCGCATGCCGGGATTTTTATGCAGCAGCCCGGCAAAGCTCCGGCCGAGCAGTCCGGCCCCAACCAGGAGCATCAAGGCCAGCGCGATCTCGGCCACGACCAAGCCCGCGCGGATTCGGCGGGTGCCCGCGCCCGCGGACCCGCGGCCGGCACCTTCCTTGAGGGCGTCATGGGCATGGGTGCGGGAGGCGTTCCAGGCCGGCACGAGGCCAAACCCCACGCCGGTGAGGAGCGTGAGCGCGAGGGCGGCAGCCAGCACGGGGCCGTTGACGGCGATTTCGGCGGCGCGCGGCAGCCAGGAATCGCCGACCGAGGCGACGATCGCGGCGACGCCCCAGTGGGCGAGAAGGATGCCCAAGCCGCCGCCCAGGGTGGCCAGCACAAGGCTTTCCGCCAGGAGCTGCCGCAGCAGACGGGCCCCCGATGCGCCGAGCGCGGCCCGCACCGCGAGCTCCTTGCGCCGGCCAAGTGAGCGCACGATGCAGAGGCCGGCGACGTTGGCGCAGGTAATGAGCAAAACACAACCCACGCCGCCGAGGATCACCAGGAGCCCGGCGCGATAGCCACCGACGACCTGCTCGTGAAGATCGAATGCGGTCAGCGACCAACCCTGATAATGTTGCGGATGATCCTGCGCCAGGCGCTGGCCCAGGGTCGTGAGTTCGGCGCCGGCTTGATCGAGCGTGACGCCGTTGCGAAGGCGCGCGTAAACGCTCCAATAGCGGGCCCCGCGTTCCTTCATGGCGGGGCCATCCACCGGCAGCGGGCGCCACAGCGACGCATTGCCCCAGACATCGGTAAACCCGGCCGGCATGACGCCGATGACAGTATAAGCGATGTCATCCAAGGTGATGGTTTCGCCGAGGATCTCGCGGCGGCCGTTGAATTGGGAACGCCAGAAAGTTTCGCCAAGGACGACGACCGGCGTGGCGCCGGTCAGGGTATCTTCCCGGTTCCACGTCCGCCCCAGGAGTGGCGTCGCGTCGAATACGCGGAAATAATCATCGGTCGCATCCACGGCGGTCAGCCGCGTGGGCGCCGCCGTTTTGGTCAGGTTGACGTAGTAATATTGTTGGGCGGTGATCGCCGCGAAGGACCGGGCGTCGCGCGCGATGTCGGCGAAGGTGGCGGGAGCGAGTCCGGCGAGTCCCTGTTCCGGATGCCGCGACTGCACCTGGACCAGGCGCGCGGAATCATGGTAGGCCAGGGGCTTGAGCAGAACCGCATGGACCACCGAGAAGATCGCGGTCGAGGCGCCGATGCCGAGCGCGAGGATGAGGATGGCAACCAGCGAAAAGCCGGGCGATTTGCCCAGCGACCGCGCGGCGAGCCGGAAGTCGGTCAGCATGTGTGTTGGGTTCGTGGCGCGCCGGACGCGACCGGCGAAAAAAGCCTGCGACTGAGGAGAGGGACCCCGGCCTGACCGAAAAACGGCGCGCCGGGAGGGGCGCGCCGTGGGCGAAAACGCTTAGTGGGCGGAACCGGCTTCCACCTGTTCCTCGACCACGCGGCCGTCGAACACGTGGATGGTGCGCTCGGCGTGGCGCGCGAAGCGCGTGTCGTGGGTGACCATCACGATGGTCGAGCCGGCGCGGTGCAGCGAGTGGAGCAGTTCCATCACGGCGTCGCCGTTCTTCGAATCGAGGTTACCCGTGGGTTCGTCGGCGAGGAGCACGGCCGGGGAACCGGCGAGGGCGCGGGCGACCGCGACGCGCTGCTGTTGACCGCCGGAGAGCTGGGAGGGCAGGTGCTTCGCCCGATGGCCCATGCCGACCTTCTCGAGGGCCTCGGTGACGCGCGTCTTGCGCTCGCTCGCCGGCATGCCGCGGTAGGTGAGGGGCAGTTCGACGTTCTCGTAGACCGTCAGGTCGCCGATGAGATTGAAGGATTGGAAAATGAAACCGATCTCACGGTTGCGGATGCGGGCGCGCTCCGGAAGCGTGAGGCCCTGCACCGGGCGGCCGTTGAGGATGTAGGTGCCGTCGGTCGGGGTGTCGAGGAGGCCGAGGATCGAGAGGAGCGTGGACTTGCCGCAACCGGACGGACCGGCGATGGAGACGTACTCGCCCTTGCGAATGTCCATGTGGATGCCCGACAGGGCGTGGGTTTCAACTTCGTCAGTCAGGAAGACCTTGGTAACGCCTTCGAGTTTGATGAGGGACGGATTCTCGGTAGTCATTGTGTGGGCAGTGGGGGAGGATTGGTGGGCTAACTAACACGCGGTAAAGCGCGACGGTTACGGAAATATTAAGGATTTATGGCGAAAGAAGCGCCGACGCGGAAGGGCGGGCTTATTCCTTGGAATCGCTGTCGATCGCGACCAGCAGGGTGAGGAGAGAGAGGATGAGTGCGGAGAACATGGTGCGGGGATCGGTATGGGCGCTGCCGGAAGAGGAGGTCGTTGGTGGAAAATCGCGGATTAGTTGAGCCGGATGCGGTCGTTGGAGTCCCACGGGGACATGTCGGAGAGGATGACGCGGTCGCCCGGCTGGAGGCCCGCGACGATCTCGATCGTGTTGACCGAGCTGCGACCGAGCTGGACCTGGGTGCGGACGGCATCGTTGGTGCCTTCCGCGAGCTTGAAGATCCCGACGGTGCTCTTCTCCTGGCCGAAGGCCGGACGGCCGACGAACACGACGTCGTTCAGGCGCTCGAGTTCGATGGTGCCGTCGACGGAGAGATCCGGGCGGGCGCCACGGGGCAATTCGTTGGTGATCGTGACGTCGACCAGCACCGTGCCATTCTGCACGGCCGGATCGATGCGGGCGACCTTGCCTTCGACGATCCCGTTGCGGGTGTCGATTTGGGCGATCTGGCCGAAGGCGATGTCGCGGGCCTGCGTTTCCGCGATGCGGATCTCGGCCTTCAGCTTGGTGGGATCGGCGACGCGGGCGATATTGTTACCCGGCTGGACCTGCGCGCCGACTTCCACCGGCAGGGCGGAGAGGACGCCGGCCATGGGGGCGCGGACCTTCAGCGCGTCGAGTTCCTCTTGGCGGAGATCCGCGACGGACCGCAGGCGGGCCACCTCGGCTTCCTGGACGGCGAGCTGCGGCTTGATGGATTCCTTGGCGAAGGCATAGCGCTTTTGCTCGATCTCGTTGCTCGTGGCGCCATCGGCTGCCGTCGCCTTGGCGAGTTTCAGGTCGAGCTCGGAAACGAGACCGTCGCGGAAAAGTTCCTGCTGCACATCGGCGCGGAGCTTGGTGGTTTCGTAGTTGGACTTGGCGCGGGCCGCGGCGGCCTCGGCGGCGAGCAACTGGCTTTCAAGCTGCGTGCGCAGATTGGACAGCTGGGCTTCCGCGGCGACGAGTTGGGACTGCGCGTTCGCGGCGGCGGAAACCACATCGGGGTTGCGGAGCTCGAGAATCAAGGTGCCGGGTTCGACCACGGCGCCGGGACGGAGGATGATCTTGTCGACGCGGCCCTGCGTGCGCGCGGCGATCCAGCGGATTTCCTCGGGCACCAACGTGCCGAGGCCGCGCACCTGGCGAACCATCGGCCCGCGCTTCACGGTATCGATCCACACCAGGTTTCGTTCCACGGTGGGCGCAGCCGGCTTCAGGCGCGCGAGCGCGACGGTGATTCCGATAAGAACGACGGCAGCCACGGCGGCGTAAATGATGCGTTTCCTGCGTTTTTCCTTGGCGGCGTTGGGGCGGGCAATGTCCATGCGGTGTTAGATTGGTCGCGCCCGTTTGCAATGCGCGTGCCAAGTGCTGGAATAGCTTTAAAGTGTTGATAGTTAGCCGAAAATGAATCGGTGCTGCGAGGGCTATTATTCCGCCCAGAGCGAAGCCGGGATATGGCCGTCCCGAAAGTGGGATGGGTGCGGATGGTAATAACATACTTGGCTCAGTGTAAAACCAAGCTCGCCTAAAAATGAATCAGCGCATCCCATTGCTTCCGAAAAGGAAGACCCCTGTGACCCTGATCGTTGGTATCAAATGCAAGGACGCCGTTGTTTTGGCAAGTGACAGCCAGATTACCTACGGAACGAACAAGCGCACCGATGGCGCGAAGATGGAGGTAATAGATTTCGACGGAATCCCTGTCATGGCTGCCCAGTCCGGCTCCATTCTGTTCTCAAATCGCTTCGTTGATATTCTTTCTGGGCTGGCGGCGAAGGCCACCGTCTCAAGTGCCGATGACATTTGCATTCTGGCTTCACAGGCCATGCGGACTCTCAGGAACGAGCAGCGCGAAGTCCACTTTGGATGCACCTCAGAAGAGCTATCGGAAATTTTTAGAAAAGACGGCACTGGGGTCGGTGTTATGCTCGGTTTTTTCATCAATAATTCAGCTCATCTGGTTTCGATAAATCTGCATCACGCAACAGCACAGAAATGCCGCTCTTTCTACGATGCCGACGGATGCGGTTCCCCGCTTGGTCTCTACCTCCTAGGCGAATACGCCAGCCCGGGCATCCCGCACAGCGTTGCCGCCATCTTGGCTATCTATGTGGTTGAACTGGTTAAGAAGCACGATGCCATGTGCGGCGGCGACACAAGGGTTGCAGTGCTGCGCGATCATGAGACCGGAATGCCTTCGTCCGGGGAATACCCGAAGCAGTATGTGGAGAAGTGCGCCGCCCTGCTCTTGAAGGCCGACGAGGACGCCAAGCCGGTGCGCCTGAAGACGTTTCAGGAAAGAATTCTTTCAGATGACTTCAAGGTGATGGAGACTATCTATTTTCCTCGGGGGTTTTTCTAATGTCCTCCGAACCCGAATTTTCCACTACGCTCCTAGTGTTATGTCCCGTAAGTAACCTATATAAAGAAAGGACGTCTCGCTGGTGATGAAACGAGGACGTCCACGGAACTTTGAACT
>CAZEUN010000025.1:0-60348 GCA_964515595.1 uncultured Oleiharenicola sp. | reverse complement strand
AAGCTGGCTTCGCCACTGCTTTATCCTCTTCTGTGGGACGGCTGTGGTCGGAGACCGGACCTACCACGCCAGCCGTCTCACGACGGCTGCTCCTTTCAATCGCGTAACCTTCACTGTAGGGCCGTCGCTCGTCGACGGGCCGTGCCGCGAAGGCGGCATCAATTCCGTCGGGCCATAAACCCTCCGCCGCCCGCAACGCCAGCGCGGCCCCGCGGCAAGCGCGGGCCCTACATCCCGGAAGGGTCGGTCTGCGACCGACCGGTCCGGTCGGAGACCGGACCTACCGCGCCAGCCGTCTCACGACGGCTGCTCCTTTCAAGCGCGCAACCTTCGATGTAGGGCCGTCGCTTGTCGACGGGCCGTGCCGCGAGGGTGGCATCAACTTCCTGCTCAGGCCGTCGCTGAGCGGCGCGCGGCGCGGTACAGCCAGGCGATGATGCCGGTGAACGCGATCAGGCCGATGGCGATGCCGGGTTTCTCGAAGCTGTCGCCCACGACGGCCAGCGGGGTGTCCGTGCCCACGCCGGCCACGACGCCGGCAAAGGCGACGCCGAACAAACTCTCGCCGACGATGAAGCCGGTCGCGCCGAGCACGCCCATGCGTTTCACGAACTCCGGATTCTTCTGCCGGCCCGCCCACTTCTCGTAGTAGTGGCCGATGACCGCGCCCACGGGGATGAGGAGCGTCAGCGCCATCGGCAGGTAGATCCCCATGCCCACGCACAACGGCGGCATCCGCATCTTGCCCCCCTTGCGCAGCAGTTCGTCGAGAATGATCGTCGCCACCCCGAGCAGCGCGCCCCAGCCGATCAGGTTCCACTGGATGTCGCCGCCGAGCACGCCCTTGGCCAGCGCGGAGATGAGCGCGGCCTGCGGCGCCGCGAGCGCGTGGTCGCCCGCGCCGGGCGCACCGGCGAAACCAAACGCCTTGTTGAGCAGGTCGAGCACCGGGGGGATCACGAGCGAACCGAAGATGACGCCGTAAATCAACGCCACCTGCTGCCGCCACGGCGTCGCGCCAACGAGCTGGCCGGTTTTAAGATCCTGCAGGTTGTCGTTCGCGATCGTCGCGATCGAAAACACGATCGCCGTCGTGAAAAGCGCGTACGCGACCAGCGCCTTGGTCTGCTCCGGGCTGCCGCCGTGACCATAAACCATCACCAGCAGGACCGACGCGCCGATGACGGCGAGGATGCCGACGCCCGACACCGGGCTGTTGGAAGCGCCGATCAGGCCCGCCATGTAGCCGCAGACGCAGGCGATCACCGCGCCGATGATAACCACATAGATCAGGGAGCCGAAAATCGTCGGCCCGATGCCGGACTCGATCGCCGTGCCGGAGGCGAAATACCACAGGAGGCCCGCAATCGGCACCAGCAAGCCGAGGATCGTGCCACCCACGACGCCGATCGGCAGGTCGCGTTCGGTGAGCGGCAACTCCGTGCCCGCTTGGCGGGCTTTCGAGGCAGCCACGGCGGAACGGATGCCCGTGATGATCGGGCCGATGATGCGGAACAGGCTCCAGAGCGCCGCGACCCCGATCACGCCCGCGCCGATGAAGCGCACTTCGCTGCGGAAGGTGGTGTTGACAACCTGGGCGACATTCTCCCCCACGCCGTGCATCGACGTCAGCAACGGCACCAGCCCGCCCCACGCGATCAGCATGCCGACGAGCATCGCGATGCCGACGGACAGGCCGACGAGATGGCCGACACCGATCAGTGCGAGCGAAAGGCTCGTCGACACCGCGGTGGCGCCGGAACCAAGGCGAAAGGCATGGGCCACATCCGCCGCGGCGAGCCGCATGGCCGCGAGCAACGCATAGGCCGCGGAAGTGACGGACCCGATGACGATCATCCGCAGGCCCTTCGCGTTCTCCTCGCTCCCTTCGGCCGAACCGAAGCCGACCTTCAAGACCTCGCCGGCGGCGACGCCCTCCGGATAAGGCAGATCGGAACCTGTCACGAGCGCGCGCCGCAGCGGCACGGAAAACATCACGCCCAGAATGCCGCCGAGCGCGCAGACCGCGGCCGTCACCCAATAAGGAAAGCCCTGCCACCAGCCGACCATGATCAGGCCCGGCAGCACGAAGATGATGGCGGAGAGCGTGCCGGCGGCGGAAGCGATTGTCTGGACGATGTTGTTCTCGAGGATGTTCGAATTACCCAGCATGCGCAGCAGGGCCATCGAGATGACCGCGGCCGGGATCGAGGTGGCGAACGTCAGGCCGACCTTCAGTCCGAGGTAAACGTTGGCAGCGGTGAACAGCAGCGTGATGACGCCGCCCAGGATAACGCTCCGAATCGTGAGCTCGCGGAGCCCTTGGGGGGTTTGCATCCCCCACGTTGCAAAGCGGGCCGGCTGGCGGCAAGCCTCGGGTGGTGACGAGATCCTCTCTATGAAGAGGGGATCGCGGTGGAGCGCGTTGCCCTCAACGCGCTTTGCCCGCCAGCGGACACCGTTCAGCGCCTTGGGGGGGGCAAGGCGCTCCACCTGGCAGCCGCTTACCATTTAATGCACCCGCTGGCTCCTTACACACCCCGCCCTTTGGGCAGCAGCCTTCGCCAGGCCTACGGCTGCCAAGCCCCTCTGAAGCCGGAACTAGGCAATTAAACCGCGAAGGGCGCGAAGATCCGCGAAGGTCTACCGGGAAATTCTAATTTTGCCCAGGATCACGAAAGAGTGACTACGGCAAGGCAGCACCGAGGATCAGGTCTGACTCGCGATCTTCGCGTTTCTTCGCGTCCTTCGCGGTTTCTCCTGAATGGTTCCGACTTCATAGAGGGGATCCCGGTCGCGACGCAAAGGAGGGCCGGTCTGTGACCGGCCTCAGGATGCGCGGTGGAGCGCGTTGCCCTCAACGCGCTTTGCCCGCACGCGGGCATCGTTCAGCCCCTGGGGGCTAAGGCGCTCCACCGGCAGTGGCTCACCAGATCGACACCCGCTGCGCGGCCGGGCGGCGCATGGGGGCGCCTTCGGGCACGTCGAAGGCCTGGGCGAATTCGTCGAGGTTCGACAAGGGACCGTTGGCGCGGAATTCCGCGGGCGAATGCGGGTCGGTGTTGACCTGCAGGCGCAGCGCCTCGGGACGCGAGTTGCGCCGCCACTTCGCCGCCCAACTGATGAAGAAGCGCTGCTCGGGCGTGAAGCCGTCGATCTTTTCCCGCGACTGGCCCGCGAGCGCTTTCTGCAGGGCGGCATACGCCACGCGCACGCCGCCGAGGTCGGCGATGTTTTCACCCTGCGTCAGCTCGCCGTTGACGTGCAGGCCGTCGAGCACCGTGTAGGCCGCGAACTGCTGCACGACTCCGGTCGCGCGCGCCTTGAAATTTTCCGCGCACTCGGGGCTCCACCAGTCGACGAGGTTGCCCTGCCCGTCGTACTGGCGCCCGCTGTCGTCAAACCCATGCGTCATCTCGTGGCCGATGCTGGTCCCGATGCCACCATAGTTCGGCGCGTCGTCGCCCTTCGGATCGAAGAACGGCGGCTGAAGGTAACCGGCGGGAAACACGATCTCGTTGCGGCTCGGACTGAAATAGGCGTTCACCGTCGGCGGGGTCATGCTCCATTCGGTGCGGTCGACGGGCCCGCCGATTTTAGCCAGGTCATGGCGACGCTCGAAGGCGTCGGCGCGGAGGACGTTTCTCACGTAGGAGCCGCGATCGATCACGAGGCCGGTGTAGTCGCGCCATTTGTCGGGGTAACCGATCTTCGCGTTGAACGCCGTGAGCTTGGCCTGCGCCTTCGCCTTGGTCGGGGCATCCATCCACGTGAGCCCGTCGATGCGCTCGCTCAACGCCGCGCGGAGGTTGGCGACGAGCTGCGCCATGCGGGCCTTCGCCGCCGGCGGGAAATATTCCGCCACATAAAGCTGGCCGAGCGCCTCGCCGATCTCGCCGTCGACGACGGAGACCACGCGCTTCCAGCGTTCGCGCAGCTCCTGCTGGCCGGTCAGGGTCCGGCCATAAAACTCAAACGACTCGCGCGAAAACGCCTCGCTCAGGTACGGCGCGGCCTGGTGGGCGAGGTGCCAGCGCAAGTACGCGCGCCAGTCGGCCGCCGGCACCGTGTTCACCGCGACGTCCAGCGCCTTGAGGAAATCGGGCTGCGAGAGATTCACGTCCTCAAAGGCCGGCGCGCCGGTGGCCGCCAGATACGCGGGCCAGTCCAGGCCCGGGGTGAGCGCGGCCACCTCGGCCAGCTTCATCTTGTGGTAGGTGGCGTAGGGATTCCGCAGCTTGACGCGCGGCAGCATGTTGAGCGCGAGTTTCGTTTCCAGGGCCATCACGGCGGTCGCCGCGGCGCGGGCCGCCTCCGGGGCATCGCCGAGCAGGACGAGCATGCGGGAAATGTGGGCCACATATTGCTGGCGGATTTTTTCCGATTTCTCGTCGTCGTTGAAATAGTAACCGCGTTCCGGCAGCCCGAGCGCGCCGCCGGGATACAGTTGGGCGATCACGAGCGAGCTGTTCTTGCGATCCGGACTGCCGCCAAAGCCGAAGCCCCCGTTGATGCCGCCGGCATGAAGCTTGCCCAGCACCGGCAGCAGGTCCGCGGGCTTTTGCACCGTCGCAATCAAATCGAGCTCCGGCTGCAACGGGGTCGCCCCCGCCGCGTTGATCGCCGCTTCGTCCATGCCGCTGGCATAGAAATCGCCGACCAGGCGTTCGATCGCGGAGCCCTGCGCGCCCTTCGCGGCCGCGGCTTCCGCCAGCGTGTGCAAGGCCGTCTGGTTGCGCTCGGTCAGCTCCGCATGCGAACCCCACGAGCTATACGCGGGCGGGATCGGGGTGTTCTTCAGGTAGGTGCCGTTGACGAACCGGTAGAAATCGTCCTGCGGTTTAACCGACAGGTCGAAGTTGGCCGGCGTCACATCGGCGCGGCCCGCGGCGAGCGTCGCCGCCAGGAAAAAGAACGAGGGGACAATGCGCATGATTCATTTGACCGACCGGCGCGAGCGGCGGCAAGCCTTGGGTGGTTTGGTGAGATCCCACCATGAAGCCGGAATGATGCAATTGAACCGCGAACGGCGCGAAGGGCCGCGAAGGTATACCGGGAAAATCCTGATTTTGCCCGGGACCACGAAAGAGTGAGTACGGCAAGGCATCACCGAGGATCAGGTCTGACTCGCGACTTTCGCGTTTCTTCGCGTCCTTCGCGGTTTCCACTGAATGGTTCCGGATGAAGAGGGGCTTGGCAGCCGTAGGCCCGGCGAAGGCTGCTGCCCAACGGGCGGGGTGTGTAGGGAACGTACGCTGCCGTCAACGTTGTCGAACATCTCCCTACACACCCCGTCGCTGCGCGCCACCCCTCTTCATAGAGGGGATCTCAGACCGGCGCGGCCTTACCGCTTCTTCGGTTTCTTCTCGCGCGCCGCCAGCAGGCGCTTGATGAGCCAGTAAAGCATTTCCAACCGCGGCACGGGGACGCCGACGGACTTCGCGCGGCGCACGGGCTCGCCCCAGATTTCCTCCAGTTCGATCGGCTTGCCCTCGCGGAAATCGATGAGGCTCGAGGGCTCGTATTTCCCGAGCTTCGAGGTGCGGTCGAACTGCAGGTCCATGAACGACCGCGGGATCGTGTGGCCAAACTTGGCCGCGGCCTCGAGGAGTTCCTCCATGAGCCGCCGCGCCAGCGTGCGCAGGCCCTCGTCGGCCATGAGGACGTCCGTCGTCACGCCACCCGCGGCGATCGCGAGGCCGTTGAACGGCACGTTCCACACGAGTTTTTTCCAGCGCAGCTCCTCCAGGTTGTCCTGGGCTTCGCATTTCACGCCGGCGGCTTCGAACAACCGGGCCACTTCGCGCGTGCGCGCCTGGGCCGGACGGCCGAACTCGCCCAGCATGACCAGGCCGGGAAAGGAACATTGGAGCACCCCCGGACTCGCCCGCGTCACGCCCACAAAGCAGATCGCACCCAGAACGCGATCGGCCCCGACCACCTCGGCCACCGGCTCCTCCACGCCGAGTCCATTTTGCAAGGTCAGCAGCAGCGTGTTCGGACCGACGAGCGGCGGCAGCAACTTCGCCAGCATGGCATTCGCCGTCGCCTTGACCGAAATGATTACGAGGTCGCACACGCCGATGTCTTCCGCCGTGGCGTGCGTCTGGATTTTCCTAACTTGGAACCGCTCCGTCGGCGTTTTTACGCGGAGGCCGCGCGCCATGAGGGCCGCGCGATGACTGCGGACCAAAAAATGGACGTCGTTCCCGGCTCTCGCCAGGCGCGCTCCATAGTAACCGCCGAGGGCGCCGGTTCCGACGATGGCGATGCGGGGTTTTTCGGGAAGATGAGCACTCACAACGCCTCAGTCGTCACAAAGATACATCGAGAATACAACTCCGCAGTCAGGGCAGCCCAGCACGCCGCGGGTAAGTTCTTCCAGGGTCATTCACACGGCCAAATTGCCCCGGACCGTCTCCGAAGCCCCGTTCAACCCGTGTCCTACAAGCTGGGTTTTCCACGGGTTATTCGCAGGAAGATTATCCATCGGCCATTTGATTGTGCGGACTGAACGGCTCTGAAGCCTCGAGTCATTTCAGGTTTTAACACTTAATGGATAATTGCTTGTGAAATCAGATCGGTCCAGCGATCCCTGAGCGGTTATTCACAAGTCAAGGTCCTTCAAATCGGACCGCAGGCCCGCGCGGCCTTGATTTCGTGTCGGGCACGCTGTTCACAGGCGCGCTTTCCGAAACGCTTCCGAGGGGAAGCCCTGAGCGACTGACAAGTTATTCACAGCCTCTTAGGAAGGGCTGGCCCTTCGCCAAGCCCCTCTATGAAGCCGGAACCATTCAGTGGAAACCGCGAAGGACGCGAAGAAACGCGAAAGTCGCGAGTCAGACCTGATCCTCGGTGATGCCTTGCCGTACTCACTCTTTCGTGATCCCGGGCAAAATCAGGATTTTCCCGGTATACCTTCGCGGACCTTCGCGCCCTTCGCGGTTCAATTGCATAGTTCCGGCTTGAGAGGGGATCTCCAAGCCGCGGCCCTGCAATAGCGCGGGCCCTCCATCGGGCCAAACGCTTACGCGTTCGGCGACTACTCCGTAGCTGAACGCGTGAGCGTTTGGCTTTGGAATTAGGTGATGGATCGAGACCCCCTCTTGAGCCGGAACCATTCAGTGGAAACCGCGAAGGACGCGAAGAAACGCGAAAATCGCGAGTCAGACCTGATCCTCGGTGATGCCCTGCCTTACTCACTCTTTCGTGATCCGGGGCAAAATCAGAATTTTCCCGGTAGACCTTCGCGGAGCTTCGCGCCCTTCGCGGTTCAATTGCATCGTTCCGGCTTGAGAGGGGTGGCGCGCAGCGACGGGGTGTGTTGGGAATGCGCGAACACAATAAAGTAAGCGCACGTCCTCACACACCCCGCCCTTCGGGCAGCAGCCTTCGCCAAGCCTACGGCGGCCAAGTCCCTCTCAAGAGGGGATCTCTCGGCCAGGGACCCGCGAGAAGCGCGAGCCCCGCGGCGGGCCAAACGCTCACGCGTTCGGCTACGCATCATGGCCGGGACCGCCTCGCTTACAGCGGCATGTTATCCGTCAGCCGGACTTCATCCACCCAGAACGAGATCGCCATCAGGCACTGGCCGGAGGTCACCTCGCGCAATTGGTCCATCGTCTGGCGGTCCACCACGGAAATATAGATGACGCGCAGGCGGCGTTTGGCGGCGATGAGGTGCGTGACCTCGGCGACGAGCCGGTCCGCGCTCTTCACGCCGGAGTCGACCATTTCCTTCGCGCGCCGGAGGGCCGCATACACGGCCAGGGCTTCCTCGCGCTGCGTCGGCGTGAGGTAGCTGTTGCGGGCGCTCAGCACCAGGCCATCCGCGTCGCGCACCGCGGGTCCGGTCAGGATCTCGAACGGCAGCAGGAGGTCGTTGGCCGCCTTGCGCACGACCGCGACTTGTTGCGCGTCCTTTTCGCCCATCACGATGACATCCGGGCGGACGATGTTCGAAAGCTTGAGCCAGCAGGTGAGCATGCCCCGGAAAAGCGCCGGCCGGACGATCCCGCAAAGATGCTTGCTGATGACCTCCTCCTGCAGGTGGGTGGAAAAACCGCGGGGAAACATTTCCTCGACGGTGGGTGTGAACAGCACCTCGACCTTTTCCCTCTCGCACAACGCCGCATCGGCGGGCGCCATGCGCGGGTATTTTGCCAGGTCCTCGCTCGGGCCGAATTGCAGGGGGTTGACGAACGCCGAGACCACGACGGCCGCGCCCGACTCCCGGGCCAGCCGGATCAGGCTGGCGTGGCCCGCATGCAGCGCTCCCGCCGTGGGAAGCAGGGCCACGCGGCGCCCTGACGCCCGCAATTCGGCGGCGGCCGCCCGCATGTCGTTGATTTTGTCTAGCTTTGGCATGACCCGGAACGGGCTTGAACTATCCAGAAGCGATTCGCTTTATCAAGCCTCGCATTCGCCCGGCTGGAGCGAGCATTGAGTAGCGAGGAGTGAGCATCCCATCAGCGCGGATGCATTTCTACTCGCTACCCACTACCCGCCACCCGCTACTTTCTTCCCTCATGATCCGCATCAACGAGAACTACTCGAAGCTCAAGGCCTCCTATCTTTTCGCCGACATCGCCAAGCGCGTGAACGCTTATGTCGCCGCCAATCCGACCAAGCCGGTCATCCGGCTCGGGATCGGCGACGTCACGGAGCCGCTTCCGCCCGTCTGCATCGCGGCGCTGCACGCCGGCACCGATGAGCTGGCGAACCGCGCCACGTTCAAGGGCTACGGTCCCGAGCAGGGCTACGCGTTCCTCCGCGAGGCGATTGCGCAGCATGATTTCAAGGCGCATGGCGCGCACGTCGAGGCGGATGAAGTGTTCGTGAGCGACGGCTCGAAGTGCGACGTCGCGAACATCCAGGAAATCTTCGCGGCCGACACCAAGCTCGCGATTCCCGACCCGGTTTATCCGGTTTACGTCGACACCAACGTCATGGCCGGCCGCACCGGGGCGAACGTCGACGGCCGCTACACCGGCATCACCTACCTCGATTCCACCGCCGCGAACGGCTACGTCCCCGCGCCGCCCGCGACCGGCGCGGACCTGATCTATCTTTGCTTCCCGAACAACCCGACCGGCGCGGTCGCCACGAAGGCGCAGCTCGCCGCCTGGGTCGCCTACGCGAAGCAGCACCACGCGATCATCCTCTTCGACGCCGCCTACGAAGCCTACGTGCGCACGCCCGGCATCCCGCGCTCGATCTATGAGATCGAAGGCGCGCGCGACGTCGCCATCGAGATGCGCAGTTACTCGAAGCTCGCCGGCTTCACCGGCCTGCGCTGCGCGTACACGGTCGTTCCGAAGACCCTCAAGGCGCGCGACGCCGCCGGCAATGAACAGGCCGTGCACGCCCTCTGGAATCGCCGCCACACGACGAAGTTCAACGGCGTCTCGTATCCCGTGCAGAAAGCGGCGGCCGCCGTGTACACGCCCGAGGGGCGGAAGCAGACGCGCGAGCTCACGGATTTCTATCTCGGCAACGCCAAGCTGATCCGCGAGGCGGTGACGAAGCTCGGCATGACCTGCATCGGCGGCGACAATGCGCCGTACATCTGGGTCAACACCGGCCGTGATTCCTGGGAGTTCTTCGACCTGCTCCTGAACCAGGCGCAGGTCGTGTGCACGCCCGGCGCCGGTTTCGGCAAGTGCGGCGAGGGCCACGTGCGCATCAGCGCCTTCAATTCTCGCGAGAACGTAACGACCGCGCTGGCGCGCATCGCGGCGGCGTTGAAGTAAGGCGGGCGCGCTGCTTGCGCGCCATTGACCTGGCGACGGGGGCCAACGCGTTTGCCTGAGGTGGAGCGCACTGACCCGGTGCGCTTGCCTTGAAAACGGCCTGGGGTCAGGCCGTTCTACCCTGCGGCAGTAGCGTTCGCCGGGCCTCACGAGTGACGGGATATGTAGATCCTACCTCGCCCTCACCGATGCCACCGACTCTCCCGCTTTGCCGATGACCAGCCGCAGCTTGTTGTAGATTCCGGGCTTCCCCCCCTCCTCAAACGAAAGTTTCAACACGCGATTCGCGGCGTCGAGCGGTTCGAACATGATGTCCAGCTTGCGATCGTCCGCTGGCGGAGCCTCCGTCCCAAACACCGCTCGCAACACGCGGGTTTTTTCCACATCGCAAACCCCGACTTCCGGCGATGAGTCTCCGCCCGTGATCCTCAACAGGGCTTCGACATTTTTCTCGCCGATCATTTCCAACAGGAGCGCAGGGAACGTCACTCCCCGCAGCCGTCCATTCTCAATCAAGAAGAACAAGGTGGTTTCGCCGCGGCGGTGTGATCCATCCCCATCGTAACGATATCGAATCACGAACAGCCCTTCCCCGACCGACACCGGTGCCAAACCCAAATCGGCCAGATCATCCGCGCCCAGAACCGGCTCGGAGAAGACGAGGGTGCGGCCCCAAGCCCGGTCCTCCCAGTGCGCGAATTCGGGCAATTGGCGCAACTGCGCCCGAAATTCGAACAGACGCATCCAATTACAGCCGGCGAGACAGGCCGCGCCGATCAGAATGAATAGAAGACGTTTCATGGGAAACGGGCGACCCGACCCGAGGGCCGCCCGTAGCGAGCGCTACTCCAGCTCGATCTGGCTTTCGCTGCCGTCTGCGCCCTTGTGGTAGCATTTGAATCCAGGCGCGATGGTCAGCCCGATCAGGGTGACCAGCAAGGCCACGATGACGGCCTTGCGACGGGAGCGCTCAGCGCTCGGGTGGGTATTTTGTGTATTCATGGTTATTGCCCGGCAGACCGGGCGATGTGGGTTGATGCGGCGAAACCGTTGGTGGCGTCGCCGCATTCGCCACGTTGCCCGCGCCGTTTTGGTTTCGAAGCCGGGGGTCTCCTTCAAAAACAGGAAATGAAAACCTTGACGGAACTTCACCGCAGGAGATCCGTCCGGCAACTGGATCGACGAAGCCGTGCGCGATCGCCCAGTAGATCAGGTCGGGGGTCCGGTGCAGGCCGAGCTTCGCCATGATGTGCTGGCGGTGCGACTTCACCGTCAGCGCGCTCACCCCGGCCTGGACGCCGAGTTCCTCATCGGTGAGCCCGCGGCCCAGGCCCGGCAGCAGCCCGAGCTCGCGGTCCGAGAGGATTTTGAAAAACGCCTGCGGGTCCGCGCGCAGCCGGCGCATCGCGGCATGGATTTCCGGCGGGAGGTACTTGTGGCCGCGCTGCACCGCGGCCAGCGCCGCCGGCAGGTGTTCCCGGAGATCGCCGGACTTGCACACCAGGCCCGCCAGCCGGGGCTCGCGCATGATGCGCCACAGCGCCACGTCGTCGTGACGCGCCGACACCACGATGACGCGCGGCCGACCCGATTCGCCGGTTAACCCGGCGGCCAGATTGAAACCGTCCCCGTCCGGCAACCGCAGATCGAGCAACACGATCTCCGGGCCGCATTCCTGCGCCAGCCGCAGGCCCTCGGCACTGGATGCGCCACGGCGATAGATCACCTCCACGGGCAACGCCTCGACAATCAGCCGGACCGCGTCGCCCCAGAGGGGATCATCCTCGATGTGCAGGATGGAAAGGGATTGGTTTCGCACGTTGCAGCGGCCCGCGCGTCCAGCGCCGATACAACTTGTTCCCTGCGTCGCTGCAAGCTTCGTGAGAGGTCCAGCCCGTCATAGTTGGCGGGCCATCCTGCCGCCTAAATTGAGGCGGCCCGACCGCCCAAGACGAATCTCCTCCTCTGCCTTTCCTTTGCAGGAGCTTGCTTGCAAGCGATCAGCACGCGCAGCGCACACGAGGGCTCCGAATCGCCTGCAAACAGGCTCCTCCATCGAACCGAGCGTCGATTGCAAAGTGGTCCCCTCTATGAAACCGGAACCATGCAATTGAACCGCGAAGGGCGCGAAGGTCCGCGAAGGGCTAACGGGAAATTCTGATTCTGCCCAGGATCACGCAAGAATGAGTACGGCAAGCATCACCGAGGATCAGGTCTGACTCGCGATCTTCGCGTTTCTTCGCGTCCTTCGCGGTTTCCACTGGATCGTTCCGGCTTCATAGAGGGAGGGGAATCCAATGCGGGCAGCCGGTCCGGATCGCCGCAGCACTGAGGTCAGTGCGCGCCACCTTCAACTGCATGATCCCGGCTCAGCGGTTCAGCATCGCCGTCACCCGCGAGCGGTTCGCCACGCCGAGCTTGCGGAAGATGCCGGCGAGCTGCGTCTTGATCGTCAGTTTGCTGCGGCGCAGCTCCCGCGCGATTTCCTCGGTGGTCAGGCCGTCGCGCACGCGCAGCGCCACTTCGCGCTCCCGGAAGGTCAGGCGCGACATCAGCGCCAGCGCGCCGGGGGAAATGGGGCGGTCGCGGTCGCCGCGCGGTCGCCGATAATCGAGCTGGAGGAAACACGCGGGCGGCCCGCTCCGGCCGGGACGGTGCTGCAGGCGGATGACGGCGTGCAGCCCGCGCTCGGCGTCGTCGAGAATCCGGGGGTCGGGCGTGCCGCCCCCGGCCTCGTCGGCGGCGAGCAAGGCCTGGCTCGCCTGCCACAGCTCGGCGGGCACCGCGAAATCAGAACGCTTCAGCGGCAGCGCATCGCGCCGCAACGGGGTGCGATTCCACACGGCGCAGACGACCTCCGCCTCGCGGTTGAACCACAGCGGCTTCCCATGCGCCGAGAGCACCAGGAGACCGATCGGCAGGTCGTCGAGCACCCCCTGCGCCAGTTCCAGCAAATCGCGAAGCTTGGTTTCAACGGAGGCCATGGGATCGGAGGACAGACATCAGAAGTCAGAGGTCAGCGAAAAGAAGTTCTGGCGTGGATAAGCGGGACACTCGTCAATCTGTCGTCTGACATCCGACCTCTGACGTCTGTCCTCGTCACTTCACCGCCAACGCCAACGCGTCGCCGAGCTCATCGACGGCGTCGCGGATCTGGCCGACGAGCACGCCGTAGTCGCGGCCGTCCCACGTGCGCGGCCCGGCGGTGAAGGCGCCGTGCTTCACCTTGCCATCGGGCGCGGTGATCGCATAGGTCGCGGCGAGCTGGACGCTGTTGCCCTCGTTGCGGACGAGTTCGCAGCGCTGGACCTGCACGGCGACGACCTGGCCGGCGCCCGCCGGGCCGACGCGTGCCCGCAGCAGTTGCGTGATCGCGTCGTCGAGCGATTCCGCCCAGCGCGCGTTTTCCTCGTAGATCACCTCGTTCGCCCCCACTCGCACCGCCATGGCGCGCCCGCGCAGGTGGCCGGCGATTTGCACCGGCCGCACCGTGGCGCCGTCGACCGGCGCGGAGACCGGGCCGCTGAGCGTGAAATGACGGACCGGATCGGCCTGGGGCTCGGGCAGGACGTTGCAGGCGGAAAGCAAAAGGCTGAAGGCTGAAAGCTGAAGGCTGAAAACGAGGCGCCGCCAGCCGTGTCGATCGGTGTTCATCAGTGATTTTTTCCTCAGGGCTTGGCGTGCTCGGGTTTCTTTTTGCCGACCAGGAGCGAGCTCGGGTTGCGCGTGATCGTATCGGAGAGCCGCTCGAGCGCGGCGGCCGCATCGGAGAGCTGGCGGAGGGTGGCGGTGACATCCTCCCCGACGTTGCCCTGCGCCGCCACGAAACGCTGGGTGGTCGCGGCCGTCGACTCGAGCGACTTCAACGCGGTCTGCGCTCCGAGGAGCGTCTTCTTGAGTTCGTCGCTGACCGGGCCGACGTTGCCATCGATCCGCGCGAGGACGACGCGCAGGTCGTTCAGCGCCGAGTTGAGATTGATGAACGTCTGCTTTGCCTCGGGCGAGTTGACGAAGGTGGTGATGGAATCGGCCGCGGCGCTGACCTTGTCGCCGAGCGCCTTCGTATCGAGCGCGGCCACCTTCTGGTTGGTGGTGTCGAGCAGCGTCTTCACCTGCTTCGACAGCCCCGCAAAGTCCACCTGCTTGATGTCGGCCACGATCTCCACGATGCTCTGCTGCACCTCGGAGATCGGCGACGTGATGGAAGGCACGGCCGGCAGCGGTTCGTTCATGAACCGCGGGTTCGCCGGGTGCTCGCGCGGGTCCTCGATGCTGAGCTCGACGAAAAGCAGGCCGGTGATGCCGGTGAAATTCAGCTTCGCGCGCAGGCCACGGTCGATGAAGGCCTGGATCTCGGCGGACTTGGTCAGGTCAATCTCCCGCCCCTCGGCATCGGTGAGGACGCTGCGGTTGATCTCGCACACGGTCTGGACGAGCGCCTTGCGGGACTTCGCATCGAAGCGTGCGCTGACCGAGGCGACGCGGCCGACGCGCACGCCGTAGAACTTGATGGGCGCACCGGGATCGAGGCCGCTCACCGACTCGTCGAAATAGACCAGGAACCGCGCCGGCTTGTGGAAGATGTTGGACCCGCCAAAGGAGAGGAAGCCCACCACAAAGAGGAGCAGGGCGCCCAGAACAAACATGCCGACCGTGGCCGGGTTGACCTTGGATTTCACGACGGAGTCCCCTCTTGTTGCCGAACGCTCCCGCCGCGTCTATTCAAAAACTCCTGCACCCGGCCATCGGGACTGCCATCGCGCAATGCCTTCGGGTCGCCCTCCGCGATGATCCCCTTGGCGGCGCGGTCGAGCATCACCACGCGGTCGGCGAGATCGAAGATGCTCGCGAGCTCGTGGGAGACGATGACGATCGTCGTCCCGAGCGTGTCGCGGATCTCGCGCACGAGCTCGTCCAGCTTGAGCGACGTGATCGGGTCGAGGCCGGCGGAGGGCTCGTCGAAGAAGACAATTCCGGGGTCAAGGGCCAGCGCCCGCGCCAGGCCGGCGCGCTTCTTCATGCCGCCGCTGATTTCCGACGGCAGGTAGTCCTCGTAGCCCGCCAGCCCGACCTGGGCGAGCTTGAGCGCCACGATCTCGTCGCGCTCGCGCCGGTCGAGGTCGGTGAGCAATTCGAGCGGGAGCGAGACGTTTTCCTTGAGCGTCATCGAGCTCCAGAGCGCCGCGCCCTGGTAGAGCACGCCGAAGGTCCGGAGCAGCTCCTTGCGCTCCGCGGCCGTCGCCTTGGTGAAGTCGCGCCCGGAATACCGCACATTGCCCCGCAACGGGGCCTGCAGCCCGATCATGTGGCGCAGCAGCGTGCTCTTGCCGCAACCGCTGCCGCCGATGATGAAGAAAATCTCCGAGCGCTTCACCGCAAAGGAGACATTCTCCAGCACGATGTGTTCGCCGTAAGCGCAGGTCACGCCGGCCAACTCGATGGCGGGAAGATCCCTGCCGTTCATCGGCATGCCCTCCCCGATTGCAACCCGCGATCGCCCATCCCGCCCCGAGTGGAGGGTCGGTCTCCCGACCGACTCCGAGCCGCGCCGAAGCCCTCAAGGCTCAAACCGCCCGTCAGCGCCCCCACCGTCATCCCGATCCCGCGGTCGCGCGCAAAACATCCCCCGGCGCGACCGCCGGCGGACGTCAGGCTGGAGCCTTCATTTCGTTCAGGATGACGGGAGAGGTCCATGGGTGGGGGTTGCGGGGCGGCCTGGTTCACCAGCCCAGGATATCGAAGGCCACGGCGAAGATCGAATCCGCCACGATGACGAGCAGGATGCCCGTGACGACCGCCGTGGTCGCCGCGCGGCCGACGCCCGCCGCGCTGCGTTCCGCCTGCAGTCCGCGCCAGCAGCCGGCGAGGCCGATCAGGAGGCCGAAGGCCGCGGCCTTGAGGAGGCCGGTGTTGATGGTCGAGAGATCGACGATGGTCTGCATCTCCGCCCAGAACAAATTGCCCGGGATGTTCAGCGGCGGCAGGTACGCGATCATCATGCCGCCCAGGATGCCGAGGCCGTCCGAATAGAGCGCGAGGAACGGCATCATGAAAAACAGTGCCACGATCCGCGGCATCACGAGGAAGTCGATCGGCGAGACCCCCAGCGTCGAAAGCGCGTCGATTTCCTCATTGGCCTTCATGTTGGCCAGCGTCGCCGCGTACGCCGCCCCGGTGCGACCCGCAAGCACGATGGCCGCCATCATCGGGCCCATCTCGCGCAGCACCGCGAGGCTCACCATGTCCGCGATCCAGATGTCGCCGCCGTACTGGCGCACCACGATCGCGCCGGTGTAGGCAAGCGTGACGCCCACCAGGAAACTGATCAGGCCGACGATCGGCAGGGCGGCGAGCCCGCACGCCTGCATTTCCGCAAAGCAATCCTGCCAGCGAAAGTGGGCTTGGCGGCGAAAAAACCGCCCGGCGCTGAAAACGCACTCGCCCACCAGGGAGGAGAGGTCCTTGGCTTCGCGCCAGAAACTGAACACCTCGTTGCCGATGAATGTCGGCAGGCCGCGGGGCCGCACCACCGGCACCGCCGTCGTGGCCGTCCGGCGCACCAGTAGCTCCGCGAGATTGGCCGCCGCGGGGGGCACGGCTTCCAGGGAAAATTCCGCGCCCTGCGCCGCCGCCCAGCGTCGCGCCGCCACGATAAAGAGCGCCAGCGAACTGTCCCACGCCCCCAGCTCCCGCGCCACCAAGCGGACCCGCCGCGGGGTCCGGGCCTGCAAGGTTGCCGCCCAGTCCGGATGCTTCTCCGTGATCCGCCAGTCGCCGCCCAGGCTGACGGTCAGCGTGTCGCCCTCCAGGGAGGCATCGGCACGGGCGGCGGAAGGGGCGGACAGCATGGAACAAGGGCAGTGTGCGGGACGGAGGGAGGCGCGCCAGACTGATTTTCAGGGCGCTCTCAGGAAAAATTCTCAACCACGGATGAACACAGATACGCACAGCGGAGGTCCGGTTCCGAACATGTGTGGGACCCGCCATCAAAACCCCGTGATAGGCGCGCTCGCACCGAACAACACGTCACCCAATGGGTGACGTATTCCGCCAGGTGATGGCTCGGGGGGGGTGACCTCTGCGAGGGTCCAAGTCCACCGGTGGTTCCATGCCTCTGGTTGGTCTGTTTGCGTGCTCATTCGTGGTTTAAATCAGGATTGAGGCACCCACCCGGATTTTTTCCGTGCCAAGGGATGCCCGCGTGCGCCACAGTGTTTCCGCCCATGCGCTTTCGCACCGTCCTGTTCGACCTCGATGGCACGCTCATCGACCACTTTTCGGCCATCCACCGCTGCCACGTGTACGCCATGCGGAAATTGGGCCTGCGCGAGCCGACCCTGGCCGAGGTGCGCGCCGCCGTGGGCGGCGGGCTCGACGAGGCCATCGCCAAGCTCGCCGGCCGCGACCAGGTCCCCGCGCTGCTGCCCCTTTTCCTCGAGCACTGGAACGCCACCAACCTGGACGACGTCGTGCTCCTGCCCGGCGCCCGCGACCTCCTGGGCGAACTGCACGCCGCCGGCGTGCGCTGCGGCGTGTTGACCAACAAGCGCGGCGGCGCGGCGCGGCAGGTTTGCACGCATCTCGGGCTCGACCCGCTGCTGGCCGGCGTCTTTGGCGCCAATGACACGCCGTGGATCAAGCCCGACGAGCGCTTTTTCCAACACGCGTTGACCACCCTCGGTGGCGCCGTGTCCTCGACCGCGCTCGTGGGCGACTCGCCCTACGACCTCGCGGCCGCAAAGAATGCGGGCGTGGCGTTCATCGGCGTCACGACGGGGACGCATTCGGAGGAAGAGCTCCGCCGCGACGGCGCCACGGAAGTTTTCGCGAATCTAAAAGCGGTGGGTCGAAACCTACACACCCCGCCCTTTGGGCACCCCTCTTCATAGAGGGGACTTCGGACGGCGAGAATCCCCTCTATGAAGAGGGGTGTCGCGAAGCGACGGGGTGTGTAGGACGTTAGCCCGCCGCACACACCACCGCCATCGCCACCGCGCCGGGCACTGCCTGCACCCAGAGAATTTTCCGGTTGGCCGTCATGGCCCCGACGATTCCGGCGACGATCACGCACGCGAGGAAAAACACCTTGATCGCGTGCCCGTCCGCACCGGCCAGCAAGCCCCAGCCGAGCCCCGCGGCGAGAAATCCATTATATAAACCCTGGTTCATCGCGAGGGACTTGGTTAGTTGCGCTTTCTCGGGCGACAGCCCGAACACCCGCCGGCCATAGGGCTTGGTCCAAAGAAACATCTCCAGCACCAGGAAGTAAACGTGCAGCAGCGCGACCAACGCAGTCAGGCAGGCGGCGGCAGTTTGCATGCGCCCGTTCTAGCGATCGCGCCCGAGGCAACAAGGGGAAAGCCCGGCCGGCTGGCGCGCCTTGCCCCCCAGGCGCTGCGGCCGGAACCCTTCAGGAGAAACCGCGAAGGACGCGAAGAAACGCGAAAATCGCGAGTCAGACCTGACCCCCGGTGATGCCTTGCCGCACCCACTCTTTCGTGATCATGGGCAAAATCAGAATTTTCCCGTTGGACCTTCGCGGACCTTGGCGCCCTTCGCGGTTCAATTGCATCGTTCCGGCTTCAGACTTCCCGCCAGCGGCCGGAGCCCGCTGGGGGCAACGCGCTCCACCGGCAATCCGCAGCAGAGGCCGGCTTGATGAAGTTCCGCGCTTCCATTCGGCGCATCACTGCTTATCCGTGTTTTCCGTGGCGTCTCCTCCCCCCAACCCCGTTGCGCTGACCGGCGTCCTCGAGCGCATCATCTTCTTCAACGAGGAGAACCATTACACGATCGCGGAGCTCAAGCCGGAGGTCACGCGCGATGCGCCCGACGCGCCCAGGGAGACCGTCACGATCGTCGGCGCCCTGCCGGGCGTGCAATGCGGCGAGACGCTGCAGTTGACCGGCGAATGGACGCGCCACGCGCAGCACGGCGCGCAATTCAAGGTGCTCAGCCACAAGGCCGAGCTCCCCTCCTCCGTCTACGGCATCCGCAAATATCTTGGCAGCGGCCTCGTGCCCGGCATCGGCAAGGTGTACGCCAACAAGATCGTCGACGCATTCGGCACCGACACTTTCCGCATCCTCAGCGAGGAGTCGGGGAAACTGCGCAAGGTCGAGGGCATCGGCAAGGTGCGCGCCACCGCCATCAAGCAGGCGTGGGAGGAACAGAAGACGCTGCGCGAGGTGCACATTTTCCTGCAAACGTACGGCGTGACGACCTCGCAGTGCGTCAAGCTGGTGACCAAATACGGCGCCGAGGCGCAGCAGGTCATCACGAACGAACCGTACCGCGTCGCCCGCGAGATCGACGGCATCGGTTTCAAGACCGCCGACCGCATCGCGATCAACCTCGGCTACGCCAACGACGCCCCGCCCCGGCTCGACGCCGGCTTGATCTACGCCCTCGAGACGCTGCAGGAGGAAGGCCACACCGCCTATCTCCGCGGCGAACTGGTCGATTACTCCGCGACGCTGCTCGAAACGTCCGCGGAACTGCTCGAGGCCCGCATCGACGCGTTGTTGAAGGACAAGAGCATTGTTCAGCATCCTCCCGCAGGGGCGTCGCTTGACGACGCCCGCGGGCGCCGTCAAGCGGCGCCCCTGCAAGCAAGTGGAGCGCCTCCAGCCCGCGATCCCCAAGCCTTCCTCCAGCTTCCGCCCAACTCCCGCGCCGAGCAAAAGATCGCGGATGTCGTCAAGCGCCTCACCACCGTCCCCTCCGGCCTGCCGGCCATCAAGGTCGACGCCGCCGTGAAATGGGCGCAGGACAAGGCCGGTTTCGAATTTCACCCGCTGCAAAGCGCGGCGCTGGCCAATGCCCTCGCTCACAAGTTCACCATTCTCACCGGCGGACCGGGCACCGGCAAAACCACGATCCTCCGCGCGCTTGTCGACATCCTGAAGGCGAAGAAGGCCCGCGTGCATCTGGCCGCGCCCACCGGCCGCGCCGCCCAGCGCCTTGCCGAGACCACGGGCGGCTATGCGTCGACGATTCACCGGCTCCTCAAATTCGAAGGGACGAAGCTCGGCTTCACCGTCAACGAGTCGGAACCGCTCGCGACGGATTTCCTGATCGTGGACGAGGCCTCGATGCTCGATTCGCGCCTCGCCGCCGCCCTGTTGCAGGCCGTGCCCGTCCGCGCCCACTTGCTGCTCGTTGGTGACATCGACCAGCTGCCGAGCGTCGGCGCCGGCAACGTGCTGAAGGACCTGATCACCGCAGGGTCGGCGCAAGCACCGACCCCACAAAACCCAGGCTCTCAGCCCTCAGCTCTCCGCTCCCAGCTTGCATCGCTCATCCCCGTCACCCGCCTGCAATTCGTCTATCGCCAGGGCAAGGAGAGTTCCATCGCCACCGTCGCGCACGCGATCAACAGCGGCGACCACCAGCCGCCGCCGGTCGTCAGCGAGGTCGCGAAGGCGCAGGCGTGGAGCGACCTCAACTTCATCGCGGCCTCGTCGCCCGAGGACTGCCTCGCGAAGGTCACCGAGCTCTGCACGAAGTTCATCCCGCAGCATTTCAAATGGTTTCACCCGGTGAACGACGTCCAGGTCCTCGCCCCGATGCACAAGGGCGTGGCCGGCGTGGGCAACCTCAACGTGCAGCTCCAGGCCGCGCTGAACGGGTCGACCACGTTCACCGCCGGCGGCCAGCGCCAGGGCATCAAGACCGTGAACGGCGAATTCCGGCCGGGCGACAAGCTCATCCAACTGCGCAACAACTACGACAAGGATCTCTTCAACGGCGATATTGGCAGCGTCGTGTCGACCGATGGCGTGAAGGGCACGCTGACCGCCGACTTCGACGGTGCGCGCCACACTTTCGAACGCGGCGAGTTCGGCGACCTCGCCCTCGCCTACGCCATCAGCATTCACAAGTCGCAGGGCAGCGAATACCCCATCGTGATCGTCCCGCTCCTCAAGGCGCATTTCGTCATGCTGCAGCGCAACCTGATCTACACCGCCATCACGCGCGGGCGCAAAAAAGTCTTCATCGTCGGCGAGCCCGCCGCCTACGGCATGGCCGTCCGCAATGCGGAATCCAAGCTGCGGTGCACGCACCTGCAGGAAAAGATCAGGGCGGGAAACCTGTAGGGGCGCGGGGCATTTCCAAAGATCTTACGGCCCTTGGTATTCACCACGAAGGCACAGAGACACAAAGTGAAGAGGGGGTTCTTCTCCGTGTCTCCGTGCCCCTGTGGTGCAAACGCCCTGGGCGCGGATTAGGTCGGCGCAAGCGCCGACACCGACCACGCCTCCTACTTCTTCAAATACTCCGCCAGCCAGGTGAAGATTTCCTGGTGCCAGCGCTCGCTGTTCAGCGGCTTCAGCACCCAGTGGCCCTCGTCGGGAAACATCACAAGTTTCGACGGGATGCCCTGGCGCTGCAGCGCGGTGAAGAGTTCCATGCCCTGGTTGATCGGCACCCGGAAATCGAGATCGTTGTGGATGATCAAATTCGGGGTCCTGAAGTTCGCGGCATAGAGGTGCGGCGACCACTTGCGCTGGTCGGTTTCCTTCCACGGCATGCCTCCCTCCCACTCGGCAAACCAGGTTTCCTCGGTCGTGCCATACATGGACTCGAGGTTGTAGACGCCGCAGTGCGTCACGAGCGTCTTGAACTTCGTCGTGTGGCCCTGGAACCAGTTCATCATGTAGCCGCCGTAGCTCGCGCCGGCCGCGGCCATGCGGCTGGGATCGATCCATGGCTGTTTCTCGAGGTGCGCGAGCGCGGCCATCAGGTCCGCGTACACCTTGCCGCCCCAGTCGCGGGAGATCTCATCCGTGAACTTTTGACCGAAGCCGGTCGAACCGCGCGGATTCGGCAGCGCGACAACATAACCCTGCGCCGCCCAGACCTGCGGGTTCCAGCGCACCGACCAGGAATCCATGAACGCGCCCTGCGGGCCGCCGTGCACCCAGAAGACCAGCGGGTATTTCTTCGAGGCATCAAAGCCCGGCGGCTTGACGATCCACATCTGCACGGGAGCGCCCGCCGCCTGCCCCGGGCCCGCCGAAGGGGCGCCGGTGACCGTCACCGTCTCCGCCGCGGACATGTCGAGTTCCCTCAGCAGCGCGGCGTTGGTGCGGGTGAGCGGCCCCGGCGCGCTGCGCGCGACGAGGTCGGACCGCCACACCTCCGCGGGCTCGGTGAAGCTGCTGTGCACGTAAATCATGAACCGGTTGTCGCGCGACATGGTCGCGGAAGTGTTGACGCCCTCGCTGACGACCCGCCGCACTGCGCCGCCAGCGGCATCGACCGCCCACAGCGACTCCTTGCCGGCATCCTGCGCCGGGAAATAGAGACTCTTGCCATCCGCCGCCCAGCTGAAGTCCTCGACCGAGGAATCGAACTCCGCCGTCAGACTCCAGTCCTCGCCGCTCGTGCGCGAGCGGACGCGCAGCTGCCACCGGTCGGCCTCGAAGCCGGCGCGGGCCTGGGCGCGATAGGCCAGCAGCTTGCCGTCCGGCGAATAGCGCGGGAAGGCGTCGGCGGCCGCGCTGGTCGTCACCTGCTCGCGTTTGCCGCTGGCGAGGTCGACGGTCCAGATGTCGTGGTTGGTCGACCAGGCCTGCTCCCGGGTCACGGCGGGCGGCGCCGTGAATGCGAGCTCCTTGCCGTCGGGCGAAAACGCGTAATCGTCGCCGGCGCTGAAGGTCGACGAGGTGGGCACCGCGTCGTTTTCGCCGGGGGTCACGTTGCTCGGCTCGCCGGCGGCGTCGCCGTCCTTCACCGGCAGCACGAAGAGGTGCCGGCGCTTGTCCTCCACCCACGAATCCCAGTGGCGGTAGAGCAACTGGGTGGCGACGCGGGCCTTGACCTTGCTCTTCTCACGGCGGTCGAGCTCCTCCTTGTTCAGTTTGTCGGCCGCGGCGAAGGGCTGGGCGGAAAACTGCGGGAACACGCTGGAAACAAAGGCGAGCTTATCGCCGCCCGGCGCCCAGACGGGCTGCGTGGCCTCGGTGCTCAAGTTGGTCAGGCGACGCGCCTCGCCGCCGGCGGCCGCCAGCATCCAGATCTGGAAGTTGCCCTCGCGGTTCGACTCGAATGCGAGCCATTTGCCGTCGGGCGACCAGCGCGGGTGACGGTCATGCTTGGGCGAGCTGGTCAGCCGGCGAGCCTTGCCGCCATTCGCAGACACGAGCCAGAGGTCGCTCTGGGTGCGATTCTCGTCCTTGAGCACCTCGGTGACGACGTAGACGACCTGTGTCCCGTCGGGCGAAAGCTGGGGATCGGACACCCGCTTGAGACGGAACAGATCCTCCAGTTCGACCGGACGGGCCGTCGCAAACCCGGCGGAGACAATGAACAGGAGGATCAGGTGAAGGTTTCTCATGAGAATGATGGCGCCAGCCTAGGCCGGCCGGGCTCCGCAAGTGAAGCCCGGGTTTAGGGGCGCCACCCAGCAAGGCGGCTGGCTTTCGACCGCGCGGAGGGCGGCGTGGAGGGCCCAGCTCCCGCTGGGCCGGCGCGCGACCACGCCATCACGACCGCCTACACCGCGCGGGGATTGGTGATCGCGTTGTAGCGTCGGAGCAGGAGCGGATGCGACAGGGCGCGTTCGGATTTCTTGGCGTGCTTGTCGGCCGCCAGTTCCAGCGCCTGTTGCGCCAGGGCCGCGCGGTTCACCTTCTGGTACAGCTGCGGGCCGACCAGGAAGAGGGCGATGGCGTCATGCGCCGCCGTCGTGTCGCCGACCAGCGCGTGCGCGACCGCATCGCAGCTGAACTCATCCAGCCGGGAAAGCGTGGGATAGCGGGCCGCGATCATGTGCCGCCAGAAACCGGTGTGACCGAGCGCATGGTGGGCCAGTTCGTGGCCGATGACGAAAGCCAGGGTCTTGTCGTTCCCCGTCGCCGTCGCGCCGTACACGATGTCGTCGATCAGGATCACGTAATGTTTCGAGCCATGCTTCAGCGCCATGGCGTTCTGCTGGTTGTCCTCAAGGATGTACGTCTGGGGCGCTTCCTTGAGTCCCAGGCGTTGCGCATAATTCTGCACGATCGCGTGGATTTCGGGAAACTGACTGGCGGACACCTGGACCGCCGAGCCTTTCAGCCGGGCCTGCGCCTGCTTGACCAGGGTGAAGTAAAACGCGCCCGCGATCAGGAGGGCGAGGAGCGCGATGCCGTAGGTCGCGACGACGGCAAACAGGAACAGAATCGGACCGACAACCAACAGGACCAGCCAGCCAATGAAGACGTGGAGACCGGTACCGGGAGCAATGTGTGCCTTGGGATCGATATTCATGGGTGTGCGCCCGCCAACTTGGCGGCTCGTCGCAGGGTGACAATCCCAATGGCCGCCCGGCCCCGGCGTGCAAAAACCGCCCGGCGCTTTTGTCTTGTTGCAGCGGCGGCCCCAGGCACTAGGGTCCGCGCTCCATCCCCATGCTTATGATGAAACGCTCCCTCCTGTTGTGCGGGCTGCTCGTCTCGACCCTGACGCTGTCCGCAGCGCCCGCGTCGGTCGAGGGCTTCGGCTACGTCAAGTCACTCGGCGGTTTCGACGAATACCGCCTCGAGGCCAACGGCCTCCAAGTCCTGCTCATGCCCGACCACTCCGCGCCGGTCATCACCTTCATGGTGACCTACCGCGTGGGCTCCCGGAACGAGGTCACCGGCACCACCGGCGCCACCCACCTGCTCGAGCACCTGATGTTCAAGGGCTCGACCAATTTCAACAAGGAGAAGGGCAACAAGGTCGACCAGATCCTCGACCCGATCGGCGCCTCCAACAACGCCACCACGTCCGTCGACCGCACCAACTACTACGAGACCTTCGGCAGCGAGCACCTCCCGAAGGTGGTCGAGATGGAGGCCGACCGCATGCGCGGCCTGCTGCTCCGCGAGGACGACCGCCGCCCGGAGATGACCGTCGTGCGCAACGAATTCGAGCGCGGCCAGAACAACCCCATCCAGGCGCTCTTTCTCGAGCTCGGTTCCTACGCCTACATCGCCCACCCCTACCATCACTCCACCATCGGCTGGCGCTCGGACATCGAGAAGGTGTCGATCGAGAAGCTGCGCGAGTTCTACGACACGTTCTACTGGCCGGACAACGCGACGGTCACCGTGATCGGCGACTTCGACCCGGCGAATGCGCTCGGCCTGATCAAAAAATCCTACGGCGCGATCCCGAAGGCGCCGAAGCCCATCCCGCAAATCTACACCGAGGAGCCCGCGCAGAGCGGCCCGCGCCGCTTCGTCATCAAGCGCGCCGGCCAGCTGGGTGCCGTCGCCATCGGCCACAAGATTCCCGCCGGCACGCATCCCGACTACCCGGCCATCCAGGTCCTCGCTTCCATCCTCGGCAGCGGCAAGGGCGCGCGCCTCTACAAGGCCATCACCGACCAGAGCCTCTCGACCGGCGTGTTCACCTTCGCGCGCTTCACCCACGACCCGATGTTGCACTACACGTTCGTGCCGCTCGCTCCGGGCGTCACCCACGAGCAAGTGGAGAAAATCGCGCTCGAGGAAATTGAGAAGGTGAAGAAGGATGGCGTCACCGAGGCCGAGGTCGCCGGCGCCATCAACCAGATCCTCGCCGACTCCGCCTTCCAGCGCGACGGCACCTTCGCCATCGCCTCGCAGTTGAACGAGTGCATCGCCGTCGGCGACTGGACGCTCTACGAGACGCTCGACCAGGCCACCGCGAAGGTGACCGCGGCCGACGTCAAGCGCGTCGCCAACCTCTACTTCAACGTCGACCAGAGCACGACCGGCTGGTTCGTCGCGATCACGCCCCCCGAGGCCCCGAAGGCCCCGGCCGCCAAGTAACCTTCACGAGCACCTATAAAATACCCACCACCGTCATCCTGAGTGCAACGAAGGATCCAGTGAACTCGCGAATCCCAACGCATCCGCCGCTCCCCTTGGATTCTTCGCTCCGCTCAGAATGACGACTTCCATCATGAAAACTTTTTTTCGACTCTCACTGCTCGCTGTCACATTCACCCTCACTGCGATCTGCGCCTTCGCGCAAATCGCGCCGAAGGTGACCCGCACGAAAATCAGCGGCATCGACGTCCTCCTCTACCCGACCGGCGTGAAAAACGTCGTCAACATCAAGGGCTCGTTCCCCGCGGGCGACGTCTTCTCCGCCGGCGGCAACCCCGCCGTCGCCACCCTCACGGGCATGCTGCTCGACCAGGGCACGACCAAGCAGGACAAGTTCGCCATCGCCGCGAAGCTCGAGGCCGTCGGCGCCACGGTCGACTTCAGCGTCGGCAACGAACTCGTCGAGATCAGCGCCAAGTGCCTCAAGAAGGATGTGCCGCTCGTGATCGCGCTCATCGCCGAGCAGCTCCGGTCCCCGGCGCTCTCCGCCGAGGAGTTTGAAAAGGCGAAGAAGCAGTTCGCCGGCAATCTCAAGCGCGCGCTCGAGAGCACCGACAACCAGGCCGCCGAGGCCGCCGCGCTCGCGCTCTACCCCATCGGTCACCCGAACCGCCCGACACCCCACGCCGAGATGCTCGCCGCCATCGAGAAGGCGACGCTCGCCGAGGTGAAGGAGTTCCACGCGAAGTATTATGGCCCGGCCCACATGACGCTCACCGCCGTCGGCGATCTCGACATCCCGCTGATCCAGGGCGAGCTCACCCAGGCGTTCGCCGGCTGGACCGGCGGCGTCGCGCTGCCCGAGGCCCTGCCGGCCACCGTCGGCGATGCCCCGAAGGAGCAGGTCGTCTTCATGCCGGAAAAGACCAGCGTCAGCGTGGTCGTCGCCCAGCCCTCCCGCCTGCGCTACGGCCAGGCCGATTACCAGGCGCTCCGCGTCGCCACCGCGATCTTCGGCAGCGGCTTCACGGGCCGCCTCATGGGCAACGTCCGCGACAAGGAAGGCCTGACCTACGGCATCGGCGCGCGCCTCGGCAACGACACCTTCAACGACGGCGACTGGCGCATCGCCGGCACGTTCGCGCCCAACCTCCTGGACAAGGGCATCGCCTCGACGCAAAAGCAGTTGAACCTCTGGTACAATGAAGGCGTGACCGACAAGGAGGTCGCCGATCGCAAGACCAACCTGATCGGCACGTACAAGGTGAGTCTCGCGACCACCGACGGCATGGCCAACCAGCTCCTCTCGACGATCAACCGCGGCCTGCCGCTGTCGTGGCTCGACACCTATCCGTCCGAGATCAGCGCGCTCACGCCGGCCCAGGTCAACGGCGCGATCAAGAAGCACCTCAACCCGGAGAAGATGGTCATCATCAAGGCCGGCACCGTGCCGGGCGCAACGAAGTAGGCCGAACGCGCCGAACGCGCGCTTTTCCAAGCCAACGCGTTGAGGGCAACGCGTGCCACCACGCCCGCCACCCGGCGGGCGTTTTTTATTATGTAGGGCCGCCGCTTGTCGGCGGGCCGCGTATTGCTTTCGACCCTCGCATCCGCTCGGGGCCCGGCGACAAGCGCCGGCCCTACACGCGCGGCCTTGCCTCCATCCTCCGTCCTCTGTCTGCTGTCGTCTGTCCTCCGTTCCCCCATGCCGCAGATCCTCTACACCGTCCGCGCAGCCTGCCGCAACGAGCAACAACGCGGCCGCTACCTCGCCTGGCTTTCGCCCAATCACCTCATGGAATTGATGAAGGCCGGCGCGACCGGCGCCCGCATCGTGCTGCCGGATCGCGCGGGCGAAACGGCGCCGGCGGTCGTTGAGACGCAATACACCTTCCCCTCGCGCAAGGCGTTCGACGACTATGTGCGCCTCCACGCCCCGGCCCTGCGCGCCGACGGCCTGAAACATTTCCCGCCCGACAGCGGCATCACCTACGAGCGCCAGGTCGCGGAAATCGCCGCGGAGTTTTGAACCTCCGGTTTCGAAATGCGCCCGCCCATCCTTTGTCGGAGCTTGTTCACAAGCGATTCAGCGCGTTATCCGACGGCGGGCGTCCTGATCGCCTGCAATGAGCCAGTTCCGCAGCTGATACCGTGAGCCGCCTCGAGCAACTCGCCGCCCATCGGGGCTGGAAGCAATTCCTCCTTACCGCGGCGGTGCTCGCCCTCCTGGCGGCACGCGTGCCTCTGCTGTGGTCCACCGGCGAGTTTGTCGCCGAGGATGGCTGGGTCTTCTTCGCCGACGCGTGGAACCAATCCTTCCCTGGCTCCCTGCTGCAACCGTACGCCGGGTATTTCCACGTGCTGCCGCGGCTCATCGCGGAAGCGCTCAGCGGACTGCCGATTGCCACGCAGCCGTATGCCTACGCCGTCACCGGCCTCGCGGTGAACGCCGCGCTGCTGGCGACGTTCTACCTGCCCGTTTTCCGCCGGCTCGTGGCGTCGGACGCCGTGCGCGCCGTCATCGTGCTGATCCTGGCCCTGGCCCCCAACGCCCAAAACCTCGGCCTGCTCCTCGGCCTGCACTGGTACCTCGCGTTCGGCCTTGGCCTCATCCTCGTCGCGCCGGCTCCGGCCACCGCGGCCGGGCACACCGTGCTGACCCTTGCGACTATTCTTTGCGCCTGGTCGTCGCCTTCCACCTTCGTCCTCGCGCCCTTCGCCCTGCTGGTGTGGTGGCGGCAACGCGACCCCGCCACCCGGCTCAAGTGCGGCGTCATGCTCGGCTCCCTGCTCCTCGTGGCCGGCTTCGCGCTCCTGATGCGCCTGCAGCAGGCGGACCGGACCGGCGCCTTTCAACCCGGCGATCTGGCGACCGCGCTCGATCGGCTCGTGCTGCGCGGGTGGCTCGGCGTCGGCCTGCTGGGTCCGCGCCTCGCAAAATCCCTTCCGGCGCTGGTGCTTGACGGCGCCGGCCTGGCCGCATTCGTGGCGCTCGTCGCGCTGCTTTGGAAATGCCGGCGCCGGGATTTCGCCCTGCCCGTCGCCATCCTGCTCGGCGCGGCGCTTGGCATGCTCCTGCTCAGCCTCACCCGCACCGCCTACGTGGCCGAACTCGCCACGCTGCCGCTGCCGATTCACACGCGCTACCTGACCGCGCCGACGCTGCTGCTCTATCTGGGCATCGGCATCCTCGGGGCGCATCTTCTCACGCGCGCGCAACTCGCCGCCGGAGCCGCGGCGCTCGCCGCCTTGCTGGTCGTCGCGCTGCCCGGCCAGAATCACTGGGCGCGTCCGGCCACGCGCTTTCACTTGCGCGATGCCGGGCCGGCCATCGAGGAGCTTTCAAAGCAGAGCGGGCCCGCGAGCCTCTACCTCCCCTCCGACGTGCCCTACTGGGGACCGGTCCTCGAAAAAAACGGCGGCCTCGTGGTGCCACCGGAAACCGGCTTGGTCCAGGCCATCGGCGCGCGGCCCGGGGTGGACGACCATTACGAGTCATGGCTCGGCCGTTTCCAAGCGGCCGGTCCCGGCAACTGGATCGAACACGAGACCCGCGGCCGGCTGCAGTTCACCGGCATTGAACGCGGCCGCGTCTTCTTCCGCGACGAAGCCGGCCGCCTGTTGTTCACGAGCCCGCTTCTCTATCCGGCGTTCTGGCAACTGGAGGGTTTGGATCGATGGACCTTGCTGGAAGCCGGAACGCACTGACCTCAGTGCGTTTGCTTCGCTCGAGGGTTTTAAATTAAGGTGTAGCCGATCAAAACCGTGCCAATTACCGCTGTCGTCATTCTGAGCCCCGCGAAGAATCCAAGCGGATGTGCGAATTCTCTTGGATCCTTCGCTCAGCTCAGGATGACGGTGGCGGTAATGATCAGTCTTTCTCGACCAAGAGCCGGCTACATCTTCATTTAAAAACGCTCTCGCTCCCAAATCAGCGCACTGGGGTCAGTGCGCTGCACCTTCAACTGCCTTACCCCCGCTCAGCCCTTCGGCTTGAGCAACTGTTCGTAGGGCGCATAGCCCCGCAGGATCGCGAACTCCGGTTCGCTGCGGCCGTAGTCGAACGTCGGTGAATTGAATCCGCCAAACCAAAGCCCGCCGGCCACGGCCTGCCGCAGCAACTCGACGGCGCGGGCCTTGTCGCCGCCGCGCACCGCCAGCCGCGCCCGCCAGTAGGCGGGCAGGCCGCGGGCGTTGCGCATGTCCCATTGCTCGAGCCGGCGGACCAGCGGCGCCGCCTCCTCCGTGCGACCGAGCGCCGTGAGCACGATGGCGCGCGCGCCGATGGCATTCGCGAGATCGGGGTAGCGCGCCGCCAGCGTCTCGGCGACTTTCAACGCTTCCGGCAGGCGGCCGGATTCCAGGTGGAGCCAGAGCGAGAGCGTGATATACTGGTCCGATTCGCGCTGCGGATCCGACAGGTCGTCCCAAGATTTGAGCGCCGCCGCGAGCCAGCGCTTGGCCTCGTCGGGCCGGCCATGGTGCAGGGCCAGCGAATAACCCTGCCATTGCAACATGAGGGGCTCGACCCGGGTGGCGGGCGATTGCAGGGCCGCCTCGCCCACGAGATTCAGTTGGTCGGCTTCGCGGCCGAGCGCGGAGAGCGCCTCGAACCGGAGCAAATGGGCATAAATAAACGGCCGGCCGGCGCCGCGCTGCAGGGTCTCGAGCGTCTTCGCGGGCTCGCCTTCCTGCAGGTGCATGAGTCCCTCCGTCGCGAGCAACCCCGTTTCCACCCCGCCGCGGCTGGCTTCCGGCAACTGGGCGTTATAGCGCCTGGACCAATCCTGGAGCTCCGTAAACGCGGCGCGCGGACGGTTCTGCGCCCAGAGGCAGGAGATGACCTGCGTGATGCCGTCGCTGAGCGGACGAAGTTCCATCTGGGCCCGGGCCGCCGCGATCGCCCGGTCGGGATCGCCCGCAAGCAGCGCCTCGTCGTACGTGATCGCGAGGATCTCGGATTCAGAAAGCTTGCTGCGGTCCGGTCCGAGCAGCTCGCGAAAAAGTTGCTGCGACTCGTCGAACCGGCCGGTGAAGAGGAACAGGCGCGCGAGGTCGTGCTTCGACTTCAACATCTCGGGCGCCTCGGCGAGGAGCTCGCGGTATTGTTTCACCGCGTCCGCAATTTCCGCCGGCTTGCTGGACTCCATCTGGCGGAGACGCATCGCCCGCGCCGCGACCGACCAGCGCGGCCAGGGGCGGTTGTACACGACGGCCGCGATGCGCGTCGGCGGATTTTGCAGGGTGACCGAGACGTTATTGGCGCCGGTGGCCAGCCGGTCCGTGAACTCGGCCAAGGCCGGCCCGCGCAAAGCCGCGGCGGGCATCGTGGCCGGGCCGACCGTGCCGAACACCTCGCCCTCGGCCGTCAGCACGACCTCCGCGCTGAGCTCGATCTGGTCGCCTTGCTTCAGGTAGGAACCGATGATGAACGAGGCCGCCCCCGCGGCGCGCGCGGCCGTCCGGGCGGCGACCCGGCCTGAGGCGTCCACCGGCAGGAGCCGGATCGTCGACAGCGTGCCCAGGCCGCGGGTCAGTTCGGATTCGACGATGCGCGCCACATTGTCGAGCGAAGCGTCGCCGCTGAGATTCTCAAACCGCGCCAGCGCCACGCGCCGCGGTTCCAGCGCCGGGGTGGCGGCCGGTTCCGCCGCGGGTTTCGCTGGCGGCGGGACCGTCGCCACCGGCGCGGCCGTGGCCGGGACCGTCGAGGTGGACCGGTCGCGCCGGGCCAGGGTGATGCCAATCGCGATGACCACGATGATGACCGCGGCAATCCGACGCGGACGGCGCGACGACCCGCCCGCGGAACCACGCGCGCGCGGCCGGGGCGAGGCTGCGGACGATTCCGCCGGAGCCGCGATCCCGCCATCGCCGAGGAGCGCGCGCACATTGGTGACAAAGGCCGGCGGCAGACCGGCCGCCCCCAGCCGCGTCCATTGCACCTGCCGGAAAACCTCGGGCACGAGCGCATCGCGATCCGGCACGCCGTCCAGCACGAGCGGGAAAAGATACGGGACGCCGTCCGCCATGTCCATGGTGCGCTCCACGGCGAGCTTCCACTCGCGGCGGAAATAACCCTCGCCGCGCGCCTGCGTGGCCGCGGAGATCACCGGCACGAAGAGCGTGCAGTCGCGGATTTGCCGGCGGATCTTCTGGTCCCAGGCATCGCCGCCGCGCAGCTCGCTCTGGTCGAACCAGACTTCCACGCCGCCCGCGCGCAACGCTTCCGCAATGGCCCGCACCGCGTCCGCATCTTGCGATGCATACGACAGGAAGACGGCTTTGCGCGTGGCGCCCACCGCTGACTAATGCCGGCTCAGCCGCGCAGTTGGCAAGAGGGTTCCGGCCGGCCGCGGCCGGAGGCGCAGCAAGCGCCAGCGGCCACGCATCGCGCTCCCGCTCATGGCAGCTGGTCGTCGGCGAGCCGCAGCTTGCGCAGCAGCGCATCATAGCGCGGGTCGCCGCGCAGGTTGGCCATCAGGGGATCGGAGCGAATCCAGCCCAGCCCGGGGTCATGCTGGCGGTAAGCGCGTTCCAGCCACTCGAAGGCCTGGTCTTTGTCCTTCCGGAAGGCGTGGATTTCCCCGATTTGGAAAGCCGCGACATCCGCAAACGCCTTCAGCTTGGTCACCGCCGCATCGGCGGCCGCGGGACGGCCGGCGCCCCATTCCGCAATCCCCTGGGCCAGGTAGCGCGACCAGTCGTTCTTTTCCAGCGAAGCCTCCTGCGCCGCGCGCTCGAAATCCCCCTCCAGCGCATGGCAAAGGCTGATGCCCGCATGCCCCCAGGGGGCGGCTGGACTCATCTCCGCGATTTTCCGGAATTGGACGCGCGCTTCCTCGAAGCGCTTCAGGCTGAGGAGCGAGAAGCCATAATCCACCCGCATCACGGGATTCACCGGGTCGGCCGCCACCGCGCGCGCCGCGAGCTCGGCCGCGCGCGCCGGGCGGCCGGCGCCATATTCCTGCCGCGCCGCCGTCTGCAACACCGCGGCGTCCTCCGGGGCGAGCGCTTGCGCCCGCCGCAACGAGGCCACGGTGCCGGCCCAATCGTAATCGTAACCGCCCTGCACCTCCGCCAGCGCCAGATAGGCAACGGGCAGCTCCGGATCCAATTCGATCGCCCGCCGCGCCGCATGCCGCGCGAGGTCATAGCCCTGGCGGGTGGTTTCCGCGGTGTCGCCATAACCGCCCAACACCGACGCCGCCCGCGACATGGCCGCCCACGCCGGCGCGAAGCCAGGATCGATCTTCACCGCCTGCTGCAACAATTCTATGCTCCGGCGCGCGCTTTCCTGGGTGAACTGGTTGAGCTCATAGCGGCCCTGCAGGTACAGCTGCGCGGCTTCCGGCTTCACCTCGCGAGCCGTTTTGAGGCCGATCTTCAACTGGAGGTTCTGCGCAATCAGTCCCGCAATCTCGTCCTGAACCGCAAAGACGTCCTTCAAATCACGCGTGAAGGTGTCGCTCCACACATGGAAACCGTCGGCCGCCTTGATGAGCTGCGCCGTGATGCGGACCTTGTCGCCCGCCTTGCGCACGCTGCCCTCGATCACATAGGCGACCCCAAGCTGCTTCGCGATTTCCGGCACCGGCACTTCCTTGCCCTTGAAATAAAAGGCCGAGGTCCGCGCCGACACTTTCAAACCCGGCACCTTCGCGAGCACGTTGAGCAGTTCCTCGCTGATGCCGTCGGAAAAATATTCGTTCGCCTTGTCGTCGGAGAGATTGGCGAACGCCAGCACGGCAATGGATTTTTGGTCGGCCTTCGACTCGATCGCCGGGCCGGCCTCCACCCTCTCCGTCGCCGGGCCCGCCGCCTCCACCAGCTGCGCGAATCGTGGATCGGCGCGCAGGGTCTCGAATTCGGGGCTGATTTTCAGGACGGGCAGCGCGGCCGGCGGGTGGGCGAAGATTTCATCGAAACGGCCGAGTCGCGCGTACACGCGGGCGAGCGTGACGGGCATCGGCTGCCCGGCGGCGGCGAACTTGATGCCCGCGAGTTGCTCGTAAGTCCGCAACGCCTCGCCGGCGGCGGCTTTCTCGCCGAGGCAGGCCAGCAGGTAAGCCCGGTTGTAATGGGCGAGCGCATTGTTGGGCATTGCGGCGATCCGCTTCTCCACCCCCTGCAGCGCGGCGCGCCATTCGATTTTGGCCGCGGCGTCACGGTGGTCCAACTCGTCCGCCAGCCCGAGCAGGAGTCCCTTGGGCCCCTCGAAAACAAAATCCACGTAGTAGTCCCGGGGGAAGGCCTGCCAGATCTCCAGCGCGGCATCCGCGTTCCTTTGGTAGTACCGGACGAGGCCGGCGCTGTAACTGGCGCGGTCTTCCTGCAGCGCCGAGGTGGGAATCTGCTGCAGGGTCGCCTCGGCCGCGACGAGGTCGGTCAGCCAGTTGGTCTCCATGGCCATCTTGAGCACCAGGCCCGAGATGAACGATTTCTGGGCCAGCGCCCGCTGCAGGGTGGCGTACGCTTCCGCCGGCCGGCCCCGCGTCCAGAGGTAGCGCGCGTTGTTGAAGAGCGCGAGCGGATCGCCACCGGGCAGCGCGTTCGAACGCTCGTTGAGCGCCAGGCAATCCTCCAGGCCGCCCGGTTTCGCCAGCACCGTCACGGCGAGAAACCGCAGGACCTCCTGGTTGTCCGGCTCGTCGCGCAGGATCTCCCGGAGCAGTTTTTCCCTTTCCTCGCGGTTGATGTTAAACGACGACCACGCACCCGCTTGGGCAAGGCGCGCATTGGTCGAGGTGGGGGCCAGCCGGATGGCCCGCTCAGCCGTCAGGCGGGTCTGCTCCTTGCGCGCCGGCGAGGCGTCCCAACCCCGATAAACGAAGGCCGAGTTGACCTGCGACGCAGCGGCCCACGCCTCCCCGTCGTCTGGATCGAGCTTGAGCGCGCGCTGACAATACTCATCCGCCAGTGCAAAGTCCTCGCGGGTCGCATCGAGGCCCTGGAGCAAGGTCCGGGCCTTCACCGTCAGCTGCCGGGCTTCGGACACCGGGGGCGCGGCGGATGCCGGCGGAGTGACCGCGGCGGCAAGCTTTTGCGCTTCGCCGACGATCTTCGCGATCTCCTCCGGGGTTCGGCGCGGCTTCAGCGCGACGTAGAGAATCGCGCCGAGGACCAGGACCGCCACCCCCGCAAAAACGCTGCGCCGACCAGGCGAAGGCGCGGTGCGGCCATCCCGCGGCCCGGCGGGAGTCCGTCCCGGCTCCACGTGCTCCAGCGCCGCCTGTTTCAGCACGCCCGTGCGATGCGACCAGAGTTTCAGAAACCGCGCCAGGACCTCGGGAGGGAGGTGGCCGCCGGACAGCCTCGTCCATTGCACGCTGCGGAAACGGTCGGGCACCAGCGCCTCCGGCTCGCGGGTGGCGTCGATCACCACCGGCAGGATGAACGCCACGCCCGAGGCGATGCCCAGCGCGCGTTGCGCCGCCAGTTCCCATTCGATCCGGAAATAGCCCTCCTCGCGCGCCTGCGTGTTGGCCGAGATCACCGGGATGAACAGCACGCAGTCCTTGATCTGCCGCCGGATCTTGGCATCCCACTCGTCGCCGTGCTCGAGCCCGCCCTCGGCGTCGAACCAAACCTCGACGCCCGCGCCGCGCAGCGCATCGGCAATGCGCTTCGCCGCCTCGACATCCTGCGAGGCATAACTCAAAAAAACGGCTTTCGTCGACTCGCTCATCAGAGCAGCGGGGCGTTGTTCCCCGGGTCGGCGAGCAGCGCCTCGAAGTCGGGGTCGCCCTTGAGCGGCGCGAACCACGGGCCGTTTTTCAGCCAGTGAACATTGGGCTGGCCGCTGGTGGCGAGAAGCTGGCGCAACTCGGCGCAGGCGGCCGGCTTGTCCCCGTTCCAGGCGAGCACGAAGGCCTGGGCGAGACGCGGGGCGCGTCCTGTCAGGGGGTCCAGCGTCTCGGGGAGAAGCTCACGGGACCGCTGCGCGGCGGCCAGCGCTTCCGCCGGGTTTCCCAGCAGCGCCTCGATGTGGGCCAGCTGTCCCCACACCAGGGGATTCCGGGGCTCGTTGACCAACCGGGCCCGCAACTCCGGGGGGAATTTTTCCAAGAGACGCCGCGCCCCGGCCAGATCGCCCAAGGCGGCCAGCACGGCGGCATTGTTCCACGCATATTCCGCCGGGGAGCCGCCGCCCGCAGCGAGATTGGGAGCCCAGGCGTCGGGAAAATCCCGATTGAGCCGGGCGACGGTTGCCAAGTCCCCCTTCATCGCCGCCCAGAGCTTGCGATAACCCGCCGCCACCATCGGGCTGGCCCGCTGGGCGATGGGGCCGGCCAACAACTCGTCGCCGGGCTTGGTCGAGCCGTCCTGGAAAAATTTCAGCCGGGCGACCTCGAACGACTCCCGCAGCGATTCGGGCAGCAGGCGCACGCGGTTCTCCTGCTCGGCGATGGCCTCCGGGTAGCGGCGCATGGCCACGTACGAGACCACCAGGTTGCGCGCGTTTTCCGCGGAGCCGGGATCGAGTTCCTTCGCGTGCCGCAGGCTGGCGAGCGACTCCACCCATTTGCCCTGCCGCCGCAGGATCAGGCCGGTCACGAAGTGCCCGAGGGAATTATTCGGCCACTGGCGCGTGATCCGCCCGAGTTGCTCGAGCGCGCGCGGATAGTCCCGCAGACCGTAATAATAGAACGTGCCCGCGCCGAGAATCACCTCGAAGCCGTCCGGATCGAGCTGCCGGGCCATGTCGATCGCGGCTTGGGCCTTGGCGAGGCGGGCCTCCGAAGTGTCGACGTTATTGAACATGATCTGGGAATGAAGCGCGCCCAGGGCGGCCCAGGCCGCCGCGTACCGCGGGTCGAGCGCCACCGCATTCTGCAGCAGCGCCTCCTCGGTTTCGAGCTCCTGCCGGGTGTCGTTGCCGTCCTGATCGATCTTCCGGGCTTTCAGCAGGAGATCGTAAGCGGCGGGATTCGCGACCGACGGATGCTCCAACCTGGCCTTCTCTTCCGGCGACAGGGCGGCGGAGAGCGCCCGGGCGATTTGCTGCGCCAGCCCGGCCTGGATCGCAAAGATGTCCGTGAGATCGCGATCGTAACTTTGCGCCCAGACGTGCTCGTCCGTGGCCGCATGGATGAGCTGGCCCGTCACCCGAACCTTGTTGCCCGACCGGCGCACGCTACCCTCGAGGATGTAGGTCACGCCCAGTTCCTCGGCGATCTGTCGCATCGACTTCGTCGTCCCGCGGTAAGCCTGGACGGAGGTGCGGGAAACGACGCGCAGTTCCCGGACGAGGGCGAGGTTAGTCAGGACGTCCTCGTGCACGCCGTCGGCGAAGTAGCCGCTGTCCTTGTCGTCGCTCATGTTGGTGAACGGCAGCACGGCGATGGATTTGTCGGCAAGGCGCGCGGGTTTGGGCGCGGCGGTTGCCTCGGTGGGTTTCGCCTCAGCCACGGCAGCCGGCGCCGCGGGCGTAGCGGCCGCGGGCCTGGGTTTCGACCGCGATTCGGAACGGCGGGACTCCTGAAAGAGCGGCCGGATGCCAAAAACCAGCGCGAAGATCAGGCCCACGGCGGCCCAGCCGTAACGCAGCCAGGCGGGCTGGGCGTCGCGCCGGCTTCGTCCGGATCCGCCCGCCGGGCCCGGTCGTCCGTCGTCCGCCCCCTCGCCGCTCAACAATTTCGCCACGCGGGCACCGAGCTCCGCGGGGGTTTCATCCAGACGCAGGCGCGTCCACTGCACGTCGCGGAACTTCTCGGGCACGCGCGCCGTCGCGTCGGTCACATCGCCCACCACGATCGGAAACAGAAACGGTGCGTCGTCCGCCATGAGGTGCGACCGGTCGACCGCCAGCTTCCACTCGAGCCGGAAATAACCCTCGGCGCGGGCGTTGGTGGTCGCGGTGATGAGCGGGACAAATAGGGTGCATTCCTTGATGCGCTTGCGGATCAGCGCGTCCCACGCATCGCCGCCGCGCAGCTCGCTCTGGTCGAACCAGACCTCGACGCCCGCGGCACGCAGGGCGTCACGGATTTTATGCGCCACCTCCTTGTCCTGGGAGGCGTAGGACAGGAAGACCGCCTTGGGCGCGCTTTCACTCACGGTGACACCTCCATTGCTGCAAACCGCCAGCCCCCCGCAGCCTCGGCGAAGGAGGGGGAAGCGTCGTTCGGAAAAACCGGACGGGCTTTGGCGTCGTCGCTCACTGGCGCGTCAGCACAAAAGCCGCGGCCCCGGCCGCGAGAAGCACGATCAGCGTGAGCCACACCTTGGTTCGCTTGCGGGGCTTCTTCCCCGGCGGCGCGGGCGCCTCGGCGGCCGGCGGCGCGGGCGGCCGCGGCGCGAGCGGGGGCAAGGGGGTCATCGGCGGCCGCGTGCGCATCGGGGCGGTGGTCACGCTGCTGGCCATCGGCGGCAGCGTCGGCCGGCGTCGCACCGAATTTTCCGACGCCGGGCTGTCCTTCGCCCCCTCGTCGTTGGGTGAAGCGTCATCCCCCGGCTGGATACGGTCCGACATAACTCGCTAGCTTGATGCCCCGTTAGCTTAGGCCTTGCCAGCCCAAAGCCTCGGTGGCACCCGTTAAAAATCCCACCCGGCCGCATGCCTCCCCCCGTTTCCCCCGCCAAGCCGGCCCTCTTGTCGACCACCACCAGCGCCGAGGCCCTTGCGGCCATCCGGGGGCTGGTCCGCCGGGGCGAGTACCTGGCGGCGTACGATGCCGCCGAGGAGGCCGAGCAGCACCCGTTCGACCCGGCCCTTTCGTCCTTGGGGCTCACGGAGTTGAAGTACCTGCGGACCCTCGCCTTGACCCGTTCCGGCGGCTTGCGCCGGGCCTCGGCGGAGGCGGCGGCGCTGGTCGTTTCGCTGCCGGCGGACCTGCCGCCGGCCCTGGCGGAGGACATCGCGGCGCTCTCCGCCCGGATCGCGAAGGAACACGCCCTGCACGCGCCGCCCGGCGAACGCGCGGCCCTGGCCGCGGTGGCGGCGGCCGCTTACGAGGAAGTTTACCGGCGGCTCGGCCGTTCCTATGCCGCCGTGAACACGGCCACGCTCTGGCAGATCGCGGGACGCACCGATCATGCGCGGACCCTGGCGCGCGAGGTCGTCACGCTCGTCGATCGCGAATCCGCCGGGCTGACGGGTCCGGCCGACCCGCAATATTATTGGGCGTGGGCGACGCGCGCGGAGGCGCTGCTGATCCTGGGGGACCGCGCGGGCGCGGTCGAGGCGCTGCGCATCGCCGCCGGTTCCGAGAGCGACGACCACGGCGCGCAGGCGACCACGCGCCGCCAGTTGCGCGTGCTGTGTCCCGCCCTGGGCCTCGAGGTCGAACCGCTGCTCGAACTGCTGGCGCAGCCGGAGGTCATTCATTTTTGCGGACACATGACGGCGCCCGCCGGCACACCGGCGCGGTTCCCCGCGGAGCAGCACGCCACCGTGGCCGCGCAGATCCGGAAATTGATGCAGGCGCACCGGGTGGGCTTCGCCCACGGCTCCCTGGCAAGCGGCGCCGACATCATCGTTGCCGAGGTCGCGCTCGAACTCGGCGCGGAGCTGCACCTGGTCCTGCCGTTCAGCATCGACGAGTTCATCGCCATCAGCGTGGAGCCCGCCGGCCCCGGCTGGACCGAGCGCTTTCGCCGCTGCCTCGGCGCCGCCACGTCGGTGACCGTCGCCAGCGACAGCGCGTACGCCGGCGACGACGTGCTGTTCGCCTACGCGGGCCGCATCGCAATGGGCCAGGCCATGAACCGGGCCGCCAGCATCGACACCCGCGTGTGGCAGCTGGCGGTGTTCGACGGCGACGAGGCCCACGACAAGGCGGGCACCGCGCACGACATCGCCCAGTGGAAACTGGCGGGCGGGCGGACGACGGTCATCCCGGTGCGATCCACCCGCACCACGCGCACGGTCGCGCCCTTTGTCGCCCCCTCGTCGAACCGCGTGATCCGCTCGGTGCTCTTCGGGGACTTCAAGGGCTTCAGCCGCCTGCACGACGAGCACATCAAACTTTTCCTCGCCACCGTCATGCAGCCGGTCGCCGAGGTGCTGGATCGCTACGGCGCGCACGTGATCGTGCGCAACACCTGGGGCGACGGTCTGTTCCTCGTGATGGACGACGCCGTGAACGGCGCGCGGTGCGCGCTGGATTTGCAGGAGCGGATGCAATCAATCGATCTGCAGGCGGCCGGGCTGCCGGCGGACATGGGCCTGCGCCTCGGCGGCCATGTGGCGCCGCTCGTGCCGGTCTACGATCCCGTGTTGAAACTGCCGATGGTGATGGGCCGCGGCCTGACGCGCGCGGCGCGCATCGAGCCGCGCACGCCGACCGGGGAAGTGTATGTGACCACCGCCTTCGCCGCGCTCCTGCGGCTCGAGCCCGGCAGCGGCGTGGTCTCCGAGTACGTCGGCCACCTCACGACCGCGAAAAATTTCGAAACGACCCCGATGCATTTGTTGCGGCGGGAGAAGTCCGGAAAGCCCGCGCATTAATGCGCAGGGCCCGCGCTGGCCGCGGGGCCGGGCCTTGGTGGGAGGGGTTTCACACCCCGACCGCGAAGGCGGCATCGATCCCGTCGGGGTATAAAACCTCTCCCACCGGAAACAATGGAAACCGAAGGAGCAGCCGTCGTCAGACGGCTGGCGCATCCCGTGACGCGAGCGCGGCCGCCAGCGGTGTTACCACCGCTGCTACTTTTCGGAGTCCGGCACAAGCTGTAGGGCCCGCGCTTGTCGCGGGGCCGGGCCTTGGTGGGAGGGGTTTCACACCCCGACCGCGAAGGCGGCATCGATCCCGTCGGGGTATAAAACCTCTCCCACCGGAAACAATGGAAACCGAAGGAGCAGCCGTCGTCAGACGGCTGGCGCATCCCGTGACGCGAGCGCGGCCGCCAGCGGTGTTACCACCGCTGCTACTTTTCGGAACCCGGCAAGCTGTAGGGCCCGCGCTTGTCGCGGGGCCGGGATTGAGGCCGCGTGCGCACAACGGCCCGCCGACGAGCGGCGGCCCTACAGGAAGGGTCACCACACCCGCGCGGCTTTCTTCGATTCCAGCTCGTTCTCGGCGGCGTCGGGCAGGGCGGAGAGAAAATCCAAGCCGGTCCGGCGCTCGATCTCGTCGATCGTGACAAGGTAGCGATCGAGCTCCGGGCCCGGCGGATCCTGCGGCAGGAGGAACGCCTCGGCGCGCACGCGGCCGTCGCTCTCGTCCACGATGATCATGTAGAATCCCTCGGGCACGGCCACGCGGTGCTGGAGCCTTTCCGGCCGGGCGCCGAACACGGGCCCGGCGATCACCCACACCTCGCCGAAGCGGCCCGGGTAATTCGTGGCGATCTTTTGCTCGAGCGCCTTCCAGGGGCCGGCATTCAAACCGTGCTTCTGCGGCGTGATGTTCGACATCAGGAAAGTTTCCTCCTGCGCCTGTTTGCCGTAGCGCGTGGCGATGGCGTAGTTCGGCGCCAGGTGCCCGCGATCGTAACCGCTGCGGTTGTACACCGCGGGATCGATCCGCGCGACCGTGCGGACATCCGCGCGGAATTCGTCCGGTCGCGGCGGACTCTCCTTCAACTCGGCGTCGGCCACGCGATAGGCGGCCCAGAGCGGGTCACCCAGCGCATCGCTGTAGCCGACGATGTAGCCCTGGTTCACCAGCACCCTGACCGGTGGCCCGCCCACCGGCGAACCACCGTAGAGATGCGCCTTGTCGCCCGGCAGGGCGGCCTGGACGTAGTCGGGGCTGTAATAAAGCTGCCAAAGATCCCACGCGACCTCGACGGCGGTGATGTCCTTGCGCGAATCGAACAGGTTGCCGACCAGCCGGGACACTTCCCTTTGCCGCGCGGGCGCCTGGAAAACAAACCAGCCCGCGATCCCGCCCCACAAAACGAGATTGAAGATGAGGAATGCCTTCGTGCGACGAAGCGAACGCGGGACGCGCTTGGATTTCCGGGCCATGGGTGGGTGACGGGCGGGTGATTGGATTGGCTGTCGCGGAGGAATTCAAGGCCACACACCCCGCCCTGCGGGCACCCCTCTCCAGAGGGGATCCGCGCTGGCGGAGATCCCCTCTTGAGAGGGGTGGCGCGAAGCGACGGGGTGTGTTTTTGCGCGAAGCGCCTTCACTTCTTCTTATTCAGCGCTGCCGTGAACCAGTCGTCGTTGAGCGACTGCGGCGCGCGCGGGGCGGCGGCGGGCGCCGGACGCGGACCGCTGTTCGAACGCAACTGGCCCGGGCCGGTCACCGGCTTGCCGGTGGCGGCGTTGCCCTGACGCGGACCGATCTCCGGCTTGCTGCGCATCGACAGCGCAATGCGCTTCCGGGGCAGATCGACCTCGGTCACGGTCACCATGACCTTCTGGCCGGGCTTCACGACGGACGCGGCCTCCTTGACGAAACTGTCGGCGAGCTGGCTGACGTGCACGAGGCCGTCCTGGTGCACCCCGACATCCACAAACGCACCGAAAGCCGTCACGTTCGTCACGATGCCGGGCAGCTTCATGCCCGGCTTCAAATCCTCCGGCTTGTTCACGCCGGCCGAGAAACTGAAGGCCTCGAACTGCTCGCGCGGATCGCGGCCGGGCTTGGCGAGTTCGGCGACGATGTCGGTCAGCGTCGGCAGGCCGACCTTCTCGGTCACGTAACCTTCGAGCTTCAACTGCGCGCGGGCTTTGCCGTCGCGCATCAGGTCGGCCACGCTGACGCCGAGATCGGCGGCCATCTTCTCGACGATGGGATAGCTTTCCGGGTGCACCGCGCTCGCGTCGAGCGGATTGTCGGCGCCGCGGATGCGCAGGAAGCCGGCGGCCTGCTCGAAGGCCTTGGGGCCCAGGCGGGGCACTTCCTTCAATTCCGCCCGCGACTTGAAGGGACCCTTCTCGTTGCGATACGTCACGATGCTGGCGGCGATCGCGGAATTCAAACCCGAGACGTAGCTGAGCAATTGTTTCGAGGCGGTGTTCACCTCGACGCCGACGCCGTTCACGGTGCTGACGACGGTGTCGTCGAGGGACCGCTTCAGCGCCGACTGGTCGACATCGTGCTGGTACTGGCCGACGCCGATCGACTTCGGGTCCAGCTTCACGAGTTCCGCCAGCGGATCCATCAGGCGGCGGCCGATGGAAACGGCGCCGCGCACGGTGAGGTCGTGGTCGGGGAATTCCTCGCGCGCGACCTCGCTCGCGGAATAAATCGACGCGCCGGACTCATTGACCATCACGACCTGGATCCCCGGCGGCAGGCTGAGCCCGCGGACGAAGGCCTCGGTCTCGCGGCCGCCGGTGCCGTTGCCGATGGCGACGGCCTCGACCTTGAAGTGCTTCACGAAGCCCTCGAGTTTCTCCTTCGCCTCGACGGCGTGCCGGTCGGGATAGACGACGTCGTTATGCAGCAACTTGCCCTGGCGGTCGAGGAGCACGACCTTGCAGCCGGTGCGGAAACCGGGGTCGATCGCCATGACGGCCTTCTGGCCGAGCGGCGCGGCGAAGAGCAACTCGCGCAGGTTGTCCGCGAAAACCTTGATGGCGACCTCGTCGGCGCGCTTCTTCGAGTCGAGGCGCATCTCGGTCTCCATCGCGGGACTGAGCAGCCGCTTGGCGGCGTCGGCCGCGGCGAGGCGGACCTGCTCAGCCGCGGGATTTTTGGCCCGGACAAACAGCGGTTCAATCTCCGCCGTGGCGGCCAGCTCGTCCGCCAGCGTGACCCGCATGATGAGGAGCGATTCCTGTTCGCCGCGACGGATCGCGAGCACGCGATGGCTCGGGGCCTTCGCGAGCGGCTCGCTCCATTCGAAGTAGTCCTTGAACTTCGCGGCTTCGTCCGCCTTGCCCGTGAGCACCTTCGAGGAAAGGATCGCGTTGGCCTGGAAGAGCGCGCGCAGTTTCGCGCGGGCGTTTTTGTCGTCGCTGATGCGTTCGGCCAGGATGTCGCGGGCGCCCGCGAGCGCCTCCTCGGCGTCCTTGATTTTTTGCGGCGTGTTCTTGCCGTCGTCGGGGGTGTACTCCCGGCCGGCATAAGCCTGGGCGGCCGCCGCGGGATCGGTCGCCGCGTCCTGCGCCCACAGGAGCTCGGCGAGCGGCTCGAGGCCCTTTTCCTTCGCGATGGTCGCGCGGGTGCGCTTCTTGGGCTTGTAGGGCGCGTAGATGTCCTCGAGCGCCGAGAGCGTCTGCGCGGCGCCGAGCGCCTTTTCCAATTCGGGCGTGAGCAGGTTGCGCTCCTTGAGCGAGGCGACGATCGCCGCGCGGCGCTCGTCGAAGGCCTTCATCTGCTCAAGGCGGTCGCGAATGGCCATGACCTGGACCTCGTCGAGCGACCCGGTGACCTCCTTGCGGTAGCGCGAGATGAACGGCACCGTGGCGCCCTCGGCGATCAGCTGGGCCGTGGCGGCCACCTGGTGGACCTTGAGATTCAGCTCCTGCGCGAGCCGGAGCACGTGTTCGGGATTGGGAAGATCCATGTGGAAACGTCCGATGCCAGTGTTTCGAAGGCATCCGGCAACGGTGAAAACGCCGCGAGCCAAATTAATTTGGTTGCGACCCTCGGTACATCGCCGCCCACCGGCCGGCGCCCAGGGCAACAAGTCACCCAATGGGTGACATGGTCCGCCACCGTCACGAGGGAATGTCACCTATTACGTGACATGAGCGCGCTTCAAATTAAGGTGTAGCCGATCAAAACCGTGCCTATTACCGCTGTCGTCATTCTGAGCCCCGCGAAGAATCCAAGCGGATCTGCGCATTCCCTTGGATCCTTCGCTCGGCTCAGGATGACGGTCTCGGGAACAATCCGGTTCTCTGAAACTTAAAGCGGCTACGGCTTTGCTGAAAATGCTCTAACGGGGAAGTGGGCGGGGGCGGGTCAGGTGGGGCCGGCGCTTGTCGGTGGACCCCAGGACAGCGCGGCACGGTCCGCCGACAAACGGCGAACCTCCATTTAGAAGAAAGTCGGCCGGGAGATGGAATCTTCCACTTCAAAAGCGATAGCCCAGCGTCACGCCCACCTGGCGGGGGTCGGCGCGGTTTTCGTAGCGGGTCTCGATGTAGTCGGGATCCGCGTTGCCGAAGAAATAGACGCGCTTGTCGTATTCCTCGTTGAGGAGGTTTTTCGCCCAGAGCGTAAGCGTCCAGCGCGACCAGGCGTAGCCGAGGGTCGCGTTCACCACACGGAACGCGCGGCGGGCCTCGTTCTGGTTGTTGGAATCGAACTGCTCGGCGCGGCCGACGAGTTCGGCGCTGGCCAGAAGTCCGCGGTCGCCGCCATAGCGCGTGCCGAGCGTGTACCCATAGTGCGGCGCGTTCGCGAGGTCGCGGCCGCCGGCGGGGTTGCCGTTCGATAGGACGAATGGCTCCAACTCGGACCGCATCAGCGCGAGCGAGCCGCGCACCGACCAGGCCTTCGTCAACGCATAGCTGCCGGCGGCCTCGAGGCCGTAAACGTGCGAGCGGTCGCCATTGTCCGTGAAGAAACGGTAGCTGCCGCCAAACCCGGCCGAATCGCGCACCTGGGTGTGCTCGCGCTGCAGGTAGAACGCCGTCACCTCCCCCGTGAGGCGCTGGTCCCGCCAATGCCCGCGCAGGCCGGCCTCCCAGTTCCAAAGCGTCTCGGTCGCGTAGGTGAGCGGGTCGGCGGTGACGTCGATGCGGGCATCCACATTGATACCGCCGGCCTTGTAGCCGCGCGTCAGCGAGGTGAACACGACCTCGTGGTCGGTCAGGTCGTGCTCGAGCGTGAGCTTGCCGCCGACGAGCGTGTCGTCGAACGACGGCGTCGTGCGCACCGGCGCATCGAAAGTGCCCGGGCCCGCGCGGAAGCGGGTCTTCACGCCGTCCCCGCGCAGGTCGATGCGCTCGAGCCGCAGGCCGGCGGTGAGGCGCGTGCGCGGCGAGAAATCACGGCCAACCTGGCCGAACAGCGCGGTGTTGGCGGAATGGTAGGCGGTCTTCAGCCCGCGGATGTTGTCCGGATCGCTGTCCGTGTAGCGCGTGGTCTCGTCGAGGCCGGAATAAAACGCGCCGAGCGTCCAGCGGCTGATGGCACCGGTGGGATTGGTTTCCGAATCGAGCCGCAGTTCCTGGTTCACCACCCAGCGCAGGCGGTGCAGGTCGCTGAAGCCCATGTACGACGCCGCGGTCCAGTCGTCGTCGTACGCATAGCGGGAGCGCGTGCGGGCCACGCTCGTGACGGACGTCAGCCGCACCGCGTCCCAGCCGCGGTAGGCGCCGCGCAGGCTGCCGGCGAACGACTGTTGCGTATCGACGCCCGGCTGGTCGCTGTAGGTGTTGTAACCGTTGTTATCGAGCGCGAACTCGTCGTACCCGTTGTCGAAGTCGGCCGCGAGCAACGCCGCGTCCCAGCTCCAGAGCTGGTTCGGGTTCCAGGTGAGCCGCAGGCGCGCGGTGAACTCGTCGCGCGCGTTCGTGTCGCGATTCAGCGTGACGTTGCGGCGGAAACCATCGCTGTCGCTCTGTTGCACGGCGAAGCGCATCATGAGTTCCTCCGGGCGGGCCGGGACGAGCGGCCCGCCGACGGCGAAGCTGCCGGTGCGCAGCGCATCGCCGCCCACGGTCGCCTCGGCGCGGCCGGTCCAGTAAGGCGTGGGCGCGTTGGTCACGAGGCGCACCACGCCGCCCGCCGCGTTGGCGCCGAACGCGCCCGCCTGCGGGCCGCGGAGCACCTCGACCTGCTGCACGTCGAACGCGCTGCCGAGGGTGCCGAGGCCGGTGAAATCGAAATCGTCGACGAGGAAGCGGACCGCGGAGTCCGGGGTCTCGCCCTCGAACTGCGAGTTCTCGCCGACGCCGCGGATCTGCAGGTAACGCGGCCGCGAAGTGCCGCCGGTCCAGGTGAGGTTCGGGATCTGGTCCACGAGGTCGCTGAAGTGGCGGACCGCGCCGGCGCGCAGCGCGGCGTCGTCGTAAACCGAGACGCTCGCGGGAATGCGCGCGAGCGGCGCCGCCCACAAGTCGGCGGTGACGCGGACCGGGTCGAGCTTGATGGTGGGGTCATTCGCTGACGCTGAGTCGGGGCGTAAAGCCCCTCCCACAGTCTGGGCGCCGAGCGGCAAGGCCGCCAGCGCGAGGGTGAAGGAGATGATTCGTGTCGGGAGTTGCATTTTGTTGAAAATGCCCGACCCAAAGCAGACTCCCGGGTCGAAATAAGAGGACGGCGACGTGCCGCCCTTGCTTGTTTCCTTCGCCGGTATGATCCGTTTCAGGTTCAAAGGGTTTAGCGATCGTGCGAATCGCAATCTCAGCCCTCCGCGGAGGACACCCCTACGAGCAGCGCCACGGATAGGCCTTCGGCCCGAGGTTACACAAGCAAAACTTTTCCCTGCGACCGCTTGCGCTTCGGGGGATATGACGCAATTTCGAGGGCCGCATACATCTGATGAAGACTCGCATCCTGGCCACCGTGGTGGTCGCACTCGGCGTCCTGGGCGCCATTTTCGGCTACAAGTTCATGCAAATCCGCGCCGCGAAGGCCGCCATGCTCGCGCGCAAGCCCGTGCCCGCGGCGGTCACGACCGCGAAGACGCTCAAGCAGCACTGGGCCCTGACGCTCGGCTCCGTCGGCACGCTGCAAAGCTACCAGGGCATCACCGTCCGCTCCGAGATCGAGGGCCGCATCACCAAGGTGCCGTTCGAGTCGGGCACGCGCGTGAAGGCCGGCGATGTGCTCGTCGAAATGGACACCGCCACCGAGGCCGCCCAGCTGCGCAGCTACGAGGCGACCGCCCGCCTCGCGGAATTGAATCTCCAGCGGGCCCGCGACCTGCGCCAGACCAGCGCCAACACGCAGGCCGACCTCGATGCCAACGAGGCCGCCTACCTGCAGGCGCAGGCCAACATCGAGGCGACCAAGGCGACGCTCGCCAAGAAGCGCATCGTGGCGCCGTTCGACGGCCGCATCGGCATCCGCCAGGTCAGCATCGGCCAGTTCCTCAACAAGGGCGACGCCCTCGCGACGCTCGAGGCCGTGGATCCGATCTATGCCGACTTCGCGCTGCCCCAGCAGAACATCGGCCAGGTCACCGTCGGGTTCCCCGTGAAGGTCACCGTCGATGCGTTCCCCGACCGCCAGTTCGACGGCCGGATCGAGGCGATCGATCCGCGCATCACCGACACCACCCGCAACCTCCGCCTCCGCGCCACCCTGCCCAACAAGGAGGAGACGCTGCACCCGGGCATGTTCGCGCGCGTCGATGTCGTGCTGCCGGGCGAGACCGAGGTCATGGTGCTGCCCACCACCGCCGTGGTTTACAGTCCCTACGGCGACTCGGTGTACGTCGTCGGCGCCAAGGACGGCGCCCCCGTCTCCCTGCAACGCTGGGTCAAGGTCGGCCCGAAGCGCGGTGACCTCATTTCCATTCTCGAAGGCGTGAAGGAGGGCGAGGAGGTCGTCACCATCGGCCAGTCCAAGCTGCGCCCCGGTTCCCTGATCAAGGTGAACAACCAGATTGTGCCCGACAACAGCGTCGCGCCGAAGCCCGCGGAAAACTGAGCCGATGAATTTCACCGAGCTCTTCATCCGGCGGCCCATCCTGGCGACCGTCATCAACCTGTTCCTGCTGATCGCGGGCTGGCAGTCGATCCAGGCGCTGGTCGTCCGCCAATATCCCTACACGAGCAGCGCGGTCGTCACCGTGTCGGTCGCCTACCCCGGCGCCAACGCCGACCTCGTGCGCGGCTTCGTCACGACGCCGCTCGAGCGCGAAATCTCCTCGGCCGACGGCATCGACTTCATCGAGTCCATCAGCCGCCAGGGCAGCTCGACGATCACGATCCGCCTGCGCCTCAACTACGATCCCAACGACGCCCTCACCCAGATCACCGCCAAGGTGAACCGCGTGCGCGGCGAACTCCCCGCCGGCTCGGAGGATCCCGTGTTCGACGTCGCCGTCGGCGAAAGCACGCCGTCGGCCTACATCGGTTTCAGCAGCGAGACGATGGAGAGCAACCAGATCACGGACTACCTCACGCGCGTCGTGCAGCCGAAGATCTCGACGGTCCCCGGCGTCCAGAAGGCGGAAATCCTCGGCGGCCGCGTCTTCGCGATGCGCATCTGGCTCAAGCCGGACAAGATGGCCGCGCTCGGCCTCAGCGCCGGCCAGGTCCGCACCGCCCTCGCCGCCCAGAACTACCTGTCGGCCGTCGGCCAGACCAAGGGCTCGATGCTCAGCGTCAATCTCACCGCGCAGACCGACCTGCGCGACGTCGAGGGCTTCAAGAACATCATCATCCGCGAGAGCGGCACGCAGCTCGTCCGCCTGCGGGACATCGCCGACGTCGTCCTCGGCGCCGAGAACTACGATTCGCTCGTCAATTTCTCCGGCGTGAACGGCGTGTTCATCGGCGTCTCGGCCCTGCCGACCGCCAACGCGATCGACGTCATCAAGGGCGTGCGCAAGGTCATGCCCGAGATCCAGGAGCAGCTCCCCCCGGGTCTGACCGGCAAGATCGTCGCGGACTTCACCGAGTTCATCAACGACTCGATCCACGAGGTGCTGGTCACGCTGGTCGAGGCGATGGCGATCGTCATCATCGTCATCTACCTTTTCCTCGGCTCGTTCCGGTCCGTCGTGATCCCGATCGTCGCGATCCCGTTGTCGCTCGTCGGCGTCTGCACGCTGATGCTCGCAATGGGCTTCTCGATCAACCTGCTGACGCTGCTCGCCATGGTGCTGGCCATCGGCCTGGTGGTCGACGACGCGATCGTCGTGGTGGAAAACATCCACCGTCACATCGAGGAGGGCATGACGCCGTTCGCCGCCGCCATCAAGGGCGCGCACGAACTGATCGGGCCGGTCATCGCCATGACCATCACGCTCGCCGCGGTGTATGCGCCCGTCGGTTTCCAGAGCGGCCTCACCGGCGCGCTGTTCCGCGAGTTCGCCTTCACGCTGGCCGGTGCGGTCGTGATCTCCGGCTTCGTGGCGCTCACGCTTTCGCCGATGATGTGCTCGCGCATCCTGCGGCACACGGCGAACCCGCGCGGTTTCGAAGCCTTCCTGAACCGGACCTTCGACCGGCTGCAGGGCCGCTACGAGCGTTTCCTGCATGGCGCGCTCGAGGCGCGGCCGGCGGTGTTCATCATCGCCGCGCTGGTGTTCCTGGCCATCATCCCCTTCTTCCTGATGACCAAGAGCGAACTCGCGCCCGCCGAGGACCAGGGCACGCTGCTGATCAACGCCGAGGCCACGCCGACGGCCACCGTCGAGCAGACCATGATGTTCGCCAAGGAAGTCGCCGCCCTCATCCGGCGGGACTACCCGGACGAAACCGCCGAGACCTTCCTCTTCGTCGGCCGCGGCGGCACGTCGAACTCCGCCTTCATCGGCTGGCGCCTGAAGCCGTGGGGCCAGCGCCACCGCACCACGATGCAGTTGCTGCCCGAGATTCAGGCCAAGATCGCCGCGATCGGCGGCATCCGCCTCTCGGCGTTCCTGCGCCCTTCCCTGCCCGGCTCGGCCGGCGGCCTGCCGGTCCAGGCGGTCGTCAGTTCCACCGAGTCCCATGCGCGCGTCAGCGAAGTCGCCGACGAACTCCTCCAACGCGCGATGAAGAGCGGGTTGTTCGTGTTCGGTGACAACAACCTGAAGTTCGACCTGCCGCAGGTGAACCTGAACATCGACCGCGAGAAGGCCGCCGCGCTTGGCATCAACATGTCGCAGCTCGGCGCCGACCTCGGCGCCATGCTCGGCGGCGGTTACGTCAACCGCTTCGCCTTCGAAGGCCGCGCCTACCGCGTGGTGCCGCAGGTGACGCGCCTGGCGCGCCTGAATCCCGACCAGATCAGCGACTTCTATGTCTCCACCTCGAAAGGCGAGCTGGTCCCCCTGTCGGCCATCGCCACGCAGGAATCCGTGGTGCAGCCGCGCGAGTTGCGGCGCTTCCAGCAGCTGAACGCGGCCACGCTGTCCTTCTCCCCGGCCCCGGGCGTGTCGCAAGGCCAGGCGCTGGACTGGATCCGTGCCGAGGCGGCCACGTTCTTCCCGCAGGGCTTCACGCTCGATTACAACGGCGACTCGCGCCAGTTCGTGCAGGAAGGCAGCTCGCTCATGATCACCTTCGTGATGGCCGTGGTCGTGATCTTCCTGGTGCTCGCCGGGCAGTATGAGAGCTGGCGCGACCCGTTCATCATCATGATGTCGGTGCCGCTCTCGATCGCCGGCGCGATGGTGTTCCTCTTCTTCGGCTTCGCGACGCTCAACATCTACACGCAGGTCGGCCTCATCACGCTGGTCGGCCTCATCACCAAGCACGGCATTCTCATTGTGGAGTTCGCCAACAAGCTCCAGGAGGAGCAGGGCCTCAGCATCCGCCAGGCCGCCGAGCACGCGGCCGCGGTGCGCCTGCGGCCGATCCTGATGACGACCGCGGCGATGGTGCTCGGCGTGCTGCCGCTGCTGCACGCCACGGGCGCCGGCGCCGAAAGTCGCTTCAGCATCGGCCTGGTCATCGCCACCGGCATGAGCATCGGCACGCTGTTCACGCTCTTCGTGGTGCCGGCGTTCTACACGCTGCTGGCGCAGGACCGGCGGAAGTCGGCCAAGCCGGTGGAAGCCGGCGGCCACGGGACCGCGCCGGCGACGCAGCACGCGTAGCGCATTTCAAAAGGGAGGGTTCGCCGCTCGCGGCGGCCCTTCATTAATCCGGAACGGTGCAATTGAAGGTGGAGCGCACTGGCCCGGAGCGCTGGTTTGAGCGCCAATTACGCAAACGCCGAGCCAAACGCTCACGCGTTCGGCTACGAAAGCCGGGTAGCTGAACGCGTCAGCGTTTGGCTCGGTCAATACCCCGCGGCCGTGTTCGTCCGGCGCGGGTCGGCGTAGCCGGTGTAGGAACCGTCCGCGTTGCGTTCGATCGCGTTGATCCCGCCAAAATAGCGGCCGGTGCCGGGCGCCTCGGGCAACTCGACCTTCCAACCCAGCGCCTGCAACGCGGCCGCGTCAGCCGGGGGCAGCGAGCGTTCCGCCGCGAGCGATTCCTCCTGCGTGCGCCAGTTGTTGTCCCAGTGGATGCGCGTGTCGCCGATGGCCTCGGCGAGCGGACGCTCCAGGGCGAGACGGTCGAGCAACGCCTGCAGCAAGGCCGTGGGAATGCGCGCGGCGCCGGGAATGCCGATCGCGAACACCGGCTGGCCGGCGCGGAAAACGATGGTGGGCGCAATGGTGCTGCGCGGACGCCTGCCCGGCGCGATGTAATTGAGGCTCGTTGAGTCGCTGAACGCAAAGTTGCTCATCGAATCGTTCAGGACCACGCCGGTGCCGGGTGGAACCACGCCCGCGCCGAAGTGCAGGCTCTGCGATTGCGTGGCACAGACGATGTTGCCCGCGGAATCGGCCACCAGGAAATGCGTCGTGGCTGCGGCCACGTCCTCACTGGCGCCGCTTCGGTCGTCGATCAACGCCACCTTTTTCCCCGGCGTTTCGGCGGCGCGCACCTTCGCGCGGATCGCGGCGATCGAATCGGGCGCGACCATCTTCTCGTAGTTGAAGACGGAGACGGGCGCGTCGGCGATCCCCCGCTGGACGAGCGGCTGCACCTCGCGCCACACGCGGCCGATCTTGTCGAGGTTGGCGGCGGAACGCAGCGGACCGGTGAACGACTCGTCTTCCAGCACCTTCATGATCGTCAGGAACAGCGGCGCCCCGCTCGTGGGCGGCGGGCTGGCGAGCAAACGATACCCGCGAAAATCCAACTGCAGCGGCTCGGTGATCCGGGCCTCATAGCCAGCCAGGTCGGCGAGGGTCACGACGCCCCCGCCCTTCTGCATGGCCGCCACGAGCGCCTCGGCCACCGGGCCGCGGTAGAAACCGTCGCGCCCGTGCTCGGCGACGAGCGCGAGCGTTTGGGCGAGATCGGCATTGGCGAGACGGGAACCGACGGCCGGCAAGTTGCCGGACGGCAGGTAAAGCCGGGCGATCTCGGCGTCGCCACGATGCAGCTTTTTCTCCTGCTCGGCAAAGAAGTCCCGCGTCTTCGGCAGGATCTCGAATCCATTGCGGGCAAGCTCGATCGAGGGGGCGACGTCGTCGGCCCACTTGAGCTTGCCCCATTTCTGATGCGCCGCCCACAAGCCGGCGGCCAGGCCGGGCACGCAGACGGAGCCGTAGCCGTAACTGTGGTCCTCCTCCGGCCGCGCCAGGTAGGCGGTCACCTCGAGCGACCCCGCCGCATCCATGGCATCGACCGCATAGGTCCGGCCGGACGACGCCTCATAATAAAGCAGCATGAGCTTCCCCCCGAGGCCGGAGCCATAGGGTTCGGCGACGCCCAGTGCCAGCGACACCGCGACCGCGGCATCGATGGCGTTGCCGCCGGCCTGGAGGGTTTTCACGCCGGCCTGGGTGGCTTCGGGGTGTCCGGCGACGACCATGCCGTGACGGGCAGTGACGGGCACGACCGTCACCGGCACCGCGGCGAAAAGCCCTGCTGACACGAAGAGCGTTAAGACGAAGGCAACCGGACCGCGAAGGAGACGCATGGTGCAGAGATGGCAGGCCTGCTGGCCGGATGCCATGCAGAATTGGTGGCGAGGCGGTTTGAACGGTGCCGCGGTGAAGGCTGGCGCCGGGCGGCAGGCGGGAATGTCGCCGCGGGCGGACCACGGCCCGCCGACAAGCGGCGGCCCTCCCTGACAAGGCAATCCCCTCGATCCCTTCACCCCTGGATCGCACAAAAAAGTCGCGGCGCTTTCACGCCGCGACTTGGGAGATCAAACGGGGTAAATCAATACACCGAAATTTCGTCGATGTTCGCGAGATCGGCGCCGATGGCCTTGAAGACGATCGAATTCGTCGAGTTGTTGTTCAAGGTCACCGTCACGTCCTTGTTCGCCCACGTGTTGAACGCACCCGTGGGATTGAAGGTGATGGATTGCGTCACGCCGTTCACGACCAGCTGGCCGGTCCGCGCCCCGCCCGTGCCGCCGAGGGCGTAGCGGATGCGCAGGGTTTTGGTGCCGCCGCCGTTCCCGTTGATGGTGCTGAATGTGAGTGTGCTCGGCGTGCCGGTCGAGCCCACGAGGAAGTTCACATAGTAGCTCCCGACTTTCCCGAGGTTGGTCGCTTCCAACAGGGTGCCCCCGCCGAGGGTGCCGGTTTCCGCCTGCACGGCGCCCGGGGTGGGCGAGCCTGACGCGAGTCCGGCCTGGCGCTGGAGGGCGATTTCCAAGTTCGTGTAGCTGCCGGTGAACGCATTGGGGCTGCCCGGCGGCACCCAAGTGGCGGAACCGGCGGGCGGCGGCGTGACGCCCGCCAGCGCCATGGAATCCTGCAATCCGCCCGGACGCGACGCGAAGTCGGCGATGCCCGGAGCCGCGAGGATGTCGTTGGAGGCTCGGTTTTCGATTTCGTCACGGCGCGTCGCCCAGGCACCCGCGTCGAGAAACACGGACTCGTAGGCGGCGGTGGCGCTCAGCGGCGTGAAACCGCTCATGCCGTCGTCCGTCGACGTCGGGACCGTCGCGTTGTTGGTCAGATCGGTCAGGGCAGGCGCGCCGGAAGCCATGCCGGAGTAGTAGGTGTTGTCGACGAGCCGGACCAGCGAACCGCTCGGCATCTTGGTTTTCTTCACCGGGTTCAGGGTGTTGCTCCAATCCGGCCCCTCAATGAAGGTGTTGCCGACGATATAACCATTCATCACCGGCCCGCCGGTGGTCACGCCGAACATCACGAACTGCTGCTCGCGGTTATAGAAAATATTATTGGCGAGCACGACGTTCCGGGAACCCACCCAGGGCCCGCGTGCCTGCAGATGAGAGAAAACGCAGCCGATAAAGGACAGCTTGCCGCCCGGCAGACCACCCACGGTGCCGCCACCCGTGAAATAGGGTCCCATGGCATGCGGCTGGGAGAGCAGGATCTGGTCGACGTACAGTTTGTAGCCGCTGCTCGAGGCATTTTTGCCGGTGACCACCAGCTTCACCGTCATGGTGGTGGGGTCGGGGCCAAGGGAAAATTCCGTCGTCGGCGTCGCGTGGCGGGAAACAAAGGTGAAGCTCTCCGTGGCCTCCGTGGAGGCGTACATGTCGAACTCCTCGCTCGCCTGGATCGGCGTGCCGCTCCCGCCCAGGTAAACCTCGGCCCGGAATTTCCCGCGGCCGGGTCCCTTGATGCCGGTGACCACAATGTGGTTCTCGTTCCGGTTGTTGTTCGCATCACCCGACGTGGGGATGGCGATCGTGTACGTGACGGTGTCCCCGGCGCCGTCGGCGTTGACCTTGTGATACTTGGAATCGACCGCGGCCGTGGCGCCCGTGATCGTTTCCATCGCGGGCGAGGCCGCGATGCCGGTCTGGACGGGGGAAAGCTCCTCCGCCTGCTGCGGGTAGTTGGGGTCGAAGGTGTGCTCGTCGAGGTGGGTGTCGATGAAGAGCGGCTCGGTGAAGAGGCAGCGGTTGAAGGTGACGTTCTCGTAGGCGTTGTAGCCCTCCGCGAGTTCATCGAGCGACCACGCGAAGGTGCAGTGGTCGAACACCACGTTCTTGGCGCCGTCCTCGACGGTCACGGCATCGCGGTTGAAGGTGACGTTATCGGTGTGCAGCTTGCCCCAGAGGTCGCCCGGCCGCACGCGCAGGTGCTGGACGAGGACATTGGTGACGCCGGTGCCGACAATGAACGGCGCACCGGCGATCACCACCGGCCCCGGCGCCGCCTGCCCGGCGATGGTCACGTTGGACTGGGTGATCTTCAGCCATTTCGTGATCTGGATGGTGCCGCTGACGTCGAACACGATCACGCGCGGGGCGCCGCTCGTGCTCCTGGTCACCATGTCACGCAGGGAACCGGTGACGGTGGCACCGGAAGCATCGCGATCGCTCAGGTTGGTCACGTGGAGGATGACCGCGTTGACCGTGGTGCTGCCAAAGCCGGCCGAGTTAATCCCGCGGTCGGTGCCGTAGCCATAGACGCCAGGCAGGAGTTGGACCGCGCGAACGGGGCCGGCCGCGATCAGGAGCAGGGCGAACAGGGAGGCAAGCAGGCGGAACGACACCGGGGCGTCGAAACCGCTGCGCGAACGCGCCACAGGCGCGGAGACAGGGTTGGTCATGGGGGTATTGAGGGTTGAAACGGGCGCCGTGTGCCTCGCCCGAAGCGCCCATTGGATTCCAATGCGCATGTGATTTCAACGGAGATCGTCTGGGGACTATTCTTCAAGCAAAACCCGGTGTTCCAGCCAGGCTTGAAAGCACATTTTAGTCACATGTGTTCACATGCGCATTTGCTTTTTAAAGTGACATTCCCCGATTCATCGGAATTCATGACCCGCGCTCCCGTCACTCCCATGAAAAACGTCCGTTTCGGCATCGTCGGCCTCGGCAACATCGGCACCAGCCATGCGCAGGCCCTCCTCGGCCAGCAGGTCAGGCGCGCCGGGCTCGCCGCCGTCTGCGACGCCAATCCCGCGCGGCTGGCCGCCTATCGCGACCAGGTCCCGGCCTTCACGGCGCTCGGCGACCTGCTCCAGGCGGATCTCGATGTGGTGCTGGTGGCCACCCCGCACTTCGCCCACGTGGACGGCGCCGTGGAAGCCCTGCGCGCGGGGCGCCACGTGCTCGTCGAAAAACCCATCGCGGTGCACAAGGCCGACGCCGAGCGGATGCTGGCCGCCCATACGGACCCCAGGGTGCTGTTCGGCGCGATGTTCAACCAGCGGACCAATCCCGCCTTTCGCAAGATCCGCCAGCTCATCTCAACGGGCGAACTGGGCAGGATCAGCCGGGTGCAATGGACCCTGACCCATTGGTTTCGCTCCGACGCCTACTACAAATCAGGCGGGTGGCGGGCAACGTGGGCGGGCGAAGGCGGCGGCGTGCTCGTCAATCAAAGCCCCCATCAACTCGATCTGCTCTGCTGGCTGTTCGGGCTGCCCGCGCGCGTGCGCGCGTTCTGTCATTTCGGCAGGCACCACGCGATCGAGGTCGAGGATGAAGTCACGGCCTACCTTGAGTTCCCCAACGGCGCCACGGCGGTCTTCATCACCTCGACGGGCGAGGCGCCCGGCACCAACCGCCTGGAAATCGCCGGCGACCGCGGCCGCGTCGTCTACGAAAGCGGCCGCCTGCAATTCATCCGCAACGAAGTGGCGACCTCCGTGTTCAGCCGCACCACGCCGGAGCTTTTCACCGCCCCGGCCACCTGGGAGGTGAACATTCCGGTCGGCGGCCAGGGCGGGCAGCACACCGAGATCATGCAGAATTTCGCCGACGCGGTCCTCGACGGCGTGCCCCTGATCGCCCCGGCGGCAGAGGGCCTGCAGTCCGTCGAACTGGCCAATGCCATGCTCCTCTCCACCTGGCTCAATGAAACCGTCGAACTGCCGCTGAGCGGCGCGACGTTCCACGCCGAATTGCAGAAGCGGATCGCCCGGTCCGCCGCCCAAGCCCGGTCAACCTGATTGCCCATGAAGCTCTCCCAAGTCGCCCTGCAACTCTTCACCCTGCGCAACCACTGCCGCGATGCCGCGGAGTTTGCCGCGACGATGAAACGCGTCCGCGCCATGGGTTACACTGCCGTGCAGCTCAGCGGGGTCGGGCCAATTCCCGAACGCGAGATCGTCGCCATCACTTCCGGCGAAGGCCTCACGATCTGCGCCACCCACGAGCCCGGCCTGAAGATCCTCGATGATCCCGGGGCCGTCATCGCGCGCCTGCAGGCCCTGCGGTGCCGCAACACGGCGTTCCCCTCCACGCACGGCTGCTTTGACCTCGGGCAGCCCGGCCAACTCGAGCTGCTTGCGAGGAAACTGGATGCCGCCGGCGCCAAGCTCCGCGCCGCCGGGCTCGTCCTGGGTTATCACAATCACGGCACCGAGTTTGCCCGGATCGGCGGCACAACCGTTTTCGAATACCTGCTGGCCCATACCTCGCCCGAGAACCTGGTGATGGAAATGGATACATTCTGGGTGCACTACGGCGGCCACAACGTCGTGGACTGGTGCCGGCGCCTGCGCGGCCGCATACCGTTCATCCATCTCAAGGACTACGGCGTCAGCCTGGAAAACAAGCATGAGTTTCGCGAAATCGGCGCCGGATCCCTGCCGTTCAAGGAGATCATTGCCGAGGCCGAACGCAGCGGGTGCGAGTGGTTCATCGTCGAGCAGGACCAGACGCCCGGCGACCCCTTCGTCTCCGTGCAACAGAGCTTCGACTACATCAAGGCCCGGCTCGTTTCCTAAAACCAATTCCATGCACTCTCCTTCGTTCAAGCGGGATACAGATACAGTTCCTTGCCGGGCCGCTGTGCGCCTGCGGACCGGTCCGCAGGCGCAAAGCGGCCCGCCGACCAGCGGCGGCCCGGCACCTGATCCCGTGGAGCAGCACTCGCCGGGCTTCGGTTTCAGGAGGGTTCTCCTGGCCCTGGTTTTTATGGCTGGTTGGCCGGTTGGCGTCGTCAGCGCCGCGCCGAGCGCTTCCCGCGAACCCAAGCCATCCGTGCGGATCATCCGCTTCGAGGACCTCAAGCCCGCGGATGCCCGCCTGACCACCTGCTGGGATGCCGTGGGCATCGACCACGAGCAGCGCGTCTACGTGGCGTTCAGCGATCAAAGCGACCGGCACCCGTTCGACACGATGTTGTTTCGATACGACACGCGGAGCGGCGCAAGGGAGCTGCTGGGGACCCTTCGCGGGATCAGCGGGGCCGAGGGGAATCTGCAGCCAGGGGAGACGATTGCGAAGATCCACGTCCCTTTTCAGGAGTACGCGGGAAAGTTCTATTTCTCCTCGCATGATTACCACACCTACCGGGGCCCCGCCGACCTTGCGGCGCGGCGCGGGGGGCATTTCTATTCGTATGACCCGGTCACGGGGAAGTTCGCGGATCTGAGCAAGGCGGACCCGGGCGGCGTTTCCGTGGAGCATCAGGGCATCATCGGCCTCACCGTGCTGCGGAAACAAAACGCTCTCGCCGGCCTGACCTTTCCCTTCGGCGACATCCTCATCCACGATCTCGGAAGTCACCAGACCCGGCTTTACCCGGGCGTCGCGGAACACCGGTCGGGCGGAAAGCCCACCCGGCAGATCTTCGCCAACGATGCCGGCAAGGTGTTCTTCACGTACTATGATGATTACCATGATCACCACGCGTCGCCGCTGTACGCGTTCGACGTCCACACCGCGAAGATCACCCAAACCCCCTACTCATTCCAGTTCGGCATGCTGTACGGCGCCCTGCGCACGCACGACGGCCGGAAGCTTTATCTGGTCGATCTCTTCGGCAACCTTTACGTCTTCCATCTTCAGGAGGAACGGCTGGAGGCGCTGGGCTCGCTGTTGCCACCGGAACAAGCCGCGGCCGGCGTGACGGTGGAGATTTGTTACTCGCTCGTGCTGTCACCGGACGAAAAGAAGCTCTACACGTTTCCCAGCCGGCTCAGCGAGGCGCCCGCGCTCCGGATGTATGAATTCAACCTGGAAACGGGCGCGCGCCGGCAGGTGGCCGACTTCACCACGGAGCTCAACGGCAGTTCGCCCGGCAAGCGTCCGGATCGAAACGGCCGCATCACCGGCAGCGGCGTCCAGGATGCGGCGGGACGGATGTATTTCGGCTACCACGAAAGCGGCGACGACGGCCGCAATGGGGCGCTCCTGCAAGTCACGCTGCCAGACGCCCGGCAACCCTGACCGCCCTGCTCCATACCCAATGGAGCAGAGTTCGCAAGGTGGCGGGCCAGCGATCTTACGATCGCTGCTACATCAAGGGAGAACGACCGCTGAAGGCGGTCTGGGGTCTGGCTTTGTGGTTTGTGATCGAAAATGCGCTTACGGAAAAATTACGAAAGTTCGGTGGTATGAGGGCGGGCGTCAGCGGTGGTATTGGGCATGGCACGACCATTGCGAATGGAATCAGAGGCGGGAATCTATCACGTGATCAGCCGCGGCAACTACCGGGCGAATGTCTTCCAGGCGGAGCAAACGAAGCGACTGTTCCTGGATTGCGTGAAGGGTGCATGCGAGCGCACTGGCTGGCTGATTCATGCATGGGGCATAATGTCGAACCACTATCATCTGACCATATCGACCCCAGGGGCCAATCTTGTGGAAGGGATGAAGTGGTTGTTGGGCACCTTTGCGGGGCGTTTCAATCGGCGTCGGCAGGAGCGAGGCCACTTGTTTCAAGGACGCTACAAGAGTCTGATTATTGAACCGGGCGAAGGGCTTGGATGGGTCTGTCACTATGTGCATCTTAACCCAGTGCGGGCGCGGCTGTGCGCGGTCCGTTCGTTAAGACATTACCCTTGGACAAGCGTTAGATGGCTATACCACCCGCTGGAGCGCCCGCCTTGGTACGATCCGCTGCCGTGTTTGCGGTTTGCGGGAGACCTTGCCGACACCCCCGCTGACCGAGATCAGTATATCGCGTACTTGGAATGGCTGGCGGAGAACGAGCCCGCCCAGAAGCAGCAGTTCTTTGATCGAATGTCGAAGGGCTGGGTCATCGGCGGTGCAACTTTCGCATCGGCGATGATGCAGGAACATCGTGATCTGGCCGGACGTGGCCCCGGTCGACCGGATGAGATCCGAAAGACGCTGGAGGCGCAGTGGGATGAATTGCTCGAGCAGGAACTAAAGCGCGCGGGGCGAACTCGATTGGATATCCCCTCCACGGGGAAGTCTGCGGATTGGAAACTCGCGATCGCTGCGGCCATGAAAGCCCGCTCCACCGTGACGAATCGCTGGCTTTCAACCCACCTGCTCCTCGGCGCGCTTCATGAGGTCAGCCGCAAGGTGAGCCAGTGGAACCGCCGCGCTGCTCCACGTTGACCGAACCCATCACAAACCACAAAGCCAGACCCGAATGGCGCTAAGATAAGGCCGGTGGTCGTCATTTTTGAGCGCGGGAGGGAGCGA
>CAZEUN010000024.1:0-62538 GCA_964515595.1 uncultured Oleiharenicola sp. | reverse complement strand
GGAGGGTCGGTCCCCCGACCGACCAGGCCGGTGCGGAGACCGGCCCTCCAAAGTTCAGGTCTCAGGTATTCGACCGTTCGCTCAACTGTTCAGCAAGAGCCCCGTGCCGCCGCCGTCCTGCGCGAGCACGATCTTGCCGGGGCTTTTCAGCGTGGCCTGGATGTCGAGGAGCGCGAAGAGCGCGCCGGCGACGGCCGGCACGCGCTGCACTTCCGCGAGCGCCGCGCCGACGACCTGCGGGCGCACCGCCTGGGCCTGGCCGAGGCGCTGCGAGGCCCGCTTGTCCGCTTCGGAATGGATGATCGCGACCTCGTTCTCGCCGGCCTGGCGCATCGCGGCGGTCACCTGGCGCAGGCGGTTCACGACCTTGCGCTGGATTTCGCCGATCATGCCCTGGTCGCGGAACGCCACCTTGCGGATGTAAGTCGAACCGAGGCTGAAGCCCCACTGCACGGAGGTCGGCGTGACTTCCTCGCGCACCTTGCGCGAGAGCGCGTCGCGGTTCTCGAGCAGCACGTCGAGCTTGAGGTTCGACAGCTGCTTCACGACCGCCGTGGCCACGTTGGCCTTGAGCGAACCCATCGGATTGGAGTTCTGGAAGAGGTAGGCCTTCGGGTCCTTCACGAAGGTCTCGAACCAGATGCCGACGCCCATCGGCGCGCCTTCCTCGGAGTTGACGAGCTGGTTGCGCAGGTAGGCCTGGTAGATGTTTGTCTTCACGGTGTAGGCCTTCCCGAAGAACGGAAACAGCAGCGCCTTCGGGCCGAAGTGCGCGATCGGGAAAAACAGGCCGGGCTCCTCGACCTGGCCGACAACGCGGCCGAAGAACGTGTAGACGATCACGGTGCGCTCGGGCAGCACGCGCCAGAGCTGGAACAGGTTGCCAATGCCGATCAGCACAAACGTGGCGAAAAAGGTCAGCGGAATGCCGACGGCGACGGAAATGAGAAAGTTCATGGGACGGTTCGGTTAAACTTTGAGGACGGTTTGGGCGGCGCGCTCGCGGAGCGGGAGCCGGGCGTTGCGGACGTAGCTGTCGAGCGCGAGCTGGCCGCCGCTCTGGTGCATGGCGGCGAGGGTGTGCCCGAGCTCGAGGATGGGCGCGGCCTCGGCCTCGGCGCGGTTCTGCGCGATCTGCACGGCCTGTTCCGCCATCTTGAGCTTCTGGTCGGCGTCGGCCTTCGCCTGGCTGATCGACGCGGCCACCTGGTTCTGGGTCGTGTTGATCGAGGCGAGCGCCTCGTCGACGTCGGCCGGCGGGTCAATGTTGGTGATCAGCGCCGCGTCGAGATCGACGCCATAGCGCGCCGAGGTCTTGCGGCAGGTCTCCTCCATGTAGCTGTTGATCAGGGAAAGATTCCGGCGGAGATCATTGATCGACACGCCCTCGACACTGCCCTCGGCGCTCTGGCCGTGGAACGTCGCAATGCGGTCGCGCAGCACGGAGATGAAGTAGCCGACGACGTGCGCCGCGGGGTGCGCGATGCCAAACAGGTAGGCGTACAGGTTGCGCTCGCAGGGCTTCCAGCGGATCTGACCGGAGATCTGCACGGTGAGGTTGTCCTTCGTGACGGCCTCGATGCTGTCCTGGTTGATATCCGGGTCCCAGGTGATGTCGATCGCCTGGATGGTCATGTCGACCTTGTAGAGGCGCTGCCACGGCCATTTGAAATACGGGCCGCCCGGCGGGATGACGCGCACGCTCGGGTAATTATAGCGGACCTTCTCCTCGGCGGTGAGGAGTGCGCCGAGCTGCGGGTCGTCGGCGCTCGTGCCCTCGGTGCGCTGGACGCGGCCGAACGTGGTGAGCACGCCGCGCTCGGTGGGGCCGATCGAGTAAACGCCAAAGAGCAAAGTCAGCAGGGCCGCAAGGCCCACGCCAACGAACAAACCGAACAGGGTCGTGGTGATCATCGTGTTGAATGTGCTGCGCAAAACCGGATCGCGCTCGCCCGCTATTTCGCAATGCCGGCGGCAATGAGCAATGGAAAAGCCGTTCCACGCGGCCGCGTCGTTTCCACGAAGCCGCGGAAAACCAGAACGGCTCGGCTCTGAATTGTAGGGCCGGCGCTCGTCGCCGAGCCGTCGTGCGAAGGCGGCCTTAAGCCCCGGCCCCGCGACAAGCGCGGGCCCTACACTCAAACCAAGTGGAGGGTCGGTCTCCTGACCGACCAGGCCGGTGCGGAGATCGGCCCTCCAAAGTTTTCAGTTCTGGATGTAGCAGCCGTCGTCAGACGGCTGGCGCCCGCGGCCCGACGTACGCACACCTTTCTCTATTCCCAATTGTAGGGCCGGCGCTCGTCGCCGGGCCGTTGTGCGAAGGCGGCATCAAGCCCCGGCCCCGCGGCAAGCGCGGGCCCTACATTCAAACCCGTGGAGGGTCGGTCTCCTGACCGACCAGGCCGGTGCGGAGACCGGCCCTCCAAACATCGCGCCGGCGCGATGATGCCGCTTCGACCCCGTTCAGGTCTCAGGTTTCAGGTCTCAGGTCTTCTCAAACGCCGCTTTGCACCGCCGCGCCGTCCGCTGCGCGCAAATGGATCATCTCCGGCGGGCGACCGTGCTTCACGGCGTAAGCTTGCGCAATCGCCTCGGCATCGGCGGTCGTGAAACTGTCCTTCGTCAGGGCCATCACCGCACCCCCGAAGCCGCCGCCGGTCAAACGCGCGCCATAAACCGCCGGATGCTTTTCCAGCCCGTCCACAAGCTCGTCGAGCGCCGGCGTGCTGTTTTCGAACAGGTGCTGTGAGCTGCGGTGCGACGCCGTCAACAACCGGCCGACCGCGTCGAGATCGCCCCGCTCGAGGGCCCCGACGGTGTCGTGAACCCGGGCGTTCTCCTCGACGATGTGTCGCGCGCGCTTCGCGAGATCCGCGGGCAGGACGTGGGCGCCGTCCGCGCCCTGCCGCGCCAGCTGCGCCGGCGTGAGATCCGCGAGCAGCTTCACGCCCAGGAGCTTGGCCGCCTCGAGACACTCTTGGTTGCGCGTGGCGTAGAACCCATCGATCAGCGCGTGTTTCTCGCGGGTGTTGAAAATCCACAGGTGCGCGGCGGCCGGGAACGGCACCCGCGAAAACTCCGGCCCGCGGCAATCGATGTGCACCAGGTGACCGGCGCGGCCGAACGCGCTCGTGCCCTGGTCGAGGATGCCGCAGGGCACGCCGACGTACTTGTTCTCCGCGTGGCGGCCCAGCGCAGCGAGGCGGTCGGGCGGCAAATCGGTTTTCCCGGCGAGCGCCAGCAATGCGAGCGCCGTCGACAACTCGAGCGCGGCACTGCTGCTCAACCCCGCGCCGGGCGGCAGGTCGGAATCGACGAGCAAATCGAAGCTCGCCGGTTGCGGCAGGTTGAAGTCCTTGAGGCTGCGCCACACGCCGAGCGGATAGTTGGCCCAGGAATCCGATCCCGTGATCTTCGAACCAGGATCGGCCGGCAGTTCGATGACCGACTTCGCGCCGGCGCTGAACAAGCGCAGCCGGCCCGCCGCATTGGGTGCCGCGGCCACCCAGACGTAGCGGTCGATCGCCGCGCCGAGCACCGCGCCGCCGTTGTAGTCGGTGTGGTTGCCGATGAACTCCACCCGCCCCGGCGCGCGCGCAATGACCGCGGGGACCCGTCCATAGGTGTGGCGAAACTGATCGGTCAGACTTTCGATCGTCGGAATATTCACGGAACGAAAAAGGTGCGGCTGACTGATCCGCTAGCAAGCGCCAACACCGCGCGTGTTCGAATTATGCCGGCCGGAATGGAAGCCCAGGCCGGTGCGGAGACCGGCCCTCCAAAGTTTCCAGTTCTGCATGTAGCAGCCGTCGTCAGACGGCTGGCGTCCGCGGTCCGACGTCCGCTACACCTTTCCCGCTTCCTAATTGTAGGGCCGGCGCTCGTCGCCGGGCCGTCGTGCGAAGGCGGCCTCAAGCCCGGCCCCGCGGCAAGCGCGGGCCCTACATTCAAACCCGTCGGTCTCCTGACCGACCAGGCCGGTGCGGAGACCGGCCCTCCAGAGTTTTCTGTTCTCTGCATGTAGCAGCCGTCGTCAGACGGCTGGCGCCCGCGGTCCGACGTCCACCACACCTTTCCCGCTTCCTAATTGTAGGGCCGGCGCTCGTCGCCGAGCCGTCACGCGAAGGCGGCCTCAAGCCCCGGCCCCGCGGCAAGCGCGGGCCCTACACTCAAACCCGTCGGTCTCCTGACCGACCAGGCCGGTGCGGAGCCGCACCCTCCCGCACGAACGGCGCGATTGCACGCTCCTTCGCCATGACAAATCCGGACACTACCTGGAAGCGGGGCGCCTTGAGATGGGGATTGAACGTTGCCAGTTCGTCGTTGAGCGTTCTGCCGCATCCATGAAGAGAATGTCATACCTCGTCGCGCTGCTGTTCATTGCGAGCGGCTTGGCTCGCGCCGACGACTTTCTTCCGACCGTCGCGAACAAGGCCCCGGCCCCCGGTCCCGCGCCCGCCGGCATGGTCTGGATCCCGGGCGGGGAATTTTCGATGGGATCGAAGGACCCGCGCGGGGATGTCTGCGGGGGCAATGAATCGATGGACGACGCGCGCCCGGTGCACCGGGTTTACGTCGATGGCTTCTGGATGGACCGCACCGAGGTGACCAACGCGGAGTTCGCGCGCTTCGTCGCCGCGACGAAATACGTGACGGTTGCCGAGCGTCCGCTGCGGGCCGCCGACTACCCGGGCGTCCCGCCGGACAAGCTCGCGCCCGGTGCGATCGTGTTCACGCCGCCGGACCACGCGGTCCCGCTCGACAACGCCTTCCGCTGGTGGTCCTGGGTGGCGGGCGCCGATTGGCGTCACCCCGAGGGTCCCGCGAGCGACCTCAAGGGGCGCGAGCACTATCCGGTTGTGCAGGTCGCCTACGAGGACGCCGTCGCCTACGCCGCGTGGGCCGGCAAGGACCTGCCCACCGAGGCGCAATGGGAATTCGCCGCGCGCGGCGGCCGCAGCGGCGAGCTCTATGCGTGGGGCGACCAGCTCAACCCGGACGGGAAGAAGATGGCCAACATTTGGGAAGGCGAATTCCCGTACAAGAATTCCGCCGCCGATGGTTTTGCCGGCATCGCGCCCGTCGCTTCGTTCCCGGCGAATGGCTATGGTTTGCACGACGTCGCGGGCAACGTCTGGGAATGGTGCAAGGATTGGTACGCCCCTGATGCCTATTTGAAGAGCAGCGCTCACGGCGTGGCGAAGAATCCCACCGGCCCTGCGCAAAGCGAAAGCTTCGATCCCGGCGAACCCGGCGTGGCCAAGCGCGTGCAGCGCGGCGGCTCGTTTCTCTGCACCGACCAGTATTGCACGCGCTACATGGTCGGCTCCCGCGGCAAGGGCGCCATCGACACCGGCAGCAACCACGCAGGGTTCCGGTGCGTCCGCAAGGCGGCCGTACCGGGGAAACCTGGGACCTGAAGGCTTCGCGGAAACGCGGGCGCGACCATGGGGAGAGCCGGTCTCCGCACCGGCTGGCTTGAATGGAGGACTCGCGCTTGCCGCGGGGCCGGGGCCTGATGCCGCCTTCGCCCAACGGCCCGCCGACGAGCGGCGGCCCTACAATTAGAAATTAGGAAAGGTGTGGCGGTCGTCAGGCCGCTGGCGCCAGCCGTCTCACGACGGCTGCTACGTTCGAACCGGCCCGCTGACCTGCGACACGAGATCCCCAATTTCAGGTCTCAGGTTTCAGGTCTCAGGTTTTCCCGCGGGCTTCAGCCCGCTCCCCTGCTGCAAATACTCCGGCGGTGGCTCCGGCTTTGCGGGATCCATGTCGCGGTAATCCTCGACGATGAACTTCGCGAGCGCGGGGACGTTTGCCTTGATGCCCCGGACGATGTTCTTCGCGAGCAGGTAGCCGCCGTAGCCGCTGAGATGCGTCGGGTCGGCGAAGGCCGTGCCGACGTCCTTCCCCAGCGCAGCCCACAGCTCCTTGCTCATCGCCCACTGGTCGATGAGCGGCACGTGGTTCTCCCGGGCAAACTCCCGCATCGCGCGCGCCCACGGGCCCACCGTGTCGCCATTGCTGCGACGCTCCATCGGCGTCACGAGCACGAGCGTAGCGCCGCGGCGCTTCGTTTCCGCCAGGTACACGCCGAGGTACGCCTTGAAGGTCGTCGCGGGCTCCGTGTAGCTCTGCGGCCATTGCGGCTTCGAATCGTTGTGTCCGAACTGCACGAGCAGGAAATCCCCGGCCTTCATCTGGCTGAGCACCTTGTCGAGGCGCTCGCCGGTGATGAAGCTCTTGCTCGTCTCGCCGCTCGAGGCGCTGTTGCAGATGACCACCTCCGGCTTGAGAAACTGGCTCAGTTGCGTCGGCCAGTTTCCCCCGGGGCCCGACCGCGGATCGGCCACCGTCGAGTCGCCGGCCATGAAAATCACCGGCACGCGGTCGTCCTTCACCACCTCCAGACCGACGACGCGCGGCCGCGGACCATTGAACTCGATCGTGAGTTTCTCGTCCCAATGCCGGGCCTCGGCCTCGCCAGGAATGAACATGTGCACCTTCGGCTGACCCGGGGCATTCAGCGGCGCGGGCGGGAAAATTTCCGGACGCCGCACGTTCGCGTAGAACGTGCGCGTCGTGAATTGTCCCGCGGTCGTCCGGATATTCACCAGATGAAGCTGGCCCGACTCGGAGCGAACCGTGGTATCGGAGTCTCCCGCCGGATCGCCGAGCGTGACGGTGACGCGGTAGTTGCCCTCGGGCACTTTCACCGAGAAGAAAAACGGCGTGTCCGTATGCGGCTTGGTCCCGAGATCGAAGCCATAGCCCCGTTCCGCACTGTAAGCGTCGTAGTCCGCCACGGCCATGGCGATGGTCCCCGGCTTGGCCGGCCCGAAATCAAAGCTGAAAGCCACCGGCACCGAAACCACCGGCGGCAAAGGCTGATCCTCCGGCCGCTGGGCGAAAAGCGAAGGAGCAGCCAACCAGCCGAGAAGAATGAAGCGGAATTTCATGGAGTAAGAGAAATGCAGAGGCGGAGTTTTTAACCACGGATTTCACGGATGAACACAGCTCGGGATTTAGTCACAAAAGGCACCGAAGGCACAGAATCTTAATGCGCGATCGTTTTTGCGCCTTTCAGCTTTTTGTGGCGATAAATGTCTCGGCCGACCATCCGTGCAATCCGTGTAATCGATGGTGAACCGCCTTGATTTTCAACGGCCCCGCCTTCGTCCCGTCAGAGCGAAACCAGACCGATCGTTTTACACCGAGGTCGCAGAGTGCGCAGAGGCGATCGGCGGCGGCCCCACTCTCTGCGATCTCCGTGTAAAAGTTCGGCACGCATTGGATCTCAGGTTTCAAGTTTCAGATTTTCCTTCCAGCACGCGTTTGTCTCCGCACCGGAACCGTGCATCTTGCCCGGGTATGCCTTCCGCATCCTCGTCCACTTCGTCCGCGGCCGCCGCCAGCGGGACTTTCAAACTCGGGGGCGATTTGCCCGTTCACCGCCTCGGTTTCGGCGCGATGCGCATCACCGGCGAGGGCGTGTGGGGCGAGCCCAAGGATCCGGCCGAGGCGCGCAAACTCCTGCGCCGCGTCGTCGACCTCGGCGTCAACTTCATCGACACCGCCGACTCCTACGGCCCCGAGGTCAGCGAGCGCCTGATCGCCGAGGCGCTCCATCCCTATCCCGAAGGCCTCGTCATCGCCACCAAGGGCGGCCTCACGCGCTCGGGCCCGGGCGAGTGGGCTCCCGTCGGGCGTCCGGAATATCTCCGCCAATGCGTGGAGCTGAGCCTGCGCCGCCTGAAACTCGATTGCATCGATCTCTACCAGCTTCACCGCATCGATCCCAAGGTGCCGGTCGCCGAGACGCTCGGCGCGCTGAAGGACCTGCAGAAAGTCGGCAAGATCCGCCACCTTGGCCTGTCGGAGGTTTCCGTGAAGGAAATCGAGCAGGCGAAAAAGACCGCGACGATCGTCAGCGTCCAGAATCTCTACAACCTCGGCAACCAGCAGAGCGCCGAAGTGCTCGACTACTGCACCAAGCACAACCTCGGCTTCATCCCGTGGTTTCCGCTCTCCGCCGGCGACATGGCCCGCCCCGGCGGCCCGCTGGACAAAATGGCCAAGGCGCACCACGCAACCGTCTCCCAGCTCGCGCTGGCCTGGCTCCTGCAAAAGTCGCCCGTCATGCTGCCGATCCCCGGCACCTCCAGCGTCAAGCATTTCGAGGAAAACATGGGCGCCACCCGGATCAAGCTGACCGACAGCGAGTGGACGGAGATCGCCCGCGCCGCCGGCGGAAAGGCTTGAGGCCGGCCAAACGCTCACGCGTTCGGCTACGGAACGCGCGATAGCCGAGGTAGCCGAACGCGTGAGCGTTTGGTCCCTCCATCCGCAAAAGAAAAACGCGCTGAGATCAGCGCGTTTCACCCGGGGGTCGCAAAGACCGCCCGTACTTGTAATTCGTTTCGCTAGGTCTACGTCGTCACCCGCCGGCGCAGCGCTGGATCGAGTGACGCCTCCGTCGCGATTTCGGTGTGCGAATATTCCCAGCGCTGGCCGCTCCGGCCGCCGAAGGTGGCCGCGAGCGCGCCAAGCACGAAACCGATGAACGACCAGAGCGCCGCCTTCGCGATGCCCTTCGCGGCCTTGTCCGCGGCCTCGCGTGCTTTTTCCACCGCGGCCGTCTTCGCTTGGTCGAACTGGGCACGCATGCGCTCCATCGACGCCACCCAGCTGTCGACGGTTTGGTTGGCGTCGGCTTCGGACACGCCCGCGCGCGTCATCGCCTCGACGACCTCCTTCCGCGCCTGCGGGTCGCGCAGGTTGCCGTCGGCCCGAAACAACTGCCGGACGGCCTGCCCGATCTCGCGCTTGGCGGCGGCCGCCTTGGCCGCGTTATTCTTGATCGCGGGATTTTCCGTGACCTCGTCCATCATGCTTTGGATGGAGGCGGCATTACTCGCGACCGCCTCTTTCGCCAGGTCAGCCATTCCGCCCGCCGCTTGGCCGGCCATCGAGGCACCTTGTCCGACAATGCGCGCCGCGCCACCGATCAGGGCGCCGGCGCCACTCGAGACGATCAACACACCCGCGATGGTGGCCACGCACCACACCAGGAATCCATGCACGCCGCCGGACACGCTGTGCACGCGCGCCGCACATCGACCCGCCACCCAGCCACCGATGAACAGCGAGATGAGCGCGCTCACGCTCCAGGCGATCGCCGTACCCAGGCCGAACGTCGCGACGGGATTGTCGTCCGTGCCCGGGTTGGCCGCGCCCATGCCAATGGCGGTGAGCAGCATCATGATGAGAATGTGAGTAGCGAGGCCGGCAACCGCGCCGGCAATCACGCCGCCCCAAGCCGGGGAGCGACGGTCGATGTGGTTTTCCTCGTGCAAGGCCGTGTAGCCGGCAATCGGTTGGTCGGTATTCATAAGCCTTCACTTTAACCCGAGGCCACCGCCCCTGCCATCGGGCGGCCCCCGCCGGCCCACCACGGGAAATGTCCGGCTGGGGCCGGTCGGCGGCTGGCGCGGACCGATCAGAGACCGGTCTTGCCGGGCCTACTGCACCGGCGCACCGCACAGTTCGATCGCCGCGCCGCCGCGGGACAGCGCCACTTCACCGGACGTCACCGTAATGGATCCCAGCATCGTGGGATGGTAGAGGCAGCGGTACTCCAGCCGGCCTTCCCTGGAGCACACGATTTTCCAAGTCCCCTTCCGGTCGATCATCCCCGAATCGAACTGGCGAATGCTGCGCTCGGTCACGGTGTGCGGCACAAGGTCCGTGTTGGTGAATTCCACCGTATCACCCGGCCGCACGGTGAGGATCGCGGGCGCGAACGCCATACCGTCGATGCGCACCGCGTGGGTGCGGGGCCCGGGCGTTCTCTCCGCCGGTCCCGCCCCACAAGCGAGCGCGATGACCAGCCACAGTCCCGCGAGGAATGGACGGGGGAGTTTCATCGCGGTCCGCGATTACTTGTAGGATGCCGCGAGTCGCTTCGCGTGCTCGAGGTGGGCGACAAACGCGGGGCGCACCTTGACGAGCAGGGCTTTCAGCTCGGCGTTGCTCGCGCTGGGAATCAGCGTGTTGTCGATCGCCGCGAGCACCTGCTCATGGTACGCCACCTCGTGGTCGACGTACGCCTTGTCCAGCGCGCGGCCGCTCAACGTGCCGAGATGGGCGAGATTCTGGTCGCCGCCTTCCTTCAGCGCCTCGCTGGTGGGGTTGGACGCGGGCGTGACCTTGAGCCTCGTGACGAGTTCCACCGCACTCTGGTTCACGGCGCTGTGGTCGGTGACCATGCGCTGCGCAAAATCCTTCACGGTCGCGTCGGTGCTCTTCGCGATCGCAAACTTGCCGGCGTCGATGTCCACCTGGTTGGCGGCCACGACAATCGCCGCGATCTGGGCGTCATTCGGGGCCGTGGCGGCGAAAGCCGGGAGCGCCACCAGCGCGGCGGCCAGGGCGAGACAATGGGATGTTTTCATGGTGATGGTTTTGGTTGGCGGCACGGGAGATTCCGTTCCACCCCAACTTGGATGCGGCAAAAGCCGGAAGGTTACAGCGTCGCGCAGGCTCGCCTGCCGGCCGCGCCCCTCAGCCGAAACGCCAAAGTGGAGCGCACTGCCCCTGTGCGCTTGGCGGCGCCCGCTCCCAAACCAGCGCACTGGGGTCTGTCAGTGCGCTCAACCCGCCTGCGTCCGGCTCAGGCCACGGGGCCCGCGGCCAGGATCGCGTTCATGATCCGCGCGGTGAACGGATCGCAAAATTCCGCGGCAAAGGGGAACAGCTCCAGCCCGGCGGCGCTGGCCAGCAGGATGGTTTTCAGCCGCTCGCGTGCGCGGTGGAGCTTCACCTTGACGGTCCCGGGAGTCGCGCCGATGCACACCGCCACCTCGGCCGTGGAGAGGTGCTGCACCTCGCGAAGCACGTAAACCGTGCGCAAGCCCTGCGGCAGGGCATTGATGGCGTTTTCCAAGAGGGCTTTCATTTCTTTTAAATTCAAACGGGCCGCACCCTGGGGTGCCGTGGTGGCCAGGCCGGCGGAATCCTCCGGCAGGACTTCCTCGCGCAGGCCCCGGCGGCGGCGGAGCGTCATCAGGCACTCGTTGATCATGATGCGCGTCAGCCACGTCGAGAAAGCCGCCTCGCGCTGAAAATGCCCGAGATGCACGAAGGCCTTCAGGTACGTGTTCTGCATGGCGTCCTCCGTCTGCTCATGCTGCTGCAGGTAGCTGAAGCCGACGCGGAACAGCTGGCGGTTGTAACGGCGGACGAGCACCTCGAACATCTCGCGGTTGCCCCGGTTGACCTCGTCGATCGCCTGCAGGTCGGAAATCTCCGGGTGAAGGTCGTTGGTCTCGGTCGGGGCGCAGTGCATCGACCCTTGGATGCACCGGCGAAGCAAAGGTTACAACCCTGCCGCGCTCCTCCCGTCAATTCCCCGGAGCGAACGACCGCAAACCGGTTAATCGGGACCCGGGGAGCGCGGGATGGGTCCACAGGTGATGAATACTCCAGCAGCAGCAGAGCATGCGGGCCGGGCGGTTTCCCTCTGGATGGCCACGGCCGGGCGCCCGGAATTCCCCGCGTTGACCGGCAACCAGCAGACCGACGTCTGCGTGATCGGCGCCGGCATCGCGGGCCTCACCACCGCCTATTTCCTGACCCAGGCCGGCAAATCCGTGATCGTGCTCGACGACGGCCCGATCGTCTCCGGCGAAACCGAGCGCACCACGGCGCACCTCGTCAACGCGCTGGATGACCGGTACTCCGATTTGGAACGCTTTCACGGGGCCGCTGGCGCCCGGCTGGCAGCCGCAAGCCATACCGCCGCGATCGATACCATCGAGCGGATCGTGCGCGAGGAGCGGATCGACTGCGATTTCGAACGGGTCGACGGCTATCTCTACAACCCGCTCGAGGAGCCGGCCGACATTCTCCAAAAGGAACTGGCCGCGACTCATCGCGCCGGGCTCACGGATGTCCGGCTCATCGACCGGGCGCCCCTGGACTTCTTCGATACCGGGCCCGCCCTGCATTTTCCGCGTCAGGCGCAATTCCATCCGTTGAAATATCTTTCCGCCCTGGCCGAGGCCGTGGTCCGCCGCGGGGGCCGGATCCACGCGCACACACACGCGGCAAAAATCCACGGCGGCAAGTCAGCCCGCGTCGAAACGTCCGCCAACCTGCAGATCAAATGCGACGCCATCGTCGTGGCCACCAACACGCCGGTGAACGATGTCTTCGCGATTCACACCAAGCAGGCCGCCTACCGCACTTATGTCATCGGCGCCGTGGTCCCCGCGGGGTCCATGCCCAAAATCCTCCTCTGGGACACCGCCGATCCCTACCATTACGTCCGCCTGCAGTCCGTCCAGGGCGCCGGCGCGTCCGAGGACATCCTCATCGTCGGGGGCGAGGACCACAAAACCGGCCAGGACGAGGACACCGAACATCATTTCCGGGATCTCGAGACGTGGACCCGCCGGCATTTTCCGATGATCGGCGAAATCCGCTTCCGTTGGTCCGGCCAGGTGATGGAGCCCGTCGATGGGCTCGCCTACATCGGCCGGAATCCCGGCGATCACGACAATGTGTACGTCGTCACGGGCGACTCCGGCAACGGCCTGACCCACGGCACGATTGCCGGCGGCCTGTTGACCGACCTGATCACCGGCCGCGCCAATCCCTGGGAAAAACTTTACAGCCCCTCGCGCATCACGCTGAAGGCCGCGAAAGATTACGCGCACGAAAACGCCAACGTGGCCGCGCAATACGCCGACTGGTTCACGGCCGGCGATGTGCGGAAGGACCAGCTCATTCCCCGTGGCTCCGGGGCTATCGTGCGGCACGGCCTGAAGAAGCTTGCCGTGTACCGGGATGAAACCGGCGCGTTCCACGAATGCTCGGCCCTGTGTCCGCACTTGGGCGCCGTCGTTTCCTGGAACGACTCCGAGAAGACCTGGGACTGCCCCGCCCACGGTTCCCGGTTCGACGGCCTCGGCAAGGTCATGAACGGCCCCGCGAATTCCAACCTGCACGCGATCTCCCCCGAAGCCGAGCACGAGGCCCGGATGCGCCGGACACGCGGGTAGTCAACCGCGCCATCGAACCTGAAGGTTCGAACCGGGCACAAAAAAACCGCCTGTCGGCGGCTTTTTCGTTGGCGTCCCCACGGGGATTCGAACCCCGGTTCTCACCGTGAAAGGGTGGTGTCCTAACCGGGCTAGACGATGGGGACCCAGCACGGAATCGGGGAAGCTACGGTCCCCATCCCCTCGCGCAAGAGTTTTCTAAAGTATGTACCACAATCCGGCAGGAGCCTCAGCGTCCGCCACTTAGCCGGGCTCAGGCAGTGGGGGACGGGACCCACCGACTCCCGTGCGCTGGTTTGGGCGCGGGCGCCGTCCAGCGCACGGGTCAGGGCGCTCCCCCTTTTGGCTCCCGGGGCCCGCGCGCTGGCCCGCGCTTCCCGGCAGTCGTCGATTGCCGTCCGGACCATTTAACCTTTTCAGAACAAAACCCGTCGCCTGGCGGGTCGGCCAATGCTTCTAATCGCGTCGCCTCATCAACCCGAAGGACACCGGCCCAGCGCGGCGGTAACCCAACCCACCCCTGCCCATGCCCATCCTTTTGTCAGAGCGCACGCTCAGCCGGCTGCCCGCGACGGTGAGGACGCCGCACTACGACCGCTCCCGCGTCGGCCAGGGGCTCGTCCATATCGGCGTGGGCGGATTTTTTCGCGCGCACCAAACCGTGTACGCCGACCAACTCCTCGAACAGGGCGGCAACCCGGCCTGGGGCTACTGCGGCATCGGCCTGCTGCCGCCGGACGTTCGCATCCGGGATGCCCTGCGCGACCAGGACTGGCTCTACGCGATCCTCGTGCGCGGCGCGCAACGGGACGACCTCCGCATCATCGGCAGCCTGCGCAATTTCATTTTTGCCCCCGAACAGCGCGAGGTGGCGCTTGACCGGCTGGCGTCCGCGGAGACGCGGATCATCTCGCTGACGATCACCGAGGGCGGCTACTACATCCATGCAGGGACCGGGCGCTTCGATGCGCAACACCCCGACATCGTCCACGAGCTGGCCCATCCGAACGACCCGGTCTGCTCATTCGGCATGATCCTCGCCGGGCTCGAACGACGCCGGCGCCGCGGCCTGGGTCCCGTGACGCTGATGTCGTGCGACAACATTCCTGGAAACGGCGACGTGTTGCGGCGAAACCTGAGTGCATTCGCCGAGCTCAAGGACCCGGTGCTCGCCCGCTGGATGACGGAGAACTGCACGTTTCCCAACAGCATGGTGGACCGGATCACGCCCCAGACGCTCGACGAGGACCGCGCCGTCATCCGCGAAAAGTTCGACCTCGAGGACCGGTGGCCCGTGGTGACGGAGCGATTCACCCAGTGGGTGGTCGAGGATTCTTTCGCAAACGGCCGCCCGGCCTGGGAGAACGTCGGAGTCCAGCTCGTGGCTGACGTCGCCCCCTACGAGCAGATGAAATTGCGCCTGCTGAATGCGAGCCACCAGGCGCTTTGCTACATCGGCCTGCTGCTCGGGCACACGTTCGTGCACGAGGCGATGGGTGATCCCGATATCGTCCGGCTCGTGCGCACGCTGATGGACCGCGAAGTCACGCCGCTGCTGCCACCCGTCCCCGGGATTGATCTCGGCGCGTACAAGGCAACCCTCATCGAGCGGTTCGCCGACCCGGCGATTCGCGACCAACTCGCGCGGATCGCCCGGTACGGGTCGTCGGGCCTGCCCAAATTCCTCCTGCCCTCCCTCGAGGAACAGTTGGCCCGCGGCGGTCCGACCCTGCTGCTCAGCTTCACGATCGCGGCGTGGATTCGTTACCTCACGGGCCTGGACGAACGGGGCGGCGAGTTGCCGCTCACCGATCCGCTCGCCCCGCGCCTCCAGAAGCTGGCGCGCCAGGGCGGCTGCGATCCGTCGCCGCTGCTCGCCCTGACCGAAATCTTCAACGCCCCTTTGGCGTCGGCGCCGCCGTTTCGCCGGGAAGTGGGCGCTTTGCTGGAAAGCCTCCACCGCCAAGGCGCGCGCGCCACGCTGGTGGAAGTACTCGCCCGGCCTTAACGAGGGGGAGCGCACCCCAGTGCGCTGGTTTGGAAGCGGACGGAGCCCGGCCAGCGAAGGGGTCCTCCAAGCGAAATTACGTGCTGAACACACCCCGACGCTGCGCGCCACCCCTCTCGAGAGGGGATTTATGTCAACGAAGCAAACGCACTGAGGTTGGTGCGTTCCATCTTTTCAAGCAGGCCGGTCAGAGGACCGGCCCTCCTTGGAATCCTCATTTAAACTCCATCACGAATTCGTTCCGCGCGTCCTTCTTCCAGGCGAACTGCCGGGTGGTGGGCGATGCGGCGAAAAGCGGAGAGAAGGTCTTCAGTTTGACGGTCTTGTTGTCGGGCAAAAATTCCAGGATGCGGAGCCAGCCGTCGCCGCCGTTGCCGTCACGGTGACCGCCACCCATGCTCTGGGCGTCGAAGAGCACCTGGTGCACCGCCAGGCCGGTCGCATTGGCATCCACACGGTAGCCTTCCCCGGAAATGTGGCCGCACAGCACCAGCTCGATGTTGGACGCCGGCTGCACGAGTTTTTCCCAGAGCTGCTTCCCGTTGTTGGCGTTGGGCAGCGGGATCGCCGGCGACTTCTGGATCTGGTTCTGGATATTGTAGGGCTCCCAGTAAAGCCAGGTGATCGGCGACTTGGTGGTGCGCTGATCCTTTTCGCTCAGGTAGGCGTGGGTGATGAGCACCACGCGGTGATTCTTATACTGCTCGAGCGCGGCGATTTTCCGGGCCCATTCCACGATGGAGTCGCGGGGCGCGTATTCCACGGTGAGAAACAGATAGTCCCGGCCGTTCAGGTTCCTGAGCTCGAAGGCCGAGTTTTCCAGCGTCGGGGTCCCCTGCTCGTTCCGGTTGTTTTGCACCAGGGCCTTTTGGTTCAGAAAATTGCGGTCGGACGTAATGAACTCGCCGTAGCGCGAGCGGCGATTCCCCTGCGCATCGATGCTGTATTCATGGTTACCGGCGGCGGCGATATACGGGACCTTGCCGTCCAGCCTGGCGAACGCCCGGGACACCGCCTGCCATTGCTGGCTCGTGGTCTGGTTGCCGTCGTAATCATTCACGATCTTCTCGTTGTTCTGCACGAGATCGCCCACGCACACCACCATGCGGATGTTCAACGGGTCGATGTTCTCCTCAATCCACGCCATCATCAGATCCAGGATCGGCTGGTTGCGACCCCACTTCACGTAGTTCTGGATGTCCGGAATCATGATCATGGACCATGAGTCGGGATTCTCCCGTGCCGGCGCCTGGTAGGCGGCCTCCTTCGCGAACGCCAGTGGAAGCCCGAGGAGTGCGATTCCCGTCAGGATCGTACGGCGAACATATCTTTTCAGGGGATGATGCGGTTTCATTTTAAAATGTGGCACCCGGAAGCCAGGTTGAAAGGTGGCGCGCACTGAGGTCGGGGGCGGTTCACTTACAGCTTAATTTTATAGAGGCGGCCCTTCTGGGTCATCGCGTAGAACTCATTCCGGTAGAAAACGCAGCTCTCGAACTCCTCCGGGATTTCCTCCGCAAGATCGATCCGGCGCACGAGTTCGCGGGACCGGAGATCGTACACCCGGATCTGGCTGGATTCCATGCTCGCGCGGTCGCGACCGAAGCCGAAGGTGTAGTAGAGCTTCCCCTGCTCGATGCAGCCGCTTTGCGTGGCCAGCACGTCGAACTCATAGACAATCTGATCGAGCACGTCCTTGCGCGTGAGCACGACATCGCCCTCGCTCACGGCCGGCAGGCGCAGCTTGGTCGCGATATAGCGGTTGTTCTCCTTGTGCTTCAGGTAGGCCTTCGTCGTGCGGTACCGGGCGGAGAACACCCAGAGGCAGCCGGCGTCCGCATCCACCAGGAAACTCGGCGCGCCCCAGATCTTCTGGAACCCGTCCGCGGTTTCGTAGCTCGAGCCGGTCTGCATGTCCCACGCAAACTCCGGGGCAAGCGAGATGCGCTGGACGCGCTCGGCGCGATAACCGGTCCCGGTTTTCACGATGTTCTCGACGTGGCATTCCATCATGCCGTTGGTGGGCTGGCCGCCGGTGACGTACAGCAACGGGATCTCGTTCCCCGCGTGATGCGTCCGGCTCATCGAGATGGCATTGGCGTGGTTGTCCTTGCCCGCCGAGCCGAGCGGAAACTCGGCGATCGGGTCGTTGCTCTCGCGGTTAAGGTCGAAGATGCGACACTGCCCGAGGTTGTATCCCTGGATCAGCAGTCCGCCCGCCGTGATCGTCATGCCCTGGATCGAATGCCCCGGGAAGCGGGGAAACTCGCGCACCAAAGTAACGGACGGGGTGGTGGTGGCGGAAGCCGCGGCGACGGCGGCCAGCAGCAAAACACAGGAGAGCAGGGATTTCATGGGTGGTTTGGGGGGGGCGGAGCGTTTGCCCGGCAACGGGCGGGAGATCAGTGCAGGTTGACGCGTTCCGTCGGCCGGGCCTCGTCGGCGATGGCCGCCCGGTCCCGCTCGAAGTGGCGCCAGCGGGCAAAGAACAACAGGCCGGCCCCGAGGAAATACATGACGGCCAGGGCGGACAGGCCGAGCCCGAGGTCGATCCTCGCCTTGAAATAGCCGAGCAGGATCGGCGAGGTCGAGCCGATGAAGAAGGCGCAGCAAACCATGAGGCCGGTGGCCGACGAGATGTAGCGCGTCCGGACCACCTCGAAGGGCACCGCGAAAAGATTCGAGTCGAACATGCCCCGGAAAAACCCGAATCCCGCCATCGCCACCGTCACGCCGGTCATGGTATCCGCGAAGCCGATGCCCGCGATGAAGGGCGCGCCGAGCAGCAGGCCGAGGGCGGCGATCTCGATGCGGATCGCCGGGCGGCGCGGGGCGAACTTGTCGGAAAGCCGGCCGCCGATCATGACGCCGAGGAAGGCCGAGAGGAAATGCGCGAGCACCGCGTTCAGCGCCGCCTCCTTGACCGAGAGGGAGAACTTCTCGTGCAGGAACGTCGGCATCCAGGTCATGTAGCCGATGAACACGAAGACCATGCCGCCGTAGGCGAGGGACATGAAATACATCGTCGGCACGCCGAGGATGGCGCGGAGCGCCTCCCTGGGACCGACCGTCGTCGCGGACGGCCCCGGGCTTTTCACGGCCGGGCTGCCGAGCGCCTCGGGGTCCTTCCGTTCGTTGCGCACCCGCAGCGCCACCACGACCGCGAGCACCAGGCCGAGGGCGCCGAAGACGTAGAAGGTGGCGCGCCAGCCGTAGTGCTCGCCCAGCCAGCCGGCGACCCAGCTGCTGACAATGACGCCGAAATAAAGCGCGGCCTGGTGGACGGACATGGCCATCGCGCGGGTGGCCGTGTGGTACTGGCCGAGCAGCGAGTTGGCCGCCGGGAAATAAAACGCCTCGCCCATGCCGGTGGCGACGCTTCGAAACAGGATGAGGAGCACGAACCCGTTGCTGAAACCCGTGAAGAGCGTGCCGCCGCTGAACACGACCAGGCTGAGGCAGACGATCCATTTCTTCGAAAGGTAATCGCCGAGGAATCCGGCGAAGGGCACGCACACGGCAAACAGCAGCGTGAAAATCGTCACGACCGTGCCGAGCTGGACGTCGCTCAACCCGAGGTCCGCCTTGATCAGCGGCAGGACCGCATTGTAGATCTGCCGGTCGCCCTGGTTTAAAAACAAGGCGAGGAACATCAGGAGCAGGAGCTCCCACTTGTAGGCGGCGGATTTTTTCGGGGGCATGGGGCGGATCCGGGTAACGGCGGCGCGACGGGCCGGCCGCCCAGGTGGGCGGCCGGCGGGGGCGGCGATGGCCGCTTAGAAGGTCGCCTTGAACGCGAAGGTGGCGGTCACGCCGTTGCGCTCGAGGGTGAGCAGCTGGGAGCTGCCCGTGCCGACCTGCTGCATGACGATGCGCGGCTCATTGAGGACGTTGCGGGCGCTGGCGCTGAACATCAGCCAGCGCGTGAGCTTCACGCTGGCGCCGGCATTGGCGTGGACGCGGTGGCGGTCCCAGGTCGTCTCCGAACGCGGGGTGTCGTCCACCCAGTTGGCGTTGAAGTTGACGTTGAACCGCTGGCGCGGGCCGAAGGTGTAGTTGATGCCGCCGTTGGCGATCCGGGGCGTCAGGCCGAAGAGCGTGATGTTGGCCGCATTGCTCTGCGTGTAGGAACCGACGACGGTGAAGCGGTCGAGGTGCTTGCTGAGGAAGCCGAGGTTCTGGCTGAACTCCACCTCCACGCTGCGGATCTTCACCTGGTCCGCACTGTTGACGGTCGTCGTGAACTGGTAGTTGTCGAGCGCCGGGTCGGTGTTGCCGAACTGCTGCGCGGTGACCGTGGTCTCGAGGAATTTTTCCGTCACCCGGTTCTCATAAACGCTCACGGCGAGGATGCCGATCGGCTCGAAGTAGCGGGCGAGGCGCAGCGCGTAGTTGCGCGCGCTCTCGGGCTGGAGGCCGGGGTTCGTGATCGTGACGATCTGCGACTCGTCGTTGACGAGCATGACGCCCGACAGCGACGAATAGGGCGCGCGGCGGATGGTGGTGCTGAAGCCGAGCGACAGGTCGAGGTTCCAGGGCAGCTCGTACTTGAGCGAGGCGCTCGGGAAGAAGTTGTCGAAGGAGGTCACGCGTTCCTCCCACGGCCGGGACATGAACTGGTAGAAGATGCCTTCCACGGTGGCGGCCTGGCCGGTGGCCGCGTTGACCGCGTAGCCGGCGGCCTGGACTTCCTTCGTCGTGTACGAGTTCGGCTGCTTCGCGATGTTGGTCGTCTTTTCCCAGCGCAGGCCGGCGCGCAGCGAGGCGCGGCGGTTGAGCTGCGCGGTGCCCATGAAGTAACCGGCGTCGATCTCCTCCGCGAAGCGCTGGTGGTTGGCGACCCAGGCATTGTAGGCGAAGGCCGCGGTGAACGTCTGGCGGTAGAGCGCCGGATTCGCCTTAAAGTCGTCATAGGCGAGCGCCATGTTCGGCATGAAGATCCGCTGGCCGGAGAGCGAGCGGATGGCGACGTCGCTGACGCTCGTGTCGTAGAGGAAGTCCGAGACCTTGTCGGTCCAGTAGGAGCCGCCGCCGATGTAGTTGTAACGGGTCAGGTCGCGGATGTTGTCGTAGGTGCGGCTCTGGAAGGTGCGCTTGAGGCCGGCCTTCCAGGTGATCGGCACGCCGAGGACGGTCGGGAGGGTGGCGTTGACCTGGCCGGTGTAGAACTTCTGCTTCGAGGAGCGACCGTCCTCCGCGATGATGACCGCATTCGACGGGAAGGTGGCCGGCTGCGAGATGTCGGCGCCGGAGGTCTGCGTGATCTGCCAGTCGGAGGCCATGGCGGAGGAGCGCACCGCGCGGAAGTTCGTGCCGGTGACGGCGAGCGCGCTGGGGCTGTAGAGCGTGCCCTTGTCGAGGTTGTTGTACCACGACTGGGCCTTGCTCATCGAGAGGCGCCCGTCGACGGTGAGTTCGCCGCGCTTCCATTCGAACGACGGGGAGATCATCAGGGATTCGCCGAGCTTGCGCACGTGGTTGTTACCGGAGATCGAGATGCCGGCGTTCGTGGCGTTGGTGGTCAGGCTCGTCAGCCCGTCGCCGATGACGGCCGTGCGCGTGCCGGTGGTGAACGTGACCGTGCGCTGCGGCGTGTAGAGATCCGACTCGTTGTAGGAGACATTCACGCCGACGGACAGGCTGGGCGTGGCGCGGAAATCCGCCGTGAGCGAAACCGCGGAACGCTCGTAGAGGCGCGGATTCGACGAGACGGCGATGGAGCTCAGCACCTCGGGACGCAGGTCGAGCGCCGTGGGCGTGCGGTTGTAGGCGAGCGTGGTGATGTCGGTCTGCTCGTAGATGTTCGACTCGCTGACGCTCAGCACCAGGCCGAGGCGGCCGCCGAAATAGATGTCGGAGAAGTCGAGGCTGCCGCCCGGGCGGAATTTGCGCGACGGGCCGCCGTAGGTGGGCCCGTTGGTCTTGCCCAGCGTGAACGCGGAGCTGTGGAACGAGGAATTGACGGCGACCGCGACGCGGCGGCCCTTGCGGTCGAAGGCGCGCTTCGAGCGCAGGTTGATCGTGCCGGCCGGCGCGTTGGCGTCGGTGTCGGCGCTGATGGTCTTCGAGACCTCGACCGAGTCCAGGCTGCTGATCGCGGCCTGCTCGAACGAGAAGGAGCGGCCGTTGGCGCTGCCGCCGGTGTTGCTCGCGTCGGTGCTGGCCATCGAGACGCCGTCCATGGTGACGCTGGTGTAGGCGGACCCGAGGCCGCGCATGTTCACGTAGCGGCCCTCGCCATAGTTGCTGTCGAGAAACACGCCCGGGATGAAGCGGAGGAACTCGGAGACGTTGCCCTCGGGATTATCGCCGTAGGCATCGGTCGCGACCGTGTTGGTCACGTTCATCGAGCTGCGCTGTTCCATGATCGCCTTGGCGTTGCCCTCGCGCGCGCTGGAAACCACGAAGCGGTCGAGGGTGATCGTCTGCCCGGCGTCCGCGCCGGTGCTCACGATCTCGAAGTCGCGGGTGGCGGTGCCGTCGGCGGCCACCTCGACCGTCGCGGGCTCGACGTGATAGCCGGTGTAGGTGACGACGAGCGTCACGGTGCCCGCGGCAACCGCCGGCACACGGTACTCGCCGCCATTGCCGGAGTACACGACCTGGCCGGTTTCCTTGATCTCGACCTTGGCGTTGCGCACGTACTCGCCGGTGGTCGGGTTGATCACGCGACCGGTGATGGTGCCCGCCGTGCCGAGGGCGGCGCCCAGCGAGAGCGCGAGAGCGGGAAGGAGAAACGAACGGATGGTTTTTTGCAGGAGCTCTTTCATGAGCACATGGGGTTAGGGTTAAAGACGGGCCGGACCGCACCCCGGGGGTTGGGTTGGCGTGGCCTTTGGGTCTAGAAGCGACCCCCCGTTGAACAACCTCCGCGTAACTGAATACGTTGAGTTTTTGCAAAGTGACGGACCGGAGACCGGCGCGTGACGATCGCGTCACACGCGCGCCCGACCGCGCGCGCGAATTTTTTTTTCGCGGTCGCGCCGGGTCGCGATTGCCGGGCAAAAAAAAGCCCCCGCTCGAAAGCGGGGGCGGGGGTCGCGCGGCCGGACCGCGGCGCGGCGCGGCGCGGACGCCGGTTTACTCCTTCAACACGAGATTCGTCGTGAGCACCGCCTGGGAGCGCTCGCCTTCCTGTTTGCCGACCAGGCGCAGCCAGCCGCCAAAATGTTTCAGGCGGATGACGTACTGGCCCTCGGCGGTGATCGGCGGGAACGCGGTGCCCTCGTCGATCCAGTCGATGCCGTTCACGGAGATCTGCGCGCGGGCGTTAAACCGGAAGCGCGTGCCGCGCACTTTCTCGAGGCGGACGAAGAACATGGCCTCGGAGGCCCACGCCGTCTCCAGGGGCGCCGAGGAATAGTCCCGGCCCAGTTCGTGTTTGTAGTCGAGGACGCTGTTTTGGAAATGTCTCATGCTAAGAAAGGGGTCGGGTTATTCCTGGGAAATGCAGGCGGAATCCAGGTAGAGATAGACCCGGCGGTTGGTGTCGTTTTCGATGTTCACGAACGGATTGAGCAACATGTTGATGTTGGAGTAGCCCTTCGTGAGCGTCGGCTGGAGGCCGCGCATGTCGAACACCTTGCCCTGGCACTCCATCTCCACGTACTCGCGCTTCGCGAGGTCGAAGGTCATGCGGAAATAGATCCAGTTGATCTTGTCGTCGGTCTCGTTGTAGCAGAGGTCCTGCGCGCCGCCCGGCAGCCACTGGAATCCATCCGTGCTGCCATCGGGGCGCCGGCGACCGAACCACATCGGGTCGATGCCGTTGACGGCCCAGTCGTTCTTCGTGCCGTAGGCCCATTCCCGGTCGTTCTTGGCGGAGGAGCGCGCGTACTGCCAGCGCTTCACGAGCTTGCCGTTGACGGAATTCACGTAGCGCATCGTCGCGTGGTAGCGGCAGGACTCATCCTGGACGTCGCAGCAAAAGCTGATCGCGCGGATGGCCTGTTCGCCCAACCCGGCGCGGTCCTGTTCCGCCGTGTAGCTGAACCACGTCTCGTACTGGAGCAACCCGTGGCGGCGCAGCAGCGTCAGGCGCTTGATCGCCGCGGAGCTCGAGCCCGGCTTCGGCATGCGCTCGTAACGGTCGGCCACGGGGCGCGTGCTGAGTTTCAGCGAATAGAGGCCGTTCATCGAGCCGTGCGTGCCCGACCATCCGTAGGCCGCGGCGCTCAATGCGACGGGGGCGGCCTGCATCTTGTCGTACACCGACTTTCGCGGATAGAAACCGGGCTCGACCAGGTTGCACCGCAGGTCGATCCAGCCATTCAACCCGTGATCAAAATCGTCGTAGCAGAGAATTTTCGAGAGGGGCTTGTATTTGCTCAGCCCGATCGGAGCAGCGATGATGTGGTTCATGGAAAGCGTGCGGCCGAGCATCCGCCGCGCCGCGCCGCCGACGATCCATTTTAATCTGAACAGGTTAAGTCCGGCCGGGTTTCGGGCGAAAGGTGGCGCACTGACCCCAGTGCGCCGGGGCCGCCGCGCTCAAACCAGCGCACCGGGGGCAGTGCGCGCCATCTTCGACTGCGTGAGCCGCCCCGGCTCACCACGACTCGCGCCACTCGCCGTCGAGCAGGATCATCGTGGGATGGGACACGATGCCGCGCTCGTTGCGGTGCAGGTGGGCGATCACCAGGTCGACGGCATTCGTCGCGATCACCTCGCTGCAAAGCGCAACCCCCGGCAGGACGCCGTGCGGATGCCAGTCGAGCGTGATCACGCGGCGGGCCTGCGGCGCCATTTCGTGCAACAGGTCGAGCGTGGGCTGGTCGGTCTGCCAGCCGAGCACCAGCGCATCCGGCCGGAATGCCTTCAGCCACGCGCGCAGGCCGGGCAGATCGCCGGGTTCGCAGCACCGCACGGCGTCCGCCGCGATCCGCGGCGCGGGATGGTTCGCCAGGAACGAGGCGCGCTGCATCTGGTGCGTGCGCTCCTGCACATCGCTGCTGAGGATGGCGGCCGGACGCACCGAGCCCTCGTTGCGCAGGCGCTGCAGGACCTGCCACACACTGCGAAAATGACAGTGCGCCACGCGGTTCGTGACCGGCAGGATCTCGGTGTTGCCGATGATGACCGGTGCCAGCGGGCCCCAGTCCCAGTCGATCTTCACGCTCCGCAGGCTTGGCGAGGGCATGATGATCACGCCCGAAATCCCGCGGGCGAGCAGGACCGAATGAAGCCGGGACTGGCTCAGCCCGCGCTCGCCGAGTCGGAACTCCCCGACGGCGGAGCCATGCTGCTCCGCGCGCGCCTGCACCGCCTTCAGGACGGTCTTGGAATAATATTGGAACTGCGGCGGCTGTTCCGCGGGCGCATCGGGTTCGCTGACCCACACAAAGGCGAGTGTCTCCCGGTTGGTGATCGGCCGGCCGCGGCGGATCGCGGACATCACGGAGCTGACGCGCAGGTCGGGCCGGTAGCCCATCTCCCGGGCGAGCGCGCGCACCCGCCCGATCGTGACGGCGGACATGCTGGGATGGCCGCGCAAGGCGTAGGATGCACCGCCTAAGCTCAGCCCGGCTGCGCGGGCCACATCTGAAAGCGTCACATCAAGCAATCGTGCCATAGGGGTTGGGGGCCGGTTTGACCCAATTCGCGAGCGAAGCCCGCGGCAATCCACGCCTCATTGAAACCGTTAAGTTGGCCGGCCGGGGGCGACGGCGATGGCGAAAACCTGAGACCTGAAACCTGAGACCTAAACGCCCAAATATTATCTTACGGAAGTCGCGAAGTGCGCGTGCCTCGCAGATCGTGAATTGAACTCAGGTTTCAGGTTTCAGGTCTCAGGTTTTCGTCGCCCGCCGCGGGCGACTACAGCGCCGTTCCCCCGTGCGCCCAGGCCACGCGCGCCAGGCATGCTTGCACTTCCTCGTCCGTCGTCCGGTGGAAATCCTCATACCACTGGCCCGCGGCGGCGAAGTTCGCGGGCTGCAACGGGCAGACCAGCAAATCCACCTCGCGGGAAAACTCCGCGCAGATTTCCTCCGCGCCGACCGGCGCCGCCACAGTGATGCGCGGACACCCGGTGCGCCGCAGCGCCTCGACGGCCGCGCGCATCGTGAAGCCCGTCGCCAGGCCGTCGTCGATGATGATCGCCGCGCGCCACCCGAGCGACAGCATGCGTCGCGGACGGTAAACCTGTTCCTGCTTCCGCAATTCCTCGTGTTCGCGATCGATCACCGCGGCCACCTCGGTGGGCTTGAGTCCCGTGCTCGCGATCAGCGCATCGTCGAGCAACTGCACGCCGCCCGACGCGAGCGCGCCGATCGCGACCTCCGGGTAGCCGGGCATGCCGAGCTTGCGCACGATGAAAACCTCCAGCGGCAAATCCAGCGCCTCCGCCACCTCGGCCCCGACCGGCACGCCCCCGCGGGGCAACGCCAGCACCACGGGATCCTTCCCGAGATCCTCCCCGCGCAGGCAGGCCGCCAGCGCCCGGCCCGCTTCCCGCCGGTCGAGGTAAGGCGACTCAAGTTTCAAGACCATGTTCACCACCCCGCACTATACACGGTCCACGCCAAGCCACATCGGGGGATTCACCGAAAGCCGCATCGGGTGGAGCACGCTGCCTCCCTGCCCGCTCAACTTTAAACCCAAGCCTCCCTTCCCAAGTCCTTGGTGTCAGGCAGCTCCATTTCAGGCTTCAGATTTTCGCACGCCGCCCGTCCTTTCCCGTTGCCCGGCGCGCGGTTTGCCTGTCTCTACGCACAACACCATGGCCCGCATCCTCCTCATCGAAGACGACGAATCGATCCGCACGCTCCTCCAGGAGAACCTCGTGCGCGCCGGCCATGAGGTGACCATGGCGGCGAATGGACGCGAGGGCCTGGAGCGGCACAAGCCCGGCGCCTTCGACCTGGTCATCACCGATCTCATCATGCCCGAAAAGGAAGGCATCGAGGTGCTGCAGGACCTGCGCGTCCGCGACCCTCAGATGAAGGCGTTGGCGATGTCCGGCGGCGGCCAGTTCGGCGCCGCCGAAACCTACCTCCGCCTCGCCAGCCTCCTCGGCGCCGGCCAGGTCCTCGCCAAGCCGTTCACCCGCGATCAATTTCTCGCAGCGGTGAACGAGGCGCTGGCGCAGACGTAGGCGTGGCGCCGCGGGAAAACCTGAGACCTGAAACGTGAGACCTGAGGGTTTTCGGATTCTGAACGCCGCAATGTAGGGCCGGCGCTCGTCGCCGGACCGTCGTGCGCATGGGCCCGGCCCCGCGACGAGCGCGGGCCCTACATTTTCCAAGCCGGAACCCTTCAGGTCTCAGGTTTCAGGTTTCAGGTCTCAGGTTTTCTCCAAGACGCCCTACCCTTCAAACTTTCCCTTCAGCTTCAGGAATCGTTTTTCGAAAAGATAATACGACGCCGTCGCCAGCGCCAGGCTCACGCCGACCTTCCACCCGAGCCGCACGATCAGCGGCGAGCCGGGCATGATTTTCTCGACCATGAAATAGACCGGCAGGTGCAACAAATAGAGCCCGTAGGAAATCCGGCCGACGAATACCATCGGCCGCGCCGCCAGCACCTTCGCCAGCAGCGACTGTTGCCCGACAACCAGGTCCGCGAGAATCACCGCCGCCGTGTAAGCCACAAGCACGTAGCCGATCCATCCCATCCACGGGCTGTACCAGGTGACGGTGTTGATGACGAGGAAGAGGCCCGCGAGTGCGAGCGGCGCGATGAAGCGTCCGATGATTTTGTGCGCCCCCTGCAGGGGCGTCCCTTGCGGACGCCCGCGGGCGCCGTCAAGCGGCGCCCCTACACACCCCACCCCTTGGGCACCCCTGGATTGCACGGAATCCCCTCTATGCAGAGGGGCCGACTCGCGCCAGCGAGACGGGGTTGTGCAGTGGACCCACGCCACCCCATACGCCAACGCCGCCCCCGTCATCAGCGTGTCCATGCGCGTATCCAATCCGAAGTTGATGCGCTCGTCCGTCCACACGCCGACGTGCCACGCGCGGTACGCCGCGATGCACGCCGCGCCGCCGAGCAGCAGGCCGGCCTTCGCCGCCGGCGGGCGCACCGCGCGCTCGAGCCCAAGAATGATCAGCGGCCAGATCAGGTAGAACTGTTCCTCGATCGCCAGCGACCAGCAGTGGTTCAGCCAGGTCATGTAGTAACCGAAGAGCGCCTGCGCCCAATTGGCCGTGTAGCTCAGCGCGAGGGCGATGTCCGTGCCCGGAAACGGCTCGCCGAAGGCCGGCTTCGCCACCGCGACGAGCGCGCACGTGAGCAGGAGCGCCGGCGCGAGGCGCAGGAAGCGCCGCGCGTAGAAATTGCGGAAGTTGATCGCGCCCGTGCGCGAGAATTCCGCGCTGAGGATCGTGGTGATGAGAAATCCGCTCAGCACGAAAAAGATGTCGACCCCCACCCCGCCGCTCCGAAACCACGGCACGCCCCCATGCGCACACAGCACGATCCCCACGGCAACCGTGCGCAAGCCATCGAGGGCGGGGTAATAGGGGTGTTTCATGTGCGCTCCTGACGCCGAGCGGTTAGGAGTTAGACGTTATGCGTTGGACGGGGAGAGAAATCGCGCGGCCCTCGCGAATCGCACATGAAATTTCCCAAGGAATACAAAGGAGCAGCGGTCGTGAGACCGCTGGCGGGTGGTCGTCAGCTTCCACATCGGCGATGGCGTCGGTGGGGAAACCCACGCCCACCTTGTCGGGGCATAAAGCCCCTCCCACCCTTCCTGAAATCTAAAGTAGCAGCGGTCGTCAGACCGCTGGCGCCAGCCGTCTGACGACGGCTGCTCCTTCCGGGCCTTGAATTGGCCCTACTCCCGGAAATTTCAGGCCTCAGGCCTCAGGTCTCAGGTTTCAGGTTTCAGGTCTCAGGTTTTCCTGCGCTGTGGCGCTGTTTCTTCTTCCGCTGCGCCGCGCCCACCTCCAGTTCCGCGCTGTCCGCTTCGATTTGGATTTTCCCCTTCCGCTTTTCCAGGACCTTCGCGTAGCGCAGATGGAGCACCTTGAATTCGTTGCAGTACCGGCTGAGCTCCGCCTCGGTCACATTCTCGAGGTCGACGAGCTCCGTGCGCGCGCCCTTCACGGCGCGCAGCAACTCGTCGAGCTTGATCTGCATGGCCCGCGAGTCGCGGTTCTGCATGTTTTGCAGCAGGAACACCATGAGGAAGGTGAGGATCGTCGTCCCGGTGTTGATGATCAGCTGCCAGGTCTCGCTGTAGTGAAACGCCGGCCCCAGCGCCGCCCACACGGCAACGCCCAACACCGCCGCCACAAACGCCAGCGGATGAGCCACCGCCGCAGCCGCGCCGCGGGCAAGCCGAACGAAGAAGTCATGCATGCAGAGAGAGACCGGCGGACTGAAACCTGAGACCTGAGTTTAATACCCCATATCTCGGCCGTGACGCCCGCTGCTGTTGGTTGTTGGGAACGCACCCGGAATTTTTACAGGAGGTCGCAAAGATCGCCGAGGATCTAGCTGGAGGGCCGGTCTCCTGACCGGCCAAGGTGGTCGCCGGTTTCCACACCGGCGATAGCGTCGGGGTGGATACCGACGCCCACCTTGTCGGGATATAAAATCCCTCCCACAAATCTGTGCTTTTTGTGGCTAAAAATGCCTTGGTCTTGGCTGCCGGGCCGCTTTGTGTTCTTCCCGATGAATTTCGCTGAGATCGAATCCGCCCTCCCGAAAACGGCCGCCACCACGACGGCGGACATCAACCGTCAGATGGCAGACGTCAGACCTCAGCCGAAACACCTCGCCTCCGGAAAAGTGCGGGAAATTTTCGACCTCGGTGACGCGCTCCTCCTCGTTGCCACCGACCGCCTCTCGGCTTTCGACGTCATCCTGCCCGACGGCATCCCCGGCAAGGGCGCGATCCTCACGCAGATGAGCCACTGGTGGTTCGCGCAGACGGCCCACCTGATTCCCAATCACCTGTTGCCCGACCAGGCCGGCGAGTTCGCGCGGCGCGGGCTCACGAACCGCGATCTCCAGTTGCGCAGCATGATCGTGCGCAAGCTCAAGCCCCTCGCCATCGAGTGCGTCGCCCGCGGCTACCTCATCGGCAGCGGCTGGTCGTCGTACCAGAAGTCCGGCGAAGTCTGCGGCATCAAGCTCCCCGCCGGGCTCCCCCAGGCCGGCAAGCTCCCCGCGCCGATCTTCACGCCCACGACCAAGGCGCCGAAGGGCCAGCATGACGAGCCGATCAACGATGCCCAGGGCGCGGCCATCGTCGGCCAGAAACTCTACGATCAGGTGAAGGCGCACAGCCTCGCACTCTATCAATTCGGACACGACCGCGCGAAGTCGGCGGGGATGATCCTCGCCGACACGAAGTTCGAATTCGGCACGGATGAATCCGGGAAACTTTACCTGATCGACGAAGTCCTCACGCCCGATTCCTCCCGTTACTGGCCCGCCGACGAATACCGCACCGGCATCTCACCCCCGAGCTACGACAAGCAATTCGTGCGCGACCATCTGATCGAGCTCAAGTGGGACCAAACGCCGCCCGGCCCGCGCCTGCCGGCGGAGGTGATCAGCCGCACGCGGGACAAATACCTGGCGGCGTTGAAGAACCTCGTCGGGTGAACCCGACGAAATGTTCATCGTTCATTTTTCAATGTTCATTGTTCATATCAGAATCACGCCCCGCAAATTGGGCCGGATTGCTTGATATGAAAATTGAACGATGAACAGTGAAAGATGAACCTTGTCGGCGCTGGAGCGTTTTAAATTAAAGTATAGCCGATCAGAACGGACGATTCCCCGCTGCCGTCATTCTGAGCCCCGCGAAGAATCCAAGTAGATGGGCGCATTCCCTTGGATCCTTCGCCCGGCTCCCGTCGCCGCCGAGCCTAAGGCGGGCAAGCAGGATGACGGTGGGGGAAATGATCGTCTTTCTCGGCCTTCATAGGGGGATATCACACTTGGCGGTCTACGCCCGCTTGCTGATTCGAGCAACCCGCTCGGACTTCAGGCCTCAGGTTTCAGGTCTCAGGTTTTCTGGAAGGCCTCGCGCCTGCCCTCAGTCGACCGTCAGCTTCAAATCCACGTTCCCCTTCGTCGCCTTCGAGTACGCGCACATGGCGTGCGCCTTCTTCACGATCGCCTCCGCCTTCGCTTCGTCGCAGTCGGGGATCGTGATCACCAATTCCACCGCAAACGGTTTCAGGGCGTCGTGCTGGAGCTGAACGCGCGCCTCGACGGTGATGCCCTTGTCGGCGACGCCCATTTCCCTGGCGCTGTATTGGGTGGCCCCGCAGAAGCAGGCGGCCCAGGCGGCGCCGAAGAGGTGTTCGGGCGTGAGGCCCTGCGGGTTGCGCGGGGTCGGCTTGGTGAACTGGAGCCTGAAGCCCTCGCCGGCGGTTTCGACGGTGCCATCGCGCCCGCCGCGGGCGATCGCCTCGGTAATCGGAGGAAGTGGATTCATGGTCTTCCAAAGACCCCGGAACCGGCTCAACGGAGCCCGAGGAATGTTCATTTTTCAAAGTTCATCGTTCAATTGTCATATCAATCAAGTGCGCCGTTGTGTCGCCGAAGGACCGCGCTCTCTCCGAAATGAATATTGAACAATGAAAAATGAACGCTGAACAATCTCGCCAGTGTTGAGTCCCTTCAATTCCTCCTTTAGCTCCCATCCCCAGTGAATCCCTTCCCTCAACTTCAGGTTTCAGGTCAGCGCGCCGCTCAGTTCAGGTCTCAGGTTTCAGGTCTCAGGTTTTCGGCGCTACTCGCCTGCCTCGGCTTCCTGGTCTTGGCGAGCAGTGCGCACGCGCACCTCGGCAGCACCCTTGCCGAGATCGAGAAGATGCGCGGTAAACCCGCGGGCCGGCCGGACAAGAGCAAGGCCGTCTGGCTTTTTGAGGGCAACGACGGCCAGCTCGTCTACGCCGTGAAGTTCGACGCCGACGGCCGGTCGATCGCCGAGACGCTGAAGCCTGGCCTGATTGGCCGCGGCCTGCACATCGAGATCGCCTCGGATTTCATCAAGGCGCAGATGGAGATTCTCGAAGGCTCGAAGACGACCAAGGTCGTCGAGCCCGGCAAGAAATACACCTTTGCCGGGCAGGAGCTGACGGTCGCCGAAAACGAATTCGTTGTCGTGGACGAACCACGTGGCTTCCTGCTCGTGTGGGTGAAAGGCTCGCTGCCATCCGTCACGGTCCTGGCGCCGCCAGCGGTGAAGTGAGCGATAGCGTCGGTTTGGAAACCGACGCCCACCTTGTCGGGGCATAAAGCCCCTCCCACCCTTTCTAAAATCCAAAGTAGCAGCGGTCGTAAGACCGCTGGCGCCAGCCGTCTGACGACGGCTGCTACTTTTCGACAGCCTGAACCTACATACCCCGCATCGAGGCAATCGCGTCGGTGTGGAAACCGACGCCCACCCTGTCGGGGCATAAAGCCTCTCCCACCCTTTTTGAAATCCAAAGTAGCAGCGGTCGTCAGACCGCTGACGCCAGCCGTCTGAATTCTGTTTAAACCGGCTTTATCCTCCGTCCGTTTTGATTCGCGCCTTCGCGGCTTCGCGGGAGAAAATCCGGGATCGATGGTCAAACCTGCTTCCAGCTTCAGCGATCTCCTGAATCTACGCTTCACCGGCCAAACCAATGCTGCGTGTTGGCAGCGGTCCCTCCCCGGCGACTACGCCGAAGTCATCCGCCTTCTCGGCCCCGGTGAGGGCGTCGTCCCCCTCGACGAACAAAGACTGAGAGGCTTGAGGCTAGGGGCTAGAGGAAAGGAAGCGGTCGAGACCATGCTCGCGGACCTCCACCTCCTCCGCGAGGCCGGCCGCGACCCGGTGCTGAACATCATCTACGATTATCCAAAGGACGAGGAACCCAGCCCAATCCCGACGGACTTGTCCGCCATAGCTTCAGCGACGGCCGAAGCATCCGCGAACCGCGGTGGCTTCGCTCGGGACGTCTACTCCTGGCATGTCGACAGTGCCCCGATCGAGGCGGACACCTGGCTCTGCACGTACCACGGCGCCTGCAGTGAGGCCCTCAACCCCGAAGACGCCGTCCGCAAAGTCGATGACCCTGCGCTGCGCGCCCGACTGTTGACGGTCTACGGTGGCCGGGATGATCAGGACTTCGCCGAATGGCTCAGCGAAAACCACTACGACCTCCACTACTCCGCCCGCCCCGGCGCAAACCCAATCCCCTTCGGCCATCAAAACCTCTGGCGCCTCACCTGCGCTTGGCCGGATTCGCCGGTGCCGCCTTGTGTGCATCGCGCACCGGTAACTTCATCGCCTCGACTCCTCTTGATCAGTTAATGGAGGGCCCGTGCCTGTCGGCCATAGCCTTGGCGACGGCTGATCCCTGCGGGCCGTTTGCCTTCTGTTCGGCGACTTCTTCTGAATGGAGGGCTGGTCTCCCGACCGGCCATGTTTGGGTTCATCGCAAAACCAAATCATTTTTAGCCGCGAACAGGCGCAAAAAAATACCAGCGCCGTAGCGGTTTTGACCTGAAGCCCGTTCTGCTTTCCCTTTTGCGAATTATGCGCCTCTTTGCGGCAATCATTCCGGAAATGTTTGTGACCCACCCCGCGGACAGGAAAACCTGAGACCTGAAACCTGAGACCTGAGTTTAATTCGTGAAACCCAAACGCATCGAAGACATCCGAGCCAAGGCAGCTCGCCGCGAGCATCCCTTGGAGTGGCTGACCGAGACCGTCGCGCTCGAACCGACCTTCACCTTCAAAGCCTGGTTCGGCGGCCGGTCGATCATGCTCCGCGGCAAGCATCAGCTCTTCCTCACCACCCAAGGCGAGCCCTGGCAGGGAGTCTTGGTCTGCACCTTCCACGAGCACCACCCTTCGCTCCTGGCGCAGTTCCCTTCGCTCAAAAAACACCCCGTCCTCGGCAAGTGGCTCTACCTCCCCGAATCCGCCGAAACTTTCGAACGCGACGCCCTCGCCCTGGTCCACCTCGCCAAGTCCGCCGACCCCCGCCTCGGCGTGGCCCCGTCTCCCCGGAAGAAGCGGAAAACAACGATCAAGGTCAGGCCACGCTAACCTGTCTCACGCGAAGGCGCGATGCTCGCGAATTTGTCGGGACGGAGAGATTCGAACACTCGACCTCTTGCCCCCGAAGCAACCAGCCCCCACGCTGAGGCACTAGCTGGGTTATAGCAAATGGCTCACGCAAATCCGCGAAGCCCAAAAATGGCCGGGCTGGTGAGATCCAAACTCACGACCTCTTGCACCCCATGCTGCCGCGCTACGGCGAGACGTCTCAAATACGCTTGGCTCTTAGTCTCCAGCTTCTAGCTTCCCGCCGGGCCCACTCGTCTTACCGAAGCTACCGCGGAGAGACGGGCGTATCGTCGACGTTCGGCGGAAACTTCCAGCACACTCCGCTCCTGCTCCGTCATGCCCCGTTACCGTCGCCGCAAAGAACCGAGCTTCCTCGACCTCATCCCTCCCATCGGAGGACTCCTCGCACTGGGGATATTTTTTTCTCCAGCCTTCAGGCAGCTCCTAGGAGCTTTGGTGATGCTGGTTGTAGTACTCAGTGTCCTGGGTGTCGTCGGCTGGCTTGTGTGGAGATTTTTGGGCCGGGCGACCTTTGATAATTCGCTTCCCCCGGTCCGAGTTTCGACACCAGCAGAAGAAACATTCCGAGCGGCATTCGGTCGCGTAAACCTGATGGAAGAGCCGCAACGGGTCTCCCAAGCGTGGTCACAAGAGCTTCTCAGCAAGCTGGAATGGAAGCGCTTTGAGGACGTCGTCGCCGCTTACTCTGGAATGCTCGGCTATGAAGCCAAGACCACGCGCATGGGCGCGGACGGCGGTGTCGACGTGCACCTCTTTCAAAACGGTCAGCCAGCGCCGGTCGCGATCATCCAGTGCAAGGCGTGGAACACTTACCAAGTTGGCGTGAAGCCCATCCGCGAACTCTACGGCGTCATGGCCGCCGACAAAGTCGCCAACGGCGCGTTTTTCACTTCGGGTGATTTCACCTCGGAAGCCCGTGAGTGGGCCAAGAATAAAAACCTCGATCTGGTTAACGGCCGCGAGTTTCTGAATCGCATCCGGCAACTTACCCCGAGCCAACACCAGGCACTTCTGGCCGTCGCCACCTACGGCGACTACACCACGCCCACCTGCCCCAGCTGCGGAGTGAAGATGGTCATCCGCACCGCCAGCAAAGGCCGCTCCGAAGGCCAGGACTTCTACGGCTGCCGCAACTACCCTCGCTGCCGCCAAACATTCAAAATGTCCAAGGATTGAGAGCGCTTGCCGCTCAAAAGCCTTTCCGCTGTTTTCTCTGAAGCACACATGGCCAACACTCCCAACCAGAACCCCGAGCAGGTTGCGCGCGACGCCATTGACGCGCAGCTTCGTGCCGCTGGTTGGGCTGTACAGTCGAAAGGGACATTCGATTTCAATGTCCACGAGGGCCAGGCTGTCCGCGAATTCGCCACTGATACCGGCCCGGCCGACTACGTTCTCTTCGTGGATCGTCAGCCCGTCGGCGTGATCGAAGCGAAGAAGGAAACCCTCGGCCATAAAATCACCACGGTTGAAGATCAGACCGCAGACTACTCCTCCGCCAAGCTGAAGTGGATCCAGGCCACCGGCATTCCCCTGCCTTTTCTCTACGAGGCCACCGGCGTCATCACTCGCTTCACCGACCAGCGCGACCCCAAGCCCCGTTCGCGTGAGGTCTTTACCTTTCACCGCCCGGAAACCCTTCGCGAATCCCTGGCCGCAGGCCGCTCTCTCCGCACTCGCCTCCAGGATTTGCCCGCCCTCGATCCGACCGGGCTGCGTGACTGCCAGATCGACGCCATCACGAAGCTCGACGTCTCCCTCAAGGCCGCCAAACCCCGCGCCCTCATCCAGATGGCCACCGGCTCGGGCAAGACCTTCACCGCCATCACGTCAATCTACCGCCTGCTCAAGCACGCCCGCGTCCGCCGCGTCCTCTTCCTCGTGGACACGCGCAACCTCGGCGAGCAGGCCGAGCAGGAGTTCCTCGCCTACACGCCCAACGACGACAACCGCAAGTTCACCGAACTCTACACCGTTGCCCGCCTCAACTCCGCCCACGTCCCGGCCGACGCCCAGGTCTGCATCTCCACCATCCAGCGGATGTATTCCATCCTCCAGGGCCGCGAGCTCGACCCCTCCGCCGAGGACGAAAACCCCGCCGAGCGCTCCGACCGCCGCCGCGAGCCGCTCCCGGTCGCCTACAGCGAAAAGGTCCCGCCCGAGTTCTTCGATCTCATCATCATCGATGAGTGCCACCGCTCGATCTACAACCTCTGGCGCCAGGTCCTCGACTACTTCGACGCCTTCCTTGTCGGCCTCACCGCCACGCCCGACGCGCGCACCTACGCCTTTTTCCACCAGAACGTCGTCTCCGAATACACCCACGAGGACGCCGTCGCCGACGGCGTGAACGTCCAGGGCGAGATCTACGTCATCGACACCGAGGTTTCCCAGCAGGGCGGCACCGTCCTCAAGGGCCTCGTCGAGCGCCGCGAGAAACTCACCCGCGCCCGCCGCTGGCAGCAGCAGGACGAGGACGAGGCCTACTCCGCCGCCAAGCTCGACCGCGACATCGTCAACCCCTCCCAGATCCGCACCGTCGTCCGCGCCTTCCGCGACAAGCTTCCCGAAATCTTCCCCGACCGCACCGACGCCGCCGGCGCCTACGAGGTCCCGAAAACCCTCATCTTCGCCAAGACCGACTCCCACGCCGACGACATCATCAACATCGTCCGCGAGGAGTTCGGCGAGGGGAACGCCTTCTGCAAAAAGGTCACCTTCAAGTCCGACCAGGACCGCTTGGACGCCGCCGGCAACGTCATCGAGCCCGGCGAGGACCCCAAGTCCGTCCTCTCCCAGTTCCGCAACGGCTACCACCCGCGCATCGCCGTCACCGTGGACATGATCGCCACCGGCACCGACGTGAAGCCACTCGAGTGCCTCCTCTTCATGCGCGACGTGAAATCGAAGGGCTACTTCGAGCAGATGAAGGGCCGCGGCACGCGCACCCTCGACCACGACGGCCTCCGCAAGGTCTCCTCCGCCGCCAAGTCCGCGAAAACCCACTACGTCATCGTGGACGCCATCGGCGTCACCAAGTCCCTCAAGACCGCCAGCCGCCCGCCCATCACGCGCCCCACCGTCCCGTTCAAGGACCTCGCCATGGAGGTCGTCATGGGCGCGACCGATGCCGACACCGTCTCCTCCCTCGCCGGCCGCCTCGCCCGCATCGAGCGCCAGCTCACTCCCCTGCAACAGCACACGCTCGCCCAGAAGATGGGCGGCACCACCGTCGGGCAGATCGTGAAAGCCCTCTTCCACGCCATTGATGGCGAGGCCATCGAGCAAAAGGCCCTCGCGCTCGCCGGCCAGCCGCCCGGCACCGACCCCGGCGACGCCAACCGCGAAAAAGCCCAGCAGCAACTCGTCGCCGCCGCCCGGGCCCCGCTCACCGGTGCCGTCGTCACCGCCATCGTTGAGGCTTGCACGGCAAATATGCAGACGATCGACCACGACACGCAGGACAAGCTCGTGCGCGCCGAGTGGGATGCCGATGCCCAGACCCGCGCCGCCGCCTTCGCCGAGGATTTCTCGGCCTTCTGCCGCGAGCACCGCGACCGGCTCGACGCCCTCACCATCTACTACACCCAGCCCCAGCGCCGCTCGCTGGTCACCCTCGCCCAGATTCAGGACGTCCTCGCCGCGCTCAAGCAACACGCCCCGCGCCTCGCGCCCCTCCGCGTGTGGGATGCCTACGCCCGCCTCGACGCGGTCCCCGCCAACGCCCGGCCCCTCACGGAATTGACGGCCCTCGTCGCCCTCCTCCGCCGCGCCTGCGGCCTCGACCGGAAACTCACGCCCTTCGCCGACACCGTGCGCCGCAACTACCGCGACTGGATCCTCCGCGCCAACGCCGGCAACCCCTTCAACGCCCAGCAAGCCGCCTGGCTCGAACTCATCCGCGACCACGTCATCGCCTCGCTCCGCATGGAGAAGGCCGACCTCGACTACGCCCCCTTCGACGCCCGCGGCGGCCTCGGCAAAATGGACCAACTCTTCGGGCAAAAACTCGACGCGATCATTGAAGAGCTGAACAAGGAGCTGACGGCGTGAGTGACGAAACGCTTCCGCCCGGCTCTTGGGCCTCAGTTGCGATCGAGGATGTTCTTCTTCCGTATCCAAACGGAAAAAAGATCCGCCAAGGTTGGAGTCCGCAGTGCGAGAATCACCCCGCTGATTCGCACGACGACTGGGCCGTTCTCAAGACGAGCGCCATTCAGGATGGAGCCTTCGTTGATGCCGAAAATAAGAAGCTACCGCCTAGTCTTGAACCACGGACTCAGTTGGAGGTGATCGCCGGCGACATTCTCATGACCTGCGCCGGACCACGTGCTCGCTGTGGCGTCACCTGCTTGGTTCGCTCCACTAGACCCCGGCTCCTAATCTCGGGGAAGATGTATCAACTCAGAGCCGATCCTGAAATCGCCGAACGCCAATTCCTCGAATTGTTTCTCCGTGAATCGCGCACGCGAAAGAAGATCGACGAGATGAAGACCGGCATCAGTGACTCCGGCCTGAATCTCACGCATGATCGTTTTCGCACTCTAACCATCCCCCTGCCGCCGCTGGCCGAGCAGAAGCGGATCGTGGCGAAGATCGAGGAGTTGTTCAGCGAGTTGGAGGCCGGGGAGGAGAGTCTGCGGGTGGCGCGGCGGCAACTCGGCGTCTATCGCCAGTCGCTCCTCCAACAAGCCTTCGCGGGCGAACTCTCCGCCCAGTGGCGCACCAAGCATCGCAACAAACTCGAATCCCCCGCCCAACTCCTCGCCCGCATCCAATCCGCCCGCCAAACCCGCTACGAGCAGCAGCTCAAAGAATGGGGCGCGGCCATGCGTGAATGGGAGAAGTCCGGGAAAAGCGACAAGAAGCCACCCAGACCGACTCTGTCCCCAAGTCCCAAAGTAACCAGAGGAGATTTTGGTATTCCTGAATCTTGGGCGTGGACGAACTTGGGTAACTTAAAACTGTTTTCCCTCTACGGCCCTCGCTTCTCCAGCGACGACTACACAGAAACCGGAGTGTGCGTCTTGCGGACATCCGACATTGGTGAAACCGGCAAAGTTAACCTAGCAACGGCACCTCGTCTCAAACTTTCCCAAACCGAACTCTATCAATACCGCTGCGACAAAGGTGATCTCTTGATTACTCGCACAGGAAGTCTCGGAACGCTCGCCGTTTTCAATGACGACGTAGATTCAATTCCTGGTGCATACCTAATTCACTACCGTTTGGCTTCGGCTGATCATGCGACCTACCTCTATCATTTTTTGAAAGGTCCGATTGGACAGGCCGCTCTGACTGGCGGCGGGGCTGGCATTGGGAGACCTAACCTCAATGCTCCGACCATTGAGGCCATTCCTATCCCCCTCTGCTCCCTCCCGGAGCAACAGGAGATCGTGCGGGTGTTGGACGAGCAGTTCGAGGGGATCGAGCGGAACGAGCGGGAGATCGACGGGGCGTTGCGATCGAGCGCGGCCCTGCGCCAAGCGATCCTGCAAAAAGCCTTCACCGGCCGCCTCGTCCCCCAAGACCCATCCGACGAGCCTGCTGGCACACTCCTCGCCCGCCTCCGAGCGGGTCGAACCCTCCCCGTCAAGAGCGGTCGCCCTGGGCGCAAGCCATCAGCGGCCTTGTGAAACGCATCCTCGTTCATTTAATGCCTGCCTAGGATGTCCCTCGCTGTTCCAGTTCCCGTTTCCGCCTCCGTGCTCGCCTGGGCCCGGCAAGAGAGCGGATATACGGCCGAACGGGTCGCCAAACGGGTGGGCGTGAAACCCGAGCGATTGGCCGAGTGGGAACAGGGAGGCGGCCAACCGACCATGCGCCAGATCGAGGTTTTGGCCGCATTCTACCACCGGCCGCTCAGCCTTTTCTTCCAGCCCAAGCCGCCGGCGCTTCCGCCCTTGGCGGCCGAGTATCGGCGTTTGCCCGGAATCGTGCCCGGTCACGAATCGCCGGAAATGCGTTTCGCCGTGCGGAAAATGTCCGCGCGTCGGGAAACGATGTTGCAGCTGTTGGTCGAGTTGGGCGAATCCACGCCAGTCTTCGATCTGATCGCCCATTTGGCCGAGACTCCGGCCGCAGTAGCCGAGCGGCTTCGTGCCGCGCTCGCGGTCAGTCCGGACGAACAGCGTGATTGGGCCAATGAATGGCAGGCTTGGGCGGCGTGGCGTGCTGCCGTCGAGCGCCTCGGCGTGCTGGTTTTTCAGTTCCCCAAGGTCCCACTCGAGGAAGCGCGCGGCCTTTCCTTGCTGCGCACCCCGCTGCCGGTAGCCGCCGTGAACCCCAAGGAGATTCCGGAATCCCGCGCCTTCACCCTAATCCACGAGGTCGTCCACCTTATGCTCGCCGCCGGTAAGGAAGAGGCTCCGGCCGCACGGGAATCCCGGGACAACGATGCTTGGGCGGCAGTGGAACGTTTCGCCGAAGAAACCGCCAGTCACACGCTGGTGCCTGAAACGGTGCTGGCCCAAGAGATCAGGTCGGGTGGTTTGCCCCGCAACGGCTGGGATATCGGCGACGTGCGCGGCTTGGCGCGCCGGTTCAAGATCACGCCCTTGGCGATGGCGACCCGGCTGCGTGCCTCCGGCTACTTTGACTGGAATCATTACCAGAACTGGAAACGCGGTTGGGAGGCCTACGTCGCCAGTCTGCGCCCCAAGAGTGGCGGCTTCGCACATCCGGTTGATCTGACCCTCGGACGAGCCGGCCGGCCCTTCACGCAGACAGTGCTGGAGGCCCTCTCCGCCAATCGTATCACGATCGTTAACGCCGCGCATTATCTCGACCTGAAGGCCGAGCATTTCGAGAAACTCAAGGGCGCTCTGCTCACCCGTCCGGGTGCGGGAGGCGACGATGAGTGACGCGCCGCGCCGCCCGCTCTACGCGGTGGACACGAATGTATTCATGGATTGGCAGTTCCGGCACTATCCGACGGATATTTTTCCGTCCATTCTCTCGCGAGTCGACTCACTCATCTCTGAAAAGCGTTTCTGTTCGCCCGCCCTGGTGGACGAGGAACTGCGAAAGGTCGGCACTCCCGAACTGACCGCTTGGTCGGATGCGCATCCGGATGTCTGGGTGCCCAACGCTGAGGTGCTGGCGGCAACTCTTGCGATTAAGAGCCGCTTCGCCGGACTACTCGACCCCAAGGCGGAGTTCGATGAAGCAGACGCCTACGTGATCGCCCTAGCTCAAATCCGCGACGGGATCGTCGTCACGCAGGAGACGCCCGCCTCCGAGAAGCGAAAACCCGCCCGCCCGATGTATATCCCGGACGTTTGCCGCGAACTCGGCGTCCACTGCATCACGCTGCAAGGTCTCATGCGACGAGAGGGATGGAAACTGTGAATATCCGGACATTAATCCGGACAAATGTCCGGATACGTTCCAAGCCCAGAAAAGCATGACCACCGACAGCATCATCTCCAAGGTCTGGTCTTTCTGCCACACGCTCCGCGACGACGGCGTGGGCTACGGCGATTACCTCGAGCAGCTCACCTACCTCATCTTTCTCAAGATGGCGGATGAATACTCGAAACCGCCTTACAAGCGGAAGGTCGGCGTGCCGGCCCGCTACGCGTGGCCGGTCATGCGTCCACTCAAGGGTGCGGAACTTGAGGTCCACTATGTCGAAGCCCTGCGCGCGCTCGGCACGGAGAAAGGGATGCTCGGCCAGATCTTCACCAAGGCCCAGAACAAGATCCAGGACCCGGCCAAGCTGGCCCGCCTGATCGAGATGGTGGACGAGGTTTCCTGGGTCACCCTGGATGCCGATACCAAGGGCGACATCTACGAAGGCATCCTGGAGAAGAACGCCGAGGACACCAAGTCCGGCGCCGGCCAATACTTCACGCCCCGCGCCCTCATCAAGGCCATGGTCGCCTGCGTCGCGCCCGAGCCCGGCAAGACCATCGCCGACCCGGCCTGCGGCACCGGCGGCTTCTTCCTCTCGGCCTACGACCACCTCGTGAAGCAACACGCGCTCACACCCCCGCAGAAGCGTTTCCTCAAGAACGAGACTTTTCACGGCAACGAGATCGTCGCCGGCACGCGCCGTCTGTGCCTGATGAATCTCTTCCTCCACAACATCGGCGAGATCGACGGCGACAGCCTCATCGCCTCAACCGATGCGTTGATCGCCCAGCCGGGGCAAACGGTAGACTATGTGCTCGCCAACCCGCCCTTCGGCAAGAAGAGCTCGATGACTTTCACCAACGAGGAGGGCGAACAGGAGAAGGAGGACCTCGTCTACAACCGGCAGGATTTCTGGGCCACGACGTCCAACAAGCAGCTCAACTTCCTGCAGCATATCCGCTCGTTGCTCAAAACGACCGGCCGCGCCGCTGTGGTGTTGCCCGACAACGTCCTCTTCGAAGGTGGCGCCGGGGAAACCGTGCGCAAGCGGCTCATGGAGACGACGGAGCTGCACACGATCCTTCGCCTGCCCACCGGCATCTTCTACGCGAACGGCGTGAAAGCCAACGTGCTGTTCTTCGACAATCGCCCCGCCAGCAAGGACACCGCGACAAAGGAAGTCTGGTACTACGACTATCGAACCAACATCCACCACACTCTGAAGCGGAAGCCACTCCGTCTCGAGGATCTCGCCGAATTCATCACCTGCTACAACCCGGCCAACCGTCAAAAGCGCAAGGAAAACTGGCATGCCGAGAAAAACCCAGCCGGACGCTGGCGGAAGTTCAGCCACACCGAGCTGTCCGCCCGCGACAAGACCAGCCTCGACCTGTTTTGGCTGAAGGACGACAGCCTCGCCGACCTGGATAACCTGCCGGAGCCGGAGATTCTCGCCGAGGAGATCATCGAAAACATCGAGGCCGGCTTGGCTAATTTTCGCACCGTCGCGGCCGCTTTGGAAAAATCAGCGGCATCAAAGAAAGTGTGAGGATTTCGTGATGCCACCAAACAGTCTCTCGCACTTCGTCCTCGTAGACTTTGAGAATGTCCCGGGAATCGATCTCGGCGTTCTGGGCGACCACTCGCTGTGCGTTACGCTATTTCTCGGCGCGAAGAGCAAATTGAAACCCGCTTTAGTCGAGCAGATCACGAGGCTCCCTTTCGAGGTTCGGCTAATCAAGGTGACGGCGAGCAGGAAAAATCTTTTGGATTTCGTCCTGACTTTTCACCTCGGCGAAATGGTTTCCCGCTATCCTCGTGCCCACTACCACATCGTGTCAGAGGACAAGAAAGACTTTGCCCCGGTGATCGAGCATCTAAAAGCGAATCACTTTCACGTCTCTCTACATCGCGACATCGCTTCGCTTCCTTTTCTGGTTCAGCCCAAACCGGCCGGCCGACCCGTGACGCTTCCCAAGACCAAGCCGGTTGCCGTAATAAAAACCTCTCCGACAACCACCAACCAGGCTCCGGATCGGCAAAGCGAGATTCTAGCTCGTCTCAAGAATCCCCAGAACAAGAACCGGCCGACTAAATTGAAAGGCCTGCAAGCACACATAAAAACCGCCCTGGGAAAGGAGTTCACCCCTGCCAAAGTGGAAGATATTATTCGCGAATTGAATGAAGGCGGCCTGAGCGTCGACGCGAAGGGCCAAGTCCGCTACCCGTGATTCGCCCTTGGGCTCAAAAGCCAAAGGGGATCTAACCGAGGAGAAGTTATGGTTTGGCCTCCGGTCAAGCGTCATGCCGCGAATATTCAGCCGCGTATTGAAGGGCTTGGAAGGGGAAAGGGAATCAAGCGGGGAGATTGATGTTGGCCAAAATTGAAGCCTCGCGACCATGGGAGCACCAATGACCAAGTATTTCGTCCTCCTCATGGCGGTGCTGACGGTGGGGTTTATCCTGCTCGCGACGTTCAAGGATCGGCTGATGAAATGAAGCCGCGCAGCGGCCTGAGGCCGCGAGAAAACCTGAAACCTGAAACTTGAAACCTGAGTTCAAGCGGCTCACAAAAGGGCCCGTGGTTTTGGGCTTGGGCTATCTGATTGCCCGAGTGGCATAGGATGTGGATGCGAAATCGGAGCCCTGAATCCCGTGGCGTGGCCGAAGAGCGATCGAACCAACGCTCCCCCCTTTGGGCAGCAGCCTCCGCCCGGCCTACGGCTCCCAAGCCCCTCTCCGGCCGGAACCATCACTTGAAGGTGGAGCGCACTGACCTCAGTGCGCTGGTTTAGGTCAGTGCGTTCCACCTTTGGGGATCGAAGTCGGTGCTTGGCGTTTGACGGGTTGCGGGGGCGTTACCAATCTCGGCGCATCGCCCGGGGCCACGGGCGGCTTTCTCATGTCGTATTCGGTTCTTATTTTGATCTATGCCTTGGTGGTCTTCGGCGCGTTGTTCGTGGCCATCCAATGGCTGAAGGGCAAGCGGCGGCCCAAGCTGCCGTTCAAGCCCGAACGGGACCGGCTCCTCCGGGGACCGGGCGAGTCGCTCAAGCAGCGGATCGACCTGATGGACGAGAACCTCATCTACCTCCTCATGGGGTTGATCGCGCTGCCGGTCCTGGGCGGCGCCGGCGCGTTCATTGCCCTGCGGTCCGCGCAAATCGGCAGTCAGAACGTGCAGGTCGCGGTTTCGTTGACGCTGGCGGTGGCGATCATCGGCGTCGGCGCGTGGTACGTGGCGAAGGAGGCCGTGCGCCGCGGCAACCACTACCTCGGCTGGTTTGGCGAGCGGATGACGGCGGAGGAACTCGAGCCGATGAAGGCGCGGGGCTGGCAGATTTTTCACGACGTGCCGGTTTCCACCGGGAAAACCGAATGGAACATCGATCATGTCGCGGTGGGCCCCGGCGGGGTCTTCGCCATCGAAACCAAAATGCGTCGCAAGGGACACGCCCGCCCCGGACGAAAGGACTACGAAGTCGTCTATGATGGCCGCACCTTGAGCTGGCCCTGGACTGAGGACCGCTACGGTCTCGACCAAGCCGAGCGCAATGCCCGCGAGTTGGGCGAATGGATGGAGCAGCTCACCAACGTGAAGATCAAGCCGACCGCCGTGCTGACTTTTCCGGGCTGGTACATTGTCGAGCGCGCGCTCGGCACGGTGCGCGTGGTGAACGCCGCGTTGTTGCCGTCGTTGATGTCCGCGCAACCCGGCGTCCTCAGCGCCGCCCAGGTCGACCTGCTCTCGCGCCAGCTCGAAGCGCGGTGTCGCGACGTGGCCTATTGAAACACGCCAACCAACCTCAAAACAGGTGCGATAACGATTCGTCACAACCCGCTTCAGGTCTCAGGTTTCAAGTTTCAGGTTTTCCCCACAACACGTGGCATCCATGGCCTACCTCAAAACCATCCTCACCTACCACCTCCCCTCGGAGGCTGAAGTCGACAAAAGCCTCCTCGAGTCGCACGGGCTCACGGTGAATTTGCTGAACAACAACGAATCGCGGAACGAGTTGGGGGCGCCGTTTCATATCCAGCTCCAGGTGATGGCGGACCGGGCCGACGAGGCGGTCGGGATCCTGAAACAATTCAACCCGCAGCGCTTCGGCTCGGCGGAGAACGTGAAGAAAATCGAACGCGAGCTCGCCGGCAACGCTGGTTGGATTTTAGCTGCGGCGGCCGGCTCTGGCATCCTTACCTATTTTATCCTGCCGGCTTGGATGGAGGAGAATCGCGTCATGCCGTCATTGCTTGCAGGGGTTATTTGCGGACCGCTGATCTGGGCCGCCTCCGGCCTGTTCAAGCGCAAGTAGTCGCGATGCCCCGTTTTCTGCCCTCCGTTATCGCCGCAATTTTCGCGGCCATCTGCCTTGGTTTTTCAGTGCGGGGCTTCACCCGCGCCGCGGCGGGGCCGGAAACGGACTTCACCGAGCCGGGGACGTTTACGTTCACCGTCACGGAGGCCGACCACTACACCCTCTGGCACAAGACCGCGGCGAGCATCGATGGCATTTACACCGTGCGCGACGCGCGACTGCCGGCGGGCACCGAGATCTCGGTGACGCACAACGGCGCCATCGTTCCGACCGTCCCCGAGGGGACGAACTCCACATCGGGCACTCGCGGCGGCGACAAATCCTCCGTGCTTTACTTCAAAGCCTTGGAGCCAGGTGACTATTTGGTGACAACGACCGGCCTTCCGGAACGACATGGCTTCTCGCTCAGCCGCGGCATCGGCCTGGTCGCCATCTTCACGATCATTGGCTGGAGCGCGGCCGCGGCCTTCTTCACCGTCATCAGCGGCCTGTTCCTGCTTCTGGCCTTCACCAACATCTTTCCGAAGAAACCCCTCCCGCCACGGATCGAGCAGCTTGGCGTTTGACCGGCTGCGTCGGGCCAACCAGCCTTCGGGCCACGCAAGCATGGATTGGTTCGATAAAATTCTCGGCCGGAAAACCCCACCGCCTGCATCCCTGACGCCCGCGGACCGCGAGCGGGCCATCACTGAGATCCAGGACTACGCGAGCCGCGATGTCAGCGGTGGCTTCCGCAATGAGGCGGAAATCGTGCAGAGCGTCGTTGAGGTCCTCGGTGACGACTTCGAAGCCAGCTTGATCCAGCCCCTGGCCGCCGCCGAAACCCGCCGGCTGCTGGAGGCGCACCGGGCCGCCGAAGCGACTTGGCCGGAGTCGACTGACTGTGACCTCCTCGATCGCGCCTTCGCGGAACTCGAGGCTCGCGGGGTCGTCTGCCGCCAGGATTTTAGCTGTTGCGGGACCTGTGGGTCGGGCGAGATCCGCGAGGAGATGGAACACGTGCGTGCGTCCGGATCGCTGGCCCGCGGATATGCCTACTACCACATGCAGGATACCGAGTCGGCAGTGGAAGGACACGGTCTCTATCTCGCTTATGGGGCCGCCGAGGAAGGCGAACTTGCCGCCGTCCGCATCGGGCACGAGATTTGCGACGCCCTGCGCAACCAAGGGCTGGCCCCCGACTGGAATGGCGATTTGAAACTGCGCATTGGCGTTAAGCTCGATTGGAAGCGCCGCCGCTTCAAAAAATGCGTCCGCGCATAGCATCTCCTTCCCGTTCATGAAATTCCTCGGCCTGCTGCTCGTTGCTTTGGCCTCGCTTGCGACCGCGGCGTCCGCTCGCGTCGGCGAGAACGAGACGGAACTCGTCGCGCGCTACGGCTCCGTGGTCAGCCGCCAGCCGGCGCGGAAGTCGGCGGCAGGGAAGATGTCCATCTACGGCGAACGCCTGGTGTTCAAATCGCCGGACTGGGACGTCTCCGCCGTCATCATCGGCGGCAAGTGCGAGGAGATCAGCTACACCAAGGAGGGCAAATGGACGGAGGTGCAGTTCTCCTTCCTCCTCCAGCTCAACGGCGGCCTGAAAAACTGGAACGAGCAACCCACCCGCAACCCGGACAACCACCGGGAATGGATCCGCCGGGACAAGGCGAACGCGCATTGGAGCGTGTTCGGCGGCTGCGTGATCCGCACGCCGGCGGCGGAAAAGGCGTTGAGGGCGGATTCATAGAAGACCTGGAGCCTGGGATCTAAATTTAAGCGCAACATCCCGCAGACATCCGAGGTGGAATGCGCTGACCCAGCGCGTTGGTTCGGAGAGCGGGTTGAGGGCAACGCGCCCCACCTGCACCAAAGATCGGTCAGGAGACCGACCCTCCGCCAATCGATCCGGGTGAATCCGTGCAATCGGTGGTTGAAACAGTGCGGCCAGAGTTGGTGAACTATCGCATTGGAAGTTGGACGTTGAAAGTTGGGCTCCGCCGGGCGTAATTCTTCCTCCGCCATGCCCTTCCCCGCCTTGAAACGCTTTGCTTTCGTGGCTCTGGCCGTCGGCTTGGCGGCCGCAGCCTTCGCGGCCAAGGCGCCCAAGGACTCCGGCGATCTCATCAACTTCCTCGATCCGCTCTGGGGCAAATCGGCCGCGGAGTTTCCCCGGGCCGCCAAACTCAAGACCGGCGACTACACGCCTGGCGACTCGCCGGCGGGCTCTGACAGGAAAGTCATCCTCCCGACCGCCGCCGCCAAGGCGCGCTGGACACCGAAGTCGCTGGCCGCGCAGATTCTCTCTTTCGAATTCGATCCCAAGCTGGGCCTGATCGAAGTGTCCGGCTTCCTCCCCAAGGGCACTGTCGCCGACTTCGATGCCTTGGTGAAGGAAATGAACGCCCGCTACGGCCAGTACGCCACCCACACGAGCGCAATGGACATGCACACGTACGGCTGGGTCTTCCCGAAAGCGACGCTGAGCGTGAGCAGCAATGGCGGAGAACCGCAGCTGTTCCGGATTCAGGTGAACCCGTAGCGGCCGGACGGCGCTTCGAGAACCGGAGACCTGACGGAGCAAACCAACATTGCCGCGGTGGACTGCAGCAGGCCTCGCATTGAAAAGTAGCAGCGGTCGTGAGACCGCTGGCGCCAGCCGTCTGACGACGGCTGCTACTTTCCGACCGGCGCGGTGCCAGCCCGCGTTCCAGACCCTTCAGGTTTCAGGTCTCAGGTTTTCCCGGCGATTTTTTATGCCCGGCATCCGGGCATAAAAAATCGCAGGCGTGTCGGTTGTCTTTTTCGTGATCTTTCCGGAGGGCCTATTCGACCTATCGGGCTGATCTAAACATCTGGCACGCCTGCGACGGGGATACATTACGATATCCCGCGTGAAAGCGGTATCGGAGCGGGTGATGATCCGGCTATCGGGAAATCTACCGCCCCCAATGTTCATCGTTCAATGTTCATTGGCCATTTCGAGCTCGGCCCTTGTCGGTTGAACGATGAACACTGAACAATGAAAATTAAACATTAGCCCGGCGTTCACGCGTGCACGCCTTCCGCAATCTCCTCCAGCATCTTCTCGTTGAACCGCGGGATATCGTCGGGCTTGCGACTCGTGACCAGGCCGTTGTCGACCACCACGGCTTCGTCCACCCACTCGGCGCCGGCGTTCTTGAGGTCGGTCTTCACGGACGGGAACGACGTGAGTTTCCGGCCGCGGACGACGTCCGCCTCGATCAGCACCTGCGGGCCGTGGCAGATGGCCGCAACGGGCTTGCCGGCCTTGAAGAAGGCCTGGACGAATTCGACGGCCTTCTTTTCCTGGCGCAACGCATCGGGGTTCATCACGCCGCCGGGCAGCAGCAACGCATCATAGTCGTCGGCCTTCGCGGCGCTGAGCGCCACGTCCACTTTCGCGCCTGCGGCCGGCTTGTCATGGTTCATGCCCTTCACCTGGCCCTTGGCCGGCGAGACGACCTGCGTCGTCGCGCCCGCGAGATCGAGCGCCTGGCGCGGGCCGTCGAGTTCCACCTGTTCAAAACCGTCGGCGACCAAGATCGCGACGCGCTTCCCCGAAAGATCGTGAGTTGATTTCATAGAGCCTTGTGGATGCGCCGCCGGGCAAGGCGTTCCCCGGGGGATTTCCGTGCCCGTGCCTCGGGGGTAGTGCGGTGAAGCCAATTCGGAAGAGCCCGGCCTCCTGCCAAAACAAATCCGTTCTTTGCTTCTTCGGATTATCCGGCTCTGTTTCCCGCATGCAAACAGGGTCCAAGGTGGTCTGCATTGATGACGTTTTCCCGGCGTGGGCGCTGCGGTCTTACACGGCGCTGCCGGTCAAGGGCGTGACGTATACCGTGCGCGCCATGTCGCCCGGACGCGGCAAACCGCTGCACATCGTCGACGGCAAGCCCGTCCAGAACGGCGCCGGCGACAATCATCCCGAAATCTACCTGCTGGTCGAGGAACTCATCAACCCGCCCGACCCGTTCTGCGCCGGTGCCGAGCTCGGCTTCAAAGCCGAGCGCTTCGCGCCAATGGAGGAAGCGGAAAACGAAGCGAGCGAAGAGCTCGTGGAAGCGATCGGTGGGTTTGCCGAGAAAACCTGAGACCTAAATGGAATCCCCTCCACGAAGAGGGGTGGCCGAAGGCCGGGGTGTGTAGGGTGCCGGCTCCGATTGTTTAAAGCCCAAGCGTACGTCGCCCGACACACCCCGTCGCTGCGCGCCACCCCTCTTCGTAGAGGGGATCCCGAACCTCGTGACCGCATAAGAATACGCGTTTCCTGGAGGGACGGTCTCCTGACCGTCCGAAACCGGTGACAACCGGCCCCACCAAACCGGACGGTCGGGAGACCGTCCCTCCACCAAGGCCGATACCGAGCGACCGAGCGTGGGTATGGAAACCGACGCCCACCTACTCTGTATCGAACTCAGGCTTGCTTCGCCCTCTACGCCAAGCCTCCGGCAAGTCTCAAGTCTCAGGTCTCGGGTTTCAGGTCTCAGGTTTCAGGTTTTCCCGTCACGCCGGCGCTTGGGCCGGCGTGACGAGCCCTTGATCTTCCGCGGCTTGTCTCGCGGCATGCCTGGCGGCGCTCACCGCGGTCTCCGCGACTTGGCGGCCTTTTTCCATCATCTCCTGGGAGCGCTGCTTCAAATGCCGGGCGCGCGGCGCGACGGCCGCCCGCAGCTTGGGCGCAGTCGGCAACGCCAGGCCGGCGATCAGGCCGAGCGCGAGGCACACGATGCCGCTCTCGAGGGGATGCCGGTCGACCGCGTTCACGACGCGCTCGCGGCCCTCACGAAGCACCTCGCGCGACCGCTCCTTCACGCGCGCGCCCATTTCGCCGGCGCGTTCGCCGGCTTCGGCTAGTTTTTCGCGCGCCGTGTGCATCGCCTCGCGGGAACGCTCGCGGATCTCGCCGGCCTTCTCCCGGATGCGCCCGCCCACGCCCGTGGCCTCCGTGCCATCGACGAACTGGCCGACGTCCGAATCGCCACCGCCCGCGCCGTACGGCTCGTCGGAGTAACCGCGAATGGGATCACCGTCCTCGTAATAGTTGCTCTGCGGGGAATCGTCGCGCGTCTGCGAATACACGTACCACGCGATGCCGGCGCCGACGAGGGCGGCGGGAATGGGATTCGCCTTCACCGTGTCGACCACGGAATGCACCGCCGTGTCGGCCGAGCGTTTGAGCTGGTTTTTCAGATGGGTCATTTTGCCGTTCTCCGTTTGTTTGCGTACAAAGTGCAAGGCTTCATCGACGAGGTGGCGTCCCTGGAAGCGCTGGCCGAGCGCGTCGATGGTTTCATCCATCTGGCGGCGGGTTTCATCGATCCGGGCACGGATCGCCTTCGGATCCGCGGAGGAGTCAGGTGGCGGGGTCATGGGCATGTTGGATTTTGCGCCGGGCCCAACGCTGGTTGTCCTGGAGGGACGCCATGGTTTCGCGAGGCACGAGATTCCTCGGCAGCAAGGCGCGCTTTGCCTTGCTGAACATGCTCCAGCCGATCCCGGCCACGACGGCGCCGACCGCAGCGTAGCCGAGCCACTGCGCGACCTCGGGCGTCAACCCCAGGCGGGCGAACCCGCGCCCGGCCAGGGCGCCGAGACCGATCAGCAGGACGATGCCGCCGGCGTAGGCAACCGCGCCGCCAATGGCGACGCCGAGCGTGTTGTGGCCCAGCTCAGAGGCCTTCTCGCCGAGCTCCGCCTTGGCCAGGGCAACTTCCTGGCGAAGGAGCGTGGTGCTTTCATCGCGCAGTTCGGCGAGGAGCGCGCCGAGGGTGCTGGCGGGTGCGGGGTCGTTCATGGCGCGTCAGGGTTGCTGAACTTGGCCGCGCGGTTCCGCGTCGAACGAATCCGACACGCCGCCGAGCATCTCGCCGCCGGCCTCCTCGGTCTCCTCGGAGAAGTGATCGTCGGGGCCATCGGCCGCATCCGTGGAATCCTCGTGCAGCGTCTGCATCGACGCCTTGGCCAGGTTGCCAAGCAGGAGGCCCGCGGCGAACATCCCGCCCATGAACAGCGCCGGATGACGGTGCGCGATGTCGGTCGCGTCCCGGCGCAGCTGGCTGAGATCGGCGCCGCGCACATACTCGGCGGCTTGTTGGAGCCGATCGGCCGCGGAATGGGCCAGCTGGGCGATATTCGGATCCTCCTCCTCGGCCGAGCGCGCGGTTTGGCGGAGGTGGTCGCTGTAGCTGTCCATCTTGTCCGCGGCGGCACCCTTGCCGGTGTCCGCCATGCGGCCGGCACTTTCCCGGACCTCCTCAACCGTGCGGCCGGCGGCGCGTTTCATCCTGGCGGCGGGTCCGCCGGTTTCGGCGGCCCGGTCGAGATCGCCCCGGCCGATGCGGGGAATGGCGTCGGTGGGCGCAAAGGGAGCCTGCGGCGATGGCGTGTCGATTGGATTCATGGGGGCGACGGGTTCGAAGGGACGCCGGGCAAAACCGGCGGTGCCGTGGAAACGAGGAACGCCAATAGTAACGCGCGCGCCGCTCCCTGGCCATCCGGTCGCTTGCGGTATCGCCTGCGGGGCGAAGGCTGGGGCGCGCATGGGGAAACAGGCTGATATCGAAAACCTGAAACTTGAAACCTGAGACCTGAACTTCTGGAACACGGAGCAGCTCGAACACGAGAGATGAACCCAGCACGGAATTCCCCTCTATGAAGCCGGAACGATGCAATTGAACCGCGAAGGGCCACCGGGAAAATCTGATTTTGCCCTGAACGACGAAAGCGCGAGTCCGGCAAGGCCTCACCGAGGATCAGGTCTGATTCGTGATTTTCGCGTTTCTTCGCGTCCTTCGCGGTTTCCACTGAATGATTCTGGATGAAGAGAGTGTCGCTTGCCGCGCCGAAGCCTTGGCGAAGGCGGGCGCAGCGACGGGGTGTGCAGGGAAACGCGAGCCTGCCTTGCGCCGCGGGAAAACCTGAGACCCGGCGGCAAACCCGTCGGGGTGTAAAACCCCTCCCACAACATTTCCTCTTGAGCCGGAACGATGCAATTGAACCGCGAAGGGCGCGAAGGTCCGCGAAGGTATACCGGGAAAATCCTGATTTTGCCCGGGATCACGAAAGAGTGAGTACGGCAAGGCATCACCGAGGATCAGGTCTGACTCGCGACTTTCGCGTTCCTTCGCGTCCTTCGCGGTTTCTACTGAATGCTTCCGGCTTGAGAGGGGATCAGTTCTCCTCCCCGTCCTCGAAGCGATCCGACAGTTCCTCGAGGTAGAGTACGAAGGTATTCAGGCTGCGGCGCATTTCGACGAGCGCGCGCGGGACCGGGGCGGGCGGGAGATCGGGAATCGCGGCGGCCACGACGAGGATCATGGCATCGAGCGGGACACGACCCATGCGCACCTCCAGTTTTCCCTTTTTCACGGGCGCACGCTTCAGTGCGAAAATGATTTCGCGGGGCAACTGCGGCGACGCGAGGAGCAGATCGCGCTGGTCGGTCGTGAGCCGGACGCCGATCTTCCCCGTCGCCGGAATGCGCGGACGCTGGCGGAGGTAAGGCATGGCCGGTCTGACCGGCAAGCGAAGCGAAGGTTCGCTCGAGAAAACCTGAGACCTGAAGGGTTCAGCTCTGAATGTAGGGCCTCTGCTTGTCGGCGGGCCGGGGTTGGGAGCGTCAACCGGTCCGGCGACAAGCGCCAACCCTCCATCAGGAAAGATCCGGCCATTTCAGGTCTCAGGTTTCAGGTCTCAGGTTTTCGAAACGCGGCTCCCGCCGCAGGCGGGCGGCCGCGATCCAGCAGACGAGCGCCCAGGCGGTGCCGGCGCTCCAGCCGGCGAGGACGTCGCTCGGATAATGCACACCGAGAAACACCCGGCTCAGGCCGATGAGGAACGTCAGGCCGAACGCAATGGCCATCAGGTACACCTTCTCCCGCCGCCGCCGCGCGGACTGCGCGAGAAGCGCGGCCATGGTCAAATAAATCACCGACGACGACAAGGAATGCCCGCTGGGAAAGCTCGCCGAGTCCACATACGCGAGGTGTGGCACGATGCTCGGCCGCTCGCGATGGTAGATCGCCTTCAATCCCTGGCTGAGCACGTGACCGCCCGCGATCGTGAGGGCCAGCAGCAGCACGCGGCGCCAGCGGTGCTGCAGCAGCAAATGGCCCGATATGAGCAGCGACATCAGGATGATCACGGTCGCCCCGCCGAGCGCGCTGATGTCGCGCGCCACTTCCGCGAGTCCCTTCGGGCCGATCGGCTCCGCCGGGTTCTGCGGGTTGCGCAGGGTGAGCATCCACTTCTCCTCGGTCGCCTGGTGCTCGTTCTCACCCACCTCCTCCGCCACCCACAGGAACAGCCACACGCTCAGGAAAAGCGCCAGCCCCGCCACCAGAAGCACGAGCTCGCCCGGGGAGGCGTTTTTCCAGCGGTTTAAAAGACGGGGGACCATACGACATGGACAGCGCCGTGGGGGAATCTGTCTCGGAAATGTAGCCGCGGTCGTCAGACCGCTGGCGACAGCCGTCTGACGACGGCTGCTACTTCCGATCCCAGTCCAGCAAACAAGCCCCGGCCTTTTCAGCATTCAGGTTTTCTGCGGGCACCTCCCGCCGCCCGTCCCTGTCCTTCCTGTGTGCGTTTCATCGTCATCCTCAACGAACAGGCCGGGAAGCCGGGCAAGCCCGCGGCCGGGGCCGGGCCGGAGGAAATCCGGGCGGGCTTTGCCCAAGCCGGCATTGAGGTCGACCTTCGTCTGCCGGCGGCGGATCGGCTCGCTGACACCGTGCGGGCAGCCGGGGCGGAACGGCCGGACGCGATCATCATCGGCGGGGGCGACGGCACCGTGCGGTGCGCGGCGGAGGCGCTGGCCGGCACCGGCGTGACGCTCGGCGTGCTGCCGCTTGGGACGCTCAACCACTTCGCGAAGGACCTGCGCATGCCCGCCAAACCGGCAGACGCCATCGCCTTGCTCGCGGCCGGCGCGACGCGCGAGGTGGACGTCGGCGAAGTGAACGGCCACGTCTTCATCAACAACTGCTCACTCGGCGCCTACGCCGAAGCCGTGCGTCGCCGCGACCGCCTGCGCGAGAAACGCGGCCTCGGCAAATGGTGGGCGATGATCCGCGCATCGTTCGATGAGTTTAGGCGACTGCGGCGGCTGCGACTCAAGGTGGAGCGCGTTGCCCCCAACGCGCTTCAGGGCGGTCATACTCCAACCAGCGCATTGGGAGCGGCACGCTCCCTTCACACCGTCCGCACGCCGATCGTCGTCGTTGGTAACAATCGCTACTCCGGACATCTTTTCAGCCAGAACCTACGGCCGCGGCTCGATGCCGGCGAACTGTGGCTCTACACCGTCCATGCGCGACGCCACCTCGCAGTGCTGCGCATGATGCTGCAATCGCTCGTGGGCGGTCTCGACGAGGCCGATCACCTGGACGCCGAAGCTGCGACGGAGATCACGATTGAAAGCGACAGTCCGGTGCCCATCGCCGCGGACGGAGAGGTGCTGCCGTTGTCGCCGCCGTTTCATTTCCGCATCCGGCCGGGCGCGCTGCGGGTGATCGTGCCCGCCGCGGCCGGCGAAGTCGGGCCGGCGGGAGCCGCCGACACTCAGGTTTCAGGTTTCAGGTCTCAGGTTTTCCGATGAAGATCATCGCCCACATCTCCGATCTCCACTTCGGCACGGAAATCCCGGAGCTGGTGGAGGGGTTGCGCGCGGACCTGCTGGCAGCCCCGCCGTCGCTCGTCGTGATCAGCGGCGACCTCACGCAACGCGCGCGCGCCGGTCAGTTCGCCCGCGCAAAGGCGTACCTCGCCACCCTGCCCTCGCCGCAACTCGTCGTGCCGGGCAATCATGACATCCCGCTGTACGATGTGGCGCGGCGCTTTTTCTCGCCGCTGACCCGTTACCGAAAGCATATCTGCGACGAACTCGATCCCGTGTACGACGACGGCGAACTGTGCGTCGCCGGCATCAACACGGCGCGCTCGCTCACGTGGCAGAACGGGCGGATCTCGCTCGAGCAGATCGACGCGCTGCGCCAGCGGCTGGCGGCGTCGAAGGCAACCCACAAGGTCGTCGTGACGCACCACCCGTTCATCCCGCCGCCGGCCCGGGACTCGAACCAGGGCGGCATCGATCTCGTCGGCCGCGCGACGCGCGCGATGCAGGTGCTCGATGCGTGCCAGGTGGACCTGTTGCTCGCCGGGCATCTGCACCACGGCTATTCCGGCGACACGCGCACGCAATATCCCGCGTCGCATCGCGCGATCATCTCCGCCCAAGCCGGCACGGCGATCTCCGGCCGCGTGCGCAGCGATCCCAATGGCTACAACCGCATCACGCTCGACGGCGACCGCCTCGCAATCGAGGTGCGCACGTGGCGCAATGGGAAGTTCGAGCGATTGCGGGTGACGGAATACGTGCGCCAGCCGGAAGGCTGGCGGACGCGCGAGACCTGAGACTTGAGATTTGGATGGATCGCGAGCGCGGCGACAAGCCCGTCGGGGTGTAAAACCCCTCCCACACCATTTTCGAAAATCCCCTCTATGAAGAGGGGCTTGGGAGCCGTAGGCCATGCGAAGGCTGCTGCCCAAGGGGCGGGGGGGGTAGGTTAGAATGTGGACGTAGTCGTGGCAGTCCCACACCTCCCGACACACCCCGTCGCTGCGCGCCACCCCTCTCAAGCCGGAACGATGCAATTGAACCGCGAAGGGCGCGAAGGTCCGCGAAGGGTTACCGGTAAAATTCTGATTTTGCCCAGGATCACGCAAGAGTGAGTACGGCAAGGCAGCACCGAGGATCAGGTCTGACTCGCGATCTTCGCGTTTCTTCGCGTCCTTCGCGGTTTCGACTGAATGGTTCCGGCTTCATAGAGGGAATTCGATCTTTCGCCGCCGCTGCGGGCTCGCGGAACCGCTCCGTTTTTAGGCCGCGCGAGTTCAGGTTTCAGGTCTCAGGTTTCAGGTTTTCCCCTGCTGCTGCCGCAGCAGCCGCCTCAGTTGCAGTGCGTTTTTCACGGCGTGGCCGTCGCGGTCGTTGTTGAAATAGATCCAGGCTTCCTTCGCGCCGGAGGCCTGAATGCGCCGGGCCCAGGTGGTCAGCTCCTCCCTCGAGTAGTCGTGGCGATACCAGCGGGTGCGTCCGCTGAAGCGCACATACAGCACGGGCTGCCCCGGCGGGAATGTCTCCGGCAAGCGCGGCGCGCTCACGGCGCAGAAGGTGATGCCTCGCGCCGCGAGCGCGCGATGGACCGCGACGCGCCACCAGCTCCGGTGGCGAAACTCGACGACGTTGCGCAGCGCCGGGTCGAGCTGCGTGACGATGTTCTTCAGGTTGGCCGGCGTGTATTTGAAACTCGGCGGGAACTGCCAGAGGAAGCAGCCGATCTTGTCGCCCAGCGTGGCGGCGATCTCTCCGTACCAGCCCACCAGCTTCGCCGTGCCGCGCATCCGCTTCTCGTGGGTGATCTTCCGGTTCACCTTCACCGAATAGATGAACCCCGGCGGCGCCTCGCGTTTCCACCGGCGGACGGTGAGCGGCGTCGGCCAGCGGTAGAACGGCGCATTGAGCTCCACCGTGCGGAAGACATTCGCATAGTAGGCGAACCAGTTCTTTGTCGTCACTTCCTGCGCCGGGTAAAAGATCCCCCGCCAGTGCGAGTAGAACCAACCCGAGGTGCCGACGTGGATCTGCATATTTCAATGAAAGCCGCGAGGCGGTCGTGGTTCCGAGGAGAGACCACCGCGAGCAGAAGGAATCGGATCCACTCTATGAAGCCGGAACGATGCAATTGAACCGCGAAGGACGCGAAAGTCCGCGAAGGGCGGCCGGGAAAATTCTGATTTTGCCCGGGATCACAAAGAGTGAGTACGGCAAGGCATCACCGGGGATCAGGTCTGACTCGCGATTATCCCGTTCCTTCGCGCCCTTCGCGGTTTCCACCGAATGGTTCCGGCTCCAGAGGGGATCATTTTTGCCCGTTCATTTCATCTTCGCGTTCTTCGCGGCTTCGCGTGAAATCGCCCTGCATGAAGTCCCTGTTCGTCGTCCTGCTGCTTGGTGCCCTCTGTCTCCGCGCCGAGGAGGCGCCCCGCCCGCCCCCGCCCGAGCAGTTCATGGCGGAGTATGCCCAGCTCATGCTCGCCGGGGATCGCGAGGCGCTCATCCGGCTCTACGCGCCCAACGGGACGCTCGTGATTGGCGAAGAATTCGACGACTACGCCTCGCTCGAGCTGACGGCGGAGATTTATCGCGACCATTGGGTTGCCCCGACGGCCTTTGCCTGGCGCGACCTCACGTACCGCCACCTTCACCCGCAGGTCGTGAACATCACCGGCGGGTTCGACTGGACCAGTCCGCAGTTTCCCCAAGGCGCCCGGTTCAATTACAGCGCGCTGCTCGTGCGGGTGGAAAACAAATGGCGGATCCGGAGTGAAACGGAGTTTCTGGCAACGGAGGACGGATCACCGAAGACAGGCGGCGGACGACCGGTGCCGGACAGCGGAACGGGAACGGGGGCCGCGGCGGGCTGCGTCTTCTGCGACATCGTGGCCGGCAGGCGTCAGCAGGAAGGTGTGGTTTATCGTGACGACCGCGTGCTGGCTTTCCTGAGCATCGGTCCGCGCAACCCGGGTCACGTGCTGATCGTCCCGGTGGCGCATGCGGATAATTTCCTGGAAGTGCCGGCCGACACGATGCACGCCATGACCGACGTCGCGAAACGGATCGCCGAGGCGATCAAGCACACGGACCTGAAGAGGGAGGGTTTTCAACTCCAGATGAACACCGGCCAGGCCGCCGGGCAGACGGTGTTTCATGCGCACCTGCACCTCATCCCGCGTTTCAAGGACGAGCCCCCGGCCAAAACCCCGGAGGACAAGGTCGGCATGGACGTGCTCGCGCCGGTGGCGGCGAAGATCCGCGCGGCGCTGGGCACAGGGTGGACGCCGGATGTCGGCGGACGGAGGGCGGACGATCAATTCGAGCTTCCGCCGATCAACACCGAGGTGCCGCTGGCGCGCATCAAGGAAATCTGTGCGCACTATGGGTTGCACGATCTCTGGCGGAAAATTGAGAGGGACCCGCCCGCGCGTCCGTTCAAGAGCGATGGCTGCACGGGCTGGTTCGATGACTGGCGCGGCGTGAGCCTTTATCCCGCGGGCTTCCTCCATGATTTGAAATATTGGGCCGGTTATCCCGGTGAGGACGTGGAGCGCCTGGTTGCCGACGCCGAGTTGATGACGGACGTGGCACGTCTGCTCAAATCCACCACGATGGCCGAAACGATGTTCCACGGCGTGCGCATCGGCGGCAACGAGCAGTTGCAGACTTCCTTCTCCTGGGGATTTGGCCGGGCCAAGCCGTAGCTCTGAAAGGGGGAGCGCGCTGCAAGCAGTGCGCTTCAGCTTCGGCCGCCGCCCTGCCTCAACGAAAAATTGCGGCCACTCGGGTCGGCGGCGCAGCCTGGACGTCCGGGTGCTGCGCAACCGCCGGCTGATCCGCCGTGCGGGCCATCACGGCAGCGACTTGCGCCTCGGTCGGCCGCCGGGACCACGCGCCCCAACTCGGTGAATTCGCACAACCCGCCAGGAGGGAAAGAAGGGCGAGCGCCAAACCGGCTCGGGCCGCTGGAATAAGTTTAGCCTTCATCCCCGCGTTGACAGCACGCGCAAGAATCCGGTGCGGTAAAAAATCGGAAAGGTTAAGGGTCGTCGCTCGTCGACGGACCGTCTGCGGCTCCAAGCTCTTGGTCCGCCGACGGACCCCCACCCTACACCGTGGCGGGTAAGGTCCCCATACGCCGATTGCACAGGGCGGTTACTATCGGGGCATGAACCTGCTCCTCTTGATCATCATCCTGCTGCTCCTTTTCGGAGGCGGTGGATTTTATTTTGGCGGCCCCGCCATCGGCGGCGGCGGCCTCGGCCTCGTGCTCCTGATCGTGCTCATCATTTATCTCATGGGCGGATTCCGGAAATAACGCGAAACCGCAAGGCGCTGAGAGCGCTTGCGGCCCGACAATAAGGAAGTAGCAGCGGTCGTAAGACCGCTGGCGCCAGCCGTCTCACGACGGCTGCTACTTCCATGCCCGAACGCCGCTTCCGACCTGACCTACTTGTTACCGCCGCCAGTGGCCGCGGTACGGCGGCGCGTAATACCGCGGCGGTCCATAGTAACCGCGGCCGTAACCGCCGAAGCTGCGACCGAAGCCCAGGCCGATCGAGACGGAGGTCGTCGGCCAGTACGGATCGTACGCGGGCACATAGCGCGGACCGTAATACACGGGCGCCGGTTCGCTGTAGATCACCGTGTAATTCGGCGCCGGCGCGGTGGACGGCATCGCGACCGGCGCGGAACTCGTCGCGGTCTCCGGATTCTCGGGCAGCGTGGTCGTGTAGGCGAACGTCCGCGTGTTGCCGCTGGCGTAGCGATACGTGACCAGGATGCGGTCGGGAAATTGCTCCATGTGCGTGACGCTCATGCCCTCGGCCTCCGCGTCGGCCGTCAACTGCGCGGTGGTGGGAAGTTTCTGCACGTGAATCAGTCCGTCGACTTGGGCCGGAGCGGACGCCGAGGCCGCGGACGGAGCGGGCGGCGGCGGAGCGGAAGTCACGGTGGGGGCCGGTGCATTATCCTGCGCGAAGAGCGCGGTGCCGGCCACGGCGGAAACAAGGACGAGGAGACGGGGAAGTGTTTTCATCGGGGGAATTCGGTTCTGCCCTGATTCTATGCCCAGAAGTTTGCCCCGTCAAACGGGGCGGATTTCGAAAACCCGCGGCCGGAAACCTGCGACCTGAAGTCGCGCCAGCCGATTGGGATCAGAAGCTAATTTTCCGGCACGAGGCGCTTTGGCGTTCAATGCACGAGTTGGAGAGCCCTGTCGCCACTGAAAGCCAAACCGAAAAGGTGGAGCGCACTAACCCGGAGCGCTTGGCCTCTCGCCTCCAAACCCGCGCACTGGGGGTCAGTGCGCTCCACCCTCAACTGCCTTGCGCCACCGTCAGGTGAGCCTGAACCCGAGCGCTTCGAGTTCGTGCATCTCGAACGGCGCGCTCGCCAGCACCTCCTCGAGCTTGGCGAGCGTTTCGGCGAGTTGCGGCGCCTTGAAAAGGCTCACGCCGTCCTCGCGATCGTGCACTTCGAGCAACCACGAGCCGGTGGCCTCGTCGCCGGCGTGAAACAAGGCGCCGTGCAGATAGCTGCCCGGCAGGCCGGGATGCGGGCCCGCGCCGGGAACAAGGAAGAGCATGTGCAGCGGATCGTGCACGGCCCCGACACCGTGCTTGGCGCGATGCAGGATGGGTTTGCCGATCACCGTCAGCCGGTAGCTTTCGGCGCGGACACGGGCCGCGGCAGGCAGCGAGGCGACGTAACGGTCGTAAATGGATTTGTTGGGCTCCAGCGCTTCGTCGGTGATTTTTCCCGCGAGGAATTCACCGAGATTGTTCGCATGAAAAACCGGGAGGGACGTCAGGGAGCGCGCGGTGACGTGTCCGCCCGCGTGATCGGCGGATGCATAAACCTGGCGCGCCGCGTAAAGCCGGCGGAGGGCATCCTGGTAAGCGGGCGTGCCGGGAACGGCACCGGTGGAGCTGGCCTCGATCTTATCGAGCACCGCGTGATCAAACTCGGCATTGGGGTCGGACATGGGGAGGGCGGCGGGGCGACGCAGGGAAGACCTGCTAGCTGAGACCTGAAAGGTCAAACTATCCCGCCAGGATGCACGGCAACGCTCCTCAAAGAGCAGCCGTCGTCAGTCAGACGGCTGGCGCCAGCGGTCCGACGACCGTTGCTCCTTTGAAGGTTACGCCGTGCCTCAACCAGGCCTGCGCGTCCGCTCTTTATCAGGCTCCGGTTTCAGGTTTTCGTTTCTACGCCGAGTGCGGTTTGTCGTACAGCGGCTTGCCGGGCGGGGCCGGCTTGCCTTTGGGGCTGGTGTGGTGCGGCACCTGCGGAGCGCGGGCGGCCTGCTTTTGCACGGCGGCCTGGATCGCCTGTTGCTCGGTGGTTGCGGCGGAAAGATGGAATTCGTCCCGGCTCTCGGCCGCAGCCTCGGCCTGGACGCGGCGCTTGAACGCGTCACCCGACTCCGGGCCGGGCTTTCCACCGTCGCGCAACTGGCGCTCGGCCTCGAGCCAGATTTCGTTGTCGATGCCCTCTGGACAGCCGCGGTCCTTCCAGAGGCCATGGGCCTTCACGGCGATTTCGTCATGGGACGGGTTTTTCATGGTAAGTAAGGGATTGGTTCCGGAAAGACCGCCCACGGAGGAAACGGGTTCCCGGTTCCTTCAGGCCATGCGCGCTGTCCCGATGAATCGCGGCGGCGCGATCGTCCCCTGTTTTCCGCCTTGGGCAGGGTGGCGCTCGTAACCGGGCCGGGGTGCGCTCGCGGAACGGCCGCCGGCGAGCAGAGGCCCTCCATTTGCGCGTGGCCCATCTCGCGCCTTGCCACCCGCCAGCGGCTCCTTTCGCCTTCCTCCCGCGTGAGCGTCCCCGCCCCTTCCGATTTCAGGTTTCAGGTCTCAGCTTTTCGCGGGATGGTCCTTTTCCTTCTGACCTCCGTGCTCCTGGCTCCGCTCACGGCTCTTGCCCACGGCCTCGTCTTCACGCGCGTGGAGGCGCTCGTGACGAGTCCCACCGAGGTCGCCATCACGATCGACTACAACCTCGGGATGGTCCTGCCGCGGGCGGCGGACTACTACCCGCTCACGCAAAGCGACGTCGAGGCCCAGCGGGCGGCGGTGACCCGCGCGCTGCCGCAGATCCTCGAAGCCATGGAATTCTACGCGGGCGATGACCGGCTGGTGCTGGCATTGCAAAGCTTCGCCCTCCCGAAGCTGTCCGCGGCCGCCTTCGACGATCCGGCCCAGGACAAATCCGCCGAGCTGCGCTTCACGGCCAGGTTGCCGGCGAAACCCGCGCCGCTGGTGCTGGTCGTGCCGTACGCCGCACCCGTGGAGCATCCGGTGCTCTTCGCCGCGGGCACGAGCGTGCACGGCGTGCTCACCCGCTCGTGGGTTGAGGAAGGTCCGAGCGAGCCGTTCGGTTACGATTGGTCGACCCTGCCGGCGGGAAACACGGGGACGGCGCACATCGCCGCCGCGAATCCACGGACCGGAAGCGGCGCGTCTCCACCCGCGGCCGTCCCGCCGCCCCCGCCGTGGCACGTCGATTTCTGGACCTACCTGCGGCTCGGCTTCAAGCACATCGTCCCGCAGGGCCTCGACCACATCCTCTTCGTGCTCGCGCTGTTCTTCCTCGGGCAGACGTGGCGCAAGCTGGTGGCGCAGACGACGGTGTTCACGATCGCCCATGCGACGACGCTGTTTTTGTCGCGCTACGGGGTCGTCAGCGTGCCGGGCCGGATCGTCGAGCCGCTGATCGCGTTTTCCATTGCCTGCATCGCGCTGGAAAACATCTGGTGGCCGAAGCTCGGCCCCGCGCGCCTCGCGCTGGTGTTTGCCTTCGGCCTGGTGCACGGCCTCGGCTTCGCCGGCAGCCTGGCGGAGGTGAGGTTTCCCGAACACCAGTTCCTGATGGCGTTGCTCGGTTTCAATTTCGGCGTGGATTTCGGCCAGCTCTTCATCATCGCGCTGGCCCTGCTCGCCGTCGGCTGGTGGCGCGAAAAAACCTGGTTCCGCGCCCGCATCATGATCCCCTGCTGCGCGACCATCGCCGCCATCGGCCTCTTCTGGACGGCGCAGCGAATCTTTTTCTAACGACTCTTCCGTTCGACGTCGCGGCAAACATGTCACGAGACCTCTGCAAAAGTCATCCGAGGTGAAACTTCGCGAAGGCGG
>CAZEUN010000023.1:0-63364 GCA_964515595.1 uncultured Oleiharenicola sp. | reverse complement strand
TCTTCTTCTTCTCGTTCACCTCCGGCATCACTTCCATCGAAGCGGCGGGAACAGTGTTATTGTGAAACCGGGTAATGCCTAAGTTGCTTGAGGCCCATTGAGGCAGGAAGCATGGCAAGCTGTTCCGGTTCAATCCTGGAATCCGGATCTTCGGTTTTTATCGGTTGCGTTGCGGCCGGGTAAAAGCCTAAGTCCGGCGCGTCGGGCCGCTCTCTCCACCCATGAGCCAGCCCGTTTCGTTTCCAGAATGGAAGGAGGCCCTCGCCCGCACGAACCTCACGGTCGAAGGCAAGTCGGCCTATATGCGGGAGATCCTTTCCTTCCTCAGGCATTGCAAGATGGCTCGCGCCGCGGCCACGGTGGAACTGGCCATCCAATACCTCGACGGGCGCGAAAAGCAGTCCACCGGCCCCGCCCGGGAGGCATTGCGCTGGTTTTACCGGAAGGGCCAGGTTGCCCCCGCCACGCGTCCCTCGGGGGCCGCAACCGCCGCGACGACTGCGCCGCAGCTGTCCCATGCCCAGCCGCCACCGCCGGCCGCAACCGATCTGGGTGGCCCGGATTGGGAGCGGGATCTCATCAAGGCGGCGCGATCCCGCGGGTTTCTTTGGCGGACCGAGCAGACTTATCGCGAATGGGGTGTCCGGTTTGCGCGATTCATGGCGCCGCGCTCGCCGTATATCGCCACCGGTGACGATGTCGCGGCCTTCCTGGGCGAGCTGGCCGTGAAAGGCCGCGCGGGGGCCTCCACCCAAAAGCAGGCGCTGAACGCGCTGGTTTTTCTCATGCAGGAGGCCCTGCACCGCGACCTGGGGAAAATGAATTTCGTCCGGGCTGCGCGGCGGGCGAAAGTGCCGACCGTGCTCTCCGTCGGCGAGTGCCGGTCCCTGTTCGCCCAATTGGAGGGGACCCCGCAGCTCATGGCGGAACTGATGTATGGCAGCGGCATCCGGCTGATGGAACTGCTGCGGCTGCGCATCCATCACCTGGATTTGGAGCGCCAGCGGCTCCAGGTTTACGCCGGGAAGGGAAACAAGGACCGCGTCACCGTGCTGCCGGAGAAATTATTGCCGGCCTTGCGGACGCAGGTGAATCGGCTGCGCGAGCTCTGGCAGGCCGACCAGGCGGCCGGCGTGCCCGGCGTCTGGTTGCCGGAGGGGCTGGATCGGAAGTACCCCAAAGCGGGCGTCAGCTGGGAATGGCAATGGTTGTTTCCCTCGCGCGAGCTGAGCCTCGATCCAATCTCCGGCCGGCGGCGCCGGCACCATGTAAGCGACGCCTGGTTCCAGCGCGCGCTAAAAGCCGCCTGCGTCCAGGCCGGCCTGACCAAACGCGTCACGCCGCACGTGCTCAGGCACTCGTTCGCGACCCACCTCCTCGAGGCCGGCTCGGACATCCGCACCGTCCAGGAGCTGCTCGGGCACCAAAGCGTCGAGACCACCCAGATTTACACGCACGTCATGCAAAAGCCCGGTCTCGGCGTGCGCAGCCCCCTGGACCGGGGATAGCTTCGCACGCGGGGCGCCAGCGAAGATCTCCTCTTGAGAGGGAACGATGCAATTGAACCGCGAAGGGCGCGAAGTTCCGCGAAGGTCTACCGGGAAAATTCTGATTTTGCCCAAGATCACGCGAGAGTGAGTACGGCAAAGCATCACCGAGGATCAGGTCTGACTCGCGATCTTCGCGGTTCTTCGCGTCCTTCGCGGTTTCCACTGAATGGTTTCGGCTCAAGAGAGGGAGGGCCGAAGGGCGGGGGGGTGTCGCTCGGAAAACAGCGACCTGGCGTTGTCGTGCTAGCTTTTTCGCAACACGGCGACGTAGAAGCCGTCGGTGTTCAAGGTGCCCGGGAGCAAAGAGGTGCCGAGGCCGTCGAAGGCGCCGCCGTGGTTCTGAGGCGGAGGTTCGGCTTTGAACCCCGGGTGCGCCTTGAGGAAGGGGGCGACGACATCCTGGTTCTCGTGGTGGCTGAGCGAACAGGTGGCGTAGATCAGCAGGCCGCCGGGCTGCAGGCGCGGGGCGTGGGCGGTGAGGATTTCGAGCTGGGTCTTCGCAAACGCGGCGATCGTTTCGGGCTTCACGTACCACTTGAGGTGCGGCTGGCGGCGCCAGGTGCCCGAGCCGGAACAGGGGGCGTCGACGAGGATGCCGTCGTAGTGAGGGGATGCGTCGCGCGGGTCGCGCGGGGAAATGGCTGGCCGGATTGCCGCGTCGTCCCGCGGCGCGGGGTTCCTCGCCAGGGCGGGTGGGGGGAGGATCTTGATGTTGTCGAGGCGGGCGCGCTTGGCGCGGTCGGCGAGCTCGTCGAGGATGTCGGGGCGGATGTCGGTGGCGTCGACGTGGCCGTCGGCGCCGAGCAGGCGCGCGAGTTGGAGGGTCTTGCCGCCGGCGCCGGCGCAGGCATCGAGCCAGTGGCCGCGCAGCGGTTGCGGGGCGTGGGCGAGCACCAGTTGCGACCCGAGGTCCTGGATCTCGACAAAGCCGCGCCGATAGGCGTCGGATGTGGCCACCTCCGCATTGGGCGGCAGGCGCAGCGCGTCGGGATAGCCGGCCGGCGACTCGATCATCCAACCCTGCGCCTTGAATTCATCGATGACGAGATTGCGGTCGTTGGCCTGGATGCGCACCCAGATGTTGGCGCGGCTGTTGATGGCGTCGAGATGAGGCGAGACGAACGCAGCGGGACAATGCTCGTGGAACCAACCCGGAAGAAGATCTTCCGGGTTGAATTTGAGATTTGAGATTTGAGATCTGAGATGGCCGGCCTTGGCCGCGAGGCCGTCCGGCACGGCCGGCCAGTCGCCGGCGTGGGCGGCGCGGTAGGCGGAGGTGGGCTTGAGCTCGGGCGCGAGCCACGCGGTGATTTTCGCGGCGAGCGGCGCGTCGGTGTCCAGCAGCGGGTCGATCCACGGCAGGAAACGCAGCCAGGTGTAGACGAGCTCGCGATAGAGCTTCCGGTCGCGCGAGCCGATGGCGCGGTGGCGCGCCATGAGCTCCTTGATGCGGCGGGGCAGGGAGCTGTCGCGCCGGACATGCGGGCGCAATTGCGCGACGAAATCCAGGAACAGGCGCTGCTGGTTGGCGGCGATCGAAGGATTCATTGATCTTACAGAAGGAAACGAAGGGAACGAAGAAGTCCCGAACTTTGTTGCCTTAGTTATCTTCTGTGAAATCCGAATTTAGAACTTCAGCAGCTCGACCTCGATGTTGAGGGCGAAGTTGCTTTCGCGGCGGGGGCCGTTGAACCAGGAGACTTCGTACTTGATCGCCCACGTCTGGCCCAGGCGTTGCCAGACGCCGTAGCTTTGCTCGTTCAGCCGGCGGTTGCGGGCGTCGTAACGCCAGAGCGCGGTGACGTCATACACCTCGTTCAGGCGCTGCCGCCATTCCAGGAAGTATTCCTCGTAGTTGCCCTGGAGGTAGTGGGTCGCGAGGCGCGCCGACCACCACTGCTGGTCCACGATCTCGATCGCGGTGTTGAGTTCCGGCATCCGCGTGCCGTGCGGGTCGAAGCGGTGGAAGACCTCCCAGCGCAGCCACGACGCCGGCGTCAGCGCGAACTCCGTGTAGATATCCGAGAGCGGCGCCGTGCCCGGATGGTCGAAGCGGTAGTCGGCGGCGAAATTCAGCGAGGCCAGGTTGCGCGAGCCATAGACGGCGTCGCGGGTTTGCAAGGTGTTGTCGAGCGACAGGCGCAGCGTGTTGAGCGCGCCGAGGTCGTCGAGGAAGCGCGAGTCGCCGATGGAAAGGGGCTGCAGGTAGGTGGAGAAAACCCGCCGGTCGATCGGCGGGATGTAGGCCTTGCCGCGCTCCGCCTCGGGCGCGTAGCGGTAGGAAAGCCTGGGTTCGACGAGATGGCGGAGGCCGTCGATGTCCCAAATCCCGTTCTTGTAGTTGAAAGTGCCGCTGGCCAGCAGGCGCGCATCGAAACCCACTTCGCCGAGCGTGCGGGTGTAGTCGTCCTTGCCGCCGAGGGCGTCGGTGTAGTGCGTGACGCGCGCGCCGGCGACGGGCGTGAAGGTGAACCACGGCGTCGGCGCGATCGGCCGCTCCAGGCCATAGTAAGCGTCGAGCCGGTTGGTGCGCAGCGCCGGGTCGGCGCCGAAGGCATCGCTCTGCAACGCGGCGACGCTGGCGCTGCCGCGCTGGTAGATGCCGTCGACCAGGTGGGCGGGCAGCAGGTCGAAGCGCACTTCCGGCAGGCGTTCCTGGACGCGGTTGTATTGATTCGGGTGGACGCGCGCAAAGGCGCTCAGCGCGTAGGTGTTTTGCGTGTAGGCCGCCTCGAGGAAGGAATCCGGCTGCTGGACGCGATCGAACTCCTTGTGCCGGAAGTCGCGGAGCACCTCGGAGTCGCTCCAGTAGTTGAATTCGCCATCGAGCGTGAAGTGGTCGCCGTTGCGCTGGCGGTGCTGCCACGCGAAAAACGAGCGGTCTTGCGGCACGGGCCGGCCGAGCACGTCGGCTTTGCGGTCGCCGCTGTCGCTGATGTAGCCGGAGCGGAAGAACCCGTGGACCGAACTGGTGTCGGTGCCGCGATCGTAGGAACCCGAGGGCCCGACCATGACGCCGCGCGAGGAATAGAGGCCGACATCGGCGCCGACCTGGACGCCCGGGCTGACGGGGATGTGGGCGCCGAGTTCGGCGAACACGCCGAGGTTGCCGCGATAACCGAGGTGCGCGCTGATGAAGGAAACGAAGTCGGTGCTCAGCTGCTGTTCAAAGTGGGGGAACGAGATGAAGTGGCCGCCCAGCAGGCCGACGCTCAGGCCGTCGGCCTTGACGATCTTGCCGCGCGCGTAGGTGAGGTGCTGCGCGCGGACCGATGGCGTGTAGCTGGCGTTTTCACGGAAGAAGACCGTCGCGTTCGTGAACACCAGTTCGTCGAGCGTGCCGGTGACCGTGTCGCCGGCGACGTAGATCGGGAATTCGCCCACGCGCAGGTTGCGGACGTTGATCTCGCGGGTGGCCAGGTTGTAGGTGCCCTCGTCCGCGACGAGGCGGCGCCGGCCGGTGGTGAGGACGAAATGGCCGGACGCGGCCACCGTGGTGCTCGCCGTGTTGTAGCGGATCGTGTCGGCCGTCACGACCGTGTCGCCATTCACCAGCCGGGCGTTCCCCGTCAGCACCGTCTCCTTGGTGGAATCGTCGTACGTCGTCCTTTCGCCGCTGACCTGCAGCTGGGCCGGGGCCGCCGACTGGGCGTGGGCGAGCCCGGCGAGCAGGCACAGGGTGCCGAGCAAGGCGGGGAGGCGGCGGACGAAAAGCATGGTGTTTGAAGTGGCGGGCCGGGCGGGCGGGTGCAAACAGAAAGCTGAAAGCGGACGCGGGGGGAACAACGGACACGCTGCCACGTGACCTGAGGGAGAGTGAGAGAGTGGGCGGCAATCATTTGGTTCCGAAGATTCAGCTTTCAAGTTTCAGTCTTCAGCTTTCCGGCGTCGCGCCGCCCCTTTCGGCTAGACGCCGGAACGGCGGTGCGCACTGTGTGGGCACGCTGTGATCATTCCCGCCAAAGAGCTGAGCGCCTTTCTCGGCAATCACCAGACCAACCCCCACGGCTGGCTGGGCATGCATCCGACGACCCACGACGGCGTGGCGGGCGTGGTGGTGCGGGCCTTCGTGCGGGCGGCGGTCAACTGCGCGGTGGTGGAGCTGGACGCGAAGGGCACGCCGGCGCATCCGATGGAGATCATCGCGCCCGAGGGATTCTTCGAGCTGTTCCTGCCGGGCAAAAAGGTTTTCCGCTACCAGTTGCGCTACGAGACCTCGTGGGGCGACATCCACCAGGTCCACAATGCGTACTCGTTCCTGCCGTCGCTGTCCGAGCAGGACCTGTATCTTTTCAACGAAGGCAACGAGCACCGCATCTACGAAAAACTCGGCGCGCACGAGCGGCTGATGGGCGATGTGCCCGGCGTCGCGTTCGCGGTCTGGGCGCCGGCCGCCTCACGCGTGTCGCTCGTCGCGAATTTCAACGGCTGGGACCCGCGCTATCACCCGATGCGGCCGCTGGGCGCCTCGGGCGTGTGGGAATTGTTCGTGCCCGGCGTGGGCCAGGGGGAACTCTACAAGTTCGCCATCTGGGACCAGCAGGGGCAGATGCGGATGAAGACGGACCCGTACGGCACGTATTTCGAGGCGCCGCCCAACAATGCCGCCATCGTGCACGACACGACCAGGTACCGGTGGGGCGATGGCGAGTGGCTCGCGAAGCGCCGGGCGCAGGCCGCCCAGGTCGACCGGCCGATGTCGATCTACGAGGTGCACCTGGGCTCGTGGAAACGGAATCTCGCGGAGGCCAACCGGCCGTACAACTACCGCGAGTTGGCGCCGCTGCTGGCGGATTACGTCAGCGACATGGGCTTCACGCACATCGAGGTGCTGCCCGTCACCGAGTTCCCCTTCACGGGTTCCTGGGGCTACCAGGTGACCGGGTTCTTCGCGCCGACGCACCGCTGGGGCACGCCGGAGGATTTCCAGTTTTTCGTCGACCACCTCCACCAGCGCGGCATCGGCATCATCGTGGACTGGGTGCCGGCGCATTTCCCGCGCGACAGTTTCGCGCTCGCGCAGTTCGACGGCACGCATCTCTACGAGCACGCGGATCCCCGGCTCGGTGCGCACATGGACTGGGGCACGCTCATCTTCAACTATGGCCGGCATGAGGTCCGCTGCTTCCTGATCGCCAGCGCGCTGTCCTGGATCGAGCGCTACCACATCGACGGCCTGCGCGTGGATGCCGTCGCCTCGATGCTGTACCTCGACTACTCGCGCAAGGCGGGCGAATGGATCCCCAACCGGTATGGCGGGCGCGAGAACCTCGAGGCCATCGCGTTCCTGCGCCAGGTGAACGACCTCGTGCACCATTATCATCCCGGCGCGATCACCATCGCCGAGGAATCGACGGCGTTCTCGATGGTCAGCCGGCCCACGAAGGACGGCGGCCTGGGTTTCGACTACAAGTGGAACATGGGCATGATGCACGACACGCTGGCCTATTTCCAAAAGGACCCGATCCACCGCAAGTGGTCGCACGACAAGCTGACCTTCGGGATGATCTACCAGTATTCGGAAAATTTCATCTCCGTGTACTCGCACGACGAGGTCGTGCATTTGAAGGCGTCGATGATCGGCAAGATGGCCGCGGGCAGCCTGGCCGAGAAAGCCGCCAACCTGCGCGCGCTTTACGGCTACGTCTGGACCTACCCGGGCAAGAAGCTGCTGTTCATGGGCAGCGAGTTTGGGCAGCGGGCCGAATGGAACCATGACGCGAGCCTCGACTGGGGCTTGTTGCAGCAGCCCGAGCACGAGGGGCTGCGCGCGCTCGTGCGCGACCTGAACAAGCTCTACACGGGCGAGCCGGTGTTCAGCGCGAGCGATTTCCGGCCGGACGGTTTCCGGTGGGTCAACTGCAATGACGGCGACAACAGCGTCATCAGCTTCCTCCGGATGGACGAGGCGGGGAAGTCGGCGTACCTGATCGTCGGCAACTTCACGCCGCTCACCCGCACGCGCTACAATGTCGGCGTGCCGCACGTCGGTTATTGGAAGGAGGTGTTGAACACCAATTCCACCTATTATGGCGGCACGGGTTTCGGCAACCACGGCGGCAAGCAGTCGTCGACCCAGCCCGCCGACGGTTACGAAAACTCGCTCGGGCTGACGCTGCCGGGGCTCTCGACGCTGGTGTTCAAGTGGACGGCGAAAGGCTGAACCGCCGCGGTTCAGGGCTGGCTGAGAGCTGAGAGGCCAGAGCTAAGAGGCTAGAGCTAAGAGTCAGAGAAGTGAGTGAAGAGTGCGGCGTTGAGCTCTCCGCTCTGAGCGCTCAGCTCTGGGCTGATTTCTCACTTCGCGCTCTTCTTTGCGAGCAGGTAGGTCGGCATCGGGGACGAGTTCTTGATCTCGATCACGCCGACGGGCGAGAAGTCGTATTTGCCCTCGAGGAGCTTCTTGGTCGCCTCCGACACCTGGATCTTCCCGGCCTGGCCGTGCGATTCCATGCGGCTGGCGATGTTGACCGTGTCGCCCCACAAGTCGTAGGAGAATTTCCGCGTGCCGATGATTCCCGCGACGACCGGGCCGCTGTTCATGCCGATGCGGATGCCCCAGTCGAGCGAGTGGCGGCGGTTGAAGACGCGCACGGCCTCGAGGAACTCCAGGGCCGCCTCCGCGCAGGCCTCGGCGTGGTCCGGGCGGATGACGGGCACGCCGCTGGCGAGCATGTAGGCGTCGCCAATGGTCTTCACCTTCTCGAGCTCGCGCTGCTCGGCGATGCGGTCGAAGCCGGAAAAGAGTTCGTTGAGCAGCTGGACCGTGCGGTGCGGCGACTGGCGCGCGGCGATGCGGGTGAAGCCGACGATGTCCGCGAACAGCACGGTGGAATCGATGAAGCTGTCGACAATCGTGCGCTGCCCGGCCTTGAGTCGCTCGGCGATGGCCTTGGGCAGGACGTTGAGCAGCAGGCGCTCGGACTTGGAACGCTCGATCTGCAACTGGGCGAGGAACGCCTGTTCCTGGTCGCGCAGGCGCTTTTTTTCAAGGGAGGCCGAGATGCGGGCGCGCAGGACGGTCGGGTTGAAGGGCTTCGGGACGTAGTCCTCGGCGCCGGCCTCGATGCAGCGCACGGTGCTGGCGACGTCGTCGAGCGCGGTGAGCATGATGACGGGCACATGCCGCAGCCGCGGGTCGGCCTTCATGAACTCGAGCGTCTGGAAGCCGTCGAGGTCGGGCATCAGGATGTCGAGGAGCACCAGATCGAAATTGCCGTCCTTCAGCTTTTGCAGCGCCTCGCGGCCGGTGCCGGCGTCGGTCACCTCGTAGCCGAGCTTCTCGAGGCGGCGCGAAAGCATGTCGCGGTTCATCAGGTCGTCGTCCACCGCCAGCAGCTTCGCGCTGGGCATCGGCTGGGCCGAGAGGCCGAAATCCTCGGGGGCGATGCCGGGGGAAACCACGGCCCCGAGCGGGCTGTCGACCGGCGGCTCGGTGCCGCCGGCGGAAGGGGAGCGGCCGACGATGATTTCCTCGGAGTACGCATCGCTGTCGAAAAGTTTCTCCAGGTTCTGCGCCGCGGTGAGGATCTTCTCGAGGTCCTTCACGAGCTCGCCATGGCCGCTGGCGCGGGAGCGCTCGAGGCAGATGCCGGCCTGGTTGACGACGGCGGCCAGCGGCGGCTGCATGGCCTGGCGCATGGCGGGGAAATCGATCCGGCCGGTGTCGATCTTCCACGGGGCGAGGGCATCGTTGATCACGGCGAGCAGCTGGCCGCCGGACGAATGGATGCGCTTCAGGTCCGGCACGATCGACGAGGCGTTGTTCTCCTCGGCCGATTCCATGAGCATCTCGCTGTAACCGATGATCTGGTTGAGCGGGGTGCGCAGCGCGTGCCGCAGCTTGGACAGGGTTTCCAGGTCGCCCGACCTCAGCGCCTTGAGGAAAGGCGTGAGCGAGTTCGGCGGCCGGCCCGGCTCCGATGAACTGGAAACGGGGGAACTCATGCCTTCGGCGGGAATTTCTTCAACAGCTCCTCGATCTTCGTGAGCAGGCGCGGGAGTTCCACGGGCTTGGTGTCAAAGTCGTCGCAGCCGGCTTCCAGCGCCTTCTGCCGGTCGCTTTCCATCGCGTGGGCCGTCAGGGCGATGATCGGAATGCCCTTCGTGGCGGCGTCCGCCTTGACCTGCTGGGTGGCCTCCCAGCCGTCGAGCACCGGCAGGCTCATGTCCATCAGGATCAGGTCGGGGAGCTCGCTCCGGGCCAGCGCCACGCCCTGGCTGCCGTCGACCGCGATTACCAGCGTATAGCCGCGCTTTTCCAGGCGGCGCGAAAGCATGTCGCGGTTCATTTCGTTGTCTTCGACCAGCAAAATCTTCGGCATGACGGGTGGGCTTAAAGGAGAAATCAGGTTTCAGCAAGTACGCAGGCCTGCACGGCCGGGCGCACCAGGTCGGCGAGCTGCTCGCGGGCGAACTGGCCCTTGCGGAGGATGCCCAGCGTGCGGGGCGTGAGCATGTCCCGCATTTCCTGGGTAATGTCCATCGACGTGACGACCACCACCGGAATTTTGGCCCAGGCCGGGTTCTTCCCGAGCACCTCGAGCAGCTCGAGGCCGTTCATGCCGGGCATCTTGAGGTCGAGGACGATCATGACGGGCAGGCTCTTCTTCAGCGCGCGGACGCCGGCCGTGCCGTTGATGGCGGTGCGGATCTGCCAGCCTTCGCGCTCGAGCATGCGCGTGAGCAGGGTGCGCGAGTCGGCGTCGTCATCGATCAACAGCACGTAACATTTCGGCAGCGGGCTCAGCTGCGTGGCGATCTCGGCGGTGAGCCGGCTGGCGTCGACCGGCTTGAGCAGCACGCTGGCGGCGCCGAGCGACATGGCCATCTCCACGTCGCCCACGGCGCTGAGCACGATCACCGGGATGTCGGCGAGCTTGGGGTTGTCCTGCAATTTCGACAGCACGGTCCAGCCGTCGATGCCCGGCATCATCACGTCGAGCAGGATCAGGTCGGGCACCATGCGGTTCGCGTGGTCGAGGCCCTGCTGGCCGGAGGCGGCCTCGATGACATCATAGCCGCTCATGCTCAGCAGCTCGGCGATTACCGAGCGGATTTCCTTGTCGTCGTCGATGACGAGGATCTTGGGGCGGTTGGCGCTGGGGAAGGGCGAGCGGGTGAGCTTGTGGCTGGTGTTGTTGACGACCTTCGGCTGTTTCGTGAGCACCTTCGCGGGCATCCGGATGGTGAACGTCGAGCCGACGTTTGGCGTGCTGGCGACGGTGATGTCGCCCTGCATCATCTGCGCGAACTGCTTGGAGATCGCGAGGCCGAGGCCGGTGCCGCCGTACTTGCTGGTGGTCGACGCGTCGGCCTGGCTGAACGCCTGGAAGAGGCGGCCGAGCTGTTCCGGGGTCATGCCGATGCCGGTGTCGATGACGGACAGCTCCATGTAATCGGCGTCCTCCTCGATCAGGCGCACGGCCTTGAGGGTGACGGTGCCCTTCTCGGTGAACTTGCTGGCGTTGCTCAGCAGGTTGAGGAGCATCTGCCGCAGCTTCGTCGCGTCGGCGTGCATCGCGCCGATGTCGGCCGGGCAGTCCACCGCGAGGGCGTTGCCCTTTTTGGAAACGAGCGGGGAGGCGGTGGCGATGACCTCGTTGATGAGCTTGGTGAGGTCGAAGGTCTCGAGGTAGAGCTCCATCTTGCCCGCCTCGATCTTGGAAATGTCGAGCACGTCGTTGATGAGGCCGAGCAGGTGGCGCGCGGCGTTGAGCACCTTGTCGAGGTCCTCGGCGCGGCGGGTGTCGCCGTCGTCCTCGGCGTCCTCCTTCATGATCTCGCTGTAGCCGATGATCGCATTGAGCGGCGTGCGCAGCTCGTGGCTCATCTTCGCGAGGAAGCTGCTCTTGGCCTTGCTGGCCTCCTCGGCGTCCTTGACGGCCTTGGCGAGCAGCCGGGTGCGGTCGTCCACGCGCGCCTCGAGCGTGCGGTTGGCCTCCTCGAGCTGGTCGTGAGCCTGGATGATCTTCTCGTGGGCGTCCTCGGCGGCCACGCGCGCGCGCTCGAGCTCGGACGTGTTGGACTGGATCGTGTCCAGCATCGCGTTGAACGAGTCGATCAGCTCGCCAATCTCGCCGCTGGCGGAGGTCTGCACGCGCTCGTTGTAATTCCGGTCGCGCTGCACCGTGGTCGAGACGCGCGCCAGCTCCGTGATGGGCTCGGTGATGCGGCCCTGGAAGCGATAGGCCATGGCCACCGCGAGCAGCGCGGAGACAAGAAACACGATCGCGGACCCGCGCAGCAGGTTGCTCAGGCGGTCGCGGTCGGCTTCGCTTTGCTCGGCCTTCAGGTACAGCGTGCCGACCGGCCGGTTGGTGGAGCCCATGACGGGCACCCAGACCACGCCGCGGCTGACATCGAGCAACCGGGTGACGCGCGGCAGCGGCGGAATGACCTCGGTCAACCCGGCGCGCACATAGCGGGTGAGAATCCTGCCATCCGTGGAAAAGACGGCGGCCGCGGCAATCTGGCCGTCCACGCCGAGCCGGTTCAACTGCAGGTCCGCCGCATTCGGATTCTGTTCGAGCAGGGGCGCCAGGTTTTCCAGCATCAGCGACTGTGTTTTGGCCAGACGCGACTCCACCTCCGCATTAAATTGCCGCGCGTCGTAAATGTAGAACCCGGCAAAAGCCAGGGACAGAGTCACGCCGCAGGTCAGCAGGATGAACAGGATCAGTTGCCAGCGAAACGGGAGACTTTTCACGTGAGGGATTGCAACGTTCCCCAAGCCAAAGGATTACGGCTCAAAGTCAACGGGATAGCTCCTGCCGGGCACGGCCTCATTTCAAGGGGCCCGGGCGAAGTCCGTGTAGGTGAGGACCAGGTTCTCCTCGGTGCCGAAAAAGAAGATGCGGCCCAGAAAGTGGGACGATTGGCGGGCGGGCAGGCTGGGGCGGCCGCCGGAGGGCGCGGTGAAGGTCGCTTCGACCAGCAATTCGCGCATCTTCACGCCGAGGACGGGCGAATAGGGCTCCTTCAGCTCCAGGACGAATTTTTCCACGTGGGGCTCGCGCCTGGCGATCGTGAGACGGAGGACGAGATGGCCGAGCATCTTGTCCGCGCCGGCGGCCTCGGGTCGGAACGTGCCCTGGAACTCGCCGCGCCCGGCATCTTCATGGATCAAGGTGATGCTCGCGGGATCGAGGTCCCGTTTCTGAAACACGCCCCGCGCACTGGCCGGGGTGGTGTCGCTGGCCCGGGACCGCGCATATTGGTCGGCCTCGCTGGCGCTGGGCGCGCGGCCGTTGATTTCCAGCAGCGTCCACTGGCTGCCGGCCGGTTTGGCCGCGTCGAAACGCGCGGTGGACCGCGCATCGTTGTTGCGCACGGTCGTCAGGGTGTAGGACCAGCCGGCGGGCGGCTCCGGGCTGAAGGCGTTGAGGGCGGTGCGGACGTAATCCGGCATTTCCGCCCGGCCGGACAGCGCGGCCAGCCACACGACGCCCGCGGTCGCCGCGGCTTTAAGCCGGCGGTGGCAGGCGGGAAACAAACCATTCGAACTTCGCATGGAGCGTGAGCGTGCCGCCGCGATCCTTCAGATCAATCAGGATCACGGCGACCGCGCGACCGCGCGTGGCGAGTTCGGAAACGAGCGTGGCCAACGTGCCGGCGTCGGGCGTCCCCCACGCGAACAGATCTCCGGTCGCCGGCTTGCGATATTTCAAGTCGACGCCCCGCACGACGGCGAAAACCTCGCCGACGTGGGCGCCGAAGTGACGCTGGAGGCATTCCGCGCTGGCCGCCTCGGCGAGGGCGAACTGCGCGGCGGCATGCATCGTGCCGAGGTGATTGTGGAGCGGCGGCGCGAAGGGCATCTCGAGCAAGTGGACCGCATCGGCCGGCGGCGCCACGATGCCGAGCAGCCGGTTGAGCGCGAGATCCGTGGCCTTCACGGGAGCGATTTCGCGGACGCCGGAACGGAACGCAACCGCGTTCTAAGAAAGCGTGCCGCGCGGCGTCGTGCAGGTGGAGTCCCCACCATGAACATCCAAAAGTACATCCTCCCTGCTTCGATTGCCGCGACGGTCCACGTCGCTTTTTTTTGGCTGATGCCCGAGGAAACCTACACCCGCATCATTGAAGTTCCCCTGAAGGCGGGTCCGCTCATCAAGCCGGTGGAGCAACCGGCGGACGAGCCCGAGAAGCCGGACACGACCTCGCAGGAGGTGAAGCCGCTGCTCGGCCAACCCGCGCCGCCGTCGCTGGACGAGCCGCCGGCCCGCGCGATTCCGACCGATTTCCCGATGCCGGTGGAGAATGCTCGCGTTGTCGCGATGGTGCCCACCGGCATCGTTCCGCCCGTGATCGGGGTTCCGGATGGCGTTAAAGACGGCGAATTGCGGCCGGATCCCACGATCTGGTCCGTCCATCTCGACCGCACGCCCCGCGCCAAGGTGCAAATGCCGCCCGACTATCCCTACGCCATGAAGCAAACCGGCACCAGCGGCTCGGTGCTGGTGGAGTTCGACGTCGACAAGTCCGGTCGCGTCACGCGCGCCGAGGCGCTCAAGTACACCGACCGGGAATTCGTCGAGCCCGCGCTCAGGGCGGTGCGGAACTGGCGCTTCGAGCCCGGCCGCAAGGAGGGCAAGGCGGTGCCGTTCCGGATGAGCATCCCGATCGAGTTCGGCATCGAGCCCGGCAGTTGAAAGCCGGCGACGGTCAGCTGGCGCGCGCGTGAAGCAGGCGGTTCACGCGCTCGACCAGCTCCTGCGGACTGAACGGCTTGGTGATGTAGTCGAGCGCGCCGAGTTCGAGGCCGAGGTTGCGCGAGTCGGTCGAGGCCCAGGCGGAAACGATGATGATCGGAATGGTCGCCGTCGCCGCCTCGCGCCGCAGGATCTCGCACACGCCGAAGCCGTCGAGGTCGGGCAGCATGAGGTCGAGCAGGATGATGTCCGGCCGGTTTGCGCGCACCGCGTGGATGGCCTCCCAGCCGTTGGCTGCGGTGGTGACCTCGTGACCCGCGCGCACGAGGTGGTAGTGCATCAGGTCGGTCAGCTCGGGTTCGTCATCGACGGCAAGGATTTTGGCGGGTGGGGGCATGCGCGCACCCTGCCAGCGCCGGGTGACAGTCCCGTGTGCGTCGCGTGACGATTGCGCAACACCGTCACCAGCGGTGGTAAGCCGGGTGTCCGGCCGTGACCGCCACAAAAGTCCCGCGGCAGGTTGCGCGCGGCTTGCCGGCGGCCGTGAGCACGCCCTCGATCGTGGCCCGGTCCGCCGTGGATTCGACGACCCGCGCGGTCAGTTCCACGGGGCCATCGGTGGGAGTGGGGCGGAGCAGCTTGATCGCATAGTCGGCCGTGACCGTGCAGGGCGGACGGTCCAGTCCGCCCTGTTGCATCAAGTGCCATGCGGCGGTCCAGTTGCAGTGGCAGTCGAGCAGCGAGCCGATGATGCCGCCGTTGAGCATGCCGGGAAACGCCTCGTGGTGCGGTTCCGGCTGCCACGTGGCCACCACCTCGGCGCCCCGGACAAAGCTCCGGATGCGCAGCCCTTTTGCGTTGGCCGGTCCGCAGCCGAAACAACGGCTCGCGGGGGCGAATTTTTCCTGCAAACTCGGCTCGTTCATGGGATGGAAGTGAGGCGACAAACCGTCCCGGCAGGAAACCTAAACTTCGTAAGATTTTTAACTCGCGCCCGTTGCGTCGCATGCCATGGTGTCGGCTGTTTAAACCTCTTTACCAATGGCGCGCAAGATAGCCTTCCTCAACTACAAGGGCGGTGTCGGCAAGACCTCGCTGATCGTAAATACGGCGGCCAGCCTGGCCCGCCGCGGCATGCGGGTTCTCCTCATGGATTTCGACACGCAGTCGAACGCCAGTATCTGGCTCATGAAGCTGGAGCGTTGGAACAAGATCAATGCCACCGGCACCGGCTCGGTGTACTCCATTTTCGATCCGGGCACCGCGCGCCTGAAGGACTGCATCATCAAGGACGTGGTGGAGGGCAAGGACGGCGAGAAGCTGCTGCCGGGCCTCGACCTGGTCCCGACCACCTTCAACCTCGTCGACCTCGAAGGCGAATATAAGCCGGATCCGAAGCGGCCGTCCTACGTGATCTTCCAGGAGCAACTGGCGGAGATCGAGAGCAACTACGACTTCATCGTGTTCGACTGCCCGCCGAACGTCCTGCGCGCCTCGCAAAACGGCGTGTATTGCGCCGGCGAGATCTATGTGCCGTCGAATCCCGACGCGCTCAGCCTCATCGGCTTCACGCTGCTCGTGGAAAAGATGCTCCGCTTCCAGCAGTCGTCGGCCAGCTTCCGGACGACCGCGATGGGCCCGGCGGCGCAGATTTACGGCATCGTGTTCAACTCGATCAAGACCAACACCGACATCGAGGTGCCGAAGATGCGCATGCAGCTTCGCCTGAATCAATTCAAGACCCAGAAGCGCGGCTGCGCGCCGACCGCGAAGATCTGCACCACGCAGATCCGCGACGCGATGATCGTGCGCCGCGCGGTCACGCTCGGCCTGCCGGTTTTCCTGGTCGGCACCGAGGGCAACGAGGAGGACAGCGTCGCGACCGACTACATGAAGCTCGCGACCGAGATCATCGAGAACGCGCCGCCCTCCGCCTGATCCCTTAAGCCGCACCCAACCTCTCTATCACCATGGCCAAGTTCACCAGCACCGAGTGGGATGACATCCGCAAAAAGTTCCGCCATTCCATCATGGCGGACACTTCATTGGTCAGCCTCGCCCAGAATCTCGACACCAAGGAATGGCCCCACAAGGGCGAGGACGAGAAGCCGTCCAAATACATCGAGTTCAGCTACGACGAGCTGCTGATGCTGCCGGAGATCGCGGGCAACGCCGACAAGGCGGACCACCTGGTCGGCATTCTCAAGGAAACGCTGGCGTTCGACGACCCGTTCGGCGACATGGTCGCCGAGGTCGAGAAGACCGCGGCCAAGGACAACCCGATCCTGAAGACGCTGAGCCGCCTCGGGATTCCCGACAACTATCCGCTGGCGCTGGCCAACTTCACCGAAGGCACCCGCGTGGTGTGCGCGTCCGAGGGCGTGAAGACCATCGGCGAGTTTGCGAATCTCGGCCAGCAGATGTCCACCCGCGTCGTGCTCGGGGGCGATTTCCGCAACGCGCTGAATGCGCTGACCCATGGCGACGAGGAGGGCATCGGCCAGTTTCTCCCGTACCGCAAGGGCAGCACCGGCCTGCACCTCGCCGAGGCCGTCGGCCTCGTGTCCGCGGGCCTGCCGCGCGTGGAACAGTTCAGCCTGGCGAAGGCCTATGGCGCGAAGCTCAGCCCGGCCGACGCGGCCGCGGCGAAGCCGTTGACCAAGGAGCAGGTGGCGAAGCTCGAAGGCATGCTGCGCATCAACCTCACGGCCACGCTCGACTGGTTCAAGGACCAGAAGGCGGCCCTCGTCAAACAGATCGAGGATGGCACCATCACCTACGAACGCTATTTCGTCGTCATCAATGATCCCGCGCGCGAGGCCATCGCTGTGAAGCTGGTCTCGTCGGCCCTCCAGGTCTCGACCAAAGCCTCGCCCTTCGCGGCGGCGCCGAGCGAGCCGAAGAAGGGCGGCATCTTTGGCCGGCTTTTCGGCAAGGGCTGATTCCGCTAAAATTCTTTCGTGGATCCGCAGACGCCAACTCCTCCCGGGGCGCCGCTTCAACCGTCGCTGCCCCCCGCCTTCCCGCCGCCGCCCAGGTCGGCCACGCCGGGGCCTTCGTTCCCGCCACCGGGGGACATCAAGTTTCCGCCCAAGCCAGGCGGTCCGAAACCGCTGGTGCTGCCGCGCCGGGCCAGCCCGCTGCAACGCGCGCAGGAGGCTTCCCAGGCGAGCGCCGAGGCTCGCAAGTCGATCAACACAATCATGTCGCAGTCGCGTCCGCCTTGGGGCGGCACGCCGAGCCTGAGCGGCCCGCAGGTGGAGTCGCTGGAAAAAGCCCTGCGCGCCCTCGAGTCCAAGGTCGGCGAGCGCGAAATGGCGCTGGCCGAGGCGGAGAACAAGCTGGCCGAGCGCGACCGCGCGCTGGCCGAGACCGAGGCCCTGCTGCAGGCCCGGGAAAAAGTCATCGACGCCATGCGCAAGGAAAAGCCGGCCCAAGGTGGCGGCACCGGCAGCGCGGAGGAATTGGCCGCCCTGACCAAGCTCAAGGAGGAACTCGACCGCCAGGAAGCCTCCATCAAGGAACAGCGCGCCGCCCAACAGGAGCGCGAGGATTTTCTCAATGCCAGCGAGGCGGCCCTGTTCGAGAAGATGCAGGCTCAGCAGGAGAAGGAAACCGAGCTGGAACAGAAGGCCGAGGACCTGAAAAAGCACATGGTCAAGGCCGGCCTGGCCCAGGCGGAAGCGAAGGGACCGGTCGAGAAGGCCTGAGGATGGAACTATGGCCAATTTGGCCTTTCCAAGGGCCCAACCCAGCCCTATGGCTTTCCCCTTCATGACCCTGCGTTTGCTTAGAAACATCCTCCTCATCAGCACCCTGGCCGCGCCGGCGCTTTTGCCCGCCCAGATTACGAGCAGCACGGAGGAGGAACGCCTGGAGAAGCTCATGGCCGATTCGGCCCAGTGGTACGTCCCCCGGAACCGGGTTTCCGTCGGTTTCCGCATGCTGAGCTCCGGCGGCAAGGTCACTTTTGGCAACCTCGGCATCGTGCCTTTCGAGATCAAGGTCGCCCCGATCTCCGATGGCGAAACCGACCGCGTGTACGACAACGGCGCCGTGCGCAAGGACACGCCCCGGACCAATGAAAAGGACGACAACGGCAACCAGACCAGCACACCCGGCGGGCGTTACCCGGTGATGGGCACCGTCACGGTCACGAAGACCAATCCCGACGGGACCCCGGTCATCGGCGAGGACGGCAATGCCGTCACCGAGGATGTGCGCACGCAGGTCGGTGATTTTCTCGCCTACACGCCGGGCCTGAGCCGCAACTGGGGTTACGCCGCGGACTCGCAAATTACCGCCGACGGCCACGTGGCCCTCAGCACGTACAGCGCCAGCAGCGATGGCGGCACCAAGATGAAGGAATCCGGCGCGTCCGCCGGCGTTGAGTTTCAATTCGTCCGCACCCTGTCCAACCCGTCCGCCCGCCTGCAGTGGGGCATCGTGACCGGGGTCGCCTTGAACGGCATCAACAGCAAGGTCGTCGGCACCGTCACGTCGACGCTGAACGCCCGCACCGACTATTATTCGCTCAATGGCCGGACCGCGCCGGGCGCGCCGTACGTTTCCACCGACGCGTTCGACGACTACACCACCAGCGTCGGCACCACGGTGGTCGATGGTTTGGAAACCACCGTGCCGATCGGCTCGCTCCCGGACCAGCCCACGAAGGAAACCTCCACGGTCGGCGGCGTGAACGTGGATGGAAACTGGCAGATCAAGGGCGCCTATTTCATGGTGCGCGTCGGGCCCTCGCTGCGCGCGCAGATCACGCCGCGGCTCGGCCTCAACGCCAGCCTCGGAGTGGCCGGAGCCTATGCGGGCACCACCTACAGCGTCGCGGAGCGCTTCCAGGTTCCCGATACCACGGACGTGTTCGTGGGCAACACCTCGGGCGTGGAGGAGAGCCGTACCACGAAGTTCATGAACGGCTATTTCGCCGACCTGAACCTGGAATGGGCCGCGTCGGAGCGCACCGGCCTCTTCACCGGTCTCACCGCGCAGAAATTTGACGGTTACGACCAGCAGGTCGGCGGCCGCACGGCGCGCATCGATCTCGGCAGCGCGGTCGGCCTGCGCGGCGGCGTCAGCATCAGGTTTTGATCGCGGTCAGGTCCGCCAGCACGCTTTCGATGCTGCGGAGCTGGGAAGGCGGGAAGAAGGAATTGATCCGCGTGATCACCTGTTGGACGAGCCCGTCCGGACAGGAAGCGCCGCCCGTGATGAGCACGCGCTTCGGCGCGTCGTCGCGCGGCCACAGCGGGTGGATTTCCGTGTGTCCGCCGCGGCCGTGGCCGGCCGCCGGGAAGACGTAGTGCTCGATCTCATCGCGTGAGCGGATGTTGGCCTCCGACTGGATGAAGAAGGCGCGCGGGCCCAGCTTCTGTTCGCACAGCCGGTAGAGCTGGTAGGTGTTCGAGCTGTTCTTGCCGCCGAGGATGAACGCGGCATCGAGCGGTTCGGCCAGGGCGCGCTGGAGGGCGTCCTGGTTGACCTGCGTGGCGTAGCAGAGCGTGTCCTTCTTGCCCGCGCCGCCCACGTGGGCCGGACCCTCGGTTTCGCCGAATTTTCCGACGAAGACCGATTTGAAATAATCAATGATCGCGGCGGTCTCGTTCATCAGCAGCGTGGTCTGGTTGACGACGGCAATCCGCTCCAGGTGCCGGGCGGGATCGAAACCGGGCGTATGCAGTCCGGCGAAGCGCGCGAGCAGCGCCTGGCGCCTGGTCTCGTCCGGCGCGGCGATGTATTCGCCGAGGAGCCGCGCCTCGTCCAGGTTGCGAATGATGATCGAGGGCGCGTACCGGCGGGTATTTGAAAACGTCGCCTTGGTTTCCTCGTGCTCGCTCTTGCCGTGGATCACCACGGTGAATCCCTCGCGCCCGAAAGCCCGGGCCGCCTTCCAGACTTTTTCCACCAGCATGCAGGTGGCGTCGAACTGCGCGACGCGGATGCCCTTTCGCACGAGCTTCTTCTTGTCCTCGTCGGTCGCGCCAAACGCCGGGATGATGACAATGTCGTCGCTGGTGAGGGTATCCCAAAGCAGGGGATTCGCGCCGCCGGCGGCCGCCACCTGGCCGCGGACATCGAAGGGGTGGCCCTTGTCGGTCTGGAGGAAGCGGAGACCGCGGCGCAGCAGGTCCTCGTTCACAAACGAATTGTGGATCAGCTCGCTGAGCATGAACACGCGACGGCCGGGATTCTCGGCCAGCGTCTCATAGGCGCGCTCGATGGCGTTTTTCACGCCGAGACAAAAGCCGAAATGGCTGGGGATGATGTAGCGCACGGCCCCGAAATCGAGTTGGGCCGGGCTGGTGGCGGAACGCTCGTTCGTGCGGGCCAGCGCCTTGATGGCTTCGCACAGGCGGCTTTGGTACAGTCCGCGCGCGGCATCGTCCTGCTGGTAGATGTCGCGGTTCCGGTCCCGCTCCACGCGAAATTTATAGATATAGTCGTTCTCGCCGAGATGCAGGTAGGGGATCTCGATCAGGTGGGGCTCCAACTCGTCCAGCATGGCGGCCAGGGCGGGCGCGAGCGTGGCCTTGGCCTGCTGGAGTTCATCCAGGGTGCGGAACGTCACCTCCGCGTCGATCGGCTGCCCCTGGACCTGGGTGAAAAACACCCGGTAGGTCGGGCCATCGATCGTGCAGCTAAAATGTTCCGATGGCAGGGTATGCGCTTGAAAGGTGGCCTCCAGGCGGGCCCGCGCCATGGCCTCGTCGGCGCCGACGAAAGCGAGCCCCGGCCGGGTGCCGGCCTGGCGGACGGCCAGCTGGTTGTTCGCATTGAACGCGAGCAACACACAGAGGGCTGGCGGAGCGGAGAGCAGGGGGGCATTCATGGCAGGCCGGTCCACCATCGCCAGCGGGCGGATCGCGTCAAGTCACGGGTCCGGCCGCGTCCTCTGGTCTTGCGCCGACCGGGCCGAACGGCCTGACTGGACCGCCCTTCGCCTTCCGCGCCCCTCGCATGCATTCGCCCTCGGTCAATCCCCTGTTGCCACCCAAGCGGCTGGCTTCCACGTGGATGATGGCGGTCAAAGTGGCCGGCAGCTACGCGGTCCTCGGTTCGCTGTGGATTGTTTTCTCGGATCGGTGGGTCGCCCCGTCCGGGGTGCCGATCGATTGGCGGCAGACGGGCAAGGGCCTGTTGTTTGTGTGGGTCACCGCGGCATTCCTGGTGATGCTGGTGCGGCGGAGCCTCCGCAAGCTGCAGGAATCGGAGAGCCTCCGTTGGGCGGGGGAGCCGCAGTTCCGGTCGCTCGTGGAGCAATCCCTGGTCGGCGTCTACCTCATCCAGGACAACCGTTTCATCTACGTGAACCCGCGCCTGGCGGAAATTTTCGGCTACCCGGCCGCGGACATCATCAACAAGCTCACCGTGGCCGATTTGGTGGCGGCCTCCGACCGGCAGCTGGTCAGCGACAACCTGGGGCGCCGGCTGACGGGTGAGATCACGGGCCTCAATTATTCCTTCCGCGGCCTGCATGCCTACGGCTGGCCGCTGCAGCTCGAGGTGTTCGGCAGCCGGATCGATCATCTGGGCCGGCCGGCGGTGATCGGCACGCTGCTGGATGTGACCGACCGGCACGAAGCGGAGGCGGCGTTGCGCGAGAGCGAAGCGCGCTATCGCCTGCTGATCCAGACGGCGCCCGAGGCGATCGTGGTCATGGATCTCGAGCAGGGTCGTTTCGTCGACTACAACCATCAGGCCGAGTTGCTGTTCGAGATGCCCCCGGACCAGCTCAGCCGCCACGGTCCCGCGGACCTGAGTCCGGAATTCCAGCCGGATGGCCGGCGTTCCAGCGAGGCGTCGAAGGACTTCCTGGCCCGGGCGGTCGCCGGGGAGACGCCCACTTTCGAATGGATGCACCGCAGCCTCACCGGCCGCGAGATTCCCTGCGAAATCCGGCTCGTCCGCCTGCCGGCCCAGGGTCGCACGCTGGTGCGCGGCAGCCTGACGGACATCACGGAGCGGCGGCGCACCGCCGACGCGCTGGCCCGGAGCGAGGAAAACTACCGCGAGCTCTTCGAGCATGCAAATGACGCGATTTTTCTCTGCCACAGCGACGGGCGGATGGCGGATGTGAACCGGCATGCCCTCAGCATCACGGGGTTCGCCCAGGAAGAGCTGCTCTGCCGTTCGGCCCAGGATATCGTTGCGCCGGAGGACCAGGAGTATTTGCAGCAATGCCTGGCCGATCTGTCGCGGGTGGGCCTGCGCTCGAGTGTCTATCGTTTCCGCCGGAAGGACGGCTCGCTGTTCTATGGCGAAACCACCACCAAGCAACTGCCCGACGGTCGCATCCTCGCCATGGTCCGCGACATCACCGAGCGCAAGCAGGCCGAGGAGCAGCGGCGGAAGCTGGAGGAGGAATTGCGGCAGGCCCAGAAATTGCAGGCCATCGGCACGCTGGCCGGCGGCATCGCGCATGATTTCAACAACATCCTCGCGGCCATCCTCGGCAATGCGCAGCTCCTGAACATGCAGCTGCCGGCCGGCCATGAAGGGCAGGCCAAGGTTTCGCAGATCCTGATCGCGAGCAACCGGGCCAAGGACCTCGTCCAGCAAATCCTGATGTTCAGCCGGCAGCGCGACCAGGAACGGCGCGTAATCCACATGGCCTCGATCGTGATGGAGGCGACCCGGCTCATCGAGGTGACGCTGCCGCCCGGCGTCCGGCTGGAAATCAATTGCCCGCGGGAGTTGCCGCCGGTCCTGGCCGATCCGACCCAGATTCACCAGGTGATCGTCAATCTTTGCACCAACGCGGTCCACGCCATGCGGCAGCAAGGCGGCACCCTGCACGTCAGCCTGTCGACGGAGGTTTTGTCCGGGGAGGGCCGGGGAGCCAAGCCCACCCTCGCGGCCGGCCGCTACCTGTGCCTGCAGGTGGCCGACACGGGGCACGGCATGGACGCCGCCACGTTGCAGCGGATCTACGAACCGTTCTTCACGACCAAGGCGGTCGGGGAGGGCACCGGCCTCGGTTTGGCCGTGGTGCATGGGATCGTCGAGTCGCACCACGGCGCGATCACCGTGTCGAGCCGGGCGGGCGAAGGGACGACCTTCCGGCTTTATTTTCCAGTGCACGAGACGGCGGCGCCCGTCGCGCCCGCGCCGTCCGATCTGCCGGGCCCGGGCCGGGACCAGCACATCCTGTTTGTTGACGACGAGTCGCCGATCATCGAGGTGGCCCGCGTGATGTTGCCGCGCCTCGGTTACCGCGTCACGGCCTGCAACCGTCCGCGGGAGGCGCTCGAGGTGTTGCGGAAAAACAGCGCGGACATCGATTTGCTGATGACGGATTTCAGCATGCCCGACATGAACGGGATCGACCTCATCCGCGCGGCCATCCTCCTGAAGCCGTCGCTCCCGGCGGTGTTGCTCACGGGCTACGGCCGGTCCATCGACACGAAGGCGGCGGTCGGGCTGAATATTTCCGAGGTGGTCAACAAACCCTTCACGATGGAAAACCTGGCGAGCGCCATCCACGGGGCGCTCGCGCCGCCGGCCGGGACGCGTTCCTGATCACTCCTCGCCCCCCGCGGCGCGATCGAAGAACCCCTCGCGCTCCAGGATGCGCATGCTTTGTTCCGTGATGGCGTGGCGATCCGCGGGGTTCAGGCCGGGATGGTGGATGGTCAGGAGCTCCGCGATGCCGGCCTTCGCCTCGTCGCGCCGGGTCACCCCGGCGAGGAAGTCATCCGCCTGGGCGCAAACCTCCGCAATGATTCCGTTGAGCTCCATGCCCCGGTAATACCACAAAATCGGCCGGCAGGTTCCCGTTGACGACGGGACGCCCGCGGAATCATCGTTCGGGGTTGTTATGCGGACAGACAGTTGCAACCTTCGGGCCGGCCCGCGAGTTATCCCCCGACATGTCCACACCCGCCACCCCTGTTCCCCCCTCGGCCGGTCTGCTGACCGGCACCCTCGGCGACCTGCGCCACGCCTTTCGCCTGCTCTGGAAATCCAAGGGTTTCGCCGCGACGACGCTCCTGACCCTGGCGCTCTGCATCGGCGCGACGACGGCCATTTTCTCCACGGTCTATTCGCTGATGTTGAAGCCGCTGCCATTTAATGAGCCGGAACAGATCGTGGAGCTCTATTCGTCCGCCGCCAAGGCCGGCCTGAACAAGATGCCGGCGAATGTCCCCATCTACCTCGACTATTCCAAGAACGCGACGTCCTACGAAACCATCGGGCTGTGGAGCTTCGGGCAGCAGATGTTCGGGCCGGACGAGTCGCCGGTGCGCCTGGACATGGCGCGTGCGACGTCGGAGCTCTTCACGATCCTGCGCGTCCAGCCCCTCCTCGGTGAGTTTTTCTCGAAGGAACAGAACAAGCCGGGCGCCGACAAGGTGGTGGTGCTGACCCAGTCCTTCTGGCGGACGCAATTTGCGGAGGATCCCGGCGTCCTCGGCAAGGAGCTCAGGCTGAATGGCGAAACCTTCAAGGTCATCGGCGTGGCGCCCCGCGTGTTCGAAGCCTGGGATGCCCGGGTCAAGTACGTGCTGCCGCTGTCCTGGCCGCCGGCGCAGGAGAATCCCCAGGGGCGTTACGGTGTGGGCATCCAGTTGTTCGGCCGCCTGAAACCCGGCGCGCTCGCCGGCCAGGCCGATGCCGAGGCCAAGACGCTGGAAAAACGCTATGTCGATGCTTCCCCGCCGGGCGTGAAGCAGTTCGCGGAGCGCTCCGGCATGACGATGAACGTCGGCGGTGTGCAGGAACAGCGCGTCCAGCCCGTGCGGACCACGCTGCTGATGCTGCAGGGCGGCGTCGCGTTCGTGCTGCTCATCGGCTGCGTGAACGTGGCCAACCTGCTGCTCGTGCGCGCGAATGGCCGGCAGTCCGAACTCGCCATCCGCTCGGCCCTCGGCGCCAGCCGGGGAGTCATTGCCCGCCAGCTCATGCTGGAAAGCCTCCTGCTCACGGTGCTCGGCGCGGCCCTGGGGCTCGCGGTGGCGTGGGGGGCGCTGAGTGCGAGCAACTATTACCTGGCGAAGATGCTGCCGCAGTCGCTGCCCGCGACCCTCGACCTGCGGGTGCTGGGGTTTGCGATCGGCCTGACCGTGGTGATCGGCGTCCTGATCGGCCTCATTCCCGTTTTCCATATTCTCCGGACGAACCTCGCGGAAATCATCCAAAGCAGTTCGCGCAGCGCTTCCTCCGGCCGCGGTGTGCGCGCGCTGAGCAGCGTGCTGGTGGTGGTCCAGGTGGCCGTGGCCCTGGTGCTGCTCACCGGCGCGGGCCTGCTCATCCACAGTTTCGCGAAAGCCCTCGCGGTCCATCCCGGTTTCGACCCCAAGGGCGTGGTGACCGCGCGCATTGTCATCCCGCAGGCCCATCGCGCCACCGCGGAGGCGGCCGACAAGTTCCAGGAACGCCTGCGGCAGGCGCTCCTGGAAATCCCCGGGGTCACCGCGCTCGCGCTGTCGGGTTCCACGCCGTTCCAGGGCGGCCTGCCGATCAATGCGTTCACGCTCGAGCAGGACACGCTCCCGCCGGGCTCTCCGCAACCGGGCGCCTTCCGGGTGCAAGTGACGCCGGGTTACGCCGAGACGCTGGGGCTGAAGGTGCTCGAGGGACGCTTCTACGAGGAGGCCGACCGTGACCCGAAGCGCCGCGTTTTCGTCGTCGACGAGAGCTTCGCACGAAAATTCTTTCCCAAGGGTTCCGCGATCGGCGGGCGTTTCGTCTTCGGTCCGCGACCGGAGAAACCGGAGGATTGGCCGACGATCATCGGCGTGGTGAGGGACATTCCGCACAACGGCGTCGAGGAAAAGAGCGGCAACCCGTTCATTTACCAGGTGGTCCCCCAGGGCGCGCGGCCGGGTGGCGCGTCCCTTTTCCTGCGCACGAGCCGGTCGGCCGGGGAGTTGGTGCCGGCGTTGCGGGCCAAGCTCAAGGAGCTGGACCCGACGATTTTCGTCTACGATGCCGGCTCCATGGAGAAGGCCGTCGGTTCCTCCTTCGACAACCGGCGCGCGGTCATGCTGCTGCTCGCGGCGTTCGCGGTGCTCGCGTTGTTCCTTTCCTCGCTCGGCATCTATGGCGTGCTCGCCTACGACGTGGCGCAACGCACGCGCGAAATCGGCGTCCGCGGCGCCATCGGCGCCTCGCAGGGCCAGATCGTCGGCCTCATTCTCGGCCAGGGCCTGTGGAAGGCGGGCGTGGGCGTCGTCATCGGACTGGTGGGCGCGTTCCTGCTCAGCCGCTCCATGACGACCATGCTCTTCGGCGTGGAGCCAACGGATCCCTCGGTGTACGCGGTCGTGTCACTGGTGCTGGTCGCCGTCGCGCTGCTCGCGAGCTACCTGCCGGCCCGCCGCGCCGCGAAGATCGACCCGCTCGTCGCCTTGCGCGACGAGTGAGACCGGCATTTTAGAGCGAGGCCGGCGCGGGCGCCGACCTCGCGTCAAATCTTCAAGGCGTCGGCCAGCTTGGACGCGTCGCCGCCGCCGCCTTGCGCGTAGTCGGGCTTGCCGCCGCCCTTGCCGCCGAGCTTGAGCGAGAGGGCGCCGATCAGTTTGCCGGCCGCCTGGCCCGCCTTGATCGCCTCGGGCGAGCAATAGGCGACGAGGCTGACCTTGCCGTCCATCAGCGCGCCGAGCTGGACGACGCCACCGGCGCCGAGCTTGTGCAGCACCTGGCTGCCGAGGGAGCGGAGCGCATCGGAATTCTCCGCCGTCACCACCGCGGAAACCCAGTGCAGGCCGTCCCGGGTGACCGCGGCAGCCGCCAGTTCGGTCGCGAGGCCGGCCGAGGCCTTGGCTTCAAAAGCCTTCAGCTTCTTTTCCAGTTCCTTCTGGTGGTTGAGGAGCGACTCGAGCTTGGTGGCCACGTCGGTGACGCCGGCATTGAGCCGGGTATTGACGGCCTTCAGCGCCTCCTCCTCGTGCATCACGAAGTCCAGCGCCGCCTGGCCCGCGGCCGCCTCGATCCGGCGCGTGCCGGCGGCGATGGCCATCTCGGCCGTGATCTTGATCAGGCCGATCTCGCCGGTGGTGGTCACATGGGTGCCGCCGCAAAGTTCCTTCGAGTAACCGCCGATGTCGACGAGACGGACGAACTTGCCGTACTTGTCGCCGAAAAAGGCGAGGACATCGTCGGGCTTCTTCGCGTATTCGATCTCCGCCGAGACAACCTTCGCGTTGTCGATGACCTTCTCGTTGATGAGCTGCTCGACTTCCTTCAACTGGGCGTGGGTGAGCTGTTCGAAATGCGTGAAGTCAAAACGCAGCCGGTCCGGCGTCTTGTGCGTGCCGAACTGGCGGACGTGCGTGCCGAGGATCTTGCGGAGCGCCCAGTGAATCAGGTGCGCCGCGCTGTGGTGGCGGTTGATGGCGCGGCGGCGGTTGAAATCGACGTGCAGGGTCGCGGCGGACGATTTCAAATTTGAAATCCGGGATTTGAGATCATCGCCCGGGGCAATCTTGTGCAGGTGTCGGCCGGACTTGTCCTTCACCGTGTCGATGATGTCGACCTTCACGCCGTTGATGAGCGCATGGCCCGTGTCGCCGACCTGGCCGCCCATTTCGCCGTAGAACGGCGTCTGATCGAAAACCAGGTAGGTGTCCTTTTCGGTCTGCACGACCTCGACGACCCTGGCGTGGGTCGCATGGGTGGCGTCGATTTCGTAGCCGGTGAACTTCGTGGCCGTGGCCGCCGCTTCGCCCTCGGTCGCCGCGACAATGACGTCGCTCTTGCGCGCCGCGCGACCGCGTTCGCGTTGCTTTTCCATTTCGATCTCAAAACCGGCGGCATCGATAGTCAGGCCACGTTCGGTGGCGAGCACTTGGGTCATGTCGAGAGGGAACCCGTAGGTGTCGTAAAGTTCGAACGCCACTTGCGCAGGAAATTCCTTGCTCGGCTGTTTGGTGCTTTTGCCGGATTTCAGTTCTTCCACCATGATGTCATAGCCACGGCATTGTTCACGGAATCGGCTTAGGCCACGATCGAGCGTCCGCCCAAACGATTCCTCCTCGGCCCGGATGGCCTTTTCGACCATGACGCGCTGCGTCTGCAGCTCGGGGAAAACCCCGCCGAGCGACTCGATGACCGGCGCGACGAGCGCGGAGAAGTCACCGGTCTTCAGGCCGAGGTTCTTCTGCCCATACATGATGCCGCGGCGGAGGATGCGCCGGATCACGTAATTGCGGCCCTCGTTGCCCGGCAGGATGCCGTCGGCGATGGCGCAGGACACGCACCGGGCGTGATCGGCCAGGACGCGGAAAGTGACGTCGATCGTCTGTTGTTCGCTGAGGCCGGCGCGCTCGGCCGGCACGGTGCCGGTGTAGGTCTTGCCGGAAAGCGCGGCGATCCGGTCGAAGGTCGGCTTGAAGACATCGGCGTTGTAATTGGACGGTTCCGCGGAGAAGTCCGTGAAGCCCTTGGTCGTGGCCTGAATGCCGGCGACGCGTTCGAAGCCCATGCCGGTGTCGACATGCTTGGCCGCGAGCGGGGCAAAGGTGCCGTCGGCGTTCGCGTTGAACTGGATGAAGACGTGGTTCCAGATTTCGATGCACCGCGGCGACGAGCTGTTCACGAGGGTGCGGCCGGCCGACTCCTCGTCCGAGGGGAGCAAATTGAAATGAATTTCCGAGCACGGACCGCAGGGGCCGGTGTCGCCCATCATCCAGAAATTGTCCTTCTTGTTGCCGTTGACGATGTGCACCGCGGGATCGAGGCCGGCGGCTTTGAAGATCCCGGCCCAGATGTCGTAGGCCTCCTGGTCGAACTCGGCCGGGTCACCCTTGGATTTGTCCGGGGAATACACGGTGGCGAACAGCCGCTTCGGCGGAATGCCCCAGACCTTCGTCAGCAGCTCCCAGCCCCAGGTGAGCGATTCCTTTTTGAAATAATCGCCGAAGGACCAGTTGCCCAGCATCTCGAACATCGTGTGGTGGTAGGTATCGAAACCGACGTCCTCGAGGTCGTTGTGCTTGCCGCCCGCGCGGATGCATTTCTGGGTGTCGGCCACGCGCTTCCACGGGGCGGCCTGGTCGCCGAGGAAGTAGGGGACGAACTGGTTCATGCCCGCGTTCGTGAACAGCAGGTTCGGCGCGGTCGGCATCAGCGATGACGACGGCACGATGGCGTGCTGTTTCGACTTGAAGAAATCGAGGAACGACTGGCGGATCTGGGCGGAGGTCATGGAAGGGTCGGAAGAAAAAGACACCGCGGGGAGGGCGGCTTGGCAAGAGGTGAATTCTCGGGGCGCCCGTCCGGCCGAAAGGCCCTAACCCGCGGACCGGTGCGTTCTTGCATTGTGGGCAACGGGCCATACGTTGCGGCGACTCCCCGTGCACACCGGTTTGCCGGCGTTTCGAACGAACCGAGGGGGCCTTACCTGTCACCCCGCCGACATGGGCATTCCCCTGCAAGCCCTGCTAGTTGAAGACTCGCCATCCGATGCCGAGCTCTTGCTGATTGCGCTCGCGGAGGCCGGCTATGGCGTGCAGCACGAACGCGTCCAGAATGCCGCCGATCTGCTGGCGGCGCTCGAGGCGCGCAGCTGGGACATCGTCCTGTGCGACTATGTGATGCCCGGGTTTTCCGCGCCGGAGGCCATTCGCCTCGTCCGGCAATACAGTCCGGACGTACCGATGATCGTCATCTCGGGCACGATCGGCGAGGAGCAGGCGGTTGAGGCCATCAAGCTTGGGGCCACCGATTATCTGTTGAAGGACCGGCTCGCGGGCATCGGCCTCGCCGTCCGCCGCGCGCTCGGCCAGCGGCAGGACAGCCGGGCGCATGCGGCGGCCACCAAGGCGTTGCTCCGCAGCGAGGAGAGCCTGGCCCAGGCGCAACGCATCGCGCACATCGGCAGCTGGGACCTCGATCTGGAAGACCTCGACAACCTCGACGCGAATCCCTTGCGCTGGTCCGACGAGCTGTTTCGCATTTTTGGCTACCAGCCGGGGGAAATCGAGGTCACCAACGAGATTTTTTTCCGCCGGGTGCATCCGGACGACCGGCAAAAAATCCGGGCGGCGGTGGCCGAAACGCTCAAGTCCGGCCGCACCTACAGCATCGATCATCGCATCGTCCTGGCGGACGGCCGCGAGCGGGTGGTCCACGAGCAGGCGACGCTGCTCCGCGACAGTGCCGGGAAGCCGGTGCATTTGATCGGAACCGCCCAGGATGTCACGGAGCGGTGGCACACGGCCGAAGTCCTCCGCGAGAGCGAGGAGCGTTTCCGGCAGATGATCGAAAATGGATCCGACATCATCGCGCTCATCGACCAGCAGGGGATCATCCGTTTTCAAAGCCCGTCGACCGAACGGATCCTCGGCCACACGCCGGCCAGCATGGTGGGCCGGCGCATCGAGGAATATGTCCACCCCGACGACCTGTTGAAGGTGCAGGCCTCGATCCAGCGGGTCATGACGAGCCAGGCGAAGCCGACTCCCGTGGAATACCGCTGCCGCCATCGCGACGGTGGCTGGCGCGCGATCCAGTCCTTCGGCAAGGTGATGCAGGCCGGCAAGGCCGGCGAAAGCATGGTGGTGGTCAATTCGCGCGACGTGACCGAGAGCCGCGCCCTCGAGGAACAGTTGCGCCAGTCCCAGAAGATGGAGGCCATCGGCCAGTTGTCCGGCGGGGTGGCGCATGATTTCAACAACCTGCTGACGGTGATCAAGGGACACATCGGGCTGCTGCGGGCCAGGGGCCAGGTTTCGCCGGAAATCACCGGCGCGATCCAGCAGATCGACGAAGCCGCCAACCGGGCCGCCAACCTCACGCGGCAACTGCTCACCTTCAGCCGGCAGCAGGTGATGGAGACGGCCGAACTCAATCTCACCGGCATCGTGATGAACATGGCGAAGATGCTTCGCCGCCTGCTCAGCGAAAACATCGAGATGGAGCTGCTCGCGGCCGACCAGCCGCTGCCGATCCGCGCCGACGAGGGCATGGTCGAGCAGGTGTTGCTGAACCTGGTGGTGAATGCGCGGGACGCGATGCCGCGGGGCGGGCGCCTTGAGGTCGGCACCGCCAGCGCGGATTTCGACGGAAATGCGCCGCACCCGGCCCGCGCCGGGGCGTTCGCCTGCCTGTACGTGCGCGACACGGGCACGGGGATCGCGCCGGAGGTCATGTCGCGGATCTTCGAGCCTTTTTTCACGACCAAGGGAATTGGCCAGGGTACGGGACTGGGACTCGCGACGGTTTACGGCGTGATGCAGCAGCACAGCGGCTGGGTCACGGTGGAAAGCACCGTCGGCCAGGGCTCCACCTTCCGGGCCTATTTTCCGCGCGAGGCGATCGCCCTGCCGGCGATGGCGCCCGGCGCGGTGGCTTCGGCGCTGCCCGGCGGCCACGAAGGCATCCTGCTGGTGGAGGATGAAGCGGCCGTGCGCGACATCGCGCAAGCCGCGCTGACGGGATTGGGCTACCGGGTTTTCGCCGCCACCAGCGGGTTGGCCGCGCTGCGGGAGTGGGAAATACACCGGCATGAAGTGGACCTGTTGCTCACGGACCTCGTCATGCCCGAGGGCGTCACCGGCCGGGATCTCGCGCTGCGCCTGCGGGAGGCGGCGCCGAATCTCCGCATTATCTTCATGAGCGGCTATAGCTACGACGTGGCGGGGCATGACCTCGCGCTGACCGAGGGCGTGAACTACCTGCCGAAACCCTTCGACCTGGCCGGCCTCGCGCGGATCGTCCGCACGAGGCTTGACCACGATGCCTCCCGGTCGCCCTTCGGCCGGGAAGTGCCCGGATAGCCGCCGCGGCTTTTGCGTTGCGGGAGCCGGCGTGGTGACAAGTCTATCCGCGTGAAGATTCATGTCCTGCCCTCCGGCCCGATCCAGACCATCGGCTATCTCCTCACCGAGGCGAAGCTCGGTGAAGCGGTGCTGGTGGACGCGCCGGGCGGCATTCTGGCGAAGATCCAGCCCCTGTTGGCGCAGGAAAACTGTGTCCTGAAGGAACTGTGGCTGACGCACGGGCACTGGGATCACACCCAGGAGGCCGCCACGGTGGTGCGCGAAACCGGTGCGCGCACCCGGGGTCACGCCGATGACCGCGTTTTATTCGAGAACCCCGCGATCATGGAGGAACGCATGGGGCACAAGCTCGGGCTCGAGCCGCTCCAAGTCGACCAGTGGATCACGCAGGGCGATGAACTCGCGGCGCTCGGGCGGCGTTTCGCGGTGCGGCATGTGCCGGGTCACTGCCCGGGCAACGTGTTGTTTTATCAAGCCGAGGCGCAGGCGGCCTTTGTGGGCGACGCCCTGTTCAAGGCGGGCGTGGGCCGGTGGGATCTGCCGGGCGGGGACTTCGAGGTGCTGGCCAGGGCGATCCGCGAACAGATTTATTCCCTGCCGGACGAAACCCTTGTTTTCCCCGGACACGGCCCGCGCACCACGGTGGGCGCCGAGAAAACGGGAAATCCCTACGTGTCATCCACCCCGCGATGAACCCGTCCGTCCACGAGTCATTCATGCGTCGCGCCCTCGACGTGGCGAAAAAAGGCTGGGGGGAGACCCATCCGAACCCGCTGGTCGGCGCGCTGGTCGTGGAGAACGGGGAGGTCGTCGCCGAGGGGTTTCATCCCAAGGCCGGCGAAGCCCACGCCGAGGTCAACGCCCTCCGCGCGCTCGGGCGGAAGCCCGCCCCCGGCGCCACGCTCTACGTCACGCTCGAGCCCTGCTGCACGCACGGCCGGACGCCGCCCTGCACCGGCGCGATCATCGAGGCGGGCTTGTCCCGGGTGGTGATCGGCGCCACCGATCCCAATCCGGCGCATGCGGGCAGGGCGTTCGAAATCCTCCGCGCGGCGGGGATCGAGGTCATCCCGGGCGTCCTTGCCGGGGACTGCGCGGACCTGAACCTGATTTTCAATCACTGGATCACCACGGGACGAACCCTGTTTGCCGCGAAGTCCGGGGTGACGCTCGATGGCAAGGTGGCCACGCGCACCGGGGATTCCAAATGGATCACGGGCGAAGCCGCGCGGGCCGACGGCCACCGCTGGCGGCGGCTCTTCCCGGCGATCGCGGTCGGCGCGGGCACGGTGCGTGCGGACAACCCCCGGCTGACCGCGCGGTTGAACGGCGGCGAATGGTGTCCGTGGCGCTTCGTGTTCGACGGCCTGCTGCGCACCGTCACCGACAAGGCGATGCCCAACGTTTATACCGACGAATTCCGGGAGCGCACGATCGTGGTCACGACGGCCCACGGGGGCATGGGCTATGTGCGGAAGCTGAATTCCCTCGGCGTGAAGACCTGGCTGCTCCCGGCCACTTCGCCGAAGGTGAATTTCGCGGACTTCCGCGCCCGGTGCATGGCGGAGGGCATCACCGGCGTGTTCTTCGAGGGCGGGGCGCAGTTGCTCAGTGAGGCGCTGCAGGCCCGCGAACTCGATTACCTGTTCACCTACCATGCGCCGGTGTTGTTGGCCGACGACAAGGGCAAGAGCATCCTGCGCGGGCTCCGCACGGAGACGCTGGACCAGGCCGTCCGGCTCGAGCGCGTCCGGCATGAGGTGCACGGCGACGACACGCTGATGCGCGGATTCGTGAAGTATCCCGACAAGATGTGCGTGGACGAGGCCCTGTTCACCCGGCAACTCCACGGCGAATGAGGACGATCCACCTGGCGACGGGCAACGCGCACAAGACGCAGGAGTTTCAAAAGCTGGTGGACGAATCGCGGCTGCCGCTGCGGGTCCTGGCGGCGGCGAACATGCCGCCGGTGGAAGAGGACACGGGAACCTTCGTGGGGAACGCCCGGAAAAAAGCCCGGGCCCTGCAGGCGATGCTGCCGCCGGGAGCCTGGGTGCTGGCCGACGACAGCGGCGTGTGTGTCGACGCCCTCGACGGTGCGCCCGGCGTGGAGTCCGCTTACTACGCGGGGCCTGCGCACGACGCGGCGGCCAACCTGCAAAAACTGGCCGCGGTGATGCGCACGGTGCCGGCGGACCGCCGGCAGGCCCATTTCCAGTGCGTGCTGGTCCTGTTGGGGCCCGAGGGGCTCGAGCACGTGACGGAAGGCCGCTGCGAAGGAGTCATGCGATCCGAACCCGCGGGTGGGAACGGATTTGGTTATGATCCGCTCTTCGTGCCGCAGGGTTTCGAACGCACCTACGCCCAGCTTTCCGAGGGCGAAAAAAACAAAATCAGCCATCGCGGGCAGGCGTGGCTGAAGTTGGCGGACTGGCTGCGGGCGCGACCGGATTAGTGCGGCCAGCTTTCGATCTGGGTCTTCTTCGTGGAGTATTCCGAGGGGGAGAGGTCGCGGAAGCCGACGCGCGTCGAGCCCAGGACGATCGGCTCGAGCGGCAGATCGTGCGAGGCCTGGCTGAAGTTGTAGTGCAAGCCCCAGAAACGGCCGGGGGCGGTGTAGGAGCGGCCGTTGGTAAAGGGCTCCATGGCGACGCGGCTTTCATAAAGGGCCACGATCGAGCCGCGAATATAGAGACCGATGCCGCCCCAATCCTCCAGCAAGCGGGGGAAGTTGTTCGCACCGCCGCTATTCACCCCGTTGCCGGCAACGGCCGGAGTTCCCCAAGTTTGGAACGATGAAGGCACGTAGCCGTCGGTCAGGCCGGTCGGGTTATGATTGCTGGGCACGATGCCCATCAGGAGCGCCGTGGACATCTCGGTGGCGACGATGTCGAGTTTGCTCGTCGTGGCCGAGCCGAGCGACCCCGAGAAGCTCTGATTGGGCAGGCGTCCCGGCTTGATGCCGGAGGTGAGATAAAGGCCGTCGTAACTGCCGTTGAGCGTCGAGCTGGCGCTGCTGCCGGTGGACCAGTTGGCCGTGGGCGCATTGCACGCGAAGGCGCTGAGCGCGTCGCTCCATCCCTTGACCTGGCCGCTCGAACTCGAGGTCCAGATGGGCTGGGACAGGGCGGTGAAGGCATCACCCATCACGGAGCAGAGGCGCTCATCGGAGTCATCCGGATAAGTGGCGCTGTAGCCGCCCGGGTTGGTCGTGCTGGTGGCGGCGGAGTTGATGGTACCGTCGGCGTTGAAATGGCCCACGATATAAACCGCGTCGTTGGTGACGAAGGTGAAGCCGGTGACATTGGTGATGTCGAGGGAGGGCGCGGGGCCGCGGCCGTTCCAGAGGCGCACACCGGAGTCGACGCGATTGGGCACACCGGAAGTCTGCGCCCGTTTCTCGGCATCGACGGAGTTGAGGTAGACCGCGAACCCGTCATACCAGGCATCGGGCGCGGAACCGTCGTACATCGCGGACGCCGGGACGGTCTGCGTCATGGGCGTGTCGACCACCGAGGAAAGGTCCGCGCCCTCGGGCGCGGCCGGCGCATAGTAGATGGCGAACGGGTCCGGATAGATCTTGGTGTCGGCGTTGGTCGACGCGGGCAGGCGGGAGTAGGCGGTGGCGCTCGAGTCCCAGACGCCGAGGCCCACGGTGGTGCGCGTCGCGCTGGCATTGTAGATGGAGTTGCCGAAGGTGACGCTGTTGGGAGCGGTGACATCCGGGGCGCGCACATCGTAGATGGACACGGTCGTGGTGTTCGAGCTGGTGCGGACCTTGTTGCCGAGCAGGCGCGTGACCATCATCTTGAAGCGGGTCATGTCGAAATCGACCTTGGCGAGCGGCCGGGGCACATAGGGCACGGAGAACCGATTGTAGAGGGCGGTGGTGCCGGACAGTCCGGTGACGCCGCGATTGCTGTTCGCGCGGCGCATGTCGAAGAAATAGGCGTCGGCGGGCACGTACGGCGCCGTGCTGTCCGTGGGGAAAGCCCGGCCCACGTTGGCCACGGGATACAGGGAGCTGCGGGAGTAGCCGCTCTCGTTATAAGGGTCCACGATGACCACGGAATCGTCGGGGATGCCATCGGAGTCCGCCGCGGGGAAGATGCCGATCGTGGGAGCCGAGGAGGGCGGGGTGGCCGCGGTCGAAACGACGAGGGAGCGCTTGCCGTCGACGAAAACCACATCGCCCGGGAGGATCGTGCCGGCACCGGTGTCGAGCGTCAGCGTCGTCGCGGCCGCGGCCACGGCGCCGTTGACCCGGTAGCCCACTCCGGTCCCCATATCGAAGGGTGTGTTGACATCAATCGTCGTGCTCACGGCGCTGGCCACGGCTGCGCGCAGCGGGCCGATGCCGATGGTATAGCTGGTGGTCGTATAGTTGCCGGAGGTGATGCCAGGCGACACGGCGGCGGCGGTGACCAGATATTTGAATGAGCCGATGGTGATGGCTGTGCCGGGAATAATCGCCCCACCCGTGCCGGAACTTGCCAGGCGCAGGTCGATCTGCGTGGTGGTGTTGGCGGGATAAGTACCGCTGGCCTTGTAGGTGTTGTACGCGGGCGAAGGCACGTTGCTCAGGCCGCGTTCCTCGACGGTGATCGTCGCGTTGTCGGCCACCGTGGCGAGCAGGCCGGGCGCCATGATTTTCAAATTGCCCGCGCCTCCGGCGTAATCCTCCGCCACCATGTAGCGGTAGGTGGTGCCGATCTTGATCACCTCGCCGGCGAGAATCCGACCGACGCCGCTGTCCACCGCAATGGTGGTGGCGTTGAGGGTGCTGTGCGCGCCGTTGACCAGGTAGCCCGAGGCGAGATTGAAACCGCCTTGCGGAATGCGGAGCACGGCGTTGCCCATGTAATCGCCCACCGCGCTGAATTCCGTGTAGCGGTTCGGCAGGTAGTTGCGATACATGATGTCGTCGGCCGTGCCTAGGGTGCCGTCGGGGCCCGCGCCGTAGCCGTAAGTCGGCTGGCCGGGGAGCACGATCTCGGTGCAAATGCGGGTGCCGGAGGTGTCCAGGTAGTTCATCCAGGCGCGATAGGAGCAGGGCAGCACGTAGGCGGTGGTGCCGTTGGGCAACAGGCCGCTGCGCGGCGTCGGGCGGGAGTCCGGGTTGACCAGGATGTAGAGACCCGACTTGTAGACGAGTTTGCTCTCCTTCGTCTCGGCGTCGTCCGTGGTGGCCACCCAGGAGCTGCCGTTGTATTTCTCCGGATTCGGCGGCTCGATGATCTGGCGGCCGTTGTTGCGGTCGTCCTCGGTGGTGCTGGGGTCGTTGGTCTCCTTGTAGCTGCCGACGCCGGGCAACTCCAGCGCCGTCACGCCGTGCGCGCTGGTGCGGAGGTTGCCGTTGTAGGTGTTGGTCGCGAAGGTCTTGAAGTTGGCAATGGTGCTCGTCGTCTCGGTGCTCGTGGTGTACTTGTGATCGCGCCACTGGTTGGAGCTGTTCTTGAGCGAAGTCTGCGTGGTGCCATTGGTGTGGGTGAAAATCACCTGGCCGGTCGTCGGGTCCTGCGTGGTCTGGGAACCCGTGCCGCCGCGCGTGGGCGCCTTGATGGTGGCGTCCGCGTAGAGGCCCTGGGCGCAGGTGACGCGATTCGTGAAGGTGATGGAGATGGTCGAGCTGCCGTCGGGTTTGACCATGATCCGCTTGTTGCTGTGCACCGGGCCGGACAGCGAGAACGTCTGGCTGGGGTAGAGTTCCAGGTCCATGTTGTAGAACATGCCGAACTGGAACAGGGGCGTCAGGGCGATCTCCATGTCCTGCTCGACATAGGAGGTGTAATTGCCGAGGGCCGGGTGATTGACGAGGGCCTTGGCGATGATCGGCACGCGCGCCTTGCTCACCTGCAGGCCGAAATTCGGATCCGTGGTGTCGGTGACGAGCGTCAACGCGCTCGCCGAGGCGATGCCCGCGCGCACCTCCACATTGGACGCCGACGAAAAGGAACTGGTCAGCACGCTATCCGGCGGGGGATAAACGCGATTGCGGCTGTTGCCGGTCCAGTTGAACGCCATGTTCGACACGCTGCCGAGCCGGTAGAGTTTGGTCGTCAACTGCTCCGCGGCATAGATCGAGCTGTTTTCCGCGACGTTTTTGGCCCGCAGGATCAACCGATTGCGTTCGTTGCCGCGGCGCTCGGAGGCCGAGTAGCGCAGCATGCTTGCGGCCAGGATGGTCATAAAGCCGCAAAGCATGATGACCGTGATAAGGGCCGAGCCCTTGCGTTGGCGGGTGCGAATGGGGGAATTCATGGATTACCTCCGGGGGGAGATGGTGTAATTGAAACTACTGCTCGAAAGCATGTTGGTCACACTGGTGCCGTTGATGAACTCGGCGTTGATGGAAATGAACCCGTTCGTCGCATTGGCGGTGGAGGACTCCGTGGAGAAGATCGGGTAACGGTCGCCCGCCGCATACGGCGTGTAGGGCGAGGGCACGGAGCGCCCGCGGGTGCGCAAACACATCAACTTGGAACCCGCGAAGTCCCCCGCCGAGGGATTATACTTGGTGCCCGTGGAGTCGTAGCTGTTTCCCGTGGTGGCCGTGCTGATGTTGAGGGCGTTCAACTCGGTCGCGAGATTGCTCAGCAAATGCCCGTTCGAGGCGCTCGAGGTGCCTTCGCCCCAGTCGGCGGTTTCATAGTAGCGCAACGGCGCGTCGGCGTTGCACTGGGCCTGACTGCTGGCCCGGCGATAGTAGATGCGGATTTGCCGGATGTCGGTCGTGCGATAGACCGCGGTCCTCGTCACGAGCACGAGGCAGTCGCCGTGGGCGACCCATTTGTCGTAGTCGTTGTCGGTGTAGTCCTCCGTCTGGTTCAAGGTCACCGGATCGGTGGCCAGGTCGACCGAGCCATCGAGCTTCGTGTAATTGGTGAAAACGTAGAAGAAGGAGGCATCGAGCGTCTCCTTGGAAATCTGCGCCATGAACGAGCGGAGGGCCGCATTGGTGGCGAGGCGCTGCTGGTCCTTGTACATGGTGCGCATCATCATCATGAATGTGCTCATGCACATCGCCAGAACCGAGGCGGACACGGCCATGCTGATCAGGACTTCCACCAGGGTGAAAGCCGAGCGACGGCGGCGGGGCGTGGGGGTGGAGGTGATCATTGGTCGAAGCGGGTGCGCAGAATGACCTCGCGATCGCGGATGGTGCGTGTCTTGCCGCCATCCTGATAACTATAGGTGTAGACGATCGTGACTTTTTTGACTTCCGAGGCGTCGGGAACCGGCGCCGTCGTTTCGGCCGCCCAGGTGCCCTTGTTCCCGATGTCGTCGATCCAGATCCACAGGTTCAGGTTGATCTGCTGGGACGTCGTGCCGGTGACGGTCGAGAGGGGGATGTTGCCGATGAAATTGTCGATGGCCCCCACCGAGGCGGCGGTGGCGGTGGGCGCAGGGGTCGTCGTCGGGCCTTGCGGCGGGAGAATGGTGGTCGTCAGCGGGTCCTCATCCGTCGGGGTGGTGTGCACGACCTTGATCCACTTGACGGTCGATTGGTTGATGCGCAGGCGGATGTACGGCGGGGTCACCGTGGGGTTGTTGGAGGCATCGAGGGGCACGCCGGGATCGGCTTCGTAGTTCGGCAGCAGGCTGGTGTAGTCCAGCTGCTTGATCTGCTCGACCAGCCCGTAGATCAGCGAAGTGGCCGCCGCGTGCAGCACGGCGCCTTCACTCACGCGGCGCGACTGGATGAAATTGCCGAGCAAGCCGAGCATCACCACGGCCAGCACCCACAGGGCGACCATCGATTCCACGAGCGTGACCGCGCGGGTCTTGCGGTGGCGCCATCGGCTCAGGCGGCTGGAACGTTCCGGGAGGCCGGCGACGGTGGCGCTGGACGCCACGCAAGTTGACTTCGAAGGGGCGGAGTGAATCACGGGCCCAGTATGCCGTAATTCGCCTCATTGCGTAATGGCCCTACGCCTTGGGGAAAGCCTCTGCTTTCACTAGAGGCTTTCGCCTCCTACAGGGTGATCCCGTCCGGTGAATTGCCCCGCGTCGCTTCCACAAAGAGGGCGGCGGCCTGGGAGCGGCGGGCGATGTTCAACTTGGTGAAAACGGTCGCGAGGTAATTCTTGATGGTTTTCTCGGTCAGCCCCAACCGATCGCCAATTTCCTTGTTGGTCAGACCCTCGGCCAGGAAACCCACCACGCGCCGTTCCTGAGGCGACAGCTGGCTGAGCTTGCCGGCGGCGCTGGTTTCGCCGCGATGCTTGACGAGGTTGAGCACCTGCCCGGCCATCGACGGATCCAGCACCGGCTGGCCACCCGCGACCGTCCGCAGGGCGTTGGCCAGGGCCGCGCCGTCGTTGTCCTTGAGCAGGTAGCCCCGGGCGCCCGCGCTGAGCGCCTCCTGCACGTGGCGCTCGTTGCTGCTCGAGGTAAGGATGAGAATTTTAACGTGCGGCCGCGCGCGCAGGAGTTCCCGGCAGACCGTCAGGCCGGACTTGTCGGGCAGGTGCAGGTCGAGCAGCACGATGTCCGGCTTCAGTTGCAGGGAGGCGGCCGTCCCGTCGGCGGCCGTGCCGGCTTCGCCGACGATCGCAATGTCCGCGTAGTCTTCCAGGGCGCTTCGCAAACCGAGGCGGATGATCGGGCTGTCGTCGATCAACAGGACCCGGATCGGTGGTCGCACCTCGGCACTCGCATTCATGCGCACGACGCAACGGGGAGTGTCAGCAGAACGCGAGTCCCTTTTCCCGCGGCGGATTCGATGCGCAGGGTCGCGCCCAGCGCCGCGGCCCGCGCCTGCATGTTGCCGAGCCCGTGGCCGCGCTGGCGGTTCGGGTCAGGATTGAAACCGGCACCGTCGTCCTGGACCGCCAGGGCCACCGCCTGGTCGCTGCGACCGGCCAGCAGCGTGATCCGTTGCGCCCGTCCGTGCCGCAGGCTGTTGCTCACGGCCTCGCGCAGGATGTTCATGATCTCGGCAATCTGGACCGGGGCGATCAGCGCCACGGCCTCCTCGTCGAGGCGCTGCTCGATGTGAATGTCATGCCCCGCGGCAAACGAACCGACCAGGTCATTCAAGGCGCTGGCAAACGAACCGGTGGTGACCTGGCCGGGCTCGAGTTCCTGCAGGTAGGTGCGGACCTCCTGGTTGAGCCGGCGCAATTCGGCCATGCAGTGGTCGACCCGGCGCTGGAGTTCGGGAACGAGCGCGCCCTTTTTCTGCACGCTCTCCAGCGTCAGGCAAACGGCATAGAGCGTCTGGCTGATGTTGTCGTGCAACTCGCGGCCGAGCCGGATGCGCTCGGCGACGGAATTGTCGAGCAGGGTCCGGTTGAGCTGGAGGTCCTCCTCGGCGCGGAGGCGCGCGCCGTGCTCATGGGCCAGGGCGACGCCCTGCTCGTTGGAAATCTTGGCGAAATGCTCGATGCCGAGCGCCTGTTTGCGTTCGTGCGCCCAGGGCGCCCGGGAAGCGCGATCCTCCAGCGTCCGCCGGCCGGCCAGGGTCGCAATCATGAGGCCCGCGCTGAAGAGCGCCGGGCAGAGCAAAAGCAGAACGAACGTAACCCGGTGAAACACGGCGAGGAGACGGGCCGCCGCCGGCGGCGGAAACGAAACCAGGGCCTTGGTTGCAACCGGCCCCGCCCCGAGCTCCTCAGTGAACGAGAGCTGGCCGACGGGAGGAAGGATGTGGGCGTCGCCTCCCAGGGAGACCGTTGCGCCGATCGCCCGGCCCACCACCGCCTGCCTGGCGGGCGTCGGGTCGTTCGCCAGGTCCGCCTGCCTGGCCGCGTGTTGAAACTGGCCCCGTTTGAGAGTCACAGCCGCCTCATTGAGCAGGCGAATTTGATTCTGCGTCTGGCGCTGCAACCAGCCGTTCAGGGCCAGCGCGGCCAGCACGAGAACCAAAATCAGGATCAGGTAGCTGCCGATGCGGGTGAATGGGTTCATGCGGACTGGCCGAAGCTACTTTAGAAGAGGGGAATCTGTCGCGTCAAAACCTTCGACAAACGTCCCGCGGTAGCTACGTTTTTGACCCTTTTATGCAGTCTTTCTACATCACGACCGCCATCGACTATGTGAACGGGTCGCCACACCTGGGCCATGCCTACGAAAAGGTGCTGACGGACGTCATCGCCCGGTTCCGGCGGCAGATGGGCGACCAGGTGCATTTCCTCACGGGCGTCGACGAGCATGGCCAGAAGGTCCAGGCCAGCGCCAAGAAGCGCGGGATCCCGCCGCAGCAATTCGTCGATGAGGTCAGCGCGGAGTTCCGGGCGCTGCTCCCGCGGCTGACTATTTCCAACGATGACTTCATCCGCACCACCGAGCCGCGCCACCAGCGGGTGGTGCGCGCCGTGCTCCAGCAGCTCTTCGACAAGGGCGAAATCTACAAGGCCGAATACCAGGGCTTCTATTCGACGCGGCAGGAGCAGTTCCTGCAGGACAAGGACCGCAATCCCGACGGCAGCTGGCCGGAAATCTTCGGTGAGGTCACCGAAATCGTGGAGGCGAATTATTTCTTCAAGCTCCGGCAGTACCAGGAGTGGCTCGTCCAGTTCCTGACCGACACTCCGAACTTCATCTTTCCCGCCTACCGCCAGAAGCAGGTGGTCGAGTTCCTCAAGGAACCGTTGAACGACCTCTGCATTTCCCGGCCGAAGGAGCGTCTGGAGTGGGGCATCCCGCTGCCGTTCGACGAGGGCTACGTGACCTACGTCTGGTTCGACGCGCTGCTCAATTACTACTCGGCGGTGGCCGACCGCCCCGAAATTTGGAAGGCGGCCCACCACGTGATCGGCAAGGACATCCTGGTGCCGCCGCATGCCGTGTATTGGCCGATCATGCTGAAGGCTGCCGGCCTTTCGCTCCCGAAGGGCATCATCGCCCATGGCTGGTGGCTGCAACGCGGCGCCAAGATGTCCAAGAGCACCGGCAACGCGCTCAATCCGCTCGACCTGGTGACGGAGTTCGGCGCCGACGCGTTCCGCTACTTCCTGATCCGCGAAATGAACGTCGGCCAGGACAGCGATTTCACGCGCGACCAGTTCCTGGTGCGCTACAACAGCGAACTCGCGAACAACCTCGGCAACCTGGTCAACCGCACGCTCAACATGACCACCCGGTTCGCCGGTGGCGTGGTGCCCGCCGCGGAAGCCGGCGAGGAGCTCGAAAGCTCATTGCAGGCGCTGTGGACGAGGACGCGCGACGAGTTCATTCCGCTTTGCGAGGGCTACCAGTTCCACGCGGCGCTCGAGCGGGCGATGGTCTTCCTGACCGAGACCAACGCGTACATCGAGAAGCGCGCGCCGTGGAAGCTGGGCAAATCCGCGGAAGCGAAGGACCAGGCCCTGCTGCGGACGTCGCTCGCCACCATGGCGGAAGCGTTGCGGCTCGCGGTCGCGCTGATCCAGCACGTCGTGCCCGACACCACGGCGAAGATCAACGCGGTGCTCGGCTACCAGCCGGCGGGCGCGTGGCGCGGTGAACTGGACTGGGGGACCCGGCTCGCCGGTTCGAAGGTCGCCGCCGCCCTGGTGTTGTTCCCGCGGCCCACGCCGCCGCCGGCGGCGAAATCGTGAAGCGGCTTCCGGTCAATCCGACCGAGCACGTCACGCCGGAATCGCTCCGGGCGTTCCTCCTGCAGTGCTGCGCGCTGGCGCGCGAGGCCGGTTGTCCGCAGTTGGTCAGCATCAGCCTCGCGGTCGACCATCTCGATCCGCTCGCCGTGCTCGAATCGATTTTCGAGCCGTCCGAGCTTCACTTCTACGCCGAGCGCCCGGCCCAGGGCTTTGCGGTGGCCGGGGCGGAAACCGTGCTGGAATTCACGGCGGCCGGGCCCGACCGGTTCGCGCGGGCCCGCGACCACATCGCGCAGATCCTGGCCGAGACCATCGCCGTCGGGCCTCTCGACGAGCCGTTTGCCGGCCCGCATTTCTTTTTCGCCAACAGCTTCGCCCCCGACGAGCCCGCGGGCGCGCCGTTCCCGGCCCTGCGCTTGTTCGTGCCGCGGTGGCAGGTCGCGCGGATGGGCGACAGCACGGTGGCGGTGGCCAACCTGCTGGTGACGGCGGACGCGCCCGTGGACCTGATCGCCGCCAAGGTCTGGAAGGCCCACGAAAAATTCCGGGCGTTCGACTACCGCAGCGCGCGGCGCAAGGACCGGCCGTCGGCGCCGACGCAGGTGGAGGAGATCGGTGGCGCCGGCGTTTACCAGCGGAACGTGGCGCAGGCCCTGCAGGAAATCGACCGGGGCGACTACCGCAAGGTGGTGCTGGCGCGCGCGCGCCGGCTCACGACGCCCGAGGAATTTCATCCGCTCGGCGTGTTGAACCACCTGCGCCAGCACTATCCGGCGTGTTACGCGTTCTCGATCGCGAACGGCCGCGGCCAGAGTTTCATCGGCGCGAGTCCCGAGCGCCTCGTGCGGGTGGCGGGTGGCCGCATGCACACCGAGGCGCTCGCCGGCTCGGCTCCGCGGGGAAACTCGGCCAGTGAGGATGCCGCGCTGGCGCAGGGGCTGTTGCACAGCGAAAAGGACCTGCGCGAACACCGGCTGGTGCTCGAATCCATCGCGCGGCGCGTGGCTGAACTTGGCCTGAAGCTCGAGCACGCCAGCCAGCCCCGCGTGCTCGGCCTGGCCAACGTCCAGCACCTGCACCTGCCCATCAGCGCGACGCTGCCGGCCGGAGTCCACCTGCTCGATCTGGTCGCCCGTTTGCATCCGACCCCCGCCGTGGGCGGCACGCCGCGCGAGCCGGCGGTGGCGGCCATCGCCCGGCTGGAACCGTTCGCCCGCGGGCTCTACGCCGGCCCGCAGGGGTGGGTGGATCATCGCGGCGGCGGCGAATTTTTCGTCGGCATCCGCTCGGCGCTCGTCGACGGCCACACCGCCACGGTGTACGCGGGAGCCGGCATTGTGGCGGGTTCGTCCCCCGAGAAGGAATTTGCCGAGACGGACCTGAAGTTCAAAGCTCTCATCGAAGCCCTGACCACCCCATGAGCCGCCCGGACATCGTCCTCGACTACCGCAACACGAACAGCCTTTGGAGCAGCGTGCTGGTGGAAACGCTTTTCCGGGTCGGGTTGCGCGAGGTCGTCATCTCGCCCGGCTCGCGTTCGACGCCGCTCACCATGGCCTTCGCCCGGCGCGGCGACATCGAGGCCATTCCAGTCCTGGACGAGCGCTCGGCGGCGTTCTTCGCGTTGGGACTGGCGCGGCAGCGACAGCGTCCGGTGGCGTTGCTCTGCACGAGCGGGACCGCGGGGGCCAATTATTTTCCGGCCGTCATCGAGGCCCGGGAGAGCGGGGTGCCCCTGCTCGTGATCACCGCCGACCGGCCCCCCGAAATGCGGGAATGCCGCTCGGGCCAGACCATAGACCAGCAGAAGCTTTTCGGCAGCCACGTGAATCACTTCCACGAGTTCGCGGTGCCGCAGGCTTCCCTGCCGATGCTGCGTTACCTGCGGCAGAGCACCGCGCACGCCTGGGAGCGGACGCAGTGGCCGGTCTCCGGCCCGGTTCATCTGAACGCGCCATTCCGCGACCCGCTTCCGCCGATTGAGGACACGTCCGCTGCCGCCATGCGCGCGGTGTTGGCCGCCCCTCGCTTCTTTGCCGCGCTCAAGCCGCGACGCGGCGTGGAATCGCCATTGCGGGACACCGTCCGCCTCGGTGGCCGCGGGGTGATCGTGGCGGGACAATTGCGCACCGCGAACGCCGCGGCCTACGCGCGCGCCGTGGGCAAGCTGGCGGCCCGCCTGGGCTGGCCGGTCCTGGCCGACGCATTGTCGCCTCTGCGCCATCACGCTGGCCTGGTCCCCCAGCTGGTCACGACCTACGATTTGATGGCGCGCTCCGACGCCTTGATGAAGGAGCTTCAGCCGGAGCGAGTCCTTTGTCTGCACGACTGGCCGACGAGCAAGGCCCTGCGGCAATGGCTGCAACGCGATGACCTTGAGGTGACCTTTGTCCGGCGCGACGGCCAGAATCCCGACGCCCTTCACGGACGGACGACCCTCGTACGTGCCTCGGTGGAAGCGCTGGCGGCGGCCGTTCGTCCGGGTGCCCGCGTGCGCGGCTGGCTCGGAGCGTGGCAGCATGCGGACCGGCGCCTGGCCCGCGGTCTTGGGCGGGAATTGAAAAATGCCGGCGGGCATTTCGAAGGTCAGGCCAGCGCGCTGCTGCCGTCGCTGCTGCCGAAGGGCACGCCTTTGTTCGTGGCGAACAGCATGCCGGTGCGCGATCTCGAGTATTTTTGTCCGGCCAACAACCGTGCGCTGGCGGTGCACTGCAATCGCGGCGCGAATGGCATCGATGGCACGCTCTCGACCGCGCTGGGCGTCGCGCACGGCAACCGGCCGTCGGTGCTCCTGACGGGGGATCTGGCCCTGCTGCACGATGCCAACGGCTTCCTGATCGTTCCCAAGTTCAAGGGCAGCCTCACGGTGGTGTTGATCAACAACAATGGCGGCGGGATCTTCAACCATCTGCCGGTCGCGCAATTCGAGCCGCCCTTTGAGGAGTTCTTTGCCACGCCGCAGCGCGTCGATTTCCGGCAGTTGTGCGCCACGCACGCCGTGCCGCACGTGCGCGTGCGGGATTGGAAGCATTTTGCCCGGCTCCTGACCAAACTGCCGGTCCGCGGCGTGAGGGTCCTGGAACTCCGCACCGATCGGAAGCGCGACGCCGAGACGCGCCGGCAGCTCTTTGCCAGGCTCGGGGCCTGAGCCCCGCGCTCACTCTCCCGTCGGCAGCTCGATCGTGAAGGTCGTGCCGGCGCGCGAACTGGTGAAGTCGATGGCCCCGTGGTGCGCCTCGACCACGGCCTTCGCAATCGCGAGGCCCAGGCCGGTGCCATTGACCTTGCCCTGGCTGACAAACGGCTCGAACAAGGTGCCGCGGATGTCGCGCGCCACGCCGGGGCCGTTGTCGGTGACGGCGATGACGCATTGATGCCGCACGCGCCGCGCGGCGATGGAGATTCGCCCGCCCGGCCGTTTGCCGATGGCTTCACACGCGTTCGACACGAGGTTCTGCAACACGCGCAACATGCGGTCGGGATCGAGCGGCAGCTCGATCGAAGTGGGCTTCACGCGCAGCTTCACCCCGGCGCGCCCCAGCGGCACGACGTTGTTTTCCTGGAGCTGGGCGAAGACGTCGGCCAACGGGGTGGCCTTGAGCTGCAGCCGGGTTTCGCCCCGCGCGAAATCGAGCACTTCCTCCACCATGCCACCGAGGCGGCTGACCTGGCGCAGGATCATCGCGCACAATTCCTGGGTCTCCGGCTTCTGGTCGCGCTTCGCAAGCAGTTCGGTCGCGAGCTTGATCGTGGAGAAGGGGCCCTTGAAATCGTGGACCATGCTGTTGGCCATCTCGCCGATCAGCGTGATCTTTTCCTTGCGGACGACCTCCGTCACAAAGCGGTCGTTCGTCGCCCGCAGGTTTTCGCCGATGTGGCTGAACAGGCGGAGGACCGTGTGCCACGAGGCCTCGGACAGGAGGGTCAGGAACGGTTTCTGCGCGATGCGGCCCAGCTGGACCGGGCCGTCGGCGATGGCGCTGGTGCTGCGGGTGGACCCATCGAGCACGCCGAGTTCCCCGAAGTAATCGTCCGGCCCCTTGTAGGCGATGGTCTGCGGCGCGCCGCCCGGCGATTTCTTCCTGAGCGCCACGCGCCCGGTGAGGACGAGATAAATGCAGTCCGACGCGCTCTCTTCCGCGAAGATCACCGCGGCGTGCGGAAAGCGCACGAGCTTGACCTGCTTCGCCAGCTTCGCGCCTTGCGCGGCGGGAAAGTGACTGATGAAGCGGTGCGAGCGGACATCCACGGCCATGGGCCGGAGCAAGGCAGCTTCGCCGAAAGTATCAAGTATCCGGTGTCAGGTAACTGGCGGCGGGGGTTTCTTCCCGCCACCGCTCGTTCCTACAACTGAATCGGCAGGCCCACCTCGATGATCTGCATTGGGGGCAGCCGGTAGTAATCCCGCACCGGGCGGGCGTTGCGGCTCAGGAACGAGTAAAGGCGCTTCTGCCAGTGCCACATGCGGGTGTCGCCGCCGGTGATCACCATCTCGCGATTGAAATAGTAGGTGGCCTCGTTGAGCTTCACCGGGACACCGGCTTCGCGGACTTGGTCCATGAGGTGCTCAACGTCCGGAGACTCCATGTAGCCATAGTGAGCGATCGCCCGCCACACGCCGTTACCCGTCCCGATTTCGCGGACTTCGAGCCGCTCTTCATTGGGCACGGACGGCACTTCATCGGTGATCACGCTGAGCAGGACGACGGTTTCATGCAGCACCTTGTTGGCCTTCACATGGTGGAGGAGCACCAGCGGCGTGCCCGTGGGATTGCCGGCCATGAAGACCGCCGTTCCGCGCACACGAGTCAGGCGGTCCGAGCCCGCCACATTGCTGAGTTCGTCCTCCGTCACCTCATTGGCATAGATGCGGCGGAAGATCTCCTCCTTGCCGCGCTTCCAGGTGTGCATCACGGCAATCACGCCGGCCGCGACCACGATGGGGAACCAGCCGCCGTCGGCAAACTTGTGGAGATTGGACGCGAACAGCGGCACGTCGACCACCAGGAACGCACCGCAGAGGAGCGCGGCCGCCCATGTGGGCCACCGCCAATGTTTGCGTAACACCGTGAAAAATGCGCAGGAGGTCACCACCATGGTCCCCGTCACCGCGATCCCGTAGGCCGCCGTCAGGCGATCGCTCGAACCAAAGGCCAGCACGACATAGATCGAGCCGGCCGCGAGCATCCAGTTGACCAGCGGCAGGTAGATTTGGCCCGACTGGTTCGGATTGGTGTAGTTCACCATGAGGCGCGGGAAGAAGCCGAGTTGGATGGCTTGGCGCGTCACCGAAAACGTACCGGTAATCATGGCCTGGCTTGCGATGATCGCCGCGACGATGGAGAGGAACGTCAGCGCCAGGCGCGGCATCCCTTCGGGCACGAGCGCAAAGAACGTATGGGAGGTATCGGTCGGATTCGCGAGAACGCGCGCGCCCTGGCCGAAGTAATTCAGGATGAGACCTGGCCAGGCAAAAAAGTACCAGGCGCGCGCGATGTGCTTCCGACCGAAATGCCCCATGTCGGCGTAGAGTGCCTCCGCGCCGGTGATGGCCAGCACGACCGAACCCACCAGCGCGGCGGCCTGACCGGGATGGTCGGTGAGCAGGCGCAGGCCGAGCAGGGGATTCAGGGCCGCCACCACCTGGGGGGCGGCGCGGATGTGCCAGATGCCCAGCGCGCCCAGCACGAAAAACCAGAGCAGCATGACCGGGCCAAAGATGCGGCCGATCGTGCCCGTGCCCTTGGATTGAAAGACAAAGAGACCGGCGAGGACGACCACCGAGATAAAAGGCACCCGGCTCGCGAAGCTTGGGTCGAAGGTGTTGAGTCCTTCCACGGCGCTCAGCACCGAGACGGCCGGCGTGATGATGCCGTCGCCGTAAAGCAAGGCGGCGCCCAGCAGAATGAGCAGCGTCAGCGCCCCCATGCCCTGGGCCGATTTCGCGCGGTCGCCATGGCTGAGGGCCAGCAGCGCGAAGATTCCGCCTTCGCCGCGGTTGTCCGCGCGGGTGACGAAAACCAGGTACTTGCCCACCACGACGAGCGCCATCGCCCAGAAAATAAGCGACAACGCACCGAGCACGCCGGTCGCGCGTTCCACCGGAGGCAGGTAGGTGAGACATTCCCGCAGGGCGTACAACGGGCTGGTGCCGATATCGCCGAAGACCACGCCGAGCGCGCCAAGCGTCAGACCGGTCCCCAGCGCGGTCTTCGCAGTCGTGCCCGTGGGTTGCATAAGGAGAGGGATGTTGGGGCCGGGCGACGGGTGAGCCAGCAGTTTTAGGGTGCACCCGGAAATTGCCTTGACCCTGTTTTGTAAAAACCCGCGTTCCGGCTAAAACGGTTGCGGCAGAAGGTCTTTTAAATAAAGTCCGGGCATGTCTACTTCATGGAAGCCGGCCGGCAAATTCGAAGATATCCTCTACCACAAGTCGGCCGGCATGGCCCGGATCACGATCAACCGGCCGGAGAAACGGAACGCATTCCGCCCCCAGACGGTGAATGAAATGCACACCGCGCTGCTGGATGCCCGGGAGGACCAGAAGATCGGGGTCGTTTTCCTGACCGGCGCGGGCCCGGCCAAGGATGGCAAGTATGCCTTTTGCGCCGGCGGCGACCAGTCCGTGCGCGGACATGGCGGGTACATCGACGGGGAGGGGGTCCCGCGCCTGAACGTGCTCGAAGTGCAGAAACTGATTCGATCGATGCCGAAGGTAGTCATCGCGCTGGTGGCCGGCTACGCCATCGGCGGGGGGCACGTGCTGCACGTCATGTGCGATCTGACGCTGGCTGCGGACAACGCCATCTTCGGTCAGGTCGGCCCGAAGATGGGCAGCTTCGACGGCGGCTTCGGCTCAAGCTATCTGGCGCGCATGGTCGGCCAGAAAAAAGCGCGGGAGATTTGGTTTCTCTGCCGCCAGTACAACGCCACCGAGGCGCTGGAGATGGGCTTGGTGAACAAGGTGGTGCCTTTGAAGGACCTCGAAGCCGAGGGCATCGCGTGGGCGAAGGACATCCTGCAGCGCAGCCCGCTCGCGATCCGCTGTCTCAAGGCCGCCTTCAATGCCGAACTCGACGGTCAAAGCGGCATCCAGGAACTCGCGGGCAACGCCACCATGCTTTACTACATGACCGAGGAAGCGAAGGAATTCATGACGGCCCAAAAGGAAAAGCGGAAGCCGGCGGCGGAGAAATTTCCCTGGCTGCCGTAGCCGCCTTCAGCCGCTCTTCTTCGCGTCCGCATCAGCGGCCCACACGACGAGCCAGCCACTGTCCTTGTCCACATAGGCGATCGTGGGGGCATTCGCGCCGCTCGCATCCGACGGTGACACCGCGACCTTGTGGCTCGGGGCAGCCACCGGCGCGGGCTCGCCGAAAAACGTGATCGCGAGGGCCGCGGCCGCGGCCAGCGGAACGGCAAACCAGATGATGGGCGCGAGCGGGCGTTTCTTGTTCGATTTCCCGGCTTCCGACCGGAGGCGCGCCTTGATCGAGCGCCATTCCCCGTCCGCATCGGGCACGGACACATTCGCTGCATCCGTCTTCATGAACGCCACCGCTTCACCGTAAGCCGCGCGCGAGTGCCGGCAGGCGGGACAACCGGATACATGCTTCGCGAGCGTGGCGTGCTCATCGGACGTGAGCACGCCGTCCCGTTCGGCTAGAAGCAGAGGCTCGATGTCGCGGCAGTTCATGGCGTCCCCCGGCTGATTCTTTTAGCGGCCCCGTCCGTAGTCCCGGCGATCGTTGCGATCACCGCGATCATAGGACACCCACACCCGGTCGGTCCGGAAGGTGTAGTGGCCCGCGATGTAGCTGCGCACTTCGCGGCCGTAGCGGCTGCGTTCGATGACCCAGCTACCGGGCACCCAGACCTTGACGTTGACGGTCTTCCAATAACCGCTGTCGCGATAATCGCAGTCGTCGTACCGGCCGTTGCGACCGTTGACGACGACGGTGGTGGTCCGGGGATAATCCGCCGAATGACGGCTGTCGTTGATGGCTGAACCAATGATCAGTCCGCCGATGAGTCCGCCGACCAGGGCGAGTTCCTTGTCACCGGCCTTGGCGGGCTTGGGCGCGAGGGAAAGAGCGGTAGCGGCGACGAGAACGAGAGCAGTGATTTTGTTTTTCATATGTCCTCCAGGTTTGGGTTTGCTGCTTCGGACGCCGCTCTCGCCGGGCTTATTCAACTATTTCTTGTCGTCACAGAAGTTGCTCGTTTCCAGCACTATCTGGCAATGATCAGGACGGCCTGCACTTCGCCCTTCCTGCCCGCCGGCCCGATGAGAAGCGTCGTGCCGCCTCCGCGCTGAACCACATAGTCCTGTCGCACGGAACCCCAGCGTGCCCGCAGCAGCACGGTTTTGCCGTCGGCGCTTTCGGTGGAAAGCTGCACGGTCTGGCCGCCGACGGAAAGGTTGTCGCTGGCGGGTACACCGAGCGAGGCGGAGTCCTCGCCGAGCATCCGGAAACTTTCGGAGCGCAGGATGCGCTTGAGATTCGGCACGTAGGCCGAAAGCCGCGGGTCGGATTCGCCCGGCTCGCTGGAGGCGGCGATCAGGATGCCGCGCACGTGGACGGACTCGGCGGCGCGCGCGAACAGGGCCAGTCCCGCGAGACTGGCGAGCAGAAGGATGAGGCGGATGGTCTTCATGGTTTGGCTCCTAGTTTTTGGGCGAGCAATCGGCGGGCATGGTAGAGGCGCGACATGACGGTGCCGGCCGGAATGGCGACCGTCTTCGCGATCTCGTCGTAAGAAAGGCCCTCGACCTCGCGCAAGGCAAGCACGGTGCGGAGTTTTGGCGGCAAGGAAGCGAGGGCCGCTTGGAGGGCCGCGCGACGTTCGGCGCCTTCCGCCTGCTTGCCGGCATCGTCGGTCGTGGCGGGCTCGGGCACCTGCACGGCATCGGAATCCTCGAGCCCGAAGGGCAGGAAACGATCGAACCAGCGGCGGCGCTTGCGGAGATGGTCGATGGCCCGCCGGGTCGCGATCGGATGCAGCCAGGTGCTGAACTTGGAGTCGCCGCGAAACTTCGGCAGTTCCCGCCAGACCTTGATCCAGATTTCCTGACAGATATCGCGGGCGTCCGCCTCATTGCGAACGATGGCGTAAACCAGCCGGAAGATCCTTTCATAGTGGAGTTTCATCAGCGCGCCGAAGGCGGTCTCGTTTCCGGACTGCGCTTGCCGCAATAACTCGGCATCGGGCTCGGGCTGCGGCGGCTGGGTGTTGGACACGGGACAGGGGACAACCGGCGACTCAGGACAGTTCCATTCCGCCGAGGATAACGCTGGCATCGAAGGGCAGGTCCACGTGCACCAGGCTTTGATTCAGCGCGCGGGAATCGGGCGGGCGCTGGCAAAACCGGTAGGCGTCGCCGAGCGCGACGTGGCTGTGGGCGTTCTCATCGAGCAGCGCATGGTGAAAGAGCCGGCCCGTCCGGCCAAGCGAGGTCTGTTCCGGCACGATGGCCACCTCGCCCAGGTGCGCGGCGCCTTCGTCCGTTGCCAGCAGCCGGGCCAAAAGGTCGGCGCCGGTGCGCGCGGCCGCCGCGACGACGCGGCCTTGCTTGAATTCCAGTTCGATGCCGTCGATGACCGCGCCGCCATAACTGATCGGTCGCGATGCGCGCAGGCGACCCGTGGCGGAATCGCGATGCGGGGCGGTGAAGATTTCCTCGGTGGGCAGGTTGGCGACAAACGACAGGCCGGACTTGCTCGTCAAGCGCGCCGTGCACCAGACGTGTCCGGGCGGCAGCGCCACGACCAGATCGGTGCCGTCGCCCTTGTAACGAAGGGACGGATGGCGCCGGGCGTTCAGGTCCTCGCATTCTTTTTGGAGGAGCTGGCAATGAAGCTGCCACGCGGCCAGCGGCGAGGGCTCGTTCACCCGCATCGCGGTAAACACGTCCTCCCAGAGTGCCGCGAGCCGATTGGCCGAAGGCAGGTCCGGGTAGGCGGCATGGGCCCAGGCCGGGTTGGGCGCCGGAGCCACCGTCCAGTTCGTGGCGCCCGCCACCAACTGTTGGGCCACCGGTCCGAAATATTCCCACGCGATGCGGCGGAGCTCGGCCACCGATTCGGGCGGGACGCCCTCCAGCATTCCCGGCTGGCTGCCTTGCAGGAAGAGCAGGGCGTCACCTTGCTGCAGGCAGGCTTGCATGCGCCGGGCATTGGTGGAGACGAGTCCGCTGAAACCACGCCAGTCCTTGCGCAACGCGAATTCACGCAGGCGCGGGCCATCGCCCCAAATGATCTCGATCTCCGCGCCGACCACTTGGCGGATGGCGTTCACGATCACCTCCGCGGTGCGCGCGACACCCTGCAGTTCGTAAGGCTCCGCAATGAGCAAGCGCTGGCCGCGCTGGAGGTTCAGGCCCGCGCGCACAATCACCTCGGCAAAGGCGCGCAATCGGGGCTGAAACTCGGGCAACATCGACCGGTAACCTGCGGGCCGCCGCAGAGGGCGTCAACGAAGCCTTGCCGGCCACATTGCGTTCCTCTGCCCGGGTTCCCGCGCTCGGTTAAAGTCCCAACCGGGCGGCAATCCGCCGGGCCGATTCCGCGGGAGCCAGCTCCCCGGAATCGATGCGCAAATCGGTGCGCGGGATCAGCGGGGCGGCGAAAACCCCGCTGGCCCGCAGCTTCCGGTAGAGCGCAACATCCGTCAGCTTCCGGAACTGCTGGCGTTGCGCCGAGGCGAGGCGGCGTTCGATGACTTCCTCGCGGGCGGTGATTTCGACCGACAGGAGGGGGACGCCGCGCCGCGACATTTCCGCGAACAGCCAGTCGATGAATTCCTGTGGGACGCTGTTTTCCGGATTGAAGGTGAAGATGAGGCGGGCGCGGCCGGGACCGGGAAATTGCGCGAAAAACTCGCGCCACTGGCGGTCGCGTTCGGCGACGAACCCCGGCGTGCCAAAAGCATGCGTGCGCAGCACGTCGTCGACGACCAAGTGATTATGGTAGAGCTCGAAGCCGGTGAAGGCGGCGAGCTCCTTCGCCACCGTGTATTTGCCGGCGGCGGCGGGGCCGTGGATAAAGATGAGCGTCACGTCGTGTTGGGCTGACTCTTGCTGCTGGCCGTCCTTGAAGTCATTTGGATGGTTGCGCCAGTCTTTGCAAAAAGGCCACGTAGGTCTTATTGGCTTCGGTGAAACCGTTGCGCATGAACCGAGTGTCCGGTTGCGACAGGACGAGGTCGTTTTCGGCCTTTCGTGCGGAAAAGAACTTTGCGAATTCCGCATCGTAACCCTGGCCGACCAACCGGCGGGCACAGGCAAAAGCCAGCAGGTCCCGATAGAAGCGTTCTTTCAGGGTCGCGGAGCGAGGTTGCGCGGCCGCGCGGTAGTGGCCAAGCAGCGTCGCGTCCAGGCCCTCCCAGTGGAACGGGGCCAACTCCGCAATGAGCAGAGCCTGTTCGCTGCAGGTGACCTCATCAGCCGTAAGGGAAGTAGCCCGATCATTGTCCACCAGGGTTCGGGCGAGCAGCTTTTCCATCACCTCCCGTCCCGTGTCCGGATAATAAAACATGAGTTTGCGAATGGCGCTCCAGAAATGAGGTCCGGTTTGTCCGCGTTCGCTTCTTTGGAGGAGGTCAGCGCAAAGGCTTCGCTCGTGATCCTGCGGGGTAAGGGAACCCCAATCTGCTTCCACGGCCTTCGCCAGCTGTGGATAAAGGCGGGGAGAATTGATGACACTGGTATGGCCGATCCTGCTCCCCACGGTCGCGAGGTTGCGATTCACAATCTTGCCCACCGCACCGTAACACAATTCACCGACGTTGAGGGTGTAGGTTTTCCGGGGCGCGAGATGCCTTTCGCCGGAATTTTGAACGGTGTTGACGCCCGCCGGCGGGTGGTCGGGATGACGGGGGGCGAACTGATCGCCGAATCCCACGCTGCCGATATCCGGACCGCGCACCGACAGGCCGGTGGGGCGGGTATCGCGCAAATGTTGGATCAATGCCGGCAGTACGGACACGCCGCGGCGCACGAGTTCCGTCATCACGGGGGATTGCGGCTGAGGAACGACATTCTCCTCTCCGGCCCGGGGCACAGTGATCGGCGGGAAACCGGACGCCAAGGCCGGCTGGCTTGTGTGGCTCGATCGGGGCGAGTCGATCACTTCCTCCTGTCTCTCCTCCTGCAAACGGCTGATGAGTGCTTCATCGCTGAGACGGGAAAGAGCTGCATCCACCGGAACCGCTTCGATCCGCACGGAGGAGGCCCGGCTGTTCGCCTGCGAGAGAATGAGAACGCCCGCGGTAAACAGGAATCTAATCACGAGGGGGATGGGCGCGACGGTGATCATGTCGTTTCCAATACCAGCTCCAGATTGCTTGCCAATCCGTGAAAGGAAGGCACCCGCGTGGCGGGTGCGACGGGGTCCCGTCTGCCGCAGAGCCGCCAGTAAGAAGACCCGAATACAGCAAACTAAAATCCCATGGCAGGCGGCCATGCCCCGACTCAAGGCAAAGTGGCGGGGGCGTCGAATCCGATCTGGCCAAACAAAAAGTGCGGCCGGGTTGGCCGCACTTGAAACAAGACAGTCTGACTGGCGCTTTACTTCCCCAGGCTCTTGCGCAGGTCGTCGAGCTGGTTCGAGGAGCCCAGGAAGTCGTTGCGCGAGGCAATGAACTTCGCGTACTCCTCGATGAAGATCTTGCCCGGCGGACGGAAATCGAACTCAGCCGGCTTGTCGCGGAAATACTCGCGGTGCACGCGGGTCCAGACGAGGCGGCCGTCGGTGTCGATGTTGACCTTGGTCACGCCGAGTTTGGCGGCCGGCAGGTATTCCTTCGGGTCGACGCCCATCGAGTCCTTGATGGTGCCGCCAGCCTGGTTGATGCGGTCGACCTCCTCCTTCGGAACCGAGGACGAGCCGTGCATGACGAGCGGGAAGCCAGGCAGGCGGGCCTTGATCTTCTCGAGCACGTCGAAATGGAGCGACTGGCGGCCCTTGAACTTGAAGGCGCCGTGCGAGGTGCCGATGGCGCAGGCGAGGGAGTCGCAACCGGTCTTCTGGACGAAGTCCTTCGCCTCGTCGGGATTCGTGAGCATCGCGTGGCCTTCCTCGACCTTGATGTCCTCCTCGACGCCGCCAAGCATGCCGAGCTCGGCCTCGACGGAGAGACCCTTCTTGTGGGCCGCGTCCACGACGCGCTTGGTGATCTCGACGTTCTTTTCGAACGGATCATGCGAAGCGTCGATCATCACGGAGCTGAAGAAACCGGAATTGATGCAGTCGTAGCAGGTCTCCTCGTCACCGTGGTCGAGGTGCACCGCGTAGATGGCCTCGGGGAAGATGTCGCCCGCCGCGCGGATGATGGCCTCGAGCATCCGCTTGTCGGTGTATTTGCGCGCGCCCTTGGAAATCTGGATGATGAACGGCGCCTTGGACTGGATGCAGCCCTTGAACAAGCCCATGGCCTGCTCGGCGTTGTTGATGTTGTAGGCGCCGACGGCGTATTTCCCGTAGGCGTGTTTGAAGAGCTGGGCCGTGGTGACGATCATGGGTAAGGGAGGGAAGGAACACTTAGCGCCGGGCGGAAAGGGGCCACAAGCCTATTGTTGGGCATGACACAATTGGAGGGGCCAGCTCCCGCTGGACTGTCGGGCGATCGCGATGTCACGTGCGCGGTCCAGCCGGAGCTGGGCCCTCCACCGCTATCGCGGCGGAAACTCGAACTCCGCCTTGTCCTGCTTCTGCGAGAGGACGAGGTAGGCGCCGAATTTGTTGCCGCGCTTCGAGACGAAATTCTCGATCAGGTCGCTGCGGCCGTCCTCGAGGAGCTTCTTCACCTGCTCGACGGGGATTTCCACCTCACAGAGCTTCTTCGAGAGCTTGAAGACCTGGCGGTTGTCCTGGTCCGGCTTGCGGACGTAATACGCGTCACCGAGTTCGACGAGCTGCCCGGCGGGCGTCTTGCTTTCGCCGAGCACGGTGGCCTTGGACAGATCGGCCTTGGCCTTCGGCTTGCGCACGATCGGGTTGCCGTCCTTGTCGAGCTTCGGGGCGCGGGGCGGGAACTCCCAGGAAAACTTCGGACCCTCGCGCTTGAGGAACGCGCTGAACGGCCGGCCCTTTTTCGAAATGAAATTCTCGATCAGGTCGGTTTTGCCTTCGCCCACGAGCTTGATGACCTGTTCCGCGACGATCGGCTTCTGGCACATGATGCGCCCGATGCGGAACGTCTGTTCCCAGGTCCCGTCCGGTTTCTTTTCGCGGACGATGAAGCTGCTGCCGTTCTCGCAGATCTCCGCGCCGGTCTTCGGGTCGGTCCAGATCGGGGTGAGCGTGCCGATGTCGACCTTGTCGCCGAAATCGAAGGCGGTCTTCCACTTCTTGGTGGTGACGTTCTCCTTGGTCGCCTTGTCCTTCTTTGTCTCCTCGACGATCTCCAGCTTGAGCACGGCGGAGAAACGGTTGCGGGTCTTGTTGGAGATAAAGCCGTCGAGCGGGCCGACCTGCTTGGTCTCGACGAGCTGCTTGACCTCGGCCTCCTCCATGCGGCGGCCGCCGACGATCTTGTAGACCATCAGTTCGCCGTCCTGCGACTTGTAGCCGCGGAGGGTTTCCTTCATCGGTTTGCCGTCGGTCGGGGAAATAATGTCGGTCGTGCGGGCGACGGAGTCGTCCTCCTCGAAGCCCTTCACGCGCTCCACGATGCCCTTCGTCTCCTTGACGATCTCGGCCATGAATTTCTCGCGCGAGAACTTGTTCTGCTCCATTTCGCGCAGGTGGAACTCCCACTCGCCGGTCATGGCCGGGCTGGTGAGGTTGTCCACCTTCACGGCGCCGAGAAACTGGAAGAGCTGCTCGGCCTTCGTGCTCGGGACGAGTTCGCGCTGGTTGCGATCGAGGTATTTCTGGTTGACCAGGCCCTCGATGGTGTCGGCGCGCGTCGCCGGCGTGCCGAGACCGCGCTCCTTCATCGCCTCGGCGAGTTCCTCGTCGTCGACGAGCTTGCCGGCGCCTTCCATGGCGGAAAGCAGCGTGGCTTCGGAATAGCGCGGCGGCGGCCGGGTCGATTCCTCGTGCAGCTTGGCCTCGAGGGTCTTCGCCCTGGCTTTGTCCTCCGGCGAAAGCGCCGGCAGGGTCTTGGCGTCCGCCGACTCGTCGTCGGTCGTCTTGCCGTAAACCGCGAGCCAGCCCGGCGCGGTGAGGACCTTGCCCTCGGTCTTGAAGGCGTGGGTGGCGATCGTGCTGATGCGCGTCGTGATATCGAACTCCGCCACCGGGTAAAACGTCGCCACGAAGCGCCGCGCGATCATGTCGAACAGCTTGGCCTCGGCCTCGTCGAGGTTCTTCGCCTCGTGCTGCGTCGGGATGATCGCGAAGTGATCGGACACCTGCGCGTTGTTGAAGATGCGCTTGTTCGGCTGCACCCAGCCGGACTCCAGCACGCGCTCGGCGTGCGGCTTCAGGTCGCCGCTCAGGTTGCCGAGCGTCTGGCGGACGAGCGGGATGTAATCCTCCGGCAGGGCGCGCGAGTCCGTGCGGGGGTAGGTGATCATCTTGTGGCGCTCGTAGAGGGCCTGGGCGATCTGGAGCGTGCGCTTCGCGGGGAAGCCGAAGCGGCTGTTCGCCTCGCGCTGCAGGGTCGTCAGGTCGTAGAGCCGCGGCGGGGCGGAGGTGCTGGCTTTCTTTTCCTCCGTGACGGCCGCCACCGGCTGGCCCTGGCAGGCGGCGAGGATGGCCTCGGCCTTCGCCTTGTCCCACAGCCGGTCGATGCGGTCGTGCTCGTCGTCGTTGCGCTTGAAATCGGCGCGCTGGTAGAGGCCCTCGTACTCGCCCTTCGCGATGCCGAACTTCGCCGTGATGCGCCAGTAGCCGCGCGGCTTGAAATTCCGGATCTCCAGCTCGCGGTTGTAAACGATGGCCAGGGTGGGGGTCTGCACGCGGCCGACGGACGCCACGTTGCCCGCGCGGGAGCCGAACATGCGCTTGGTGAGCGCGCGCGTGCCGTTGATGCCGATGAGCCAGTCGCTCTCGCTGCGGCAGCGGGCCGCATCAGCCAGGCCCTTCATCTGCTCGGCGCTGCGGAGGTGCTTGAAGGCCTCGTTGATGCCCTCGTTGGTCATCGACGACATCCACAGGCGCTTGAACGGTTTTTTGCAGTTCGTGAGCTGGTATATATAAGTGAAGATCAGCTCACCCTCGCGGCCGGCGTCGCAGGCGTTGATGACCGCGGTGACGTCCTTGCGGGCCAGTAGCTTCTTGAGCTGGGCGAAGCGTTCCTTCCCCTCGGGCAAGGGCTGCAGTTCAAATTCGTCCGGAATGATCGGCAGGGTCTCGAGGCGCCAGAACCCGTACTTCTTCTTGTCGATGTCCTCCGGCATCTGCAGCCCGACGAGGTGGCCGACCGCCGACGAGATCACATATTCGTCGTTCTCGTAGTGCTCGGCCTTCTTGGGTACCTTGCCGAGCGCGCGCGCCAGATCGGCGGCGACGGAGGGCTTCTCGGCAATGATCAGCGTTTTCATGCGGGGGACGAGCCGTTAGCCCGCTTCGGGAGAATTTCAAGCAATACTTTTTCTCCTGGTTCGCGGAACGCTCGGTTGCTTCCGGAAAAATTACGATTTTGGCGCAGACAGTTCTTGGGCGCTTCCGAATACTTTTCGACGGTCATATACCGCTCACGTCATTCTGAGCGCAGCGAAGAATCCAAGGGAAATCCACGATGCCCGTGCCACGCCACGCTTGGGTTTACATCATGGCGAGCCGGAAGAACGGCACGCTGTATATTGGCGTGACGACCGATATTCGACGTCGGATAGGGCAGCATAAGGCGAGGGTTGTTGAAGGTTTCACCAAGGATCACCAGGTAGACGCACTCGTGCATCTCGAGGAGTTTTCCGGGATTCGCCACGCCATCCGCCGTGAGAAGGAAATAAAAGGGTGGCGGCGTAGTCGGAAGATAGTCCTGATCGAAACGATAAACCCGGATTGGGACGACCTGGCCGCGAGCTGGTTCGAACATCCCTTGGATCCTTCGCGGGGCTCAGGATGACGGGAGCGGGGAGTGGGCACTGAAAGGCGCAGTCGACTCTCGGGAAAATACGTCTTTGCGAGGCGCGTCGCGTGCATCCGAATGCTTTTCGAGGTCTGTTCACCCTTTACGTCATTCTGAGCGAAGCGAAGAATCCGAGGTGAGGCGCGACCGGGGGGCGCGCGAGTTCATCCGCGGACGGGCTACCGCCTGGTCGGACGAGGCTTGGATCCTTCGCTGGGCTCAGGATGACGGGAGCGGGGAGTGGGCACCGACAGGCGCAGGCGTCCTTCAGAAAATCGCGTTTCCCAGGAGGCGTTCTCACGTAGCGATGAATGCTTTGCCGTCCATTCACCCCTTTACGTCATTCTGAGCGCAGCGAAGAATCCAAGGGGGCGCGCGACCGTAACGCGCGCAGCGAACGGCGTTAATTCGTGGCCCGGGATTTCCCGACCTTGCACCTCACTTCACGCCCAACTCCGCGAGCGATGCATCCAGCGCCTTGAGCAGCACCGCCATCGTCTCGTCGGTCTCATCACCCATGTTCGAGATGCGGAAGGTCTTGCCCTTGAGCTTGCCGTAGCCGCCGTCGATCACGAGGGCGTGCTTCGACTTGAGGATCTTCAGCAGCGCGGGGAGATCGACGTTGAGCGTGTTCTCGAAGCAATTGAGCGTGACTGAACCGAAGCCCGGTTTCGGGAACAGCTTGAAGCCTTTCGCGAGCGCCCAGTCCCGGACCTTTTGGTTCAAGCGCGCATGACGGGCGTAGCGGGCTTCGAAGCCCTCCGCCTGGATGTCCTCGAGCTTGGACTTCAATGCGTAGATCAGCGAGACGACCGGCGTGCTCGGCGTCATGTGGGCCTCGTGGTTCTTCTGAAATTCGAGGAAGTCGAAATAATAGCCGCGATCAGCCAGGGTCGCGGCGCGATCGAGCGCCTTTTTCGAGACGGAGATGAACGACAGGCCCGGGGGCAGGGCGAGCGCCTTTTGTGAACCGGTGATGAACACGTCGATGCCGAGTTCGTCCTTCTTGATCGCCAGGCCGGTGAATGAGCTGACGGTGTCGACGATCGAGACGACCTCGGGGAACTCGCGCACGACCTTCATGATGGCCGCGAGATCGCTCATGCAGCCGCAGGAGGTTTCGTTGTGGATGAGGGTGATCGCGTCGTAGGCGCCGGTGGCGAGTTCCCGGCGGACGGCCTCGGGCTCGACGGGCTGGCCCCACTCGAACTTCAACGCGCCGGTCTGCTTGCCGCAGCGCAGCGCGACGTCGTTCCACTTGTCGGCGAACGCACCGTTCATGCAGCAGAGCACCTTCTTCTTAACGAGATTGCGGATCGCGCCTTCCATCGAACCAAATGCGCTGCTGGTGCTGAGGTAAACCGGATCCTGCGTGTAGACGAGCGCCTGCAGGCCGGGCTGGATCGCCTGGTAGAGCGCGACGAAGTCGCTGCTGCGGTGGCCGATCATGGGCTGCGCCATCGCGCGCAGGGTTTTTTCAGAAACGGCGATCGGGCCCGGGATGAAAAGTTTGTAGCTCATGGCGGAGGATGAAGCCGGTGTTGCATGTCGCAAAACCAATGCTAGCAATGACTCACAGCCGCCGACTCCGTTCCGTCAAAGCCAATTTGCTCATGCCCAACCGCTGGTTCCGTCATAAAGCCGATGCCCTCGAGCAATTCGCAATCGATGTTATCATGGGGAGACGGGAGGGCACGTTGGCGGCGCTGTTCGGGGCGTTCCTGCAGCTGTGCTCCTACCTGTTCAGCGGGATTGTGCAGCTCCGGCTCTGGCTCTACCGCCACCGGATTTTCCACGACCATCCCCTCGGCTGCCTGGTCGTCGTCGTCGGCAACCTGACGGTCGGCGGCACGGGCAAGACTCCCGTCGTCGAGATGTTCGCCAAGGCCCTGCGCGACCGCGGTCGCAAGGTCGCCATCCTGTCGCGCGGCTACAAGAGCAAGGCCCCGCCGCTCTGGCAAAAATGGTGGTTCTGGCTCAACCACACCGAGGAGCCGCCGCCGCGCATCGTGAGCGATGGCGAGAAGGTCCTGCTCGATTCCGAGGTGGCGGGCGACGAGCCCTTCATGCTGGCACGGAATTTGCCCGGCGTGGTCGTGCTCGTGGACAAGAACCGCGTGAAGGCGGGCGCGTTTGCGATCAAGCGCTTCGGCTGCGACACGCTCGTGCTCGACGACGGCTTCCAATATCTGCCGCTCAAGGGGCGCCTGAACCTGCTGCTGGTCGACAAGACCAATCCGTTTGGCAACGGCTTCCTGCTGCCGCGCGGCATCCTCCGCGAACCCGTGAAGCACCTGCAGCGCGCGTCCTATATTTTCCTCACGAAGTCGAAGGGCGTGCGCGACGAGGAACTCGAGGCCCTGATCCAGAAGTTCAATCCCACCGCGGAAATCATCGAGTGCGCGCACAAGCCCCAGTACCTGCAGCGCATCGACACCGGTGAACGCATCCCGCTCACCGCCCTGGCGGGCCGCAAGGTCGGCGCCCTGAGCGGCATCGCGGCGCCCGAGAGCTTCGAGGCCTTTGTCCGCGAGACGGGGGCCCGGCTGATCTACACGCGGCGCTTTCTCGACCACTACCGCTTCACCCACGAGGATCTCACCGGCGTGTTCGCGGAGGCGCAGCGCGCCGGCGTCGAAATCATGGTCACGACGGAGAAGGACGCGGTGCGGATCGAGGCGGGGGAGAAGTTCCCGGTGCCGTGTTATTACCTGCGCCTGGAAATCGAAATCCTGCGCGGCGCGGCCGACTTCCAGGAAGCGGTGGGAAAGATCTGTTTCCCGCGGGGCGAGGGGGCGGCGTGACCTTGGGTGGGAGGGGTTTTATACCATTTATCTTTCAAAAGTATAATAACCTCGCCT
>CAZEUN010000022.1:37097-64011 GCA_964515595.1 uncultured Oleiharenicola sp. | reverse complement strand
TCTTCGGATACTGGAAGCAATGGGTGGGTTACACCCGGGTGCGCTACCGCGGCCTGCGCGCCAATCTCGTGGAACTGCATCTGCGCTCCCTTGCTTACAATCTTCTGCGGGCGGCCAATCTGAGCTGAAAAAACTCCCGCCCTTACCGCTTCCGGCCCGGCTTCTCACTCATCCCGGCTACCTGCGCGTGCGCTTCAGCCTCCCTCGCCACCTTTCTCTTTGTGCCTGTCGCCGCCACAGGCCTTTTGCAGAGGTCTCGTCACGTATTACGTGACATTCGCCTTCAACGCCCGCGGGACATGTCACGTAATACGTGACATGTCCCGCGGCTGCGACCGGACTTCAGGAAGCGGTTTCAAACCAGATGGCCATCCTGCGCGAAGCGAAGGGGCCGCGGAGACGGAAAGTTTTTCGCGGGTGCGCGGGTGGATTCTCCTCCTGCGGACACGGATCAGGATTCTCCGAGCGACACCCGTCCCTCCGGGCAGCCGACATGTCCGTCCTGGACTTAAGATCTCCGATCAAGAGCGGGATCCCAATCCATAACCAAACTCCAGGTGCCAAACGCTGACGCGTTCGGCTACGGGATCAGTTGGTTTTTCCCGACGTATGGGCCAGGATTTCTGCGCGGACTTCCCGCAAGGCGGCCTGCACCTTGGGCGACTTCAACAAGGCGGTCGCCGCCGACTCCCCGAGTCGCTTGCCGGCGATCACGTCATTGGGATAATGCGCGCCGCCATAAAGCCGGCTGAAGCGCACGAGCCGGGCTTCCTTCTCCCACTCGGCGGCGCGTTCCGGAAACGCGGCGCTCATCAGCACCGCGCACACCGACGAGGCGAAGGAATGGCCGCTGGGATACGACGTCGTGGCGGGTTTCGCGACCACCGGCTTCAAATCCAGGTTGTAGGTATAGGGCCGCTGGCGGTTCCAACTGGACTTCGCCTCGAGGATGAGCGGCCGGGTCTCGGCATATACCTTTTCGAAGAACGCCGCGGTGAGCGGCAGCGACTCCGCCGTGCAGGGCGCGCCCATCACGTCCGACAGCAGGGTGAACGCGGAGAACTTCTCGAAATGCGCGGCGAGCTCCGCCTGCGCAGGCGAGCGGTTGACGTCGAGCATGATGGCGGCCTCCCGATCGGCTTCACCGGCGATGGAATCCTCCGCGGGCGGCGGCGCGACCACCGCGCGGAAATCCACGGCGCCCTCGGCGAAATAATCATGGGTGACCGGCTTCGGATCGGCCGCCCAGGCCGTCACGGCCACCGCCAGAAAGAAAAGGGGAGAGATCTTCATGAGTTTCAAAATTCCGCGTAGGTCAGCTTGATACTTTTGAGTTCGGTCGCGGATGTCGCCGTCAGCACGAACGCGGGCGCCGCCTCATGCACCATCAGTTGAAACCGGCGACGCTGCATCCCGGGATTGTTCATGGTGAACTCCTGCGCGCCGAGGCGAACCTTGCACTCGCCCTTCATCTCCAACTCCAGGTAAATGCCCCCGAAATGGATTTTGGCGAGCGGCTGCTTGAGCCCCAACGTCCCCTGCGCAGGCAACTTCAACAATCCTTCCTGGGTCTGTCCGTCGGACGAAAAATCCCCGAATCGGCCCAGCTGGGCGAGCGTCGGGGCATTCGGCGACAAGTCGGGCGCCAGCAGGTCGGTGGAAACGTAATCCATGGCATGGGCATCGATGACGGCGAAGCGGGCATAGTTGTCGGCATGCGATTCGATCAAAAGGCCGGCCGCGATCGCACGGGCCGCGTGCGCGGAAAATTCCGGCTCCTTAAATTGCGAGGCACTGATCGCCATGATCGTGTTTCCCAGCCCCGCGATCTCCTCGAAGGTGGTCTGGTAAAGGATGCCCATCAGCCGCACGTCCTTGATGCCCAGGCCACGGATCACCCGGTTGGCCCGGTTGTTGGAGGTGATGATATAACCGCCTCTCCCCAGCACTTCGTCCGCCAGCCGGATGATTTCCCGGTAGTGCGCGCCGCTCGCGTCGTACAGTTTCGGTTCGATGAACGGCAGCAGCTCCTGCCGCCTGCACTCTTCCAAATATTCCCGGAGCGTCGGGATCTGCGTCCGCAGCGCAGGCGCATCCGCCTTCAACACGTACCGGGACTTCAGGTCGCGCAGCGTCACGCTCGCAACCGGGACGGGGTCCGGCAATTTGCTGCCGTCCGCCGCGAGACATGTCCGGTTCAACGTCTCATCGTGCATGATGACGAGTTCGCCATCCGACGTGAGCCGCACATCCGTCTCCACCGTCTGGAAGCCCGCGCGCCGGGCGTAGCCGATCGCCTCGAGGGAATTTTCCCCCGCGATCGTGCCGTTGAGGTTCACGCCGCGGTGGGCGATGAATTGCCGCACGGCCGGCTTGGACTCGGCCGCGGACAACGCCCCGGGACCGGATGCGAACAGCAAGGAGACTCCAAGCAGCAGCGCCCGCATGCCACGCTTCGGGCCCAACGCCACAAGACTGCTGGATTTCGTTTTCATGCGTTTTTCGTTCAAGGTATTTTAAAGGGATAGCTTTCCATTCATGGCCGGCTTGCCGCCGGTCATTTGAACTTCATCTCAAATTCATTCCGCGCGTCCTTCTTCCACGCAAATTGCTGCGTGGTGGGCGAAGCGGCGAACAGCGGCGAGAACGTCCGCAGCTTCACCGTCTGGCCGTCCGGGTGGAATTCCAGGATGCGGAGCCAGCCGTCCCCGCCATTGCCCGTGCCACCGCCGCCACCCATGCTCTGCGCGTCAAAGAGCACTTGGTGCACGGTTTTGCCCGCGGCATTGGGATCCTGCCGGTAGCCTTCCCCGGAGATATGTCCGCAAAGGACCAGCTCGATGTTGGTCGCGGGCTGCACGAGTTTTTCCCAGAGCTGCATGCCGGTGTTGGCCTTGGGCAGCAGGATCCGCGGTGATTTCTGGATCTTGTTGTCGATGTTATACGGCTCCCAATAGATCCACCGGAGCGGCTCCGGTCCGGTGCGCTGGTCCTTGGTGTCCAGGTAGGCATGCGTGATGAGCACGATCCGATGGTTTTTATACTGCTCCAAGGCCGCGATTTTTTTCGCCCACTCGACGATCGAATCACGCGGCGCGTATTCCACCGTGAGGAACAGGTAGTCCTGGCCGTTTAAGTTCTTAAGTTCGTACGCCGAGTTTTCCAGCGTCGGCTGGCCCTGCTCGTTCCGGTTGTTCTGGACCAGGATCTTTTGGTTCAGCGGATTCCGCTCGGTCGTGACAAACTCGCTGTACCGCGAGCGGCGGTTGCCATGTGCATCGATGCTGTAGTCGTGGTTGCCGCTGGCGGCGATGTACGGAGTCTTGCCGTCCAGTTTCGCCAGCGCCCGGGAAACCGCGTCCCACTGCTGCTGGGTGGTCTGGTTGCCATCATAATCATTGATGATCTTCTCGTTGTTGTTCACGAGGTCGCCGACGATCACGACCATCTTGATGTTCAACGGATCGATGTTCTCGTCGATCCACGCCATCATCAGGTCGAGAATGGGCTGGTTCCGGCCCCACTTCACGTAGTTCTGGATGTCGGGCACCATGATCACGGACCAGGAGCCTTTCTGCTCCAACGCCGGCTTTTGGTAAGCGGGCTCCTGCGCCCGGGCCGCCCCCGCCAGTGAAAGAATCGCCGCCAGCCAGCCGGCAAGGATGTGGATTTTTTTCTTCATGGGAAAAGAGGGGCCGGTTCTCCGCGGGGTGCCCGCTCCGCATGGCTCCAGGATTCTAAATCAAAGTGGGGCTGCGGTCGGAACCTGTCCACCGGTGATTTGAAAAGCTGCGCGGCGGAACGCGAGACCATCCTTCGCCCGCCCGCCTTTTCATCGTGGCGTAGCGGCCCCATTGATCGCATTCCGCGCCGGTGGCCGGCGCGGAATGAAACCCAATGTCGCGAAATGCCCGTCATCGAAACCCGCTCAGAACTTGTAGATGAGATCCAGCGAGTAAGTCCGGTCCTGGTTCATCTCATACCGGTTCTGCGCATAAGGGGCGAGGTAGCCCTGCTTGACGCCCTGGCCGGTCAGATTGCTCACCTGCAGCTTCAGGATGAAGTTCTTGGTCAGCGAATAGCGGGCGCCGATGTCGAGGCGCTCGGACTCGCGCAGCCAGTAGGTGGTCCAGGGATAGAGGCCGAGGGAGATCGGGCTCTTGCCCTTCCAATTGTAGGAGACGCGGATTTCACCCTTCTTGCGCGGCAGCTGGTAGAACACCGTCGCGTTGGCCATGTAGTCGGGCTGGTACTGGAGCGAGTCCAGGTGCACGTAGGTGGTGCCGCCGGAGAGATAATCCATCTCGCCCCAGAGCTTCGTGTAGTTGAGCGCGACGCCGACGCGCTTTTCCAGGAAGCCCGGCAGGCCCGGGATCGCGTTGTGCGTCAGCGCGATTTCCACGCCCTTCATCTTGGAGCTGGAGGAATTGTACGGCTGGGTCGCCGCGTAGGTCAGGCCGTCGATCACCTCGTCGACGGTCTGCGTGTAGATGTCGTCCTTGATATTTTTGCTGAACCCGCTGATCGCGATCATGCCTTCCTTGTTGAAGAAGTATTCCAGCGCGAGGTCGTAGTTGTCGGAACGCCGCGGCTTCAGGTTAGGGTTGCCGCGCGTGATGGTGAGGTTCTGGTCGTTGCGCACCACGGCTTGCGCGATCTCGCCAAACTGCGGGCGACCGAGCGACTTGCTGAACGCCGCCTTGGCGCGGAGGCGCGGGGTGAAGTAATGGGTCAGGATGGCGGAGGGCAGCACGTTTTCCCAGGTGCCGCCGGACGGCGTGAACGTCCCGTTGTACGTGCCGGTGCCGGTCGCGAGCGGGGAACGCGCATCGTAGTCCACCTTGTCGTAGCGCACGCCCGCGACGAGGTTGGTCTTTCTCCAGCCGTACTTCGCGGAGACGTACGCCGCGAACAACTGCTCCTTGTAGAAATAATCGCCCGACCAGGAATCGTTGTTGGTCGTGGTCTGGTTGATCGCGAGGGTCGGCAGCACGGTCTGCTGGAACTTGGTGTAATCGACCCACACCACCGGATACGCGTAGTTCACCGACTGGAAGTCGGGCACGAAGCCCATGCCGGTCAGCGGGGCGCTGTTGTTGGTGTAATTGGTGGTGGTGGCATCGCGGCGGGCCTCCGTTTCGCGCCAGTCGGCGCCGGTCGTGAAGCCGAAACCGCTGCTGTCGGCGAAATAGTTCTTCTTGTAGTCGATCTTGGCCTGCTTGGAGTCGACGTTGGACTCGACGACGTTGATCGGGGCCGAGCTCAGCCGGTAGTTCGAGACGGTGACCATCGGGTCCACGCCTTCGATGGTGACCTTGGGGAACCGGTCGCTGTAATCGAACGTGATGAAGGAGGCGGTCGGGCTGTACAGGAAGGTGACCGACTCGTCGCGGTCGTAGAATTCGTTCTGGTAGCTGCCGGCGCGGATCTCCAGGGAGGAGTCGGAGCTGAGTTTCCCCTCGGCCTTGAACAGCAGGCCGCGGGTTCCCTGTTGGAAGCGGTCGTAGCTATAGATGGAGCGGTTGCGACCGATCTTGAAGCGGCCCGCTTGCTCGCTCGGGCGGGTCAGGGCGGTGAAGGTCTCGAGATAGAACTGGTTGAGGTTCTGGTCCTCGATCTTCTTATAATCAAAACCCAGCAGCGACAGCGACCAGGCGTCGGAGAGGCGATACTCAAACTTGGCCGAACCGCCCCGGCTCTCGGAGTATTTGGTGTAGTCCATGGGCCGGTAGATGGTCGGGAACGGCTGCTTGCCGTCCCAATTCGAAAGGTCGGCCGCCGCGGTCGCGCCGGTGGTGGTATAGAACACGCGCCCGTTGGGATTGGTCTTGGTGTAGCTGTAGTCCCGCTGGCGGTAGATGCCGCTGAGGACCACGCCGAAGCGGCCGTCGCGGCCGAAGCGATTCACATACAAGGCCGACATGGCTCCGGAAATTGGCCGGTTCCGGTAATGGCCGCCGCGGCTGTTGAAGGGGGCGATGTATTTGCCCTCGCCGGTTTCGCCGGTGAGTTGCAGACGGATGTTCGCCGTGCGCTTGTCCTTGAGCGCGCTGTAGGGCTCGATGTTCGTGACGCCGCCGATGGCGCCGGCGTCGAGGTCGGCGGTGAAGCTCTTGTACACGCGCGTCGTGCGCGAAATCTGCGTGGGAATCAGGTTCAGGTCCACGCGGCGCAGCCCGTCGCCGTCGTTGGCCGTCGAAAACATCGTCATGCCGTCGAACGAGGTGTAGCTCAGGTCCGCCGGGATGCCGCGCACGGAAACGTAGGAGGCCTCCTGCTCCCCGTAGAGCGTCTGCATCGTGCTGATGCCTGGCAGGCGGATCAGCGCGTCGGCCAGGTTCTCGTCCGCCAGGTTGCCCAGTTCGTCCATCGTCAGCGTGTCCGCGACATTCAGCGCCACGCGGCGGTTCTCCACTTCCTCCTGGCTGCGCAACGCGGTGCCGGTGACCTGGAAGGTCTCCAGCTTTACGACGTCATCCGCATTGGCGGAGCCGTTCGACGCCGGTTCCCGCGAGGCGGATTGCGCGAAGGCGCTGGTCAGACCGATCAGGGTGAAAACAATTCCGGACAGGATCTGGCCTGGCCGGGACCGACGGAGCAAAGCTCGTGTGTTCATGGGTGGGGGTTGGGTATTCGAGGGTGACACGGCGGCACCATTGCCTCCGCTCGACGCACAGGGGTGCAGCGAGAGTGTCCATCGGATTTAGAAATCTGCGGGCGCGGAACAACCCGCGCCTCACTGAATCCGTTAAGCCTGACGCCGCGTGCGGAAGGAGCCCGGTGTGTGGTCAGCCGTCCAGCAAGAAAGACCAGGTGCGGAAAGCACAAGCAGGCACGTGAAAAAAATCCCAAGCTTCCCCGAGGAGCGGACAAGGTGAAGCTCGCGACCTCAGTGCGCCCGCCTCACCGCCTTTCAAACCAGCGCACCGGGTCGGGGCGCTTCACCCCAAGGCCTCAGTTCACGGGCTTCAGGCCGGATCGGCCCCTCATCGCCCAAAAGACGACGGCATACGCCAGGGCGTGCAGCACGCCCATGGTGGTGAAGACCGGGGTGTAGCCATAGCTGGCCACCGCCCGGCCCGTCAGGATGGTCGCGAGGATGCCGCCCACTCCGCCACCCACCGCCGTCAGCGCGATCACGGTGGCCACCACTTTCCGGGGGAAGCTCTCCGAGAGAATGGAAAGCTGGTTCACCATCCAGCACATCTGGGCCGCGTACATGATCGAGAGCAGGCCGAAGGACACCCACACGTTTTCGACCCGCACGGCGACGATGCCGAGCGGCATGATGGCCGCCGAAAACAGCATCACCCGCATCCGCGCGCGCAAGGGATCCCAGCCGCGGCGGACAAACCAGTCCGACACGGCCCCGCCCACCGGCCCGCCGATGTCCGCCAGCAGGTACGGGATCCAGCCCACCATGCCCAGCAGCGCGAGGGAAAATCCCCGGCCGGTCTGGAAATAATCCGGCAGCCAGAAGTTGAAGAAGTAACTGAAGCAATCGGTCAGAAAGCGGCTCACGATGAACGCCGCGCAGACCGGGTGGCAGGCCAGCCGCCACATCGAAACCGCTTCCGCCCCTTCCTCGGCCGGACGGTTGGCCAGGATGTACGCCCGCTCGCTCTCACTGAGACGCGGACTGCGCTCGGGCGAATCGTAGTATTTGGTCCAGAAGAAAAGCAGCACGGCGCCAAGGACGGCCGTCACCACGAAGCTCCAGTGCCAGCCAAACCGCAGCGCGATGAACGACACCAGCGGCGGCGCCAGGATCGAGCCGACGACAAAGCCGTTGTTATAAATGGCGATGGACAGGCCGCGCTCGCGCGATGGCACCCATTCGGCAATCGCCTTGATCGCCGCCGGCGTGTTGAACGACTCGCCGATCCCGAGCAGGAAGCGCATCACCGCGAGCCCGATCCAGCCGGTGGCCAGCACATGCAGGCCGCTCGCGAGCGACCAGAATCCGATCGCGAGCGCCAGGCCGAGCTTCACGCCCATCCGGTCGAGCACCGTGCCGGCGAACAGATAGCCCACCGTGTAGGCGGCGAGAAACGACGAGACGATGTACGAGTATTCGACCGCACTGATGTTCAGCGTCTCGCGCAGGGTCGGCGCCAGCACCGACAGCGTCTGCCGGTCCAGGTTGTTGATGATCGCCGTGGCGAACAGCAGGCCGACAATCAGCCAGCGATATTTGCGCCAGCGGGCGGTCCAGGGGGAGTGCGGGGTCATGGGACGGGGTTGGGGTTGGCGCGGGGGAATTAAACCTTTGGCGAGCCCGGTCTATCCGTCTCCGGGAAATTCAAGTCCGTCAACCCAACCGACAAGGATTGCGGGTAGACGGGCACCGCCTCGGGCTGGCCGGCCACAAAGGCCCCGAGTTCGTTCGCGTGGGCCGCCGCCTGCTCGAGCGTGAGCCCGCGCAGCCAACCCGCCAGAAAGGCCGCCAGAAAGGCATCGCCGGCCCCGACCGCGTTGACCACCTGCACCGGCCGGGCCGGGCTGGTGAAGGCGCCGCCCTCGTGATGGACGGAGCAACCTTCCGCGCCGCGCGTGCAGAGCAAAATCCGGACGCCATAGCGGTCGCGCAGCGCCTGGTAGAAATCCCCCAACGACGGGACGCGGCCGAGAATATTTTCGGCGATCGCCGCCATTTCCTCCCCATTCATCTTCACGAGGGTGGTTCCAGGCAGCGTCCGCAGCACGGTCGCGAGGGGCGTCCCGGCCCCGCGGAGATTCACATCATAGAAAACCGGCACGGCGGGCAGGATTTCCCGGATGGCGGCCAGCGCGTGCTGGTTGCCTTTGGTGCGTTGCGCCAGCGTGCCGCAGACGAGGGCGGAAAAGTTTCCCGCCACGAGTCGATCGACCATCGGCGGCGTCGGCGCGTCGATGGCATCCCAAGCCGCGTCCGCCCCGATGGCATAGGTGGGCTGGCCGGACGCATCGAGCGTGACGTCCACCCAGCCGGTGGGGCGCTTTGGATCCACCTGCAACCACGTGTCCCGCACGCCGAGCCGCAGCAGCCGGTGCCGCGCGAGGCTGCCGCGCCGGTCGGAGCCGATCCGGGAATAAAGCTGCGACTGGATGCCGAGCTGCGCCAGGTGGGCGGCGACGTTGAAAGGCGCCCCGCCGATCGCCTCCCGGTCGCCGAAGACATCCCAAAGGACCTCGCCAAACGAGAGGACCTTGGGACGGGTGTGGGCGGGACGGAGCATCGGAACATCCAGCAAACTTACGGGCGTGCCCGGCACACAACGCGCACTTCACTGAAGGCGTTAAGTAAAAGCCGCCCTTGCCGGAACCCCTGCAGCCGAAAGCGCAAACGTCTGGCCGCAGGATCAGCCACCTTGCCCCACGCTCACGCGTTCGGCGACGGAGCCATCGAGCGTCGATCCTCCCGGCGCATCTACGGCAGTTCGATCTGCACCTTGATGCTGGTGGGAGGCATGTTCGCCGCGAACTCGAAAGCCCGCACGGAATCCTTGAAGGCAAACGTGTCGGTGATCAGCGGCTTCACGTCGATCTTGCCGGCGCCCATCAGGCTGATGGCGCGGGGATAAACATGGGCGTAGCGGAAGACGTTCTCGATGCGGGCCTCCTTCGCCTGCGCGGCGCAAATGTCGAACGGGATGGGCGCGGCGGGAATGCCGATGAAGACCACGCACCCGCCCGGGCAGAGCGGCTCGAAGATCCCGCGCATCGCGTGCTCGTTGCCGCTCGCCTCGAAGACGATGTCGGCGCCCCACCCGTCCGTCGCGGCCATCACCACATCGACGAGTTTCTGCTCCTTCACATTGACCGGCGTGATGCCGGGATAGCGGCCCGCCTTCTCCAGCTTCGGCGCCACGACGTCGCTGATGAACACCCGGCTGCAACCGCCGGCCAGCGCGGACAGCGCCGTGACCACGCCGATCGGACCGGCGCCGATGACGACCGCGACGTCGCCCGGGCGGATCCGCGCCTTGTTGGCGGCGTGCATGCCGACCGCGAGCGGCTCGACCATCGCGCCTTCCGCAAAGGAAACGTTGTCCGGCAGCTTGAAAACGAACGCGGCCGGGTGCACCAGGCTCGGACGCAGGCAGCCGTGCACCGGCGGCGTCGCCCAGAACTGCACCTGCGGATCCAAGTTATAGAGACCCAGGCGGGTGGCGCGGCCATTGGGATCGGGAATGCCGGGCTCGATGCAAACGCGGTCGCCGACCTTGAGGTGCCTGACCCCCGTGCCGACCTCCGTGACCGTGCCCGCGCCCTCGTGGCCGAGGATCATCGGGGCGCGCACCACGTACGGGCCGATCGCCCCCCAGAGGTAATAGTGCAGGTCGCTGCCGCAGATGCCGACCGTGTGCATCGCGATGCGCACGTCGTGTGCGCCGACGGTTTCGGCGATCGGGAAATCGCGAAGAGCCAACTCAAGTTTCTTTTCGAGGACCAGGGCTTGCATGGGAGAACCAAGATCGGGGGATGACTTGTTAAGTGCCTACAGGAAACGGAAATTCAACGGGGACCCAACCGGGAGCGGTTTCATGGTTATGGGGCCAAGGGAGGCCTGAAGCGACTGCCGCCGCAACGAGCCAACCACTGAAGGCGTTAAGTGGTCGACCCGATTCCGCCTTAGGGCCGGTCGGCGACCCGTCTGAACGCGTTGCCGGCCGGGGCCGCTCAATAGATCACCCGGACCAAAAACAGCCCCTGCGGCGGGGCCGTGACGACCGACGGGATGCGCTTCCGGTTCTTGAACAACGTGGCGAGATCCGCCGGTGTCAGTTTGCCGAGGCCGACGTTGACCAACGCGCCGGTGAGGCTGCGAGCCATCTTGTAGATGAAGCCGTCGGCCTCGAAGGTGAAGGTGACGCGCGGGCCCACCCGCTTCACCTCCAGCCGGCGCAGGTCGCGCACCGTGGTCTCGTAGGTGCGGTCATTCTCGCCGGAAAAAGCCCAGAAGTCGTGCTGGCCGCGCAAAACCCTGGCGGCGGCCTCGACGGCCGGCCAGTCGAGGTCGCGATTGAGCGACCAGCAGTAATTGACCTCGAACGGGTCGGCCGCACCGAGGTGCAGGTGGTAGCGATAGATCTTCCCCTTCGCGTTGAAGCGCGCGTGGAATTTCGCCGGCGCCGCCCGCAGGGTCTTCAACTGGATGCTCCGCGGCAGGCCGGTCTGCAGCGCGAGCCGGAGTTTGTCGGCGCCGTGTTTCCACGCGGCGTCGAAATGAAACACCTGCGCGTGCGCGTGCACGCCGGAATCCGTGCGGCCGCTGCCCTCGATGCGGATCTGCCGGCCGAAGATTTGCCTCAATTGCTTCTCGATCAAGTCCTGGACCGTGTTCCCACCCTCCTGGCTCTGCCAGCCATTGAACGGCCCGCCATCATAGGCGCAGACGCATTTCCAGCGGGTGGATTTCAATTCCTTGACCACGGATTTCACGGATGGCCATGGATGAAACCCAAGCCCCGGCCAGACCCAAACCTTTTTCACCACTAATCCTCACTAATGAGTCACTAATTTAGACCATTAGTGAGGTATTAGTGTGGATTAGTGGTTTCCTTCCGAATCCTGCGGCGGAAATTTCTGATCCAAGTAATCCTGCAAAATCAAGCACGCCGCCCGCGAGTCGACCAAACCGGAGTCGCGCACGCTGCGGCGGTCTTTTTTGGCGATGGAGGACTCGGCGGCGTGGCTGGTCAGCGTTTCGTCGACCAGGTGCACCGGCAGGCCGAACTGGGCCCGCAGTTTCGCGGCGAAGGCATCGACCTCCTTCGCCTTGAAGCCGACGGAACCGTCCATGTTGTACGGATAACCGAGCACCAGATCCGTGACGCGCCGCTGCCTGATGATCTCGCCGAGCTTTTGCCAGCGCACCCCCTCGTCGGCCTCGATCAGCGCCGGCAACGGCGTGGCCACGCCGATCTCGTCGCCCTGCGCCAGCCCCACCCGCTTCGTGCCGTAGTCGATGCCGAGACAGCGCATTAGATTGATGAACCGCGAAGAGCGCGAAGCAACGCGAAGGCCCGGCCACGGGCGACACGATCGAGCGGAGATTCAGCCTTCGCGTTCATTTCGCGTCCTTCGCGGTCAACCATGTTTGGTAATCTTTCCTTACAGAAACTTCGCGTGATCCGGATTCTTCCGCAACCGCTCCAGCAGCGCCTTGATCTCCTGGGCGCGGTCCTTCGGGCACACCAGCGTCGCCTCGGGCGTGTGCACGACGACCAGGTCGCTGGCGCCGACCACGCCGGTCAGGTGGCCGTCGGTCGACACCACGATGTTGTTGGCGCCGCCCTCGACCATCGCGAGGCCGCGCAACACGTTGCCGGCCGCGTCCGCCTTGAAGTGCTTCGCGATCGCCGGCCAGGCGCCGACATCGTCCCAGTCGAACGTCGCGGGCACGACCACGACATTCGTGGATTTCTCCATCAGCGCGTAATCGACGGAAATCTTCTGCAGCGTCGGGTAGATTTCCGGCAGCGCCTGCTGCCAGCCACCCGCGGACTTTGCCCCGGCTTCGAGCGACCGCAGGCCGGCATAAAGTTCGGGCGCGTGCGCCTGGAAGGCCGCTTCCACGACCGGCACGCGCCAGACGAACATGCCGGCGTTCCAGAAATAGTCACCGGACGCGAGGTAACCGCGCGCCGTCTCGAGATCCGGTTTCTCGACGAAACGTTTCACGGCAAACACGTCGCGCCCGCCGATCTTCCGCCACAACCCGGCCTGCTGAATGTAGCCGAAGCCGGTTTCGGGGGTGGACGGCTTGATGCCGAGCGTGACGAGCACGTCGGCCGCCTCGGCTGCCTCGAAGGCGACGGCCAGCAGCTTCCCGTATTCCGCCGTGTCGTGGATGACGTGGTCCGCCGGCAGCATGGCAAACGCGGCCGCCGGGTTGCGCTGCTTGACCAGCAGCATGGCGAGGCCGGTGGCGGCGGCGGTGTCGCGCCCCATCGGTTCACCCACGATGTTGGCGGGCGGCAGCCCGGTGCAGGCGCGGCGGCAGCCCTCGAGTTGCGCCTGCGTGGTGATGACGAAGACGTTGGCGGCGGGCACGACGCCGAGCACCCGATCGACCGTCTGGGCCAGCATCGGCTTGTCGCCGACGATCGGGAGAAGATGTTTCGGGGTCGCTCCCCGGCTTTGCGGCCAGAACCGCTCACCGCGGCCACCAGCCATGATCACAACAAAACGCTCGGACATGGGTAAAACGACCACTTTGTCACGGGCTGCGTCAACGGCATAGTAGGTGAAACCCGCTTTGGGAGAGGCGAAAGGCTGAGGCCGGTTACTCGAAAACCTGAAACCTGAAGCCTGAAACCTGAGACCTGAACTTTTGGCCGGGGCGGCGGGGCGCCGGGCCGGGGATTGGAAAGTAGCAGCGGTCGTGAGACCGCTGGGGCTCGCGCGCCAGCCGTCTTACGACGGCTGCTACTCCCAGGAAGGGTTGAGAGACCAATATTTCGAAAACCCGAGGCCTGCAGGAGATTCCCGCTGTCGGGTCTGTTCGTAAATCGTTCTCGTTCTCTTAATCGTTCTCGTTCTCTCTTTCAGGAAAGAGAAGGATTAAGAGAACGAGAACGATTATAACCATGGACTTTCCCCTCGAAATCGATGTCGCCACCGCCGCCGCCCAGGTGCGCGCGGGCGCCCTGTTGCTCGACGTGCGCGAGGCCTTCGAGGTCCAGATCTGCGCCGTCCCCGGCAGCCGGCACATCCCCATGCGGCAGATCCCCGAAAGCCTGCCCGACCTGCCCCGCGACCAGCCCATCCTGGTGCTCTGCCACCACGGCGGCCGCAGCGCCCGCGTGAGCCAGTTCCTGCGGGCCCAGGGATTTGACCAGGTGACGAATGTCGCCGGCGGAATCGACGCCTGGGCGGAACAGGTGGACCCGGGCCTCGCTCGGTATTGAGCGAGAGAACGGAAACCGGGGAGAAAGTGCATCGGTCAATTTTTCAAAGTTCATTGTTCATTGTTCCTATCGGGCCCGGGCAATTGGTTCGAAATGGCCAACGAACAATGAACATTGAACGATGAACATTTTCCGGCAGCGCGGCCCAGCCGAAGCTGGGCCCTCCACCAAAAGGCCTGAAAAAGCCGCCGATCTGGCCTCCCCTTCAGGTTTCAGGTCTCAGGTCTCAGGTTTTCGAGCTCCAGGCCTCAGCTTTTCGAGCCCCGGGGCCCCGGTTTTCGGCCTTTCTGGCCTCTTGACTCTGGCCGCCTCTTTCAGGACAAACGTCCCCTCAATTCATCTCACCATGGGTCAACAAACCAACAAGCACATCAAAAAGAAACGCCGCCTCGCTTACCACAAGCGTCGCAACGCCGCCCTCAAGGCCAAGCTCGCCAAGGGCAAGAAGTAAGCTCCCGGACCCTGTTTCGTCCACCCCGGGCGCGCCCTTCGCGGCGCGCTTTGTTTTTCCGGACGAAATAGCCAAGAGTCCAGAGGCTGGAGCCAGGAGCTATACAACCGATCCAATGCGTTCCCTTCTCTAGACTCTCAGCTCTAAGCTCCCAGCTCTAAAATTCACCGTGATCAAAGTCAGCCTCATCTCCCTCGGGTGCGCCAAGAATCTCGTCGATAGCGAGATCATGGTCGGCCACCTGCACCAGGCAGGCATGACCGTCATCCCGGAGGCCGAGAAGGCGGACGTCGTCATCGTCAACACCTGCTCGTTCATCGACTCGTCCAAGGAGGAGTCGATCGGCCACATCCTCGAGGTGCACCAGAACAAGGGAATGCGGAAGCGCCGCAAGGAACAGAAGCTCATCGTCGCGGGCTGCATGTCGCAGCGCTTCTCGAAGGATTTGTCGACGTCGCTTCACGACGAAGTCGACGCCTTCATCGGTCTCGACCAGCTGACGAAGGTCGCGCCGATCATCGAGGGCATCTACGCCAAGGACCGCGCGAAGGGCGAGGCGCCGGCGAATTTCATCGAGGGCAAGTCCACCTACATTCCCGACTACGACACGCCGCGCTTCCGGCTCACGCCAAAACATTTTGCGTACATGAAGATCGCGGAGGGCTGCAACCACCCGTGCACCTTCTGTATCATCCCGCAGATCCGCGGCCGCCATCGCAGCCGCACCATCGCGAGCGTCGTCGCCGAGGCGCGCCAGCTGGTCAAGGAGGGCGTCAGGGAGCTGAACCTCATTTCGCAGGACACGACTTTCTTCGGCATGGACACCTGGGAGCAGCGCCCGAACCCGCGCACCCCGGTCGATTCCTCCCGCGGCACCGCCCTCACCACCCTCCTCCGCGAACTCAACGCCATCGAGGGGGATTTCTGGATCCGCCTGCTCTACACGCACCCGGCGCACTGGAGCGATGAGCTGATCAAGACCATCGCCGAGTGCCCGAAGGTCGCGCGGTACATCGACATCCCGCTGCAGCACATCAGCGACCACATGCTCGGCCGGATGCAGCGCGAGACGAGCGGCGACTACATCCGCGACCTCATCAAGCGGATCCGCGCCGGCATTCCCGGGATCGCCGTCCGCACCACCTTTATCGTCGGCTTCCCGGGCGAAACCGAGGCCGACGTGGCCGAACTCTGCCAGTTCATCGAGGAAACGAAGTTCGAGCGCCTCGGCGTGTTCCGCTACTCCCAGGAGGAGGGCACGCGCGGCGCCAAGATGCCCGACCAGATTCCGCCCAAGGTGAAGGAGCAGCGCTGGCACAAGCTCATGGCGCTGCAGCAGCGCATCGCGGGCGAGGTTTCCAAATCGTACGTCGGCCGCACGCTCAAGGTCCTCGTCGAGGAACCCGGCGTCGCCCGCGGCGAGGCCGACGCCCCCGACATCGACGGCCGCGTCTACGTGCCGCGCAATCTGCCGGTCGGCGAGTTTGTCGACGTGAAGATCACCGGTTACCAGGACTACGATTTGCTCGCGCTGCCGAAGGGCGAGCAACCCGCGGAATTTAAGGTCGCCAGACAGGCGCAGTAGGCCCATTTCCGGTCCGGTGAAACGGACCTTATCCGGACTGCTCGTAATCGCCCTCCTGCTGTTGACGGGCTGCGGTCCCGGCAAGGATCCCTTGGACTGGCCGGTCGACGCGAGCAGCCCGGAATCCCTGCAGGTCTGGTTCGACTCCAAGATTCCGCTCATGCCGCCGGCGATGGGCCGCGAGTTCGGGGTCTGCGTCAGCAACATCCAGCTCACGCTCCCGCCCGCCCGCACGACCGAACCTTTGGAGAAGGCGCATCACCTGTGCGCGCGACTGAACGGAAAAACCGTTCGCGACATCCTGATCGAGGGCAATGAACTTTCGTATCAGACCACCCTCGCCCGCACCAGGAATCTGTCGGACGAGTTGGTGCGCCTGATCGGGGCCGGCGAGGGCTTGACCGATTATCAACGCTCCGAACTTCCGGATCGCATTGCCGCGGCGCGCGCCCAACTGGACGAGAGCCGCCAGCAAATGGCGCGCGGGGAAAAACGCCTGGCGGAATTGCGCGCCGGGCCGGGGCGGTAGCACGACTCCGTTACCTGCCGAACACGCCCCGGTGCTGCGCGCCCCCCTCGAGCGGGGATCTCCGATCACGCGGTTTTTGGCTCAATACTTCGGCGGGGTCCCGCTCTTGGGCGGATTCTCCATGTCCGGGGCGTTGAGGTCGCCCTTCTTCTGGTCGCGCTCGTTGAGGTTGTCCGGGGTCTTCCTGTCCCGGTCGCCGGCCTTCGCCTTATGATCCTTTTCCTTCTGCTCCTTGGCGGCCTCGGTGCGCGCATCATAGCCGCTCGGATGGCCGGTCGGGCTCAGGTTCTGCTGGTTGCTCGCGTCGGCGCTGCGGTGGGCGCCCGTCTGGGCCGTGGCGCTGGAGTCATTGATCTGCAGCGAGGTGTTCGCCTGGCTCACCACCTGGTTGAGCCGCACATGGGTGGTCTGCGCGACCTTGGTCCAGCCGCCCTGCGAGTGGAGCACGAGCACGCCCGGAAAACGCTCGGTCGTCACCGACGTGGTCCGGACCGTCGGGCCGGACAGACTGCCGCCGAGGAGCACCGCCTGCCATTGGGCCGGCGACGCGCAACCGGTGATGCCGGCATCGCGCAATGCCTGGACCGCCACCGCCATGGCAATGTAGGCGTCGCCATAACCGAGGCGCCCCGTCGGCGTGAAGGTCGCCGTCTGACCATCCTCGTTGCGCAGCGTCACCGCCGTGCCGCCATGCAGCGCCTCGACCAGCGCGCGGGCGTTTTCCCGCGTGCAGGTCGCATCGGCAAACTCGGTGGAAATGCGCTCCACCACGACCGGACCCTGCGCATCGATCTGCTGGACGACGGTGCGCACCTGGGTTTCGACTTCGCCCGTCACGGCGACGTCGGTCCGGGTGCCGGTCTGCGTCGAGGTCGTCTGGCTCGAATTCGTCGAAGCCTGCTGGTCGCCCTTCTGCACCTCGGCGGGCTGGTTCGAGCGGTATTTCAGCTCGGTGGAAGCGGAAGATTGGTTCTTGTCCGAGGGATGATCGATCGAATAGCGGCTGGACGGCGCCGGGCTGTTCTGGTTCCCGCCCGACTGGCCGGCGGTGTCAGCGGGCGACTGGTTTGGGGCGGACGGATTCGCCTGGGCCGAATTCGCCGGGGTGGCGGACACGGCGCCCGCTTGCGTCTGCGGCTGGTCCTTGCGCCGCTGGTCCTCGGATTGGGAGGACGACGGCGAGGAGTTGGGGTAGGACTGGGCCTGGAGTCCGAGGACGGAAGCGAACAACAGGACGGTCATCGTGGCGGGAGTTTTCATCAGGGATGTGGGAGGATTTGGGTTGAGGCCGCCCCCCTTGCGCGCCGGCGCAAAACCGGGAGGTCGACGGATGGAAGAGCATTCATGACCGGCCGCGACGGGGCGGGTTCAGGGCTGACCGCGAGGTTGCCCATCTTCACGGAAAGCGCCCGGCGACTTCCCCCGGCGGTTCTCCGATATCAACAGGTCCGAAGGACGGGAGCGGCCGGCAAAATTAGAGTTCAACTGGCCGCGGGAGTCGTCTTAGGTCGGCGCATGCGGATTTACTTCATGGGCGTGTGCGGCACGGCGATGGGCAACGCGGCGCTGCTGGCGCGCGCGGCCGGGCACGATATCTCCGGCGCCGACAGCGGCGTCTACCCGCCCATGAGCACCGTCCTCGCCCAGGCCGGCATCACCCTGCATGAAGGCTACGATCCCGTGCGCCTGGAAAAGCTCGCGCCCGAGCTCGTGGTGGTCGGCAACGCCATGTCGCGCGGCAACCCGGAGGTCGAATGGCTCCTCGACACCCGTGCCATCCCGTTCGTTTCGCTGCCGGCGTTTCTTTATGACGCGGTGCTCGCCGTCCGCAAAAACATCGTCATCGCCGGCACCCACGGCAAGACCACCACCACCGCGCTCACCGCGTTCCTCCTGCGGGCAAACGGCCGCGACCCCGGCTTTCTGATCGGCGGCGTGCCGCTCGATCCGCCGACGGGCAACCACCTGGGCACGCTCGCCGACCCGTTCGTCATCGAGGGCGACGAATACGACAGCGCCTTCTTCGACAAGCGCAGCAAGTTCATCCACTATGCCCCGCACATTGCGGTGTTGAACAATCTCGAGTTCGACCATGCGGATATTTTCCGCGACGTCGCGGACGTGCAGCGGACCTTCCTCCACCTCACGCGCATCGTGCCGCGCAACGGCTGGATCGTCCTCAACGGCGACGACGCCAACCTCAAGGCGCTCGGCCCGCTCGCGTGGACGCGCGTGGTGCGCGTGGGCCTCGACGAGGGCCACGACCTCCAGCTCGCCGGCTTCCGCGAGACCGCGGAGGGCGTTTCCTTCCGGCTGGTCTGGCAGGGCAAGCCCTGGGCCGAGGTGAAGTGGTCGCTCGCCGGCCTCTTCAATGCCCGCAATGCGGCCATGGCCGCGCTCGCGGCGGGGCTCGCCCTCTTCCCCGACGACCCGACGAAGCTGAAGCTCGACGCGCTGGCCGGATTCCGCGGCGTGAAGCGCCGGCAGGAGCTCCTGGTGAACACGCCGATGCTCAAGGTCATCGAGGATTTCGGCCACCACCCGACCGCGCTGGCCGAGACGCTCCAGTCGTTCCGCGCGCGTTTTCCGGGCCACATCATCCACGCGGCCTTCGAGCCGCGCAGCAACACGTCGCGCACAAAGGTCATGCAGGCCGCCTTCATGCGCGCGCTGGCCTTCGCGGACGACGTTTACCTCGGTGCGATTGCGCGCCCGGAAAAGCTCAAGCCCGAGGAGCGCTTCGACACCGAGGCGGTCATCCAGCACCTCGGCACCCAAGGGGTGGACGCCTACACGGCGCCGACCCATGCGAAACTCCTGGACATCATCGCCGAAAATACCGCCGGCGAAACCGAGCGCCCGCAGGTCGTGGTCTTCTTCACCAACGGCTCCTTCGACGGCATCATCGGAAAGTTCGTCGCCGCCAACCGGCGGACCTGATCCGCGTCAAGCGACGGGCCCGCGGCCCGGTGGCAAGCCGGCCCTCGCGTCGTTTCCGTCTTGTTTTCAGGTGCCCTCCGCGCGCCGCCGGCCCCGGCCGGAGACTGAAAATTCCCGGCATTGACAGCCGGCAAACCTCCGCGCCACCCTGCCCGTTCGGCCCTCCAATCGTAAGGAGGACCAAACCCACATATACCATGTCGATGACACCGCTCGAAGAAATCCGCCACTCGGCCTCGCACGTGCTGGCGACCGCGCTCCTCCGTCTGTTCCCGGACGCCAAACTCGACATCGGTCCGCCCACCGACACGGGCTTCTACTACGACGTCGACCTGGCCCACAAGCTGACCCTCGACGATCTCGCGAAGATCGAGGCGGAGATGAAAAAGGTCATCGAAGAGAACCAGCCCTTCAGCCGCAAGGAGGTCTCGCGCGAGGAGGCCGTCGAAATCATCAAGTCCCGCGGTCAGGAGCGTTTCAAACTCGGCCGCCTCGCGGACATCCCGGCGGACGAGAAGATTTCGTTCTACACCAACGGCGAGTTCTCCGATCTCTGCGCCGGCACGCACGTCCGCTACACGAAACAGATCAAGGCCTTCAAGCTGCTCTCCATCGCCGGCGCCTACCACCGCGGTGACGAAACCAAGCAGCAGTTGCAGCGCATCTACGGCACCGCCTTCGCCTCGAAGGAGGAACTCGCCAACTACCTCACGCAACTCGAGCAGGCGAAACTCCGCGACCACCGCAAGCTCGGCCGCGAGCTCAAGCTGTTTCACATCGACGAGGACGTCGGCCAGGGCCTGATTCTCTGGACGCCGGCCGGCTCGATCGTGCGCCAGGAGTTGCAGAGCTTCATCGCCACCGAGCTGCGCAAGCAGGGCTACTCGCAGGTGTTCACGCCGCACATCGGCCGCCTCTCGCTCTACAAGACCTCCGGACACTTTCCCTATTACAAGGACTCGCAGTTTCCGCCGGTGGTGGAGCGCGACTACCTGGACCAGCTCGTTTCGTCCGGCTGCTCCTGCGCCGAGATGTCGAACCGCATCGAGGCCGTCTCCGGACACCTCGCCGAGAAGGTCAACAAGCTCACCGGCAAGGAAACGATCACGCAGGACCGCGTGCTGCCCGACGACCAGCTGATCGACGGCTTCCTGCTGAAGCCGATGAACTGCCCGCACCACATCAAGATCTTCGCCTCGCAGCCGCATTCCTACCGCGACCTGCCCGTGCGCCTCGCCGAGTTCGGCACGGTTTACCGCTGGGAACAGTCCGGCGAGCTCAACGGCATGACGCGCGTCCGCGGCTTCACGCAGGACGACGCCCACCTCTTCTGCACGCCGGACCAGGTGCAGCAGGAAATCATGGGCTGCCTTTCGCTCGTGAAGACCGTGCTGACCACGCTCGGCATGTCCGACTACCGCGTGCGCGTCGGCCTGCGCGATCCCGATGGCAAGAAATTCGCCGGCGATCCCGAGAAGTGGGACCTCGCCGAAGCCGCCTGCCGCGAAGCCGCCAAGACGCTCGGCGTGCCGTTCACGGAGGAGCCGGGCGAAGCCGCGTTCTACGGACCGAAGATCGACTTCGTCATCAAGGACGTCATCGGCCGCGAATGGCAGCTCGGCACCGTGCAGGTCGACTACGTGCTCCCCGTGCGCTTCGATCTCACCTACATCGGCGCCGACAACACCGCCCATCGCCCCGTGATGATCCACCGCGCGCCCTTCGGCTCGATGGAGCGCTTCTGCGGCGTGCTTATCGAGCATTTCGGCGGCGACTTTCCGCTCTGGCTCGCGCCGGAGCAGGTGCGCCTGGTGCCCATCTCCGACAAGGTGATGGACTACGCCAAGGCGACGCTCGCCCAGTTCCAGGCCGCGGATCTGCGCGTCACGCTCGACACGCATTCCGACAAGCTCGGCGCCAAGATCCGCCGCGCCGAGTTGGAAAAGGTGCCCTACGTGCTCGTGCTCGGCCAGAAGGAAGCCGAGGCCTTCAGCGCGTCCGTCCGCTCCCGCGCCAAGGGTGACGAAGGGGTTCACAAGGTCGAGGACCTCCTCGCCCGCTTCACCCGCGAGGTCGCCACGCGCGCCTTGCCGGAGAAGAGGCCGGTGGCCCCGGCAACGGGCAACAACCCCCCGCCCCAAGCGTGACGGGGAGGGCCCAGCTCCAGCTGGGCCGGCGCCCGAAAACGATATCGCGTTCGCGGCCCAGCTGGAGCTGGGCCCTCCACCAAGCACTCCCGCAATGAGCTCCCCGTCTGAAATACCCGCCTGGCGCGAGGAACTTTCCGCCATCGTCGGAGCCCGCGCGCACGGGCAGGCGGAGGAGATATTCCCGCGGCTGCAGAAGCTCGACGCCCGGTACCCGCACGTGGCCGAGATCAACTACCAGCTCGCGTGGACGTGCGACGTGCTGGGCCGCGCGGCGGAAGCCCTGCCCTATTATGAAAAGGCTGTTGCCCTCGGGCTGCCGCCGAACGAGTTGTCCGGCGCGTTGGTCGGGCTGGGCTCGACGTTGCGCGCGCTCGGCCAGGTCGAACGCTCCGCCGAGGTGCTCCGGTCCGGGCAGCTGCAATTTCCCGACAATCCGGAGTTTGCCGTCTTCCTCGCGCTGACGCTGCATCAACAGGGAAAACATGCCGACGCACTGCGGCTCGCGCTCGACACCCTTTGCGACACGACCGAGGACCCCGGCCTGACGGCCTACCAGCGCGCCATCCGGCACGCCGCGGCGAAACTGTAACCCCCGCCGTTCCGTAGCCGAACCCCGTGAGCGTTTCGCTGCTCGATTCAGGCTGTCGATGATCGAGATCCCACCCCGAAAGGTGCAGCGGTCGTAAGACCGCTGGCCTCCGTTTCCTCTGTTACCTCCTGTGAAAAGATCCGAGGCATTTCGAACCAATCCGGTTTAACAGGAGGTAACAGAGGCCACAGAGCAATACGGTCATAGGCCAACGCCCAGTTCAGGTTTCAGGCTTTCCAAGCCACCCTTTCCGGGGCGCGGCCAGCCGCCGCGCCGTAGTTGAACGCGTGAGCGTTTGGCGTGTTGAGCCGAGTCCCCTCTATGAAGAGGGGCTTGGGAGCCGTAGCCTAGGCGAAGGCTGCTGGCCAACCGTGTCCTCCATAGCCTCTGGCGAAGGAGGAAGGCCGGGGTGTGTAGGGATTGGCAGCGTGAGCGTACAGATACTCGCGCGCCCGCAACACACCCCGTCGCTGCACGCCACCCCTCTCCAGAGGGAATCTCTTTTTTTTGGGGGGCGCAGCTACACATCAAGCCGCGCAGGATTTCTCCGGCCATCCCAGATCCGCACGATCGTCACCGTCTTGGCCACGTCGTCGGTTTGGTAATAGATGAGACAAAAACGATACGATAGTTTACGGAGACCGTTCCGCGCTTTCACCCTGGCTCCCCGATGAGGCAACTGATCCAGCGAGAAAATCAGATCGACGATTTCCAGTCCGATTCGTTCTGCGACCGGAGGGCTGACCATCGCAAGAAATGCGACGACCGCTTCCAAATCTTCGAGCGCCTTATCCGTCAGCGTGACCTGCCAGCCCATTGTCGAACCCTCGATTGGAGTTCGGCCCGGGTGAATAGTGTGGTTTCCTTCGACTGCAGTGACCGCAGCCCCTCATCAATTGCGGCCAGCATTTCCGGAGTTTCCTCCGCCGTTTCATCCAGCCAATGCCTCAGCGCTTGTTGGTCCTGAGGGTCAAGGCGCCGAATGGCGTCCTGGATTTCCGCGAGCTTGGTCACGCCGGAAACCTACCCCTCACCGACCGGCTTCCAAGTGAAAACTTTCCTGCCCCGCAGCGGGGTGCGCCGGAGATTGTTAACCACGGATTCCACCGATCCCACGGATCAAGGCCGAATCCAACGGATTCCTGGCTCGAATGTAGCAGCGGTCGTAAGACCGCTGGCCTCCGTTTCCTCTGTTACCTCCTGTGAAAAGCTCCGAGGCATTCCGAACCCGAACTGGTTTACAGAAGGTAACGGAGGTAACGAAGTAATGCCTTTCCGAGCTCGGATGTAGCAGCGGTCGTAAGACCGCTGGCCTTCGTTCCCTTGGTTATCTCCTGTGAAAAGCCCGAAGCATTTCGAACCAATCCGGTTTTACAGGAGGTAACAGAGGCCACAGAGCAATACGGTCATAGGCCAACGCCCAGTTCAGGTTTCAGGCTTTCCAAGCCACCCTTTCCGGGGCGCGGCCAGCCGCCGCGCCGTAGCTGAACGCGTGAGCGTTTGGCTGCTTGGATAAATCCCCTCCATGAAGAGGGGTGGCGCGCAGCGACGGGGTGTGTAGGGAACCTGCGCGAGCGGTGGCGTGATCATACGCCGCCAACCCACCCCGTCCCTTGGGCACCCTCTCCAGAGGGGATCTCCGAGTTTAACCACGAATGCTCCGCCCACCGGCTGCGCTTTGAAGAGCCACCGCCCCGTCACTGCACCTCGGCGAGCAACTTGAAATAATCATCCCGCGAGATCCCGGCGGTGCGGAGATTGTTGCGAATGATAAACACCGGCACCTCCTGATACGTGGGGATGACGATTGGACGCAAGATGCCAGCCTTCACATAGGCCCGATGGCTGCCCGCCTGTCGCCTCAATACGAACCAGCGTGAAGAAACACCGCTTCCAGCGTCCGCCACCCGATGGGAACGAGCTTCGGCATGCGCTACACGGCGACGAGTACGGCGGCTTTCTCGGTCTTGAGCCACCTCGGCCCCGACCAGCCTCGCACTCCCCGCGTATAGCCCGCATCTTCCAAAACTCGCTCCAACGTGCCTTCTTCCTGTGCCGTCTTTAGGAAAAGATCCACGGCTTCGGCGAGCGCCGCCCGCGCCTTGGCCGGGGTCGCCCCGCTGCTCGCCACTTCCAAGGGCATGGCGTGGGCAATATACTGCTGGCCCTCGCGCCAGAGCTGCACCGTGTATTCCAATTTCACAGGGACGAACAAATCCGCCTTGCACGTCGAGTCAACCGCGCAGGCGGCCTGGCCCGCCGGTTCCTCGCCCGGAAGTAGCAGCGGTCGTAAGACCACTGGCCTCCGTTCCCTTCGTTATCTCCGGTGAAAAGGTCCGAAGCATTTCGAACCCTAACTGGTTTTACAGGAGGTAACAGAGGTAACGAAGTAATGCCGTCACAGGCCAAATACCTGTTCAGGTTTCAGGTTTTCGAAAAACCCTTTTTCAACCACGGATTTCACCGATTCCACGGATCGAGGCGAACCCACCAGATCCCCATTTCGAATGTAGCAGCGGTCGTAAGACCGCTGGCCTCCGTTCTCTTCGCTATCTCCGGTGAAAAGGTCCGAAGCATTTCGAACCCAATCCGGTTTCACAGAAGGTAACGGAGGTAACAGAGCAATGCAGTCGCAGGAACGAACATCCAATCCAGTGAACCGCGAAGGATGCGAAGCTGCGCGAAGGTCTTAACGCCTCCGCGTCTTTTCGCGGTTAATCGCCGCGGTTTCGTAGCTGAACGCGTGAGCGTTTGGCGTGTTGAGCCGAGTCCCCTCTATGAAGAGGGGTGCCCGAAGGGCGGAGTGTGTAGGGAACGTACGCCAGTGTGAGTATACCTACGTCGCTCAACACACCTCGTCGCTGCGCGCCACCCCTCTCCAGAGGGGATCGCTGAGCATAACCACGAATACTCATGCCCCCCACCTCCTTCGCGTCTTCTTCGCGCCCTTCGCGGTTAATCAACCTGTCCTAAGTTCAGGTCTCAGGTTTCAGGTTTCAGGTTTCCGCGCCTCGGCGCCAGCCATCGGGCCATGCGCTTTTTGGCCCTCACATGTGAAACCACCCGGCCCTCGGCCACCGCCTTCTCCCCCCGGGCCAAACCCTCCAGCAGCCGCAGGCGCTTCTGCATGGCTTCATAGGATTTGGCCTCCACCAGGTAAGCAGCCACCCCGTTTTCCTTCACGAGCACAGCGGATGACTTCCGCTGCCCGTAGGAGGTGGGTTTGCCGTTTGGCTTCACAAGTTGGATCGATAGCCGCCCACCCCCTCCGGTCAATCAATACTTATCCTTCATCGCCTCCAAGTCCGAACCCAATCTGGTTTCACAGAAGGTAACGGAGGTAACGGAGCAATGCGGTCGCACGCCAACACCCTGTTCAGGTCTCAGGTCTCAGGTTTCAGGTCTCAGGTTTTCGAGATATCAGGTCTCCGGTTTCAGGTTTTCGCAGCAACGCCACCGTCCTCCGTTCCCTCCGTTATCTCCTGTGAAAAGGTCCAAGGCATTCCGAACCCAAACTGGTTTTACAGGAGGTAGCGGAGGTAACGAAGTAATGCCGTCACAGGCCAAATACCTGTTCAGGTCTCAGGTTTTCCAGATATCAGGTCTCCGCCCTCTTGCAGGACGATTGCCTCGCCTTGACTTCCGAGGTCGCCGGGCCTTCCTTCCGCCCGTGACGTTGCAGCAAATCCAGCGCCAGGTCCGGTCTCTCCCCAAGAAGGAGCGTCTCGCCTTGGCAGCTTACCTGCGGCACCTCTCCCGGGCCGAGAGCCTTACCAACCAGCGATCGCTCGATGCAGCGGCCGCACGCATGGCCCGGGGTGAGAAGGTGACGCGTCCGCAGTTGCGGCGCCTCCACAAGTCGCTCGAGGCCGCCGGGGCCTGACTTGCCTGACGACCAGTCAGAACAAATACCGAGTTGGCGGCGAGTCAGTCGCCCAGTCCCGTACGGCTACGCCTTCGGAGACGAAGCCGTCCAGGTTTTCACCGCGTTGAAAACACGACAGCGCAACAAGCTGCTCCGGGTTTGCGATCAGTTGGCGCGGCATCCTCATCGGTCCGGCGACTATCGCGAGTCCGGCGCAGCCGGCCGCGTCTATCAACTCCAGCTGGTTGAAGACTTGATGATCACGCGGTGGGCCGACGACGACGCACGCGAAATACGTATCGTCAGGCTCGAACACATCGATTGACCAGTCGATGAGATTCCGATCCAGCTCCCGTCTCAGGTTTCCGTCCGGCAGTGGCTCCGGCCTCCGTTCCCTCCTGTGAAAAGGCCCGAAGCCTTTCGAACTCAAATCTGGTTTTACAGGAGGTAATGGAGGTCACAGTGCAATGCGGTTCCCGCCCCAGAAGTAGGAGCGGTCGTAAGACCGCTGGCCTCCGTTTCCTTCGTTATCTCCTGTGAAAAGGTCCAAGGCATTCCGAACCCAATCCGGTTTCACAGAAGGTAACAGAGGTAACGAAGTAATGCCGTCACAGGCCAAATATCTGTTCAGGCTTCAGGTCTCCTTGTCCGCCGTAGGCCCGGCGGAGGAGGAAGGTCTCAGGTTTTCGAGATATCAGATCTCAGGTTTCAAGTTTTCGCAGCAACGCCGCCGTCCTCCGTTCCCTTCGTTATCTCCTGTGAAGAGGCCCAAGGCATTCCGAACCCAATCCGGTTTCACAGAAGGTAACAGAGGTAACGAAGTAATGCCGTCACAGGCCAAATATCTGTTCAGGCTTCAGGTCTCCTTGTCCGCCGTAGGCCCGGCGGAGGAGGAAGGTCTCAGGTTTTC
>CAZEUN010000022.1:0-36997 GCA_964515595.1 uncultured Oleiharenicola sp. | reverse complement strand
CTTGTCCGCCGTAGGCCCGGCGGAGGAGGAAGGTCTCAGGTTTTCGAGATATCAGGTCTCAGGTTTTCGAGGATGTTCAGCTTCGCGGTCGGTCAACCCGACACCCCGTCACTGCGCCAGCGCTTGCAGCGAAAACTCGCTGAACGCCGCATAATCCTCCTCCACCTGGTTTAGCGCGCGCACCCCCAACCCCACCCACTTCGCCGTCGCCGGCGCCTGCGCCCAAACCACCAACTCGACCGCCCCGCCGTCCGTCCTCCGCCCTCCGCCCTCCGCCGTCTGCCGTCCGTCCTCCGCCGTCTGCCGCCCGCCCTCCGCCCTCCGTCCTCCGCCGTCCGCCCTCCCTTCCCCATACACCCCGACCGGCAACCGATCCACCGTCCCGAACCCGAGCGCCTTCCCCGCGGCGTCCTGGAAATTCAAAATCAGGAACGTCATGTTGCCCGGGCTCACCTTCCCCCTCACCTTCACCCGCGCCACGTACCACTGGCCCGGTTCGGCCGACGTGAGCTGCGAGAACGTCTCCTGCTTGCAGCCGGCGAAACGCAGGACCGTTTCGCCGCCAAGGGCCAAGGGCCTGGCGGTAAGCGTATCGGGTTGCGTGCTCTCCGCGCTATGCGCTTCGCCCTGTGCGCCCTGCTCGACGCTCACCCGCCGCGTCTCATACGGCTCCCCGTGCCCGCGCCAGGGGCCAGCAGTCACCCACTCGAGATCCATCGAGCCCGCCGGCGGCTTGATGCGCAACTGCGTCAGGTCGACGTCCTGCAAAAGCTCCACGCCGCTCGGACGCGACGGGAAAGCTGAAGGCTGAAAGCTGAAAGCTGAAACCCGAGAAGGGCCGCCCTCCGCCCTCAGTCCTCCGCCGTCCGCCCTCCGCCCTCCGTCCTCCGCCCTCCGCTCTCCGTCCTCCGTCGCCCGCGCCCGCAGCCGCCACGCGGCTCTCCCCCGCGGATCATTTCGCTCGTACTCCGGCAAAACCGCCGCCTTGACCGCCAGCGGCGCTTCCCGCGTCACGCGCGCCCGCACTTCCTTCAAGCGCCGGCCGCTCGCTTCAAACTTCTCCCACGCCACGCGGATCGCCGCTTCGTCGACTTTGGCGGGCAAGGCCAGACGCGACAGCTCATCCTTGGCTTCCTCCCATGCGCAGAAGGCGTCTGTCACGGAAAAGGCGTCCGCCGCAAACTTCACCCGCTGACGCGTCAGCTCGGTCGTGGCCGCCCGCGCCGCCTCGTTGAGGCATCGTTTCAGTTCTACCCGGACTTCGGACGGAAAGAGCAAGGCCTGGTGCTCATCCTTGTAATACTTGATCCAGTAGGACGGCTTCGGCTGATTCAGCCACTGACGATCACAGAGCGCGTAAAACTCCCGCATGGGCCCCGCCGCCTCCCGCCAGAAATCACGGTAATATATATTCAGCAGTTCCGCCGGCTTGGCCGACGCATCCCACAGCAGCTCCGCCGCCAGCCAGGCTTTGGGGCCGTCGAGGCCCCAGTTGGGATAAACCTCCGCGTAAAACGCCCGCACTCCCGCCTCATGCGCGAAGGGAATGACGCGCGTCACCGCGTAAAGCGTCGGCCGTGGCACGAGGTACGGCGCCCCGTAATAGTAATCGTAAAGCCCCACCACCTCCGATCCCGCCGCCACCCAGCGCTTGATCAGCGCCTGGTCCTGCTCCGCAAACGCCGGGTCAAACCACTCGCTGCGATCCGCGGTGAGATAGGGCACGACGTTGCGTTCGATCCGAAACCCCGGAGTGTCCTCGGTCCAATCATAGGCATACGCGCCGAGATAACGCCCCGGCACGCGCTTGGCCACTTCGTTGACGAACCCAAACACCAGGCGCGAGTAATCCGGCTTCAGCCGGAACCAGCGCGCCCCGTCCAGCCGTTCCTTCGTCCGCTCCGACTGATCGAACCGGATGCTGTCGTTCATGCCGATGGCGGACGAAAACTCGTGCCGCCCCGCAAGCACGCTGGCCGCATGCTCGGCCGCACCGGGCGCGGCGATGTTGGGCTGCCAATTCTCCTCGCGCGACGTCGACGGAAAATACTTCGCCCCGCCCACCAGCGGCGCCAGCTCCGGATTCTCCCGCAGAGCTTCCGGCTTGAACAGGTCGTTCATGGCATGGGTATGCCGGAACCAGGAGCGCAGCCGGTTGCGGCGCCACCACGCCTGATCCGGATTGCCGCCGCCCAGCCCAAGATTGCGGGAAATGTACGATGGTCGATACGTATGCTCGCCCAAGGCCAGGCGGAGCTCGGATCGCACCGGAATGTGTTCCCCCAGTGCTCCCGGCATGAACCAGCGCGCGCCGACCGTCGCCTGAAGGAACCACGCCGCGGCCCCTTCGATCGCGTCCGCCGGATAGCTCATGATCTCCACGCGCCGCGGCAGCACCCGCCACCTGACGGTCTCCACCAGCCGCGCTTCCCCCGCCGACCGGTGATTCGATCCATGCAGGAACACCGTGAAATCGCCTTTCCGCTTAGCCTCTTCCTCTTCGCCAGCGCTCAAGCGCTCGATCGGAAAGTCCTCCTGCCCCCGCCCCGAAGCCTTCGCCAGCGTCGCCTGCACCAGTTCGGCCGCGCGCAGTTCCTCTGCGCTCGCCCCTTCCGGCACCGCAATCACGCAACCGCCCGACCGATCAAACACGACGAACTCCGTCGCCTCTTTCTTCCGGCATGCCGCGATCCCCAAAACCGTGATCAGCATCAACAACCAGATCCTCGCTTGCGCCCAGTGAATTGTGTCTCCGTTTTTCAGTTTCAGGTCGCAGGTTTTCAGAACAGCTCAGGAGGTGGAGGTCTCAGGTCTCAGGTTTTCGACCAACGTTCTCAGTTTCAGGACAGTTCAGGTCTCAGGTTTCAGGTTTCAGGTTTTCGAATAAAGGTCTCAGGTTTTCCAGTCCCCGCTACCGCGCCGGCGCATCCAACTCCAGCCACCGCAGCCCAATCACCCACAACGCCAGCCACGTCGTGAGGATCGCGGGGTTTTGGAACGGGAAATCCATCACGGCATGCACCATCACCTGCCCGGCCCCGAATGCGAGCATGAGCACCAACGGGTGTCGCCAGCCGCCGTTGCGAGCCCATGTCCAGGCAATCCAACCGAAACCGGCCGCCAGCAACAGGACGCCACCCAGGCCGAGTTCGATCGGTATTTCCAGCCAGTCGTTGTGGGCGTGCTCCCAAAAAAATTGTCCGCGCTCGTAGATCAACTGCTTGTTCTTGATATATTCAGGATACAGATATCGAAAACCACCCGCGCCGACACCGCGCATCCAGTAGTCACCCAGCATATCAACTGCTGATTCACGGGCCAGTTTTCGTCCCAATACGCTGGGGTCGTCCTGCCTCAAGGTAGCCAAACGCGCGAAACGCTCGGTCACTGCCGAGAAATCGATCCGCGAGACTGCCCAGCCCATGATGCCAGCCACCATTAATGCAACTGTCAGCGGAACGATCGCGGGAACGGTAAAACGGCCCGGAGAAGTGACAATCAGCGCAGCCGCAGCAATCAAAGCCAAAGCCCCACAACAAGTCACACTGATCATCGCTCCTCGCGACAGAGAGAAAACCACGGCCAGCGCCAACGTCATCGCCGCGATAAACCAAAGCCCGGTCGGGGTCGACCGTCTCATTCGCTTTTTGCCATCTAAGAAACGCCAAAGCGCCAGACCAAGGGCAACGAACACCATTACGCCGAAGTAGGCGCCGGCATGGTTTTGATAGACGAAACTCGAGAATGAATATGCGCCTGGAAATTCGCGAAGCCAAAGCACCTTGACCGCTCCACTGGCCTTGTGCGCATAACCCACCAAGCCCAGCACGCAGGCATTGGCCACCAGCACCCCGAGCAGGATATGCAGCGACTTCCGACGCGTAATGCCGATCCACAAGGCGCAAGCGGTCAGCCAGACCGTCGCATAAATGATGAACTGTCGCCAGAGATTGAACCGCTCGAAGGGAGTTTCGATCGAAGTCGGCAGCCAGGGAACGTCATTCACCCGCACCAGCCACCAGGACGTTGCATTGCGGGTCCAGAGCCACGAAGGATTCCATGCCTGGAGCCCGATGTAAACCAGCAGAATCGCCCCCACCCAAAACAGGGGAAAACGCAGGAGCCGCGGCAGCGGCGAGAGTCGCACGCCCGCGAAGTGGGCCGAGCCAATCGTTAAGGATCCGGATCCCTTCCCCCCGAGCCCTTCCCCCTGGGCACCGATTCCCAGCAGAATAGCCTGCTCGGAATCGTAAACCCGCGGCCACACCGCCAGCACCATGCCCAAGGCGCTCAGCGCCAGACTGGTCAGCTGTGACCACGCATGCATGGTGCCAAAAGCCCACGGCATGAACACCAATTGAGTGAGCACGATGCCCAGGAACCCCTTTTCCAATGAGTGCAGCGGCGGGCGCTGCTTATGTCCGGCGACGTGCATGGGGCCGCAGTTTGCAGCAAATGCGGACCCTGCAAAGCGCAAAGGGCGAAGCGACTGGCGCTCAGCAATCCAAGCGCCGGGAAAAATTGGTCGTTTTGCGAGCCAGACGGTCGCAATCCTCAAGCAGCTCGGAGATTTCAGATTCGCTGATCAATCCGAGCTTTTCAAAGACAAGCAACATGGAGGCGTCTTCAAAAAGTGAGCGACGCGTGATATTGAGAAACTGTTTAAATTCCTTGGGATGGATACTGCCCGATCCCTCCGCGATGTTATTCGGCAATGATAGCCCAGCTCCCCTGACTTGCTCAGCATAGCGATAGAGCCTTTTGGCATCCAAGCGATCGGCGAGTCGGTGCAACCTAATGGCAAGTGCCGCAGCCAGCTGCCAAATTTCCAAATCCTCAAACCGGAAGTGCGGGCGCATAAGTCTCCTTTGATTTTGGAGCCCGCTGCACCGACGATGCGACGACAAGACCCTTGGGCAAGGAGCTAAGTGCATCCGCTGTTTCTGACCAGCCCGGCCGTTTCTAACGCATCGCATTTCGCCCCGGCGGCAAGCCCTGCCCCAAACTTCCTCACCTCGCGCCCTGGCGCTTAGCCCTTAGCTTTTTCCTCGTTGCACGCCGTGTCTGCGCTTCGCCCTTACCCTCTTTGCCCTTAGCGCCGGAATACATTCCGTATCCGGATTCGCTCCGCGCTAATCCAGATACGGAATGTATTCCGGCACCAGCCGCTTAATCGCCAGCTTGAGCTGGTTGGCTTCGAGTTCCGTCACGCGGTTCTCGAGTTCGCGGATGCACTGCGCGGACCAGTCGCCGGTCGCGGCCGAGCCGCCGGTCGTCAGCAGCGTGACGCGGGGATGGGCCGTCGATTTCAAATCTTCCGTGTGATGCTGCAGTTCCTCGAACAGCTTTTCGCCGGGCCGCAGACCGATGACCTTGATCTCGATGTCCTCACCGGGACGCAGGCCGCTCAGCTCGATCAACTGCCGGGCCAGATCGATGATTTTGACGGGCTTGCCCATATCGAGGACGAAAATTTCCCCGCCCTGCCCCATCGTGAACGTCTGCAGCACGAGGCCGACGGCCTCGGGAATCGTCATGAAATAGCGCGTGACGTCGGGGTGCGTCACCGTCACCGGCCCGCCCGCGGCGATCTGCTGTTTGAAAATCGGAATTACGCTGCCCGACGACCCCAACACGTTGCCGAAGCGCACGGCAATGAAACGGGTCGCGTTGCCGGGCCGGCCTTGGAGGGTTTGCAGATGCATCTCGGCCATCCGCTTGGAAGCGCCCATGGCGCTGGTCGGATTGATGGCCTTGTCGGTGGAAATGAGGACGAACGCCCGCGCATGCTTCTCGGCGGCGAGCTCGGCCAACTGGCGGGTGCCCGTGGTGTTGTTCTTCACCGCCTCGCCCGGCTGGCGCTCCATCATATAGACATGCTTGTGGGCGGCGGCGTGAAAGATGACCTTGGGACCGAAGCGATCGAAGATGCCGCGCATGCGAGGCAGATCCATGATGTCGGCCACCAGCGGCACGATCATATGCTGAAACCCGCGGTCATTCAGTTCGGACTCGATCGTGAACAAGCTCCCCTCGGCCTGCTCGACGAGCAGCAGGCGCTTCGGGTTGTAAGCCGCGATCTGCCGGCAGAGCTCGCTGCCGATGCTGCCGCCGGCGCCCGTCACCATGACGACCTGGTCGCGCAGCAGCTCCGCGATGTCGTCGTTCTTGAGGTCGATGGATTCACGCCCCAAGAGATCCTCCACCTGCACCGGACGAATCTTGGTCACCTGGACCCGGCCGCTGGCGAGTTCCGCCATGGAAGGCACAATCTCCACCTTCAGTTCCTCAGCCGACAGCAGCTTGTAGATTTCCTGCAGGCGCTTGCCTGGCACCGACGGCATCGCGAGCACGCAGCCATCGATTTTATATTCCTTCCGCAGCTTGCCGATTTCCTCCGGGGCCCCCAGCACGGAAATTCCGTGGATATCTTTGCCGTGTTTCTTCCAATCGTCGTCGAGAAAGAAAATCGGCTTCAAGCCCAGCGACGGTTTAGCGCGCACCTCCCTCACAAATTCCGCGCCCGCATCGCCCGCGCCGAGCACCGCAATGCGCCGCACCGGCCTGCCTTCCAGGGGCTGCGCGGTCAGGTAACGCTCGCGGTAAATCCGAAAGCCCAAGCGCATGAAACTCAGTGCGCACACACAGAGAACAAAGTCCGTGAGGACAACGCCGCGCGGCGACAGAAGCCCGGGATTAAAGCCAAAGCGCAATGCATAGCTAGCCAGGTTCGCAGTGGCCATGGCCACTGCGATCCGGATCAGGTCCGGCACACTGAAGTAGGTCAGCATGCTGCCAAACTGGCGAAACAGGAGCAGGGCCAGCAGCTTGATGGGCAGATTGACGGCCAGGGAATACAGCCGCTCCTGCTGGAAATCCGGCGGCACCAAAAAATCGAATCGAACCTCGTAGGCGAAATAACGGCAGGCCGATAGCACCACCGTATAAAGGGCAATCAGCGCCGTGGCGCGGGCCACCCGCTCGCCAAGGCTGGCGATGGAGGTGGAGCGGCTAGTGGAGGTGTCGGCCATGGTGTGCTGGAAAGGCCGATTTGCAGCACGACGCCCCCCAAGTGCAAGGCGCAACTCCGGAAAATCGCCTCCGGCGATTTTCGCCAAGTAGTAAGAGCAAAGAGGTAAGTGGCGAAAGCCAAAGGCTAAGGGGTAAGCCCCCCAAGCCATGCCATCCGCCCTCCGTCATCAGACATCAGATAGCAGATGTCAGATGTCAGATGTCAGATGTCAGATGTCAGACGTCCGCCCTCAGCCCTCCGTCATCAGACGTCAGACGTCCGCCCTCCGTCCTCCGCCCTCCGCCCTCCGTCGTCCGCCATCCGCCCTCAGTCCCCCGTCGTCCCCCGTCGTCCCCCTCAGCCCTCCGCCCTCCCCCCTCCGTCCTCCGTCGTCCGCCCTCCGTCCTCCGTCCTCCGCCTCCCCCCCCTTGCTCTTAGCTCTCCGCTCTCCTCCCCCAACCCCCGCCCAAACTCCGGCATTGTCGCATCACCGGGCGCGGAGATGCCCTGACGCGAGAGCACCTGCCAAACGGTCCGGAACAGGATTCGAATATCCAGCCACAGGCTGCGATGATCCACGTACCAAACGTCCAGACGAAATTTATCGTCCCACGACAATGCGTTGCGCCCGTTGACCTGCACCCAGCCGGTCAGCCCGGGCGGCACGTCATGGCGGCGCTTCTGTTCGGGTGAATAGCGGGCCAGGTACTGCACCAGCAACGGGCGCGGCCCCACCAGGCTCATCTCCCCTTTCAACACATTGAACAACTCCGGCAGTTCATCGAGCGAAGTCGACCGCAGCCATTTTCCGAAAGGGGTGAGGCGCGTCGCATCCGGCAAGAGCTCCCCCGCCGCATCGCGCGCGTCCGTCATGGTGCGGAATTTGATCAGTTCAAAAATCGCCTCGCGATGCCCGGGCCGCTTCTGCCGGAAAAACACCGGCGCCCCCAATTTCAGGCGAACCAGGACGGCCAGCCCGCCAAGCAACGGCAGCCAGAGCGGCGCCGTGAGAATCACCGCCGCAAAATCGAAGAGCCGCTTCGCGGCGAGGCCGGACGGCGGATGACGGATGACGGATGACGGACCAGAACTCATGTGAAGTTATCCGGACTCAGGATCATCGCGCCAAGCTTGCCGCCAATCCGATCGCAGCGTTTTTCGAATCCGTTAAGAGTCTGTTCTGAAATATAGCCATAGGCGAATGAGCGTCCTAGCCAATGGCGGGTTTCCTGAAGTTCGCCATCCGAATCAGTGAGCTTGCTTACAAAATGGGCGGGATAGCGGCGCTTGGCCCAAGCTTCCGCCAGGTTCGATCCGATGGATCGGGATGAGCGCCGAACCTGGTCCGTAAGCGAGTAGCGCTCTTCTCTTGGAAATCCCTTGGTCACCGCGAATATCTCGAGGTCCAATTCGCAAGCCTCCTGATAGACCCGCAAATCGCGGAAAGAATTGATTCGCTCGCTCATGGTCTCAGTCGTTGCGCAGCCCGCACTCAAGTTCTACCGAAACAAAAGAACACCGCCACTCCCCCCATGACCTAAGATCAGGCGCCAGATCTCCGACATCAGCCCTCCGCCGTCCGATGTCCGTCATCCGCCGTCCGCCATCCGCCATCCCTCATCCGTCATCCGTCATCCGATATCCGCCGTCCGCCATCCGCCATCCGTCATCAGCCCGCAAACGCCCGCCGAACGACTTCCACAACCCGCTGAAGGTCCCCCTCCGCAAGATTCGACCCCGACGGCAGGCAAAGGCCATCGGCGAACAACCGCTCGGAAACGGCGCCGCCATAAACCGGGTAATCCTTGAAGATCGGCTGTTGGTGCATCGGCTTCCACACAGGACGCGCCTCGATGTTTTCCTTTTCGAGCGCCAGCCGGATTTTCTCTCGGTCCGTGCCGGCCGACTTTGGATCGACCGTGATGCAGGTGAGCCAGCGATTGGCCCGGTTAAACGAAGCCTCCGGCATGAACGCCATGCCCGGCAAATCCTTGAAAGCCTCTTGATAAAACACGCAATTCCGGCGGCGTGCATTCACCCGGTCCTCGAGCACGCGCAACTGGCCGCGCCCGATGGCCGCAAGCACATTGCTCAGGCGGTAGTTGAATCCGATCTCCGAATGTTGGTAGTGCGGCGCCGGGTCGCGCGCCTGCGTCGCCCAAAAACGGGCCTTCTCGATCAGCTTCGGATCCCGCGAAGTCAGCATGCCCCCGCCCGACGTGGTGATGATCTTGTTCCCGTTGAAGGAATGGATGCCGCAAAGGCCGACGCTGCCCGGGGCAATTCCTGACAACTGACGACCGACATCCGACGTCAGCCCTCCATTGTTCGTCGTCCGTCCTCCGCCATCCGTCATCCGTCCTCCGTCTTCCGTCCTCCGTCCTCCGCCATCCGTCCTCCGTCCTCCGCCATCCGTCGTCCGTCCTCCGTAGTAGATCGCTCCCAGCGCCTCCGCGGCGTCCTCGATCAGCGGAATCCCGTGCTTCGCGCAGGTCGCGACGATGGGATCGAGATCCGCGCACTGGCCGTAAAGATGCACGACAATGACGGCCTTCGGTTTTTTGCCGCGTTTGATGCGATCTTCAACCGCCTCGGCCAACAGCGCCGGCGCCATGTTCCAGGAGACGTCATCGCAATCCACGAACACGGGAGTCGCCCGTTCATAGAGCACGGGGTTGACGCTCGCGGAAAAAGTCAGCGTCGAGCAGATGACCTCGTCGCCCGGCTGCAGCTTGAGCCAGCGCATGGCCAGATGCAGCGCCGCCGTGCCGGAGCTTAAAGCCGCAGCGTACTGCTGCGCTGACGACTGACCTCCGCCATCTGCCGTCCGCCCTCCGCCCTCCGTCGTCCGTCCCCCGCCCTCCGCCATCTGCCGTCCGCCCTCCGTCCCCCGTCCCCCGCCCTCCGCCATCTGCCGTCCGCCCTCCGCCGTCCGCCCCTCGCCCTTACCGCCTACCGCTTTGCCGATCAATTCAGCGAACTCCCGCTCGAATTGATCCACATGCGGCCCGAGCGGCGCGATCCAGTTGGTGGCAAAGGCATCCTGCACCAGCGCCAGCTCCCCACCGCTCATATGAGGGGAGGAAAGATAAATTCGCGCTTTTCCGGTTGTGGTCATCAAATAGTCGATCCCATCCATCGGGCGTTTCTGCCCGGTGTTCCGCTCACCGCACAGGCTAACCATGACGACGTCAACTCCTCAGGCAATCCCACCGTCTACCAGCCACAGGCCGCAGATTGCACGTCAACCGGTCAATGAACGCGGCCAGAAGACACGCAGCGCCCGATGACCGACCAAGAGGAGCAGCGCGCCTAGCATAAAAAAGCTGGGGGCGCCGCCACCACCTCCCTTGCCACCTCCGCCGGTCGAGACCGTGGTTACAGGTGTCGTCACCGCCGGAGCCGGGGTCGCCACCGCAGCGGAAGTCACCTGCACATTCGAAAAATCTGCATTCAGACCCTTCGCGCCCAAAGTCACGTAAAGGGCCTGCAAATTACCCCCGGCAAAAGTCACCGAAGGATCCGCCCCGCGGCGGGAAAAGGTGACGTTCCCACCGGTGCGTGCGAGGATGCAGTGAATGGTCTCACCCGTGGCGATGGCACGCCCGGTGCTGGCCGACGCATGCAGCACGGGGCCGCCACCTTCGTAGCGATACACGAGCAGCCGGCCGTCCTTGGCGGCGAGAAAATGGTAACCGAAGAGCGCGAAAGCGGGCGCCGAATCATTGTCCAGCGGATGATCGGTGCCCGCCAGGAAGATTCCCGCCCACCGGTCCGAGCTAAGCGCGTCGCCAAATGTGATGTCCAACTCGAGGCTGAAGTCAGCCGAGGCATTCCCTTGATTCAGCGGTGAACACCAACCCTGAAGGCACCCATAGTAGCTTCCCGAGGCACTCTCCCCGAATCCCCATTTATTGGGTGCCACAAAGCGCCCGAGCTTGCCTGGCGTTGTGGGCAACTGACCGTGAAACCAAGTTTGCTTTGCGAAGGGGTCGCTACCGCTCCTCACGCGTGCGTTGACGCTGCCCCCAAGATAGGGCGCGTCATCGCTGTAGAAACCCTCGACCCCCATCGCGAGGAACTTGTCGCGCTGGTATTGCCGGTTCAAAGTGAAGATGATCACTTTTATCCGCGCATCGATCGCCTGGCGGACGAGGGCATCCGGCGCACTGTCTGACAAACTGAGGTAGTCGTAGGGAAAATTGTCGGGCACGCGGTCGGTCGCGGAGCCGCCCATATCCAGGCACGTGGGGTATCCGGCCTGCTTGGCCGGCTGCAGCTCGCTCGCAATGAAGGAATTCACCAGAACCCGGCTCGCGGGTATGTTCGCTTTCTTCAGGGCACTGACAATCAAGTCGCCGGCCCCCACATTCTTGGCTTCCACGACCAGAATGGCGCGGCTGCCGAATTCATTGATGATGTCGTCCAGGACGGGCGCCTGGTAGGTTTTACCCGCTTGTGGCGGCACCAGCTTGTCGCCGAGCACCCGCACCTGGCGCCAGTCCGAAAGGTTGGCAATGGATGTCACGGCCCCGGTTCGGTTCGTGACGCGTTCCAAGGTGTCATCGTGGACGACCGCCAGCGTTCCATCCGACAACTTGTAGCAATCGACTTCCACAAACTGCGCCCCGTCATCCAGCGAAGCTCGATAGGCCTCGAGCGTTTCCTCTGGAAACAAGTTCATGTCCCCGCGATGGGAAATATAGAGGGGCCGCGTCAGCGTTCCCAAGCTCGGCTGCGCGAAGACCGGCACAGCCATGAGGAGGACCAGCAATCCGGTAAACATTGAACGCCAAGATGGCGACGCCTGCCGGCTTGCCATTAGTCGCGCTAACTGAACATTCCCTCGGATGTTTCTGAATCCAGCCGATACCCGATTTTTTTCCTCAAAAGCCCTGCCCGAGCTGGGGGGAAAAAAGGATGACAACAGTGTCGCACAGGATGTCGCGGGCATGGAGGTAGCGGGTGAGTACCGGGTTACCGCACTGGTGTCAAATTCCTAGCAAAACACGCCGATCGTCGTACAAAAAAGGCACCTCAACATTGATTTGATCAAATCATCAATCTTCTTATCGGCAACCAATGCCATGCGCCGTCCGACTCTCTCTCTCTTTATTTTCCTTGCCTGTCTTTTGTTAGCGGCGACCGGCTTGCAGTATTACCAAGAGTCAAAGCAAGTTGAACCACCGACCCATCTGCCTCTTCGCCAAGCCTTGCCATTGGCTCCTTCCGGCTGGGAAGGCCGAGACCTCCCTTTGGCCGACACCGAGGAGACCAAGAATGCCGTCGAGTCTATCCTGCAATTCGACGATTATTTCAGCCGCTCATACCGGAAAGGCGCAATGGAAGTCACCCTTTACGTAGCTTACTGGCGACCCGACCGCATGCCTCCCCGCATAGTCGGTCGACATACCCCTGATCGGTGCTGGATTCTGAATGGTTGGAACTGCGAATTCCGTCAAAGCGCTGTTCCTCTGGTTGGAACGTCGGGACCGCTCAAACCGGCTGAAACGGGTATTTTTGCATTTAAGAATCAAGCGAGATTGCACGTCCTCTTCTGGCATCTAGTTGGGGGACGCGCCTACGCATATGGACCTGAAGCCCAAAATATCGTGGTTCTGGCTCCGATAAAAGATTTGCTGACCTTCGGTTTGAATCAACGCAAAGAACAGTTCTTTATCCGCCTAGCCTGCAACGTGCCTTTCGAACAGGTTTGGTCGGACCCTGGCTTCAAGGTGCTCCTATCCAAGCTGGAAATCCTTGGACTCGCTGAATCATCAGGCGCTCACTAGCGCAGGACCTTCCTAGTTTATGAGATCGTTGTCGGACACGACGACGCTCGGTTCCGCAAGAGAGCTATTTGTCACCGCAGGCTTCACCGAATTATTTTTCACCGTACACGCATAACTGCCTGAGAAAATGCGAATCGACGCTCCGGAACTGCGGACATAGCAATTTTTCGCGATCTGAGTACGGTTGGAGACCGAGCCCCCATGTTGAAGCAAAATCCCTCCGCCACTGGCGCAGTCGACGCAACAGTTAAGGAGCGTGATCCCAAAATTGCTTTCAATACCGTTTGCACCTCCGGTTACCCGCACTTGGTCTGAAAACGCCACGCCACTGTAGGTACCTGAATTAACCTTGATCCCCACGGCGTTCGTGGGCCCACCCGAAACCGATATTTGGTTTCCCTGACTTGAAAGATTGGAAATCGTTCCAGCGAGAAGCATCCCGTAACTATTGGAGCCACTGGATGCCAAATGCTGAATCGAGTTGCCGCTTATCACGATCTCTGAGCATTCGCTCAGATTGATCGAAATCGCTGCGTCATTCTGCACGAATAGATTACCGCTTACGACGATGCCCGTGGCGTTCGAAATTTTCAGCCTCGAATCGTAAAACATGTTCCCAACGATCTGCCCGTATTGAATGCGCTCCCCAAGACCAGGAGCCGTAAGGTTGATTTCCAACGGACCGGCATTGTGAAACTGATTTCCCAGCACCACAAACTGCCCGAAAGTACCATCCTGCGCAACGATGCCCAATGCCTTTTCCATGGGACCAACGAATGTGCAATACTGCACCGTGCAGTAGTCACTCTCGCCATCGTTGATTCCTCCGACCCCCGAAATTGCATCCTCAAACCAGCAACTCTGGATGCAGACCCGTCCCCGGCGTGTCGCGCCGTATTGCGACAGGCTCACGCAACCATCCTGATGCGTCGGCCAGGCCGACCGGTATAGATTAACCCGGGTGATCCGGCAATTTTCGACGATCACATTTTCCCATCCCGAAAGGTGCACGCCGTTGCCACCGCAATTGTCAATTGTGCAGCCGGACACGATGGAATGCGTGCCGCCGACCAGAATTCCTTCGCTCGGAGACTCAACGATACGCAACTCGGACAACCGGCACTCATCACCTGCCGCGTAAGCGTCGGCAAAATGATACCAAGTGTTCAACTCGGGATTATTTGCCCGGTTGCCGTCAAGCGTACCGTTCCGGACTTGGACGCCCATGGCAATGTTACCTGCGGCATCCACATTCCGAACGATACTGGAAACGCGCGTGAGCGAAGCTCCGGCGGGAAAAGCCCGGTCGAAGTTTGTCCCCAAAGTCAGTTGATTTCCGCTCTTAGCCAAAATCAAATGGGCACTCAGGTCATAGTTCGTTGAAGAAGTGTAGACCCCTACGAATTCCCCGACAGCAAACTGGCTAGCATCGGCCACGTCCACGGTCGTAGGGCTGGATCCTGACGGAATCATGGAGGTCGTGAACGTCGTCACTTGATCGGCACGCTTCACCGTTGAATGATTCAGATCAAGAGTCTGCAAGTTCCCGAGAACGATCGGCGACTTGACCACAAAGACATGTCCTTCCTCCAAGACCAAAACGGCCCCTTCTCCGGCTCCGCCTAACAAGGAATTAATCGCTGGCGCGTGATCATCGGAAGCGAACCAAGGCATGTAGATAGGCGGCATCAGAAGCCAGTATTCGCAGCGACTGCACTGGTCGACACCTTTCTTCTCGCCTGGACACTTCGCTGATCAGCGCGGACCTCCGGCCCACGTGCCCACTCCAATCACCGGGTGATGAGTCGCGCCAGAGACTACTTGTTTGCTACAAGAAAATCTTGCAGCAGACGCAAATCCGCCACCTCTCGTTCCGCGACCTCGTGCTCTCCCGCCACGTAGCTGCTATTCTCCCCTCCCTCCCGTCGAAGACAAACTGTCCGCCAACCCAGTGCGCGCGGCGCAATGAAATCCTTGCGTGGATTGTCTCCCACGTAGAGGTATCCCGAAGGCAAACCAGGAAAACGGAGCATCACCTCTTGAAACGGCCGCAACGATGGCTTCCAAAATTCGCGCCCCCATTGGTCGGAAAAGACGAACTCCTTGATCCATTGCGATAGTTTCAGCGCATCCGCCTTGCGGCGCTGGACGTCCAGATAGCCATCGCTCAACAACGCGACCCGAAAATGGATCGTAGCCCACGCCAATATCCGGGCACTCTCATCGGGTAGGCAGATCTTTGGGCTATGGGAACGATAGACTTCCACCAGTTCGCCCACGTCGGCCCGATTCGCTACACCTAATATAACCAGTGCCTCATCGAAAATCTTCCCGCGATGGCCGGCGGCAAACAGGGAGCGCGCCTGCGCTTCAAACCCGAGAATGCCTCGCTCGCGCTCGAGCCATGCCCCGACCGCCGCAAATCCGCTTAACACATAATCGCGCTCCGGATAGAGAGTGTCATCCAGGTCGAAAACAACCGTGTGAACCGGCCACGCGTCAGGCATCGATGAAAACCGCCGTGTCGTAGCGCAACATCGTCACGCCTTCGCGCCAGTCCTGGGAATAGCTCGGCGGCCGCCCCAGTTGCTCCTCCAGAAGCCACCGCGTAAACCGTCCCCCCGCGCGATGCGCGAGCGGGAAACCGCCGCCGAAACGCGCGTTGATCTCGAAAACTGCGTAAGCGCCATCGCTTCGCACTATGGCTTGGAAACAAAGCGGGCCACAGGCGCCGGGGAGCGCCCGCCCCAGTTTTTCAGCGGCCTCCATCAGACAGGCCAGCCGCACGGTCCTTCCCTTGGAAACTTCCCCTGATCGCACCTCGATGCGCTCGTGCGGGATGGCGCACTGCAGTCGCCCATCCGGGGAAAAATAGACATTCACCGTATACTCCCGGCCCTGCCAGCATTCCTGCACCAGGCTCGGCACCCTGACCGATAGATTCGCCAATTCCGACGCCTCACTCAGGCGTTGGATTCCGATCGAAGCACTGCCGGAGAGCGGTTTCACGATTACAGGCCAACGCAATGCCGCGGGATCGGCGCGCAAGGCTTCGAGGCTCAAGGTCGGCGGCACCGTTACCCCGGCACGTGCGAAGGCCGTGGCGGTGCGCGCCTTGTCATTGGCGAGGCCTACGACCTCTGGAGCAGAAACCACCACCCGAACGCCTTCCGTCGCAAACCGCGTGGCCGCGGCGCTCAACACCGCCAACTCTGGATCAATAGTAGGAACAAGAAGTTCAACCCCCTCCCGCCTGCAAATGTCCAACAAGGCATCGACGTACCCTGCTTCATTGCAGCGCGGCACCGCAAAAGCTTTATCCGCTTCGTGACACGCGGGACTAAGCTCCGGTTTCAAATCGGCAGCCATGACGCGCACATTCAATCCCAAGGCATGGCCATCGTCCCGAAAACAACCGAGCAATTGGTTCCGTCGACCTGCTGACGTGATAAGCACTGTCATTGGTCGACTCATGACGATCGCTTCCGCGCATGATTTTCTCTCATGCAGGCGATCACATGGACTGCGCGATCCGCGACCTGGAGAAACAAAACGAACAATATCATCGAATAGGTATTCCCAAGCAATGGGCCGACAAAAAGGAGCAAGAAGACCATGTCCAGCGGATCCAAAGAGGTTCGAGCACCTTGGCGGTTAAACCACTCAACAATACCCATCGATCTCTGACTTGGCACTCTCAGCAGGATATAGTGGCAACCCACGGCTACGATCATTGCCGCTTGATGATCTTTTTCCACCAAGACCAAAGCAGCGAGTGCCAAAGCCTTTTTTACTTTGTCTAGGAGATTGTCCAGGCGGGCACCATAGGGTGCAAATTCAGATCGTTTGCGCGCCAGCTTTCCGTCTACACCATCAAGCAAGTAATTGATTTCCCAGAACAGGGCACCCGAGATCAAACCGCTTCTTGTTGCATCAAGGAAGCAAAAGCAGGCAATCAAAGAAAACCCAAAGGCAATCAATGTCACGGCACTGGGTGAAAGCCAGCGTAGCGGCGCCAGTAACTCTGTGAGCACAACGGTTATCGGATCGGTCAAAAACCGATCATTCCACGCTGCCAGTCTCTTTACATAAGCAGGTGGATAATGGCGAATCGCCTCGATCATAATTTCTTCACTGCGGCCATCCGCTGTTTGATCTGGGTCGTGGAAATGCCCTTGGTTCGCGGCAAGTACACGACCTCACAGTATTTGCGGAGAAAGTCGAATTTGCCCCGCCAGTCATCCCCCATCACAAACACATCTATTTTGTGTCGCTTAATGTCGGCGATTTTTTGATTCCAACCCCTTTCAGGTATGACCAAATCGACCAGCTCCAAATGGTCCAAAATTAACTTTCGATCACGATAATCAAAGACGCTGGTCTTTCCTTTGATTTGATTGAACCCATCGGACGAAATCCCCACAACAAGATAGTCGCCCAACGATCTCGCTCGCTGAAGCAAGCGGATGTGCCCGCGGTGCAAAACGTCGAAGGTTCCATACGTCAAAACGCGCACTTGCTTTGCCATAAAATTAATCGGTTTTGGTGATGATTGCGGTCCCGAAAGCATCGCTCACTGGCACAAGCGAAAGCTGCTTTAGAGAGCAAAACTCCGTCACCGCGAGCTTCGCTCCGGGCCATTTGGCATTGTTATAATCGTGAATAAGGATGAATCCGTACCGTTCCATTCGGGGCCAAAACCAATGCAGTCCCGCCTTTATGGGATCATGCAGGTCGGCATCCAAAGAAACCAATGCGAATCGATCTTCCACTCCTTCAGCGGTGCCCGGAAAAAAACCTTTATGAATCTCGCAGCGAGCCGGACTGGGCATCTTCGCCAAGACTGCAGCAACCGAAGTATCTGAAAAGTCCCGCTGATGACGCAACCCCCTGCTTGCTTTCTCGTGCGCAACTTCCTCGTTATCGAAACCTTGAAACGTATCGAACAAATGCAACCTTCTCTCGGGAAATAGCTGGTTTATTTTAGATGCGAAATATCCCTGATACACACCCAGCTCAGCACAACTACCAGGAACGTTTCTCCGCCGAATTTCGTGCGCACAAAGCTCGAGCGTCGACAACCTGATATGATCGTTGGTTTGAGGAGTATCGAAAACATCAATCGCCCGGGCCCGACCAATCTGGCGCATGGCGTTTACTAGAGCATAGCCTCTTTTGTTAAGATACTTACCAATGACTTTCTTAAGAATGGTCTTCATTTTATTCAGTACATATCCAATCAACGCTGCAAAAGCTCTCATCCCCGCACCCTCTGGCAAGTATAGAGACGGAATTCTCCGAGTCTTGAGGTGGTTTTTCCCGCTTCATTTATTGCCGAGTAAGTCTTCTATATTCCGCATCCAGTCGATCCCACATTTCGGCAGGATTAAATTCCCTCAGAACGCGCTCTCTCCCTTGGCGACCATGTTTTAAGCGAAGCCCGGGGTTCTCAAGATACTGATTTAACGCGTACAAAAGAGCCTCTTTATCGCGTGCTGGAACGAGAGTGCCCCCCTGCCCGTCTGCCACGGCTTCGGTGCATCCGGGAACACGGCTAGCCACAACAGGCACACACATAGCAGCGGCCTCGAGCGGCACATACGGTAGACCTTCGCGGTAAGTCGGAAGTGCCAGGACGTCGAAAACAGGATACCAATTTTCAATCTTCGCGACGGATCCGGCCAAGCGCACCCGAGGGTCCAAACGCAATTCGGTCACCAACGCAGCAGGAACCGCATCGCGTGACTCAAACTCTCCGACCAAGACGAGATGCAACGAGGGAAATCTATCCCGCAACATTAACCACGCGGCATGAAGTTCTCGGATTCCCTTGTCACCCACAATCCGGCCAACAAAACCGACCACCAAAGCCCCTTCGGGCAGATTTAGTCGGGCACGAATTGCCATCAACTCCTTTGGATCAATTCGAGCCGGATTGAAACGCTCGATTGCGTCGATCCCGTTGATGCTGCCATGCAACAGCACACGCACCTTGCGTGCCCTGCAAATGCCTTCCGACACGGCAACAGCCCGGATGCCATGGCTAACCGAATAGACCTGAGTGGCCAGCGTGGCGGACACCCACTCGGTTGTTATAAGCAGCCACCGACGCCAGCCCCGGGCGGTCATGAATGGAAAACCATGGATATGATAAATCCGCACCGGCACCCGCGCGAGCCAGGCAGCGATCATGCACAACAATCCCGCCTTGGGCGTGTGCGCATGCACGATCGCGGGCCGGGTCGTCCGGAAATATTTCCAGAGCTTGAAAATGGTCGCCAGATCCGGCCCGGGCGAAATCGACCGGCGCAGGTCCATCGCGTGAGTTCGGCAGCCCTCCTGCTCCCCGAAAGCCGTCAACCGCGGCCCCGGCGAGGAAATGGCCGTGACCACGTAGCCGCGCTTTTGCAGATCGCGGAACATGCCCGTGAAAAACCCGAAGGTCCCCGGCACCGTGGTCGCGTGTATGATGTGAATCCGGTTCATGCGTTGGTGTCTCCCATGGCTTCCGACCTCGCCAGCGCATCGAACAGGTCCACGGATTCGTGCACCATGCGTTCTTCCGAGAACAATGCGCGGCAGTGTCGGCCGCCACTCCGCCCCAGGGCCAGGGCCGCCGGCCAGTCATTCCAAAAATCCTGCAATGCCGCCAGCACACCGTCCACCGCTTCCACCTCCACCAGCCGCAGGTGCTCTCCGTCGCGGGCGAACACCGGCACATCGCCCACGCGCGTGCACACTGCCGGCAAATCCAAGGCCATCGCCTCCAACAGCGCGTTGGGAATGCCCTCGAACCGGCTCAGCATGAGGAAGACGTCCCCCGAAAGCAGAAACTGACGCGGATCGGCGATGACGCCCTCGAGCTTCACGCAATCCTCCACCCCGCGATCGGCAATGAGCATCCGCAGCGCAGCTCCTTCGACCGGCCGCCCCCCAATGTGAATTTGCACCGGCAATCCCACCTGCTGGATGCGCACGGCCAGTTCCACCACGAGGTCATAACCCTTCTTATGGACCAAAAGGTTGCCGAGCATCGTGATTCGCAGAATCGAGGGACGATCCGCCGGCCGGGGAGGCGGAACCGACAGCCACGCGTCTTCCAAACCGTTGTAGATCACGCGGCACTTCCGGCCGGCTCCCGGGACCACGCCTGCCAACTGCTCCACGTTGCGGTGGCTGTTGCTCACACAGGCCGTCAGGAGCGGAAAGAATGCGCGCCAGAAAAACCTTCGCCGGCGAATGCTCGCTTCATCGGCATCACGCAGGGAACCCACCTGCCGGACGCGGGTGAGGCTCGATCGCAGCGCGATGCCCATGAGGTCCGCGCGGTAACCCCAAGTCCAGAGCACCGGCCGCGTGCCGGCAGCCAGCCATCGCCGCAGCCGGAAAAACTGCCTCCAGCCACCCGCTGCGGGCGCCTCGATGATCTCCGCACCGACGGCGCGCGCCCGTTGCATGCAATCCTGCAACCGCGGATGCGGTGGCCGGGATTGCAACGTGAAGATCGCACACTGAAATCCGGCGGCGGCCAGGCCACGCGCGACCAACAAAAGCTGCTTCTCCGCGCCGCCTCCATCGAGCGAATTGATGACCAGGGCAATGCGCTGGCGAATGAGAGAGGGTAAGGCCATGGTTCTCAGCGTCAGATGGACGGCCTCACCGGCTCCTGGCAGAAATCCCAATAGTGGGAGGCAACCCGGTCCGGATCCGTGAGTGCACGCAGCCGGCGCCGCGCGTCCGCCCATCGCTCCTCGGAAACCTTCAGCACCGCGCGCACCTTCGCCGGAAAGGCGGGGCCGAAATCCTCCGCCGTCAGAAAACTTTCCTCCAACCCGAGCAGGCCGAGCAACTCCTCCACCGGTGCGCCGCCCGCGGCCAACACCCGGCTGCCAGCCGCCAGTGCCTCGAGCAGTGCGTTGGGCTGCCCTTCATAATGCGAAGCCAGCACGAACAAATCCGCGTGCGTCAAAAGCCGGTCTGGCTGGTCGACAAACCCAACGAAATCGACCGACGCACCAAGCCTGAGCCGTTGCGCCTGCGCCGCCAAATTTGCCTGTTCCGGTCCCGTCCCGGCGACCAGCAGGCGGGCCGACGGCGTCGACTTGACCAGCGCCGCCATCGCATCGAGCAACCGATCGAAACCCTTTTGCGGGGCGAGTCGCCCGACGCTGGCAAGTACGGGGCCCGCGCCCGCCGGGGCGGCATGCCGGGCCCGACCGGCCGATTGCAACGCCACCGGATTGGCGATAACCGCAGTGGCGGCGGGATCGATGCCGAGGTCTGCCAACTCCCGGCGCACGCAGGCCACCTGCGCAACACACCGGTCGCTCCAACCGATCGCCGCTGCATAGAGCCAACGGCGCCGGGCGGAAATGAACACACGGGGATTGTTACCTTCGCGGTAAACGACCGGGTTGGCAATCAGCCGCAACATCTTCAAAAATCCGAGCACCACCCCGAACTCGAAGCCAAAGGCCAGGACCGGCATCTCCCGTGGAGTCGCGGCCAGCAGCGTTACCAGTGGCCTCAGTGCCTGCCGGGCGCGCGGCTTCTCCAAGCTTTCCACGCGCACCCGTGGATCCAGCTGTTGCTCGAAGACCCCGCCGCGGCGAAGGACCACGAGTAAAACCTGGCGCCCCTTCCCCGCCCAGTGATTCGCCAAATGACAGCAAACCCGCTCGGCGCCCCCGCCATCCATGGACGTGATCACCAAAGCGATGCCGGACTCCGCCATTGGATCGAGAACGGCCCTGCCTGACATCAACAATTGTCCCCCCGCACATTCTGCCGGTCGTTTTGCGCCGCCAGCCAGGCCTGGAACATGAGGATGTCCCACAAGTAATAATGCCACCGCCTGGTGCCGTTGAGATGCTCGGTCCACTTGCGCCGGACCGGCCCCGAGTCGAGAAAGCCTTCCTGCCGCAGTCTGTTTTCGTCGAGAAGGTTCTCCGCCCAATCCCGCAAGGGGCCGCGCAACCAATGCTCGATCGGCACGCCAAAACCCATCTTCGGCCGTTCGATCAGCTCCCGCGGGACGTGCCGGTACAGCAGCTGTCGCAAAACCCATTTCCCCTGGCCGTCACGGATTTTGAAACGGTCCGGCAACCGGCACGCAAATTCGACCACCCGGTGATCCAGCAGGGGAATCCGGCCCTCCAAGCTGACGGCCATGCCGGCCCGGTCCACCTTCGCCAAAATGCAATCCGGCAGATAGCTTACCATGTCGAGATAGGTCATGCGGGTGAGCAAGCTGGGCGCCTCTCCCAGCAGATCCTGGGCTGCGCGCTCGATCTGCAACCCACCCGGCACACCGTGGCGGACAATTGCCGCCGCCTCGGGATCCCGGCAGATAAGCCGGAGGTAAAGCTCGACGGGGTCGGGCTGCTTGAGCAGCCGGGCCAGCTTGTGCAGGCGATCGCCCGTGCGGCCGCGCCATCCGGCGCCGGCGATCGACGGCAGGAGCCAGCCCAATCCCTTCTCCCATGTCGGCGCATCCGCCATCCCGATCACCCGGGCGGCCGGCCGGCGCAAGAATCCCGGCACGCGGGCCATCTTCCGCCATCCCGCAAGCGCGTCGAAGTAACGGCGGTAACCGCCGAACAATTCATCGCCGGCGTCGCCGGACAAGCTGACCGTCACATGCTTTCGGGCAAGCGCCGACACGAGATAAGTGGGAATTTGCGAGGAGTCGGCGAAAGGCTCGTCGTAAATCTCCGGCAGACGGGGAATGACCGCCAGCGCGTCGGCCGGCGTGACGTACAGTTCCGTGTGGTCAGTCCTGAGGTGGCGCGCGACCGCCGCCGCATGCGGGGCTTCATTGTATTCCGCTTCGCCGAAACCGATCGTGAAAGTTTTCACCGGCCGCGTGCTTTGCTGCTGCATCAGGGCGACAATCGCCGACGAGTCGACGCCACCGGAAAGGAACGCCCCCAGGGGAACATCCGCCACCATTTGCTGGCCCACCGCGCGCGTCAGCAGGCGGCTCAACTCCTCGACGGCCTCTTGATCAGATCCGTTGAAGGGATCGGCCTGTCCTGCCTGCACCCGTTCGCGCAGACTCCAGTAGCGGACAGGTTCCGGGCAGGCCTCCGACCGCCCGTTTCGCAGCGACAGTGTCAGCAACGAACCCGGCGGCAGTTTCCGGATGCCCGTGAAGATGCTCGCCGGGGCGGGAATGAAGCTGTGCCTGAAATAGGCCTGCAGTGCGCCACGGTCGATGTCACCGGCCCACGCCGGGTGGGCGCGCAGCGCCTTCAATTCCGAGCCGAACAGAAAAACACCTTGGGACCAGCCGTAGTAAAGCGGTTTCTCGCCCATGCGGTCGCGGGCGAGATACAACTCGCGCTCCTGCCGATCGTAGATCGCGAGCGCAAACATGCCCACGCAACGGGCCAAGGTCTCCTGCACGCCCCACTCCATCGCCCCCGCCAGCAACACTTCCGTGTCCGAGGTGCCCGTGAACTGGTGGTTGCGCGCGCGGAGAGTTTCCCGGATCTCCTTGAAATTATAGATCTCCCCGTTGAACACGGTCACCCAGCGGCCATCCGCCGAATGCATCGGCTGCGCGCCACTGGGCGTGAGGTCCACGATCGCCAGCCGGGCATGCCCCAGGTTCAGCCCGGCGGCCGCATCCTGCCAAACCCCGTTGGAATCCGGACCCCGATGATGCAGGCAACGCACCATGCCACGGAGCGAAGCCAGCTGCTGGTCGATCGGCACGCCACCCGGCTGTTCGATAAATCCCGTAATTCCGCACATAAAAGGAACGCTTCGCTTACCGCCGCAGCATTTGGTTTTTCCCGTCCGCCCTGTCCGGCAGCGCCGACAGGTCCCGCCGGGCCGAAAGCTTCGGGTCGGCGTCGCGCAGAGGCCCCGGTGCTTCCTTGGGCGTCAGCGGAAAAGCGGGGCCGCGCAAATCCGCCGCGCAGACGATCCAGCAGAAAATGAAAGCCGTGCTGTCGACCAGATTGTGCGAAAACAGCGTGCTCACCAGCATCGGGAGCAGCATTATGAAATTGATGCGCGCCCGCCGCCACGCCTGCATCGCCAGCGCGGCGATTCCGCCAGCGAAGAGCGCCAGGCCCGCGATGCCGTTGTCGACAATGGCCCCGAGAAACATGTTGTGGGGGGAATACACCTCGGCGGACGCCGCCGTGCCGTGGCCGACGAAGGGCGCCTCCCACACCGCCTCCATGGCCTTGGCCAGCAAAGTCAGACGCCCGGTATCATCAATGTCGACCACGCCACCGCCGCGTAGCGCCGCAACCCGCTGGTTGATGTTCCTATCCTCAAGAAGCGGGTCGAAATCCACGAACCAGGCCAACGCCAGGCTGCAGACGGCCGCGACAACCAGGCCGGTGATCACCAGGCGGCGCTGGGACCTAAAACCGATCCACAAATACGACAGCACGAACAGAACGAGCATCAGCCAGCCGCTGCGGCTCAATGAGAAATAAACTCCGACGGTGCCGAGCACGATCAACGGCGCCATCACGCTGGGGCGGACATTGAACGTTCCCAGCAGTGCCAGCATCAGCACGATGGTCAGCGCAGCCTCATTGGGATTGGATAACATGCCGGCGGAACGTCCCGCCACCGAGCTGAACAATCCCGGATTCCGCCACTCGTAGATGTTTACGCCCGCCACCACCCCGATGACCAAAATCGCGGAAACCAGGATCGCCCACCGGGCGGTGAAACGATTGCCCGTCGCGAGCCAAAAACAGGACGCCCAATAGAGAATGCTGCCGCTGATATTGAGTGGGTTCGACAGGGTGTTGCCGACGCGGTCGAAAAACAAGGCGTCGGCAAACCGGAGCGCCAACAACGCCAGCAACAGCATCACCGGCAGATTGATGACCGGCCGGCGCAGCGCGACGCCCAGCGCCACCGCCCCGCCGGTCAACAATACGTAATACATCGGACGGATGGGACTGACTTGAATGACGTTGTACGAATAGGCGATGGCGCCCGTGACGGACGGGACAATATGCGCGAGCAACGCAACAAAAAGCAGCCCGGCAAAAATCCAGCCGATCGGGCTGGAGGGTTTTTCGCGCAACGGCAACGAAGGTGAAGGAGTGGTTTTCAAACGCTGGGAGACAAATGGGAAAGTATGCAGGGGGAATTCACCGGTGTTCAAGCCTCACCGGCTGCGAGATCCTGCCGCCCGATCGAGGCATTCCTGCCACAAAGTCCACACCATGGCCGGCGAGAAGCGCTCGCAAATGAGACGGGCATTCGCCCCCCAGCAAGCCCGCGCATCGGCATCGCCCATGGCCCGGTCCAGGGCTGCTGCCAACTCGCCGACATTCCCCGGGGCCGCCAGCAACCCGTCCCGTTCGGCTTGCATCATGTCGGCCACTCCGCCCGGGCAATCAAAGGCCACGACGGGAAGACCGGCGGCCATGGCCTCCGCCATGGCGTTGGGAAATCCTTCGTAGCGCGAGGAGAGCACGAAGATACCCGCCCCGCGATATTCCGGATGGATGTCCTCAATCAGGCCCGGCATCTCGACTTTGCCGTCAACGCCGATCCGGCGGACAAGTTCCTCGAGCGCCCTCCGGGATTCGCCCTCGCCCACGATCCGCAGCTTCCAGGCCGGATGACGGGCGTGGACACGAGCGAAGGCTTCAATCAACAAATCGAAGCCCTTCTGCGGCACCAGCCGGCCCACGGCGAGCACACACGGCAGTCTGGCTGAGCCCAGCTCGCCGCCAGCCTCGGCCCGCACCACGGGATTGGGAATCACCACACAGCGGCGCCGGATTGCCGGGGGAAAAAATGCGGCGGCCGACTGGCTCTGAACCACCACGCCATCCGCCCAGCGATAGACAATCCCCCGCAGCCAGTGCCAGCTTCTTCCGATGCGATGAGCGGAAGGATCGACCCGCTCGGAAACCACGACAGGCAAACCGGTGCCGAACGTCGCCAGCAGGGTCATGACATTCGCTTCCGCACAAAAGGAAACCACCACGCCGGCCTGGGTATCCTTGATGGCCGCTCGTAACCGCCGGCATCGCCGCCAATTGCCCCAAGTCGCGTCCAGGATGTTTCTCGAGGTGCCAGCCAGACCGAGGGGCCGGTAAATCACCTCCGCGCCCAACGCATAGAACGACCTGCTCTCCGGCTGCTCATAGGTTAGCAGCGTTACCCGGTGTCCGGCGTCCGCCCAGTGGGAGGTCAGGCGCGCCATCACCCGCTCGGCCCCACCCGCGCGCATCGAGGGAATGATCGCGGTGATCCGCCGGGTCGTCCCGGCCGTCGACGGCGCCAGCCGGGTGCGCAACAGATGCGCCACCACCAACGAAAGGTAACCGAACGACAGGACGTACATCAGGGAGTTGCTCAAGGCCACCCCGCGCAGGCCTAGGCGCCCGGCCAGAAAAATATTCAGGCTGAAATTCACCACGAGGCTGATGAAGGATCCCCACATGAGAAACTTGTTGGCCTTGAACGCCGAAATCAGGCGCACGAGAAAAATTCCTCCCGCATAAAACGGAAGCTGGAGGGCGTAATAGCGCTGCAAGCTCGCCACGAGCTGCGCGTCCTCCGACGAGAAATTACCGCGGCGGAAAAGCAGGGTGACGATCGGTTCCGAGGCCAGGGCCAGGCCGGCCGCCGCCGCTCCTCCGGCGGCAAAAATCAACCAGCGATAACTGCGCAGCGTATGACGCAAGGCGGGCCAGTCGGCATTGGCGACCAGGCGTGAAAAGTGGGGCAGCACCGCCGTGCCAAGAGCCGTCGCGCAAATTGTGTTGGCGACGCCGATGATACGCGACGCGTAACCCAGGGAGGCGACGCTACCGGCTTCCAGTCTCGCGGCCATGAATTGCTCCACCAAGCCGGTTCCGCTGATCATGAACGCTCCGGCAATCATGGGCAGGTACTGCTGCAGCACCGTGCGCAGGTCCGGCGTCCAGCCCGGCCACGCCGGCACGCGCAGATATCCCAGTTGACGGAGCTTCCACCAGAGGATGCCCGCATGGAGCGCAAATCCCGCGAGAAAGCCGATGGCCAGGCTGTGGATGCCAAGCTCGCGGCCCCCGACCAAAAGAAACGCCAGGGCAACCGCCGTCGCCACTGCCGGCAGCAGTGCGGCCAGCGCAAAACGCTCCCCTGCGTTCAACACTGCGGACCACAGCGAGATCAGGCCCTGCAACACAATGACAGGCGCGAGCCAGCTGAACAGCGTGAAGGTAAGTGCAAGCTTGGAGGCGGAAAACCCGGGCGCCAGGGCGGCCAGCAACGGGAAGGCGCCAAGCACCAAGCCACCGGTCACCACCACCAGAAGGGCCACCGTCGACAGGAGCGTGCCGACCAGCAGCCGATCCGCCGCTTCGTGCCCTTGGCTTTCCCGCACCGAGACGAAAGTGGGAATGAACGCCGCATTGAGCGAACCCGCCAGCACGGTCACCACAAAATTCGGCACCAAGAATGCCGTGAGATAGGCATCCACCTCGTCGCTGGTGCCGAAATGCGCCGCGATGGCCATCTCCCGGATCAAGCCCACCGCCCGCACAACCAGCGAAAGCACCGCGATGAGCGCCGCCCAGCGGAGCACGCGCCCGTTGCCGGCCCCGGCCCGCTGTTTAACCCGCATCCAGATTGACCGGCCCGTCTCGGTCAGGAAATTTACTGAGTTCAGTTTAAACTCCAGGTTCAACGATCATCCGGCCGACTCCGCTCATCACCGCGCAGTGACAGTGAGATGACTGTAATACGCCTCAGCCCCACGCACCCCGAGCGTGAGGTATTTCGGAGCAATGCCCGCGGTGGGACAACTTACCCCTTCTCCCGTCCGTAGATCCTCCAAGATCAGTTTTCCTTCCCGCATGCTGAGGCGAAACTCGTGCGCGGCATCCTTTTGGAAGGGGACACCCCGGCCTTGGGCCACGACTTCAGGCGAACCGCCATTGTATCGCTCGACCAAAAGCGTTCCATTTTTCCCAATCATGAGCGCGAAACCGTAGGCCGGGCGGGCGGGTTTCCCCTGGCCGTCCCAATCGATGTCCTCTGTCGTGAGGAGCAGGACGGCGCCGTGATTTTCCGTAAAACCCCGCACCACGCTGACGCTGAAGTAAATCTCCAGTTCCTTGTAGGGAAGGCCGTTGTTGAACGGCGCGCACCAACCTTGGAGCACTCCGCTGAATACATCTGAACCGGCATCGCTCAGGCCCCACTTGTCGGGCGCATAAAATCCGCCGCGGGTGCCGCGCAAGGTGACCAACTGGCCGGGATACCACGTCCTTTTTGAAAACGGATCCTGTCGAAGCTGGTAGCCGATCCCACTCAGGTAAACCGGATCGTCGGAATAGAGCCCGTCGTAACCCTTGTTCAGCAATGCGACCTTCTCGTACTGGCGGTTGACCGTGTAAGCCATGACGATGAAACCGGCTTCCTTGGCCTTCCGGACATAATCCGCGGAAAACGATTTATGCAGGGAGAGGTACCGAATGCCCTTGCCGGCCAATGAGGCCGGTTCGGCTGCCCCCTGCTCTTTCGCAAAGTTCAGGCACGTTTCGTAGCCGGCAGCAATGGCAGGTTTCAATTCATCCGGGTAGAACGAATTCACCAAAACAAATTCCTTCGCCACCTTGTGGGCTTGCAGCGCTTCCACAATGGCGCGGCCTGATCCGCGATTCTTGGCCTCAAGAAGCAAAATCGCCCGGTCCGGAAACTCTCCCAGGAGTTCGTTCAGTGTCGGCACCGGCAGCTTCCCGAAGCGCCCCCCGAGAATCCGGCTGCCATCCACCCTGAGCTTTGACCAGGTCGCCGCGGTCTGCGCCTCGGTGCGACCTTTGCCCGTCGTTGTCCGATCCACGGTATCATCGTGCATGATCCCGACCGTCCCGTCGGCCAAAAGAAAACAATCCGCCTCCACGAAGCGATTGCCGTCGGCCAGGGACGCCCGATATGCCTCGAGGGTATGCTCCGGATAAATATCGGGGCTCCCGCGATGGGCGATGATGAAGGGGCGCGGCAACTGGGTGAGGCCGTGCCCGCCCCCCCAGGACACGACCGGCGCGAGGCCGGCCAGCAAAATCCAAAGGATATTCTTCATCTGGTGGTGGGAAAAATATTCAGGCGAATCGGTCCGACTCCGTTTCGCCAGAAAGGGAAAGCGTTCAAGTTCATCCGCTCACACGCCGATGTTCTTAAGCCAGGACTGGTTGGCGAGGTACCATTCGACGGTCAGCCGGAAACCCTCTCGAGCGGAAACTTGCGGTGACCAGCCGAGCAGCTTTCCCGCCTTGGTGATATCCGCCTGCGTGTCGACCATGTCAGCCGGATTCACCGGCTGCCGGTCGATGACCGCCGGCCGGCCCAGGTATTCCTCCAGGATCGCAATCATCTCGTTGATGCTGGTGGGGCGGTTGCCCCCGCCCAGGTTGATGATCTCATAGCCGAGCGGCCGGGCGGCCAGGATTGTCCCGCGCGCGATGTCGTCAACGTAGGTGAAGTCGCGCGATTGGGAGCCGTCGCCAAACAGCCGGATGGGCTGGCCCGTGGCCACCCAGTGTACAAACCGGTAAGGCGCCATGTCGGGCCGGCCCGCGGGACCGAATACCGTGAAGTAACGCAGCACCGAGATGTTCAGGCCATAGAGACGGTGATAAGTGTACGCCATCAGTTCGGCCCCCTTCTTGGCCGCCGCGTAGGGCGACAGCGGCGTGTTCACTGGCTGGTCCTCGGTGAAGGGCATCGGACAGCCGGCGTACAGGGAGGAGGTCGATGCCAGCACCTGCTGATTGACGCCGTATCGCCGCTGGCACTCGAGCAGGTTGAGCGTGCCGAGGGTGTTCGTGGACAGATAGACGTGCGGGTTTTCCATCGAATACCGCACTCCGGCGCGGGCCGCCAGGTTGAACACCGCATCGAAGGAATATTTCGCGAACAGCGCTTCCAGTGCCGGCAGATTCTCGATGTCGAGCGGCTGGAAAACGAAGTTCCCCGACGGACTAACGGAAGGCTGCGGTTTGCCGGCGAACGCCGATGTCTTCGCATCGCCCGCCGGCAGTGGCCACGCCGCTGCCAGCAGCCGTGCCAGGCGATAATCCTTCAACCGGACATCGTAGTAATCGTTCAGGTTGTCGACGCCCACCACGCGATGGCCATCAGCGAGGAGAAACTCGCAAACCTTCGAGGCAATGAATCCGGCGGCTCCCGTGACAAGATAAGTGGCCATGATCAGGTAAGGCTTCGCCCCGTCGCTTCCTTGGGAAAAGCGCAGGACTGGTTTGGGGTGTTACTGGCATCGGCCATGGGACCGGCCGGCGGATCAGCCGCCGAGTTTCAGAAAAGTTTTGGCGAGCGGCAAAAGCGCCTTGGCCTTGCTGTTCCAATCGCGCAGGGATTTCAGGCGGCGCTTGAGAACCGCCGCCTCACCATTCCTGCCAGGCACGCTGCGCTGCAGTTGGTCGAGGCGGTCGCTGCCCTGCCCCAGTTGTTTCGCCAAACGGTTTTCGAGAAAACGGGCCACGAGTTTCCGCATCTCCAGGTCGGGTTCGAAGCGCTCGGCTTTGTCGGAATCGGTCGACACTTCCTTCACGGCGCCGACTTCGCGCAGAACGCGCAGGCCCTGGCTCACCGAACCTTTGCTAATATCCAGGCGAGACTCGATATCCGCAAAGCTCAGGGGAACCGGCGAAGCAAACACGATCCCGTAGATCGCCGCCACCGACTTCGGCACGCCGAGGAGCTCCGCCGCATCGACAAAGAAGTCCACCATCGCGCTTTCGAAGGAAACCACCTCGGACGCGCGGTCGCCTGCGATCACGAGATGTGAATTTTGCGCGGGCGGCGACCGGTGTGCGACGGACGTCATCGGGTGGAGTGATAGGTTGGAAGTTACGCGCCAGACATCGACGTCAGACGGAATCGATCCCGTCTAACCCCGAACGTTTAACACCGGCCAATAAGCAGAGCGGCCGACCCACTTCAATTCATTTTGAACAAAACTTTGCCTCCGCCTTGGACTTTCCGCATCTGGCTTTACGCCGCGGTCATCCCGGCCAATTTGACGCAGTGCCTCCCGTGTTCCACCCCCGCATCTGCCGGCTGTCCGCCGTCCTGCTTTTCCTCGTCAGCGGCCTGATCCCGTTGACGGCCAAGACCCTTCGCCCATCCAAAAAATTGATCGCTGCGGGCTGGGACTCCCCCACGGCAGCCAGTTTCCGCCAGCACCTGGCCCAATTCGAGACCAGCGCCTTTAATGGAACTGTGATCCGGCCAACGAGGGAATCAGGCGGTGGCACGTCGCCCGCTTGGGACGCGTTCTCACGGGAGCATTGGGAATATGCCGACTTCGCCGCAATGCTGGCGGACCTGCAGGCGGTTTCTCCCGTATCCTGCACGAGTAATTTTGTGCTGCTGAACGCCAACCCCGGCAACGTGGACTGGTTCGATGACGACGGTTGGAAGGAAATCGTGGAACACTGGCGGATGCTCGCCCGCGTGGCGCGCGAAGGGCACCTCACAGGCATTGTGTTCGACGCGGAACCCTACACGCCGCCTTTCCAGCAATTCGCCCCGGCCTCCCAGTCAGCCCACGGAGCACATGACTTTCAGGACTATGTGGAAAAAGCGCGCGAACGCGGCCGTCAGGTGATGTCGGCAGTCGCCACGGAATACCCCGGGATCACGATCCTCGCCTACCGGGTCTTCGGGGATCTGCTCCCGCTGTTAAAATCGAACCGCCGCTTGGAGGCTGTGCTCCCCGACCAGCAATACGGGCTCTATCCCGCTTTCATCGACGGGTGGCTCGACGTGATGCCCAAGACCGCACTGCTGGTCGATGGGAACGAATCCGCCTACTCCTATAACAGCCGGAAGGAATTCGCCCAAGGCTACAGCCGACTGCGCGCCGGAGCGAAGGCTTTCGTCGCTCCGCAAAACCGCGCCAAGCTCTCCGTTCACTTCCAGGTTGGACAGGCGCTATATCTCGACGCCTACTTGACCCCGCCGGGCTCAAAGTGGCACATCGATTCCTTCGGTCAGACGGCAGTGAAACGTCTTGGAATCAATCTGGCCTACGCTTTGCGCTATTCAGACCAATACGTTTGGGTCTACGGCGAGAAAGGCCATTGGTGGGCGTCCGATACGCAGTACCCTGCATGGGAGACAAAGCTCCCGGGAATTGGCGAAGCCCTGCGACAGGCGATAAGGCGAACGGGGCAAAACTAGCCATTCGCCAGGCTTCCGTCGGCGTCGCGATGCGCCATTCCTGTCTGGCCACAATCTCCCGGACGGGTTCTCTTCCACCGTTTCCATGGCAAGAGTTTTCATCACCGGCGCAGCCGGATTTATCGGGAGCCATACCGCCGACCTGTTGCTTGGGGAAGGGCACGCCGTTTTCGGCGTGGATAATTTTCGCACGGGCAAGGCGGCCAACTTAAAATTTGCCCGGGCTCATTCCGGACTGGAGTTCCGCGAGATTGATGTCGCGGCCACCGGCCTTCTCGGGGCCGCCGTCGGCGATTTCCGGCCTGATGCGATCATCCACCTGGCGGCTTTGGTCAGCGTTCCCGAAAGCATTGCGAACCCGGCCGAGAACGACCGGCTGAACTTTCAAGCGACCCGCTTGGTCGCCGAGGCGGCCAAAGCCCACGGGGTGAAGCGGATCGTCTTTGCTTCGAGCGCCGCCGTCTATGGAGCCAATCCGAATCTGCCGCTGGAGGAGGGGGCGTCATGCGCTCCTTTGAGTCCCTACGGCACGGCGAAGCTGGCCTCCGAAAAACTGCTGCTCGCCCTCGCCGCCTCCCACGGGATCGTCGTTCGCTGCCACCGGTACTTCAATGTCTTCGGTCCGCGGCAGGATCCCCGGTCGCCTTATTCGGGCGTGATCTCGCTCTTCAGCGACCGGCTTGCCCAAGGGACCCCGCCAGTGATCCACGGCGACGGGGAACAGACGCGCGACTTCATCCACGTCAGCGATGTCGCTCGCGCCAATGTGATGGCCGCAACCAAGCCTGGCATCGCGAGCGGCGTCGCGAATATTTGTACCGGTCACGCCGTCTCGCTGAATGTTCTCTACCAGACCCTGAGCCGGGTCTTCGGCCAGCAACTGCCGCCGACCCATGGCCCCGCCCGTGAAGGCGACATCCGTCATTCCCTCGGCTCGCCCGCCCAAGCCCGGCGCGATCTTGATTTTGTTGCGACCATGCGACTGGAGGACGGATTGCGAACGCTGCGCGGAATCTGAGACCATTCTCGAAAACCTGAAACTTTCCGCCTTCGCCCGGCCTACGGCGGACAAGGAAACCTGAGACCTGAAGGTTTCGGAATGTAGGGCCGCCGCTCGCCGGCGGGCCGTCGCGCCGCACATAGCCGACTTCACCCCGTGCGCGCAAGCTCACCGGTGCACATCCACGCCTCCGGGAAGTGGAGGGCCCAGCTCCAGCTGGGCCGGTTTAGGAAATAGCAGCCGTCGTGAGACGGCTGGCGCCAGCGGTCTTACGACCGCTGCTACTTTCAAGGCCCGAAGGGACTCGAAAACCTGAGACCTTCCGCCTTCGCCCGGCCTACGGCGGACAAGGAAACCTGAGACCTGAAGGTTTCGAAATGTAGGGCCGCCGCTTGCCGGCGGGCCGGGTTTGAAAAGTAGCAGCCGTCGTGAGACGGCTGGCTGGTTTTACTCGATAGAACAGCTACGGAGTGTGGTAGCCGAACGCGTGAGCGTTTGGGCAGTGCGAAGCCGCGCCATCTAGAAATCCCCACTCGAGAGGGGTGCCCGAAGGGCGGGGTGTGTTGATTGACGTATGATCGCGTTCCCGCCCATCGCGGTTGATGAAGTTTGAGTGGAGGGTCGGTCTCCCGACCGACCAGGCCGGTTAGGAAACCGGCCCGCCTTTTCATTTCGTGTGTCCTGCGTCTTCTGGGGTTCCATCGCCTTGGACCGACGGCTCGGTGCCGCGACGTCCGTCCCAACAACGCAAAAATGCCCCCTGAAAATCTACTTTGTAGTCCACTGGCTGATTCTGGCCCGGACTTCCTGCCCACTCACCCCGCCTCCCGCCTGGTCCGCCCGCCGAACAGCGTCATCGAGCGAGGCCAGCAATGCCGGATCCGATTCCTCACACTCGTGAACTCCCCCCGTCAACTTTTCCTTCGCCACATAGGCCGCCCAGGTGCGGAGCGCCAAATGACGAAGTTCCTCCGCGCTCAACTGGCTCAAGGCCGCTTCGATCTGGGCGATGCTCATGCGGCCAGCGTGTCCCAAGGAGTGGAATCGTCAAATCACGAATAGGATTCGAGGCACGCGCCTGAACGAATCTGAAACCACTCGCGAAAACCTGAGACCGCTCTCGAAGACCTGAGACCTTCCGCCTTCGCCCGGCCTACGGCGGACAAGGAAACCTGAGACCTGAAGGTTTCGGAATGCAGGGCCGCCGCTCGCCGGCGGGCCGGGTTTGGAAAGTAGCAGCCGTCGTCAGACGGCTGGCGCCAGCGGTCTTACGACCGCTGCTACTTTAAAGGCCAAGCTTTTGAAAAGGGCACTGAGGTCAGGGCGTTCCACCGGCGCCTGAGGGCGTCACGGCCCAGCGGGAGCTGGGCCCTCCACCCCAAGCGGCCAGTCAGGAGACCAGCCCTCCAAAATCCGTGTTATTCCGTGTAATCGGTGGTCAAAAAACTTCAGGTCAGGTTTTCTGTCGCCGCCCCGCGCTACTTCGTCGCTCGCGCGGTCACTTCCGCTTCCGCCACCGCTTTGGCGTACGCACTGTAATCCTGCGCCAACTGCGACTGCGCGGCGCCCCACGAGGCCTCGGTCGTGGCCTTGCCGGCGGCGCTCAGGCTCCGGCGGAGGTTTTCCTCGCGCTGACGCACCTCCGTCATCGAGCGGGCGAACGCCGCCTTCGAGGCGTCGCCGGCCGCGTCGGCACGACCGCGCAATTCCGTCAGCAGGGTGTTCGTGGCCGCCAGCCGCTCCTCCACGCTGGCGGTCACCTGGTCGCGCGTGGTGTAACGCGTGGACTGGATCGCGCGCACCGTGTCGTCCGCCCGCAGGCTGGCCGATGACTCGCCCGTGACGACCGTCCCGGCGCCGAGGCCGTTGACGCGGTTGTCGAGCGTCACCTGGTTGGTGGTCGTCGCATCGACGCGCTTCGGCGTCACCGCGGTGCCGGCGCGGATATCGCTGCTGGCGCTGGTCCCGACGCTGGCGCCGGCGTCCGGCCGGCTGACGGGCGGGTTGACGGAGCCCGCGACGCCCGACGAAGCACCCGCGGCCGTGCCGGCGGACACATTGCCCGGCTGCGCCATGGGCTGCAGCGGCATCGACGGCACCGCCGGGTTGGGATTCGTGGGCGGTAGCACCGGCGTGGAAGGCGGCAGCACGTTTTGGGCGGAGGCCAGCACGGCCAGGGTCGCCGCCACGGAAACAAACAGAGGCATTTTAACTTTCATGGGAATCTCCGGGTTGAGGTTAGCTGGGTAGACAGTCCCCGCCTGGGACGGTGCGGGGCAATTTTAGAAAACCTGAAACCTGAGACCTGAAACCTGAACTTGTTTATTCGAAAACCACGGCGGGGCGCGGGGTCGGAATTGGGGTTTTGGAAGTAGCAGCGGTCGTGAGACCGCTGGGGCTCGCGCCGGCAGAACTCGAAAACCTGAGATCTGAAACCTTCCGCCTTCGCCCGGTCTACGGCGGACAAGGAGACCTGAACTTACTTATTTGAAAACCTGAAACTTGAGACCTGAGACCTGAACTCGAGACGGGTTGCTAACCGCAAAAGGACGCTTTTGGGATAACGTTGGACTTATTGGCGGTCCCGGCGGTCTTTGGCGTTCTTCGCCATGGTCACGAAGATTGCGATCAGTTCGTTCGCCTCGCGCCAAACCGGCGCCACGGCCTTTTCGGGAACGGCGCACTCTTCATGGAGCAATTCGAGCCAGAGCTGGGTCTCGTCCGCTTCCTGGGCGCAAAGCTCGGCCTTCGCCACAAACTCATCGATGCTTCGCGAGCGGGAACTTTCCCGATAGTTTGCCGCCACCGACGTACCGGCACGCAAGAATTGCTTTCCGAGCACACGGATTTCCTCACGGCGCTTGTCGAGCGATACATAGCACTTGATCACGGAACTGGCGAACGCCTTGGTGCGCCGCCGAAATGCATCCTTACGTTTGTCAGTGGGAGTCATGGTCGAAAAGTACCAGCCGCCCTCTCCCTTCCTGACTCCTGAAATCAGCCTGATACGAGGCGCCAGAATGTGTACCTGCTCCGGTCCCGTGTTCAGGCTTCAGGTCGTCATGGCCGTTCAGGTCTCCTTGTCCGCCGTAGGCCGGGCGAAGGCGGAAGGTTTCAGGTTTCAGGTTTTCGTAGAATTTCGAGTGTCAGGTTTTCAAAGCCGCTCAGGTCTCCTTGTCCGCCGTAGGCCGGGCGAAGGGGGAAGGTTTCAGGTCTCAGGTTTTCGTACAGTCCCCTCCGGCCTCCCCCCGATGGCATATCTACCGGAACGGGGTAAAATGTCTCCACTATGCCAGATCTCAATGCCCCTTCCCCCTCCTCGCGGCGGGCCCGCAAGCCCTCCGCTTCCGACTCCACTCTCCAGCGTCCCGAAATGCTCCAGCAGACCGACCAGCAGCGGGACGCCTCGCCGGACATTTCCAGCGAGGAAATCGCCCGGCGCGCCTTCTCGCGCTGGGAAGAGTCCGGCCGCTCCGACGGCCACGACCAGGAACACTGGTTCGCCGCGGAAGAAGAAATCCGGCGGGGTCGCCGTGACAACCGCGACCGGCGTCCGCGCCAGGGAGAGGACATGGACGCGCCGGAATTGAACGACGTGGGTTGAGCCGGGAGCCGGGCCGGTCTGCGACCGGATCAATGTTCAATTTTCATTGTTCGATGTTCATTGGTCATATCGGAGTCCTATCAGATCCACCTCCGTGGCTCGAAATGACCAATGAACGGTGAAAATTGAACAATGAACACTGGTTAAGCGCCATCGCCCTGCGGGAGGGGTTTTACACCCCGACATTCCACTCCATTGATACCGATTCAGTCGGGATATAAAATCCCTCCCACAAACACCCGTACCGACCGGTCCTGGATCAATGTTCAATTTTCATTGTTCAGTGTTCATTGGCCATATCGGAGTCCTATCGGATCCGCCTCCGCGGCTCGAAATGACCAATGAACGTTGAAAATTGAACAATGAACACTGGTTAAGCGCCATCGCCCTGCGGGAGGGGTTTT
>CAZEUN010000021.1:0-75329 GCA_964515595.1 uncultured Oleiharenicola sp. | reverse complement strand
TATACCTTCGCGGACCTTCGCGCCCTTCGCGGTTCAATTGCATCGTTCCGGCTCCGAGGGGATCTCGTTGTAGCGGCTGCGATGATCCCCTCTCGAGAGGGGCTTGGGAGCCGTAGGCTCGGCGAAGGCTGCTGCCCGAAGGGCGGGGTGTGTCTCTCGGCACCGCCTTGCGGGCTACTCCACGTCAAAACCTCAGTTCGGCCCGTGAATGAGCAGTGGCGGCTCGTCCAGGCGGGGCGGCTCGGTTGCCATCGCGCGCCGGGCCATCTCCCGCCAGTAGGCTTCCTCCTGCTCGCGGCGGAGGGCGATCTGGTACTCGGCATTGCCGGCCGTGAGGATGAACGCGAAGAGCACGGCCATCATCAGGTGATTGGTGTAGAGTGCCCAGATGATGGCGAGGATCGCCAGGACGCGGCCGACCATGACCGCCCACCACGTGGCGCGGAGGTAGGGCAGTTTCATCGCAAGCAGCGCGCGGAAAATCCGGCCGCCATCCATCGGGAAAACCGGCGCGAGATTGAAGACGCCCATGGCGAGGTTGGCCACGACCAGTTGCGCCGCCATGCTGAGGATTGAGTATTCAGCCACGTCATCGGCGCCGAGCAAGGCGCGCCACGTGAAGGGCAGCAGCACCGCCACCAGGACAAAATTAACCGCCGGGCCCGCGATGGTGATGAGCAGCTCCTGCGCGGGCTTGCGCGGGATGCGCTCCATCTCCGCCATGCCGCCGATCGGCAGCAGGAGGATGCGCGGCACGCGGATGCCGTAGCGACGGGCGGTGAGCGAATGGCCCAGTTCGTGCAGGATCACGCACACGAAGAACATCACGATCAGTCCCACGCTGAAGGCCATCCCGGTCATCCCGCCTTCCTGCCAGCCTTGGTAGCCCCAATAAGCCAGCAACAGAAAGAAGCTCGCGTGCACCGCGAGCTGGATCCCGAAAACCCGAAACAAGTTAATTGACCACCCAAGCATGGCCGGTAAGTAGAACCAGCTTTGCGCAAAGCGCTAACCATTTTGCCGAATTCCTGACCATGGCCGACTCCGCTCCCGTGCCGCACATCCTCGTCATCGATGACGACACGGAGGTGCGCTATTCGCTGAACCGGGTGCTCTCGTCGCGGAATTACCAGGTCCAGGAGGCGCCGAGCGGGGAGGAGGGCGTGGCGGCGGTGAAGAAGCAGCCGCCGGACGTCGTGTTGCTCGACAACCGGATGAACGGCATGACCGGGCTCGAGACGCTGCAACACATCCGCGCCGCCAACCCGAAGCAGCTGGTCATCCTCATGACCGCCTACGGCACGGCGCAGACCGCGATCGAGGCGATGAAGTTCGGCGCGTTCGACTACGTGGTGAAGCCGTTCGACCCGCCCAAGCTGCTGGCGCTGGTCGACAGCGCGCTGCGCACCCAGGCCGACATCCGCTCGGCGGGCGGCGTGCAGCCCGTCATCAATTCCGAGGACCACAAGGAAGGCATCGTCGGCACCTCGGCGCCCATGCACCAGGTTTTCAAGGTCATCGGGCAGGTTGCGGCGAGCGACGTCACGGTGATGATCACCGGCGAGAGCGGCACCGGCAAGGAGCTCATCGCGCGCAGCATTCACCGGCACAGCCACCGCGGTGCGCGGCCGTTTGTCGCCGTCAATTGCTCGGCCATCCCCGAGAATTTGATCGAGAGCGAGCTCTTCGGCCACGAACGCGGCGCCTTCACCGGCGCGACAGCGCAGCGGCTCGGCAAGTTCGAAGTGTGCGACGGCGGCACGATCTTCCTCGATGAGATCGGCGACATGACGCCGGCGACGCAGACGAAGATCCTGCGCGTGCTCCAGGAGGGCGAGATCCAGCGCGTCGGCAGTTCCGAAACGCTCAAGGTGAATGTCCGCGTGATCGCGGCGACCAACAAGGACCTCGAGACGCTCGTGAAGGACAAGGAATTCCGCGAGGACCTTTATTACCGGCTCAACGTGGTGCGTCTCCGCCTGCCGCCGCTGCGCGAGCGCGTGGAGGACGTCCCGCAGATCGTGGATTACTTCATCCAGAGCATGGCCAAGGCGAAGAAGACCAAGGCCCGCAAGGTCTCGCCCGAGGCGCTCGCCATCCTCTGCCGGCACAACTGGCCCGGCAACGTGCGCGAGTTGGAGAACATGATTTACCGCAGCGCGGTGATCGCCCAAAGCGACACGATCCTGCCCAAGGACCTGCCGGATGAGGTGCGCGGCGTGAAGTCGGGCGAGCCGGCGGGCCTTGAGGTGCTCTTCGACCAACTTTACGAGCAGCTGAAAGTGACCCACCCGAACGACATGTTCGCCACCGTGAAAACGGCGCTGGAGGCGAGGGGAGCGGCGGGCAGCAAGCCAAGGGTCGAAGCGGCGCCGGCGGAACCCGTGAAGCCGAAAAAAGCAGCGGCGAAGAAGAAGTAGCAATTGTAGGGCCGCCGCTTGTCGGCGGGCCGTGCCGCGAATGCGTGTCCAATCCGGCCCCGCGGCAAGCGCGGGCCCTACACGAGGAACCTCACGCGGGACGAAGAGTAGGGTCGGTCTCAGACCGGCCCGAAGGCGTACGTTGCAGGTCAGGGGCCGGTCTGAGACTGACCCTACTTGCGATCCCCGTAACCCGCCGGCTTCGCTTGGTGCCAGCGCCAGGCGGTTTCCACCAGCGGCTCGATCGTCATGAACTTCGGCTTCCAGCCGAGTTCGCGCTGGGCCTTCGAGGAATCGGCGTAGAGCGCGGGCGGATCGCCTTCGCGACGGGACGCGAACTTCACGGGGACCTTGAGGCCGGTGACTTTTTCCACGGCCCGGATGATTTCGAGGACGGACGTCGGGCGGCCGGTGCCGAGATTGTAGAAGAGCGCGGTGCCGGGCTTCGCAAGCTTGTCGAATGCCGCAATGTGCGCGCGACTCAGGTCGTCGACGTGGACGTAATCCCGCAGGCACGTGCCGTCCGGCGTGGGGTAGTCGTTGCCGAAAATCTCGAGCGCGGGCCGCTTGCCCTGGGCCGCCCAGATCGCGAGCGGGATGAGATGCGTTTCCGGATGATGATCCTCGCCGATGCTGCCGTCCTCGGACGCGCCCGCGGCGTTGAAATAGCGGAACGCGGCGAAGCTCAGGCCCTGGCCATGCGCGAGCGCCTTGAGGGCGTTTTCCACGTCGAGCTTGGTCTGGCCGTAGGGATTGATCGGCGCCTGCGGCATGTCCTCCGTCAGCGGCAGCTTCGCCGGCACGCCGAACGTCGCGCAGGTCGACGAGAACACGAACTTCATCACGCCGTGCCGCATCATTGTCTCGATCAGCGTGTAGGTGGCGGAACAGTTGTTGATGTAATACTTCATCGGCGTCTGCACCGACTCGCCGACGTAGCAGAAGGCCGCGAAGTGCATCACGAGGTCGAACTGCGTTTCCCGGAACAGCCGGTCGAGCGCCGCGCCGTCGCCGAGGTCGGCCTGCACGAAGCGCACCCCGGCGGGCACGGACGCCGGGTGACCGTAGGCGAGGTTGTCGAGGACGACGGGTTCGTGGCCCGCGGCGATCAGCTGGCGGACGCAATGGCTTCCAATGTAGCCGGCGCCGCCGGCAACGAGCACTTTCATGGTTGAGACTGTTATTGCTTTTGAATTTCCGATGGCTACTCAAATCGGCTCCCTCCGAAACCACGCATGAAGCAAAGCCGCATCGTCATCACGGGCATCGGGCTGACCGCTCCGAACGGCAACACGCTGCCCGAGTTCCGGAAGAATCTCCTGAACGGGGTGTCCGGCATCACCACGGTCGACGTGCGTTTCATGGGCCGGCACCCGGCGGGCATGTGCACGTTCGACCCGCTGAAATACCAGAAGAAGAAGGACGTTCGCATCGGCACGCGCGCCGGCGGCATCAGCATTTATTGCGCGCGCGAGGCGCTGGCCGACGCCGGCGTGAATCTCGAGGACCGCGACCGCAGCCGCGTCGGCATTTACCTCGGCATCACCGAGCACGGCAACGTCGAGACCGAGAACGAGGTCTACAATATCTCCCAATTCAAATACGACACGAAGTTCTGGACGCACCACCACAACCCGCGGACGGTGGCCAACAATCCGGCGGGCGAGGTGTCGCTCAACCTCGGCATCACCGGCCCGGCCTACACGATCGGCGCGGCCTGCGCCGCGGGCAACATGGGCCTGATCCACGCCGCGCAGATGCTGCGGCTCGGGGAGGTGGATTTCGCGCTCGGCGGCGGCGTGAGCGAGAGCCCGCAGACCTTCGGCATTTTCGCGGGCTTCAAGAGCCAGAATGCGCTCGCGGCGCACGCCGACCCGACCAAGGCCAGCCGGCCGTTCGACAAGGCGCGCAACGGCATCGTGATTTCGGAAGGCGGCTGCATCTATACGTTGGAGCGCCTCGAGGACGCCCAGGCGCGCGGCGCGAAGATTTACGGCGAGATCGCGGGGTATCACGTGAACTCGGACGCCACCGACTACGTGCTGCCGCATCCCGAGCGCCAGGCCGAGTGCGTGCGCAAGGCCATCGCCAATGCCGGCCTGACGATCGAGGACATCGATCTGGTGAACACGCATGCCACGTCGACCCCGCAGGGCGACATCCAGGAGTGCCTGGCCATCGCGGAGGTTTTCAAGGGCCGGAGCACGCCCCCGCACATCAATAATACGAAAAGCTTCATCGGCCATGCCATGGGCGCGGCCGGCGCGCTGGAGCTGGCGGGGAACCTGCCGAGCTTCGACGACCTCGTCGTGCACCCCACCATCAACGTCGACGACCTCGACCCCCAATGCGACATTCCGGGCCTGGTGATCAACCAGCCCCACAAGGCGCAGCGAATCAACACCATCCTGAACAACTCGTTCGGCATGCTGGGCATAAATTCGACATTGATAATCAAGCGATTCGCCGCATAAGTCTCCGCATCACCATGACGAAAGACGATTGCAAGAAGCTGGTTATCGACATCATCTCCGACATTGCCCCGGACGAGGACCTCACGGCCATCAAGCCGGAGATCAAGCTCCGCGAGCAGCTGCAGCTCGATTCGATGGACTTCCTGGACATCGTCATGGAGCTCCGCAAGCGCCACGGCATCGAAGTGCCCGAGGCCGACTACCCGCACCTCGCCTCGCTCGAGAGCTGCGCCGACTACCTGACCCCGAAGTTCCTCGCGAAAGCCTGAGCTTCGAAGTCGCCAATCTGTCGGGCGGGATCGCTGATCCCGCCCTTTTTATTTCACCGGAGAAAGCAGAGGCAGCGGAGTTTTGGTTTGTCTCTGTTTCCTCCGTTTCCTCCTGTAAATCGAACCGATGAATGCCCAGTCCCACTACGACGTCGCCATCATCGGCGCCGGCATGTCCGGCCTCGCCGCGGGTATCCGCCTGGCACACTTCGGGCAGAAGGTGTGCATCTTCGAACGACACAACGCGCCGGGCGGGTTGAACAGCTTCTACAGCCTCGGTGGTCGCAAGTACGACGTCGGCCTGCACGCCATGACGAACTACGTGGCGCCCGGCGTGAAAGGCACCCCGTTGGGCAAGCTGCTGCGCCAGCTGCGCATCGAGCGCGACGAGTTCGCGCTTTGCCCGCAGAAGCAGTCGAAGATCGCCTTCGGGCCGCGCGGCGAAACCACGCTGAAGTTCACGAACGATTTTGCCGTGCTCGACGCCGAGGTCGCGGCGAAATTTCCCGCGCAGGCCGACGGCTGGCGGAAGCTCGTCGAGTTGGTGAAGACCCACGACGACGTCTCGCTCGAGGCGAAGCCGCTCTCGGCGCGCGCGGTGGTCGGCCGGCACCTGACGGATCCGCTGCTGGTCGACATGCTTTTCTGTCCGGTGATGTACTACGGCAGTGCACAGGAGCGGGACATGGAGTTCGGCCAGTTCGTCATCATGTTCAAGGCGCTCTTTCTGGAAGGCTTCGCGCGGCCGCTGGACGGCGTGCGCGTCATCATCCGCGTGTTGCTCGACAAATTCCGCTCCGCCGGCGGCGAGCGGCGCATGAAGTGCGGGGTGAAGCGGATCATTGAGGAAGCGGGGCGGGCCGCGCGCCTGATCCTGGACGACGGCACGGAAATCACCGCCGGCCACGTGATCTCGTCGATCGGCCTGCAGGAGACCCTGGCACTTTGTCAGCCGGACGCTGCGTCCGCCCTGCCGGGGACCCATCCCGACCCGCAGAAAAACATCGGGCAGCTTTCCTTTATTGAGACGATCAGCGTGTTCAACCGCCAGCCGGCGGAGTGGGGGTGGGGGGACGACACGATCATCTTCTTCAACGATTCCGATCGCTTCGACTACGCGCAGGCCCGGGACCAGGTCGATCCGCGCAGCGGCGTCATCTGCCTCCCGAACAATTTCAATTTCGGCGGCGCGCAATTGCCCGAGGGAATTTTCCGGGTGACGTGCCTGGCGAATTTCGAGCAATGGGCGCACCTGCCCGAGGAACAGTACCTGGCGGACAAGCGTCGCTGGTTCGAAACCGCGGTGCGCAGCGCCCGGCGTTTCCTGCCCCCGGTGGACGATGCCGTGCTCGCGCAGGCACAGGTGGCGACCGACATGTTCACGCCGCGCACCATCAAGAAATTCACGGGTCACCTCAACGGCGCGATCTACGGTGCGCCGCACAAAATCCGCAACGGCCGCACGCACCTGAGCAACCTCTATCTCTGCGGCACCGACCAGGGTTTCCTCGGCATTGTCGGCGCCATGCTCAGCGGGATCTCGATGGCGAATTACCACGTGTTGCAGGGAAGTGCGGGACCGGCTCGCTGATCCGCCGCCCACTCACCCCGCAGGGAGGGTGGGTGGCATTGCGGGCTGTGTCGCCTTCAAGCAATTCCGCGTTGCGCTTTGGAAAGCGGGCAACTTAGGTGGGCAGCTCCATGGCTTACGATTGGCTCAAAGGCATTGAAGATCACTACGACATCGTGGTGATTGGCAGCGGCTTGGGCGGGTTGACGGGCGCCAATGTCCTGGCGAAATGCGGCCATAAAGTGCTGTTGCTGGAGCACCATTACCAGCTCGGCGGCCTGGCGACCTGGTTCACGCGGAAGGGCGGCCATATTTTCGACATTTCCCTGCATGGTTTCCCGATCGGCATGATCAAATCCTGCCGGAAATACTGGGGACAGGATATCGCGGACTCGATCGTGCAGCTGAAGGGCGTCCGTTTCATCAACCCGCAGTTTTCGATCGACACGACCTTCGATCGCGAGGACTTCACGCGCCAGCTGGTGGAGAACTTCAAGGTGCCGGCGGAGACCGTGGAGCGTTTCTTCACCGATCTCCGGGCGATGAATTTCTACGACAACAACCCGGAGACCACCGGCCAGATGTTCGAGCGGTATTTCCCCGGCCGGGACGACGTGCAGCGTCTCCTGATGGAGCCGATCGCCTACGCCAACGGTTCCACGCTCGCCGACCCCGCGATCACCTTCGGCATCGTGTTCTCGAACTTCATGAGCAAGGGCGTGTACACCTTCCAGGGCGGCACCGACGTCCTGATCAAGAAGATGGCCGCCGAACTCAAGGCCAACGGCGTGGAGATCCGCAAGCACGTGGCGGTGGAAAAAATCCTTACCGAGGAGCGCGATGGCAAAAGGCACGTCACGGGCGTCGTGGCCAATGGCCGCACGATCCGCTGCGATGCGGTGCTCTCGAACTCGAACATCAAGAACACGATCCTGCGCCTCGCCGGCGAGGAGAACTTCAGCCCGGAATTCGTGGCCCAGACCAAGGCGGTCCGCGTCAACAGCAGCTCCTGCCAGGTCTACCTCGGCATCAGGAAGGGCGAGACGCTGCCGCACATCGGCGACCTGGTGTTCACGTCCGACGAGCCGAGGTTCTCGAGCGAGAAACTCGTGGACCTGCGCACGACCAGCCGGACGTTCTCGATGTATTATCCGGACACGCGTCCGGGCACCGATCGCTACACCGTGGTCGTATCGATCAACGCGCAGTACGACGACTGGAACAACCTCACGCCGGAACAGTACGCGGTCGAGAAGCAGCGGCTGATCGACGAGTCGATCGCGTCGCTCGAGCGGTTCATTCCCGGCGTGCGCGCGAAGATCGACTGGATGGAGGCCGCCACGCCGCGCACGATCGAGTATTACACGAAGCACTGGGCCGGCACCTCGTTCGGCACCAAGTTCGAAGGCCTCAAGGTTTCGATGGACATCCCGGCGCAACTGCCGGGACTTTATCACGCCGGGTCCGTCGGCATCATCATGTCGGGCTGGCTGGGCACCATCAATTACGGCGTGATCGTCGCCAACCAGATCGACAAGGCGCTCGCCGCGAAGAAACGCGCGGCCGCCGAGCCGGCCGGGACTTCCCGTTAATCACGCCAATGCATGCGCATTCCGAAACACCCCCCGCCCTGACGGGCACCCCTCTCAAGAGGGGATCTCGGATCGCGCTGATCCCCTCTAGAGAGGGGTGCCCGAAGGGCGGGGGGTGTTGCCTTGTTCCCATCCGCGTCGATTCGCATCATTCGCGGGCAAACTGATTTCTCCCTGTCCCATGACCGAAGTCGAAAAACTCATCCCGCACCGTCCGCCGTTCCTGTTTGTTGACGAGATCGTCTCGCACGATGGCGAGACGCTGGTGGCGAAGCGCACCTGGCGCGCGGAGGAGGATTTCTACAAGGGCCATTATCCGGGCGCGCCGATCACCCCGGGGGTCTTGCTGTGCGAGTCCGTGTTTCAAACGGGCGCGTTGCTGATGGCGAAGCTCATGGCCGGTGCGAACCCCGGCGGGCAGGGCGGGGTCCCGCTGCTCACCAAGGTGACGGACGTCCGCTTCCGCACGCCGGTTTACCCGGGCGACACGACCACCATCGAAGTGAAGCGCAAGGAGACGATGGGGGATTTCCATTTCATGGCGGGCTCGATCAAGAACGGCGACAAGCGCGTGCTGAACGTCGAGTTTTCCGTGGCGTGGAAAAAGCCCCAGGGGCAGGTCACCTCATGAGCGACTTCCTCCAGGTTTCCGGAAAGACCTTCCTCGTGATGGGCGTGGCGAACCGCAAGAGCGTCGCCTGGTTCATCGCCCGGTCGCTGGAAGAGCAGGGCGCGCGCGTCGTTTACAGCGTGCGTTCCGAGACCCGGAAGAAATCGCTCGAGACGCTGCTGGCCGGCAAGCCGGTGTTCCTGTGCGACGTCGAGGAAGAGGGCGCCTGCGCGCGTCTCGCCGCCGAAGTGGCCGCGGCCGGCTTCGCGCCCCTGCACGGCGTCGTGCACTCGATCGCGTTCGCCAACTACAGCGAGGGCTTCAAGCCGTTCCACGAGACGAAGCGGAAGGATTTCCTGCAGGCGACGGCGATCTCGGCGTTTTCCCTGGTCGAACTTGCCAACGCGCTGAAGCCCCACCTCGCGCGCAACGCCTCGGTGATCACGCTTGGCATTTCGTCGCTGACCGTCACGCCCGACAACTACGGCTACATGGGCCCCATCAAGGCCGCGCTCGATTCGGCGAGCCGGTTTCTGGCGAAGTCCTTCAGCGCGGACAGCGGGGTGCGTTTCAATGTCGTCGGCGCCGGCCCGCTCAAGACCAGCGCGTCGGCGGGCATCCCGGGGTATCTCGAAAGCTACCTCTATGCCGAGAAGCTGACCTTCCGGAAAAAGAACCTCGAAACCCAGGAGGTGGCCAATGTCGCGCTCTTCCTGCTCAGCGAACGCAGCAGCGGCTTGAACGGCACCACGCTGGTCGTCGACGCGGGCTTGGGCGCGAATTTTTTCGACAAGGATATCATCAAGCTGGCCATGCGGCCGGAGACGCGGTCTCCGGAAGCCCCAAGCTCGCAACATCCAAGCTCCAAATGATTCCGGAATTTGGCGTGAAAAATCTGCAGGTTGATATTTCTCTGAAGCTTGGCGCTTGGAGCTTGGAGCTTCGCGAATGAAATTCGCGCACGCCTGCATCGAATCCCTGGCCGCGGTGCTGCCGGACGAGGTCTGGAGTTCCGCTGCAATCGAGGAACGCCTCCGGCCGTTGTACGACCGCCTGAAGCTGCCGGCGGGGCGCCTCGAATTGATGACGGGCATTCGCGAGCGCCGCCAATGGCCGGCCGGCACGAAGCCGTCCGACGCGAGCGCCCAGGCGGGCCGGGCCGTGCTGCAGCGGTCGCGTTTCAAGCCGGACCAGATCGAGAGCTTCCTGCATTGTGCCGTGTCACGCGACATGCTCGAGCCGGCCACCGCCTCGTTTGCCCACCACAAGATCGGCCTGGGCGCGCATTGCCAGGTCTTCGACGTGTCGAATGCCTGCCTCGGGTTTCTCAACGGACTCGTGACGCTCGGCGCCATGATCGACTCCGGCCAGATCAAGTGCGGCCTGGTCGTGGCCGGTGAGAACGGGCGTCCGCTGGTGGAGCAGACGCTCCAGCACCTGCTGGCCGCGCCGCTGAGCCGGAACGAAATCAAACCGTTCTTCGCCAACCTCACGATCGGTTCGGGCGCGGTGGCCGCGATCGTGTGTCACGAGGACCTGCTACCCGCGGGTCCCAAGCACCGCCTGCTGGCCGGCGCCTATTTGTCCGCCACGCAGCACAGCGAACTCTGCCAGGGCGACACCTCGGGCAATGGCCTGCAGATGGAAACGGATTCCGAACAACTCCTGGTGGCCGGCGTGGAAGTCGCCCGCGCCACGTGGGAAAAATTCGAACAGGAGACCGGCTGGACGCGCGCGACGCCCGATCATTTCATCTGCCACCAGGTCGGCAGCACGCATCGCCGCAAGCTTTACGAAACGGTGGGCCTCGATTTGGCGAAGGATTTCTCGACCTTCGCAACGCTCGGCAACACCGGCTCGGCCGCGCTGCCGACCGCCCTCGCGCTCGCCGTCGACGGCGGGGTGGTCAAACCCGGCCACAAAGCCGCGCTGCTCGGCATCGGCAGCGGCATCAACAGCCTGATGCTGGCGGTGGAGTGGTGATGAATTCCATGCAATCAACCGCGCCCGAGTTGCCAACCTGGCTCAAGACTCTGTACCCCTTCGAACCGAAGCGGTTCGAGACGGGTCGCGGCGTGATGAGCTATCTCGATGAGGGCGCCGGCGACGAAGCCGTCGTCATGGTGCATGGCAATCCGACCTGGTCGTTTTATTACCGCAACCTCGTGCTCGGCCTGCGCGGCAAGATCCGCTGCATCGTGCCGGATCACCTCGGGTGCGGGCTGTCCGACAAGCCGCAGGCCTTCAATTACACGCTCGACGAGCACATCCGCAACCTCCGCGCGCTGCTCGACAGCCTGAAGTTGCGCAAAATTCACCTTGTCGTGCATGACTGGGGCGGGCCGATCGGGCTGGGCGCCGCGTTCCTCCGGCCGGAGCAGCTGGGCCGGGTGGTGATCCTGAACACCGCGGCGTTTGCCGACACGAGGGTGCCGTGGCGCATCCGTTTGTGCCGCGCGCCGCTGGTCGGCGAATGGCTGGTGCGGGGCTTCAACGGTTTCGCGGGACCGGCGGCCTCGATGGCCGTGGCCCGGCCGCTGGCCGCTGACGTGAAGCGCGGCTTCCTTTACCCCTACGACAACTGGGCCAACCGCATCGCCACGCACCGGTTTGTCGTCGACATCCCGTCGGGGCGGGGGACGGCCAGCGACCGCGCCCTGGCGGAAATCGAGGCGAAACTCGGGCTGTTGCGGGAGCGGCCGGTCCTGATCCTCTGGGGCGGACGCGATTTCTGCTTTAACCGGCATTATTACGACCGTTGGCGCGAATTGCTGCCCGCGGCGGCCACCCGTTATTTCGAGGAAGCGGGGCATTACGTGCTCGAGGACGAACCCACCAACTGTTTGTGGAAGATCAGCGCCCACCTGACCGGAGGCTGACGGCCCCTGGCAGCCGTTTCACGCTCGCAAACCACGGAAAAAGAACAGCATCGACATGGAACGAATTTCATTAGGCTTTGTCGCCGCATGGCCACGCATCCCCCTTTCCCAGAAATGATCCCTAATCCATCCGCCGCGTCCAAGGGGACGGGTTTTCTTCGCCTCGTCAGCTCGATGCCGGTCCTTGGCCGTCGCTTGGCCCTGGTGGGGCTCTCCTGTCTGCCGCTCGCCGCGCTCGCCCAGTCGACGCCCTATAAATTCCTCACGATCTCCGGCGTGGCGGCGAAAGCCGGCAGCACGAACGGCGCGGGCGGCGGCATGGACCTGCCGTTGTTCAACAACCCGATGACCCTCGTGCGAAACAGCGCGGGCAATTTTTATGTCGCGGACGCCAGCAACAACCTGATCCGCGAGGTGACCCCGACCGGCACCGTCACCACCATCGCCGGCAGCCCGGGCTTGATGGGCGTCACGGACGGCACGGGTGTCGATTCCGGCGTCAGCTTCAGCTCACCGCAGGGTCTCGCCATCGATGCGTCGGGGAACCTCTACGTCGCCGATTACAACGGTAACACGATCCGCAAGATCACGTCCGCAGGTGTGGTCACGACCATCGCGGGCAGCGCCACGGCGGGTTTCGCGGACGGCACCGGCACGGCGGCTACCTTTGCCAAGCCGGCCGGCCTTGCGTTCGACACGTCGGGCAATCTCTACGTCACGGACTCCCTCAACAACACGATCCGCAAGATCACGTCCGCGGGCGTTGTCACGACTTTTGCCGGCACCGCCGGCAGCGTGGGCAGTGCGGACGGCACGGGCACGGCGGCGCGCTTCAGCAATCCGCGCGGCCTGACGTCGGATGCGGCGGGCAATCTCTACGTGGCGGATACCGGCAACAACACGATCCGCAAGATCACGCCGGCAGGCGTGGTCACCACGCTCGCGGGCGCGCCGGCCACCTTCGGCAGCACGGATGGCACGGGCAGCGCCGCGCGTTTCAGCAACCCCACGGGCATCAGTCTCGATTCGGCCGGCAACGTGTATGTGGCGGACCAATCCAACAACGTGATCCGCAAGATCACGCCCGCGGGTGTCGTCACCACGGTGGCGGGCCTGGCCGGCCAGTCCGGGCAGGTGGACGGCACCGGAACGGCCGCGCGGTTTGCGTCGCCGATGGGCGTTGCGGCGGACACCGCCGGCAATCTCTACGTCTCGGACTACGGCAACCAGTTGATCCGGAAAATCTCGTCGACGGGCGAGGTCACGACGATCGCGGGCGTTGGTGGCGCCGCCGGTTTCCTGGACGGCACGGGCTATCTCCTCACGGCCGCGTTTTATCGCAATCCGAACGGCATCGCGGTGGCGTCCAGCTCCCTCGCGTATGTGGCCGACACCGGCAACAACATCATCCGCCGCATCGCCAACGATGGCACGGTCACGACCCTGGCGGGCAGCCCGGGGAGCACCGGCTTCAATGATGGCACGGGCACCGACGCGCGTTTCAACGCCCCCGCGGGCCTCGCCACGGATGGCGCGGGCAATGTGTATGTGGCCGACGCGGGCAACCACACCATCCGCAAGATCACGTCCGGTGGCGCCGTGACCACACTCGCGGGCACCTTCCTGGCTCCGGGTTCGGCCGACGGCAACGGCACGGGCGCCAGCTTCGACAACCCGAGCAGCGTCGCCGTGGACAGCGGCGGCAACGTGTATGTCGCCGACTACAACAACCACACGATCCGCAAAATCACCCCCGCAGGGGTCGTGAGCACGCTGGCGGGCTCGCCGGGTGTCGCGGGCAACACCAACGGCACGGGCAGTGCCGCGCGCTTCAATTTCCCGCGCAGCGTCGCGGTCGATCCGAGTTCCGGGCTCATCTACGTGGCTGACTACGGCAACCACGTGATCCGCACCGTCACGTCGGGCGGCTCGGTGAGCACGCTGGCCGGCACGGCCGGCAGCGCGGGCTCGGCGGACGGACAGGGCGCGGCGGCCCGGTTCAACGGGCCTTCGGGCATCGCGGTCAGTTCCTCCGGCGTGGTCTTCGTGGCCGATGCCAACAACTCGACCATTCGCGCCATCACGTCCGGCGGACTCGTCACCACCGTGGGCGGCCAGAGCGGGCAGGCGGGTTCGGCTGACGCAACGGGCACGGCGGCGCGCTTCAATTTCCCGAGCGGACTCGCGCTCGACAGCGCCGGCAATCTCTATGTGGCCGACAACAAGAACCACACGATCCGCCTCGGGTTGGCGTCCGGCAACACCACCGGCATCGGCTCAAGCGCCGCCGCGGGCGGCTCGGGCTCGGGCGGCTCGGGTTCGGGCGGTTCCGGCGGGTCGGGCGGTTCCGGCAACGGGGGCGGCTCGGGTTCCGGCGGCTCCGGCGGGTCGGGTGGCACGGGCACCACGCCCACGGACACGGCGTTCCTCCTGCGTCCCACCGCGATGATCAACGGCAACACGGTCGGCAGCTTCCTGGTCGTGGATACGGCGAACAATTGCATCAAGGCCATCGCGGCCGATGGCACGGTCACCGTGGTGGCCGGCGCCGAGGGTTCCGCCGGTTCCACCGACGGCACCGGCACCGCCGCGCGTTTCAACGGGCCCACCGGCATTGCCGGGGACCTCTCGGGCAATCTCTATGTGTGCGACACCGGCAACGCGACGATCCGCAAGATCACGTCGGGGGGCGTTGTCACCACGCTCGCCGGCTCGGCGGGCAATCGCGGCAGCACGGACGGCACGGGCAGTGCCGCGCGCTTCAACACCCCGACGGGCATCGCGTGCGACGGCACGACGTCCACGCTTTACGTGACCGACTCCGCCAATGGCACCATTCGCAAGATCACGACCACCGACGGCGTGGTCACCACCTATGCGGGCCAGAGCCGCGTCGTGGGTGATGCGGACGGTTCGCTGTCGGCGGCGCTGTTCAACAACCCGACGGGGCTGGCCTTGGATTCGGGTTATAACCTCTACGTGTGCGACACCGGCAACAGCACCATCCGCAAGATCCGCACGAAGCCGCGCGTCCTGTCGCTGACGGGCGCGGGCACCGTCACGACGGATGGCAACCTCAAGGTCGTCCTGACCGACGCCGGCCTGACGGGCAGCCCGGTCACGGTTTCGGTCGCGGTCGTCACGGGCGACGCGCCGGCGGTGTGGGCCCCGAAGGTTGCCGCGGCCCTGACGGCCAACACCACGATTGCCGCGCGCTACACCGCGTCGTCGAATTCCGCGGTCATCACGCTGTCCTATCTGGCGACGGTGGACGACAGTGCCATCGCCACGCTGTCCGTGACCAACGACACGGCGCAAGGCATCACCCCGTCCACGTCCAACACCGTCTCGAGCCCCGCGGGCACCGTGACCACGCTGGCCGGTTCGGCGGGCATCAGCGGCGTCTTCGACGGCACGGGCACGTTCGCCTTGTTCAATCAACCGAAGGGCGTGGCGGTCGACAGCACCGGAACCGTTTACGTGGCCGACACCGGCAACAGCAGCATCCGCCTGATCACGTCGCGCGGCGCCGTGTCCACGATCGCCGGTATCTCCGGCATCTCCGGTTATCGGAACGGGACGGCCAGCAATGCGCTGTTCAACCAGCCGGAAGGGGTGTTCCTCGATGGCACTCTCCGGGTGGTCGACACCGGCAACTCCCGGATTCGTTCGATTTCCTTCACGAGCGGACAGGTTTCAACGGTCACGAAGACGACGGCCACACCCGGCACCGGGTCCGGCTCGGGTTCGGGCTCCGGATCCTCGTCCGGCGGGGGCGGTGGCGCCCCGAGCGTGTGGTTCCTGTGCGCCCTCGGCGCCCTGGCTGCCTGCCGTTATCTCAAGATGCGGCGTCAGCAGGCCGCGTAAGCCGCAAGGTAGGGTTGGCCGTGAGCACGAATGGGGTGGACGACCCAGACGGTCGTCCACCATCGGATGGTAGGATGGCGCCATGGAATTCCCGGCAACCAATCGTGCGGGGCCGGCCGGATCGGAAGCCGCGGCGGGCTATGAGGCGTTCAAGCGGGTGAAATTCTTCGGCTCGCTCGATGGCTTGCGGGCTCTCAGCATCCTCGGCGTCATCTGGTACCACACGGTGCCCGCAAGCCACGACTCGTTGCTCGGGCAGGGCAACAAGGGCGTCACCCTGTTTTTCGTCATCAGCGGATTCCTGATTGTCACCTTGCTGTTGCGCGCGAAGGAGGCCGCCGGGACATTTTCCCTGCCGCGGTTCTGGGGGCGACGCATGCTGCGGATCTTCCCGGTCTATTATGCCGTGCTGGCCGCGTATTGCGTGCTGGTCTGGAAACTCGAGAAGGATGGGGTGGCGCGTGAAACGTTCTTCAACAACGTGCCCGCCTTCGCAACCTTCACCGCGAACTGGTTCGTAAACCTGGACAATGCCAGGGTGATTTTCTATTTCGCCTGGTCACTTGCGGCCGAGGAGCAGTTCTACGTGGTCTGGCCGTTCATCGAGCGCTTCGCGCGCGGCCGCTGGCCGCTGGCAGTGGCGCTGAGCGCACTGGTTGTCACGCAAATCGTGGCCTGGCTGGCAGGGGACCTTGCGCGCGCGCAATTGAGTCTGCGGATCCTGACGAGCGTGCCCGCCGCGATCCTGCTCGGGGTGATGCTCGCGCACCTGCTGCATGACCAGGCCACCTACCGGCAAATCTGGCGCTTCGCCGGGCGGCGGGGTTCGGCGCTGGCCGCAGTGGGCCTGAGCCTGCTGGCGCTGGCTTATGCGCCGGGCTGGGGTGCGGCCGGCGAGTTGCTGGTCGCCGTCGCGCTGGCGGCGCTGGTGGCGACCTGCGTGACGCGGGAGGACAACGACCTGGCTTGGCTGCTGCGCTGGCGGCCCGTCGCCTGGATCGGGACGGTCAGCTACGGCATGTACCTGATGCATATGATCGCCGTGAACCTGATGCGGAAGGCGGGGGCCGCCGCGGGGATCGAAGGCTCGGCCTATTACGACTTTCTCGCCGGATCCGCGGCGGCACTCTGTCTCGCGACCATCAGCTACCTGACCTACGAGAAATTCTTCCTGACGCTGAAGGACCGGTGGTTCGGCGGAGAGAAGGGCCCCAAAACAAAATCCGTGATAGGAGTTACCGGGTTGGCCGGCGCCAGACCCTAATGATTCTCTTAACGGGGTATGGGATAGGGTTTAAGTGATTGGTATGCGCATAATAGTATTATAGACATAATATATATTGTGCGAAAACAGGACATAAGAACCTAAGGACGCCGGAACCTTACTTAGCCAAGCCCCAGCGGCTGGTCAGCGGGAAATAGATAAACAGCGGCCGGCCGACGACGTCCTTCTCCGGCACGAATCCCCAGTAGCGGCTGTCGAGGCTGCGCGGAGAATTGTCCCCTAGCGCGAAGAAGGAATTCGCCGGGACCGTGACCTTGCGGCCAAGGGGCAAGGAACCGCCGGCTTCCTGCACGCCGTCGTCGATCACCGGGCCGCCCGGGCTGTTCGTATAGCCCGGATAAAGTCCTTCGCGGCGCGCGTTCTTGCCGAACGCTTCCGAGCCCGTGATCGGCTCGCCGTTACGATAAAGCACCGGCTCCTTGATTTCCAGGACGTCGCCGGGGGCGCCGACCAGGCGTTTCACGTAATACTGGCTGACGCCGCGCGTGGCTTCCTGCATCGCCGCGCCCGTGATGTTGCCTGTTTTGAAAACGAAACCGGAGCCGATACTGGGCCGGATGAAATTATACGTGATCCGGTCCACAAACAGCAGGTCCCCCGTGAGGATATCGAACGACAGGATCGGCTCGTCTTTCCGCACGGTCTTGCCGATCGGCAGCCAGTAAACGGTGCGCTCGACCGGCTGCGGGCCGCCGCGAACCACGAAGGTTGAATGCTCCGGAGCGGTCGTCCGGGCCGCCGCGGCGCGGAGCGCGGCATAGAAACTGCCTGCACTGCCCTTGAATGACTGGTCCCACACCTGGCCGAGTTCCCCCTGGAAATCCGCCGGCACGGTGAATTTGGCCTGCTGCCCGCCCACCATGAAGGTGTATTCGCGCATCAGGGTCGGAAACACGAAAAGGCTGCGGCCGGGCTTCTCGCTGTAGGCCACGGTCCCGTCACTGAAAAGCGGAATCAACACCTCGCCGTCGGCCGGCGCCCGGACCGTGTAGTTGCTGGCCCCCAGCGTGAGCAGGCGCGCGAGTTTCCGCGCCCCACCCGGTTCCTCGCCGGGTTTGAACACTTCCGCCGTCATGCCGTAGTATGTCGGCCACATCGAGTTTGTCGGAATCTTGAACGGCTGGATGAAATACGCCCGCAAACCGAGGATCACGATCGCCGCGACGACGAAAAACTCGACGTTCTCGACCAGCGCCCCCTGCGGATATATGCGGCCGCCGGTCGCGCGCAGGACCCCTTCCAAGGACTCCACCGCGAGCTTCAGCTTGGGCGCGTCGGCCTTTTCCTTGAGCCGCTGCTTCACGTTGCCCGCTGCCGCCAGCAGCCGCTGGTTCTGGTCGTCCGTCAGCTGGTCGCGGCGGAACTTGTACACCCGGTCCGCCACTTCCAGCCAGTTGGCGGCATTCTGCCGCATTTTCTTTTCCTGGGAGTAGAGAAAGCTGAACACGGTCGCGGGGTTTAGCTGTTGGTCTTTAAAACCTGAATGAAGGCATCCGGTGGGATCGAAACCTTGCCAATAAGTTTCATCTTCTTTTTGCCCTCCTTCTGCTTGTCGAGCAACTTCCGTTTGCGGGAGATGTCGCCGCCGTAGCACTTTGAAGTGACGTCCTTGCGCATTTCGCGGACATTGTCGCGGGCGATGATCTTCCCGCCGATCGCGGCCTGGACCGCGATTTTGAACATCTGCGGCGGAATGATATCGGCGAGCTTCTCGCAGAGCGCCCTGCCCTGGCCCTCGGCCTTGCTGCGATGCACGATGCTGGCGAAGGCGTCCACGGGATCCTGGTTCACCAGGATGTCCATGCGCACGAGGTCCGAGACGCGGTACTCGCCGAGTTCGTAATCCATCGAACCGTAGCCGCGCGTGATGCTCTTCAACCGGTCGTTGAAATCGACGAGGATTTCGTTGAGCGGCAGGGTGCAGGTCATCATGACGCGCGCGCCGTCGAGCGTGTCCGTCTGGTCAACGCTGCCGCGCTTTTCCATGATGAGGTTCATCATGTCGCCGAGAAACTCGTTGGGAATGTGGATGGCCGCCTTGATCGTGGGCTCCGCGATCTCCTCGATGCTGCCGGGATCCGGCAAATTGATCGGGTTGTCCACCTCGATCACCTCGCCGCCGTGCTTCTTCACCTTGTAGACCACGCTGGGGTACGTGGAGATGATCTCGACGTCGTACTCGCGGCGAATGCGCTCCTGGACGACTTCCATGTGCAGGAGCCCGAGGAAACCGCAGCGAAAGCCAAAGCCGAGCGCGACCGAACTCTCGGAGGAATAAATCAGGGCCGAGTCGTTCAACCGCAGTTTCCCGAGCGCCACCTTCAGCTTCTCGTAATCGTCCGACTCGAGCGGATACAGGCCGCAATACACCATCGGCCGCACTTCCTTGTAGCCGGGCAGCATGTCCGCCGCGGGCTTGTTGGCGTGGGTGATGGTGTCGCCGATCTTGATGTCGTCGGTGCTCTTGATGCTGCTGATGATGTAGCCGACGTCGCCCGGGCCGAGCTTGTCGATCTTCTCCATGCCGGGACGGAACACGCCGACTTCCTTCACCTCGGAGCGCTGGCCGGTGCTCATCAGGGCCATCATTTCCCCGGCCTTGATCGTGCCGGAGAAAACGCGGGCGTAGGAAACCACGCCGCGGTAGGAATCGTATTTCGAGTCGAAGACCAGCGCGCGCAGCGTCGGGTAATCGGTCCAGCGCGGCGGGGGAATGCGCGCCACCACGGCTTCGAGGATGTCCTGGATGCCGATGCCGGACTTGCCGCTGGCCAGAATCGCCTCCTCGGCGGGAATCGTGAGGATGTCCTCGAGCTGCCGCATGCAGAGTTCGAGATTGGCGCTCGGCAGGTCGATTTTGTTGATGACCGGGATGATCTTGAGCCCCTGCTGTTCGGCCAGGTGGGCGTTGGCCACGGTCTGGGCCTCGACCCCCTGCGCGGCGTCGATCAGCAGCAACGCGCCCTCCACCGCGGCGAGCGAGCGGGAAACCTCGTACGCAAAGTCGACGTGTCCGGGCGTGTCGGTCAGGTGCAGCTTGTAGGTCTTCCCGTCCTTCGCCGGGTAATTCATGACCACCGGGTGCATCTTGATCGTGATGCCGCGTTCCTTCTCGAGGTCCATCGCATCGAGATGCTGGTCGGTCATCTCGCGCTTCGTGATCGTGCTCGTGTACTCGAGCAACCGGTCGGAGAGCGTCGTCTTCCCGTGGTCGACGTGCGCGATGATGCAGAAATTGCGTGTGAGTCGGGCAGGCATCAGGCGGTGGTGTCCGCGAATTCCGCGAACGATTTGACGACCCACGCCTTCTCCGTGCGGCGCGCCAGGCCGGCGAGCACGCCGCCGGGGCCGCATTCCCAGAATCCGGTCGCGCCGGCCGCGGCGCAATTCCGCATGCAGTCCTCCCAGAGGACGGACGAGACGACCTGCTTCACGAGGGCCTCGCGGATCTGCGCGGGCTCGCTGACGACCTGGCCGGTGGTGTTGCTCAAGACGGTGAAAAGGGGGCGGTTGAAATTCACGCCCGCGAGGTACGCGGCGAACGCGGCGCGCGCGGGCTCCATCAGCTTGCTGTGATAGGCGCCGGCGACGTTGAGGGCCATGACGCGCTTGAGGCCCTTGTCCTTGGCCGCGGCCACGAGGGCGTCGACCCGGGCCTTCTCGCCGGAAACGATGATCTGGCCGGGCGCGTTGAAATTCGCGGCCTCGATGCCGAACTCGGCGCAAAGCTCCGCGACCTTGGCGCGCTCCTCGCCGATGATGGCCGCCATGCCGCCCACGGATTGCTCGCAGGCCTGCTGCATGAGCCGGCCGCGCTCGGCGACGACCTTCAGGCCGGTCGCGAAATCAAAAACGCCGGCCGCGGTCAGCGCCGTGACCTCGCCCAAACTGAGGCCCATGGCGAATTTAACTTCCGGCAGCTTCCCCTGCTCCTTCAAGGCAGCCACCACCGCCAGGCCATGCACGAAAAGCGCCGGTTGGCAGACCTTGGTTTGCGTGAGCTCGGCTTCCGGACCCTCGAAGCTGATCTTGGTCAAGTCCCAGCCCAGCACCGAGTTGGCCTGGTCATAAAGCGCCCGGGCCGCCGCCGAGCCATCATATAATGACTTCCCCATGCCCACCTTCTGGGCACCTTGACCGGCAAAAATAAGCGCAAGCGACATAGATGAAAGGAGCGGTTAAACCGGTCCACGGGGCAAAAACCAAGCCCTAAAATATTGCGGGGCAAACGCCCCGGCCATCGTCGTCGCCGAACGCGTAAGCATTTGGCTGATTTCGCCACTGCTGAAGCCAAACGCTCACGCGTTCGGCGACGAAACCGGCTCTGCCCCAAACTTCCTCAGGTCTTGAAGAAAATCCCCTTCAGGTTCATCTCCAGCGCGGCCGGATTCGGCGAGAAGCGCAGGCCGTCGGCCTTGCTGATCTTGCCCTCCTTGATGAGGCGGTAGATGTCCTTGTTAAAGGACTTCGACATGCCGTCGGCGCCGGATTCCAGCAGCTGCTGGATCTTGTCGTTGTGGCCGTCGAGGATCAGGTTCCGGACGGTGGCGTCGGCCGCGAGGATTTCGTGCGCGGCAAAACGGCCGCCGCCCTCGAGGGCCGGGATCAGCTTCTGGCAGATGAAGCCGCGGAGCGAACCGGCGATCTGCCGGCGCGCCTGGGCGATTTGCTCGGGCGGGAAAAATTCGAAGAGACGCGTGAGCGACTGCGCCACCGTGGCGGCGTGCATCGTGGAGAACACCAGGTGGCCGGTTTCGGCCGCGGAGATCGCGGTCTCGAACGTCTCCTTGTCGCGCATTTCGCCGATCAGGATGATGTCGGGGTTCTGGCGCAGCACGGATTTGATCGCGAGTTCGAAGCTCGGCACATCGAGACCGATCTCGCGCTGCTGGAACAACGACTTGTCGTCGCTGAACGTGTATTCGATCGGGTCCTCGATCGAAACGATGTGCTTGTCCAGGTTCTGGTTGATCCAGTTCAGCATGGCGGCCATCGTCGAGCTCTTGCCGGAGCCGGTGGCGCCGCAGATGAGCAGGATGCCGTCCTTGGCCTGCGCCATCTTGATGAGGTTCTCGCCCTCGATCTTCAGCTGCTCAAAGGTCGGGGGCTGGCTTTTGATGTGGCGGAGCACGATGCTGACCAGGCCGCGCTGGTGGAAGGCGTTCACGCGGAAACGACCGATGTCGTCGGCGGCATAGGCGAAGTCCACCTGGGCGTCCTTGTCCCACTTTTCCTTGAAAACGCGCGGCACATGTTCGTCGACCCAGGCTTGGGCGTGGTCGCACGTGATCGGGTCCATCTCGACCGGCCGGAGCTTGCCGCCCATGCGGAGGTAGCCGGGCTTCTCGGATTTTATGACAATGTCGCTGGCGCCGCTCTCGACCGCGAGCTTAAGCAGATCGTTGATGATTTCGGTGTGAAGTGTCGTCGTGCTCATGGAATTATTTGCGTGAACCAGCCTTAAAGCTGTGCTTTCGATACAGCCTCTCTTTGTATCGTTCAAGGTAACTTTCCCATGAATCGCTCCCGCACCTTCACCGGCACCTACACCGCTCTCGTTACGCCGTTCCAGCACGGCGCCGTCGCCTACGCTGAGCTGAAAAAACTGGTGAACACGCAGATCAAGGCGGGCATCAGCGGCCTCGTGCCGGTGGGCACGACGGGCGAGTCCCCGACCGTCACGCACGAGGAGCACAACGACATCATCCGCGCCACCATCGAGGCGGCCGCCGGCCGCGTGCCGGTCATCGCGGGCACGGGCTCGAATTCCACGCACGAGGCGATCTACACCACCCGGGCCGCCGACGAAGCCGGCGCCGATGGCATGCTGGTCGTGGCGCCCTACTACAACCGCCCGACCCAGGAAGGCCTGTTCCAGCATTTCGCGCAAATCGCCGAGGCCACCGACAAGCCGATCATCCTCTATTCCATTCCCGGCCGCTGCGGCGTCGAGATCGGCGTGCCGGTCATCGAACGCCTGCGCGCCAAGTACCCGCACGTCGCCCACATCAAGGAGGCCGGCGGCAGCGTCGATCGCGTCGATCAGATCATTTCCGCCCTGGGCAAGGATATCACGGTCCTGAGCGGCGATGACAGCCTCACCCTGCCGTTCATGGCGGTCGGCGCCCAGGGCGTCGTCAGCGTCGCGAGCAACCTGCTCCCGCGCGAAGTCAGCAAGCTGGTGTCCCTCGCCCTCGCCCACGACTACCCGAAGGCCCGCGCCCTGCACCGCCGCCTCTATCCGGTGTTCAAGACGCTCTTCATCGAATCGAATCCGTCCCCCGTGAAGCTCGCCATGGTCGAGGCCGGGATCATCGGCTCGGAGGAAGTGCGCTCGCCGCTGTGCGGGTTGAGTGCGGCCAATCGCAAGACGCTGCTCGCCACGCTCGCCGCCTACCGCAAGGGCTGACCCATGCCGCTCCAAATCCTCCTCAATGGCGCGAAGGGCCGCATGGGCCAGACCATCGCCGGCGTCGCGGGCGAGTTGGACGCGGTCATCCGCGCGGCCACCGATGCCGGCGATAATCCGGCCGCGCAGCTCGCGGGCTGCGACGTCATCATCGATTTCAGCTCGCACGCCGTCACCGGCAAGCTGCTCGAACTCGCGGTGGCCGAGAAAAAGCCGATCGTGATCGGCACGACCGGCCACGGCGCCGAGGAAAAGAAAAAGCTGCTCGCGCTGGCCGCGCAGGTTCCCTGCGTGTGGGCGGGCAATTTCTCCGTCGGCGTCAACCTGCTCTTCGCCCTCACCCGGCGCGCGTCGGCGGTGCTCGGCGCCGACTACGACGCCGAGGTCGTGGAAATGCACCATCGCTTCAAGAAGGACGCCCCGAGCGGCACCGCCGCGCGCCTGCTCGAGATCATCCTCGAGGAACGCCAGCTGACCGCGAACGCGCTGCGTCACGGCCGGTCCGGCATCACCGGCGAGCGCCAGCCCACCGAGGTCGGCGTACACGCCCTCCGTGGCGGCGATGTGGTCGGCGAGCATACCGTCGTTTTCGCGGCGCTCGGCGAGCGTGTGGAGCTGACCCACAAGGCCAGCGACCGCGGGATCTTTGCGCGCGGCGCGGTGCGCGCGGCCCACTGGGTCGTGCGGCAGAAGCCCGGCGTTTACGACATGCAGGACGTGCTCGGCCTCAAATGATCACCAGCGTCTCGGGCACCCTCGTCGCCGCCACCCCGCTCTCGGCGATCATCGAGACCGGCGGGCTGGGGTATGAGATTCACATCCCGGTGACGACGGCGGAGCGACTCCCCTCGCCCGGCCAGCAAACCAAACTGCATACGCTGGCGGTCTATCGCGAGGATTCGGCGACTCTTTATGGCTTCGCGTCCGAGGAGGAGCGCGATTTCTTCCGGCTGCTGGTTGAAAAAGTCACCGGCGTCGGCCCGAAGATGGCGCTGAGCGTCCTGAGCAAACTTTCCCTCGCCACGCTGAAGGGTGCGATCATCGCGGGTGACGTCGGCCTGCTGGCCAAGTGCCCCGGCATCGGCAAGAAAACCGCCGAGCGCCTGGTGATCGAACTGCGCGACAAGCTGAACCCCGCCGACCTCGGCACGGTGACTCCCGCCCGGGGTGAGACGTCCGCGCCGGTGCCTCCGGGCGAAAACAAGATTCGCGACGCGGTGCTCGCCCTGACCGCACTCGGCTACAAGGCCGCCGACGCCGACAAGGCCGTGCGGCAGGCGTGGGTGGCGCTCGGCGCCTCGGCGTCGACTGAAGCGCTGATCAAGAAAGCGCTGGGTTGAAGGTAGAGCGCACTGCCCCCGTGCGCTTGGATTTCATCCGCGTTCAAACCAGCGCACCGGGGGGTCAGTGCGCTCCACCTTCAACTGTGCCAAATAAAAAGCCCACCTTCACAGGTGGGCTTCGGCTTGAGGATCGATCGGTCCTCAGCGCTGGAACTCGATGGCGGTGAACTGGGCCGCCGGGGTCTGCTTGCCACGGAAGACGCGCTTGTTTGCAGGAAACACCGACCGCGTGTCGAAGACGCCGTCGTCAAACAACGAAGGCAGGCGACCGGGCTGGAGTTCGCCGGCCGCAAAGGCGCGCTGCTCTTCCTGGCGGACGGCCTTCAGGAGCTCGGAATAGTTGGGCTCGGTGACGGTGGAGTTGACCGGCGTGGCCACGGGCGCGGGCGCCGTGATCGCAGGAGCCACCGGGGTGACCGCGGCGACCTGGACCGGCGCCGGCTGGGTGGCGGCGGCGAGCGGTTCCTGCGCGGTTGAAGCGGCATGGTAGCGGGCGAAGGCAACGGCCAGGCAGGCCGCGGCGGCCAAGCCACCGGCATAATGAATCCAGTGCGGGCGGCGGCGGACAAACTCGGCGCGGATCACGCGGCCGGAGGACGCACCCGCCTGCGGGGCCGCCGACTGGGCGCGGAAATCGGTATAGACCTGCTTGGTGGCGGTGTGCAGCTGGCAATACTGTTTGTAGACCGCGCGGCGCTTGGGGTTGGCCTGCATCTCGGCCTCCAACTCGGCGGTTTCCTCGACCGAGATCTGCCGGTCGATGTACAGGTTCACCAGTTCAATAAAACGATTGTCTCTCATGGCTGAAATTCGTCTCCCAATTTTTCGCGCAGACTTTCACGCGCGCGGGCGATGCGGCTCTTCACGGTCCCCACGCTGATGCCGAGGATTTCCGCGATCTCCTCGTAGGCGAGATTCTGGACATTGCGCAGGATCAAAATCTCCCGGTGCTTTTCGTTCAGATCCTCCATGCACTCGGCGACGCGGTTCACGAATTCCTGCGTGACGGTGGCGTCCTCGGGGGTCTCCTGCTCGGCGGGGATCAACTCGGCCAGCGTGGTCTCGTTCTCGGAGCCGACCGGGGCTTCAAAGGAAATCGATTTGTCGCGCTTGCGGCGCCACCAGTACCAATACCGGTTGCGGGCCAGGTTCGTGGCGATCTGGTAGAGCCAGGTTGAGAACGCCGAATCCCCGCGGAAATTCTCCAGACCCCGGTGCGCACGGATGAAGGCGTCCTGGGTCACCTCCTCGGCGTCCTGCTGGTTGCGCAGCAGCTGGTTGGTCATCGCATAGATGCGGTCCCAATACCGGGTTACGAGTTGGTCGAATGCAGACGAGTCCCCGCTCTTAAAGCGGTCTACCAGCATGCGATCTAGGGCTACTTCCTGGGCCTTGGCGGTCATGTGCTCAGGCTCGTTTGGATTCGGAAATTTCAGGATTGTTCCCACGAAAGTCGGTTGTTGGCCGGGAGCTTGCACCACCCCGGGTGCGCCGGTCAATCCCCGCTTGGCCCGGCCGGTTCCGCTCAAATAATCCTTGCCTTGCCGCCCAACCGAAAAACTATCTGCCTCTTGGTTTGGCTCGGGGTGATAGCTCAACGGTAGAGCAGAAGCCTTTTAAGCTTTTGGTTCTGGGTTCGAATCCCAGTCGCCCCACCACCAAACCCTCCTATCTGCCTGGGGAGTTGAATTTTCATCCGCCGGGGTATTTTTACTAATCGAGGTTGAGTTTTCTTACGGATGACCAAAAGTCGCCGCACCGCTCTCATCGCCCGATATCCCACCTCGACACCCGTGCCCACCCTTACCTCCGCCAAACGTATCGTCATCATCGAGGACCAAACCGCCATTCGCGAAATGCTGGCGGAAATCCTCCGCATCGATCCCGCCTACAAGATCGTGGGCGAAAGCGGCGATGGACAGCAGGCCTGCCAGTTGTGCCTGGACCTCAAGCCCGACCTGCTCGTGCTCGATGCGCGCCTCCCGGGCCTGAGCGGCGTCGATATCCTCCGCCGCATCAGCAAGCAGCTGAAGAGCACGCGCGTCCTGGTTTTCTCCGCCTACGAGAGCCCCGCCCTCGTCCGCGAGATGCTCGAGGCCGGCGCCCATGGTTTCGTCGAGAAGACGGCCGGCTTGGGCGAGTTCAAGAAGGGCCTCGAGACCATTGCCAATGGCGGCACCTATTTCGGCCCCGGCGTGGCCGCCCTCCTCCGCACCGTCGTGGCCAACAACAGCCCGGCGTCCGGCGTCGACACCCTCACCGACCGCGAACGCGAAATCCTCAAGCTGGTGGCCGAGAGCAACAGCACCAAGGAGATCGCCCAGAAGCTCGGCATCAGCGTCAAGACGGTCGACAACCACCGCACCAACCTGATGCGGAAGCTCAATCTGCACGACGTCGCGAGCCTGACGCGCTACGCCCTCGAAATCGGCCTGATCGACCACCGCGCCCAGACGTGGTAAGGGCCCCTGTTTCCTTCTTGCACGCCCTTGGTGATTAACCAATAACGACTCCCACATTTTTCCGCACACTATGAAGAACGCCTTTAAACTCCTCGGCCTCACGCTGGCCCTCTCGGCCCTGGTTCTGTCGGGCTGCAAAAAGAAGCCGGTTCGTGACGGTGCCAACGCCAACCCGATGGGTGATGGCGGCATTAAGATCGATCCGACTCTGCAAGCCTTTGCCGAGGACCCGAACAGCACGTTGGCGCAGCGCACCGTGGACACGCCGGTCAACGAAAACCAGAGCGTCGTCGAGCCCATCTATTTCGGCCTCGATCGCGCCGCGGTGGCTCCGGCCGAGCGTCCGAAGCTCGACGCTGCCATCAAGTGGCTGAAGGACAATCCGGAGAAGAGCCTCGTCCTCGTCGGTCATTGCGACTGGCGCGGCACCGCCGAGTACAATCTCGGCCTCGGTGACCGTCGCGCGAATTCCGTGAAGCTGTTCCTCCAATCCCTCGGCGCCGATGCCAAGCGTCTCGAGACCCTCTCGAAGGGTTCGACCGACGCCAAGCAGGGCGGTGGCGAGTCCGAATGGCAGAAGGACCGCCGCGTCGACTTCGTCGAGTTGAAGCGCCAATAAGCGTTCGCCAATCTCAAAGCAAAAGCCGCGGAGCGATCCGCGGCTTTTTTTGTTCGAATATCAAGCCCCTCCACACCCCGCCCTGCGGCACCCCTCTTAATCCTGAACCATTCAGTCGAAACCGCGAAGGACGCGAAGAAACGCGAAGATCGCGAGTCAGACCTGATCCCCGGTGATGCCTGGCCGTACTCACTCTTTCGCGATCCTGGGCAAAATCAGAATTTCCCGGCAGCCCTTCGCGGACCTTCGCGTCCTTCGCGGTTCAATTGCATCGTTCCGGCTTAATAGAGGGGATTCACGCAGGCGTTAATTGAGTCCCCTCTATGAAGAGGGGTGGCGCGCAGCGCCGGGGTGTGTAGCGAACGCGGCGCGGCCCAGAGGCCGGCTACCCCTTCGCCAGCTCCGCCAGCACGCGCTCCGACGTCTCGATGCCTTTCTTCATCACGCCGAGATGGAAGCTCTCGTTCGGCGCGTGCAGGTTGTCTTCCGGGAGGAAGAGACCCATCATGACCGCATCCAGACCGAGCACTTCCTTTAGGTCGGCGAGCAGGCCGACGCTGCCGCCTTCGCGGAGATAAATCGGGGGCTTGCCCCAAACCTCGGCGGCCGCCTTGTCCACGGCGCGGAAACATTTCGCGAGCGCCGGCGACTGGTCCTTCGGCGTGTTCGAGCGATCCGGCGGAATCACCACGTAGGGCGTCGCATTGTGCTGCGGCGTGATTTTCATCGTCACGCCCTTCGGGCAACGCGCCTTGATTGCGTTGAACACGATGTCCTTCACGTTGTCCGGCGTCTGGTTCGGCACGAGGCGGCACGTGATCTTCACGCGCGCCTTGCCCGGGATGACGGTCTTGGTGCCCTCGCCCTGGTAGCCGCCGCTGAAGCCGTTGAACTCGAGCGTCGGCAGGAAACGGATCGCCTCGAACGGCGTGTAGCCGGGCGGCGTGTGGAATTCAGTGATGCCGAGAAACGCCTGGTAGGCCTTCAGGTCGAGGTTGGCCTTCTTCAACTGCTCGCGTTCCCACGCCTCGGGTTCGACGACGGCGTCGTAGAAGCCGGGAATGTTCACGCGGCCATCCGGCGTATGCAGCGAGGCGCACAACTCCGCCATCGCCTGCAACGGATTCATCAGCACGCCACCATGCATGCCCGAGTGCAGGTCGGAGCTCGGGCCGGTCAGTTCGATCTCAAAGGCCAGCATGCCACGCAGGCCGACGGTGACGATCATCTGGTCGGGCGTCAGGATGCCATTGTCCGACATGTAGATGAAATCCCCGCGGAGCTTCTCCTTGTTCTCCTTGAGGAACGTCTTGAAATTCTTGCTGCCGATCTCCTCCTCGCCCTCGACGACAAACGTGAGGCGCAGCGGCAGGTTCGGGTTCTTCTCGAGCAACCGCGCGACGGCGGTGATGTGCACCAGGAGCGGGCCCTTGTTGTCCGCGGTGCCGCGGCCGTAGATGCGCTCGCCGCGGATGGTGGGCTCGAAGGGGGGCGTCGTCCACTTGTCGAGCGGGTCCGGCGGCTGGACGTCATAGTGCCCGTAGATGATCACATGCGGCCAGGCGGGATTGTCGCCGCGCTTGGCGACCAGCACCGGGTGCAGCGCGGTCGGCACGAGTTCCACCTTGAAACCGATCCCGGTGAGGAGGCCGGTGAGGAACTGCTGGGCGCCGGCCATGCCGGCCTTGAACTGCGGGTCGGCGGAGACACTGCCATGGCGGACGTACTCCTTGAGCTTTTCGACGGGATCAAACATGCCGCACGTTGAAGCAGTTTATGACAGGGCGCTAGCCAGAATATCCGAAAACCTGAAACCCAAGACCCGATACCAGCACGACACGCCGCCGGACACTTCAGGTCTCAGGTTTCAGGTCTCAGGTTTTCTCGGCGCCGCCTCATACAGCGGCAGCACCTGCGGCATCCATTCCCGCAATTCGCGGATGCGTCGGTCGTGCGAGGGATGCGTCGAAAGAAATTCGGGCAGCTTGGTGGCCGTCCCCGCCATCGCCATTTTCTGCCAGAAGGAAATCGCGGCGCGCGGGTCGTAGCCGGCCTTGGCCGCGAAACGGATGCCGATGTAGTCGGCTTCGCTCTCGTTTTGCCGGGAGAATTGCAACGCCATCCCGGCCGCGCCGATGCCATAGGCCGCGAGAATCAGGTCGTGGTTTCGATTTCCCTTCAGGGCGATGTCGGCCGCGAGGCCGACGCCAACCGCCACGACTCCCTTGGAAAAACGTTCGGCGCCGTGCCGCGAGGTCACGTGGGCAATCTCATGGCCCATGACGATCGCGATCTCGTCGTCCGATTCGACCAGGTCGAGCAGGCCCGTGTAGATCCCGACCTTGCCCCCGGGCAGCGCAAACGCATTCACCGTGGTGGGGCCATAGAAGACCACGAATTCCCAATTGGCCCCGGGGAGTGCGTCACCGACGGCCGCCGCGATCCGCTTCCCCACCCGCTGCACGCGGGCATTTTTAGCCGCGTCTTTCGAAATCTCCTGGGTGGCCTTCATGTCCGCGAAAGCCGCCGCCCCTTGCGCGGCATCATTGACCAGCGGCAGGATGAGCGATTTGCGCCCCGTCTCCGGCACGGTGTAGCAACCCGAAAGCAAAAGCAGCCCCGCCAACAGGGACACCAGCGCGCTCGAATTCTTCATGCGCGCATCCTACCGATTGTCGGGACGCCGCCAAGATATAGTTCCGGGCTCAGGCCGGGCCGATCCACTTGGAGGAGCTTGTTTACAAGCGATCCACCGCGCGGTCGTCGGTCGAAGTGCTGACTCGCCTGTAAACAGGCTCCTGGCGCCTCAAGACCTAGTGCTTGAAGTGGCGGACGCCCGTGAAGACCATCGCCATGCCGCGTTCGTCGGCGGCCTTGATCACTTCCTCGTCACGCATCGAACCGCCGGGCTGGATGGCGCTGGTTGCGCCGGCCTCGGCCGCGGCCACGAGGCCATCGGCAAAGGGAAACAGGGCCTCGCTGGCGACGACCGCGCCCTTCAAGTCCAGCTTGGCTTCGCCGGCTTTCCAGACCGCGATCCGCGAGCTATCGACGCGCGCCATCTGGCCGGCGCCGATGCCGAGCGTCTGTTCGCCACGACAGTAAACGATGGCGTTCGACTTCACGTGCTTGCCGACCTTCCAGCCGAAAAGCATGGACGCCATTTCCTCCGCGGTCGGCTGGCGCTTGGTCACGACCTTCCAACCGGCGGGCTTCTCCATCGAGCGGTCGCGATCCTGGACGAGGACGCCGCCCACCACGGAGCGGACTTCCTGCAGGGCATCGGCCCCGATGCCGTCCTTGGCGATCATGAGGCGCAAATTCTTCTTCTTCGCGAAAACCGCCAGGGCCTCCTCCGAAAAGCGCGGCGCGATGATGACCTCGGTGAAGATGTCCTTGATCTGCTCGGCCAGGTCGAGGCCGAGGGTCTGGTTGACGACGATGATGCCGCCGAACGGCGCCTGTTTGTCCGTCGCATAAGCCTTGTGCCAGGCCTCGATCAGCGTGTCCGCGCTGCCGACTCCGCAGGGATTCGTGTGCTTGAGGATCGCAACGGTCGGCCGCTCGAATTCGCCGATCAGGTACGTCGCCGACGTGATATCGAGAATGTTGTTATAGCTGAGTTCCTTGCCCTGCAGTTGCTGGAAATGCTCGTGGAACGTGCCGTAGAGCGCGGCCTTTTGATGCGGGTTCTCGCCGTAACGGAGGCTCTGCGCCTTTTTGAGCGAGACGCTGAAATTCGCCGGGAAACCGCTGAGCGCTTCGAGGTCCGGCTCCGCCTGCTGGCCTTCCAGATATTTCGCAATGGCGGTATCGTAGGCGCCGGTGCGCTGGAAAACCTTCAACGCGAGCTTGCGACGCAGTTCGCCCAGCTTCGCCGGCTCGGCGAAGGCGGCGAGCACCGCGCCGTAGTCGGCCGGATCGCAGACGACGGTGACGCTTTCGTGATTCTTCGCCGCGCTGCGCAGCATCGACGGACCGCCGATGTCGATGTTCTCGATCGCTTCCTCGAACTCCACGTGCGGCTTGGCGACGGTCTGTTCGAAGGGATAAAGGTTCACGACCACGAGATCGATCAGGTCGATGCCGTGCTGCTTCGCCGCGGCCAGGTGGTCCGCCTTGTCGCGCCGGCACAGGAGGCCGCCGTGGATTTTCGGGTGCAGCGTCTTGACGCGTCCCTCCATCATTTCCGGGAAGCCGGTGTGCTGGCTCACCTCGGTGACGGGCAGCTGGGCCTCGGCCAGCAGCTTGGCGGTGCCACCGGTGGAAAGCAGCCGGTAGCCGTGCTGCCGGACCAGGGCCGTGGCGAACTCCACGAGACCGCGTTTGTCACTCACCGAAAGAAGCGCGAGCTTTTCCATAGATTCAGGCTTTTGTGCGTCCCGTCCAAATCGTCCGCAAGCCGAAAGCCGGTCCTAACAATTCATTTCACGGAAGGTAGCGGAGGAAACGGGGGAATTCTCTTCGTTGGCTTCGTTACCTTCTGTGAAATGAGGGTTTTTCCGTGTGTTCTGCGCATTCCGTGGTTTGTTCGTCTTCATGTCCGCTGCGTTCGAATTACCCGGCCTGAAGGTCGAACTCGACAAACTGGTCTATCACCACGGCGGAAACCTGCCGCCCGGCCAGCCGCACGCGTTCGTCTATTACCTGACCATCCGCAACGATTCCGACCGCACGGTCACGCTGCTCGGCCGCAAATGGGTCATCGAGCACGTCGATGGCACCAGCCTGGTGGTCGAGGGCGACAAGATCGTCGGCGAGACCCCCACCCTCGCACCCGGCGAACATTTTTCCTACAACAGCTACCATGTGACGGCCTGTGACGGCCGGGTGGCGGGCAGTTTCCATGGGATCGACGCTGATGGACGGAGGATTTTCGTCCGCATTCCCGCGTTCGACATGGAGATTCCGGCCGGCACATAGGGCGCCGGCTGCCGTTCCTTTGCCCGGGCTTTGGGCGCCGCGCCGAAATGCCGGCGCCCTACCTTTATCTTGCACCCTCCTGCGCGTCGCGCCTGTCTCATACGGACCTCATGAAGCTCATTGATCTCAATGCGGACGGCGGCATCGGCGCTAACTCCCTTTATGTGCAGTTGGGCGATTTCCACCTGGTAATCGACAGCGGCCTCCACCCGAAGAAGGTCGGTCGTGTGGCCGCGCCGAATCTCCGGCCGCTGCAAGGCGTGCAGCTGGACCTGATCCTCATCACGCACTGCCACCTCGACCACATCGGCTCGCTGCCGCTGCTGATGCGCGCGTTCCCGAACACGCCGGCGATCATGACGATTCCCAGCCACATGCTGATCGAGCGCATGCTGCACAATTCCGCCAACGTCATGATGCGGGAGCGGGAGGAGAAGAACATCGCCGACTACCCGCTCTTCACCCACGAGGAAATCGACCGGGTGGCCCCGCGGATGTACCCCCTCGCCTTCAACAGCCCGAAGAAATTCGCCGGGGCGCGCGACGAGATCGAGTTCACCTTTCATCCGGCCGGCCACATCCCCGGCGCCGCCGGCGTCGAGATCCGCCACAAGCAGCGCCGCATTTTCTTCACCGGCGACGTGCTCTTCGGGGTCCAGCGCATCCTCGCCGGCGCGAAGTTTCCGACCGCCAGATTCGACACGCTCGTCACCGAGACCACGCACGGCGCGACCGAGAAGCCGCCCGGCATCACGCGCTCCAATGAGATGATCCGTCTGGTGGAGACGATCAACGCCACGATCCAGCGCGGCGGCTCGGTCCTCATCCCGGTGTTCGCCCTCGGGCGCATGCAGGAGATCATGGCCATCCTTCACGACGCCCGGAAATTCAACCGCTTGGCGGAGTGCCCGATTTTCGTCTCCGGACTCGGCATGGATATCGCCGATTACTTCGACCAGATCAGCAAGAAGACCGGCTTGGTGCATTTCACCCGGAGCATCCTGAAGGAGCTCAAGGTCAAGAAGGCCTCGCGCGACCTCACGCCCGGCAAGGAACCGCCGTTGCAGGGCATCTACGTCGTGAGCTCAGGCATGGTCGTCGAAAACACGCCGTCCTACGTCCTGGCCTCCTGTCTCGTCGGGAACGCGAAGCACAGCATCCTCTTCGTCGGCTATTGCGATCCCGACACCCCGGGCGGCCACCTCATCGCCGCGAACAATGGCGACCAGTTTCTCTTCGACGCGGTGAACGTGAAGACCCGCGTCCGCGCCCACATCGAGCGTTTCGAATTCAGCGGCCACGCCACGCGCGACGAATTGCTCGACTTCGCGGTGAAATGCGCGCCGCGCTCGATCGTCCTGACCCACGGCGACCCGCCGGCCCGCGCGTGGTTCCTGGAACAACTCCAGGCCAGGCTGCCGAATTCCAAGGTCCTCGATCCGGTCCCGCTGCAAACCTATCAGGTGTGAGTTTGCTCCGCCCCCTGTAGGAGCTTGCTTGCAAGCGATTCAGGATTCCCGCCGGCGGACAACGTCCTGAAACCTCCCGGATTCGCGGCCTGGCTACATGGGTCGGTGGTTGCGGCAACCCGGCAGAAAATCACCGTCCGACCACGGCCCGCAGCTTCGCCACCATCGCCGGGTTGCCCGCGGCATACTGGATGCGCTTCGCCTTGAGCGTGAACTCCGTCATCGGGAACGGCGGGTTCTCGAAATAATGGATTTCCACGCCCGCTTCCGCGCAGAGCGCGCAGGCCGCGGCGATGTCCCACACCTTGTTGTTGTGGTCCACCACCCCGTCGAGCAACCCGATCGCGGCGTAGCTCAGGTGCAGGGTGCTGCTGCCGAGCCCGCGGATCTTGAAGTTCTCGATCAGCTGCTTGCCCTCCGCCGCGTAGATTTTTTCCACCGGCGAATGAAAGCCGACCATGCTGTGACTGTTCGGGCCCTCGGGCTTCACGCGGGCCGCCCGCTCCCCATCCCACACCCCGCGGCCCGGGCCGCCGTGGATGAGGACGCGCCGTGCCATGTCGTACACGACGCCATACACCGGCGTCCCGTTCTCCAGGAGGGCCAGTGAAATCGCGCAATAAATGATGCCGCCCGCGTAGTTGTTGGTGCCGTCGATCGGGTCGCACACCCAGCAGAAGCGCGACGTCAGCGGGACCGGCGCGCTCGTGGGCGCCAGTTCCTCGCTGAAAAACTGGTCGCCCGGGAAGGCCTTCGTGATGGCGTCCTGCAGGTGCTGCGAGATCGCGATGTCCACCGGCGTCACCTTGGTGCCGTCGTGCTTGATGACGGGCTTGGCGAGGCCGAATTCGCGGTGCATCAATCCGGTCTCGGCGAAAACGGCCTGCCGGGCGGCGGCGATGCGTTGGTCAATCTCGGGCGAATGCATTCCCCCACGAAGCACACGAAGGACCCGAAGACCAAGCCAAACTTTCCAGACCGCGCGGACCCGATGCAAAGTAGTCTTAGACTACAAAGAGGCGGCTGTTGGGTTGTGGTTTAATAGACTCCTTTGGCCGCGCGAAAATCCGGGCCGGTGCGCCCGGATTCAATCGGGCTTCAACTGGTGGCCCCGCTGGATCACCGCGCTTTTTCCCTTGCCGTTGAGCCGGTCCATGACCGCGGCGAGCCGGCGCTTCTTCTCGTCGGTTTGCGCGAACATCTCGAGTTGGCTCCCTTGCTCCTCGACGCCCGAGAAACGGACGCTGACCAGCCGCAGGGGCTTTCGCTGCGTCCACGCGGCCTTCAGCAGGGGGCCCACGAGGCCGTAGAACGGCTCTTCCAGGTCAGTCGCGTCGGCCAGGCTCCGGCCGGCGGTGCTGTTTTCCATGCGGGGATAACGCACCTTGACGGTCATGGTCCGGACGCGCTTCCCGTCCGCGCGGATCGCGGGCATCAACTCATCGATCATGCGCTTCGCGATGCGCTCGATCTCCGCGAAATCGCCGATGTCGTCGCCAAAGGTTTCCTGGACCGAATAGGATTTGGCGTCCTCGTGGTCCGTGTGCACCGGCCGGTCGTCCTCGCCGCGGGCCATGGCGAGCATCTCCTGCCAGCCGCCGCCGAACAGGCGCTTGAGCTCGGGTTCGCTGCGGGCAAAAAGATCGCTCACGAGCCTGATGCCCTCGGCGACCAGGCGTTCCTCGCTTTTCCTGCCGACGCCGGGAATCACGCTGATTTTCAACGGCGCAAGGAAGTCCGCCTCCCCGCCCGGCGGCACCACCGTGAAGCCGCGGGGTTTGCGGGCCTTGCTGGCAATGGCGGAGACGAGCTTGTTGCTGGCGATGCCGAAGGAGGTCGGGATCTGGAGCTCGTCCCAGATGCGCTGCTGGAGCGCCCGCACCTTTCGTTCGATTTCCCCGATGGTCTTGAAGCCGCAGGGCCCGATGTCGAGGTAGCCCTCGTCGATCGAGTTGCGCTGGACGATGGGCGTCAGCGTTTCGCAAAGATCGAACACTTCGCGGGATTTCTTGCTGTAGATGCCCGCCGTGTGCGGCAGCAGGATCAGGTCGGGACAGACCTTCAGGGCCTGTTTGGTCGGCATCGGCGTGTACACGCCGCAGGCCCGCGCCTCGTAACTGGCCGAGGAAATGATCCCGCGCTCGCGTCCGCCGACGGCGCACTTGGTCCCGCGCAACTCCGGCTTCATCGACAGCTCGCACGACACGAAGAACGCGTCGGCGTCGAGGTGGACGATGGTGGGAAGGGCAGACATGGTCTGGGTAAGAGGGAAGAACGAAGCATGAAGAAGTCCAGCACCGGATGGGCGGGTGGCGCGGTCGTGTCCTGACCTGTCATTGCGAGGAGCTTCGCGACGAAGCAATCGCGCAGGTCGTGCTGAAAGGGGCGGCTCCGCCCTTGCAGGCGCACGCGTCGAGCGCCACGGCCGCCAAGCCGGCCTCGCGAGGATGGATCAAATGAGGGTGTGTCTTCAAGCCCACCGATTCTCTGTCCGGTCATTCCGAACGAAGTGAAGGAATCCACGCGTACGCTCGTGGCGCCAAATTCGCTGCCGTGGATCCTTTCGTGTGCTCAGGATGACAAACCGAGTCTGAAGACACGCCCTGGCACTACTCCGTCACGTGGCGGTCTTCCCGAGCGACACTCCCCCCGCCCTGCGGAGATCCCCTCTAGAGCCGGAACGATTCAGGAGAAACCGCGAAGGACGCGAAGAAACGCGAAAGTCGCGAGTCAGACCTGATCCTCGGTGATGCCCTGCCGTACTCACTCTTTCGTGATCCGGGGCAAAATCAGAATTTTCCCGTTAGACCTTCGCGGAGCTTCGCGCCCTTCGCGGTTCAATTGCATCGTTCCGGCTAGAGAGGGGTGGCTCGCAGCGCCGGGGTGTGTTCAGCATGTAACGCAGGCGTGCGCCTCCGACAGGAATGTGACAAGCTGACCGCGATTTCCGTGCCCCTTATCAAGAGGTCGAAAGGATAAACGGACGGAAACCTGGGATGCCATTCGACCCAGGTTTCCTCATTCTTTCTTCCTCCTTCTTCCGTGTGGTCAAAGCCTGAGCTTTGACAAGCGCAGGTGGCGTTTCATTTCATCACCGGCGTGGCGTTCCACCAGCTCGCCGAGCACGCGGGGATCGACGCAGGTGGAGACCACGACCATTTCCCGGCCGTCGACGACCGCCAGCCAGATCTCGAGGGGTTCGTCGTCCTTGAATTCTTCCTGCACATAAATGAGGACGGTTTCCTTGCGGTCGGCCACGCCCACCAGGCGGGTCCAGCCGCGGCGCTTCATGGCCCGGTCCGTGTCGGCAAAGAGCTGTTCGCGCGACCAACTCGCCTCCCCGCCGGACGTCCGCTCATAGACCCCAACGCTGGCGTGCCTGACGGCGCGCAGCGCCAGGCGGGCATCGTCCATGTTCTGGTGGTCGACCAACCGCAGGCCCTGGCCAATGGCCCCGAGCGTGGTCCGGCCGACGCTCATCTGGACCTTCGTGCGCCACCGCGCATCGGTTGCGGCCATCACGTGCTGGCGGAGGGCCCGGACATCGCTGTCGAGCGACAGGTAGCTGAGGGCGATACCACCCAGAAGCAGGAATGGGCTCAGGCAGAGGCCGGCACCCAGCAGCACCCATAGCCAGACACGGCGGCGGCGCGGCGCGATCACAGGGGGAACAGAGGCGGGATTCATGGGGTGAAGGAGAAAACCTGAAACTTGAAACCTGAGACCTGAACGGAGTGGTCGATCGCCGATCAGGCCTCGTGAATTTCAGGTCTCAGGTTTCAGGTCTCAGGTTTTCGTGATTGTTCAGACTTCCTTCGCCTTCTTCTTCGCCTCGATCTTCAGGTGCACCTTGCGCAGGGGCTCGAGGTCGAACTTGTCGGCGATCTGGGCGAGCTGATCGGCATTGATGTTGCCGACGATGTTCACGAAGACCGCCTCGCCCTTCTTGTCGAGGACCGTGACGACCAGGCCGTCGATGGCCTCCTCGCCGCGCTGCTTGACGTGGACGTCGACGTTGTCGCCGCCGTTGCGTTCGCGGACCGTGACCATCTTGGTCCAGCCCTGCGCCTCAAGCTTGCGGCGGACGCCCTCAATCTGCTCGACGGTCGCGGCGCGATTCGAGTCGTCCAGGCCGACGACGTTCACGCGGATGCTCTTCAGGTTGCGGATCATTTCGGCGACCTCCGGCTCCTGGCGAGCCGCGATGCGCGCGGCAAACTTGAGCATGGCGGCGGACAAATTCACTTCAACGAACTCGCCCTTGGCGGACGGCATCAACTGGCCGATATCGACGGCACCGGATTCGGTTTCGGCGGCGGGAGCGAGGGTGGTCAACGCCAGCGACATGGTCGCGGCGGCAAGGGAGAAGCGGAGCAGGTTTTTCATGGGGAGGTAGGAGTGTCGAGGGTTCAGCCCGGTGGCTTGTGCCCCGTATCACACGACTCCCCTGGTCGGAGTTGCAGCTGATTTGGGTCTTGGGATGGCAGGGGGACGGAAGAATCAAAAGTAGCAGCCGTCGTCAGACGGCTGGCGCCAGCGGTCTGACGACCGCTGCTACTTTCCCGGCGCGACCCTACAAAAAACAAAGCCCATGGGCGCCTTGCGGCGACCCATGGGCGACTGGCCCGAAATGAAACCTTACCGGCCGACCTGGCTCTGGCCGCTGGCGCGGCGGCGGAGGTTGGCGCGCTCCTCCGTGGTGAGGAACGAGGTCAGGGCAACGTCCGACCGCCCTTGCGCGCGCGCGCGGAGGGTCTCGCGTTCGTCCGAGTTGCAGAGGTTGTAGTAGTCGTCGTCCGTGAATCCGTAGGAATCGCGGGTCTGGTAGCTGGCGGTGCGCTTGTCCTTTTGGTTGCCGTAGGCGGCGCCGGCGGCGCCACCCGCGACGGCCCCCAGCGCCGCCCCGGCGCCGGTTTCACCGGATTGATGGCCGATAATGCCGCCAATCACGGCACCGACCGCGGCACCGGCGCCCGCGCCGCGGTTCGTGTTGTTGTCATAGCCGTTGTTGGCACAGGCGGACAGCAGCACCATGCCGCTGACGGAAAGGATCGAGAGGGACTTTTTCATCGTGGAATTCATACCAAGGCGGACCGCCGCGCGTTCCGGTCAGTTCCGGCACCGTCGAGGGAGAGGCGTCAAACCGGCATTTCCCTGATGGGCACCCCCGACCGGACCCCGATAAAAAGGGGGCCGTCAGGCCTGTGGGCGGCTATTGCAGCGCGCGACCGGTGAGGGATTCCTTCCGTCCGGCCAACCCCGCCACGGGTCCCGCGTAAACCACCTCGCCGCCGTCAGGCCCGCCGCCGGGGCCGAGGTCGATCACCCAATCGGCCAGTTTGATCACGTCCACATTGTGCTCGATGACGACGAGTGTGTTGCCGGCATCACGCAGCTTGAACAGCAAATCCATCAGGCGCTGGACGTCGGTCCAATGCAGGCCGGTGGTGGGCTCGTCCAGAATATAGAGCGTGGTCCCCTGCTCGCGCTTGCTCAGTTCGAGCGAGAGCTTGATGCGCTGCGCCTCGCCGCCGGACAGCGTGGTCGCCGACTGCCCCAACTGTAGATACCCGAGGCCCACTGCGTCCAAGGTGGCGAGCTTCTCCACGATGCGCGGCACGGCGCGAAACAGGGTGATCGCTTCCTGCACCGTCATCGCAAGCACGTCGGCAATGTTGCGCCCGTGGAAGCGCACTTCGAGCGTCTCGCGGTTGAATCGTTTGCCGTCGCAACTCGGACACGGCGCGTAGGCGTCGGCCATGAACTGCATGTCGAGGCGGATCTGGCCGTCGCCCTGGCACCGCTCGCAGCGGCCGCCGCGCACATTGAAACTGAAGCGGCTGGCCTTGTAGCCGCGCACCTTGGCCAGCGGCACCTTGGCGAAGAGTTCGCGCAACAGGTCGAGCAGGCCGACGTAACTCGCCGGATTCGAGCGCGGGCTGCGGCCGATCGGCTCCTGGTCCACCACGACGGCCTTTTCGAAATGCTCGAGGCCCGTGAGCCCGCGATGCCGCCCCGGCAGGGTTTTGGCGCCGTTCAGTTTTCGCGCGGCGGCCGTCGCGAGAATGTCGTTCACGAGCGAGCTTTTGCCCGAACCGGACACGCCCGTCACCACGGTCAGCAATCCGACGGGGAAACGCGCGTCGATTCCGCGCAGGTTGTGTTCCGTCGCGCCCTTGACCGTCAGCCAGCGGTCGTCGGGCGCGCGGGCCGGGCCGTCCTTCATCACGCTGAGTTTTCCGGCGAGGTACGCGCCGGTGCGCGAGGCCGAGGCGGGCAGCTTCGCGCAGTCCGCGGGCGCGCCTTGAAACAAAATCCGGCCGCCCTCGGTGCCCGCGCCGGGACCGAGTTCGATCAACTCGTCGGCGATGCGCATCGTGTCGGCGTCGTGTTCGACGACGAGCACCGTGTTGCCGCGGTCGCGCAGCTCGCGGAGCGTGCCGAGCAGCCGCTGGTTGTCGTGCGGGTGGAGGCCGATGCTGGGTTCATCGAGCACGTAGATCACGCCCACGAGACCCATGCCGAGTTGGGTCGCCAGCCGGACGCGCTGCCCTTCGCCACCGGAGAGCGTGGTGTACTCGCGATCGAGCGTAAGGTACCCGAGACCGGTTTCGCTGAGGAAATGCAGGCGCTGCGTCACGCCTTCCAGGACTTCGCGCACCGCATCGGTTGAAGGCAGCGCGCCGGGCAAAGCCTGCATGAATTCCAGCGCATGCCGGATGTCGGCGGCGTTGAATTGGGCAAAGTTCACCCCGGTGGGATCGCTGCCGGGGGCGACCTGGTCAGGCGGCACGGGATTCGCCGGTAAATCCGCGGTCGGCGCGAGTGAGATCCGGGCCAGCGCCGACCCTGCGCCCAACCGCACCGCGAGGCTGCGCGCGTTCAGGCGGAGGCCGTGGCAGGTCGGGCAGTCGCTGCTGGCCATGAAGGTCGCGAGCCGCGCGCGGTAGCCGTCGCTGCTCGACTCGCGCCGGCCTTCCTCGAGCAGGGCGATCACGCCCGGGAACGGCCGGGCCTCGGATTTTTGCGTTTTGCGCAGCCGGAAGCTGAACAGGCGCTCCCCCGCCCCGTGCAGCAGGCTGTGGCGGGTCTCCGCCGACAGGTCCTGCCAGGGCGTCTCGGGATCGAACGGCAGTTGTTCGGCGAGCTGCTTGAGGATCGCGTTGTGCCGGATGATGAGATTCCGGCCGCCGATGCGCCAGGGCTTGATGGCGCCTTCGCGGACGGACTTGTCGGGTCTCGGCACGATCAACTCCTCGCGGAAGGTCATCTGCCGCCCGAGCCCGCCGCAGGTTTCGCAGGCGCCTTCCGCGTGGTTGAACGAAAAATGGCGCGGCGTCAGCGGATCGAACACATCGCCGCAAATCACGCAGCTCAGGTTCTGGCTCAGGTTGATCTCGCGCCAGGGCGCGTCGGGCGTTTTTTGGGTCAGGACAACCGCCCGGTTCTGCCCCTCGCGAAAGGCCAGTTCCAGCGAGTCCGCGAGCCGGCTGCGCTGCTCGGCCGTCACCTGCACGCGATCCACCACAAGCTCGACCACCAGTTCGTCGGTGCCGGTCGGCACCAGCTTGGATTCATCGAGCGACTTGATCTCGCCGGCGATGCGCACGCGCTGGAAGCCGCGCTGCCGCAACCCGGGCAACTCGTCGCGCAACACCGACGGCTTCGCCTTCATCCAGGGCGCGAGGATGATGGCGCGTTCGCCGGGCGCGTCGCGCAGCACCTGGTTCACGCAATCGTCGAGCGAGCGTTTTTCCACGCGTCCGCCATCCTTCGGGCAGCGCTGTTCCCCGCACAGCGCCCACAGCAGCCGCGCGTAGTCGGCCACTTCCGTGACGGTCGCCACCGTGCTGCGCGGCGAACCGCCGCCGGTGCGCTGTTCGATCGCCAGGACGGGGGACAGCCCATGGATGAAGTCGACGTCGGGCCGCTTCAATTGCTCGAGCACCTGGCGCGCCTGCGCCGACAGGCTCTCCATGTATTTCCGGTAGCCTTCCGCGTAGATGGTATCGAAAGCCAGGGACGACTTGCCCGAACCGCTCGGCCCGGTGAGCACGACGAGCCGGCCGCGCGGGATGCGCAGCTCGAGGTTCCGGAGATTGTGCTCCCGGGCACCCTTGATGTGGATGTGCGTGGCGGCGTCCATGGCGGCCTCCCAAGGTTGCCGATTTGGCGCGGGCGTCAAAAGGCTAATGCAAAAAGAAAGCCTCTGGCCCACTGCGGTTTAGCACTTGAAACCCCGGTGCGAAGCGAGCTTCATCGCCGTCAGCAAAACCCAAGCCACCGGGCTTGTTCCCCACTACCCCCAACCCCGCCTCGTCGAGGCGATTTAGCACACGTTTATGAATCTTCGCACCGCCATTCCCCGTCTGCGCCTGCCGGTGATCGCCGGCTTCGCCGCCGCCCTCGGAATTGCGCCCGTCACCCGGGCGTTTCTTTTTGAGGTCGGCGGAGCCAAGGGCAGTTTCGACACGACCCTCTCGGTCGGCGGCCTTTACCGCCTCAATGATCCGGATCCCGCGCTCTATGGTCTCGCCAACGGCGGCCTGCAGCGGTCGGTGAACGCCGACGACGGCAACCTCAACTACCGCCAGGGCATGGCGTCCTTCCTCGTGAAGGCGAACCACGACCTGCTCATCCAATACCAGCAGGCCGGCCTGTTCGTCCGCGGTTTCTATTTCAACGATTTCATCAATTCCAACGGCCAGCGCGCTCGCACCCCGCTCACCGACGAGGCCGACCGGGTCGTCTCCGAGGGCGCCGAGCTGCTCGACGCCTACCTCTATGTGAAGCAGGATCTCGGCAGCATGCCGGCCACCTTTCGCCTCGGGCGCCAGGTGCTGAGCTGGGGCGAGAGCACGTTCATCCCCAACGGCGTGAACTCCGTCAACCCGATCGACGTCGCCAAGCTGCGGACCCCGGGCTCCGAACTCAAGGAAGCCCTCCGCCCGCTGATGATGGCGTCCGCCTCGCTGAATATTTCCGAGGAACTCAGCCTCGAGGCGTTCTATCTTTTCGATTGGGAGCGCACGCGCGTCGACCCGCCGGGCACCTATTTCAGCACGAATGACTTTGTGGCCAAGGGCGGCCGGAAGGTTTACCTCGGCTTCGGTGCGATCGCCGACAGCTCGGCGCTCGGGTCCATCTCCCGCGGCGAAGACCGCGAGCCGGGCGAATCCGGCCAGTACGGCGTCAACCTCCGCTACGTGGCGCACGGCCTCGGCGACACGGAGTTCGGCCTCTACTACATGAACTACCACAGCCGGCTGCCGGTCATTTCGGCGATGTCGCCGACCGTGCCGGTGAACAGCGCCGTGGTGGTTTCGGATTCGGCCACCGCCCTGCTCAACAACGCGACCTTTTCCGCCGGCCTGGGCGCCGCGGCCACCGCCGCCGGCGTACCCGCGAACACCGCCCTCTCCATCCTGATCGGCGCGTCCCTCGGCGACCCGACCGCCACCGCGACGCTGAATGCGCTCACGCCGCTGCAGGGATTGCTGCCCACCGTGGCCAACGTCACGGGCCAGGTCGGCCAGCGCGAGCTGCTCGTGGCCGCCGCCACCGGCCGCTACATCATCGAGTTCCCGCCCGACGTGCATCTCTGGGGCGCGAGCTTCAACACCAGCCTCAAGGGCGTCGCGCTCCAGGGCGAGGTCAGCTACCGCAACAACCAGCCGTTGCAGATCGACGACGTCGAGCTCCTGTTCAACGCCCTGTCCCCGCTGAGCGCGCGTTTCCGCGCCGGCCAGCTGGGCACCGCGGCCTTGAACACCTATCTGCCGGGCTATCGCCGCCACGCGGTGTGGACGGGCCAGATGACGGCGACCAAGGTGACCCGCGGCTTCCTCGGCGCGGACCAGACGACGTTCATCGCCGAGGCGGGCTTTGTGAATGCCGACCTCCCGGCCAAGGGCACGCTGCGCTACGACGGCCCCGGCACCTTTGCCGGCGGCGACCTCGCGAGCATGAATACCTCCGGCAGCAATGCCTCCGGCGCGCAGCCGTCCTTCGAAGCGGCCAATGCCTTCGCCGACAGTTTCTCCTGGGGCTACCAACTCGTGGGCCGCCTCGAATACAACAACGCCTTCAAGGGCGTGAACGTCGCGCCCGTGCTCGTTTACTCGCACGACGTCGGCGGCAACACGCCGCTGCCGCTGGGCAACTTCCTCCACGGCCGCAAGTCCATCACCGTCGGCGCGGAATTCACCTTCCAGAACGCCTGGGCCGTGGACCTGCGCTACGTCAACTTCTTCGGCGCCGGTCGCTACAACCTGATCAGCGACCGCGACTACATCTCCTGCAACGTGAAGTATTCGTTCTAAATCCGGCGCCCCTCTTCCATGAAAAAGAAATTCCTTCTGTCGGCCCTCGGTCTTTTCTCGTCGGTCCTCTGGGTCCACGCGGCCATCTCCGCGGCCGATGCCGCCCGGCTCGGCAACGACCTCACACCCCTCGGCGGCGAGAAAGCCGGCAATGCCGACGGCTCCATCCCCGCGTGGACCGGCGGCGTCACCGCCCCGGCCGGCTACGCGCCGGGCCAGCATCACCCCGACCCGTTTGCGGGCGACGCCGTGAAGTTCACCATCACCGGCGCCAATGCCGACCAGTACGCGGACAGGCTCACCGCCGGCCACCTGGCGCTGCTCAAGACGTATCCGGATTATTCGATCCCGGTTTACCCGACGCACCGCAGCGCCTCGAATCCCCAGCGGATCTACGACGCGACCAAGCAGTATTCGACGACCGCCGCGCTGACGGAAGGCGGCAACGGCATCACCGGCGCGGTCATCGGCACGCCCTTTCCGATCCCGCAGAACGGTCTCGAGGTGATCTGGAACCACCTCACCCGCTACCGGGGTGTTGCGGCGAGCCGCCATATCAGCCAGGCGGCCCCGCAACGGAACGGCAACTACACCCTCGTGGATTTCGACGACGAGTTCCTCTTCAACTACGTCCGCGAGGGCATCCAGGAGAAGGATCTCGATAACGTCCTGATCTACTTCAAGCAGGCCGTCACCGCCCCCGCCCGCCTCGCCGGCACCATCCTCGTGGTGCACGAGACCATGGATCAGGTGAAGGAACCCCGCCGCGCGTGGGTCTACAACACCGGCCAGCGCCGCGTGCGCCGCGCGCCGAACGTTGCCTACGACAATCCCGGCACCGCGGCCGACGGCATGCGCACCTCCGACCAGTTCGACATGTTCAACGGCGCGCCCGATCGCTACGACTGGAAGCTCGTGGGCAAAAAGGAAATGTATGTCCCCTACAACTCCTACAAACTGCACAGCGATTCGCTGAAGTATAAGGACATCCTCACGCCGCTGCACATCAACCAGGGTCTGACGCGCTACGAACTGCACCGCGTGTGGGTCGTCGACGCCACGCTGAAGCCCGGCACCAGCCACGTGTATTCGCGCCGCACGCTCTACATCGACGAGGACAGCTGGCAGATCCTCGCGGTCGACCAATACGACGGCCGCGGCCAGTTGTGGCGCGTCTCCGAGGCGCACTGCATCAACTATTACGACGCACAGGTTTTCTGGAGCACGCTCGAGGTGCACACCGACCTGCTGGCCGGCCGCTACCTGGCCATCGGCTTGGACAACGAAGGCAAGATGTACGACTTCACCCTGAAGAGGACCCCGGCGGATTACACCGCCGCCACCCTCCGCCAGGAAGGCGTCCGCTGAACCGATTTAAATCCAAGGGCGGCCCGAAACGGCCGCCCTTTTTTTCTGATGCTCCGTCTTTTTCGATATCCCAAGGACAACCGCCGTGGAGGGCCCAGCTCCAGCTGGGCCGCGAACGCGATATCACGAGCGCACCAGGGCCCAGCTGGAGCTGGGCCCTCCACGTTTGTTGTTTGTTTGGGAATCTTTCTGGTGGGTTTCGCCTCCTTGCTGCCAGCCGCCGAATCCTCGGAACCCGCCCCCCTCGCCGCCAAATCACTGCTGCTCGCGACGACGCAGGCGGGCGACCAGGTGATCGCCGTCGGCGAACGCGGCCACGTGTTGCGCTCCGCCGACCAGGGGCGGACCTGGTCGCAAGTGATCGTGCCGACGCGCGCGCAGTTGACCGGCGTGTCCTTCCCCGACGCGCAACACGGCTGGGCGGTCGGGCATGACGGCGTCATTCTCGCCACGACCGATGGCGGCGGGACGTGGAGCCGGCAGGACGACGGCCAGGATCTCGAAACCGTCTATCTCGATGTGCTGTTCCTTGACGCCGAACATGGATTCGCCGTGGGCGCGTATGGCAAGTTCATGACGACTGCCGATGGCGGCCGGACTTGGGCCGCGGCGAAGCCCTCGGACGAGGAAGTGCACTACAACCGCATCACCGCCAGTGCAGGCGGCTATTTGTATCTGGCCGGCGAGGCTGGCTTGTTGCTCGTGTCGCGCGACCGCGGCGCCACGTGGCTGAAGGCGGATGTTCCTTATGACGGTTCCCTGTTTGGCGCCCTGCCCCTCGACACCGGCCGGGTGATCCTGCACGGCCTGCGCGGCCATATCCTGCGTTCCGACGATCACGGCGCCACCTGGACCGAGGATAAGAATCCCGTCGAGGTCCTGATCATGGGCAGCACGCGGCTCGCGTCGGGTGCCATCGTGCTGGCCGGACAAGGGGGCAATTTTTTCGTGAGCCGCGACGACGGCGTCACTTTCAAACACTGGAAGCCCGCCGGTTTCGGCACGAGCGTCGCCAGCGTGCTCGACGCCGGCAACGGCGCCGTGCTGGCGGTGGGCGAAGCGGGGGCGACGAGGTTGGAATTGCCATGAGCTGCTTCTGCCGCGTTCGACAGACCCCGCCCTGCGGGCACCCCTCTCGAGAGGGGATCTCGTTCAACGCGCACTTGTATCCCCTTTTGAGCCGGAACTATGCAATTAAACCGCGAAGGTCCGCGAAGGTCTACCGGGAAAATTCTGATTCTGTCCAGGATCACGAAAGAGTGACTACAGCCAGGCAGCACCGAGGATCAGGTCTGACTCGCGATCTTCGCGTTTCTTCGCGTCCTTCGCGGTTTCTACTGAATGGTTCCGGCCTGAGAGGGGTGGCGCAACGCGACGGGGTGTGTTCATGATCAAGCGCCTCGAGGAAATCGTCTTCCGGCACCGGGCGGTCACGCTGGCGGTTTTCGTGGTCATCACGGTCATCCTGGGCTGGTTTGCCTCGCACACCCGGATCGATGCGAGCTTCGACAAGCAGCTCCCCACCGGCCACGAGTACATCGACAATTTTAAAAAGTACCGCACGCAGTTCGGCGGCGCCAACCGCGTGGTCATCGCACTCGTGGCGAAGGAAGGCGACATCTTCACGCCGGAGTTCTTCAAGACCCTGAAGGCCGTCACCGATGAAACGTACTACCTGCCGGGCGTCGACCGCGCTCAGGTGACTTCCCTCTACACGCCGAATGTCCGCTACATCGAGGTCGTCGAGGACGGCCTGGCCGGCGGCAACGTGATCCCCGCGGATTTCACCGCGGACGCCGCCGGGCTGGCGAAGGTCCGGCAGAACGTCATCAAGTCCGGCCGCGTCGGCATGCTCGTCGCCAACGATTTCACCGGCGCCGCCGTGATCGCCTCGCTGCTGGAGGTCGACCCGGCGACCGGCAGGCGCCTCGATTACGCCGTGGTGGCCGCCGCGCTCGAGAAGAACATCCGCGACAAATACCAGAACGACCACATCAGCATTCACATCATCGGCTTTGCGAAGGTCATCGGCGACATCACCGACGGCGCGAAGGGCGTCCTGATCTTCTTCGGCATCGCCCTCGTGATCTCCGCGCTGCTGCTCTATTACTTCTCGCAGTCGCTGATGCTCACGGTGTTGCCGCTGCTGACGTCGTTCTGCGCGGTGGTCTGGCAATTCGGCATTCTGAATCTGCTCGGCTTCGGCATTGATCCGCTGTCGATCCTCGTGCCGTTCCTGATCTTCGCGATCGCGCTGAGCCACGCGACGCAGATGCTGCGATCCTTCCGGTACGAAATCAACATGGGCCGCGACGAGCCGGCCGCCGCGCGCGCGTCGTTCAGCAACCTCTTTGTGCCCGGCTGCGTGGCGATTCTCACGGGCACGGTGGGCTTCAGCACCATCTACCTCGTCCACGTGCCGACGATCCAGGAGCTCGCCATCACCGCGAGCCTCGGTGTTTTCCTGATCATCTTCACCGACCGGTTCCTGCTGCCGGTGTTGATTTCCTACACGCGGATGTCCCCCGATTTCAGGAAGCGCGTGAACTTCCGCCGCTTCGCCCTGCAGCCGTATTGGCGGCGCCTGGCCAACTTCACGACCGGCCGCGTCAGTTCGGCGGTGATCATCGTGGTGTCCATGGTCCTCCTGGCATTCGGCTGGGGAAAATCGCACCAGGTGCAGATTGGCGATTTGCATGCCGGCGTGCCGGAACTGCGCCAGGACTCCCGCTATAACCGCGACACCGCGGTGATCACCCGCGAGTTCAGCATCGGCGTCGATGTCATCACCGTGCTGGTCGAGACCGTGCCCAACGGCGTCATCGACCACGACGTCATGGCGCTCGTCGACCGGTTCGGCTGGCACATGCGCAATGTCGAGGGCGTGCAATCCACGATGTCGCTCGCGGACCTGGCGCGCACGATCAACGCCGGCTGGAACGAGGGCAGCCTCAAGTGGCGCGTGATCGCCCGCAACCCGGCCGCGCTGGCGCAATCCGTTGCCCCGGTCGAGACCGCCTCCGGGCTGCTCAACGACGACGGCAGCGTGATTCCGGTGATGATTTACCTGCGCGACCACAAGGCCGAGACCATCAAGCGCGTCATTACCGCGGTGAAGGAATTCCGCGCAGCGTTGAACGACCGCAGCGAGCCAGGCGCGCCGGGGGCTCCGCGTTCCGCCGCGAGCCGGGTCAAGTTCCAGCTCGCGACCGGCAACATCGGCGTCATGGCCGCGACCAACGAGGTCGTCGCCGCCGCGCAGACGCCGATGATCATGTGGGTCTACGCGGCCGTGATCGTGCTCTGCCTGCTTTCCTTCCGGTCGTGGCGCGGGGCGGTGTGCGTGATCGTGCCGCTCGTGGTCGTCTCGTACCTCGGCTACGCGCTCAAGTTCTATCTCCACATCGGGCTCAAGACCTCCACCCTGCCCGTGATCGCCCTCGGCGTGGGCATCGGCGTGGACTACGGCATCTACCTGTTCTCCGCGATCCAGGAGCGGCTGGAGGCGGGCGACACCTTCGAGGACGCGCTCTGCTTCGCGTTCGCGACGATGGGCACCTCCGTGATGTTCACCGGCAGCGCGCTCGCGGTCGGCGTCGGCACGTGGGCCTTCTCCGCGCTGAAGTTCCAGGCGGACATGGGCATCCTCCTCTCATTCCTTTTCTTCTTCAACATGCTCGGCGCGATGCTGCTGATGCCCGCGCTCGGCCGCTGGCTGTTCCGCTCGAAGCTGGCGCACCGGCTGAAGCCGGCGGCCCCCGACGCGTAGATCCCGTTTGCCCGCGGACTGGATTGGAAATGAAGCCGCGGTCGTCGGACCGCTGGTGCCAGCCGTCTCCCGACGGCTGCTACTTTTCCGCCCCGTGATTTCGCCCTTCGCTCCGCCTTCTTCGGAGCTACTCCGCCCGCAACGCGATTACGGGATCGACCTTCGCGGCGCGGCGCGCGGGCAGCCAGCTCGCCAGCAGCGCGACCACCAGCAGCAGGAAGGAAACTCCCGCGAACACCACCGGGTCGACGGTCTTCACTTCGAACAGCAGGCTCGCGAGGTACCGGCTGAGGTAGAAGGCACCGGCCAGGCCGATAACGAGACCCAAGGCCGCCTTGAGCAAACCCTGGCTGAGGATCAGGCCCACAATCTGGGCACGCGACGCGCCGATTGCACTCCGGATGCCGATTTCCTTGGTCCGCTGCGTGACGTCGTAGGCGAGCATGCCATAGAGGCCGATGGCGGACAGGAGCAGCGCGATGCCGGCGAAGGCGCCGAGCAACCACATCACTCCGCGTCGGTTCGTCAGCATCCAGTCGTATTCCTCCTGCAGCGATCCCTCATGATAAAGCGGCGCGCTGGAATCGACGCTGCGCAGTTTCGCGCGCATCAGCGGTACGATTTCCTTCGCCGGCCGGCTGGTCCGCAAGACCACGGAAAACCCGGCGGTCACGCCCATCGGGTAATAGACGACCGGGGTGCCGCTGTCCTCCAAACCGAACAGCTTGGCCGAGGCCGCCACACCGATGATCCGCGGCCACTGTTCCGGCGGCAGGTTGGTCCCGCCAAATGATTCCCCCACAGGGCTCCGTCCCGGAAAATATTTTTTGGCAAAATTTTCGTCGACGACGAAGACGCCTCGGCGCGGCCCGTTCCCAAAGACGTCAGCGTCGGTGAAGCCCCGGCCCTCCAGCAACCTGATGCCCATCGCTTCAAAATAACCGGGCGAGACCGACAACGGTACCGCGGACGGTAAGGCCGCCCCCGGCGCCAGGCTCGCACCCGGGATCGTGAAATTGGTCACATTGTAGTTCGGACTAAGCGGAAACACCCCGGTGGCGCCGACGTGTTCGACGCCGGGAATCTCCTTCATTCGCGCGATGATCAGGTCTTGGGTACTCTTGACGACCGAGGGGGTCATGCCGGGCTGGCCGAACACCGTGCGCCCCTGCACGACACGACCGGGGTCGAAACCCGGATCCACCTGCAGCACCCGGGAAAAGCTGCGGATCAACAGGCCGGCCCCGATCAGCAGCACTAAAGCCAGCGCGACTTGGGCGACCACCAGCACCCCGCTCGCGGCCCGCGTGCCGCCGCCGGCGGAAGCGCCGCGCGAGCCGCCTTGCAGCGAGGTGACCAGATTGGTTCGCCAGGTTCGCACCATGGGCAAAAGGGCAATCAGCATCGCGACCACCGTGGCTGTGAGCAGGGTGATCGCGAGCAACGCGCCGTCGATGGCGATCGGCCGGACCTCCCGGATGACCGTCGTGGTGTAACTGTTGACCAACCGCAGGCTACTCCACGCGAAGGTCAATCCGGCCACCGCCCCGCCGCCGGCGAGCAACAGGCCTTCGATCAACATCTGGCGGGCCAGCGCGCCGCGGCCGGCTCCGAGTGCCTGGCGGATGGCCAGCTCGGCCTGCCGGCCGTTCGCGCGGGCCAGCATCAGGTTGGCGACATTCACACAGCCGAGCAGCAGGACGAACAATGCGCCGCCCTGCAGCATGAGCAGGCTGGTGCGGACCGAGCGGGTCTGTTCCGCCCGCACCTGGCCAAGCCCCATTTGGAAGCCGCCGCGTTCGAGATAGTCCCGCGCCCCCGGCGGAGCGGCCTCTTGCGCGCGTTTTTCCAAGGTCATCAACTGCGCCGTCGCGGCGCCATGGGCCACCCCCGGCTTGATGCGCGCGTAGAGCAGCGCATGCGGCGACCACCGCGCCATCGGGGTTGCCTGCGGCGGCGCCCAGCTGTACGGCGCGAGCAGGGTCATGTCGGTGTTCAGCGATTCCAGGCTGCGCGGCGCCACGCCGATAATCGTGTAGGGCACGCCGCCCAGCCGGATTTCGCGGCCGACGACGTTGGGATCGGCCTTGAATTTTCTTTCCCAGAAAGTCTCCGTCAACACGAGCAGCGCGTCCTTGCCGGGAACGCACTCGTCCATGGTGTAGAATCGCCCCAGGAGCGGCTGGACCCCGAGGAGGTCGAAGAAGTCGGCCGTGACCCGCGCGCCGATGCCGCGCTCCGGGTCGGTGTCCTCGCCGATGTTGAAGGTCCACACCGACCACATCGCGAAACCCGCAAACAGGTCCGCGTTCGCCTTGTAGTCGAGATACTGCGGGATGCTGACGCGCTCCCTCGGCCGGTTGTTCTTCGGCAGCGAATTGTAGATCTGAACGAGCTGGCCCGAATCGTGAAACGGCATGGGCTTGAGGATCAGCCCGTACAACACCGAGAGGATGGTCGTGTTCGCCCCGATGCAGAGCGCGAGGGTGATGACCACGGACACGCTGAAACCCGGCGAGCGCCGCAGCGAGCGCAGTGAAAAACGGAAATCGCGGATCCAATGTTCCAGCCAGACCCAACCACGTTGCTCACGACATTTCTCCTGGATTTCGGTAACGTTGCCAAACTGACGGATCGCCGCATAGCGGGCTTCCTCGGCGTTCATCCCGGCCTTCAGGTTCAGCTCCGTCTGCAGCTCGACGTGCCGGCGCATCTCCTCGGACATCTCAGCCTCGAACTGACGGCGGCGAAAGATGGCGCGGAAAAGGTTCATGGCAATGCGGGCTAGAGTGTTTCCCTGGCATCATGTTCGCGCAGAAGGGCCGCGACTTCGGCGTAACCCTTCTCGAGTGCAATTTTGAGCGGCGTCTTCCGGAAACCATCGGGCGCGTTGACGTTCGTCACTCCGTTGGCCAGCAACCAGGCGGTCATCTCCAAGCGGCCCTCACGGGCGGCAGCGCTTAGGGATTGGTTAAACTCCTTCGTGTCGATGGGCAGCAGCGGCTTGATAGCTTCGGCAATCACGACATCGCCGCCGACTGCCGCATGATAAAGCAAGTTGAGGTTGTGGGGCCCTTTAATTGCCGCTGTGCGCGGATCAGTCTTGAGGAGCGCGAGCACCACGTCGCGATAACCGAGCATCGCGGCGACGAAAGCGTCGATCCTCGCACCATTCTCAATCAGAAACAGGGCAATGTCGCGGTGGCCGGTGTGCGCGGCGCCGTTCAGGCCGCTTTCCCAGTCGCCGAGGCCGATGTTGCCGGTGTCAACCGAGGCCAGAACCAGTTTGGGTTCAGCCGCGACCATTGCCTTTACCTTTTCAAAATCACGGTGGCAGACCCCGACAAATTCCCTGGCCAGTGCCGGGTCGGTCATCGGCCGGGCGCCTTCGGGCCGGCGGGGCGCGGCCGGCGTTGCCGCCGGTTGCTCCTGGGCTCCCAGCCAGGCGGTCGTGGCAAGGGCGGCGACCGGAATAGACCGGGCGAGAAACGCGCGACGGGGAATATTCATGGGAACGCGGGCCTCCTGGGCCGGACGAAAGCCAAAGAAAGGGCGCCCACACCCCTGTGAAAGCCCTCCCCGTTGATTTGCTTGTCTGTGTGTATGACCGGCCGAACCCAAGGGCCGGCAATTGGGGAAATCTTTGAGGAGGCTTTCATGTCGCTCCGCGAGCCGGCAACTCACGCGTTGCCAAGCACGAGATTGATCGCGGTGGAAAGCTTGGCCCAGCTCTGCTCCTCGCTGACGAGCTGCTTGCGACCCGAGGTCGTGAGCGAATAGAACTTCGCCTTGCGGTTGTTTTCCGAAACGCCCCACTCGGACTTGATCCAGCCCTGGTCCTCGAGCCGGTACAGCGCGGGATAGAGCGAGCCCTGCTCGACGGTCAACATGTCCTTCGACATTTGCTGAATCCGGAGCGAGATCCCGAAGCCGTGCATCGGTTCGTTCTGGAGCGATTTGAGGATGAGCAGGTCGAGCGTGCCCTGCAGGAGACCGGCTTTGTTGTGACTCATGGCCTTCCCTAGAATTCCTAGGAGAGAAGCGTGCCTTCCCCTAGAGTGTCAAGGAGAGACGGAATATCCGGGCGATTTTCCACCGGATTGCTGCGAGCTTGCCGCCTCCCCCGCCGTCTGTTCTCTGTCAGCTGCTTGCCGATGCCCGTCGACTCCACCCCGCTCCTCACCCCCGCCCAGCGCCGGCTGGTGGGCTTCGCGCTCGCGTTCGCGGCCTTGTGCGCGATCGGCTGGCTGCTGTTGCTGCTGCTTTCCGGCGTTGCCCGGTTCATCGCCACCTTTTCGGGCGTGATCTGGCCGCTGGCGGTCGCGGGCATCCTCGCGTTGCTGCTGCGTCCGGTGGTCACCCTGTTCGAACGGCGCCTGAAGGTGAAGCGCCCGGTGGCGGTGGTGCTGCTCTACATTGTTTTTCTCCTGCTGCTGGCGGGCCTGCTGGTCACGTTCCTGCCCGCGCTGGTGGCGCAGCTCCTGGAGTTCATCGCCTACCTCCCGACGCTCTGGCACAAGACCGTGGCGTGGGGGGAACTGCATTTTCCCGAGTGGCTGGCCGCCGTGCGGCCCCACCTGGACAATCCGACCGTCAAGTCGGCCCTGGATGGCCTGGCGCAACAGGCGCAGGATTTCCTCGGCCACCTGGCGCCGACGCTGAAGTCGGCCGGCGCGGGAATTTTCGGGATCTTTGGGCTCATCGCGTCGCTCGCGGTGATCCCGGTGTACCTGTTCTTCTTCCTGCTCTCAACCAGCGATCCGACCCGCGGGCTCTCCGCGCACCTGCCTTTCCTCAAGGAGGAGCATCGCGACGACGTCGTGTTCCTCGTGCGCGAATTCCTCGGCATCCTCGTCGCCTTTTTCCGCGGCCAGTTGCTCATCGGTCTGATCATGGGCGTGCTGCTTGCGACCGGCTTCTCGATCGCCGGCCTGAAGTTCGGTCTGGCGATCGGCCTGCTCACCGGACTGCTCAACATTGTGCCCTACCTCGGCAGCATCCTGGGCCTGAGTGTCGCCCTGCCCCTCGCCTACCTCCAGCCGGACGGCGGCGGTCTCGCCCTCGTGCTCATCTGCGTGGCGATCTTCATCGGGGTCCAGCTGGTCGAAGGCTGGTTCCTGACGCCGCGCATCATGGGCCGCCAGACCGGGCTGCACCCCGTCGCCATCATCGTGGCCGTCTTCTTCTGGGGCCAGGCGCTCGGGGGCGTGCTCGGCATGATGCTCGCGGTGCCGCTCACGGCCTTCTTCGTGACCGCCTGGCGCTTCGTGCGCCGGAAATATTTCGTGGCGTAGACTAACGGCGCGCAATAAAAGTTCCCGGCTCCCACGCGGCAACGGGGCCCACCTTCCATTGCATCGTTTCGGCTTCAGGTCTCAGGTTTCAAGTTTCAGGTTTTCGGACGCGCCCTCGCGCAAGTAGGTATCGCCTCCTTTGACTTCGGGGCGCGGGCACACTCAGTGCGGGCATGCCTTGGGATGTTGAATTTCAGGACGGCGTTTATCTGCCGCAGATCGGCTGGTGGCTGGATTCCCGCCTGCCGGTGGCGCGGAGTTTTGTGTCGCATGCGCATTTCGACCACGTCGCCGCCCACGAAGAAATCCTCTGCTCCGCCGGCACGGCGAGCCTGATGCAGGCGCGGCTGCCGGGGGAGCGCCGTGAAATCATCCTGCCGTACGAGCAGCCGCACGAACTTGTCCCGGGGTGCTCGGTCCGCCTTTTTCCCGCCGGGCATATTTTCGGCTCGGCCCAGTTCCATGCGACGATGGAGCACGGCACACTGTTGTACACGGGCGACTTCAAGCTGCGGCCCGGCACCTCGGCGGAGCCCTGCGCGACGCCGCGAGCCGACACGCTGATCATGGAAACGACGTTTGGCCTGCCGCGCTATGTCTTCCCGCCGACGGAACGCGTGCTCGCCGACATCCTCGCGTTTTGCCAGCAGGCGCTGCACGAGGACGCGATTCCCATCCTGTTTGGCTACAGTCTCGGCAAAAGTCAGGAACTGCTGCAGGCGCTCGGCCGGGCCGGATTGCCGGCGATGCTGCATCCCCAGACGCACCGCCTGACGAAAATCTACGAGCAGTTCGGACTGACCTTCGCGCCGCATGAAGTGTTCGATCCGGCGCGCGCTGGCGGACACGTGCTGCTTTGTCCGCCGCAGTCGGTCACCTGGTCCGCGCTGCGCAAGCTTGAGAACAAGCGCACCGCGATGATCACCGGTTGGGCCATCGATCCGGGCGCGCACTATCGCTACCAGTGCAACACGGCCTTCCCGCTTTCGGACCACGCCGATTTTCCCGACCTGCTGAAGTTTGTGGAGCTCGTGCAACCCAAGCGCGTCCTGACGCTGCACGGCTTCGCGCAGGAATTCGCGCAAACCCTCCGCGAACGCGGCATCGAGGCCTGGGCGGTCGGCCAGGCGAATCAACTGGACTTCGGGCTCGCCCCGGGCGGCGGCGCGACGGTGGCGGTGGCTGCGCTGGTGGAGGCAGTGGAAACCCCGCCCGCCGCACCGACGGCTTTCGCGCGTTTTGCCGAGGCTGCGGAACGCGTCGGCGCAACGGCCAGCAAGTTAGAAAAGATCAGAGCGCTGAAGGACTACTTTGCGAGCCTGCCACCGGACGCCGGCGCGCTGGCTGCGGTGTTCTTCACCGGGCGGCCGTTCCCGCAGGCCGATTCCCGCACCCTCAATACCGGGGTGGCCTTACTGAAGCGCGCGGTGGTGCAGGCCGCGGGGGCGAGCGAGGCGGATTTCCGCGCGGCCTATGCGCGCTTTCGGGACACGGGCGATACCACGGAGGCCGTGCTCGCCGCCGCCAGGCCCGGCGGAACCGGACTCACGCTGGCTGAAGTGAACGCAGGCTTCGCGGCGCTCGCCGTCGCGCGCGGGCCCGTGGAGAAAATGGAACGGCTCCAGGAATTGCTGCGCCGGCTGGCCGGCCGGGAGGCCAAGTACCTGGTGAAGATCATCACCGGCGACCTGCGGATCGGTTTGAAGGAAGGGCTGGTCGAGGAGGCCATTGCTGCCGTGGCTGGCCGGACGCTTGCGGAGGTGCGGGAAGCGAACCTGCTCTGCGGTGACTTAGGGGCGGTTTATCAGGCGGCGGTCGACGGGAAACTCGACGCCATCACGCTGCAGCCGTTCCGGCCGTTGCAATTCATGCTGGCGAGTCCGGAGCCGACGGCCGAAGCCATCGTCGCACGGCTGCCGCCCCCCATCTGGCTCGAGGAAAAGTACGACGGCGTCCGCTGCCAATTGCACAAGGTCGGCCCGCGGGTGGAGCTCTTCTCGCGCGACCTGCATCGCCTCACCGGTCAATTCCCCGACCTGGCGGCGGCCGCGGCGGATCTCCCGGGCGACTTCATTGCGGACGGCGAGTTGCTCGCTTGGAAGGACGGGCGCGCCCTGCCCTTCGCCGAGTTGCAGAAACGGCTCGGCCGGCGCGGCGACGATTTCTTTCTCGGTGCAGAAATTCCCGTCGGGCTGTCGATCTACGACCTGTTGTGGCGGGACGGCGAGGTGCTGTTGAAACAACCTTTGCGCGAGCGGCGCCGGCAATTGGAAACCCTGATTCCCTCCGACCACGAAAAGTTTCAGGTAGCGCCGATTACTTCGGCGACGTCCGCCTTGGAAATCGAAGCGGTCTTCCTGCGCGCCCGGGAACGCGGCAACGAGGGCCTGATGGCCAAGGACCCGGCCAGCGCCTACACCCCGGGCCGCCGTGGCCTGGCGTGGCTGAAACTCAAGAAAGCCTATGCCACGCTGGATGTCGTGGTGGTCGCCGTTGAATACGGCCACGGCAAGCGGCGCGAGGTCCTGTCTGATTACACCTTTGCAATCCGGGACACGGCGACCGGTCGGTTGCTGACGGTTGGCAAGGCTTACTCGGGCCTGACCGATGGGGAGATTGCGGCCCTGACCACTCATTTCCTCGAGCGCACGTTGGAAGTGCAGGGTCGCGTTCGCACCGTGCAGCCGGACACCGTTTTGGAGATCGCCTTCGATTCCATCCAACCCAGCACCCGCCACCAGAGCGGGTACGCGCTGAGGTTTCCGCGCATCGCACGGATCCGCACGGACAAGACGCCGGCGGAGATCGATACGTTGGAGACCTGTCGGAAGCTCGCGGGGGTGCCGCCGGCCCGGTAGCCGAATGCGTGAGCATTTGGCTCTTCCCGAGGGGCCAAACGCTCACGCGTTCGGCTACGGGTAAAACCTGTCAGGAGCGAAGTGCGGATTCCGCCGGATTTTCATTTGCCGCCATCCGCCCCCCGCTCACGAATCCCGGTCATGGCGTGGGAAGTTAAGTTTCAACGGGGGGTCAACCTGCCGCAGATCGGCTGGTGGCTGGATGCGCAGAAATCGCAGCACCGGTCCTTCGTGTCGCACGCCCACTCGGATCACATCGCCGGGCATCGCGAGATCATCGCCACCCGGGAAACCGCCAGCCTCATGCGCCTTCGCCTGGGTGGGCGCCGGCAGGAAACCATCCTGGGATACGATGAACCCTGGCAGGCGGAGTTTGGCTGCGAGCTGCGGCTGTTTCCCGCCGGGCACATCTTCGGGTCCGCGATGATCCACGCCACGACGGACCATGGTTCGTTGCTTTATACGGGGGATTTCAAGCTCCGCCCGGGCCGGGCCGCGGAGCGCTGCGTGGTGCCGCGCGCGGACGTCCTGATCATGGAAACGACCTTCGGGCTGCCGCGCTATGTGCTGCCGCCGCAGGAAAAGATCGAGCAGGACATCCTGGATTTCTGCCGCGCCGCGCTGGCCGATCGCGTGACGCCCGTGCTGTTCGCCTACAGCCTGGGAAAGACGCAGGAGTTGCTGCAGATCGTCGGACGCGCCGGGTTGCCGGTCATGTTGCATGCACACGGCCACCGGATGACGCAGCGGTACGCGGAACTCGGCATGGACCTGCCCCCGTTCGCCCTGCTTGATGCCCGCGCCTACGCCGGACACGTGATCATCGCGCCGGCGGGACAGTCGACGCTCGACTGGATCCATCCCAAACGCACCGCCGTGGCGACCGGTTGGGCGCTCGACCACGGGGCCACCTACCGGAATGGGTGCGACGCCGCGTTCCCGTTGTCCGATCACGCCGACTTTCCCGACCTGCTGGCCTGCGTGGACCAGGTGAAGCCGAAGGTGGTCTATACGCTGCACGGTTTCGCTCGGGAGTTCGCCGAGGCGCTCCGGACCCGCGGGGTCGAAGCCTGGGCGATCGGGCAGCCGAACCAGATGAATTTGGCGATTTGAGGTGGAGCGCACTGACCCGGAGCGCTGGTTTGAGAGCCGGCGCATCCAAGCGCACTGGGGTCTGTCAGTGCGCTCCACCTTACGCTAACTCTCGACGCGCGGCGCACTTTCCCCCATTCGTGCTGTCCCCACCTTTGTGAGAAAATTTTGGTTCATCCTTTTTGCGCTGCCGGCAGCTCTCGTCGCGGCCCCCTTCACGGCCTTTCGCGACGGCGAAACGTTCACCTACCGGGCGGGTTTTGCGATCTTCGGGCGGGCGGGTGAAATCGTGATCGCCGCGCATGATGACAAAAAGGATGGCGTCGACGTCATGCGGGTCACGACCGACACCAAGACGCGCGGATTGGTCCGCGGACTCTACGCCTACGACAACAAGGCCGAGGTGATGATTGAGAAGGCGTCGGGGCGGATGGTGCACGTGAAGGAAAGCGGCAACGACCCCAAGCGGGCCACGGACACCGAGACCACTTTCGACTACACGAAGCGCATCGCCACCCACGTCGATCGCGTCCGCACGGATCGCTCCGGTGAGATTCCCATTCCCGAAGGCGACCCGGTCGACCTGATCAGCGCCTTGGTGCAGACCCGGAACTGGAATCTGCAGCCCGGCGAGAAGCGGGATGTCGTGGTCCAGTTCGGCCGCGATTTCTATCCGCTCACCATCAAGGCCGAGGGTTACGAGGAAGTGCACACGCCGCTGGGGACGTTCAAGACGCTGCTGCTGGTGCCCCGCATGGAAAAGGACCCGAAGGGCCTTTTCAAAAAAGGCGGCGAGATCAAGGTCTGGATTTCCCAGGACGCGAGCAACCTGCCGGTGAAGATGCAGCTCAAGCTGAATTTCGGGACGGCCACGCTGTTGCTGAGCGACTACAAGAAGCCGGCGCAATAGCTGCCGGCCCCCTGTAGGAGCTTGCTTGCAGGCGATTCAGCGCGTGGTCCGCCGTCGGGCGCGTCGAATCTCTTATAAACAAGCTCCTACAGGAAACGCGACGAGGGAGCTGGAGGGCCCAGCTCCAGCTGGGCCGGATTGGCGAATGCGATATCACGTACGCGATCCAGCAGGAGCTGGACCCTCCACCTCGATCACAAACCGCCATGGCTTGAGCGACCAGATGGGGCCTGCATAGTCCACGCCGATGCGCGGGGTGATCTGCAGGGCACCGCGCGGCACGACAAAGCCGTCGTCCTCCAGCCACAGTCCGGATGAACGCGTCGCCGGCGCTCCATTCAGCGCCCGGTCGATGGCGAGTTGCTTGGTGACGCGGCCGGGACCGATGATGCCCTCGACCCCGCGAATGAGCACCGCCGAAGGGCGTTCCGCCGGCCCGGTGACGATGTTGAGCATTTCGTGGATCCCATAGCAGAGGTAAACATACCACACCCCGCCGGCGCGATAGAGCACGTCGGTGCGCTTGGTGCGGCCCTTGCTGGCGTGGCAGGCCAGGTCGGTTTCGCCGTGATAAGCCTCGACTTCGGTGATCCGGTGACGGCTGATGCGGCCATCGGGCCATTTCCGGACAAGCAGCTTGCCCAACAGTTTTTTGGCGACTGCCGCGGTGGAGTGGGTTTGAAGTGATTCCGGTTTAATGGCACGGGCCATGCCTCTCTCTTGCCCACCGACCCAATGAACGCAACTCCCGCCGTCCGCCCGAGCCTCGCCCACCAGCGCGAAGTGCTGCGGCGCGGCATGCGCGCCAGCGTGGTCGAGGGCGTGCTCGCGACCCCGATCGTCACGATGTCGCTGCCCGTGAATATTTTCATGACCGCGCTGGTCGCCAAGGGCTTCCCGCTCTCGAAGCTGGTGATTGGCGCGGCGGTGTCCCTGCCCTTCGCCTGCAATTTCCTGCAGGTCTTCATCACCCCGCTCGTGGCACGCTGGTCCCGTCCCCGGCCGGCCGCGATCACCGGGGCGGCGCTGCACCTCGTGTGCTGGATGTGGCTCGGGTGGAAATTGCCGGCGCTGTCCCGTGCCGATCCCGCCGTGATGGGCCAGGTGCTGCTGATCTGGGTTTTCGTGGCCTCGCTCTTCAACGCCCTGCTGGGCGTGGTGTGGAACGGCTGGATGCACGAGCTGGTGCCGGCCCGGTTGCGCGGACGCTATTTCAGCCAGCGCAATCGCTTCACCCAGGGCGCCACGCTGGTCTTCGTGCTCTCGGTGGGCTGCGCGCTGTCGTGGGGCGAGTATTCGGCGCGCACGTTCCAGTTGATCATCTCGGCGGCGTGCGGCTGCCGCGTGGCCTCGCTCTGGTATTTTTGCCGGATGCCGGAGGGACGCCTCACCAAAAAGAAAGCGCTCCCGGCCCTGCCCCTGCGCGAACAGTTCGCGATCGTGCGCCGGGCCCATTCGTTCCTGCTGTTCGTGGCGTTCGGCGCGACGTGGGCCTTCGCCTCCAATTGCTTCGGGCCGTTCTATCACACCTTCATGTTCGACCAGCTGAACTTTTCCGGTTTCCAAGTCGGGCTGCTCGCAACCCTGACGGCGTTCGGCGGCATCGTGTCGCTGCCCGTGTGGGGCAACCTGCTCGATCGCTACGGCAACAAGGCCTGCATGGCGGTGGCCCTGGGGCTGTGGCAGGTGCAAAATTTCCTCTGGTGCTTCATCACGCCGGCCAACAGCGCGATGCTTTACGGCATGTGGTTTTGGGGCGGCGCCCTCAGCGCGGGTTTCATTCTCGGGCAGTTCACCATCCTGTTGAAATTGATTCCCGCCGAAGCCCGCAGCCTGGCGATCGGCCTCAACCTCGCCTTCACCTCGCTGGTCGCCGCGATCTCTCCGATCATTGGCGGCAAAGTCCTCGCGTTGCTGCTGACCGAGGGCTACGCGGAAATCGACGTCTATCACTTCGTCTTCCTCGCCCAACCCGTGGTGAGCCTGCTCGGTTGTATCTTGTTGCTACGCATAGAGGAGCCCGCTTCCAGTCCGCTTTCGAGCGTCGTCGGCGCGATGCGGAACATCCGCACCCTGAGCGGGGTGCTGGGCTTGAGTTTTTTCGTCAATTATCTCTTTGTGAGGCCGGCGGATGGAGATTCCCGAAGGCGTTTGAAATAAATCCTTGATTACCCTTCACCGACTCCCCTTATTTCGCCCCTTTGAACTTATGAAAGCCACTATCAAAACACAGGGGAAGCAGTTCTCGGTCAGCGAGGGCGATATCCTCATCGTAGACCGCTATCCCAAGACGGAAGCCGGCTCCACGGTCGAAATTAACGAAGTCCTCGCCGCGGGCGAAGGCAGCACTTTCAAGGTCGGCACCCCGTTCCTCGCTGGCGCCTCGGTCAAGGCCAAGGTCCTCGAGAACAAGCGCGGCAAGAAGGTCATCGTTTTCAAGATGCGCAAGCGCAAGGGCTCGAAGCGCAAGCGTGGCCACCGCCAGGAACTCTCCGTCATCAAGATCGAGTCGATCACCGCTTAAGGAACACCCGTCATGGCACATAAAACAGGTCAGAAATCCTCCTCCAACGGTCGCGACAGCGCTTCCAAGCGCCTTGGCGTCAAAGTGTATGGCGGCCAGAAGATCCTCGCCGGCGGCATCATCGTCCGCCAGCGCGGCTCCAAGCACCACGCCGGCAAGGGCGTGGGCACCGGCCGCGATTGGACGCTCTTCGCGCTCCGCGACGGCACCGTCGAGTTCGACAAGGCTCACCGCAAGGTGAACGTGGTCTGAGCTCAGGCCTCCCCTCAATTCCCAGGCGCACCCGCAAGGTGCGCCTTTTTTGTAGCCGAACGCGTGAGCGTTTGGCTCTTCGCGACTTTCCAAACGCCCCTCACGCGTTCGGCTACGAGTTCGCCCGCCCGGAAACCCCTCCGGAGGCCGGGTTCCACCTTGCCCGACATTTCGGATTCGGCTTTTCTCCTCCGCGTGTCCGACCGCCTTGCCGAACTTCAACGCCAGCGTGCGCTCGCGCAGGAACAGCTCGCCTGGTTCGACCGCGAGATCGCCCGGGAGACCGGACAGGCGCCCGTCGCCGTCGCCCCGACCGCCGCGCCCATTCCCGCCGGCGCCCTCGACCAGGCGGCGAAGGAAGCCGCCGCTGCCCGCGCGGCCGACGATATCATTGCCCGATACAAAAAGGAGCCTGGGAATGCGGTCCAGGACGCCAGGAAAGGCTGCTACCTGTGGTTCGCCCTTTTGATGGTGACCGTGGTGCTGTTCGCCGCGGGGGTGTATCTGCTGTATCGCGCGAAGTAGCCGCCGTCGTGAGCCGGCTGGCGCCAGCGGCCTGACGACCGCGGCGACCTCCCATCACAACGTCACGCGCCAGCGTCCGTTGCTCCACGATTCCCAGACGGCTTCCGTGAACTGCATGTATTTCACACCGGTCTCGAAATTCGTCAGGCGGACCGGCGTTCCCTCGCGGATGCTGTCGATGAAATCCGCCTCCACCCGCCACGCGCCGCGCTTTTCCGGCGCGATCTCCACGGGCTTTTCGGCCTCGCCACGCCTGGCCAGCCAGAGCTGACCCTTGGCCAGGTCCAGGCGCAAGCCGCCCTGGCTGCCGTTCAGGCGAATCTCCGCCCGCGGGGCGCTCGTTTCCACGCCGCTGAAATGCGCGATCAACCGGGCGCCGGTCGGCTGCCAGCTGGCGGCCCACGGCGCGGCCGTGACCGCGGTCGGGGCATAGCTGCCCAGCACGGTCACGCTCTCGGGAATCGTGGTCGGTTGCGGCACGCCTTCCTCGTCCTTCCGCTCCTTGGAGAAGATTGCGGCATCGGCGACGATCGACGTCACGCCGCGGCCCAGCCACCGGAGCACCATTTCGTAATAGATGCCCAGATAGAGCGTGTTTTTCCCGCTCAGCGTCAGGTCCTGCCGCCAGCTCAACGGCAGCGAACTGTCCGCGAGCGCGTCGGTCGTGGCCGTCAGGTGAACCTCCCGCAAGGTCCCGAGCGCACCACTTTGGAGCAAATCCGTGATCGTGGCATCGAAGGGCAGCGACATCGGGGCCGGCACGATCTGCGTGACCAGCTGCGGATGCGCCCGCGCCTCGGCAAGCATCAGTTCCGCCTCCGCCAGGTTGCGCGCCATGCGTGCCTCGGTCAGCACATGCTTCCCGGCCCGCAGCGCGGCCACCGTCAGCTTGCCGTGCAGGTTCGGCCAGGTGCCGATGCAGATGGCGTCGATGTCGGGCGCCTCGACGACTTCCTTCCAATTTTCCGCGACGCGCGGGATGCCGAATTCCTGCGCGACCTTCTCGCCCGAGGCTTTCGAGCGGTTGCAGACCGCGACGATTTCCACGCCGGGAATCGCCTTGAAACCGGGAATGTGCCGCGTCCGCGTATTGCCTCCGGCCCCGATAATGCCGATGCGGACGGGCTTGCTCATGAGTTGCTTTCCGGAGCGGATTCGGCGGCCGGCGCGCCGGCCGCTTGTTCGAGCGACATCTGGTCCTCCTCGGTCTCGTCCAGGCCCATGTCGGCGTCGCCGGCCGGGCGCGGCGTGTTCGAAGTCTGGAGCCAGGCGTCGATTTGCCGCGGCGACAGGACATCGGAGGCGGGCAGTTCGTCGAGCGACTTGATGCCGACGAATTCGAGGAAGCCGTCCGTCGTCCCGTATTGGATCGGCCGGCCGGGCAGATCCGCGCGGCCCACAATATAAACCAGGTCGCGCTCGAGCAGCTTGGCGAGGCCGGCCTCGGCGGAGACGCCCCGGATCTGTTCGATCTCAGCGCGCGTGACCGGCTGGCGATAGGCGACCACCGCCATGGTTTCGAGCGACGAGGGGCTCAGCTTGACCGGCGGCGGTTCGTTGCGCAGGAGTCGGACCCAGCGCGCATAACGCGGATGAGTCACCAAGCGCCAGCCGCTGTGGCCCTCAACCAAAACGATTTCGCTGTCGGCGGCCTGCAACTCGGTCGAAATCAAATCCATCGCCTCGCGAATCTGGGCGGTCGTGATGAGCGTCGGCACATCGCGGTAGAATTCATCGTCCTCGACCGGCGCCGGCAGCACGGGCTCCTCGGGTTCGGCCGGCACCGCGGCGCCCTCGGCCGGCGCGGGCGTTTCCGACTCGCCCGTGAGCGGCAGCGCCGTCGCTTGCTCATGGAAACGGGTGATCGTCGTCTGGATATCTTTCACCGAAAGCGGCCCGTTCGAGGCGAACAGCATCACTTTCAGGACACGTTTGAGATCAAAGGCCATGCGGTAAGCCCCAGTGATTGAGCGGCAGACCGGCGCTAGCAATCCCGAAAACATCTGCCGTGGGGGCGCCGCTGGCCGGCGCCCGCGGGCGTCCGCAGGGGACGCCCCTCCGAAAGCCGGCGGCCGCTAGATCGCCCCGTCGTTTGTCGCCATGATCGCCGGTTTTCGAGCTAGCCCCCGCCACTCCACCCGGCTAATCCTACTCCCCTATGACCTGGGACCGCTTCAAGTCGCTTTATTACACCCACCCCAAGCTCGGCCTGTCGCTCGACGTGAGCCGCATTCCCTTTCCCGATGATTTCCCGGTTTCCATGGAAGCCCGGCTCAAGCAGGCCCTCGCCGACATGGCCGCCCTGGAGGGCGGGGCCATCGCCAATCCCGACGAGAAACGCATGGTGGGCCATTACTGGCTGCGGGCCCCGGAACTGGCGCCCACCGCGGAATTGCGGGCCACGATCGAGTCCACCCTCGAGGCCATCAAGACCTTCGTCGCCAAGGTGCACAAAGGCGAACTCGCGGCCGCCGGTGGCGCGAAGTTCAAGGAGGTCCTGGTGATCGGCATCGGCGGCTCCGCGCTCGGGCCGCAATTCGTCAGCCACGCGCTCGGCCGGCTCAAGGGCGGCCGCGACCGCATGGGCGTCTCGTTTTTCGACAACACCGACCCGGATGGTATCGACTATGTATTGAAGACCCTCGGGAGCCGGTTGAAGCAAACGCTGGTCATCGTCATCTCCAAATCCGGCGGCACCGCGGAAACGCGCAACGGCATGCTCGAGGCGCAAGCCGCCTTCAAGGCCGCCGGACTGGATTACCCGAAGCATTTTGTCGCCGTCACCGGCGAAGGTTCGAAACTCGACCAGGTCGCGCAGAAGGAAGGCTGGCTCGCGCGCTTCGCGATGTGGGACTGGGTCGGCGGCCGCACCTCGGAACTGAGCGCCGTCGGCCTGCTGCCGGCCGCTCTGCAGGGCATCAAGATCGACCAGCTGCTCGCGGGCGCCGCCGCGATGGACGCGGTCACGCGCAAGAAATCGCTGCACGACAATCCCGCCGCGCTCCTCGCCTTGATGTGGTACTGGGCCACCGACGGCAAGGGCGCGAAGGACATGGTGGTCCTCCCTTACAAGGATCGCCTGCTGCTTTTCTCGCGCTACCTGCAGCAACTCGTCATGGAGTCGCTCGGCAAGGAATTCGACCTGAAGGGCAACGTCGTCAACCAGGGCATCGCGGTTTACGGCAACAAGGGCTCGACCGACCAGCATGCGTACGTCCAGCAGCTGCGCGAAGGCGTGAACAATTTCTTCGTGACCTTCATCGAGGTCTTGAAGGATCGCAGCGCCGACACCTCGCTCGAAGTCGAGCCGGGCGTGACCAGCGGCGATTTCCTGCAGGGCTTCCTGCTCGGCACGCGCGACGCGCTCACCGAGAAGAACCGTCACTCGATCACCATCACCGTCAATGAAGTTTCGCCGAAGACAATCGGCATGCTGATCGCCCTTTATGAACGCGCGGTCGGGCTCTATGCGTCGCTCGTCGGCATCAACGCGTATCACCAGCCCGGCGTCGAGGCCGGCAAGAAGGCCGCGGGCGGCGTGATCGCGCTCAAGCTCCGGATCGATGCCGCCCTTCGCGCCGCGCCGGGCACCGGGTTCACCGCCGATTCGCTCGCGGCCAGGCTCGGAGCCCTCGATCAGACCGAACTCGTCTTCAAGGTCCTCGAGCACCTCGCCGCGAATCCCGGCAGCAAGGTTGTGAAGACACCCCGGAAACCCTGGTCGGAATCGACCTACGCGCGGCCGGCGTGAGCTCTTCGAACCACACACCCCGTCGCTTCGCGCCACCCTTCTCGAGAGGGGATATCCCGCAGCCGCTGTCGTTGATCTCCGCTGGGGAGGGGCTTGGCAGCCGTAGGCCCGGCGAAGGCTGCTGCCCGTCAGGGCGGGGTGTGCAGGGTCGGCGGAACATCCTCACCCTTCCCCGTTCCAATCCGCAGTTGCAGACCGGCGATTTAACCGTATTCACCCCCTAAGCATGCTCTCACCTCGCAAAGCCTTTTATGTCCTCTTGCTGTCCGTCCTGGCGCTCGTCGGCCTGACCGGCTGCGGGCCCTCGAAGCAGGACTCCTCGATTCCGTGGAGCCGCCCGGCCGACTGGGAAGGCCGCATCCCCGGCATGGGTCGCTAAGGCCGCGCTCGCGGTCCGCCCGGCGACGTCATGAACACGCCTGCCGACAACCCCTCGCTGGTCCCCTCGCCCGGCCACCTGTATGTCGTGGCCACTCCGATCGGCAACCTGGCCGACCTCACGGATCGCGCGCGCGCCATCCTGGGCGCCGTGGACATCGTGGCCTGCGAGGATACGCGCACGACCGGCGCCATGCTGACGCGCCTCGGGTTGCGCCGGGAACTGACTCCCTATCACGAGCACAACGAAACCGAGGCCGCCGACCGGCTGGCTGAACAGATCGCCGCCGGCAAATCGGTCGCCGTCGTCAGCGACGCCGGCACGCCCGGCCTGAGCGATCCCGGATTCCGGATCGTGCGCGCCTGCCGCCGCCGCGGCCTGCCGGTCATACCGGTGCCCGGCGCCTGCGCGCTGACCACGGTCCTCAGCGCGAGCGGGCTGCCGACCAATGGGTTTCTCTTCGCGGGTTTCCTCCCGCCGAAATCCGCCGCGCGCATCGCCTTTCTCAACAAATACCGCGACTTCGACTACACCCTCGCGCTCTACGAGAGCTGCCACCGCATCGACAAGTTCGCGGCCGAGATCGTCGAGGTGCTCGGCGCCGACCGGGTCATCTGCATCGCCAAGGAAGTCACCAAGCTCCACGAGACGTTCTTCGTGGGCCTCGCGGGTGATGTGCAGGCGCGCCTCGCCAAGGGCAGTCTCAAGGGCGAATTCGTCGTGCTGATCGCGCCCAAGGATTTCGTGCCGTGATTCGGGCTCTTTAAAATCACGGATGAACCCGGATAAATCGTCACATCCTGTCGTCCTAAGCCGTGCGCAGCATCCAGTCACGATGGGCGTTTTAATTTTTTATCCGTGGTATCCGTGAAATCCGTGGTCAAAAAATCCCCCGCCGTCGCAGTCATCGATATCGGCAGCAATTCCATCAAGGTGCTGGTCGCGACGCGCGGCGCCGACGGCTTGGTCACGGCCTTGAAATCGAAAACGCTCGATGCGCGCATCAGCGCGGGGATCAGCCAGACCGAGCCGCAACTCAGCGAGGAAGGCATGGCCCGGGGATTGGCGGCCATCCAGGAACTGCTGGCGGAGGCCGCGCCGTTCGCTCCCGCCGCGACCGTGCTCGTGGCCACCAGCGCGGTGCGCGACGCCCGCAACGGCGATCAATTCCGCGCGCGCGTGAAGACGGCGACCGGCCAGGAAATCAGGATTCTCACCGGTGACGAAGAGGCCAACCTCATCGGCCGCGGGCTCACGACCGATTCCGCGCTGACGGACTTCACGGATTTCTACGTCTTCGATCTCGGCGGCGGGAGTTTGGAATGCCTCCTTTTCAAGGACCGCGTCGTCCAACAAGCCCGCAGCTTTCAACTCGGCTGCGTGCGACTCACCGAGCGCTTCATCCAGGATCCCGCCGCTCCCTTGCAGACCGGGGAATGCAACGCGCTCGCCCGGCATGTGCGCGATGAACTCAAGGCGAGCGGTTTTCGATTCCCGATCACCGCCCCGCCCGCGGTCTTTGCCGGTGGCAGCATGGCCACGGTCCGCGCCATCAAGGGCGCCCGGCACCAGTTGTCGCTCGAGGATACGCCCGCGACCATCGGCCTGGACACGCTTGGCTCGATGCTGGATGAGCTCGCGCCGATGACGCTGGCCCAGCGCAAAACCATTCCCGGGCTGCCCGCGGCTCGCGCCGATGTTTTCCCCGCGGCTCTCGTGACGATGATCGCCCTCGCCGACTACGCGCACGTCGATCGTTTCCATCATTCCCTCCATAACCTCCGCTGGGGCCTGGCCGCGGAAGTACTGGATTCCGTCTGACGTGTCGAAAGCCGACTCCACGCCAGCGCCCGCCGCCCGCGCCACCGCCACCTGGCCCGGCTGGTGTCTGCCCGCCGGGTTGTTCGCCGCCATTGTGTTGGTGTACGCCAACAGTCTCGCGGCTCCGTTCATCTTCGACGACGTGCCGGGCATCGAGGACAACCTCACCATTCGCCAGCTCTGGCCGCCTTGGGCCGCCCTGCAGCCGCCCAGCGTCGGCGGGACCGGCGTTGCCGGCCGGCCCATCGTCAACCTGAGCCTGGCCGTCAACTACGCCGTGAGCGGTCTGGCTCCCTGGAGTTACCATGCGGGGAACGTGCTCATCCACGGCCTGGCTGCCTTGACCTTGTTCGGCCTTGTTCGACGCACCCTGCAGGGACCGGTCCTCCGGGAAAGGTGGGCACCGCACGCCGACTCCGTGGCTTTCGCCGGCGCGCTGCTCTGGGCTTTGCACCCGTTGCAGACGGAGTCCGTCACGTGCGTCATCCAGCGCACCGAATCCCTGGTCGGCCTGTTTTACCTGCTGACCCTTTACGCATTTGTCCGCGCCACCGCCGCCGGGACCTCTTTCAGACGCAACGGGTGGGGCCTTCTGAGCATCGTCAGTTGCGCCCTGGGCATGGCGACCAAGGAAGTCATGGTCACGGCGCCGGTGGTGCTTCTGCTGTACGATCGCACGTTCGTCAGCGGCACCTTCCGCGCCGCGTGGCGCCATCGCGGGTTGCACTATGGTTTCATCGCGACGTGGGCGCTGCTGTTCTACCTGCTGCAAGGAAATCCCCTCCGCGGCGGCACCGCGAACTACGAGGACGTTTCGTCATGGCAGTACCTGCTGACCCAATGCCGCGCGATCGTGATTTACCTGAAACTTTCGCTGTGGCCGCATCCGCTCATCATGGATTACGGGACGGGTTTCGTCCGGACCCTGTCCGAGGTGTGGCTTCAGGCCGTCGGCCTGGTCGCGCTCGCCGTCGCGACGATTTGGGCGAGCTGGCGGCGGCCGGTGCTGGGATTTCTCGGGGCTTGGTTCTTCATCATCCTGTCGCCGAGTTCCAGCGTGGTGCCGCTCGTCACGCAGACGATCGCCGAGCACCGCATGTACCTGCCCTTCGCCGCGGTGGTGCTGCTGGCGGCGGGGCTGCTGGCGCGCCGGGCGCCCGGGGCCGTGCTGCCGGCGGCGGTGGCGCTGGCGGTGGTTTTCGGCGGCCTGACCGTGGCGCGCAACCAACTCTACCGTTCCCCCGCCCGCCTGTGGGAAGCCAACCTGGCCCTGCGCCCCGACAATGCGCGGCCCTACGCGGCGCTCGCTCGCTTCGCGGACGCCGCGGAGGATTTTCCGGCCGCCGTCGCCAACTATGAGTCTTATCTGGCCGCGCGGCCCGATGACGTGGACATGCGGTTCAACTACGCGCGCGATCTCGTGAAGGTCGGCCGGCGCGCCGACGCGGTGCCGGAGTTCGAGAAAATCCTGCGGCTCCGTCCCGCCAACATCGCGATGCGGATCAACTACGCCACCGCCCTGCTCGCCCTGGATCGCATGGACGAGGCGATCCGCCAGTTCGAAATCGTCGTGCAGCGCGCGCCGAAGGTCAGCCAGAACCACTTCAATCTCGCCGAAGCCCTGATGAAAGCCGGCCGGCTCGACGCAGCGATCGGCAGTTACCGCCAGGCGGTGGCCTTGCGCGCGAACCCGGGCTTTTTCGCCTATCGCCATGGGGATGCGCTGTTGAAGGCGCGCCGTTTGCCCGAGGCCGCGGATGCCTATCGCACCGCGGTGGCAACCCAGCCCGATCTTTACGAAGCGTGGATCAACCTCGGTGGCGTGATGATGCTTCTGGGGCATCCGCAGGAGGCCGTTTCCGCTTACGACACGGCGCTGCGCTTGAAACCCAATGACCCGCAGGCGCGCCAGAACCTGAACTACGCGCGCAGTCAGGTGCGTTGAACGGACTTGAGTTTCTTCAGCGCGGCCACCAGCCGTTCGAAATCCGCGGGCAAGGGAGCGTGCAGATCCATGGTACGGGCATTCACCGGGTGCGTGAAAACGAGATGCTCGGCATGGAGCATCACCCGCGGGATCGCGGGCATGGCCGGATCCTGTTTCCAGCCGTAGGTGTCGTCGCCCAGCAGCGGATGCCCCAGCGATTTCAAATGCACGCGGATCTGGTGGGTCCGGCCCGTGTGGATGCGGCAGCGCACGAGCGCCGCTTTCCCGGCGAAAGTCTTCTCCACCGTCCAGTCCGTGCGCGAAGGCCGGCCGCCCTCGCCCGTGGTCATGCGGTGCCGGTGCACCGGATGCCGCGCGATGCTGCGATCGATGCTGCCGCTGTCGGCCTTGGGCACGCCCGAGACCAGGGCAAGGTATTCCTTTTTCAGCGTGCGGGACGCAAACTGGTCGGCGAGCGCCCGGTGCGCCGCGTCGTTCTTGGCCACGACCAGAAGCCCCGAGGTTTCCTTGTCGAGCCGATGGACGATCCCGGGACGCTCGACCCCGCCGATCCCGCTCAGTTCGCCGGCGCAATGAGCCAGCAGCGCATGCACCATCGTGTCGTCGCCCGTGCCGGTTCCCGGGTGGACCACCATGCCGGCGGCCTTGTTGAGCACGATCAGGTCCTTGTCCTCAAAAATCACGTCGAGCGGAATATCGACCGCCTTGATCTCGGCCGCGACGACCTCCGGCATGGAGAATTCGAGGATCTGTCCGGGCAGCACATCCTGGCTCTGGCTGATGACGCGCCCGTCGACCTTGACGAGCCCCGCCTCCATGGCGCGCTGGATGGCGGCGCGGCTGTGCTCCGGGAAGGCCGCGGCCAGCACCTTGTCGGCGCGTTCGCGACGCGAACCCTCGGGAATTTGATAGGTGCTGGCTTGCAAGCGGACCGATGGTGCAGGTCGGGCCACTCGGTGCAAGCAGCCTCCTAAAACGTGACGCGGGGGATGCCAACGGGGTCAGGCCGCTTTTTGCTGCAATGGACCCCGGCCGAAAGAGAAAGCCGCGGCCTGCGCTGCAGCAGAAAGCGGCCTGACCCCGTCGACTCCGTCTCTAGGTTCATAGGTGGAGCGACTTGTCCCCAAGGCGCTTTTCTAGGCTCGGCAGCGCGTTAACGGGGTGAACCAAGGGAGTTTCGCCTTGTCATCCGAGCTAGTATCGCTTTGATATCAGTGTGCCGAAGAAGCTGGCTGTCCTACTCGCCGCCCTCGCTCGCGCCGGATTTGTCAATCGGGGCGGCAAGGGCAGCCATCGCAACTACGAGCATCCGTGTGGCCACCGCCTCACCGTTTCCGTGCACAAGGGCGAGGCAAAGCCCTACCAGCAACGGGATATCGAGGAGGCGATTGCTATCGCCGAGGCGTGTAAGCCGCCCGGTTCGCAGTGAGTCATTCCTTAACCTTAATTTTCACCCGAGACCATGAAGACCCGCAAATCAGCCAATCCCAGTGCCGCCACCAAGGCGGCGCGCTACATCAAATTCGTGGAATGGTCCGAAGCCGACCAGGTGTATATCGGCCGCTGCCCGGGTCTCTTTGCCGGCGGCGTCCACGGCGACGACGAGGCCAAGGTTTACAAGGAGCTCTGCGACGTTGTTTCCGAGTGGATCGTTAATATCGAAAAAAACGGTCAGCCGCTTCCTCCTCCCACCGCCAGGAAAAAATACAGCGGCCAGTTCGTCGTACGCATCTCCCCCGACCTGCACCAGCGTGCCGCCCTGAAGGCGCTCCTGCACGGAGAGAGCCTAAACCAATTGGTCGCACGTTCGCTGGTCGAGGCTTAGCACATCCAGGCGGGCGGTCCCCGGGATAGGTCACAACGTGAAATCTGCAGCCTTCAATTTCGCGCGTATGCCGAAGACCTACTTCGGTCTCATCGACCTGCCTATGCCGCGTCCGATCTACGACAAGGGGGCCTACGATAATGCCCTACGGACGCGCTTTGAGTAAGTGTGGCGTCATTCTGAGTTCAGGATGACGTCCAATCGATCGAGCCACGGCTTCTTCTGTGCCCCGGACATTAAGGACACCTCGAAACCATTGCGCGCCAGGCGTGCCAATTCCCTGCGGCTGAATCCGGTGTGTTCGGCCAGCGCCACGTATTCATCCGTGAGCGTGTTGCCGAAGGAGATCGGATCGTCCGTGTTCACCGTCACCTTCACGCCCGCATCGAAGAACTTCCGGATCGGGTGCTGGGCCAGCGTGATGCCCGGCATCAGCTTGTGGTTGCTGATGGGACACAGGTCCAGGGCGATGCCGCGGTGCCTGATCTCGGCGACGACGGCCGGATCCTCGATCGCCCGCACGCCGTGCTCGATGCGTGAAGGTTGGAGATCGTCCAGGATGCGCCGCACAAAATCGGGGCCCTCGAATTCACCGGCGTGCGCCTTTGTGTACTTCCCGGCTTTGCGCGCCGCCGCCCAATATTCAGCCGACCATGGTTCCAGGGGGATGTCCTCGGGTCCGTGCAGGTCGATTCCCGCGAGCTCATTCCAGGTGAGCGCGTCCTCGAGGACGGGCTTCATTACCGGACCCGCGCCGTTGTGATGGATGCCGAGAAACACGCGCACCTCGAGGCCCGCCGGCACGGCCGCGCGAATGGCGGACAGAACCTCGCGGCCATTCAGGCCGCCGAACTCGATCACGCCGGAAGCAAAGCTCGTCTCGACGTATTGGACGTTTTGGGCGACGTGCCTGGCGAAAACCAGTTTCGCGGCCTCATGATAGTGCTCCGGCGAAGTGAACCACGAGAACGCCATGTCGAGCAGCTCGCGTTCGAAATGTCCGAAGTCGGCGAACTTGTAGTCGCGCGCCCACGAGGCCGGAGCGGTTTTAAACTCCGGCCGGACGCGTTGCAGCAGCTCGAGCGGCAGCGCGCCTTCGAGATGCAGATGCGTCTCCGTCTTTGGCAGCGCTTGGACAAAAGTTCGCAGAGAGGGAGCTGAGGACATGGTTTGGATTCCTTCCCCGGTTTTATCCCCCCTCCGCGAACCGTAAAGCCCGGGCTGCCGGGCCGAACGGTCAACCCTGCTTCAACAACTGGTCCGGGTTCAGCTTCTTCAGCGCGGGCACGGTGAAGAGGCCGTCCTTGCGGATCAGCTTTCCGTCGAACCAGATTTCGCCGCCGCCGTATTCGGGGCGCTGGATGTTCACCATGTCCCAATGGACCGCCGACTTGTTGCCGTTGCCGCCGATCTCGTAGGCCTGGCCGGGGGTGAAATGAAAGGAGCCGGCGATCTTCTCGTCGAACAGGATGTCGCGCATCGGCTCGAGGATGTGCGGATTGAAACCGATCGCGAACTCGCCGATGTAACGCGAGCCGGCGTCGGTATCCAAGATCTCGTTCAGGCGCTTCGTGTTGTTGCTGGTCGCCTCGACGATCCGGCCCTTCTTGAACACGAGGCGGATGTTGTCGAACGAGGTGCCGAGGTACACGGTCGGCGCGTTGTATTGGATGACGCCCTCCACGCTGTCCTTCACCGGGCAGGAAAACACCTCGCCATCCGGGATGTTGCGCAGCCCGCCGCAGGGCACGGAGCCGATGCCCTTGATCGAAAACTTCAGGTCGGTGCCCGGGCCCTTGAGGTGCACGCGGTCCGTCTTGTCCATCAGGTCAACCAGCGCCTGCATGCCCGGGCCGTAGCGTCGGTAGTCGAAGGTGCAGACCCGGAAATAAAAATCCTCAAACGCCTGCGTGCTCATGCCGGCCTGCTGCGCCATCGCGGACGACGGCCAGCGGAGCACGACCCACTTGGTCTTGTTCACCCGGTAGTCGAGGACGGGTTTCATGATCTTGGCCACGGCCTGCACGCGGTCCGCGGGCACGTCGGAGGTTTCAAAGATGTTATCCGAACCCCGGACCGCGATGTAAGCCTGCATGTGTTTCATGCGCTGCAGCTCGACTTCGGCGGTCGTCGTGTATTGCCCGACGCTGGAGCCCTTCAGCAACTCCCGGGTGATCCGCGCCCGCTGGACGTTGACGTAGGGCATGGCCCCGCGCGCCTGGGCGGCGCGCACGAGGGCGATGGTGAACGCATCCGGCACATCGAAGGCATCGATGAGCACGCGCTCGCCCTTCTTCAACTCGGTGGAGAACCCGGTCAGCACGTCGGCCAGCCGGTCAAAACGGGGATCACTCATGGCCCCACGTTCAAGCCGGCGCGGGGGGCATTCAATCCCTTTTTGGCGGGAGGGGTTTTATACCACGGCAAAAATGTGCGCATCCTGAGGTCGGGGTGTAATACCATTTATCTTTCAAAAATATAATAACTAAGAGGCCACCCA
>CAZEUN010000020.1:0-76525 GCA_964515595.1 uncultured Oleiharenicola sp. | reverse complement strand
AACGGCTGGCTGGCCCGCCGGCTCCATCTCGGCGGGGGCCCCGCGCTCAGCAGCAGCCAAGGACGCCGCCGCTGAATATCAATTCGCGCCATGGAAAATCTCAGTCGCCCGGCAACTGCAGCAAGAGGCAGGAGCACCCTCGGGTTGGATTTGTGAACACCTTCACATGGGACAAGCCTCATCGCTGCGCAGCTTGCTGTGTCGCACCGCAGCAAAAAGCGGCCTGACCCCCTGAAGAGAAGCGCTACTTCGCCGGATCGAGCTTGAGCGTCAGGTAAACCGCCCGGTGGTCGCTGCCCTGGAGCGCGCCGGGACCATCATGCACCCTCCCCCGCCCACCCTCGACGAACGGCTTCAGCGCCGGCGAAACCATCAGGTAATCGATGCGCGCATAAGTATCTTCGCGACGGAAGGAATGCGTCCAGACCTCCCCGCGCGAGTCGGTCGCGAGCACGAGATCCCCGATGTCCGTGTCGCCGCGTTTCTGCAGGGCCCGCACCGGCCGCGTGCTGCGCGTATCGTTCCAATCGCCGACGACCAGGAACCTGCCCTGCTTCGGATCCGGATAACGCGACAGCACCAAATCCCGCACGGCCTCGGCTTCGGCCGCGCGTTGCAGCGCGCCCTCCGGGTCGTCCTTCCTTTCCGTGCGCTTGCTTTTCAAGTGGACCACAAACACCGAGAAATCGCCCCCGGTCGCGGCGAAGACAACCTCGAGCACGCCGCGCTTCACGAGGTCGGCCCGCCCGAGATATTTGACCGGCACCTTCGCATGACGCTTCACCTCCTTGAAGGGGAGCTTCGACAGGATCGCGACGTGGCGATCCGGGTCGCCGGCCTCCAGCAACACCGCGTGCGGGAAATTTTGTCCGACCCGTTTCAGTTCCCGCCGGAAATCGTCGAGATACGGCTGCGTGCCCATTTCCTCGATCGCCAGGATGTCGGGGTTGATGCCGGCCATCACCTGCCGGACCGCGGCCTTTTCAGCCTCGGGTTTGGGATAGGCGGATCGAAAGACGCCGTCCACCATGCGGTCGGCCAGCGTGTAGTTTTCGACGTTGAACGCGGCGACGGTGATCGCGGCCGGGGCAATGGCCGCAACCAGATGAATGGCCGCAAAAAGACGCAGCAGGCGCAAACCGATCCTATTTTTCACAGGAGAACGCAGAGATCGCGGAGTTCAGGAACCCAAGACACTTTTCACCACGGATTTCACGGAATGACACGGATGGGCTTAGGCACGGCCAGATTCCTATCCGGGATACTCCGTGAAATCCGTGGTCAAAAAACCTCCCGCCTTTCCTCCGCGGAATGGCCGAAAAAATGCGCAGCAGGCGCAAACCGATTCTATTTTTCACAGGAGAACGCAGAGATCGCAGAGTTCAGCAACCCAAGACACTTTTCATCACGGATCTCAGGGAATGACACGGATGGGCTTAAGCACGGCCAGATTCGTATCCGGGATACTCCGTGAAATCCGTGGTCAAAAAACCTCCTGCCTTTTTTCCGCGATCTCCCGTTCAACATCAACCGCGCAGCGCGCGTTCGCGTTCGACCAGGGTCGGGTGCGAGTAGTACACCGCGCTGTACAGTGGGTGCGGCGTCAGGTTGGAGAGGTTTTTCTGCGAGAGCTTGCGCAACGCGCCGACGAGCGGGGCCGGTCCCTGCATGGCGTCCTTCGCGAAGGCGTCGGCCTCGTACTCGTGTTTCCGCGAGACCCGGTTGCCGATCGGCGAGAACCAGAACGTCACCAGCCCGCCGAGCAGGGCGAACAACAGGAACGTCGCGGCCGTCGCCCCCGCCGGCAGGCCGAAGGCGGCGTTGAACCAGGTGGCCTGGCTCAGCCACGCGATCGCCGCAAAGGCCGCGAGCTGCATCAGCCCGATCGTCACCAGGCGCTTCGGGATATGGCCGCGCTTGTAGTGACCGATCTCGTGCGCGAGCACGGCCTCGAGTTCATCCTGCGCGAGCTGCGTCATGAGCGTGTCGAACAGCACGATGCGCCGGAAGCGGCCGAAGCCCGTGAAGAAAGCGTTGGAATGGCCCGACCGTTTCGACCCGTCCATGATTTCAATCGTCTGCGCGCGAAAGCCCGTGCGCTCCGACAAGGCCAGCAGCCGCGCGCGCGCCTCGCCTTCCGGGAGCGGCGTGAGCTTGTTGAAGAGCGGCAGGATCAGCTTCGGGTACAGCACGATCATCAGCAACTGGAAGCCGAAGAGCAGCGCGAAGCCCCAGATCCACCACGACGCGCCGACCCAGCCGACGAGGGCGAGCAATCCCCACGCGAGCGGAAACCCGATCAGCAAACCCAGCAGCCAGCCCTTGAGGTGATCCATCACCCACAGCCCCGGCGTGCTCTTGTTGAAACCGAAGCGCGCCTCGAGGCGGAACTGCGCCCACCATTCGAACGGCAGATTCGGCAGCCCGATCAAAATCATCGTGCCCACGAGGAACAGCGCCCCGCTCCACGCGGCGCCGGGCGCGAGGCCGTTGAACTTCGTCCACAGCCACGGCAGCACGCCGCTGAAAAGCACCGCGACCAGCACCCCGACTTCCCACAGCGTCTCGATCGACGCGAACCGGCTCTTGGCGAGCGTGTAGTCCACGGATTTGGCGTAGGTGGCATCGTCCATGACGTCCGCCAGCGCGGCCGGCCGGGCGCCGGCGTGACGCCGCACCTCCGCGCGATTCAGGGCCTCGAGCGCCAGTTGGGCGATGAGACGCAGCGCAATGAGTGTGCCGACCGAAGGGAGCAGCCAATCCATGGAGGCGAATGGAGAACACCTTTTCGAGGCTGCGCCAGCTTGAAGAACACACCCCGCTTCCGGCACCCCTCTCAAGAGGGGATCTCGCTCAACGCCCACTGGGCTCCCCTCTCGAGAGGGGTGGCGCGCAGCGCCGGGGTGTGTCGGCAGGTCCGTCATTCCCTTGTAAGCAAATGAACCCAAGCAGCTTCCCCACCGGCCAAAGATTGATTGAAATCGCCGTCTCCGGGCGCACATTGGCGCGCGTGGATTCCGACAAGACCGCCAAACCCAGTTTCGAGGCCGCGCTGGCCAAGCTCGAAGCCATCGTTGATTCGATGGAATCCGGCGAAGTGCCGCTGGCCGAACTCCTGGCCAAATACGAGGAGGGCAGCAAACTCCTCAAGGTCTGCGAAAGCCGCCTGAAGGAGGCCGAGCTGAAGATCGAGAAATTAAAGAAAGCCAAGGACGGCTCCGCCGCCTTCGAGCCATTTGAATCCAGCCGCGCGGAATAACCGCCGGTCCCGTTTCGTTCCCGATGAGCAACTCTTCGTCCGTCCCCACCCTTCTCTCCCGCATCAGCGGCCCGACCGACGTCAAGGCCCTCGCGCCCGCCCAGCTCCCGCAGCTGGCGCAGGAAATCCGCGATGAGCTGATCGAAGTCACCGCCCGCAACGGCGGCCACATCGGCCCCAACCTGGGCGTGGTCGAGCTGACCATCGCGCTGCACCGCGTGTTCAACACGCCGGAGGACCAGTTCGTGTTCGACGTCGCCCACCAGGGCTACGTCCACAAGCTCCTCACCGGCCGCCAGGGCGAGTTCTTTGCCAAACTCCGCAAGACCGGCGGCGCGTCGGGCTTCCTCTACCGCAGCGAGAGCGCGCACGACGCCTTTGGCGCGGGCCATGCGGGCACCGCCCTGTCCGCCGCGCTGGGCATGGCCACGGCGCGCGACCTCCGCGGTTCGAGCGAACACGTCGTCGCAGTCTGCGGCGACGCCGCCTTCACCTGCGGCATCACCCTCGAGGCGATGAACAACGTTGTCAGCTCGACCAAGCGCCTCATCGTCATCCTCAACGACAACGAGTGGTCCATCGCGAAGAACGTCGGCGCGATCTCCGGTTACCTCAACCGCATCAGCACGAGCCCGACCTACAACAAGCTGCACCACGACGTCGAGGCGTTCTTCAAGAGCTTCCCGACGGGCGTGGAGATGAACAAGGTCTACAACAAGTGGAAGCGCGAGACGAAGGACTTCTTCGTCGAGTCGTCCCTGTTCGAGAAATTCGGCCTGCGCTACCTCGGCCCGGTCGACGGCCACAATCTCGAGGCGCTCGAAAAGAACCTCGAGTTCGCCCGGCACTGCGACGTCCCCGTGCTCATCCACGTGCTGACGAAAAAGGGCAAGGGGCTCGACGCCGCCGTGAATTCGCCGGAGAAATTCCACGGCGCGAGTCCGTTCGACCCCGAGACCGGCGAGAGCATCAAGCCGATCCCCGGCACGCCCCCGAATTACCAGGATGTCTTCGGCGCGGCGATCGCCCGCTTCGCCCGCGCCAACCCGAAGGTGCTCGGCATCACCGGCGCCATGCCCGCCGGCACCGGCCTCTCGCAACTCGCGAAGGAAGTGCCCGCGCAGTTCTTCGACGTCGGCATCGCCGAGGAGCACGCCGTGCTGTTCGCCGCCGGCCTGGCGACGAAGGGTTTCCGTCCGGTCTGCGCCATCTATTCGACCTTCCTGCAGCGCGCCTACGACCAGGTCATTCACGATGTGGCGCTGCAGAATCTGCCCGTGACGTTCTGCCTGGATCGCGCCGGCCTCTCGCCCAACGACGGCCCGACGCACCACGGCCTCTTCGATCTCTCGTACCTGCGGTGCGTGCCCAACGCGACCGTGATGCAGCCGAAGGACGAGGACGAACTCGTGGACATGCTCCACACGTCGCTCCACCTGCCCGGCCCGGGTTTCATCCGTTATCCCCGCGGCGCCGGCACCGGCGCGCCGGTGAAGACCGAGCCCGCGCTCATGGCGGTCGGCCAGGCGGAAGTCCTCAAGGTCGGCACCCAGATCATTCTCTGGGCGCTCGGCAACATGGTGCCCGAGGCCCGGAAGCTCGCGCAGCGCCTCGAGCGCGAGGAGAACGTTTCCGTCGGCGTCGTGAACGCGCGCTTCGTGAAACCGCTCGACCGCAACCTGCTGCTGAGCCAGGCCGCCGTGGTCCCGCTGATCGTCACGCTCGAGGACCACGTGCTCGCCGGCGGTTTCGGCAGCGCGGTCGTCGAGGCGTTGCAGGAAGCCCACTGCCCGACCGCGGTCGAGCGCATCGGCTGGCCTGACAAGTTTGTGGAGCACGGCAGCAGCGTGGAGATCCTGCGGGCCGCTTACGGCCTGGCGCCGGACGACATCTTCAAGCGCGTCAGCGACCGCTGGCGCGGTTTGCAGGCGGCGAAGCCGACGGTGGACGTGCGGTAGGGAGGTCCAGTCTTCGACTGGACCGGGCCGGTCACAGGCCGGCCCTAACCCCAAAAAAGCCGCGCTTCACGGCGCGGCTTGATTCCTGGGTGGGCGCTGGTTTCCCCACCGGCGCGGCCTGTCGTCGGTGTGAAAACCGACGATCCCCTCACTTTTTCTTTTCGGGCTTCTTCTCTTCCTTCTTTTCCTTCTTTTCCGCCTTGGCCTCGGCGCCGCAGCAGCAGGTTTTGCCGCCATCCTTGCTGCAGGTGAACTTGCCGTCCTTGTCCTGCTTGCAGTCCATGTCGCAGGTGGCTTTTTCGGCTTTGTCCTTGGACTTGCCCTTGTCGTCGCCCGCGCGGGCGACCGAGAGAAGGAGGGAGCTGGCGCAAACCAGCGCGAGGAGCAGACGGAGCGATTTCATGGGGAGTATTTTCGGGGTTGGATGGAAACAGACTCACTTGGCTGGCCTGCCAGCCGTAGCCACTCGATGAACGAGCGCCGGCTAAAGGCCATCCTTCGCCAAGCCTACGGACGGCAGCCTTCGCCCTCGCTTTGCTCGGCGAAGGCTGGTGCGGGCAGAGGGAATCGAACCCTCCTCTCATGCTTGGGAAGCACGCATAATACCGATATACTATGCCCGCGAGAACGAGCCGGACTAAAAGCGGCGCGGCCCGACCCGGCAAGCCGCGAATACGGGTCGGTCGAAATGCCCGCGCCAGGCAAACGCACTGGGTCCCGCCGTCGCCAAGCCTATGGCGCGCAAGCAGTGCGTTCCACCTTCCGAACCTCACGAATAATCCCGGCGTGCCTCCAGCGCGCTTTTCAACGTCACGGCATCCGCGTACAGCACGCCACCGCCGCTGGGCAGGCCGAAACCGATGCGGGTCACCTTCACGCCGGTCTTCGGCAGGCGCTCCGTCACGTAATGACAGGTCGCCTCGCCCTCGACGTCATTGGAAAGCGCCAGGATCAACTCGGTGGCTTCGCCGGATTCGACCCGCGCGAGCAGTGCGGCGAGGTTCAGATCTTCCGGCGCGACGCCGCGAATGGGTGAAAGCTTGCCGTGCAGCACGTGGTAACGCCCGCGGTAGGCGCCGGAGCGCTCGATCGCGGCGAGATCCGGGACGTATTCGACCACGCACACCTGGCCCGTGCGGCGGCGCTCGTCGGCGCAGATCGGGCACTGGTCCTGCTCCGCGAGGTTGCCGCACACGGTGCAGCGCCGGACATTCTTCGCCGCCGACTCGAGCGCGGCCACGAGTTCCGGCAGCCGGCCGGGCTTTTCCACGAGCAGGTGCAACGCGATGCGTTCCGCGGAGCGATAGCCGATCCCCGGCAGCTGCTTGAGCTGCTTTTGCAGGGCTTCGAGGGCGGGAGTCATTGAAAACAGCCGGGAGTCTGGAGCTGGGAACTAAGAGAGAAATCGTTCGGTCTCTCAGCTCTTAGCCCTCAGCTCTCAGCTAAGCGACTTCGTCGCGTCAGAACATCCCCGGCATCTGGAACGCGGCGGAAATCTTCTGCATCTCGGACTCGTTCAATTCCTTCGCCTTGGCGGCGGCTTCCTGCGTCGCCTGCAGGAGCGTCTCCTCGATGAGCTTCGGTTCCTCCTTGAGGAACTCGGGGTCGAGTTTGAACGCGATGAACTTGCCCGCGCCGTTGATCTTGATCTGCACGGCGCCGCCGCCGCTCGACACGTCGATCACCTGGGACTCGAGCGACGTCTGCATCGTCTCGATCTGCTTCTGCATTTTCTGCGCTTGTTTGAGGAGTTTGCCTACGCCGGCCATGGGAATGGGTTGGGTTGAATGATTGACTGCCACTAATGGACACTAATGCGCACGAATCACGCACAATTTCATGGGTGGGAGCCCTGAGAAGCGTCCCGGTTCCCCAAAATCTGCGCGTAACCCGCCCGGTAATCGGGATAACGCGGCCGCCAGCCGAGCGCCTGGCGGAGCCGGGCATTGTCGATCCGGCGGTCCGGCATCGGCGCGCCGCCGCGACGCGTGCCGGTCGAACCGTCGAAAACCGGCGCGGCCCGGCCCAGTTGTTGCGCGAGCCAGGCGACGACGTCGGCGCGCAGCGCCGGCGCGGAATCGGCCACATTGAAAATCGCGCTGCCGGCCGCGGCGGGAGCTGTGAGGCCCGCGATGATCGCGGCGACGATGTCATCGCGATGCGCGAGGTTCAGGCGATGATCGCCGCGTCCGCCGAGTTCGGGGGCGCCGGCCCGCAATTGATCGAGCAGGTGGTGACGTCCCGGCCCGTAGATGCCGGCGAGCCGCAAAATAAAATGACGCCGCACCGCGGTGAGCGGCGCGGACTGCAATACGATCTCGGATTCGCGAATGATGGCGCCGTTCGGCGTCGAGCCGGGCGCGTCCGCCGTCTCGTCCACCACCACGCCCCCGCCCTGCGGATAAACGGCCGTGCTGCTCGTGTAGACGCAGGTGCCAACCGGCGCCGGCCCGCGCGCCGCCCAGGCCAGGATCGAGTTCATGCCGTCGACGTAAGAGGCGCGATAATGGTCCGGTCCGCCCGAGCTGACGCAGTTCACCACAAAATCCGCGCCGCCTGCGAGCCGTGCGTGCCAGTCGCGGGAAGCCAGGTCCGCGAGCACAACCTGAACCCCCTTCGCCTGCAGCCCGGCCGCCTTGGCGGGATTGCGCGTCAACGCCTCGACCCGCGCCCCCGCGGCCAGCGCGACATCCGCCAGCGCCGAGCCGATGTAGCCACAACCGAAAATGACGAGGCGTTTGCCTTGAAGGGACATTTCCCGATCACAGAAACCACGGATGCCCCGGATGGCACGGATAAACCGCCGGATTGATCATCCGTGCCATCCGTGAAATCCGTGGTCAAAAAATTAGCGCCTGATTAGTCCGGATTAATGGCTAGTGATTTCCCCATGCCCACCGTGCTTGTTCCGCTTGCCGATGGTTTCGAAGAGATCGAGGCGTTCGCGCCCGTGGACCTGTTGCGCCGCGCCGGGGTCGAGGTCACCCTCGCCACGCTCAATGACAACCGCCACGCGACCGGGCGCAGCGGCATTATCGCCCACGGCGACGTCGCGCTCGCCGCGGTGCAGGACCGCCCGTTTGACCTCCTCTTCCTTCCCGGCGGCGCCGGCGTGAAGAATCTCCGCGCCGATCCGCGCGTGCTGGGGATGGTGAAAACCCAATCCGCCGCCGGCCGCTGGCTCGCGGCGATTTGCGCGGCGCCGACCGTGCTGCACGATGCCGGGCTCCTGGCCGGGCGCCGCTACACGGCGCACTTTTCCGTCGCGAACGAATTGCCGGCGATCCTGGCCGGGGAGCGGGTGGTGACGGATGGCAAAATCACCACCTCCCGGGGTGCCGGCACGGCGGTCGAGTTTGGCCTGCATCTGGTCTCCCTGCTCGTCTCGCAGGAGAAAGCGACGGAAATAGGCAAAGCCATTTGTCTCTAGGGCTTTGCGCAAAATCGGCATTGCCACGCGCGGGGTGCTCCCGTTGCATCGGGGCGGCTCTATTGGCCGCTGGTTTGCGTGTGGAAGTATCTGATTACGAATTTGGCGCTTCTCTCAACCGGAAGCGACGCGGCGAAGCCGTCCCTAGTGTGTTTCCCTTATGTGCGGCATAGCCGGAATGGTCTCATTGGCTCGTGACACCGCCTCGCGGGAGGAAGCGGTGAACCGCATGGTGCAGCGTCAGCAACACCGCGGTCCCGACGACCGTGGCCTGCATTCGAACGGACCTGCCACGCTGGGAATGTGCCGGCTCGCGATCATCGACCCGGCCAACGGCCACCAGCCGATGCTGAGCCCGGACGGACGCTTCACCCTCGTCTTCAACGGCGCGATCTACAACTACCGCGCGCTGCAGACCGACCTCGCGCTGGCCGGCTGGCAATTCCGGACGAACTGCGACACCGAGGTGTTGCTCGCCGCGTACGCGCTCCATGGTCCCGCCTGCCTGCGGCAACTCCGCGGCATGTTCGCCTTCGCGATCTGGGATGCCCGCGAGCAAACGCTGTTCGCCGCCCGCGACGCGCTCGGGATCAAGCCGCTTTACTACGCGCGCCTGCCGGAAGGAGGCGCGGTGTTCGCGTCGGAGTTGAACGCCCTGCTCGCCGGCCGGGTCGTGCCGCGCGAGATCGATCCGACGTCCGTGGGCGAATACCTCGCCTGGTTCAGCGTGCCCGCGCCGCGCACGATCTATCGTGGCATCGCGAACCTCCCGCCCGGCCACAGCCTGACCGTGAATGTCGCGGGCCGCGTGCAAACCGGTCCCTGGTGGCAACTGCCGGCGCCGCGGGCGACGGCGATCGCGGGCAACTACCAGGAATTCGTCCACGGATTGCGGCACCAGTTGGAGGATTCCATCCGCGCGCATCGCGTGGCGGATGTGCCCGTGGGCGCCTTTCTTTCCGGCGGCATGGATTCGACGGCGGTGGTCGGCCTGATGACCCGCAGTGGCGCGTCGCGGTTGAAAACCTTTTCGCTCGTCTTCGGCGAGGCCGGCTTTTCGGAACAGGCCAGCGCGCGCCTGGCCGCCGACGCCTTCGGCACCGAGCATCACGAGGAACTGATCACCGGCGCCCGCATCGCCGGCGACCTGCCGAAACTGCTCGCCAGTTTCGATCAGCCGACCGGTGACGGCATCAACACCTACTATGCCAGCCAGACGGCGCACGCCGGTGGCGTGACCGTCGCGCTTTCCGGCCTCGGCGGGGATGAATTGTTCGGCGGCTACCCGTCGTTCCGGGACCTGCCGAAGCTGCAAAAGCTGTTGCCGTTCTGGCGGCGGTTGCCGGCGCGCTGGCGGCGCGAGGTCGTGGCGCAGTTGCGGGCGCGGCCCTCGACCCGCGCGCGCAAGCTCGCCGATTTCCTCGCGCATGCGCGCGACCTGCACGAACTCGCCTCGCTGCAAAGGCGCGTCCTGCCCGAGGCCGCGCGCCTCGCCCTGCTGGCGCCCGAGGCGCGGGCCCAGGCGGAGCGGCTCGGCCCCAATCATCCGCTGCTCGAGGATTTCGCCTTCGAACTGATCGGGGCGGATCCGTTCCAAGTCATCAGCGCGTGGGAACTGCGCACGTACATGGCGGACGTGCTCCTGCGCGACAGCGACGTCTTCAGCATGGCGCACTCGCTGGAGTTGCGCGTGCCCTTCGTCGACCGGCAGTTGCTCGAATGGCTCTGGCCGCAGCGCGAGTACTTCAAATATGATGCGCGCAGGGCCAAGCGCGCCCTCGCCGACGCGACGGCGGACGTGGTGCCGGCGGCCATCCGCAACCGCCGCAAGCAGGGTTTCACGCTCCCCTTCCCGCTGTGGATGCGCCAGGAGCTGCGTCCGTTCCTCGACGAGACCTTCTCCACGGCGTCGCTCCAGGCCTGCCCGTGGCTCGAGGCCACCGAGGTGCAGCAGGCGTGGGCCGACTACAAAACCGGCAGCGACAACCGCGCCTGGTCGCGGGTGTGGACCCTCGCGGTGTTGATTGCCTTTGCCAACCGGCGTCCGGTGTCATGAAGGCCGTCCTCCTTTCGCCTGAATTATTCCTGCACGAAGGCGGCATCGCGCGGATCATGCGGCTCTACCTCAAGGCGCTGTGCGATCTCGCCGGGCCGGCGGACCGCGTGGATTCCCTGGTGTTGAACGACCGGCCGGCGATCGATCCGCGGATCAGCCGGTACGCGAACGCGCAATTGGGTGAGCACGTGGGTTGCGACCGCAGCAAACTGCGCTTCATCCGCGAGACGATCCGCCTCGGCCGGCGCGCCGAGGTGATCGTGTGCGGCCACCTTCACCAACTGGCGATCGCCCGGCTCGCCAAAATGGTCAACCCGCGCCTCCGTTATTACCTGGTCGCCCATGGCATCGAGGTGTGGCGGCCCTACACGCTGCTCGAGCGGACGGCGCTGCTCGGCGCGCAGCGCATCCTGTGCATCAGCGAGTACACGCGCCGCTCGATGCTCCGTTTTTTTCCGGACCTGCCGCCGGAGCGGCTCATCGTCGTGCCCAACACGCTCGACCCGTACTTCGCCCCCGCGCTGAACGACCGGGAATCGCAGGCGCCCTTTGCCACGCCGCGGATCCTCACGGTCTCGCGCCTGGCGAGTTCCGACACCTACAAGGGCGTGGACACGCTGATCGAGGCGATGCCGCTGGTGCGCCGCGAGTTTCCCATGGCGCGGCTGCGCATTGTCGGCAAGGGCGACGACCAGCCGCGGCTCGAGGCGCTCGTGCAGCGGCTCGGCGCCGGCTTCGCGATCGATTTTCTCGGGCCCTTGAGCGACGAGGCGCTCCGCGTCGAGTATGCCGCGTGCGACCTTTTCGCCCTCCCGAGCCGCAAGGAAGGCTTCGGCTTGGTGTTCCTCGAGGCGATGACCTACGGCAAACCCTGCCTCGGTGCCCGCGCCGGCGGCACGCCGGAGGTCATCACCGACGCCACCGGCCAGCTCGCCGAATACGCCAACATCTCGGATCTGGCCGCCGCGGTCGCGGACCTCGTCCGCCATCCGCGCGATTCCGGGGTTGTGCGCCGGCACGCGGACTCCTTTGCTTTCCCGGCCTTCACCCGGCGGCTCGCCGCCGCCCTCGCCTAACCCCATGGAGAAACCCGCAACGCCCGAACTCGTCCTCGAGGCCGGCCGGTCCAGCCGCCACTACTGGGCCGACCTGTGGCGCTACCGCGAACTCCTGGGCTTCCTGGCCTGGCGTGACATCAAGGTGCGTTACAAGCAGACGACGCTGGGCGTGCTCTGGGCGCTGATCCAGCCGGCGGTGACGCTCGCGGTGTTCACGTTTGTCTTCGGCCGCCTGGCCAACATGCCGTCGGGGTCCGCGCCCTATCCGCTGCTCGTGCTGTGCGGGCTGCTGCCCTGGCAGCTTTTTTCCGCCGCGTTTTCCAACGCCAGCAGCAGCCTGGTCTCGAACACCCATCTTATCTCCAAGGTCTACTTCCCGCGGCTCATCGTGCCGCTGTCGTCGGTCGCCGTGGCGCTGATCGACTTTGTCATCGTGCTCGCGCTGCTGGCCGCGGTGTGTGCGTGGTGGCAGTTCGTGCCGGACTGGCGGGTCCTGTTGATGCCGCTGTTCGTGCTGCTCACCCTCGTCACGGCGATCGGTACGGGATTGTGGCTGACGGCCCTGACGGTGAAATACCGTGATTTCCGTTTCGTGGTGCCCTTTCTCCTCCAGGTAGGCCTGTTCCTGTCGCCCGTCGGTTTCAGCTCGACCAACCTGCCGACGTGGCGGGCGCTTTACTCCCTCAACCCCATGGTCGGCGCGATCGATGGATTCCGCTGGTGCCTGCTGCGGGGCGAACCGTCGATCGATCCCGGCAACCTCGCCATCTCCGTCGGCATGAGCCTGTGGCTGCTCGTCACCGGGCTCTGGTATTTCCGGCGGATGGAACGGGGGTTTGCCGACCTGATATGAGCCAGCCTGCCATCAGTGTTTCCGGACTGGGCAAGCGCTACTACCTGTCGCACCAAAAGCGGCAGGACACCCTGCGCGACTCGCTCTCGCAGAAAATCCGCGGCCTGCTCGGCGGCGGCGCGGGCGCGGGCACCGAGGAATTCTGGGCCCTGCGCGACGTCTCGTTCGATATTCCGCAAGGTGACGTGATCGGCATCATCGGGCGCAACGGGGCGGGCAAGTCCACCCTGCTCAAGGTACTGTCCCGCATCACCGAACCCACCACCGGCCGCGCCGTCATCCGCGGTCGCGTCGCGAGCCTGCTCGAGGTGGGCACGGGGTTCCACCCCGAGCTGACGGGCCGCGAAAACATTTTCCTCAACGGCGCGATCCTCGGCATGTCCCGGGCGGAGATCGCCCGCAAGTTCGACGAGATCGTCGCCTTCGCGGAGGTGGAGCGTTTCCTCGACACGCAGGTGAAGCACTATTCCAGCGGCATGTACGTGCGCCTGGCTTTTGCCGTCGCGGCGCATTTGGAGCCGGAGATCCTCATCGTCGACGAGGTGCTCGCGGTGGGCGACGCCCAGTTCCAGAAGAAATGCCTCGGCAAGATGCAGGATGTGGCCAGCCAATCGGGCCGCACGATCCTGTTTGTCAGCCACAACACCGCCGCGCTCCAGGCCATTTGCCGCACCGGTTTGTGGCTGCAGCAGGGGCAGGTGGTCCGGCAGGGGCCGATCGCGGAGTGCCTTTCGGACTACCTTGGCGCGGGAACGGACGCCGCGACTTTTGCCCCGTCCGATCAAAGCCGTCCGCACATCACATCGGTCACGCTCGACCGCCCCGCCCTCGCCCGCGGCCGGCTGCGCATCCGGGTCGGCTTCCGGTCGCCCGAACCGCTGAAGCGGCCGGTCGTCGGGATCATCCTCACCAGCCGCTTCGGCCACAGCATCTCGGGCGGCAACGGCCGCATGCTGGGCGACGCCTGGGCGCCGGCGCCGGTCAGCGAAGGCGTGATCACCGCCGAGGTCGATCCGCTTCCGCTGCACAGCGACACCTACCGCGCGTCGATTTTCTTCGGGGATTCCATGCGCGACTACGACGAGAAGCGCGACGCGCTCGAGTTCGACTACGTCTCGCCGCACTTTTACCCGGAGCTGCCTCCGCTCCATGTCATCGGCCCGGTCGACCTGCCGTGGCGCTGGACCCTCGATCCCGGCGATCGCCATCCGTGACGGCCGGGCAAAAACTCACCTACCTTTGGCGGCGCGAGCGCTTGCGCCGGCAGGGAGTGGAACTGGGTGGCGGTGGCGACATCGGGCCGGGCGTGGTCGCCCATCCGCACCCGGGGCGCATCCGGATCGGCGAGGCGTGCTCGCTGGAAGCCGGCGTGTTCCTGGCGGCCTACGGCGGCAGCATCGAGATCGCCCGCTGGGTTTACCTGGGACCCTACACCGTCATTTTCGGCCACGGCGGAGTCAGCATCGGCGAAGGCACCCTGATCGCGATGCACTGCCGCATCGTGTCCTCGAACCACCTGGTGGCACCCTTCGGCACCTCCATTCGGTCGCAGCCGGACGTGCGCGAATCGACCCGCATCGGCCGCGATGTCTGGTTGGGCGCCGGCGTGACGGTGCTCGCGGGCGTCACCATCGGCGACGGTTGCGTTGTCGGGGCCGGCGCCGTCGTCACGAAGGACCTGCCGCCCGGGGCCATCGCCGATGGCGTGCCCGCCAAGGTCCGGCGCTTCCGCGACGGCGCCCCGCGGCCCGGCCCTGGACCGTCGTGACCAATTCCTCCCCGGTGCCGATGACGCGTCCAGTCCCAAGGCCGGCACCGCGCTGTTCGTTGAGGAACGGCTGATGGTGGCGGCCGCCGGCCGGCGGTCCCGCCCGCGCACTCCCCCGTTCGATGACCGTTGAACCCGCGCCCCCATTGCAACCTGCCGCCGTCGATCGGCTGCTGGCCTTCTATGGCCGCCGGCGCTGGCGCGGATTTATTTCGCTGCGCCGCCTGCTGCGCCGTCCGACCCTCACGATCCGCACCCGCTACGGAGCCGTGTGCACCCTCAACCCCGGGGACTACATCGACCAGATCGTGCTGCAGGACGGCTATTACGAATCGGAGATCATCGAAGCGCTGCGTCCGTATTTTCATCCGGAGGCGGTGTTGTGGGACATTGGCGCCAACTTCGGCCTGCACTCCCTTTCCGCCGCCCGGATCGAACCGCGCCTGCAAATCCATGCCTTCGAGCCCAACCCCGTCATGTTTGACCGGCTGGCCGCGCACGCGACCGGCAACCGCGCGGAAATTCGATGCTGGCCGGTTGCACTGGGCGAGACCGACGGCCGCGCCACCCTGCACATCAACAATCGTGGCAACCCGGGCATGACGACGGTCACGCCATGGTCGGAGGCGACCTACGACAGCCACGCCGACGTCGACCTCAGGCGCGGCGACTCGCTGGTGCAGGCCGGCCGCGTGCCGCCACCCACCGTGATCAAGCTCGACGTCGAAGGCAGCGAGCCCGCGGTCCTCACCGGGCTGGGCGGACTTCTCCAGCGGGACACGTTGCAAGCGATCGTATTCGAGAGCCGGGCCGATCTGCTGGCGGACCCGGCGCGGTGTCCCGCTGCGCGCCAACTGGTGGCGGCCGGCTTCACCCTGCGACCGCTGGATCGCGCCGAGGCCAGCGGCCACGACCTCGGGAACTTTCTCGCCTGCCGATCCGCTTGAAACTTTCGGTCATTATCCCTACCCACAATCCGCACGCGGGGCGACTGCAGCGGACCTTGGCGGCGTTGCGCGGGCAGACCCTGCCGGTTGCGGAATGGGAATGCCTGGTGGTAGACAACGCCTCCTCTCCCGCGCTCCGGCTGGACGACTGGACACCGGCCGCCCCGGCCAACCTGCGCCTCGTCAACGAACCCGCGGCCGGACTCAGCCATGCGCGCCGCCGCGGATTCCAGGAGAGCCGCGGCGACCTGCTGATCCTGGTGGATGACGACAATGAACTGGCCGCTGATTATCTCGCGGAAACGCTTCGGTTGTTTGCGGCGCACCCGCGCATCGGCCTGCTCGGCGGTCGCAGCGTCCCGGAGTTCGAACAATCGCCGCCAGCCTGGATCCGGGAATTTCACGGCCTGCTGGCTTGTCGGGATCCTGGTGACGCCGCGATCATTTCCAACGGTCTGCGCAATGCCGTCACCGGACGTAACGAATATCCCGAAGGCGCGCCCATCGGCGCCGGCATGGCCCTGCGGCGCGTCGCGGTGAAGGCCTGGCTGGAACGCAGCGATCCGTCCGCGCTGCCCGATCGCCAGGGTGGCAGTCTCTCGTCCGGCGGCGACAACGACATCGTGCTTTGCGCCATGGCGGCCGGGTGGGAATGCGCCTATTTCCCGTCGCTTAAACTGACCCACCTCATCCCTGCCGGCCGCATCACCCGCGACTACCTCGGCCGGCTCAACCGCGGGATCCAGCAATCGTGGATGCGCGTGCTTTCCCGCCACGACGCCAATCCGTGGCCGCCGCTGGCGCCATGGACCGTGCCACTGCGCTGCGCGAAGGCCTGGTTTACTTACCAGGCATGGTCCTCCCCCGCCGGTTACGTCCGCTGGCAGGGCGCCTGCGGTCACTTCGAGGGCCGTGTCCCGACCCGATGAGCGTGTCGCAAAAAATTCTGTCCGCCTTCCACCTGCTCGTGCGCGGAAATTTCCAAGGCCTGTACCGACAGGCATTGGTCAATGAACGTGGTTGGACACTGCGCCGGCACGGCCGGCGCCCGTTTGTGCACCGTCGCCGTGGTTTCCCGGAGGTCTGCCACCCCGATTGGACCGATTCGGCGGAGATCTTCCGAATCAACGCGGGAGATCACTGGGAATTCCGCCTGCTGGCGCGGTGGCTCGAACCAGGCGACCAGGTTCTCGATCTCGGGGCCAACCTCGGCTGCTATTCCTTCGCCGCGCTTTCCGCCGTCGGGCCGTCCGGCCTCGTCGTGGCCGTGGATGCCGCGCCGTATGTCACCGAAAAGCTCCAGGCAAGTGCGCGCCTGCTCGGCTCATCCCGGCTTCACGTGGTGCAAACCGCCGTGACCGACCGGATGGGTGAGATCGAGTTCCACGTCATGCCGGCCGGCGCCATCACCATGGAGCAGTCCATCCATCCGGCGGAGCATCTGTTGGGGCGGACCGTAAAGGTGACCGTGCCGGCCACCACGCTCACGGATCTCCAGCGCCGCGAGGCCCTCGATCAGCGCCTGAGCCTCATCAAGGTCGACATCGAGGGCGCCGAGGTGGCGGCCCTGCGCGCCGCCCCGGCCGCGTGGTTCGGAGCCGACGGCCCGCTCTGGATCGTCGAAATCAATCCAGACGCCCTCACCCGCTTCGGCACCACGCCCCAGGCCATCCTCGGCTATTTCCCGGCCGAACGATTTGATTGCTGGTTGCTGTCCAAACATCCGCGCAACCCCACTGACGCTCCCTCCCTTCGTCCGGCTTTCGCCGAAGAAACGTTCGGCGACTCCCATTACTACAATCTGTTCGCGCTGCCCCGCGGCGCCGGCCGTCGTGCGCGCGCGCGGCGCCTGGCCGCCTTTTTTCCGGGCTCGCCCCTGACCCGCGCCAACTGATGCCCCGCGTCCGCGTCTACCTGCTCACCTACCGGCGGAACCACCTGCTGCCGCGCGCGCTCGCGAGCCTGCGGGCGCAGACGTTCACGGACTGGACTTGCGAGTTGCACAACGATGACCCGGCCGACCCCTTCCCGGCGCAACTCGCCGCGCAGACGGCCGACCCGCGCATCACCGTGCGCACGCATGAAAAAAACCTCGGCGGCACCGCCACCTTCAACCTGGTGTTCGCGCCCGTCCCGGAGCCCTACGTGTGCCTGCTCGAGGACGACAACTGGTGGGAGCCGCGCTTCCTCGAGGTGCTGGTGGGCGCGGCGGACGCGCATCCGGAAGCGGGGTTTGTGTGGTGCGATCAACGCATCTGGCAGGAGACGCCGGCGGGCGGCTGGACCGACACCGGCCAGCGCACAATGGCGCTGCTGCACCCCGAGGCGCCGGTCGTCACGCAACCCGCCCTGTACGAGTGGCCCCAGCCGCGGCAGCGCTTCGACACCTTTCACTACAACGGCTCGACTCTCTTCCGGACCGCGGACGTCGCCGGCCGGCTGCAGGTCGCCCCGACCGTCCCGCAGATCGCCATGGAAACCTTCCGGGACCGCGCCTTGCGCTGGCCCGGCCTGTTCCTGCCCGAGCCGCTCGTGAACTTCGCCTGGACCCTCGCCACTTTCCGGGAGGACCGGACCCAACTTTGGCTGGTTTACCGCGCGCTGCTCGACGGTTCGTTCCTGCACTGCTGTCCCCGGCAGGCAATCGACGCCCGGGAGTTTTGGCGCGCGGCGGTGGCGGCGCGGCCCGCGCAAACCGGCAGCACCCTGATGCATGCCTGGGTCGCCGGCCGCTTCGGCGAGTTCGCCGTCCTCGCCGGCCCGCGCGATTGGGCGCGGTTCATCCTCCATGCGCTGCGTCATCCCGTTTCATTCTGGCGGACGCTCCGGGCGCGGACGCAGCACGCGGAGCACTGGAAGTTCCTCGTAACCGAGACCGGCCGGCGCTTCGCGGAGTCGGCTGCCCGGGGCGTGAACGGTTGGGGCAGCGTGCGGCCGCTATGAGTTCAATCCTTCAAGCCCCACTTTCGCTTGTGTTCGACGGCGCCGCCGGGCGTCTCCTCGTTGCGCAGAAAGGCGCGGCGCACGGAGGGCGAGTGCCGGAGCCGGTCCTTGAGGGCGCCCGGCAGGAGCTTGCGGCCCATCGCGCGCACGGCCTGCAGGCCGGCGCGAAACGTCACCCGCGTCCAGCCCCCGAGCGACAGGCGCTGCTGGACGCAGAGGTCGAGCAACGGCACCCAGGCGCGCGGACCGAGTTCCGCGTTCACGATCCGCTCGATGCGCTGCAGCTCGGAAAACGGCCGGCCGTGGAAGATCCTCACCTCGGCACAGGCGAACTGCACGTGCTGCAGGATGAAATCGAATTCGGGCCCGAGCACGGAATGGCGCAGGCCCGACTCATAGAGCGCCATGCGGAATCCCTTCTGGTCGCTGGCGTCGGAATAATTCCAGGGGCCGTCCTTCAGCCGCGCCCGGTAGCCGGTGTAGATTTCCAACCAGCGCACGAAAAATTCCTCCACTGCCGGGCTGCGGCGGAAGCCGAACACGCCGCCGTTGAATTCCGGAAAGGCGTCGGGCACTTCGGGAATGCGGTAGTCGTGCCCTTCGAACAACTGGTGCCCGATCACGTCGTACCGCTCGAGCAACCGCAGCATCTCCGAAAGGTCGCCGGCGACGTAGGTGTCCGTGTCGAGGTACACGAATCGCTCGTACGGGCACAGCGCCATGAGCAGCTTGTCGCGGAAATCGAAATTGGGTTTCTCGACCAGGACGAGATCGTCCCAGAATTTGTCGCCGTGGACCTGGTCCGCGATCAGGCAGATGCGCGCCGTGGGATTCGTGGCGCGCAGGTAACGCGCGGCCTCCGCCGCCTCGTGGAAAAACAACGCGCCCGTCGCCACATAAACGAACCCGCTGGTGCCCTGCCATTGATTGTCCCCGGCCATCCGCGGAAACTACGCGGCTCGGCCGCGCGCCGACAACACCCGATTGCATGATCACCCCCGGCCGCCTGCTTTATCTCCTCTGGCACAAGCCACGCGCCGACCTGCGCCGATCCGTGGCCGAGGGCGGCCCGGTGGAGCAATGGCGGACCCAGCGCGGCCGCAAGGCCATGGAAGCGGCCGCCGCCACGCTGCCGGTGCCGTCGCCGTCCGCCGGAACACCCCTCGAGCTGTATTTCCTCACCGGCCGGCGTTTCTGGTATCAGACCGCGTTCTGTCTCTGGACTTTTGCGCGTCAGGCCGGCCGGCCGCTTGCGCCGGTCATCATCGACGACGGCTCCCTCACCGCGGAAAACCGCGCGCACCTGAGCCGGCTCTTTCCCCTGACCCGGTATCTCGCGAAATCCGCGGCGGAGGCCCGGCTGCACGCCGTGCTGCCGGCGACGCGCTTTCCCCGCCTGCACGATCGCTGGAAAAATTATCCGCACATCCGGAAAATCCTGGACCCGCATCTCGGCGGCCACGGCTGGAAGCTCGTGCTCGATTCCGACCTGCTGTTTTTCCGCCGGCCCGCCTTCATGCTCGATTGGCTGGATGCCCCGTCCGCGCCGTTGCACGCCGTCGACACCGAGACTTCGTATGGCTATGCCACGGAGCTGCTCGACCGGGTGACCGGCGCAAAGCTGGCCGGGCGGGTCAACGTCGGCCTCACGGGCCTGCGCAGCGAGGACCTCGATTGGGAGCGCATCGAGCATTGGTGCGACCAGCTGATCGGCGAAGCGGGGACGCATTACTACCTCGAGCAGGCCCTGGTGGCGATGCACGTGGCCGGCCGGCCGTGCGCAATCGCGCCCGAGGGCGATTATGTCACCCTGCCCCGCCTGCCCGAGGCCGCCGAGTGCCGCGCCGTGATGCATCACTATGTCGCCGATTCGAAGCCCTGGTATTTCCGCCACAATTGGCGGAAGGCCATGACAATGTCCCGCGCCGGCTAACCAATCCGTCCCCTTGCCAGGCCCGACTTCAACCGTTCCCATCGCCGCCGATTTGTCGCGACCTGAAAAAGCAAACCACCACGCGCCCGCCGGGCCCCGCCTGCTGCCCTGGATCCTGGCGGTGCTGCTCGTGGCGTATTGGAGTTACGGTGTCTGGCCGTTCCTGCCCATCGAGGGGGATGACCAGGGAGTGATCTTTGGCGCCCAGGCCATGTTGCGACACGATCCGGTCCTGATGCTCCAGCGCTACCTTTATCCGGTTCAACCGGGTTCCTATCACGTGCTCATCGCATTGCATCACATCACGGGTGCGGCGGTGGAAACCGTCTATGGATGCATGACGGCGCTGGGCGCCCTGCTCTTTGCGCTCATAGGCGCACGCGTGCTCGCGGACCTGGCGGGCATCCGCTTTGCCTGGGCGCTGGTCGCCTTGCTCTGGTGCCAGGAAATCACCACGGCCGCCTGTTACTTCAACACCTCCACGCTGGCCGGCGCCGCGGCGATGGCCGGGGTCTGGTTTTCGAGCCGGCCGGCCGGCCGCTTCGGACTGGTGGCCGCCGGACTCGCGCTCGCCGTGGCCGGCTGGCTGCGGGCCGACAGCCTCCTGCTTTCCCCCGTCTGCCTCGCCGTCGCCTATTGGCGCCTGCAAAGCTGGCCGGCGGCGTTGATCCGGACCGCGGTCGTCGCGGCGATCGCGATCGCCAGCGTCATGGTTTTTTATTTCGCGACCGGCCTGTCCCCGTTCGCTCCAATGCAATCCTATTCCTCCCGCCCGAACTGGCTTTCCGATCTGCGCCAGATCCGGGATGTAAGCGTGACGCTGCTCTCGCCGGCGCTCGCGATGGCGGCCGTGGCCGGCGTGATCCGCCTGGCCATCCGGCGGGACCTCGCGCTCCTCGCCGTGGTGCTCGTCGGCGCGGCGCCGAGCGTGGCCGTCTATGCCGCGTCGCTGACCACCCCGAAATATTTCTATTACCTCGTTCCGTTTGCCCTGCTGCCGGCGCTTGTGCTCGGACGCGAACTGGCGGCGGGAATTGCCGGGCAACCACCCGCGCGCCGGCGCGCCTGGTGGGTTGCCGTCGTGATGCTGGCGCTGGCCGATGGCGGGGCCGGCGTTCGCGTGCTGCGGGACGAGAGCCGCGTGTTGCCCTCCGACCCGACCTGGCTGGCCGTGCGGCCGGTCCGGGTCGGAACGCGGGAACCGGCGCTCGTGATCGGGGCGGGCGACGTGATTCCGAATGATGACGGATTCCGCGTGCGCACCGGCCAGGCGTTCGCGCCGGTTCGCTGGCATCGGGAAAAGACCCGGCTGTTCGGCGAACTGGCCCGGCTGCGGACGATCATCGACCAGACCGACCGCTGCACCCTCTACTGGTCGAGCTGGCTTCCCCGGCAGTTGATCTACCGTGAACTCGTGGAACTCGGATTCACGCCCCAGGGATTCACGCACCCGGACCCGATGATCTTCGACGGTGAATGGACGCGTGGGGCGCAGACCGCCCATGTCGGTTTCCTGGGTTACATCGGCTCGCCCTGGCAACCCCCCGGACGCGCCCCTGCGAGCGCGACGCCGGCTGCAACCTACTTCCTCGGCAACTTCGGGGGCAAGTGGCCCATCACCGAACTGGAGGACACCCGCGAATGGCAGGTCGTTTCATCCAGCGCGGAAGGCATCGTCACCCTGCACCAGCGCCGCTGAACGCATGTCCACCCCGTCCGTCAGCATCGTGATTCCCTGCTTCAACGCCGCGCCGTATCTCGCGGCGATGCTGGAGTCGGCCCTGGCCCAGACCTGGCCCCGCTGCGAAGTCATCCTGGTCGACGACGGTTCGACGGACGGCAGCGTGCAAGTCGCCCGCGCTTACGAGCCGCGCGGTGTGCGGATCATCACCCAATCCAATCGGGGCGCGTCCGCCGCCCGCAACGCCGGGCTGGCCGCGGCCAGCGGCGATTTCATCCAGTTCCTGGATGCCGACGACCTGCTGGCTCCGGACAAGCTTGCCTGGCAGCTGGCCGCGCTGGCCCCGGCCGAGCGCGATGCCCTGCTCATGGGCCCGTGGGGCCGGTTCACGAGCGATCCCGCGCAAGCGCAGTTTGGGCCGGAAGCCGTCTATGCGGCCCGCACCGGCGTGGAGTTCCTGCAACTGCACTACGAAACCGGGACCATGATGCAACCCGGCGGCTGGCTGGCGTCGCGCGAACTGCTTGAACGCGCCGGGCCGTGGGACGAAACCCTCTCGCTCAATGACGACGGGGAATATTTCGCGCGGGTGATGCTCGGCGCGCGCCGGCTCGTCTTCGTGCCGGAGGCGCGCTGCTACTACCGCGCGACCGGCGGCAGCCTCAGCCGGCGCAAGGACCCGCGCGCCCTCGATTCGCTCTTCCGGTCCGTCGAGCTCACCCTGGCCCACTTGCTCGCGGCCGACGCCACGCCGCGCACGCGCGCCGCGGCGGCCTATGCCTGGAAGTGGACGGCTTACGAATTGTATCCCGGCGCGCCCGCACTCGCCCGCGCCGCCGAGGCCCGTTCCCGCGAGTTGGGCGGCAGCGAGCGCGCGCTTCCCGGTGGACGGAAATTCCAACTGCTCGCCCGCCTCACGGGCTGGCGGCTGGCGAAACGGCTGGCGGGCTGATCATGGCACTCGTCCGCGTTTTCCTTCCGACTTACCGGCGCCACGCGCTCCTGCCGCGGGCGCTGGCCAGCCTGCGGGCGCAGACGTTCACCGACTGGGTGTGCGAAATCCACAATGACGATCCGGGCGATGCGTTTCCCGGGAAACTCGCCGCCGAGACGGGCGACCCGCGCGTCACCGTCGTGAACCATCCCCGGAACCTCGGAGGCACCGCGACCTTCAATCTTTTCTTCCGCGCCGGCAGCGAACCCTTTGCTTCCATCCTCGAAGATGACAACTGGTGGGAGCCGGAATTTCTCTCCACCCTGCTGGCGACCGCGGCGGCGCATCCGCAGGTCACCGTGTTCTGGGCCAACATGAAAATCGCGGAAGAGGACGCGGCCGGACATTTCCATGACACTGGCCGGACAATCTGGCCGGAAGCCGGCGGACCGGTCCGAAGTTTTTCATGGGGCGACTCCGCCCAAATTTGCGGCGCCCTGCATTCCAACGGGGCCGCGCTTTTCCGAATGATTCCCGGCGCCGATTTCCGGATTCCCGCGGTGCCCCTCGCGGTGATCGAGCCCTTTCGGGAGCGTCTGTATCCACACCCTTTGCTGCTGGTCACCCGGCCGCTGGCCACCTTCTCCCTGACGCGGCAGACCGCCCGGTCCCGCGATATCGGCGAGTGGGCGGAAACCCAGGCCATGCTGGCCGCGACGTTCTTCCGGGACTGTCCGTGGTCGGACGAACAGATTGGCGCCGTTTGGACCCAGGCCCGCGCGCAACGGCCCAACGGAACCACCAACCTGATCCTGGCGACGGTGGCCGATCCTCGCTGCCGGGATTTGCGCCGCCATGCGCGCTGGAGCGACTGGCTGGTCGTGCTCCGCGGATTCATCCGGCGGCCGGAACTTTATTTCCGCCTGCGTCGCTCCCGCCGGGTCCACGCCGATTGGTGGGACTTTCTCGAGCAGCATACCCGGACCCGATGGCAGTCGTGAACATTCCCAAACCCGCACCGGCCGGGCGCGCCGTCCTGCTGGACAGCCTGCGCGGTTGGGCCGCTCTTTCCGTGCTGGTATTCCATATTTGCAATGGCGACGTCCTGCCGCGCTCGATCCTGCGGGACTGGACCCATTATCTTCAGGCGGACCGGACCGCCGTGCTGATGTTTTTCGTGCTTTCCGGCTATGTCATCGGGTTGACCAACCAGGAACCCTGGTCGTCCCGCGCGGTTCGGGAGTATGGCTGGCGCCGCTTCGTGCGCATCTATCCGATCTACCTGCTGGCGGTGGCGTTGGGCTGGTGGGCCGTGCCCACGGGTGACTGGCAGGCGGTGGGCGGACATCTGTTTTTCCTGCAGGATTCCGATCCCTCCAATCCTCTCGCCGTCCCGAATCTGCGTGGCAATGAGCCGTTGTGGAGCCTTCACTACGAAGCCTTCTATTATCTCTGTTTTCTCCTTTGGTGGCGCTGGCCGGGCACGGTGCTCCCGACGCTCGGCGGTTCCCTGGTGGCGGCCTGCCTGGCGACGGCCTGGGCACCGGCTCCCGCGGTCATCATCACCCATTCCGTCGGCGCCATTTTCTGGCTTTCCGGCCTCGTGCTCGCCCGGCAGCCGGCCAACCCTGAACCGCCGCGCGAAGGCCGGATCGCCGCGCACATTCTCTGGCTGCACAGCGTCTACCATTTCGCCCCGGCCGCCCTGCTCGTCCGGGGACTGGGGATGCCGGACTCGCCGAAGGCCTACCTGCCGGTCTATGACCTCGTCTACCTGCCGGGGTGTGTCGCGGCCGTGGCTCTGGCGGGCAACCGAACGCTGTCATGGATGCGCGGCTGGCATGTTTTGTCCGCGTTGGTGGCGGCGAGTGGCCTCGTGATGATCCTCTATCGGGGAAAAAGCCTGCTCGAAACCCGGTGGGCCTGGTCGGCGGGCTTTCTGCTCGCGGGGGCGCTTATTTTTCAATGGCGCTCGTCGCTGGGGCTGGCGCGCCTCGCCGTGGTGGGCGGCTTTTCCTACGCCCTGTACGTGGTGCACATGCCGGTCGCCTGGTTCGTCGCCGGCCATTTTCCCGGACAAACCGGGCCCGTCGCGAGCCTCGGGGCGCTCCTGCTGACCGTCGCGCTGGTTTTTCCTCTCGCTTGGTGGTTGGAATGCCGGTTTCAACCGTGGCTTCGCAACCGCCTGACCACCCGGCGCACGGTTTGAGCAGACTCTGCTTCCGACCCGACTCCACCCATTCTTGTCCAACCCGTGATCGAAGGCGTCACCCTCCAGGTCAGTCTCGCCCCCTCCGACTACCGTCTGGCGCAGTACGTCCTGCCCCACCAGATCCGCACCTGGCGCAGCCAGGTCTCCGAGATCCTGCTTACGATCGACCTGCATCGCAGCGCCGGGCGGTTTGCCGACGGTTGGGAAAAGGGCCGCGACAACATCCTCGCCCTGGCGCATGCCGTCGAGGGCGCGCGCGTCCTGGCCGTCGATGATTCGCCGGCCGCCGCGGCCGCCGTGGCGGAGGAGTTTTTCGGCGGGCGCCGCATCCCCCGCAAGGACCATCGCGGCGGCCCCTACTACTCGTATTTTTTCGGCCTGCACGCGGCGCGGCACGCACACGTGCTGCATTGCGATGCGGACATGATGTTCGGCGGCGGCTCCCCCACCTGGCTGGCCGAAGCCCGCGCGCTGCTGGCGGACGAACCCGACATTCTCGTCACCGCGCCGCTGCCCGGGCCGCCGTCGCCCGATGGGCGCCTGCACGAACTGCCGGGAATCCGGCGTCCGCGACCGCGTTATGCCTATGAGTTTCCGGAAATGAGCACCCGCGCCTTCCTGTTTGACCGCCGGCGCTGGCGGGATCGCCTGGGAGCCCTGCATCCGCGCCTCGCGTCGCCGCGGGGCATCCTTCTCGCGTTGCTCGAGGGCAATGCCCCGCGACAGCTGCCCGAAAAGATCATCACCCGCGAGATGCAGGCCCGCGGTTTGAAGCGCGTGGACTTCCTCGGCGAGGGCGCGGGGATGTGGTCCCTGCATCCGCCGTTTCGCGGCGCGGATTTTTTCGCCAAACTTCCCGGGCTGGTCGAACGCGTGGAGGCCGGCGACATGCCGGCCAGCCAGCTGGGCTTCCATGATGTCTGCGACGAACTGGTCGATTGGACCGAGGGCCGGCAAAAACTGCGGGAGCGCCGCTGGTGGCGGCGTCTCCGCGAAAAGAAATAACGATGGCGCGCATCCTCGTCGTCAGCTCCGGCAGCCCCTGCCGCAACCCCCGCCCGGTGAAGGAGGCGGGCGCGCTCGGCCGGGCCGGCCACGACGTCACGTTGCTCACGATCAGCGAATCCCCCGAACTCGACGCCCAGGAACTGGCGATCACCACCGGGGCTCCCTTTCGCCACGAATCCGTCGGGCGCGGGGTCGGCCGCGGGGGCCGGCTGGCGCAGCGCATTGGCACGCGGCTGGCCGTGCAGGCCACGATCGCCGGTTTCGAATCCCTGCGGGCGCTCGGATCCGCCGCGGCGCTGCGCCGGCGCGTCCGGGGCTTCGGCGCGGACCTCACGATCGTGCACAACGAAATTCCCCACGCCATCGGCTGCGAACTACTGCGGGGCGGCGCCCGCGTGGCCGCGGATTTCGAGGACTGGCACTCGGAGGACCTGCTCCCGAGCGACCGGCGCGGCCGGCCGCTCGGCAAGATGCGCGAGGTGGAACAGTGCCTCCTGCGGCAGGCCGTCTACGTCTCCACCACGTCCCACGCCCTGGGCGCCGGATTGCACGAGCGCTACGGCGGGACCGTTCCGGTGGTGATCACCAATTCGTTCCCGTTACAGCCGGATCCGCGGCGTGGGGTCGCCGGCGAACCGCCCGCCTTCTTTTGGTTTTCCCAAACCATCGGGCCTGGACGCGGACTGGAGGAATTCTGCGCCGCCTGGAGCCTCACCACCCAGCCGAGCCGGCTTGTCCTGCTCGGCAACCAGCGGCCGGGCTTCGACCGCCAGTTGCTGGCGGCATTGCCTGAACACTTCCGGACGCGCGTCAGTTTCCTGCCGTTGGTGTCCGCCAGCGAGCTTCCGGGGGTGATCGCCCGCCATGACATCGGCCTCGCGCTCGAGCAGTCCTCGATCGCCAATCGCGATCTCACCATCACCAACAAGATCCTCCAATACCTCAACGCCGGCCTGGTGTTGGTCGCCTCCCGAACCCGCGGGCAGCAGGAAGTGCTCGCGCGTGTCCCCGGTGCCGGGATCATGGTCGACTTGATTCCGTCCCACACGCTCGCGGAGCAACTCGACCGGCTGCTCGCCGACCGCGCCGGACTGGCCGCCATGAGCCGGGCCGCGCGAACCGGCGCGGAAACAACTTACTGTTGGGAGCAGGAAGCGCCCCGGCTGGTGCAGCAGGTGGAAATCGCGCTCCGCGATCGGCCGCGCATAAACTGAACGCACATGCCCCGGCTGCTCATCGTCTCCCCGCATTTTCCCCCGGTCAACACGCCGGACATGCAGCGCATCCGGATGAGCCTGCCCCATTTCGTCGATGCCGGCTGGGAGGTGGTCATTCTCACCGTCGACGACCGCCAGCCGCTCGCCCCGCTCGAGCCTGATTTGCTGGCGACCATTCCGGCCTCGGTCCGTGTCGTGCGGGCCCGCGTCCTGTCCCGCACCTGGTCCCGCTTCGTCGGCATGAACAACCTCGGGTTGCGCACCCTGCCCTATCTTTATGCCAAGGGCCGGCAGTTGCTTCAGGGGGAGGCGTTCGACCTGGTTTACTTTTCAACCACCCAGTTTGTGCTTTGCACGTTGGGACGGATGTGGCGCGTGGAGTTTGGCACTCCCTACATCATCGACCTGCAGGACCCCTGGCTCAGCGATTATTATCAGCAGCCCAATGCGCCGAGGCCGCCCGGAGGTTGGAAGTATTACGTCTCCCACGCCCTGGCCAAGAAGCTGGAAGGCTGGACGCTGCGCCGTTGCACCCACGTTATCAGCGTCTCGCAACACTATCTCCAGATGCTGCAGCGCCGCTACCCGTGGTTCAAGGAAACGGACGGCTCGGTCCTGACCTTCGGTGCGCCCGACGCCGACTTCGTCATCGCCCGGCAGAAGCGGCTGACCGCAGCGCCCCTGGTCGCGCCGGTGGCCGGCATCAAGATCGCGTACGCCGGCCGTCTCGGGCCCGACATGCTGCCGACCCTCGACGTGCTCTTCGCGGCCGTCGCGGCCTTCAAGGACGCGCCGCGCCCATACGAGTTGTTTTTCTTCGGCACCTCCTACGCCACGGCCGGCCAGGGGATGGCGTCCACGACCGCCCTGGCTGCGAAACATGGCATCAGTCACCTCGTCCATGAAAAGCCCGCGCGCATCGGCTACATCGACTCGCTGCGCGTGATGCTCGAGACCGACCTGGCCCTGCTGGTCGGGTCCGAGGATCGCGCCTACTCGCCCTCGAAGGTTTATCCCACGCTGCTCGCGCAAAGGCCGACGCTGGCGGTCGCCCCGGCGGAGAGTGTGCTCGAGGCAAAGATCCAGGAGCTCGGTGGCGCGGCGCTGGTAACGTTCCCCCGGGATGCCGCGGGCCTCGCCGCGGCCGTGAGCCGGTTGCAGGCGGTGCTGGCGGCCTTCGCCCGCGAGCCCAGCCTCCCGCTCGGCCCGGCGCCGCAACTTGGGTTGTTGCAGCGGGAATATTCCGCCGAGGCCATTGCGCGGCGGCAGCTCGAAATTTTCAACCGCCGGGTCATCCAGGACCGGGTGTCGCTCCTCCCGCCGGCGCGGGACGAGTCATGGCCCGAAAGTCCCGCCACCGGATCATGAAGGACGCGATCCGTTATTTTCTCGGTCGCCTGCTCGCCCGGTTGTTGCGCGGGCGCAGCCGGCCCTATCCGTTTTCCAGCTGCCCGGTCATGGTCATCGCCCCGCACGCCGACGACGAGACGCTCGGATGTGGCGGCCTGCTGGCGATGAAAAGCGGGCGGGCTGAGGACGTATGCGTCGTTTTCATCAGCGACAGTGCGGGCTCCCCCGAAGCCTTGCCGCCGCCCGATCAGGCGGTCCGCCGCCGCGCCGAGGCGCTGGCCGCGTTGGAGCTGCTGGGCGTGCCCGGCCAGTGCGCGCACTTTCTGGAGGCGCCGGATGGGCGGCTCAACCGCCTGGAACCCGCGGAGCGCGTCCGCGTGGAGTCGAGGTTGTCGGCCTTGCTGGCCACGGTGCGGCCCGGCGAAATTTTTGTGCCGTATGAAGGCGGCGGCAGCAGCGAGCACGATGCGACCACCCGGCTGGTTCGCGGCGTGCTCGCCGCCGGCCCGCACGCCCCCCGGCTATGGGAATATCCGGTGTGGGCGTGGTGGAACCCCACGCGACTCGCGCGCCAACTCAGCCGTCCCGGCCAGAATTTTCACCTGCGGCTCGACGCTGCGCGCAGGCGGAAGCGGGCGGCCCTGGCCTGCCATGCCAGCCAGTGCGACGTCATCCCTCCCGCCACGCGGCCCGAGCTGCCGCCGGTGCTCGCGGCGCTGTGCACCGGGCCTTTCGAATTCTACTTCAACCGCAGCCCCTGAAGCCCATGCCCTCCCTCGCCCGAATCCGTGACCGCCTGCTCCAGAAATTCATCCGGGATCCCGCCGGCTATGGCCGGCCGGTTCCGACCGCGGCCCTGGACCAGGAATATCGCAGCGGAAACTGGGATCACTTTTTCGCCTTCTCGGAACTCCCGCGCAACCTCGTCCTCGCGGGAATCATCCACCAGTTTTTTCCCGACCGCCCCGCGGTCCTCGACCTGGGCTGCGGCAGCGGCCGCCTGGCCACGATCTTCCAGCGCTACCCGTTTTCGCGTTACCTCGGGGTGGACGTGGCGCCCGCCGCCATTGAGCGCGCCAGCGCGCTGGCGCTGCCCAACATGCAATTCGTCGTCGGCAACTACGAAACCTGGCGGCCGGAGGGTGCGTTCGATGCGATCGCCTTCAACGAGTGCATCGGCTACGCCGCGGACCCGGCCGCGACGCTCCAGGAATTCAGCACCCGGCTCAAACCGGGCGGATTGTTTTTCCTGTCGCATTTCCGCTTTGGCAGCTACGCGGCCCAGTGGCGCCGCATGGGCGGCGTCTGCGACACGGTCGAGGCGGCGGCGGTGAGCGATGCGTCCGGCGAAAAGACCTGGGACATCAAGGTGCTGCGCCCGCGGCGATGAAACGCGTCCTCATCATCAGCCCTCATTTCCCGCCGGTGAACGCACCGGATTGCCAGCGGGTGCGCATGAGCCTGCCCTACTACCGGAAGTTCGGCTGGGACCCGGTGGTGCTGGCCGTGCATGCCGACCACCGCCCGGACTGGCGGGACGACTCGCTGCTGGCGAGCCTGCCGGACGACGTGCCGATCCATTATTGTCCCGCGCTCCCGCTCGGAATCACGCGCTGGATCGGCATCCAGAACATGGGACTGCGTTGCGCGCCGTTCATCAGTCGCGCCGGCCTGGCGCTCCTGCGGCGCCAGAAATTCGACCTGGTTTTCTTCAGCACCACCCAGTACCTCGTGACGCCCCTGGGGCCGGTCTGGCTGCGGGACATGAACGTGCCTTACGTCATCGACCTGCAGGACCCCTGGCAAAACGACTACTACGAGCGCCCCGGGGCCCCGCTCCCGCCGGGTGGTTGGAAATACGAATTCGCCCGGCTGACCGCCTGGGTTTTTGAAGAGCGGACCTTTCGGCAGGCGGCGGGCTTCATGAGCGTTTCGCACCACTACTTCCAGGATCTCGCCGAACGCTACCCCTGGTTCCCGACGCGGCCGCAGGCGGTGATTCCCTTCGGCGGCCCGCAGGCGGACTTCGATCATCTCAGCACGCATCGCCGCCCTGCTTCCGTGCCGCTCGAGCCCGCCGGATGCATCCACTGGGTGGCCGCGGGCAGCCTGGGGCCCTCGTTCGGGCACGCCCTGCGGGTGCTGTTCGCCGGCCTGCGGCGCCTGCGCGATCAATCCCCGGAGCTCGCCCTCCGCCTGCGGCTGCATTTCATCGGGACAAGCTACGCTCCCCGCGAGCAGGCCGTTTTCGCGGCCCGGCCGGTCGCGGAGGCGTATGGCGTCGGCGACCTGGTAATGGAATCGCCGGCGCGCATCGGCTACCTGGATTCGCTGCAGCTGATGCAGGCGGCCGATGGGCTGCTCTTGCTGGGCACCGACGATCCCGCTTACTCACCGTCCAAGATTTATCCCAATTACATGACCGGCCGTCCCATCCTCGCCCTGGCCCACCATGGCAGCCTGGTCGCTGACCTCCTGCAGCGGCTGCGCTGCGCCCGCCTGATCAAGCTGCTCGTGCCCGGCGCGGAAATGACCCCGGCCCGGGAGGTCGCGGAATTCTTCCGGGCGGTGGCCGCCGCGCGCGATCCCGGCCAGGCGCAACCCCAGCGCGACACCGCCTGGTTTCGCGAACACTTGCTGGCCGAGGTGCTGACCCGGAGACAGTGCGCGCTTTTCGACGAAGCGGCCGCCCGTCACGGCAGGACTCAAAACTGAACGCCGATGGAATACGTCAGCCGCAAGCCCCTGCCGAACGAAACCGCCACCGACTATGCCATGCTCGGGGGCGCCGAGGCCGAGCGCGGGCGAAAGCTTTTCCAGACGGGCCTGGCGTTGCTCGTCCTCGCCCTGGGTTACCTCGGCTACACGTCGCGGGCGCCCAACCCGATGTTGACGGCCTGCGGACTGCTCATTTTCACCCTCTCGGTCCTCCCCTCGCTCCTCTGGGCCCGGACGGGCGGCAGCCGGTTTCCGGTTTTCGAAACCATCCTGCTCCTGTGCGCCAACACCTATGCCATGCCGGTGTTCAACGCGCAGGAACAACTGCTCGACTACTCGCCGGAGGTAATCGCCCAGGCGTGCTTCACCGTTCTCCTCTACCAGATTACCGCCATCACCGTTTACCAGATCACGCGGGGCGTTCCCGGGCGCTCGTCATTCTGGCGGGATTCGCTCATCTCCAACAAACTCGAGGAACTCCTGATCTACGGCCTGGTGCTTTCCACCCTCTACATGTGGGCCAGCAATTTCACCGGCTGGATCCCGCGCGAGCTGGACAGCGTCCTGCGCGCGGTTTTCTACGGACTCAGCATCCTCTGTACCTTCGTCAGCTGCCAGCGCTGGGGCCGCGGCGAACTGACGACGCAAAGCAAGATCATCATCGTGCTGACCGTCGTGCCCCAGCTCATCTTCATGAGCGTCGGCTTGATCCTGATCAGCGCGATCGGGCAGGCGGGCATCGCCCTCCTGGCCTACCTGTCGGGCGGCCGGCGCATTCCCTGGATCGCCGTGGCCGTCACCTTCGTCGTCTTCGCGGTGTTGCATACCGGCAAAACCAAGATGCGGTCAAAATATTGGGACCTGCATTATCCGCCGCCGACCGGTCTCACCGACCTGCCCGCTTACTATTCCGAGTGGGTGGCCTTCGGCTTGGAACCGACTGACGGGGGCAAAACCGTCAGCCAGAAGATGCTCGAGCGGACCTCGCTCATGCACATCCTCTGCCTGATTGCCGATTGTACCCCGGCGCGGCAGGACTACTTGTATGGCAAGACCTATGCCTACGTCCTGCCCCAGTTGATCCCGCGGGCGTTCTGGGCGGACAAGCCCAAGGCCCACATCGCCACCTACACCCTTTCAATCTACTACGGTCTGCAGATGGAAGAGGACACCGCCACCACCAGCATTGCCTTCGGCCTGGTCGCCGAGGCTTACGCCAATTTCGGGTTGCTTGGCGCCGTGGCGCTGGGCGCCTTTTGGGGTTTCTGGCTCAAGAAGCTGCAAATCTGGTCCACGTTCAGCCCGATCTTTTCGTTCGCAGGGCTGTTCATGGTGCTACTCACCGCGTGGTCGTTTGCGTCCGAGCTCACCATGGCCTCCTGGGTCTCGTCGCTTGAACAGGCGGTCCTGGTGGTCCTCGGCGTGCCGATGATCGTCCGCAGCCTCTTCGGCGACTAACCGGCATGCGCCGCCTCGCCATCATCCTGTCGCACCCCGTGCAATACTACAGCCCGTGGTTCCGCTGGCTGCGGGCCCACACGGCGCTGGAGTTCCGCGTCTTCTACCTCTGGGAATTCGGAGTGACCGCGCGCCGCGATCCGCAGTTCGGGACCACGTTCCAGTGGGATGTCGAGCTGCTCGCCGGCTACGATTCGGAGTTCGTACCCAATGTGGCGCGTGACCCCGGAACGCATCATTTCAACGGACTCGACAATCCCACGCTCACGAATCGCCTGGCCGCCTGGCGCCCGGGCGCGGTGCTGCTCTTCGGTTACAACTGGCGCTCGCACCAGCACGCGCTCTGGTGGGCCCGGCGCCGCGGCATCCCCTTGTTGTTCCGCGGTGACTCGCACCTGCTCCGGCGCGCCTCACTCACGTTCCTCCGGCGGCTGCCGCTGCAGTTGCTTTACCGGCAGTTCGCGGCCGTGACCTACGTCGGCGCCGCCAACCGAGCCTATTTCGAAGCGCTGGGCGTGCCGGCTTCGCGCCTGTTCTTCGCGCCGCATTCCGTCAACACCGAGCATTTCAATCCGGCCGATCCGGCGCCGCGCGCCGCGGCCGCCCGGCTCCGCACCGAACTCGGCCTGGCGGGCAAGCGCGTCGTGCTCTTCGCCGGCAAGTTCTCGGCGGCCAAGCAGCCCGCGGAATTGCTGGCGGCCTTCCTGTCGGTGGCGACCGACGCCGACGCGCTCGTCTTCGTCGGCGACGGCGCCGAGAAATCGCACCTGGCCTCGCTGGCCGCGGGCCGGCCGGGGGCGCACGTGCGTTTCCTGCCGTTTGCCAACCAGAGCGAGATGCCCGCGCGGTATTTGCTCGCCGATATCTTTGCCCTGCCCTCGCGGGGCCACTACGAGACCTGGGGGCTGGCGGTCAACGAGGCGATGCACCTCGGCGTGCCGTGTCTGGTTTCCGATGTGGTCGGCTGCCAGCGCGACCTCGTGACGCCCGGCGAAACCGGCTGGGTCTTTCCCGCGGACGAGTCCCCCGCCCTCGCCGCCACGCTGCAAGCCGCCCTGCGTCTGGCGCCGGCTGAATTGCGCCGGCTCGGCGAGAATGCCCGCGAGCGGGCCAGCCATTATACCTACCGGCAAACCAGCGAGGGCCTGCTGGCCGCCCTTGCGAGCCTGCCGGCCTGATCCCATGCGCATCACGATTGTCAGTGGATTTTTCCTCCCGGTGCCGCCGGTGAGCGGCGGCTCGACGGAAAAATCGTGGTTTCACCTCGCGCGGGAGTTCGCGGCGCAGGGTCACGAGGTCACGATGATTTCCCGGCGCTGGCGGGGATTCCCCAACATGGAGGTCTTCGAAGGCATCCGGCATGTCCGCCTGGGCGGCTGGGACCACCAGCGCAACCTGCTGCGCAACCTGCTGCTGGATTTCCTCTGGAGCTGGCGCGTCTTTTTCGCGCTGCCCGCCGCCGACATCGTCGTGGTCAACGCGGTGGCGCTTCCCATCTGGCTCGGCCGCCTCAAGCCCCGCGCCGGCCGCGTCGTGATCATGACGGGACGGATGCCCAAGGGCCAGTACCGCCGTTACCGGGCCGTGGCCCGCGTGCTCGCCGCCAGCACGTACGTCCGCGAGCGCGTGCTCGCGGAAAATCCCGGGTTGGCCCCGGTGGCGCAGGTATACGGCTACCCGATCGACTGGCGCATGCTCGGGAAAAAAAGCGACTCCTCCGCGCCCGGCCTGCCCGCCTTGTCCCCCCATGAAGTCCTCATCGGCTACATCGGGCGCATCCATGCGGAAAAAGGATTGGGACTGTTCGCCGACGCAATCGGCCTGCTGGCGAAGAGGCCGGATCTGCCGCCGTGGCGGGTGTTGCTGTGCGGCCCGGCGGATGTCGCGCGCGGGGGCTCCGGCGTCGTGTTCCGCGACCAGCTCATGCAGCGATTCACCGCGGCCGCCGGTCCCGGGCGCTTTCATCTCCTTGATCCACAGTTCAGCGACCGCTCGCTGGCGGGGATCTATCAAAGCCTCGGCATCTTCTGCTACCCCAGCCTGGCCGCCCAAGGCGAAACTTTCGGCGTCGCCGTCGCCGAGGCCATGGCCGCCGGCGCCGTACCCGTGGTTTCGCAGCTGGCGTGTTTCACGGACTTCGTGCGCGACGGTCGCAATGGCTTGGTCTTCGACCACGAGGCGCCCGACGCGGCCGCCCAGCTTGCCGCCGCGTTGGCCCGGCTCCTGGGCGACGCCAGCCTGCGCGGACGCCTGGCGGAGGCGGCGCGCGCGGATGTCCGTGCCTACGATTACGCCGCCTACGCGGGCCGGTTGCTCGGTGACTTCGCGCAGTTGACCGCCCCCGCAAAGCCCGCATCCTCCGCGCCGTGACCGCTCCCTACCTCGGCCAGAACTGCACGACGCCGTATCCGAAATCGGCGGTGGTGGGCCGCTGGCTCTGGTTGCTGGTGCAGTCCACGCTGTTTCGCTGGAGCCCGCGCCCACTGCATGGTTTCCGCGCCGCGCTGTTGCGCTTGTTTGGCGCGGACATCACCGGCCCGGTCGTGATTTTCCCGACGGCGAAAATCGTGTTTCCAAAAAACCTGTCGCTCGCGCCGCGCAGCATGGTCGGCCCGCACGTCAACCTCTACAATCTCGCGCCCATCCGGCTCGAGACCGGCGCGAATCTCAGCCAGCACTGCCACCTGTGCGCCGGCACCCACGACTTCACCCAGTGGTCCATGCCCTTGGTTGCTCTCCCGATCACGATTGGCCGCAACGCCTGGCTGGGCGCCGACGTGTTCGTCGGGCCGGGAGTTTCCGTCGGTGAGCTTTCGGTCGTCGGCGCGCGCTCGGTCGTGGTGAAGGATCTGCCGGCCCGCATGATTTGCGTCGGCTCACCCTGCCGGCCGGTGAAGCCCCGGCCCGGGCCGGTTTGATGCGCATCAGCCACATTGTGCCGAGTCTCGAGGAGCGCCACGGCGGACCGTCAAAATCGGTCCGCGCGCTCGCCAATGCCGGCGCCGCGCTCGGCGCGCAGGTGGAATTGCTGGCTACGCTCGAGGAGGGCCAGGAGGTGGCGGCCAGTGGCCCTGACGCCGCGACGGTCCGGGTTTTCCCGCGGGTCGCGCCGCGCTGGCTCTCCCGCTCGCCCGGCCTGCAACGCCATCTGGCCGGCAGTTCCGCCGACATCATTCACAACCACGCGCTCTGGCTGTTGCCGCTGCGCTACGCGCATCAGGCGGCCCGCCGGCAAGCGGTGCCGCTCGTGATTTCCCCCCGCGGCATGCTGAGCGGCTGGGCCTACCATCACCGGCGCTCGCGCAAACGCCTGGCGGAATTATTCGTTCACCCGGGCGCCTTGCGCGGGGCTTCCGGCTGGCACGCAACCAGCCCGGAGGAACGCGACGACATCCGGGCGCTCGGCTTCACGCAGCCAGTTTGTGTCTCCCCCAACGGGGTGCCGTTGCCAGGCGACGGCGAACTCGCGGCGGCGCGCGCGACCTGGCTCGGGCTCTGCCCCGCCGCCCGCTCCCGGCCCGTCGCGGTTTTCTACTCCCGCTTTCACCGGAAGAAGCGTTTGCGCGAACTCATCGACCTGTGGCTCTCCGCCCCGCGCGGGGACTGGCTGCTGCTGGTCGCCGGGGTGGCGGAGGACTACACCGCGGCCGGGCTGGCGGCCGAGTACGCAGCCGCGGCCGACCGCGTGGCGATTTTCGACGGCGCCGGACGTCCGCCGCCCTATGCCGTCGCCTCGCTGTTCCTGCTCCCGTCCCACTCGGAAAATTTCGGCCTGGTGATCGCCGAGGCGCTCGCGGCCGGCGTGCCCGCGCTGGTGACCGACACCACGCCATGGACCGGCCTCGCGGCGAACGGCTGCGGCGGGTGCGTGTCCTGGGAAAATTATGGCGGCGCGCTGGCCGGTGCGCTGGCCACGCCGCCGGCGGAACTGGCGGCCATGGGACGCCGCGGCCACGACTGGGCCGCCCGGGAATTTTCCTGGGCGCGCGCCGCCACCTTGCTGATTGAATTCTACGGTCATCTCCGCGATGCGCCCCGCTGACGATTCATCCCGGTCACCCGCGGGCAGCCTGCTGGAAAAGTCCGTGCTGATCCATTTTTGCAGCCTGCTGCTTTTCACCACCTGGGCCTTCGGCGGGCAGGCGCCCTGGGTGCGCCAGGTCATCGCCGGCTGGGGCGGCGTGGGCGTGGTGCTGTTCGCGTGGGCCTGCTGGAAACGACACCGGGCCGCGGGCGAACCGTCGTGGCCCGCCTTGCGCTACTTGTGGCCGTTGTGGGTTTACGACGCACTGGTGATCATCAGCTGCTTCAATCCTGGCTTTAAGGAAGTCGTCATCGGCGGCGAGCCGTCGCTGGTGATGGCCGATCCCCGGCCCTGGCTGCCCACGGCGGCCCAGCCGCTGCTGGCCTGGCGCGAGCTGTGGCAGTTCAACGTCATCGTCCTGACCTGCTTCAATCTCTTCCTCGTTCTCCCCGGCCGCCGCTTCGTGCGCGCCGTGCTGTTCGTGATCGCCGGAAACGCCGTGGTCCTCGCGGTCTTCGGCACGTTTCAAAAACTGATCGGCGCCAAGGGGCTCTGGTTCGGTTTGGTGGCCTCGCCGAACGCCCGGTTCTTTTCCACCTTCATCTACCACAACCATTGGGGCGCATTCACCCTCCTGAACACCGCGGTGTGCGTGGCGCTGCTGTTCCATGTCTACCGCCGCGGCGGGCACCGCGACATCTGGCATTCCCCGGTGCTGCTGGGAGCGTTGCTGACCTTGCTGCTCGCCGCTTCGGTTCCGCTGAGCGCATCGCGCTCGTGCACGGTCCTGGTCGGATTGCTGCTGCTGGGCGCCCTCATCCATTTTCTCACACGCCTCGTGCGGCGGCAGTCGGGGCCGCGCGGCCACCGGTGGCTGCCGGTGGCCGGCATCCTGCTGGCCGCGGCCCTGGCCGTCGGCGCCGTCACCTACCTGGCGCGCCGGAGCATCGCCGAACGATGGTACCAGACGAGCGCCCAACTCGCCCCCGGCGCGCGCGAAGCGACGTTTGGCCTGCGCCTCACCCTCTATCGCGACACCTGGCGCATGGCCGAGGAAAAACCTTGGTTCGGCTGGGGATTGGAAAGCTACGCCCGCGTTTTCCGGATCTTCAACACCCAGCGCGCGGCGGAACTCTGGATCTGGATTCCCGTCTACGCCGAGGCCCACAACGACTGGCTGCAATCGCTGGCGGAAGTCGGTTTCGTCGGCACCGGCCTGTTGGTTTTGCTCGGGGTGCTGCCGTGGTGGGCGATCCCGTGGCGACGGGTCGAATCGGATTTGCCCCGCTACCTGCTGGCCGGTTGCGCGCTGGTGCTGCTGTATGCGTGGGTTGAATTCCCCTTTGCCAACCCGGCAGTGATGCTGACATTTTGCGCGATCTTTTATTGCGCCCTCCGCTACGCCGCGCTCGAAGTGCAGTCCCGGACGGAGTCTCCGCGCTAACCCATGCCCGACCCCGCCCCCATCTCCGTCCTGATCCCCGCCAAAAATGAGGCGGCCAACCTCGCCGCCTGCATCGCTTCGGTGGCCTGGTGTGATGACATTGTCGTCGTGGATTCCGGCAGCACCGACGGGACGCCCGACATTGCGCGGCGGGCCGGAGCGCGAGTCATCGATTTCAAGTGGGATGGCCGTTTTCCCCGGAAAAAAAACTGGGCGCTGGCGAACGTGCCGTGGAACAACGACTGGGTCTTCATCATCGACGCGGACGAGCGCGCGACCCCGGAGCTGGCCGCCGCCATGCGCGCCGCCATCGGCCAGTCGCAGCACCAGGGATTTTATGTCAACCGCCGGTTCTGGTTCCTGGACGGCTGGCTCAACCATTGCGGCTACTACCCGAGCTGGAACCTGCGCTTCTTCCGGCACGCGCTCGGACGCTACGAGCAGCCCGCCGGCGGCGCCGCGAGCGGATCGGGCGACAACGAGGTGCACGAGCACGTCGAACTGCAGGGAGCAGCCGGTTACCTCGCCGGGGAGATGGAACACTACGCATTTCCGGACATCACCACCTGGGTGGAAAAGCACAACCGCTACAGCGCGTGGGAAGCCCGGCTCCAGGTCGAGGCGGCGAACCACGATGCCGCCGGGCTCGATGCCGGGCTGGCGCGAAAGCGCCGTTTGCGCCGGCTGGCGTGGAGCCTTCCCTTCCGGCCCACGCTGCGCTTCCTGTACCATTATGTCTGGCGCGCCGGCTTCCTCGACGGCTACCGCGGGTTCGTTTTCTGCCGCCTGATGGGCTGGTATGAATTTCTCTGCGCCGCCAAGGCCCGCGAGTTGCGGCGGAAGCAGTCCTTGTGAGCGCAGTTCTTCCGCGCATCCTCTTCGTCAACCGGGTCTACCGGCCGTCAACCGCCGCCACGGCGCAGCTGTTGACCGACCTGGCCGAGGGTCTCGCCGCGCGCGGCTGGCGTGTGCAGGTGATTGCCTCGGGTGAGGGTCCGGCCGAATCCGCCGGCGTGACCGTCCACCGAACCGGCGGTTCCGACCGTCACGGGGGCCTGGTTTCGCGCCTGGTCAACTACGGGCAGTTCCGGCGCGCGGCGCAGAAGCTGCTCGCCGGGCTGGTGCAGCCGGGCGACATCGTCGTGCCGATGACCGATCCTCCCTTGCTGGGACTCGCGGTCAGCGCGCTGGTGCAAGCCCGCGGCGGCCGCGTGGTGCCCTGGGTCCAGGATATCTATCCCGAAATTCTCCCGGCTCATTTCGGCCGCTGGCTGGCGGCGCCGTTGCGTCCCGTCCGTGCGCAGCGCAACCGCGCGTGGCAGGCGGCGGCGCGCATCGTGAGCCTCGGCGGGGACATGGGGCAAACGATCCGGTCCGGCGGCGTGCCGGCGGAAAAAATCGCGCTCATCCCCAATTGGGCGCCGCGGGAATTGCATGTCCCGCCCGGTCCGGAAGCGATGGCGGCGCGCCGGCGGGCCTGGGGCGTGGGCGATGAATTCGTGGTCGCCTATTCCGGCAATCTTGGCCGCGTGCATGAGTTTGCCACGGCGCTCGAGGCCGCGACCCGCCTCCGCGAGCGGCGCGACATTGTCTTTCGTTTCATCGGCGCCGGCGCGCGCTTCGACCAGGTGCGCCGGACGGCGCAGGCCCGCGGCCTGGCCAGCGTCCGGCAACTGCCACCCGAATCCCGCGAGAACCTTCCCGCGGCCCTGGCGGCGGCCGACGCGCACCTTGTCACGCTCGATCCGGCATTTGGCGGACTCGTGTATCCCAGCAAACTGGCCGGAGTCCTCGCCGCGGCCCGGCCGGTGCTGTTCGTCGGCCCCCCGGAGGGCGAGATCGCTCGGCTCCTGCAACAGGAACGCTGCGGCCTCGCGGTGGCGCCCGGCGGCGCCGAACGCCTCGCCGAAACCATGGTGGCCTGGAGCGACGCGCGGGACATGGCCCGCGCGACCGGCCGCCGGGCCCGCGAAGTTTATGAACGACAATTTGCGTTCGCCTCCGCCTTGGCGCGCTGGGAACAGGTCCTCGTGGAGGCTGCGCGCTAAGTTCAGTTGCCAACGTTCGCGCACGCCTTGTAACTGATCCTGACATGACCCAGCGAAGAACCGTCACGCTTGCACTCATGGGACTCGACGCCCTGGCGGTGATGGTGGCGTTCAATCTCGTCGCGTGGGCCTGGGGCGTCCTGCACTGGGACGGGCTGCTGGTGTTCCCGCTGGCGCTGCCGGTCACGATGCACCTCCTGGCGGTGTACCTGATCGACGGCTACAACCCGCGGACCGACATGATGTCGGTCACCTACACCAGCCTGCACACCATCGCCTTGGTGTTCGTGCTGCTGTTCACGCTGCTGCTCACGTATGCGTTCATTCCGGCGGGTTTCGCCCTGCAGGTCAGCCGCCTGGTCATCACCGGCACCTGCCTGCTGCTCATTCCCGTCACGCTCAGTTACCGGCGCTTCCTCTACCAGCGCCAGCAGGCCCACAAGCAGCAGCGTTACTTCATGTTCCTCGGCAGCCCGGAAAATTGCGCCGCCTTCAAGGAGGAGTGCCGGAAGACGGGCATGGAGCAGGCGGTGCTTTATGCGACGCACGCCACGTTCACCCGCGGCGCCGCGACTTCGGGCACCGTCGCCGCCGGCACCCGCGGTTCGACCACGCCCTTCGGCGACGTCGTGCACTACCTCGACGAATATGAAGGCCAGCTCGACGCGATCATCCTGCGTGAAACCAGCCATGAGTTGCCGCAGGAGGTCGCCCAAAAGCTGATGGAGCTGCATTTCTCGGGAGTGCCCACCTATACGCTCGAGCTGTTTCATGAAGTTTATTGGCGGAAGATTCCGCTCTACCGGCTCAACCAGACGTGGCTGTTCCAGGAGGGCTTCCAGATCGCGCGCGAACCCGTCTTCGAACGGCTCAAGCGCATCAGCGACATTTTGCTCGCCGCCTTCGGCTTGATGCTCGCGCTGCCTTTCCTGCCCTTCGTGGCCGGAGCGATCTGGCTGGACGACCGCGGGCCGGTCTTCTTCCGCCAGTCGCGGGTCGGCAAAAACCGGTTGCTCTTCGATATCGTCAAGCTGCGGACCATGCGCGTCGGGGGAAGCGGCAGCGACTACACGCAGAAAAACGACAACCGCATCACGCGGCTCGGCCGCTTCCTGCGGGCCAGCCGGATCGACGAGGTGCCGCAGCTCTGGAATGTGCTGGTCGGCGACATGAGCCTCATCGGCCCGCGCGCCGAATGGGTGCGGCTCGTCGAGGACTACGAGAAGAAAATTCCCTGTTATCATTTCCGCCACCTGGTGAAGCCGGGCATCACCGGCTGGGCGCAGGTGAACTATCCCTACGGCGCCAACCTCGAGGACACGCTGCGGAAATTGGAATACGACCTCTACTATATCCGCTATTTCTCGTTCGTGCTCGATGCCTCCATCGTCCTCAAGACGATCCACATCATGCTATTTGGCAAAGGACGTTGATGGCCCCGGAACGGCGTTACCGCACCCTCGATCATTGGCGTGGCTTTGCGGCTTTGTGGGTGCTGGTTTTCCACGGCTACAACATGTGGCTGGGGGACAATCCCGGCCTGCTGCCCGGCTGGCTCACGAATTTCGTGCTGAACGGGTGGCTGGGAGTGCACGTGTTTTTTGTCATCAGCGGTTTTTGCATCGCGGAGCGGCTGGCCCGGGAACATGCCGCCCGCGGCTCCGTCATGCGTTTCATGGCCGACCGGATGCTGCGAATCTACCCGCCTTTCTGGGCGGCGCTGGTCGTGGCCATCCTGCTCAACGTGGCCGGCGCCGCCGCGAAGCACGAGCCCCTGGCCGGTCCCGGTTTGGTGCCGGCCGGTTGGGAATGGATCACCGCCTTCACCGCAACGGCCCACTGGCTGCACCAGCCGGGGTTTCTGCTCGTCGCCTGGACGCTGGCCTACGAGATCGGGTTCTATCTCATTGCCGCCTCCGGATTGTGGCTGTCCCTCCGCGCCCGCCGTCCGTGGGCCGGCTTCGTTTGGTGCGGCGTCCTCGCCGTGCTCGGCCTGGTACCCGCCGTGGGAGCGAGCGTGCCCTTGCTGGCTTTCTGGCCGCATTTCGCCATCGGCGGAGCGGTGTGGCTCGTGCAGGATCGGATCAACCGGACCGCGGCGCAGCTGGCCGTCGGGTCGCTGCTGATCGCCGGCTTTTGCGCGACGGGCGCAGCGATGCCCGGCGATGCCGGCCTCCATTTTTATTTCACCTGCGCCACCGCCTGGCTGCTGCTCGTCCTGCGCCCCTGGGATGAGATGATTGCCGGCTTTGGTCCCCTGCGCTGGCTTGGTTGGGCCGGACTGTTCTCCTACTCGATCTATCTGGTCCACGCGCCCTTGGTCGGCCGCAGTCACACCCTGCTGATCCGCTGGTTTTCGCCTCCCGGCGCGACCGCCATGCTGCTCCAGACGGCCTGCTGCCTGCTGGCCGTCGGCGCCGCCTGGGTCTTCTACCGGACTGTTGAGCTGCAAACGGAACGCTTCCGGCGGCGGGTCATTCCGCGCAATCCGCGCGGCGCCGGCACCGTGGAAGTGGCAATTTCTCCGAGACGAGACATATCATCCTGATGAAAACCTACGACTTTGTCTGCATCGGCGGCGGCAGCGCCGGCTACAATGCGGCCCGCGTCGCCACGGGATTGGGCCTCAAGGTGGCCGTCGTGGACGGGGCCAGGCAGCTCGGCGGCCTGTGCATCCTGCGCGGCTGCATGCCTTCCAAAACCCTGATCTACGCGGCCGAGATCCTGCACCAGGCGCAACACGCCGCGCGTTTCGGGCTGAAGGTGCGGGCCGCGCACGCCGACATGAAAGCCGTCCACGCCCGCAAGAAACGCCTCATCGCGGATTTTGCCGGCTACCGCCGCCGCGCGCTGACCCACGCGAAATTCGACCTGATCCGCGCCCACGCCCGTTTCCTGGATGCCCACACGCTGGAGCTCTCCAATGGAAAAAAGCTGCGGGGCCGGCATTTCCTGATTGGCACGGGTTCGAAGGTCAGTTTTCCGCCCGTGCCCGGATTGTCGCCGGCGGGCGTGTGGACCAGCGACGACGTGCTCGACCTCGATTTCGTGCCGAAAAGCGTGATCGTCCTGGGCGGCGGCATCGTCGCCTGCGAACTGGCCCAGTATCTCAATCGCATCGGCAGCCAGGTGACGCTGGTCCAGCGCAGTCCCAACATCCTGCGCGACCATTCCGATGAGGCGTCGCGCGTCGTGCAGCAGGCGTTTCGTGACGAAGGCATCGAGCTTTTCACCGACACGAAGCTGGAGTCAGTGGACGCCTCGAACCATGGCGCCACCGTCCGGTTCCGGCACGACGGCCGGCTGGTCAGCCGCCGCGCCGCCCACCTGTTCAACGCGCTCGGCCGCCTGCCCAATACGGGCGGACTCGGCCTCGACGCGGCCGGCGTGAAGGCGCGCCTGAACGGCCAGATCGTCATCAACCGCTGGCAGCAGACGAATGTGCCGCACATTTATGCCGCCGGTGATTGCTCCGGTCCGCACGAAATCGTCCACCTGGCCATCGCCCAGGGCGAACTGGCCGCGCGCCATGCCGCCAGGCTCGCCGGCCTCAAGCCCGTCGATGAATCGCTGCTGCTCAACGTCGTCTTCACCGATCCGCAGCTCGCCACCATCGGACGCCTCGAACGCGACCTCGATGCGGCCGGGCTCGAGTACCTGTCCGCTTCCTACCCGTTCAACGACCACGGCAAATCCATGCTGATGGAGGCGAACTACGGTTACGTGAAGGTCCTCGCCGAACCGAAACGCGGCCGCATCCTCGGCGCGGAGATTGTCGGCAAGGATGCCGGCGAACTCATCCATGTTTTTTCCACCGCGCTGGCGATGCGCGCGACCGTCCGCGACATGCTGCGCGCGCCCTGGTACCACCCGACGCTCGCGGAAATCGTCACCTATCCCCTCGAGGAGATCGCGGAGAAGCTGACGCGCTAAGCCCCGTTCCGCCGCGCGTTGTCGCTCCAGCGCCACAGGAGGTAGAGGGCCGTAGGCATGACCACCGGCATCACGTGCCGCTCGTACGCAAAGCCGATGACGTGAAACCCGGAGTAAAGCGCGAGGAACACGAGGTAGGTGACGGCCACCATCGCGGGATCCGAGCGCCACGGGTTGCGCCAGACGGTCAGGACCGCGAGCCCGATGGCGGCCCAGAGCATGACGCGAAAAGCGATCATCCACGGAATCTGCAGCAGGTAAACCGGCCGGCCGTAGCGGGACTCGCCGCGCTCCGTCAGGCCGGACGCGCGCACCTCCCCGTAGAAAATCCACGCCTTGCGCACCGCGAGCTCGAGGAAATCGGCCGGATGCGCCTTGATGAACGTCACGGCCTTGCGCCGGAAATAATCGTTGTGATCCCACTCATCGACCAGCGGCCGGTCGGCCGTGACCTTTCCCTCATAGTCGAGAAGGTCCAGGCTGTAGGGAGGGTAAAGGTCCTTCGAGTATTCGCAGTTGCCCTTGTAGAGATTCCAGCCCTCCCAGGAGGACCCGATCGTGAATTTCCCCGCATGGCGCTCGTTGAATGCCGCCAGGCTGAACAGCGCCACCGCGACCATCGCCAGCATCACGCTCCCGGCCCGCCAATCCCGATGCCGCAGCGCCACCAGGACCGGCAGCGCCACGCACCAGTAAATCATCGAACTCTTCAGGAAGATCAGCAGCACCAGGAGACCGCCCACCAGGAGCGCCCACGCGATCCGGACGCGCCGGGCGGGATCTTCGAACCAGATCAGCGCGAAGAGCAGCGCGAGCACGGTGATGTTGTAGCCTTCCTCCAGCCCGACCTCGAAGACGTTGAGCAGCCAGCGCGGCATCGTCAGGACAAGCCCGAGCAGCAGAAAGACCGCCCAGAGCGGCGCGCGCGCGGACCGCACGACCTTCCAGGCCGCCCACACCAGGAGTCCGCCGAACAGCAGGCATTTCACCAGGGCCACCCGGCCCAGGTCGTCCCCCAGCCCATCCTTCAACATCAGCAGGAAAAACGGAATGAACGGCAGCCGGTGCGCGCTGAAGGCCACGCCTGGATAGTGCACCCCGGCGGGCACGCGATACTCCCCCGTGTCCTCGATCGCGGCGATGAGCACCCCATAGCCAAAACCCAATTGCCGCACCGATTGCCCGCCGCGGTGCTGCCAGCGATCCATGATCAGCGTGCCCCCGAACACATAGGCCACCAACAGGGCGAGCAGCAGCCACCGGGCCGGCCCGGTCACGTCCGCCGCCGGCAGCCGCAAGATCGATGTCACTCGGTTGTCCAACGCCGCCGAAGTTGCGGACTCCGGCGCCGGGGGACGAGCCCAAACAAATCCACTCCCGGCGCGCGTTTTTCCGGTTGCAGGCCGCGGCGGCCGTCCCTCGACTCGGCCCGTGGTTGCCGAAGCCGATTATCGCATCAAACTCCCCGTCTTTGAGGGTCCGCTGGACCTGCTCCTTTTCCTCATCCGGAAGAGCGAGCTGGACATCTATGACATCCCGATTTCGACGGTGACCAAGCAGTACCTCGAGGTCATCTACGCGATGAAGGACCTCCAGATCGAGGTGGCCGGCGAGTTTTTCGTCATGGCGGCGACGTTGATGGAGATCAAAAGCCGGATGCTGCTGCCCAAGCACCAGCAGGCCATCGACCTCAACGCGGAGGAGGACGCGCTCGATCCCCGCTGGGAACTCGTCCACCAGCTGCTGCAATACAAGAAATTCAAGGAAGCCGCGGGCAACCTCGGCCAGATGTCGCTCGACGCGCAGAACATGCACGGCCGGCTCGCCTCGGCCTTCGCCCCCGCCTCCGAGCGCCCGCTCAAGCACGTCGACCGCATCGACCTTTGGAACTCCTTCAACCTCGTCCTGCGCCGCCTCGCCGAGAAGCTCGTCGTCGGCGAGATCCACGCCGAGCAGGTCACCGTCGCCGACCAGATGGAATACGTGCTGGGCTACATCAAGACCGAGAAATCCTTCGTCTTCACCGCCCTGCTCACCGGGAAGCTCACGCTGCGCCGCCTGGTCGCCACCTTTCTCGCCGTGCTGGAGCTGACCCGTCTGAAAAAATTGCAGCTCATGCAGAACGAGGCCTTCACCGACATCGTCTGCATCGCTGTCGAGGAAAACCCGCTTGCAACCCCGGCCGAGCCGAACACGGTCCCGACGCAAGATGAAGAAAACGCCGCGCCGCCGCCCAACTAAATCCGCCCACCTCCTGGGAGTGGGCCTCGACAACGCCGACGGTCACAAGCGCATGACCTCGGCCGAGCAGTTCACGATCGTGGGCGGCTCCGACGAGACGCACACCCGGATGACCGAGACGGTGATCAAGACCTTCGAACACCTCAAGAAGCGCGGCAAGCCCCTCCACGCGGTCGAGCCGAAGGAACTCGCCGAGATCATCCATAAATCCACGCCGCGCTGAGGCCCCACTTGCCTTTTCCCCATCGCTAACTTTACTCACGCGCATGTCCGAAAAAATCGCACACCTCGATAACACCACCTTCCCTTCCGCCGTCGCCGGCGCCACCCCCGTGCTGGTCGATTTCTGGGCCCCCTGGTGCGGGCCGTGCAAGGCGATCGCCCCGATCCTCGACGAACTCGCCACCGAACTCGACGGCAAGCTGAAGATCGCAAAGGTCAACGTGGACGACAACGGCGACCTCGCCGCCCAATACGGCGTGCGCGCGATCCCGACCATGCTCCTCTTCAAGGGCGGCCAGCTCGCCGAGCAGTTCGTCGGCATGATGGACAAGGCCTCGCTCAAGGCGAAGCTCGCCGGCAAGATCTGACGCCGGCCCACCGTCCCCATTTCGGCGAGGCTTGGCAGCTTCGCCTTTTTTGTGCCGACAAATGCCGGCTGACTGGTTGACTGACGGCATGCCGGGGACGCATATCACTAGGCTGCCCACCACCTCGGGGGGACTAATAGACGCCAAGGTCGTCGAAGGAGGACGTGAAGAGGCACGACGCTGGCACAATGTCATCCAGCCGCTCATCGCAACCACGGACCGCTTGGACCGACATTGGAATTGGCCGAGACTCGTCGATAACTTCGGCTTGTTGGAACGCCTCGCCCTGCGCAATACAGCCTACCTCCAAATAAATGTGGCTGATCCCAACGGAAACGCCGTTCCGGTGGGCCAGGTATTTGTTAGCGATGGATTCCCCTATTTTCCGCGCCATCGGGAACCCTGCGTTTTCTTATGGTATCTGGCCGCAGCACCCGCGGCGGCATTGCGCGCGAATCAGGTCCCGTCCGACCTCAAGTTGCTGCGTCCCTTGATCGACCTGGCCCTGCAGTTTAGTTTTCAGCGCGGCTACTTGGGGCGGCTTACCCTCCATGCGGCGACCAGCGGCGACCGGGCGAAAGACGATGTGCTTTGTGCAAAGTACGAAAAAGCGCGCCTGATTCCCATAAAAAAATCCCGGTTCGTAAGCTGGTTTCGCCGAAATGATGGCCGCTATTTCCATGCCGACGAACAACGGGCGCTGGACTTATCCGAGAAACTGGACAATTTGCGCTGAAATGGAAACCGCGTCCAAGATCCGATTTGCGGAGATTTATTCCAAATCGACCCCGGAAAGAGGCATCGAGATGGAATTTATGCGGCGTTTGGCGATGTGCGCGACAGCCATGCAGATTTCCGATCTAAGCGATATCGTGCAACTGCATGCCTTGGTTAACTCCGGTGAGTTCAACGAACTGTTCCCGGCCTTGACTGACGAGGGTCCCGTCGCCGCCAAGCGTTTTCAAGATCTGAAGGCGTTCGATTATCAAAGTTGGAGCGAACGTAATCCCAGATAGGCCCGGTTTAACGCCCCAAGATCAGTCCCGCACTGAGCAAGAGGCCGAACATGGCGAGGTATTTTGCCGTGCTTCCCAACAGGGCGATTTGTTCGGCGGGTTCGCGCGAAGCCGCGAGCCGGCGGGTGAGGCCGATCGCCCACGGAGCCAGCGCGAGCGGGAGCAAAACGGGCCAGCGGTAACCGTGGAGAATGAGCGCCGCGGGACAGAGCAGCGCCACCAAGTGCGAGAGGCCGTACTGCCAGAGGGCGAACTTCCGTCCGAAGCGCACCACCAGGGTTTTCTTGCCGGCCCGGGCGTCGGTTTCGGCGTCCCGATAATTGTTCGCGACGAGGATGTTCGCCGCCAGCAGGCCCACGGCAGCCGCGCACGAGGTCGCGTCCGGGGCGAGCCCGCCGGTTTGCACGTAGAAGGTGGCGTCCACGGCCACCAATCCGAAGAACACGAAAACAAACACGTCGCCCAGGCCGTTGTAACCGAGCGGAAAGGGTCCGCCGGTGTAGGCGATGGCGCACGCGATGCTCACGACGCCCACGGGCAGCAAAATCCAGCCGCCGTCGCGCACCAACAGCAGGCCGACCAGAAACGCGCCGCCGAGCACCAGCCAGGTGGCGGTCAGCATGGTCCGCGGCGCGATCAGACCGGCGGCCACCGCCCGGCGCGGACCGACGCGGGCCGGCGTATCCGCGCCCTTGACGAAGTCGAAATAGTCGTTGGCAAAGTTCGTCCCGATCTGGACGAGCAGCGCGAAGCCCAGGCACACCGCCGCCTTGCCGAAATCCGCGGCGCGATGCGCCCCCGCGAGGGCCGTGCCCACCAGGACCGGGATGACCGCCGCCGGCAACGTTTTGGGCCGCGCCGCCTCGACCCACAGGCGCCATGCCGGACCAGCCATCAGGAGGAGGCCGCGGCGCTCTTCGCCTTTTTGGTGAAGATGACCAGCGGACGCTTCGTCAGCAAACTCGCCAGCGGCAGCGCGAGCACGAGGCAGGCGTTGACGCCCAACTGCGGGAGGTCAGCGCTGAAAACAAAACCGAAGGGAAGCAGCAACAGCCCGTAGGCCGTGAGAAACAGGCGCGGGTTGGGAATCACGGGGTTGATCGCGAGCACCAGCGCGAAGGCGAACAGCGCCGCATAGTGTCCGCTGGCCCCGACGCTCATGCCCACGAAAAAAAAGATCGGGGCGAAAAAACTCAGGCGACCGTCAAGCCGCACCGACTGGATCGACACCGCCACGAGCAGGATGCCCGCTTGGATGAGGAGCACGGTCAGCTCGGCGTCCTCCGTACCGGCGACCAACGCGAATTGCGACAGGCTGTAGCCACCGGCCAGCGCCCGGAAGAAATCGATGTAGTTGCGGAAATTGGTGAACTCGCGTCCGGGTTGCACCGACTTGTCCTCGGGGTCGCGCGCGCCGATGCCCGCGAGCCGCTCCATCGCGCCGTCGGGCTTGCGTCGCTTCTTCAGCACCCGCGCACCGTTGCGCAACCATTGGCGGGGAAACCACAGCATCGCGATCGCCAGAAGCAGGTAGGGCCAGTTGACGGTCAGTTGGTCGGACATGAAGGTCCGCCAGTGCAAGCGGACGGGGCGATCATGTCAAAGGCATCGTCACCACCCGGCTATTTCGTGTCAGCCGACGCTTCAGCGAACGGCCGCCTCCAGGGCCCTGATCCGGGCCACCACCACCCCGCGTCGCGCCGCCGGGTCATCCTCCGGCAGCGCCGGCAACACCTGCCGCAGCCATGCCAGGGCTTCCGCCGGACGTCCAAGCGCCAGCAATAATTCGGCATGGATGCGGGCGGCATAGTACGGGGCACCGGGCTGTTTCGCGGCGCACCGGTAATAATAAGCGGCTTTTTCCAAATCCCCGCGGCGGCGGAGATGCAGATTGCCCATCTCGATCAGCAACGCCGGATCCGCGCCGCGCCCGCGCACGCCTTTTTCCAGAAAGGCCAGGGCCCGCTGCGCGAAGTCTTCATTGCGCTTCGAACCGGTTTCCGCGCCCCATTCCGCCAGGTCGTAAGCCAGCATGCGCGATCCGTTGAGCCAGAAATAGGCCGGACGCGCATCGGCCGCCACCGTCAGGTCGAGCCAGGCAATCGTCGCGGCCTCGTCGCGCCGTTCCCAAGCGAGATTCGCGCGCAGCCAGCAACCGCCGGCCACGAGCGGACGCAATCCGCCGGGCAACATTGGCCGGGCCGTCGGTGTGGCCACCAGCAGCGCCGGTTCGAAAGCGCGCAGCCCCCAGCCCACCGCCATGGCCGGTAACAGCAGCCACACAAGAATTCGCGGGCTACAGCTCACGGTATTTAAAGATAAAGGAAGCGACCGCGCCCAACCACGTGCAGCAAATCACCCAGTAGCCGGCGAGGTGCAGCAGGGCCAAACCCGTTGGCGGTTGCGCACCGGCCAGCAAACCCGCGGCATCGAACAGCGCCAGGTTCGGCCAGATGCGCAGCCATTCCAGTCCGCCCGTGGCGAAGGGCCGCAGATGACCGATCGCCGCCAGCAACAGTCCGGCGCAGGTGGCAAACAGCGCCGAGCCGGCATACGCGCTCACGGCGAGCGTCATCGCGGCGACGAGCGTGGCCTTCATCCATTGCAAGGCGCATGCCCCCACGAAGCCGGACAGCGCCGCACCCGGCACGCCCAGTTGATGGCTGCGCCAGGCGATCAGTCCGCCCAGCAGTCCTCCCAGGACGACGGTAAACAGCGCCATGAACCCCGCGATGCCCGCGAACTTGCCCGCGATGAATTCCCACCGGCGCACGGGCCGCGTCAGCACACAGGCCGCGGCGCCCGCGGCTAGATCGTTGAAAAACAAATGCGCGGTGAGCAGCACCGCGAGAAAGGTCCCGGACAATCCGATCACGCCGAGCCCGAAGTCGCCGAGGAACGCAATCTCGGGTGCGCCGAAATTAAATTCCCGCAACCAGCGCGACGCCACCAGCAGGAACGCCGTCATGGCCACCAGCAGCCCGCTCAACCGGAGACGCCATGCCTCGCCGAGCGTCTGCCCGGCGATCAGCCGGACCCGCCGCGCCGCGGCTCCCCACCCTGCCTGACGCGGGTTAGCCATGGGCGCCGGTTTTTTCGAGGTACAACCGTTCCAAGCGCGACGGCTGCACATCGACGGGGCGCGGCCCGCCCATGAGTTCCTCCGGAGCACCAAAGGCCAGCAGCCGGCCCTGCCCAAGAATCGCGATCAGGTCGCACCCTTCCTCCGTCTGGGCGAGCAAGTGCGAGGTGAACACCACCGTCGTACCCCGCGCCCGCAGGTCACGGATCAACCTGGCCACCGCCAGCCGGCCCGCGGGATCGAGGCCGCTCGCCGGTTCGTCGAGGAGGACCACGGGCGGATCGGCGAGAATGGCCTGGGCGAGCGCGATGCGTTGCCGCATGCCTTTTGAATAGGCCGCCATCCGCCGGTCCGCGGCGGCGCCCAGACCGCTCCACGCGAGGACCGTGTCCACCCGCCCGTCATCCACCCCGCTCAAACCGGCACAATAAGTAAGAAATTCGCGGCCGGTTTGATGGGGTGCAAAATGAGCCGATTCGGGCGCATAGCCGATCATTCCCTGCTTCGCGGCGCAGTCGGGCGGCTGCCCCTGAATCCGGCAAACCCCGGCGGTCGGGCGCAGGCATCCGGCCAGCGCCTTGAGCGTGGTGCTCTTGCCCGATCCATTGGGTCCCAGCAGGCCGAGCACCTGCCCGGCGGCGACGCGCAAGGTCACGGCTTCCACGGCAACGACCGGCCGTCGCGACCAATGCGGGCGAAAGGTCTTGCGGAAATCGACGAGCTCGACGGCCCAGGGGGCCTCGGGGGACTGGATCAACGGATGGAAAAACCCTGAAACTGAGCGGCCCGCTTGGTTTCGGTTTGTTCAACCTTGCGGACATATCCTTCCATCCGTTCCTGCACCGCAACGACGAAATCGCGTACTTCGACCGCGGCGCCCTCGGCCTCGAGCTGCACGCGGCCGTCGGCCAGGTTGGCGACGAAGCCCGATACTTCGAAACCCTTTGCCACCTGCAGAGTCTGATAACGAAATCCCACGCCCTGCACCCGTCCCGTGAAAAAGACCGTGGTATGATGCACTTCCGCCATGTCAGCAGACAACCAAGCGCGGCCCGCGACTCAACTCCAACCTCGAATCCATCGCCCCTGATTTTTATTTGCCAGCGGGCATGGTCTAAGCACTGTCTGGACCGACGCCCCAAGGCGCCTTCATTACATGACCAATTCTGATTCCGACGGGTTGTTCGATAACGACTGGGAAGACCGCGGCGAGCTCGCCTGGACCGAGCTGGATTGGCAGAAATACTTGGATACGCAGGAAGGAGCCGTCCGCGACTACATCAAGCACTACGACCAGCTGCCCGAGGCGGTCGATCGTGTCGACGAAGCCGCCCGCCGCATGGGCTGGGAACTCGCCGCCACGCCAGAAAGCGCCGATCTCGATGATGACGAGGACGACGACGTCGACGAGATTTTCGCCGGCGACTGGGATCCCTACACGCTGCACCGCAATCCGGTCTATATTTCCACCCGCGCGCTGTACGTCAGTCTCCTGGCCCATTGGGAACGCGTGGCGGCCCAGCCGGACCGCGTCCCCGCCGCCCTCGGCATCACGCTGCAGGCGCTGCTCTATCGCGGCAGCGAACAGGCCCTGCAGGCGGTGCAGGCGCTCGAAATGGGCGACTACACCCTGGCCATCTGCCTTTTCAAGCGCGCCCACCGCGAGCTCAACCTGACCCTCGCCCGGCTCAGCCAGCCGGATGTGGCCGAGACGCCCCTCGCCATGCGCTACCGCGAGTATGCGTTGCCCCGGCTGTTTGACCTGCGGGAAATCTGGCTGCGCGTCATGAACGAGTGCCGCCAAAGCGACAGCAGCGACGATTCGCTGCCGGAATAGGCCGCCAACCCTCCTGCGAATCCCGCACCACCGCGCCGGCCGTTACCGCCGGCGCTTTTTTGCGGGCTGCCGCGCCGCTCCCGTGACGCTGCCAGGTTTGAAATCGCCGGTTTTGAGCGAATTGATCTGGTCGCGCAGCAAGGCCGCGCGCTCGAACTCCAGCCGGTTGGCCGCGTCCTGCATCTCCTCCTCGAGCTCCGCAATCACCGCGGCGACGTCGCCCGCCGATTCCGCCACCGCCACGGTCGGGTCCTTCCCGCTGCCGTCGTAAGTGTGGAGACTGGCCTGCACGCCGCGCTTCACGCTGCGCGGGGTGATGCCGTGCGCGGCATTGTACGCCAGCTGCTTTTCGCGGCGGCGGGAAACCTCCTCCACGGTCCGCCGGATGGACTCCGTCACGACATCCGCATAAAAAATCACGCGGCCCTTCTCGTGGCGCGCAGCGCGCCCGGCCGTCTGCATCAGGCTGGTGGCGCTGCGCAGGAAGCCCTCCTTGTCGGCATCGAGCACGGCCACCAGCGCCACCTCCGGGAGGTCGAGGCCCTCGCGCAGGAGATTGATGCCGACCAGCACGTCGAAATTGCCCTGGCGGAGGTTGCGCAGGATTTCCACGCGCTCGAGGGCGTCGATGTCGGAGTGCAGGTATTCGACGCGAATCTTCGAATCGCGCATGTGCGTGGTCAGGTCCTCCGACAGTCGCTTGGTCAGGGTCGTGACCAGCACGCGCTCCCCCTTTTCCACGGCCGCGCGCACCTCCCCGATCAGGTTTTCCACCTGGCCCTTGGTGGACCGGAGAGTGATCTCGGGATCCAGCAGCCCGGTCGGACGGATCACCTGCTCCGCGATGACCTTGGAACGCTCCAGTTCAAACGGCGCGGGCGTGGCCGACACATACAACGTCTGCCCGGAAATCGACTGGAACTCCGCGAAACTCTGCGGACGGTTGTCGAGCGCCGAGGGCAGCCGGAACCCGAAGTTCACCAGCGTCTTCTTGCGCGCGATGTCGCCATTGTACATGCCGCCGATCTGCGGGATGGTCACATGGCTTTCATCGACCAGCAGGATGTAATCCTTCGGAAAGAAATCGATCAGGCAGAACGGCCGGTCGCCCGGGCGGCGCGCCGTGAGGTGGGCGGAGTAATTCTCGATGCCGCTGCAGAAGCCCATTTCCTGGAGCATCTCGAGGTCGTAGTTCGTGCGCATGCGGATGCGCTGGGCCTCGAGGTATTGCTGGCCCTTCTCAAAGAACGCCACGCGCTCGTCGAGCTCGCGCTTGATGCCCGCAATGGCGCCGTCGAGGCGGCCGCGCGTGGTCACGTACTGGTTGGCGGGATAAAGATCGAACTCCTCGATCTTGCGCAGGACGGCCCCGGTCAGCGGTTCGAACTCCGTCAGCGCCTCGATTTCGTCGCCAAAAAACTCCACCCGCAGGCCGTGCTCGAGGTAGGCGGGCATCACGTCGATGGTGTCCCCGCGCACGCGGAACGAGCCGCGCTTGAGCTCGTAGTCGTTCCGCTCGTACAGGTTCTCCACGAGCCGTTCCAGGAACTTGTTGCGGTTGAATGAGCCGCCCCGGGTGAGGGCGATGCGCATCGCCGCGAAGTCCTCGGGCGAGCCCAGGCCGTAGATGCAGGAGACACTCGCCACGACAATGACGTCGCGCCGGCTGACGAGCGAGCTGGTGGTCGAGATGCGCAGGCGCTCGATCTCCTCGTTGATGGAGGAGTCCTTCTCGATGAAGGTGTCGCTCGACGGCACGTACGCCTCGGGCTGGTAGTAGTCGTAGTAGCTGACGAAGTACTCGACCGCGTTCTCCGGGAAGAAGGCCTTGAATTCCGAGTACAGCTGCGCGGCCAGCGTCTTGTTGTGGGAAATGATCAGCACCGGGCGGCTCAGCTGCGCGATGACATTCGCCATGGTGAACGTCTTGCCCGAGCCGGTCACGCCGAGGAGCGTCTGATCCTTGTTACCCGCCCGGAACGACTCCACCAGCTTCGCGATCGCGGCCGGCTGGTCCCCGGTGGGCTGGTATTCGGAGTGGAGCTTGAACAACGCCATGGAGCTATATTCAGAAGCCAAGAAACCGGAAAAGGCTAGTGACTTCGGGAGTTTGCTTTGTCCGGCCTTAAGTGGAGGGCCCAGCTCCAGCTGGGCCACGCCGGCGAAAACGACACCCTATTCGCGGCCCAGCTGAAGCCGGGTCTCACATTCTACAATCCAAAGACCCGCAGCACCGCACCCCACAGGCCGGCCCAGAATTTCCGCACCTGTTCCTGCGGTCCCTTGGCCGAGGTTTCCTGGCAGAGGAACATGCCTTCGCCTTCGAACAGGTCGTCGAACAGCGGATTCATCCCGCGGAAATAGGCCCAGAAGGTTTCGGCGCGGACGGGACGATACGCGAGCCCGGGCGTGAAGCCGATCGTCGCATCCTGGTTCGTCCGCCGCGCCGGGGACGGATTGCCCGGGGACGGCTCGAGGATTTCCGCACGCACGCCGCGACTGCCGGCGACCAGCAGCCGGCAGGGACCGACAAATTCAAAATAGCGGAATTGCCCGGTCACCCACGACTGCATCTTGAACAGCCGCCAATGCCGGCGAATCCGCACCTTCGCCCCGCCCAAGCCCACGGCCCCGGCCAGGAAGCTGGGCCGCAAAACCAGTGAGGCGTCCGCCGGAATCGAAACCAGCACGAGCTCGGTATTGGGATTCTCCTGGCTGGAGAACGTGGCCCGGTAAGTGACGTCGCCCGTCCGGTTCAGCATTTGGATCAACTCTGTCAGGCCCGCCGCCAGGCAGGTCAGCGGCATCGTCCAGTCCAGGATCGTGCGCGTTTTCTTCTGCAGGCCCTCGTCCGAGGATTGCAGGAATTTTTCCTTCACCCAGAGCGTGTCGCCCGGGCCGAGCGCCAGGTCCACCGACGAGCGGCTGGTCGTGATCTCCGGACGGACGCCGCCCACGCGGCCGATTTGCACCGGCGCGCGGCCCGACACGAACGGGGCGAAGAGTCCGTAGGCCACGATCCGGCCGAGCGGAGGGCCGAGGAAATAGAGGCCGATGATCAACAGCACATACGGTCCGTGCCGGTCCCAGGCTTCGCGGACATAATGCATGACCTTCGATTTGTGGGTCTCAGCGAATTTCAACTGGACCTCCATGCGGCCCAACGCGATTTCGAGGCCGTCCTTCTCCCATTGCGAGCGCTTCAGGCTTTCCTCCACTTGCGTGACGCGCTTGAGGGCATCGGCCTGCATCTGCCGCATGCGGGCGAGCCGCTCGTCGTTCTCGCGGAGTTGCGCGCCGTCGGTGGTCAGCCGGCTCAGCCCGCTGGTCTGCGCCTCCAACTCGCGAATCACCCGCCCGGCTTGCGCCGCGCGATCCTGCTGGGCGGTCATCTCGATGCGCATGGCGGCCCGGCGCGCCTCCACGTCGGCCAGGGCGGCCCGCAGCTTCGTCGTTTCGCCCGTGAGCGCCCGCACGAGCTCGAGCCGGCGGAAATCAAAATCAACCTGGTCCCGGAAATAGACCCAGCAACCGAAACCGGCAAGGCCCAGCACACCCAGCGCGAGCGCGAAGATGAGCTGGTGTGTCAACCACGAGAAAAATCGGCCGAAGGTCCCCATAAATCATGCAGACTTAGTCGCTGATTAGATTGTTTCATTGAATCCGGAAGCCAATTGCTAAACGCCCGCGCATCCCGCAAGCTGTCGCCAACACAAACCGGGCGCCCCCCCGCCCCATCCCCCATGGCCCTCAATCAAACGATCTATAATTCGCCTGTGTTCCAGCAGGCTTGCAACCAGTTCGACGCCGCGGCCGACATCATCGGCATGGACGCCGGGCTCCGCGAACGCACCAAGCGTCCCCGACGCTGCATCGTCGTATCCATGCCGGTGCGCATGGACGACGGGCGCATCGAGATCTTCGAGGGCTACCGCGTGCAGCACAACCTTTCCACCGGCCCGGCCAAGGGCGGCATCCGGTTTCACCAGGACGTGACGTTGGGGGAAGTCGCCGCCCTCGCGATGTGGATGAGCTGGAAATGCTCGCTCGCCGGTCTCCCTTACGGAGGCGGCAAAGGCGGGGTGATCGTCGATCCCCGCAAGCTTTCCACGACGGAACTCGAGCGTCTCTCGCGTCGCTACATGCAGGAAATCCTGCCGTTCATCGGACCCAACGTCGACATCCCGGCTCCCGATGTCGGCACCAACGACCAGGTCATGGCCTGGATGATGGACACCTATTCGAACCACAAGGGACACTTCGATCCCGGCGTCATCACCGGCAAGCCCATCGCGCTCGGCGGTTCGCTCGGCCGCCGCGAGGCCACCGGCGAGGGCGTGGCGTGGTTCGTGAAGGCCTACCTGCAGGATTTCAACATCGCTCCCGAGAAAACCACGGTCGTCATCCAGGGCTTCGGCAACGTCGGCAGCGAGGCCGCCCTCGCGCTTTACGAGTGGGGCGCGGAAATCATCGGCATTTCCGACTACACGGGTGGCATCCACAACGCCAAGGGCATCGACCTCAAGGCCGCCCTCGCCTACGTGGAGAAAAACAAAAACCTGCAGGGCTTCCCGGGCGGCGACGCCATCACGAACGAGCAGTTGATGGAACTGCCCTGCACGGTCCTGATCCCCGCCGCGCTCGAGCGCGTGATCACCGAAAAGAACGCCGCCAAACTCAAGTGCCGCATCCTCGCGGAAGGCGCCAACGGCCCGACGACCAACGAGGCCGACAAAATCCTCAGCGAGCGCGGCGACATCCACGTGATCCCCGACGTGCTCTGCAATTCCGGCGGCGTGATCGTGTCCTATTTCGAGTGGCTGCAAAACCTGCAGAACTACTATTGGACCAAGGGCGAGGTGTTCGACAAACTCTACCGCATGCTGGCGAAGGCGAAGGCCTCGGTCGACGAGACCCAGAAGAAATACAAGTGCAGCCACCGCACTGCCGCGCTCGTGCTCGGCATCGCGCGGGTCTCCGAAGCCAAGGCCAAGCGCGGATTGTTCCCGTAAGCAGCGCGATTTCGCTTCCCGAACGCGGCTCTTCGGCCGCGTTTTTTTTGGCCCATTCGCCGGCGCCCGTCACAACACCATGAACGAAAGCGCTACGATCAGCGTAGGCCCGAGCGCGCCAAGCAAAAGTCCGACCGGCGAGACGCCGCCCGGGAAGTAACGCTGGAGGATGGACTGCCCGGCGGGGTTCGGCGCATTGGCAATCACGGTCAAGCCTCCACCCGTCACGGCGCCCGAGACGACGGCAAACTTCAACTCCTCGCTGAAACCGGGCACCAACGTGGCCAGGTAGGTGATGAGCGCATTGTCGTTGAACGCCGTGAGCAGCGTCGCCCCGGCAAACAGCGGCACTTTCCCGAGATTCCCCAACACCGGCTGAATCCACCACCCTTGGAGTCCCCCGTGAATCACCAACCCCGCGAGGAAGAATCCCACCAGCAGCGGGCTTCGGAGGTCCAGCCGGCTTTGGTGGTGACCGGTGGCTTGGGCGAAGGCCAGGAAGAACAGGAATCCGCCGATGAACAGCGCCGGATGATGCGCAGCCCACACCGTGAAGCCGAGAAAGCCAAGATGCACCGCGGTCACCCACGCGGGGACCGGCTCTTCGGCCGGCAGACCGGTGGGTTTGGCCGGCTGCAGCGCCAACAGTTCCCGCCGGAAAAAGAGGAAGTAAGCGCCGTTGGCGAACGCGATACCGGTGAGGGCATGCCAGCCAAAATGCGTGAACATATAGGACATGTCCCAACCCCACGGGGCGGCCACCATCAGGACCGGAGGCGCGGCAAAGTGCGTAAGCGTCCCGCCGATGGAAATGTTCACGAACAGCAAGCCCAGCGTGGCGTACATCAACCGGGAACTGGGTTTCAGCTCGTAGAACTGCCGCGCCAGCAGCAACGCCGCGATCGTCATCGCGGCCGGTTCGGTAACGAACGATCCCAGGATTGGCGCGATGCTCAGAATGGCCAGCCACCACGCCCAAGGCCGGCCACCGCCAAGCCCCGCCACCAGCCGCAGGCTCTGTTCCGCAAGGCGCATCACCGGCCGGGTCGACGCCAGCGCCATAATAATGACCACGAACAACGGTTCCGTGTAGTTCACGGTGTCCGCCAGATAGTGGACCGCGGTGTCGAGATCCTTGAACCACACGATGGCGGCGCCCAGGACCACGGCCCAGATGCCGAACACGGCCTCGACTTCGCCAAAAAAATGCAGGACCTGACCCCAGAAACTGACTTCATCCGGCTGGCCATCGCCGTCCTGGTCAGCGGACTTCCGGCGTGCGATCTTCAGGCGTTCGCAGTGCCGCGCCTCCACCCGGTGTCCCCAATTTCGGATTTTCGGCGCCACGAAAGTATGGATCACCGCGAGAAGAAAAATGACCGAGGCAACGAGGTTGAACGGTTCGGCCGTGGCGCGCGCCTTGACCACCTCCAAGGCACCACCCGACGAATCGGCATAGGCGGAAAGCGCGCGGGGAAACGATTCGGCCGCCACTGCGACCACCGGGCATGAGGTCAGAATAATTGCGAGGCGCATCATAGGAGCAAGGCGGGGAGTTCAGCCAGGCTATGGATGAACGCATGCGCGCCCGCCTTGACCTTGGCGCGCTCGGTGTAGCGGCCGAAGCCGACGAAAAGATCGACCACCGGCTTGGCTTCCAGGTCGCTCACGCCGTCCCCGACCATCGCGGTGCGGGCCGGCGAAAATTCGCGTTTCAACTCGAGAATACGCTCCGGCTTTCCACCCGAGCGCGTGGTGGGATAGCCTTCATCGTAGCCCGCGTAACCGCCGTCCGCCTTGAAATACAAATCCACCGCCTCGATCCGATTCACGCCGAGGTAAGCCGCGAGTGGCTCGATGATCTGCCGGAAACCGCCGCTCAGGATGATCGGCGTCCAACCCGTGGCCTTGAGCTGCGCGATCGTATCCCGCGCCGACGGCTCGATGCGTTCCACGTACTGCCGGCCGACGGCCGCCACGTCCTCGCGGCGCGGCTGGATAATGGCGAGGCGTCGGGCAAAGACATCCTGGACGGCGATTTTGCCCTCCATGGCCGCGTTGGTCATGGCCTCGACCTCGGCGAACACCTGGGGGCCGCGGACGCGTGCCAGTTCGTCGATCCCCTCGATCGCGCTGAGCGTGGAGTCGCAGTCGAAAATCACGAGTTTCACGGGAGTGGCCACGGACCCACGGAACACAGAGAAGCGCGCCGTGGAAAGGCTTTTTGCCCGCGGATGACGCGGATCAAACGCCGATGGCCGTCCCTCCCGGCGAGACGGAGGATCCATCCGGCCGACGGCGGCGCCGGTCGCGCTCGATGCTTCGCTCCGCCCCGCACGACCGGGAGCGGACACGGCAGCGCGTTCGCGGTCTCACTCCGCATTCGCGGAAGCGGAGGGCTTCCGCCCATAAAAAAAGCCCTCCGCAAGGGGAGGGCTTCGCAACCGGTCGTAAGTGATGGCTTACTTGACCTTCGTGGCGCGCTTGAACTTGGAGGTGAATTTCTCCACGCGGCCGGCGGTGTCGACGAGACGCTTCTCGCCGGTGTAGGCGGGATGCGAGTCCATCGTGACGTCGCGCACGATCACGAAGTAGTCCTGGCCGTCGATCTTCTCGGTGCGGGCGGACTTCATCGTGGACTTGGTCAGGAATTTCTTCCCGGTGCCAATGTCGAGGAAGCAAACGTTGTTGAGAGCGGGATGGCCTTCGGTCTTCACGGTAGGAGGAAAGAGGTTAATTAGCCTTGGCGCGCCTTGTAGCGCGGCTCGACTTTGTTGATGACGTAGATCTTGCCTTTGCGACGGACCACCTGGCAGGCCGGGTGACGTACCTTGGCGGATTTGATGGAGGAGACGACTTTCATAAAAACGAAGAAAGAAGATGCCCGCAGCCAACCCTGTCAAAGGAAAAGATTTACCGAAGGCCGCGGGACTCCCAGTCCCGTGATCGACGGACCACGAAACCGGCGTCTTGCGGCATCGATCGTCCGGGCTCCATTCCCCTAACCCCCTGATGGGGCTAGTTTACCGTCGGGTCTTCGGGTTCGTCGGCCAGCAGCTTCAACTCCGGGTCGATCGAGCCTAAAATCTGCCGCCACAACGCGGTGCCGTCCGCCTGACCCAGGATGTCCCCTTCCACCGTGGAAACGAGCCAGGTGTCGTGTTTCATTTCATTTTCGAGCTGCCCCTTGCTCCAGCCGGAATAGCCGACGAACGCGCGCAGGGTGACGCCGGGCAGGCCGACCATTTCCATCGCCCGCTCCGGCTCGAGGCCGAAGTGAAGCTGGAATGCGCTTTCCTCCTCGAGCCATTGCCATGCCGCGATGATCAGCTGTTCCGGCTCGACCGGTCCGCCGGCATAGACGGGCACGCCGGCCAGCGGCCCGAATGCGAACTCGGTGTTGATCTCGCCCAGTTGCCGGTCGAGCGGGCGGTTCAGCACGACGCCCATCGCCCCGTCGCCGCTGTGCGCGGACAACAGGATCACCGAACGCCGGAAGGTGGGCTCGCGCAACGCGGGATGGGCGAGCAGCAGTTGCCCGGCGAGGGTCTCCGATCTGTGCGCGGTGCGCCGTTCCTTCATGGACACATAGACCGTCAGGCGGCCGTCAGAGCTTGGAAATTTTCACGCCGGCATCGCTCAGGATCGGGCCGACCAGCGGATCGTTGAGATAGTCCTCGTGATATTTGACCTCGGCGATGCCCGATGCTGCCAGGATCTTGGCGCAGTTGATGCACGGATAGTGCGTCACATACGCCGTGCACCCATCGACGCTCGAACCGCGGCGCGCGGCGTCGGCAATCGCATTCTGCTCGGCGTGCACGGTCGCCTGCTCGTGGTTGTCGCGGACGCGCGACACGTGCGGCGTGCCCGGGAGAAACCCGTTGTAGCCGGCCGCGATGAGCCGGTTTTTTCGGTCGCCGGCGGAAACGATGACGCAGCCCACGTTGAGCCGCTCGCAGTTCGACCGCGAAGCGATCAGCTTGGCGGTGGCCATGAAATACTCGTCCCAGCTGGGGCGCCGGCCAATGCTGGCCGTGGCTTTGGCGATCTGGTCCACGAGGCTGTCGTTGCCGTCGGTCATGGCTGCAACGGTGGGAATCGCCGCCCGGCTGGCAAGGGGGAAGCGCGTTCGGCCACGCATGGCTTGCAGGCCACTTCCCCGCCGCTCAACCTCCGCGCCATGGTCTCGCTCCAGCAACTCGTCGATCACTGCGACAAACGCACCCGGCGCCCGGCGTTCAAGGATTTTCCCGGCGCGCACAACGGGTTGCAGGTCGCGAACGACGGCCGCGTCACGCGCATCGGCGCGGCGGTGGATGCGGGCCTGGTGCCTTTCGAGCAGGCGGCGGAACGCGGCGTCGATTTCCTCATCGTGCACCACGGCCTCTACTGGGGCGGCCTGCCGCCGCTGGTCGGGCCGGTCTATGAGCGCATCGCCGCGCTGGTCCGCGGCAATTGCGCGGTCTATTCCAGCCACCTGCCCCTCGACGCCCACGAGGAAATCGGCAACAACGTGATCCTCGCCCGCCAGCTCGGCCTGAAGCCCCGCCGGCGCTTCCTCCCGCACGAGGGCGAGGCCATCGGCTGGATCGCGCCGAACAAGCTCAAGCGCGCCCAACTCTGCGCGCGGCTGGAGGAGCTTTACCCGCGCGTGGTCCTGATCGACTGCGGCAGCGCCGTGCCGAAGCAGGTGGCTTTCTGCAGCGGCAGCGGCAACAGCGCGGTGCCGCAGCTGGTCGCCGCCGGCGTCGACACGCTCATCACCGGGGAACTGCGCGAGGAATGGTTCAACTACGCCCAGGAGCACCACCTCAACCTGATCTGCTGCGGCCACTATGCGACGGAGGTCCACGGCGTGAAGGCGCTGGCCGCCGAGCTCGCGAAGAAATTCCGCCTCCCGTGGGAATTCATCGAGACCGAGAATCCCCTGTGAATTTAATTTCGTGCTCAAAAACCCGGAGCCGATCGCTCCCGATTCCTGTCTGCCCTGGCTTCCGCTCAGCTTAGATAACCCATGAAGATCGCCATCCTCCACGGCCCCAACCTCGACCGGCTCGGCAAACGCGAACCGGAAATCTACGGGCGCGCCACCCTCAAGGACCTCGAGCAACTGATCCGCACCGAGGCCCGGCGCCGCGGATTCACGACGGTGTTTTTCCAGTCCGCGCACGAGGGCGCCCTCGTGGACCGGATCCATGCGCTGACCGACCGCGGCATCGACGCCTTCATCGTGAACTTCGGCGCGTATTCGCACACGAGCATCGCGCTCCATGACGCGCTGAAGGCGTCCGGCAAACCCGCCGTCGAAGTGCACATCTCGGACATCAAGAAGCGGGAAAAATTCCGCCACAAATCCATGACGGCGGCCGCGTGCGTGGCCATGATTTCCGGCCGCGGTTTCCCGGGCTATGTGGACGCCTTGAAGGTGCTCGCCGACCGGTAGGGCGCGCTTTCCGCCCGACCGCCATGGGACACCACTTGCCCGACTTCGCCGAGCCCCGGTGGTTCGTCTGCCACACGAAGCCCCGTTGCGAAAAGAAATTCGACGACCTGATGGCGCGCGAGCGCTTCGCGCACTACCTGCCGTTGATCCAGAGCGTCCGGCGCTACGGCACGCAGAAAAAAACGTTCACCAAGCCGCTGTTCGCCGGCTACGTGTTCGCGCGGCTGGAGCCGGCCCGCAAGGACCGGATCTACCAGCAGGACCTGCTCGTGCGCGCCCGGCAGGTGGAAAACGAGGAGGTCTTCCTGCGGCAATTGGAGGTGGTCAAGGTGGTCTGCGCGTCCGGTCTCGAGGCCGCCATGCACCCCTTGGTCCGGAAAGGCACGCACGTCCGGGTCCAGGGAGGCCCCCTGCACGGCCTCGAGGGCTACGTCGACAATCCCGAGAACCCACAGGGCATCGTGGTGTCTGTCGATGTGCTCCAACAAGGCTTGCTCGTCCGGCTGCCACTCGAAAGCCTGCAGCTGCTTCCCTGACCCCACCCGCTATGCTCCGTCAGTCGTTCCTGATCACCCTCACCGCCCTGGCGGCCGCCACGGCCCATGCCCAAGCCACGTCCACGGCCGCCGCCGATCCCGTCAGCCGGCGCCCGGTGCTCTCGCGCGTCACCGGCATCTTCGACGAACTCCCCCAGCTCGACATCCCGGGCACGATCAAACTCACCGTCCGGCCGCACGTGAGCGACTTCATCCGGCGCGACTACATCCGCAGCGAGCTCGGCCTGCGCTGGTCGCTGAACGAGAATTTTGAAATCAACAGCGATGCCTCCGTCTTCATCACGCACGGGTTGCGCGACACCCACGCCGGCAATGGCATCGGCAAGGTGCGGCTCGGTTCCCGTTACCTGATCGAGGACTGGCCGAAAAAGGAATACGACACCAGCCTTGCCCTGAACATGGAGGCGCCGGTGGGGCATCCGCCGCTCGACATGACGGACGGCAACAACCACCTCGCGCCGAGTTTCCTCATCCAGCATGAGTGGGCGCGCAACCGCCGGATCAGCACGTTTGCCGGCCTCGGATTCGATTTCATGGACCCGAGTTCCATCCCGGGCGTTTACGGGACAAACCAGCCGCACGAGGATTCCGTGAACGGCACGGTCGGCGCCATCTACGATCTCGGCCAGCTCAAGTACACCCTGTCCGCAACCTACGCGACGACCGCGTGGCTGGGCAACGCGACCGAGCATTTCTTCTACCTGCAGCCCGGCGTCCAGTGGTACGTGCCCAGCCGGTTCACGTTCCATTCGAAGACGCAGTGGATCGCGAGCTTTGGCATCCGCACCAGCTATGGTCCCGACGGCTTCGACCTGAGTTTCCGCACCCGCCTCCGCGCGGAAATCACCTTCCGCCAGGTCATGGACAAAATCCGGGAACGCACCAAGGCGGTCCGGGACCGCGCCATGGCACCCTAGCCGAGAGCAGGCCACTGCGCGCCGGCCTTCTCGAGAGGCGATCTCCACGTAGCGCCGACAAGGATCCCCTCTAAAACCGGAACCATTCAGTGGAAACCGCGAAGGACGCGAAGAAACGCGAAAATCGCGATTCATACCTACCAAGCGCCCGGAGCTTTCACACCAAGGCCGCAAAGGCCGAGGTTCGCAGTTCCGGTGGCGGGCCCAGCTCCGGCTGGGCCGGCGCGCGCCCGCGATATCACGTTCGCGGCCCAGCCGGAGCTGGGCCCTCCAAATGAACGCAGAGAAATCCTGGTCCGGGATCTTCCGCGCGGACCTTCGCGCCCTTCGCGGTTCAATTGCATCGTTCCGGCTTGAGCGGGGCTTGGCAGCCGTAGGCCCGGCGGAGACTGCTCCCCGCAGGGCGGGGTGTGTCGCTCGGGAAGACAACCACGTAACGGAGTCGTGCCGGTGGTTACCCGTCCAGATCCGTGGGCTTGAAGACACTCCCTAGCGCAGGAAGGCCCAGAGCCACGCGCTCGCGTGCAGCGTGACGCACGCAACGAGGGCCGCCGCGAAATCGTCGGCGACAATGCCCCACCCGCCCGGCCAGCGTTGCAGGCGCGCGATGCCGAACGGTTTCAGGATGTCGAAGAGCCGGAACAGCCCGAAGCCGATCAGCAGCGTCGCGCCCTCCGGCAGGCCGGCGAACCAACCCACCCGCCACCCGAGAAACACCAACGGCATCACGGCAAACTCGTCCAGGATCACCTCGCCCGGATCCTTTTTCCCCATCCGGCGGGCGGCCTCGCCGCAAAAGGCCACCGCGACGTAGCTCAGCAGCACCGACCAGGCGAAGATCACTTCCCAGCGCGAATGCCGAAAGAGCAGGGCAAAATAAAGCAGGCCGGCCAGCGAACCCCAGGTGCCCGGCGCCGGCAATTTCCGGCCGACCGGACCGAGCGTCGCCACCGCCACGACGAACCGGGTGGAAAAAATCCGCGGCCAGCGTGGCTCCGGCAGGTCCATCGTCAGTCCCGGACGGCGTGGCCGTGCTTGCGGAAATACGCAAAGCCGGAGGTGACCGTCAGCACCGCCGCCAGCCCGTAGAGCGCGAGGCCGCCCCACTGGATCACGCGGACGATGGTGTTCTCGTCACCGCCGAAGAGGTTGGCGTAATCGCGCTCGAACATCCGGGCGCCCAGCAGCCAGCCGATCGCGTTGAGTTGCACGAAGGTCTTCACCTTGCCGCCCGCATCGGCCTCGACCACCAGTCCGCGGGTCGCCGCCGCCATGCGCAGGCCGGAGATGGCGAACTCGCGCGCGATGATGAGCAGCAGCAACATCATGGCCGTGATCTGGAATTTCTCAAAGTAACCGCCGTTCACCAGGGCGATCATCAGGCCGGTCACCATCACCTTGTCGAGCGTCGCGTCCATGAACCGGCCGAACGACGACACCTGGTTCGCGCGCCGGGCGAGCAGCCCGTCCAGCCAGTCGGTCAGCGCGGAGGCAATGAACAGCCAGAAGGCCCACGTGGCCGCCCACTGCCAGTCGAGGTACATCAGGGCCACCACGACGAACATCATGGGGACGCGCGAGATCGTCAGCACATTGGGCAGGGTGAACTTCACGCGCCCACTTGTGCCCACCGCCCCGGCGTTGGCAATCACTTGCTGCAGGTCCGCCGGCATTTGACGGAAAACGTCCTCGCCATCCCCTGGACCTGTGCAATCCTGTCCGCGGCTCGACGCATGAAACTCTGCATCTATCCCGGAACCTTCGATCCCTTCACGAACGGGCATCTCGACGTCCTTCAGCGCGCCGCGAAGCTCTTCAAGCAGGTGCGGGTGGCCGTCGCCATCGATTCGACGAAGAAGCCCCTCTTCAGCCCGGAGCGGCGCGTGGAGCTCATCCAGGGCAACCTGCGCGGGCTCCCGAATGTGGATGTGGTCAGCTTCGACGGCCTGCTCGTGGAGTTTGCCCGCCGGGAAAAGGCGACCGCCATCATCCGCGGCCTGCGCGCGCTCTCCGATTTTGAATTCGAGTTCAACATGGCGCTGATGAACCGCCATCTCGAGCCGAAGGTGGAAACCATTTTCGTCATGCCGAAGGAGTCCTACAGCTACACGAGCTCCTCCCTCGTCAAGCAGATCGCCAAGCTCGGCGGCGACGTGTCGAAGTTTGTCCCCGCGAACGTGGCCAAGGCGCTGCGCCAGACCTACCCGCGGTAAGGCCCCCGCCCGTCGCCGAACGCGTGAGCGTTTGGCCTCAGTCGATCCTGCCAAACGCTCACGCGTTCAGCTCCGTTTGAAGCCCTACTGCTTCGCCGCTTTCAGCGTCGCCTCGACCCAGGTCGCGTAATCGGCCTTCAGCTTCTTCAGCGACTCCGCATGGATGTACATCATGTGGCCGGCCTCGTAGTAGGTCATCGTGATGTTTCCGCGCACGGACGGGTCGAGCCCCATGTGTTTCACCGTGTAGTCCGTGGCAAAATAGGGCGTGGCGAGGTCGTAGTAACCGTTCGCGACCCAAACCTTGAGGAAGGTATTCCTGGTCATCGCGCGCTTCAGCGTCTCGGCGACATTGAGGTATTCGTTCTCGACGTTGGCGTAGCTCCAGGGTTGCACCCGGCCGGTCAGGATCTCGTAGGAGAGATCGTTCTCATACTTCAGCTCGCGCCGTGCATAGTCGTTCATCGCCGCGCTGTAGCCACCAAGGATCGCCTCCATGCTCGGGTCGAAGAAGCCCCCCTCCCCGCCCCGCCCGCCGCCGTTGTCGGCGATGCCGACGATGCGGCTGTCGAGGCGGCCCACGTTGCGGTTCTCGTCCTTCCGGAGCTCGGTCACGAAACCGAAGATATTGATGCGGAGGTTTTGCCTGAGCACGTACTCCTCGCTCAGGCCGGTCAGCGCGGCCAGTTCCTTCGCGATGCGGCTGCGCTCGGCCGCGGGCAGCGCGTCGCCCTGCATCAGCGCGAGGTTGTAGTCCTTGAGCACAAACTGCTCGGCCCGCGCGAGCGCCTTGGGCAGGTCCTTCGCGAGGTCGCCCTTCAGCCGGCCGTGGTACCACGCCGAAGCCGTGTAGGTCGGCAGGAACAGCTGGTAAGGCAGGTCGTTGCCCGGCGCAAAGCGTGCTGTCTGGAAATTCATGATCGAGGAAACGAGCATGATGCCGTTCAGGTAGAAATTGTATTTCTGCTGCAGGTAATCCGACAGGCCCGCGGCGCGCGTCGTGCCGTAACTCTCGCCGACCAGGAATTTCGGCGACGCCCAGCGCTGGTTGCGGGTCGTCCAGAGCCGGATGAACTCGCCAACCGACTCGATGTCGCCCGTGAAGCCGTGAAATTGCTTCGCATCGACGTCCCTGGCGGCGCGGCTGTAGCCGGTCGACACGGGGTCGATGAAGACCAGGTCGCTCTCGTCGAGCCAGGAGAACTCGTTGTCGACCCATTGGTAGGGCGGCGGCAGCGAGTCGCCCTTGTCGGTCATGACGACGCGCTTCGGCCCGAGGGCCCCGAGGTGAAGCCAGACCGAGGAGGAGCCCGGGCCGCCATTGAAGGAAAAGGTGAGCGGACGCCTGGCGGGGTCGTGCTCGCCGAGCTTGGTGTAGGCGACAAAGAAGAGATTGGCCCGCGGCTCGCCCTTTTCGGTTTTCAACACCAGATACCCGGCGGTGGCCTGGTATTTGATCCTCTTGCCGCCGATCGTGATCTCGTGCTCGGTGACGGAAAGCGCCGGATCCTTGTCCTCCTTGGCGGACGCCGGTTTTTTGTCGGCGCTTTTTTCCTTCGGTTCGTCCTCTGCGCGGAGGACAATCGCGGTCGCGACGCAAAGCATCAGCCAGAGGAAACGAAAACGAACCAGCTTCATGGGGATATCCGGGTTAAGTTTGACGCAGCGAACCGGCCCCCGGTATGACACGCAATCCGAAATGAACCGACTGTAACTCCCCGTGAGCCCCGCCGTCTCAGCGACGGCTAAGCCCGCCCGGCTCAGGAAATTGTTGCGGGTTTGGGTTTCACCACTTCCTCTCCTCGCAACTATTCGCGTCCTCATGGCTTCTTCCCGTCTGGTTCCTATCACTCTCGCTGTCGCCCTCCTCGCCGCCGCCGGCGGTGGATATTATTATTACCAGCGCTCCCGCACGGCCGACCAGGGACCCACCTATAATACCACGACCGTCGCGCGCGGCAGCATCCGCCAGGTCGTCACCGCCACCGGCCAGTTGGATGCCGTGCTTTCCGTCGACGTTGGCAGCCAGATTTCCGGCCTGATCGTCAAATTGTACGCCGACTTCAACACCATCGTGAAGAAAGGCCAGAAGCTGGCCGAGATCGACCCGGCGACCTACGAGCAGAAAGTCCGGCAGGCGAACGCCAACCTGGCCTCCGCAACGGCATCCAACAAATTGCAGCGCCTCAACACCGAGCGCACCCGTGAGCTTTTCGCGAAGTCCCTCGTGACCAAACAGGATCTCGACCAGGCCGAGGCCCTCCTGGCCCAGTCCGACGCCCAGTTGCTGACCAATCAGGCGACGGTCGAAAACGCCAAGGTGGACCTCGAGCGTTGCACGATCAATTCGCCCATCGACGGCATCGTCATCTCCAAGCAGACGGAGGAGGGCAAGACGGTGGCCGCGAGCCTCAATGCTCCCGTGCTCTTCACCATCGCGAATGACCTCGCGAAGATGCAAATCACCGCGGCCGTGGCCGAGGCGGACATCGGCTCAGTCCAACAGGGCCAGGCCGTGACCTTCACGGTCGACGCGTTTCCGAACCGCTCGTTCAACGGCACCGTCACCCAGGTCCGCAACGCGCCGAAGACCGTGAGCAACGTCGTCACTTACGACACCATCATCAACGTCGACAACCGGGACCTCAAACTGCGCCCGGGCATGACGGCGAACGTGTCCGTCATCGTGGCCAGCCGTGAGAACACGCTGCGCATCCCGAATTCCGCGCTCCGCGTCCGCCTGCCCGATGCCAGCGGCAGCCCGGCCGCGGCGGGTGCGCCGACCACCCAAATGGCGGCGCCCGGCGGCACCCCCGGGGGCGGCGGCAACGGCAGCGCGGGCGGCGAACGTCGCGCGCGTCCCGAAGGCGGCGGCAACGCCGAGGGCGGTGGCGGCCGGCGCGGCGGCGGTCTCATGGGCCCGGACGTCACGCCCGAACAGCGCGAGAAGATCCGCGCCGTCATGGCCGAGGTGGGGATCACCAATTTCCGCGAGGCCTCGGCCGAGCAGCGCGACCAGTTCCGCAAGCTCCTCGTCGAGCGCGGCCTCGCCCCCGCCCCCGCGGCGCCGGGTGAGGTTGTGGTCACGACCCGCACGATTTTCCGCCTGCCGGGCGGCAACAAGAACGCGAAACCCGAGCCCATTACCGTGAAGATCGGCATCACCGACGGCATCGCCTCCGAACTGATCGAGGGCGCCGCGGAAGGTGACACCATTATTACCGGGATCGCGTCCGCGGCCGGTGCGCCCGGCGCCCAGCCCGCGGCCAATCCGTTCGGCGGCGGCCGGCGTTTCTAAGCGCATCATGTCCGCAGTCGTCCAACTCGACGAGATCCACAAGATCTACGAATCCGGCGAGGTGCCCGTGCACGCCGTGCGCGGCGTCACGCTCACCATCGAACGCGGCGAATTCGTCGCGATCATGGGCTCCAGCGGATCCGGCAAATCCACCCTGATGAACACCCTCGGGTGTCTCGACCGGCCCACCAAGGGCCGCTACCTGCTCGATGGCACGGATGTTTCCGGGCTCGACCGGAACCAGCTCGCGGACCTGCGCAACCAGAAGCTGGGTTTCGTGTTCCAGGGCTTCAACCTGCTCTCGCGCACGACCGCGCTGGAAAACGTCGAGCTGCCCATGCTCTACGGCCGGCGCCACTACACCTCGAAGGAAATCCGGGAGCGCGCCATGCACAGCCTGGAAATCGTCGGCCTGGCCAAGCGGTTCGACCACTTCCCGAGCCAGCTCTCCGGCGGACAGCAGCAACGCGTCGCCATCGCCCGCGGCCTGATCAACGAGCCCCAGGTCCTGCTCGCCGACGAGCCGACCGGCAACCTCGATTCCAAGACCTCGGTGGAGATCATGGGCGTGTTCCAGAAACTCAACGAGCAGGGCATCACCATCGTCATGGTCACGCACGAGCTCGACATCGCCCATTACTGCAAGCGCAACCTGATCATGCGCGACGGCAAGCTGGTCAGCGATGTGCGGGTGACGGACCGGTTCATTGCCACGACCGAGATGGCAAAAATCCAGGCGGCCGAGGCCGCCGCCAAACTCACGGACTGATCCCATGCGCTTCGCCAACGTCATCATCGTCGCCCTGCGCGCGCTGCGCCGCAACATCCTCCGCTCGGTCCTCACGGCGCTGGGCATCATCATCGGCATCGCCGCGGTCATTGCGGTCGTCAGCATCGGCAACGGCGCCAAGACGCAGGTCGAGGCCTCCATCGCCAGCCTGGGCCAGAACATCATCTCGGTTTTCCCCGGCAATTTCACCTCGGGCGGCGTCCGCGGCGGCTTCGGCAGCGCGAGCTCGCTCACGGTGGAGGATGCCCAGGCCATCGAGCGGGAAGTCGCCGGGATCGTGGCGATCAGCCCCGAGATGAGCGACCGCTCGCAGGTCCTCGCCAACGGCCTCAACTGGAACAGCCAGATCCGCGGCGAGGACATCAGTTACCTCGACATCCGCATGTGGGGCATCGCGGAGGGCGAAATGTTTTCCGAGGCGGATGTCCGCACCGCCAGCAAGGTCTGCGTCATCGGCCGCACGGTCGCGACCCAGCTCTTCGCCGACGCCGATCCGGTCGGCCAAAACATCCGCATCCGCAACATCCCGTTCAAGGTGCTCGGCGTGCTCACCACGAAGGGCTTCAATTTCTTCGGCCAGGACCAGGATGATGTCGTGATCATTCCCTACAGCAGCCACCTCAAGCGCATCGCGCGCCGGCCCAACCTGAATTCAATCGTCATCCAGGCGCAGTCGCCCGAGCTCATGCCGCGCATCCAGCAGGACATCACCGATCTCCTCCAGCAGCGCCGCAACGGACGCGACCCGGACTTCACGGTTCGCAACCAGCAGGAACTCGCGGAAGCCGCCACGGCGAACGCCCGCACCATGACGTTCCTCCTTACGATCATCGCCATCATCTCGCTTATCGTCGGCGGCATCGGCATCATGAACATCATGCTGGTGTCGGTGACGGAGCGCACGCGCGAGATCGGCATCCGCCTCGCCGTCGGCGCGCATGGCCGCGATGTCCTGACCCAGTTCCTGATCGAGGCCATCACCCTCAGCGTCATGGGCGGCGGACTGGGCGTGCTCACCGGGGTGGGCGCCTCGCAGATCATTTCCAAGATCAACGGGTGGCCGGTGCTGCTCTCCACGGTGTGGATCGTGGTGGCGTTCGGCGTCAGTGCGATCATCGGCATCACGTTCGGATTTTTCCCCGCCTACAAGGCCGCCCAGCTCGACCCGATCGACGCGCTGCGCTACGAATAGCGCACGCCGGTTTCGTCCCATTCGCGGGAATCGCCGCTCCCTGCCGCGGCGAAAACCGGGTTGGCCGAAGGACGCAGGCAATTCGCCTCGGATATTTTATCTGCTTGGCCCTGCGTGCCTTGCGGCGCGCTTGGGAAAGTTGGCACGCGCCTAGCAAAGGCGGCGCGCAATCAACTGAATTCCCATGAACACTTCCAACAAGCTTCTCACCCTGATCGTTGTGACCGCCACCGCGGGTCTCGCCAGCTTCGGCCTGGCCAACACCGAATTTGCCGCGCGCCTCCCGCTCGAGGCCTTCCTCGGCGCCGCGGTTTCGCTCGGGATCGCGCGCCTCGCGTTCTCGGATTACGCGCGCCGCCCCAAGACCCTCGCGGTGCCCGCCGCGATCCTGCGCCCGGCGACGCGCCGCACGGTGCGGGTCGCGGCCTGCGTCGAGCGCGTGGCCGCCTGAGCCACGCCGCTGGCGCCAAGACCGGAAGCCTGCCAGCCGCGCGGCACCGATCGGTGCAACGCGCACCGCTTCCCCGTCCGGTCCTCCGGCTCTTGACACTTTCCACCCGTCACCTGTCACTTATTTCAATGGCAGCCAACGATCCCGCGCCCCACCGCATTCTTGTAGCGGACGACCAGCCCGATGTCCTCGAAGCCCTCCGCCTCCTCCTGAAGGCCGAGGGATACCAAATCGAGACCGCCAAGTCCCCGGCCGCGGTCTTGAAAGCCATCGAGGCGCGCGATTTCTCGCTCGCGATCATCGATCTCAATTACGCGCGCGACACCACGTCCGGCCAGGAAGGCCTGGATCTCCTCGCCAAGCTGCAGGCCGCCGATGCCACCCTGCCCGTCGTCGTGATGACGGCCTGGGCCAGCGTCGAGATTGCCGTCGAGGCGATGCGCCGCGGCGCCAAGGATTTCATCACGAAGCCCTGGGAAAACCCGCGGCTGCTCGCCATTGTCCGCAACCAGATCGAACTGGCCGGCGCGGTGCGCGCCTACCGGCGCCTGGAGCAGGAAAACCAGATTCTCCGCGGCAAGGGCGGGCCGAACCTGATCGCGCAGTCCGCCGCCATGCGGCCTGTGCTTGAAATCATTTCGCGCGTGGGTCCGTCGGACGCGAACGTGCTGATCACCGGCGAAAACGGCACCGGCAAGGGCGTGGTCGCCCAGGCCCTGCACGCCGTCTCGGTCCGCGCCGGCAAGGCCTTCATTTCCGTCAACATGGGCGGGTTGCCCGAAGGCGTGTTTGAGAGCGAACTGTTCGGACACGTACGCGGCGCCTTCACCGACGCCAAGTCCGACCGTGCCGGCCGGTTCGAACTCGCGGACAGCGGCACGCTGTTCATGGACGAAATCGGCAACATCCCGATGAGCCAGCAGGCGAAAATTCTGCGGACGCTCGAAACCGGGGAATTCGAGCGCGTCGGCTCCTCGCGCACCAGCCGCACCAACGTCCGCCTGATCTCCGCCACCAACGCCGACCTGAACACCGAGGTCGGCGCGGGGAAATTCCGCCAGGACCTGCTGTTCCGCCTGAATACGATTCATATCCACCTGCCCCCGCTGCGGGAACGCCGGGAGGACATTCCGCTGCTGGCCCAGCATTTCCTGAAGGCGCATGTCACGCGCTACAACAAACCCATCACGGGGTTTGACGACGCCGCGATCGAGGCCATGAAGAATTACAGCTGGCCGGGCAATGTCCGCGAACTCGATCACTCCGTCGAACGCGGCGTGCTGATGACGCAGAGCAAGGTCGTCCGCGCGCCCGACCTCGGCCTGAACGCCGGCCATTCCGCTCCCCGCCTCGAAGACATGAGCCTCGAGGAAGTGGAGTCCTTCCTGATCAAGAAGACCCTCGCGCGCTGCGACGGCAATGCCCGCAAGGCGGCCGAGGAACTCGGCCTCAGCCGCAGCGCCTTCTATCGCCGCCTGGAACGTTACGGGCTCTGAGCTTCACCCTTCCTCCCCACCAGTCGGGCATAAACCAACGCCATGGCCCCGATCCTTGGGATGAGTGAGGCAACTGGCGGTCGCGCGTGAGCCTCTTTGGGGTTTGTTTCATCCATGCCAATCCGTGAAATCCTTGGTTAAGAACTGCCGGAACTGATGCCCCCGCCGAAACAACGCCGCACGGCTCACGAGCAACGCGTGTTCTATTTCGCATTGCTGGGGGGGCTTCCGGCCATCGGCACCACGCTGTGGATTTTTTGGACCGGCGATTACGAACCGAAGGAGCAGTGGACCGTGTCGCTGATCATCGTGCTGACGTGGCTCGGCTTCGCCCTCGGCGCGCGCGAGCATGTGGTCCGTCCGCTGCAGACCATGGCGAACCTGCTCACCGCCCTGCGCGAGGGCGACTTCTCGGTCCGCGCCCGCGGCGCCAACCGCGATGAGCCGCTCGGCGATGTGCTCGCGGAAATCAACATGCTCGGCGGCGTGTTGCAGGAACAACGCCTCGGCGCGCTCGAGGCCACCACGCTCCTTCGCACCGTCATGGAGGAAATCGACGTCGCCATCTTCGCGTTCGACGCCAACGAAACGCTGCGCCTCGTCAACCGCGCGGGCCAGGAACTCATCGCGCAGCCCGCGGAACGCATCCTGGGCCGCCAGGCGGCCGACCTCGACCTTGCCGACTGCCTGACCGGCGAAGGCACGCGCGTCCTGAGCCGCACCTTCGCGGGCGGCGCGGGCCGGTGGGGCATGCGCCGGACGAGTTTCCGCGAAGGGGGGCTGCCGCACAAACTGGTCGTCATCGCCGACCTCAGCCAGCCGCTCCGCGAGGAGGAACTGAAGGCCTGGCAGCGGCTCGTGCGCGTCATCGGCCACGAGCTCAACAACTCGCTGGCTCCGATCAAATCGATCGCCGGCTCGCTCACCACCATGCTCAAGCGGCCGGCGCGGGCGTCCGATTGGGAAACGGACATGCTCGGCGGCCTCGAAATCATCGAATCGCGCGCCGAGGGCCTGAACAAGTTCATGCAGTCCTATGCGCGCCTCGCAAAATTGCCGGCGCCCAACAAGCAGCCGTGCGAGCTCGCGCCCCTGCTCCGCCGCATCGTCACCCTCGAGGGCCGCGCGGCGGTGCAGTTGCTGGAGGGACCGGAGCTGACGACTTCGCTCGATGCAGCGCAGATCGAGCAGGTTCTCATCAACCTCATCAAGAACGCGGTGGAAGCCGTGACGGAATCGGGGGAGCACGACGAGTCCGCCGGTTGCGTTCGCGTCGGCTGGCGCAAGGCGCCGGGGCAGGTTGAAATTTTCGTGGAGGACGACGGGCTCGGCATCGCCAACGCGCAAAATCTTTTCGTGCCCTTTTTCACGACCAAGCCTTCGGGCTCCGGGATCGGCCTGGTGCTCTGCCGGCAGATCGCCGAAAATCACGGCGGCTCGTTGACCCTTGAGAATCGGGAGCACGCCTCGGGCTGCATCGCGCGCCTGCGTTTGCCGGCCTGAAGCCGGCGGATCCCTCATCCGCACGGGGCTAATATACTTCGCTCAGTGGAACGGGTTGGCGCGACCGTCATTTCTTCAAAGCGTCACTCAATTCCTGCTGCTTCCGGCGAACGGCGGAAAGCTGTATGTCAACGCCCACTCGGTTACTGGGCCAGTCGGGGCGCCCCATCTTATCAATCTCCCCTTCTAAGGACTTGATCTGCTGAGACAGCTCAAAATGCAGTTGGCGCAGGTTCTCCATTTCGTCTCGGCGACGTTGCCTAGCCGAGCTGGCGGCGTATTCATACGCGAAGAATCCCACAAGGACGGCCACGACAAGAATGATGGTCCCGGGGCGTTTTTCTAATTCGTTGCTCATTGGTTCTAGCAAATTAAACTTAGCGGAAACCTATCCCGCCGTGGCGAGAATAGAGGTTGCTGGTTAAGTCGCGAGATGAGCGCGCACACAATTATTTATGTGGGGCACATGCATTCGCATGTCTTACGCGTGGGAATGGCCATAACGTCAGCGGAACCGCAACGAGGGCAGCAAACACCGTTAGTCCAGCGCAGGGACACGAGAAAGTCGTGCGCCTTGTCACCCATACTCGACGGCCTCTAGTGTTGTGTCCCGCAGATAACTTTTGAAAGTCGTTCGAGTTTGGCGAGGATG
>CAZEUN010000019.1:0-83611 GCA_964515595.1 uncultured Oleiharenicola sp. | reverse complement strand
TCTTCTTCTTCTCGTTCACCTCCGGCATCACTTCCATCGAAGCGGCGGGAACAGTATATTCAGCCGAACTGGGTTCCGGTTTGCATGGCGGGCGGATTGAGGGAAGCACAGGCGGGAAATCGCTGCGCGGCAACACTCCAATTTCCTGGGTTCCGGTTTTGCCGGTTGATTTTTTGCCCGGCAAAAGCTGAACTCCCTCCTTCGCGGGCCAGATGTATGTCATCACAACCCGTATCGTTCCCTGATTGGAAGGAGGTCTTGGCCCGGACAAATCTGGATCCGGAGGTTCGGGCGGCTTACACCCGGGAAATCATCACTTTCCTGCGCCACTGCAAGGTCACCCATGCGGCGGCGACGGTCGAACTGGCAAAGCTGTACCTGGGCGTCAGGGAACGACAGTGCACCGGCCCGGCTCGCGAGGCGCTCCGCTGGTTTTATCGGAAGGGCGTGCCTGCCCCGACGGGGACGAAAGCGCTCGAGGCTCGGATCGGCGTCACGGGGCCGGAACTCAATGGGCCTCAAGCGGCGCCGCTGCCGGCTCCAATCGGGAGGGAAGTCCGGCGGCCCATGGAACCCAAGCCGGCGGCGCAAGACCTGGGCGAACCGGAATGGGAGAAGGCGTTGATCAGAACCATGCGGGTACGGGGACTCTTGTGGCGCACTGAGGAAACCTATCGAAGCTGGGGCCGGCGATTCGCCGCCTTTATTGCTCCGACGGCGCCCGAGGCAGCGGGAAATGATGACGTTGGGGCGTTCCTGACCGATTTGGCGGTGCGGAACCGCGCCAGCCCCTCCAGCCAAAGGCAGGCGCTCAACGCGCTGGTCTTTCTGATGCAGGCGACATTTGGCCGGGACTTGGGTCAGCTCGACTTCAAGCGGGCTTACCCACGGGAACGCGTCCCCATCGTCCTCAGCAAGGAGGAGTGCCAGCGGCTTTTCAACCAATTGGAAGGGACGACCCGCCTCATGGCCGAACTGGCGTACGGGTCGGGTCTTCGCCTGATGGAGTTGTTGCGCCTGCGGGTGCAGCATCTCGACCTGGGCAGGTTGCAGCTAACAGTCCGCGGAGGGAAGGGGGATAAGGACCGCCTGACCATCATCCCGCGATCATTGGTCCCGGCGCTGGAGCGACAGCTCGACCGTTTGCGCAAGCTGCATGCCGAGGACCGGGCGGCCGGAATGCCGGCGGTCTGGCTGCCCGACGGCTTGGAAAAGAAATTCCAGCGGGCCGGTGAGAAATGGGAATGGCAGTGGTTCTTTCCGTCCCGGGAGGCCAGCCGCGATCCCACGACTGGAATCGTCCGGCGGCACCATACTCTGGACAGCGCTTTTCAAAAGGCCGTGCACAAGGCAGCGGCGGCGGCTGGGATCAACAAGCGGGTGACGCCGCATGTGTTTCGTCATTCCTTTGCGACCCATCTCCTCGAAGCCGGCACGGATATACGGACCGTGCAGGATTTGCTCGGCCACGCCAGCGTCGAGACCACGCAGATCTACACGCATGTCATGCAGAAGCCCGGGCTTGGCGTACGCAGTCCGTTGGACCAGTGAGGAACCTCTGAAACCGAAGATCGGGAACCTGGCGCGAGTGATCGCAGGATGAGGGGGAGGAACGCTCGCCCGGCCCTACAATTTGGGGTATCGCCGCTGTTTCCACTTGAACCGGGCCGCAGGGTGGGGAGTCTAGCGGGCGATGAGTTACGCCGCCTACCTGCCATTTCTGGTGCAAATCACCCTCGCTGCCGTGATCACGGGCGGGGTTATTTTCCTGAGCCAGGTGCTGGGCCAGCGCGCATTGCACTCGAAGATCAAGGACGCGGCCTATGAGTGCGGCATCCTGTCCGACGGCAGCACGCACACGCGCTTCTCCGTGAAGTTCTACGTGACGGCGATGCTCTTCATCCTGTTCGACATCGAGGTCGTGTTCCTCATCCCGTGGACGTTCGTCTACCGCGATTTTCTCGCCAACCACATCGCGATCCTTTCCCCGATGCTGGTCTTCCTCTTCGTCCTCGTGCTCGGCCTGTTCTACGAAGTGAAGAAGGGCGCCCTGGAGTGGGAAAAGTAATCTCCCCAAATCCTAAACGCCAAAACTCCAAAGGCCAAACATCAGGCGCCCAGTCTTTGGATTCTGTGCTGATTTTATTTGGCGTTTGGCCCTTGTGATTTGGAGCTTTTAACCGCGTGCGTCTCGACAAATATATTTCCCGCAATCGCGTCGTCGACCTCGGGAGCGCCGACATGGAGGGCGCGCTCGTCGAGTTGCTGAACCTCACGGTCGAGCGCTTTCCCGACCTGAACAAGGACGCGCTGCTCAAGGGCCTGCTGCGCCGCGAGAACACGATGACGACCTACCTGGGTCTCGGCGTCGCGATGCCGCACGTGCGCGTGAAGATGAGCCGCCGCTACCTCCTCGCGGTCGGCCGCAGCCATTACGGCATCCGTTACGACGGCGCCATGGAGAACGAGCCCGTGCGGCTCGTGTTCATGCTGATCGCCGAGGAGAAGACGCGCGATTACCTGCAGTTGCTGGCGGGCCTCGCCGCGGTGCTGAAGGAACAGGACTTCGTCGACAGCCTCGTGGAGGCCCCGGACCTCGACGCGCTCTATGAACGCCTGTTCACCGGCTTTGGCGGCATGGCGGCGAAGGCCATCGCGGCGCCGCAGACGCGCGTCAATCGCGTCATCCTGCGCGAGTCGGAGAAGATCGCCACCGGCAGCGGGTGCACGGGGCTCATGGTGTTCGGCGACACCTTCGACGGCGCCTTCAAGGCCCCGAAGTGGGCGTCGAAGTTGAAGACGATCCTGGTGAGCCGCGCGTCCGCCGAGGGCGAGGATCATCCCGGCAAGTTTGACAACACGATCCAGGTGCGCTCGTTTTCCAGCCAGCGCATGGCGCAACTGCGCAGCGCGGTGCTGGTCGGCATCACCCGCGGCCTGATCATGGTCAATGACCGCATCTGCTGCGTGGGTGGCCTGGCGGGGAGCAACCAGTTCGACACGATCGTCATCGTCGATGTGGAAAAGGAATTTTCCACGCTCCTCACCGGCCACGCGGATTTGCTGCCGGCCGATGTGAAGCCGGAGGTGCTGGAGCGGGTGATCGCCGTGGCCACCGAACTCGCGGTCGAGGGCCGCGAGGGCCGGCCGGTGGGCTGCCTGTTTGTGGTCGGGGACAGCGAGAAGCTCGCCACGCTGACCAAGCCTCTCGTGCTGAATCCGTTTTACGGCTACAAGGAGGAGGACCGGAACATCCTCAATCCCTTCATGGATGAAACCATCAAGGAGTTCTCGTCGATCGATGGCGCGTTCGTCATTCGCGGCGACGGGGTGGTGGAGGCGGCCGGATCGCTGATCCAGGCCACGGACTACAACCATGCCCTCCCCAGCGGCCTCGGATCGCGTCATGCCGCGGCCGCCGCCATTTCCGTGGCCGCGGATTGCATCGCGCTCGTCGTTTCCTCGAGTTCCGGGCAGGTCACGCTCTTCCGTCGCGGGGTGATGATGCCGCTGACGGAAAGAAGGTAAGTGACTGATAATTTGTGATTAATGTAGGGCCGCCGCTGGTCGGCGGGCCGTCGCGGCTGCAATCCCCGGCCCGCTGACCAGCGGCGGCCCTACATTTAAGAGAATTAAGTTGCAGGCGGCATCCCCGCGGCCTTTCTTCGCCCCTCCAATCCATTTATAGCCATGCAAGAAACCGTCACCCTGGAATGCACCGAGGCCCGCAAAGAGGGCAAACCCGCTTCGCGCTATCTCACCAAGCGCAATAAGAAGACCGTGACCGAGCGCATCGAGAAGAAGAAGTACAATCCCTTCCTCAAGCGCCACACGCTCCACAAGGAGATCAAGTAAGGTCTGGTTAGCTTAATTTTTAAGGCCGATCCCCCCGGGATCGGCCTTTTTGTTTTTCCAATGTAGGGCCCGCGCTTGTCGCGGGGCCGTTGTGCGCATGCAGCTGCAATCCTCGGCCCCGCGACAAGCGCGGGCCCTACAAAACAAAAAAAGCCCGCCGGGTCGGGCGGGCGGGGGAATCACTTCTTCGGGGCGGGCGGCGCCGGCGGCGCTCCGGCGGCCAGTTGCGCGCGGCGGGCGGCCCGCCAGCTGTCGCGGTGCTTGCGGATCCAGTCCAGCAAGGCGCGCTCAAACCCGATGTCGTAACCGAGGCGCTCCGACTCGATCCACTTGTGCTTCAGGATCTCCTCCCGCTCGGCCAGAAACTCCTGATAAAGACTGGACTGCTTGACGAAGTCGCGGCTGCCGGAGGTCTCAGTGGGGGGAGGCGTCGTCATGGCGGGCATCGAGGGCTCAGCGACAGAGGGAAGTACTTCCAATCATTACCACGAGAAAAAATAGGCGGCCCGGCTGCTGTGTCATGCGAGAAACACCCTAGAGGTCCCGCCGCGCGCGTGTCAACCCGCGTGCTTGTCGGCTTGTGTCCTACTTGGGGCGGCGTCGGTTTCGACGTCCGTCGGGCCAAACGCTCACGCGTTCGGCTACGGGACGGGCAAGCCAAACGCTCACGCGCTCGGCGACCCTACACCTTCAGTTTCGCCAGCAAACCGGCGGCGATCTCGCGGAAAATCCGCGCGGGCTTGCTGTCCGGCGCGTTCACCGTCACCGGGTGACCCGTATCGCCGCCGGCGCGGATCTCGGGATAAAGCGGGACCTGGCCGAGCAGCGGGGTGGCGAGCAGTTCCGCCGTGATGGCGCCGCCGCCTTCGCCGAAGAGGGACTGGCGGTTGCCGTTCGCGTCCTCGAACCAGCTCATGTTCTCGGCGACGCCGAGCAGCGGGACGTTGACCTTCTGGAACATGAGCCCGCCCTTGCGCGCGATGTTGGTGGCGGCCGTCTGCGGCGTCGTGACGAGGATCGCGCCGTCGAGCGGCAGCGTCTGGACCAGGGAAAGTTGCGCGTCGCCGGTGCCCGGAGGCAGGTCGACCAACAGGACATCCAGTTCGCCCCATTTCACGTTTTGGACGAATTGCTGGATGGTTTTCATGATCATCGGCCCGCGCCAGACCACGGGCGTGTTGTCATCGACCAGGAAACCCATCGACATGACCTTCACGCCGAAGCGCTCCAGCGGGACGAGCGACTCGCCGTCGATCGCCGGCCGGCCCTGGAGGCCCATCATCAGCGGCACGGAGGGGCCGTAGATGTCGCAATCCATCAAACCGACACGCCCCGGCCGGCCGCGGGCCTCGAGCAACTGGGCGAGGGCGCAGGCGAGATTGACCGCAAAGGTGGATTTGCCGACGCCGCCCTTGCCGGACGCGATCGCCACCGAGTGCTTCAGGCCCGCGGGTGCCGTGCCGGTGCTGCCGCCGGTGCCACCCGCGGGCGGGGCCTTGGCGGCGGAGACGGCGAGCTCGATGATCACGTCCTTCACCCCCGGCTGGGCGCGCAGGCATTTCTCGATCTCGGCCTTGAGCATGGTCGGCACCTTCGGGTCCGACGTGGCGATGGCCACCGACACCTTGGCCGTGCCGTCCACGAACGCCGCCGAGCGGACGAGCCCGAAAGAGACGATATCCCGGCTGAATCCGGGATACTTTACCTGCTTGAGGGCTTCCTTGATGGTGTCGGCGGTCACAATGGCGGCGTGAAAATGGCTTGGAAAACGAGTGGCTTTGACCTTGTGAGTAGGTTGCCGGGAGTAAAACAAAAACCGGCCCCGAACTTTCATCATTAATTCCGAACTAACCCTCATGCAGAACGCCTTTCGTTTTCTCCTCGGCCTGGTGCTCGTGGTACCGGCCTTCGCCCAGCGCGACATCGGCGAAGTCACGGTCAAAGGTTCCCAGACCCTGGGCGTGACCATTTCCTCTCCGTCCCCCGAATTGCAGGCGCTCGCCATCCGCGCGTTCGACGCTCACGGCAACTACAGCCGCGTGGCCAGCGGTTCGTACAACCTGACCTTCACCCCCGCGGGTCCCACGCAGGTGACCGTCACCATCACGCGAGGCAGCGCGGGCACGCCGGTGCTTACCCAGACCGTCGTCGGCACCAGCCTGCGCAACGCCTTGCTGCGCGCCGCGGATGTCGCCGTGACCAAGACCAGCGGCCTGCCGGGCTTCTTCGCGGGCAAGCTGGCGTTTCTGGGCGAAGTCACGGGCAAGACGGAAATTTATACCTCCGATTTGTTTTTCGGCGAGGCCCAGCGCTGGACCTCCGATGGCCGGCAGATCATGAGCCCGCGCTGGTCGCCGCATGGCGACAAGATCGTGTTCACGAGCTACCGCACCAGCTTCCCCGACATCTACGTCCTCGAAATGGCCAGCCGGCGCATTTCGCTCCTCGCGAGCTTCAAGGGCACCAACAGCGGCGGCCGCTACAGCCCCGATGGGTCGCGCGTCGCGATGATCCTGTCGGGCGAGGGCAACCCCGAGGTTTACGTCGGCAATCCGCAGGGTCGCCAGATCCGCCGCCTCACCACCAACCAGGCGGTGGAAGCGTCGCCGGCCTGGTCGCCCGACGGCAGTCGCCTGGTTTTCACGTCCGATGTCATCGCCACCGGCCGCCCCCAATTGCACGTCATGTCCGCGGCCGGCGGCCCGATGAAGCGGCTCGTCACGGGTTTCAACTACTGCGCCGAGCCGGATTGGAGCGCCGCCAGCCCGAACAAAATCGCCTTCACCGCGGCGCAGGGCCGCGGCTTCCAAGTGGCTGTTTTCGACATGTCGTCGGGCAAGGGCGCGGTGGTTTCCAAGGCCCCGACGGATGCGATCGAACCGGTCTGGATGGCCGACGGCCGCCATCTTCTTTGCACGTATCGCGCCGCCAACACCCGCAGCATCTGGCTGATCGATACGGAATCCGGCAAAGCCACCCGCCTGAGCCCGACCTCGCTGGGCAACGCCTCCGGCGCGGCTTATCTCGCGCCGTAACGGGTTGTTCTTACAGAAGGTAACCAAGGAAACAAAGGGTCGGAGAATGCTCTTCTTCGTTCCCTCCGTTGCCTTCTGTCGGGCCGTTGGGTTCAGCCCAATCCATTAGCATGAAGCTTCTGTTCATCGGCGACATCGTCGGCAAACCCGGGCGCGAGATCGTCAGCGCGCTCGTGCCGAGGATCCGCGTCGAGCGTGGCATCGATTTCGTCATCGCCAACGCGGAGAATGCGGCGGCCGGCGCGGGGATCACCGGCCCGATCTGCAAGTCGCTCCTCGAGGCCGGCGTGGATGTCATCACGCTCGGCGACCACGTGTGGGACCAGAAGGGGTGGGAGGTGGAAATCGCGGGTTTCGAACGCGTGTGCCGTCCGGCCAACCTGCCCGCGACCAATCCCGGCCGCACCCACGTCATCGTGGAAAAGGACGGATTCCGCCTGCTCGTGTTCACCGTGCTCGGCCGCAGTTTCATGGGTTTCAAGGCGGAGTGTCCCTTTCTCGGCGCCGATGCGCTGCTCGGGAAACTCGCGGGGCAGTTCGACGGCGCGCTGGTCGAGATCCATGCCGAGGCCACCTCGGAGAAGCAGGCGATGGGCTGGCACCTTGACGGACGTGTCACCGCCGTCCTCGGCACGCACACGCACGTGGCGACGGCGGACGCGTCACTGCTGCGCAAGCAGACGGGTTTCATGTGCGACGTCGGCATGACCGGCCCGCACGAGTCGGTCCTTGGCCGCGAGATCGCGCCCGTCATCGGCCGGTTCCTCGACGGCATGCCGCGTCGCTTCGAAGTCGCCACGGGCGACAACCGGCTGTCCGCCGCGTTGGTGGAGTTCGACTCGAAGGGGCGGGCGCTGCGGATTGAACAACTGTCGTTTCGGAACGGGTAGCCACAAAAGGCACGGAAGACGCAAAAAATTTCCGCGATTCCTCTTTTGCGTTTTTGGTGCTTTTGGTGGCAAATCCCCTGAATGAAGTTCACCTCGCCCGCTGCCGATCTCTACATCCCCGATGGGCGTCCGGTTGCCGCCGCCCTCCGGCGCACGACGCATCTCTGCCTCGCCGCGCACCAGGATGACATCGAGATTCTCGCCTACCACGGCATCAGCGCGGGCTATGCGCGCCGCACGTTCACGGGGGTGGTGATCACCGATGGCGGCGGCAGTCCGCGCAGCGGAAAGTTTGCGCGGTACTCCGACGAGCAAATGAAGGCCGTCCGCCGCCAGGAACAGCGCCGCGCGGCCCGGCTCGGACACTACTCCGCCCAACTGCAACTGGCCCATCCCAGCGCGGTGGTGAAGGACCCGCGCCGGCGGGAAGTCGTCGCGGACCTCGCGGCCATCCTGCGCGCCACGACGCCCGAGGTGGTTTACCTGCACAACCCGGCCGACAAGCATGACACGCACATCGCGTGCTTCCTGCGCTGCCTCGCGGCGCTGCGGTCGCTGCCGGCGCGGCTCCGGCCCAAGGCGGTCTATGGGTGCGAGGTCTGGCGCAACCTCGACTGGCTGGTCGACACCGACAAGGTCACGCTCGACGACTCGGCGCGGCCGCAGCTCGCCGCCAGGCTCATTGGCGCCTTCGTGTCGCAGATCGCAGGCGGCAAACGCTACGACCTCGCGATCGCCGGCCGCCGCCTGGCCAACGCCACGTTCCACACCTCGCATGCCACCGACCGTGCGAACGCGCTCACCTGGGCGATGGACCTGACGCCGCTCGTGCGCGACCCGAGGCTTTCCGTGGAGCAATACACGCTGGATTACATCGACCGGCTGCGGGCGGATGTGGCGGCGCGTCTGAAAAAATTCCTCTGAGTTTTTTTGACCACGGATTTCACGAATAACACGGATCGGTCCGACCTGGCCGATCATCTTAAGTGCAGCGACGCATGCACGGGTTGCCGGCATCAAGCGGGCTTGGATTCTTCGCTGCGCTCAGAATGACGGAAAGGAAAGTTGATCCGGGTTGATGGGCGCGGGAGTCACGAGGGAATTCAGGGGCCGTGTGTCCCGGCTTACTGGTTTCTGAATTATCCGTCCTCTGCTTCCTCCGCGGCCTCCTGTAAATACATCCGTGTCATCCGTGAAATCCGTGGTCACCTTGGATCGGACCGTGCCGTTTTTGGTGTCTTTTCGCGACTCTTTGTGGCCAACTCCGGCCATGGTCAAAAGCACCGGCTCCTATACAGGCGAACTCAACTGCCAGCTCACGCACGGTCCGTCGGGACAGAACATCGAGACCGATGCGCCCAAGGACAACCACGGCCGCGGCCTGGCCTTTTCGCCGACCGACCTCACGACCGCCTCGTTTGCCGCCTGCATGGTGACCACGATGGCCATCGCGGCGCGCACGAAGCTGGGTTTCGATATTCCCGGCGTGAAATGGGAGGTGACGAAGGAGATGTCCACCGATGCCCCGCGGCGCATCGTGCGCATCGCCACGCAAATCTGGCTGCCGTTTTCGAAAGCGAAGGATCCGGCCGGGGTGCTGGAGAAAGCGGCGCTCAACTGTCCGGTGCATCACAGCCTGCACCCGGCGGTCGAACGGCCCGTGACGTTCCACTGGGCGGAGTGATGGGTTCGGAAGGTAGGGCCCGCGCTTGTCGCGGGGCCGCTTTGGTGGGAGGGGTTTTACACCCCGACCGCGAAGGCGGCTGAAATCCAGTCGGGGTATAAAACCCCTCCCACCCAAAGACGGGCTACTTTCCCGCCGGCCCGGACGTCAGGTGATACGTGCCGTTGAAGATCAGTTCGACGCCATCGGCCATGATGCGGACTTTTATTTTGCCGGACAGCGGGCCGCCCGGCTGCGCGCGGCCCGTGACGGAGCGCGGCTTGTTTCGCTGATTCGTGGCTTCGCCGGTAAACTCGACGGTCTGGCCGAGCGCGAGGCGCGTGAGGTCCTCCGCCGGGAGCTTGATGGTGATCTGGCCGGTTTCGCCCCAGAAAAACCACGGGCGGACCTTCGCCTCGTAGGTGGAGCTGAAGACATCGCCCTGTTGCACGAAATCCGCCGTGATCAGCGTGACGCTGCCGACGTAGATCGAGGTCTTCATCGGCGCGACGACGACCCGCGCCGCGCCCGGGGGCAGGGGTTCGGCGGCGGCGGACATCACCGCACCCAGGAGGAGCAGCACACACAGTTTCCAGCACGAGCAGGGCATGGCGTCACCATGGGGCCGCCCAGGGACTGGGCAAACGGTATTTGTCCACTGACTTCGGCGTCGGTGGGAAGGGTTTTTAGACCCCGACGGGATTGCTGCCGCGCTCGCTGTCGGGATATAAAATCCCTCCCACCACGGCCGGGAGAAACCTCCACCCATTTCCGCGTTGCCAAGACCGGCGGCGGGTCGTTGCGTGGCCCCCTATGGCAACGAAGGCGCAAGCCACTTGGGGTGGTCGGTTCTCGGCGGGTCCCGCCGAGCTGATGCTGCGGTTCAGCGAATCGGTTTCCTTTGACCGCCGGCTCGCGCCGTTCGACATCCAGGGCAGCAAGGCCCACTCGGCCATGCTCGCCCAGGTCGGGCTCATCACGAGAAAGGAACGCGATGCCATTCACCGCGGCCTCGACGCCATCGGCCGGGACATCGCCGCGGGGAAGTTCAAGTGGCAGACGAAGCTCGAGGACGTCCACATGAACATCGAGCAGGCGCTGACGCAGCGCGTGCCGGCCGCCGCGAAGCTGCACACCGCCCGCAGCCGCAACGACCAGGTCGCGACGGACATGCGCCTCTATTTCAAGGCCGCCTGCGCCGAGATCATCGGCCGTCTCCAGGGCGCCCAGCGCGCGATCCTCAAGGTCGCCGCGCGCAACCGCGACGTGCTCATCCCCGGCTACACGCACCTGCAGCGCGCGCAGCCCGTTTTCCTCGCGCACCATCTTTTCACGTACCTCGAGATGCTGCAACGCGACGCCCAGCGTTTCGCCGTCGTCGCGGATCACGCCAACTGGTGTCCCCTCGGTTCCGGCGCGATCGCCGGCACGACGCTGCCGATTGACCGCGAGTTCACGGCAAGGACGCTCGGGTTTGTCGATGCCGCCGGCCGCCCGCGGGTGACGCAGAACAGCATGGACGCGGTGAGCGATCGCGACGTGTTCATCGAGTTCGCGTCGGCCTGTGCACTCACGGGCGTGCACTTCTCGCGCATGGCCGAGGACCTGATTCTCTGGGCGAGCCAGGAATTCAAGTTCGTCGAGCTGCCTGATGCGTTTTGCACGGGCTCGAGCCTGATGCCGCAGAAGAAGAATCCCGACTCGGCCGAGTTGCTCCGCGGCAAGTCGGCCCGGCTGCAGGGCAATCTGCACACGCTGCTCGTGCTCGCGAAGGGCCTGCCGCTGACCTACAACCGCGACCTCCAGGAAGACAAGCCGCCGGTCTTCGACAGCCACGACCAGACGGTCCTGTGCCTCGACGTCCTCGCCGGCACATTCGCCGGCATGGTCGTGGAGAAAAAGAAATGCGCCGCGGCGGTGGCGGATCCGGCGCTGCTCGCGACGGACCTCGCGGATTATCTCGTCCGGAAAGGTGTGGCGTTCCGCACCGCCCACCATGCGGTCGGCGCCGTGGTGAAGCTCGCCGAACAGAAGGGCGTGGCGCTCGACAAGCTCTCCGATGCCGACGTGAAGTCTGTCCATCCCGCCTATGGCCGCGACTGGGTGACCTCCTTCCATCTCGACAAGGCCATGGCCCGCCGCACCGGCACCGGCATGCCCGGCCCGGCGCAGGTGGCGCGGCAGTTCAAGCGCTGGGAAAAGCTGCTGGGGTAAACGATCGCCGCCAAATTTCTTACAGAAGGAAACGAAGGGAACGAAGAGACGGATTTCTCCGGGGCATCCGGATCGACCTCCGTTTCCTCCGTTGCCTTCTGTGAAATCAGACGGATTGGGATGCGATGGCAGGCGATAATTTCATGCTTCCGCTCGTTCGCGCTTCCGCGATTGTTTGAACCGATTCCATGCCGTCCATCCGCATCCTTTCCGACCGGGTTGCCAACCAGATCGCCGCGGGCGAGGTGATCGAGCGCCCGGCCGCGGTGGTGAAGGAGCTGGTGGAAAACAGCCTCGATGCCGGCGCGACGCGGATCGAGGTGGAGTTCCGCCACGGCGGCCGCAGCTATATCCGCGTCGAGGACAACGGCCACGGCATGACCAAGGACCAGGCGCTGCTCTCGCTCGAGCGCCATGCGACGAGCAAGCTGGTTGAAACCGTCGACCTCGACCGCCTCGGCACGTTCGGCTTCCGCGGGGAGGCCGTGCCGTCGATCGCGAGCGTCTCCCATTTCCAACTGCAAACCCGGCCGGCCGACGGCGCGGGCACCGAGATCGTCGTCAACGGCGGCAAGCTGGTGCACGTCCGCGAATGCGGCATGGCCACCGGCACGCGCACCACCGTCACGCACCTGTTCAACTCGGTGCCGGCGCGGCGGAAGTTTCTCAAGAGCGACACCACCGAGTCCGCGCACATCATCCAGACGGTGCGGCTCTACGCGCTGGCCTGCCCGCAGACGGCGTTCACGCTGATCGAGGACGGGCGCGTGCTGTTTCAATCGCCGGTCTGCACGACGCTGGGCGAACGCGTGGCGGAGATCTTCGGCCGGCAGCTCGTCGCCGACCTGCTCCCGGTCGAGACGGCGGAGGCCGGCTTGAAATTCAGCGGGCTCATCGGCAAGCCCGGCGTCAGCCGGGCGACGCGGCACGAGATGCTGATGTTCGTGAACCGGCGTCCGGTGGACAGCCGCACGCTCAACTACGCGCTGATCGAATCGTACGCGACGTCGCTCGGCAAGGGCCGCTATCCGGTGGCGGTGCTGTTCCTCGACCTTGATCCGGCGGCGGTGGACGTGAACGTGCATCCGGCGAAGCGCGAAGTGCGCTTCCGCAGCGAGGGCGGGGTGCGCAGCTTCGTCATCCGGGCGGTGCTGCAGGCCCTGCGGGAATTCGGAACCCCCGCGCTGACGCGCAATGCCGAAGCGGATGAGGCCATGCCTGGCGATCCCGTGGCCCGGGCGGCGACTCCGTCGACGCCGGAACCAACCGCGCCCGCGCCCTACCAGGCGCCGGGCCCGATGGCGCAGCCCTTCCGGCCGTTCACGGCATTGCCGGCGCCGGCGCCGAGGCCGCTCCCACGCGGGACCGATGGTTCCGCCCCCAGTTCGGCGCCGCCGGCCATCGAAAATCAAGAATCAAAAATCGAAAATCGCACCGACGCGCCGCGCCTGCTGGGCTGGCGTTTCCTCGGCACGGCGCATGGCGACTTTGCCCTGTTTGAGGCCCCGGGTGGGCTGGTGGTGCTCGACCGGCGCGCGGCCCACGAGCGGATCTGGTTTGAGCGCCTGCGCACCCAGTTCGCCCGCGGCGAGGTCGCGAGCCAGCGGCTGTTGTTTGCGCTGCCGGTGGAACTGGATGCGATCGCGAGCGCGTTGCTGACGGACCGGCTCAAGTTCCTCCACGCGCACGGGCTCGAAGTGGGGGAGTTCGGCCGGAATTTCTTCCGCATTGAGTCCGTGCCGGTGTGGCTGGACCCCGCGGACGCGGAAACCTTCCTGCGCGATGTCCTCGGCCTGATGCGCGAGGGCCGGCTGGATGACAGGAAGGCCGAGCTGGCCGACGAGGAACTCGCGCGCCTGGCCGCGCAGAAGGCGGTGCGGCTGCCGCCGGCGCTCACCGAGCCCGAGGCGCTCGCGCTCGTGGCGCAATTGTTCGCGTGCAACCAGCCCCACACCAGCCCGGCCGGCCGGCCGACGCATTTCGAGCTGAGCAAGGGCGAGTTGGGCCGGCGCTTCCAGCGCTAGGACGCAGGCTATCCGTGACCAGCGCGGGTGGCCTCAGCCGTTGAGGGTGGAGCGCACTGACCCGGAGCGCTGGTCTGGGAACGGTCGCCGCCCCGCCTGGCGCACCGGGGCAGTGCGCTCCACCTTTTCGGTTTTGGGTTTCGGCGGCGAAATGGCTCCCAACGGCATGAGCCCGGTTCAGCGGCTTGTCACCCAGCCCAGTTCGGCGGGACCTCTTGGCGGCGGGTTAATCGCGCCTTGCCTGTGCGGTTGGCACGGCATGTGATTCCAGCCCCACCATGCCCGCCAAAGCCTCCGCCAAACCCGCCCACGCTTCGAGTCGGCCGCACTTCGACACGACCGAGGAGATTTTTCGCTCCCTGATCCAACGCCACCTCGTTTCCACCCTGGCGCGCGACCCGGGCTCGGCCACGCCGCGCGACTGGTGGGTCGCCACCGCCCTGGCGATGCGCGACACCATCCACGAGCGCATGATCGCCACGCAGGCGGTCCACAACGCCAACAACGTCCGGCGCATTTATTACTTCTCGCTCGAGTATCTCATGGGCCGGCTGTTCGGCAACAACCTGCTCGCCACCGGGCTCTATGACACGGCCAAGGCCGCCCTCACCGCCCTGGGCCAGGACTTTGAAAAGATCCGCGAGTCGGAAGTCGACATGGGCCTCGGCAACGGCGGCCTCGGCCGCCTCGCGGCGTGCTTCCTCGATTCGCTCGCCACGCTCGATTACCCGGCGCTGGGCTACGGCATCTATTATGAATTCGGCCTGTTCCGGCAGGGCTTCGACAAGGGCGGCCAGCAGGTCGAGCATCCCGACAACTGGATTTTGTTCGGCGACCCGTGGGAGGTGGTCCGTCCCGAATACACGCAGGAAGTCCGCTTCTATGGCCGCGTGGAAAATGTCTTCGACAACAGCGGCAACTACCGCCCGCGGTGGGTCGACACCAAGACGATCCTCGGCGTGCCGCATGACATTCCCACCGCCGGCTACGGCACGGGCACCGTGAACCTGCTGCGCCTGTGGGCGTCGAAGTCCTCCGAGGACTTCGATCTCGCGGCGTTCAACCGCGGCGGCTACGTGGAGGCCGTGCGCGAGAAGGCGGTCGGCGAGACCGTCTCCAAGGTTCTTTACCCGAACGACAAGACCGAGACCGGCAAGGAACTGCGCCTGATGCAGCAGTATTTCTTCGTCGCCTGCTCGCTGCGCGACATCATCCGCCGCCACTTCCGCAACCCGGCGAACAGCTGGCGGAACTTCGCGGAGAAGGTGGCGGTGCAGCTCAACGACACGCACCCGGCCATCGCGGTCGTGGAACTGACGCGCATCCTCGTCGACGAGCACCAGCGGACGCTCGCACAGGCGTGGGAGATCGTGGTGCCCGCCTTTGGCTACACCAACCACACGCTCCTCCCGGAGGCGCTCGAGAAGTGGAGCGTCGGGTTGTTCGAGCGCGTGCTGCCGCGCCACCTGCAGCTCATCTACGAGATCAACACGCAGCTGTTGAGCGCCGTGGAGGCGAAATGGCCGGGCGACAACGAGAAGAAGCGCATCTGCTCGCTGATCGAGGAGAACGGCAACAAGCAGGTGCGCATGGCGAATCTCGCCGTCGCCGGCTCGCACGCCGTCAACGGCGTGGCCGCGCTGCACACCGATCTGCTCAAGAAGAACCTGTTCCCGGAGTTCGATGCGCTGTTCCCCGGCAAGTTCCAGAACAAGACCAACGGCATCACGCCGCGCCGCTGGCTGCTGAAGAGCAACCCGCGGCTGGCCGCGGCGATCACCCGGAAGCTCGGCGCCGTGGATTGGGCGCGCGATCTGGACAAGCTGCGCGGGCTCGAGAAGTTCGCCGGCGACGCCGCCTTCCAGAAGGAGTTCATGGCGATCAAGCGCGCCAACAAGGTCGACCTCGCGGCGCTGATCAAGGCCGAGTGCGGCATCGAGGTTTCGCCGGATGCGCTGTTCGACGTGCAGATCAAGCGCCTGCACGAGTACAAGCGCCAGCACCTGAACCTGCTGCACATCCTCGCGCTCTACCGCCGGCTCCTGCAGAACCCGTCGCTCGACCTGGTGCCCCGCGTCTTCATCTTCGGCGCCAAGGCCGCGCCGGGCTACGACCTCGCGAAGAACATCATCCGCGCCATCAATGTCGTCGGCGCGCGCATCAACGCCGACACCCGCATCGGCGGCAAACTGAAGGTCGCTTTCCTGCCGAACTACCGCGTGTCGCTCGCCGAGAAGATCATTCCCGCCGCGGATCTTTCCGAGCAGATCTCCACCGCCGGCAAGGAAGCCTCGGGCACCGGCAACATGAAGCTGTCGCTCAACGGCGCGCTGACCATCGGCACGCTCGACGGCGCCAACGTCGAGATCAAGGAGGAGGTCGGCGACGAGAACATCTTCATCTTCGGCCTCAACGTCGACGAGGTCGCCGCGCTGTGGGCCAGGGGTTATTCGCCCTGGGATTTCTACAACCAGGACGAGGAATTGCGCGCGGTGATCGACTGGCTCGGCAGCGATTTCTTCACGCCCGGCGAGCACGGCGCGTTTGCCGCCGTGCACGACAGTTTGCTGAAGGGGGGCGACCCCTACCTGGTGCTGGCGGACTTCCGCCGGTACAGCGACTGCCAGGCGCGGGTGGACGCGGCTTATCGGAATCCCGCGAAGTGGGCGAAGATGGCCATCCTTAACACCGCCCGCATGGGCAAATTCTCGAGCGACCGCACCATCCGGGAATACGCGAAGGACATCTGGGGCCTCAAGCCCGTGAAAGTGACCTGGCCGACCTAGGCCGGTTGGTTTGCCATTGTCTCCGGAAATCCCCGCTATGAAGCCGGAACGATGGCGGGGGAGGTGGAGCGCACTGACCTGGAGCGCTGGTTTGGGAGCTCACGAAGCAAGCGCACTGAGGTCAGCGCGCGCCTCCTTTTGGTTTTGAGGCAGGTGGGACGTGCCCACCGATTGTCATCCTGAGCGCAGCGAGGGATCCGGCAGGAAGTGCGCACCGCCTTTCAATCCGTGGCCGGATTCCGGCCCCTGACTTTTTCGTGGCGCAAACGGGGGCGGGTCGTAGGAATGACCCGTCGCATCGGGGTCCTCCGCTCCCGCGCACGCGTCTTTCCTCTTCATGACCATCACGCTGACCAAACGCCGCCTGTTGCTCGGCCTCACCGGTTTCGCCCTGGGGGCGGCCGTCGTGCTGTGGCTGGCGCGCCAGGCCTTCGTTACGCTGGCCCTGAACGGCGTCCTGCACCTCGCGGGGGCGTCCGCCGTCAATTTCACCCTCACCGAGGCGACTCCCTGGCGCGTGCAGATCGAGGACATCAGTTTCCAGGTGCAAAACCAGATATTCAGCGCGAAACGGGTGAGCGTCGTGCGCCCGCACTGGTGGACACCTTCGCTCGGCGCAGTTCGGGTCGAACAGGCGAGCGTGCCGCTCGCCCTCGCGCCGCGATCGGCGCCGGCCGCGCCGGAACCGCCGAAGCTGCCCGAGCCCGCTGGGGAAAAGCCCATCAAACTGCCGCTGGAGGAGTTTTCTCTGGACGGAAAACTGATGCTGTCGGCCGGCGCTGGGCCGGCGCAGGCGATCGCCCTGACGTTTTCGGCCCGCGTCAACCCCGGGGACATCCTGGCCGGACGCGTGCAGGCGGATGCGCCGGGGCTGGCGCTGCAAGGCGACGTTGATTTCAATCTGAACAATCGCGCGGCGGCCTTCCGGGTGCCCGCGATCAGCGTCGACGTGAAAAGCTGGCAGCCGTTCGTGCAGGAGTGGCTGGCGCTGCCCGCGACCGATTGGGTGGCGGAGGGCCGGCTCACCGGCAGTGCCGGGGGAAAATGGGCGGACGGAAAACTCGCGGGCGCGGCTAAAGTGCAGCTCCGCGGCGGCCAGGTGGCCAACACCGTCAAGGCGATCACCGCCACGGGCATCGAGGGGGACCTGGAGATAAGCGATCTCGCGCAATTCACGACCAAGCCGGCCACGTTGCGCGTGCAGGAGGTGCGGACGGGCCAGCTGGCGTTGCGCGAGATGCACGCCGAATTCAGTTTCGAAAACGCCAATGAAGTCGCGATTTCATTGGCGACCTTCCGCGCGCTCGGCGGGACGGTGGCGTCCGAGCCCTTCCGCTACCGTTTCGACCGGGCGGAACTCGACGCCGTGGTCGTGGTGGAAAACATCAGCGTCGAGGAAGTCATGGCGCTGACCCCCGATCTGCCCGCGAAGGCCACGGGACGCGTCAACGGCCGTTTTCCCCTCCAGCTCGGTGCGGATGGTTTGCGTCTCGGCACCGGCTGGTTGCAACTGAAGCCGGGCGCCTACGCGGAGATCCAGCTTCAGGCCGAGGGCCTGCTCACCGGCGGAGCGTCGCCGAGCAGCCCCAGTTATGCCGTGTTGAAAAAGGTGGAATCGGGCCTGCTCAAGCTGAAGGTGACCGAACTGCGCCTGGACATCCGTCCGCCCAATGTGCCCGAGGGTCGCTCGGCCCAGTTGCATGTGGCCGGCGAGCCGGTCGATCCGCAGGTCAAGGCCCCGGTGATCCTCGACCTGAACGTCAATGGCCCGCTGGAGAAACTCCTCAACCTCGGCCTCGATTCGCGGCTGAGCTTCGGGCCGAAATAAGGCCAGTCTTCTGAACTGGCCCAGACCGGCCCTCCTTGTGTTGCAGAAACTGCATTTTATCCGTGCTCATCCGCGAAATCCGTGGTCAAACTAGCATCCTCATGAACCGCCTTTTCATTTCCGCCGCGCTCCTGGGATGCCTTGCGCTCGGCGGCTGCCTGAACGTCAAGACCGCCCCGATCGAGGTTAAGCCGATCCACATCACCGTGGACGTGAACGTCAAGGTGGCCAAGGCGCTCGATGATTTCTTCGGCGACCTCGACAAGAAGTCCGCCACCATCAACCCAGAGGAGAAAAAGTGACCATGAAAGCCAGAATCTTCACCCTGTTCGCCGCCCTGTGTGTCCTGACCGTCGCCGCCTTCGCGGAAAGCGCGGTCGATATCCGTCGCCGCATGGAAGCGCGGCTTCCGCAGATCGACGCGCTCAAATCCCAGGAGATCGTCGGCGAAAACAACCGTGGCTTCCTCGAGGAGCGCAAGCCCGGCGCCGGCAGCACGGTCTCCGATGAGAATCGCGATCGCGAGGCCGTGTATGCGCTGATCGCCCGGGAAACCGGCGCCAGCGCCGACTCCGTGGGCCGCGCGCGCGCCAAGCAGATCGGGGCGACCAGCAAGGCCGGCGTCTGGGTGCAGGACGAGTCGGGGACCTGGAAAAAGAAGTAACGAGGGGGAGATCGATCCCCGCCTTCGTAGTCGAACGCGTGAGCGTTTGGCTTGATTCAGTCTCGTCGCGGCCAAACGCCCACCTGTTGGGCGAGGGGCTCAATTTCCGGCTTTGACCTTGTCGAGCGCGACCCGCTTGGGCGCGCCGACCGTCGCGTTCGTGGCGAGGTCCGTGACCGAGAATTCGCAGAAGGTGTGCTGGCCGTAGACCTGCGCATCGTTGATCTGCCGCAGTTCATAGGTGGCGCCGGGCTTCGCCTCCAGCACGAGTTCCGTGCGGGCAAAGAAGCTGCCGCGGACGAACTCCACGGCGAGGCGGTGCGAGCCCGGCTTCAACTCGATCGCCTGGTCCCAGCCCTTGCGGCCGGCGGAAACCGGCTGGCCGTCGACGGCCCGGACGAAGGTGGTGAAGTTGTCCAGCAACGTGCTGGATTCCTCGGAGCCCTTGATGGACGCCGGACGCAAGTCGGCCGGCGCGACCGTCGGCGCGGGCGTTTTCGGATGCAGGGCGGGAGCGGTCGGCGCGGGCTTCTCCGCCGGCGGGGTGGTGGGCGCGGTCGTGGTGCATCCGGCCGCCAGGAGAACAGTCAGGACGGCGAAAGGGGCGGGGAGGCGGGGCGACATCGACAAAACTTAAGCGCCGCCGCCCGCCGGTTTTCAATCCTGTTTTGGCCGCAGGTCCGGCGCGCGCGTTCGCGCCGGCCTCGCGTGATCGGGTCGGCGCAAGCACCGACCCTCCGGCAAACCCCGGCGCCAAGTATCGGGGATTGAATTCAATCCGCTTTCCCGCAGTCTCCGCGCAACACACCCCCCTATGGATCGACTACACGGTTTGATCGGCGTCGCTTTTATCCTGGGCATAGCCCTCCTGTTTTCGAACAACCGCCGCCGGATCAACTGGCGCCTCGTCGCCACCGGCATCGCCCTCCAGGTCGTGATCGCGTTGCTGATCTTCAAGGTCGGCCCCGTCGCGAAGTTTTTCACCCTGCTCGGACACGGCATGGGCAAGCTGGAGGAGTTCGCCCGCGCCGGCGCCGGCTTCGTCTACGGCGGCATCGCGGTGGACCAGGGCGGCAAGATCGGGAACTACATGTTCGGCGGCTTCGTCTTCGCCTTCAATGTCACGGCGACCATCATCCTCGTCTGCGCGCTCGTCGCGATTCTCTATCATTTCGGCGTCATGCAGCGCGTGATCGCCATCATCGCCCGCGCGATGAATTTCATCATGCGCGTCAGCGGCGCCGAGGCGCTGAGCAACGTGGCCAGCGCCTTCGTCGGCCAGGTCGAGGCGCAGGTCATGATCCGGCCCTACCTGGCCGGCATGACCAAAAGCGAACTGCTCGCCTCGATGAGCGGCAGCCTGGCGTGCATCGCGGGCGGCATCCTCGTGGTCTACGTCAACATGGGCAACGCGGCCGGCATGGACCTCGGCGCCAAGCTGATCACCGCCTCGCTCATGGCCGCGCCCGGCGCGCTGGTGATCGCCAAGATCGTCTACCCCGAGACGGAGGAGAGCCAGACCATGGGTACGGTGAAGCTCGAGGTGAAGAGCGACTACAGCAACGTCATCGACGCGATCTCGCACGGCGCCGCCGACGGCTTCAAGATCTCCATGAACGTCATCGCGATGTTGATCGGTTTCATCGCGGTGATCGCCTGCCTTGATTGGGCGCTGATTTCCTTCGGTCATCTCTTCAACCCGGGCTTCGACCTGTCGCTGAACTGGATTTTCGGGAAATTGTTCTACCCGATGGCCTGGGCCATGGGCGTGCCCTCCGCCGACGTCAGCAACGTCGCGACCCTGCTGGGCCAGAAACTCACGATCAACGAGTTCGTGGCGTTCAAGAGCCTGACCGACCACAGTGTGCCGATCGTCACCGAGAAGGGCCTGCTGATCCTCAGCATCGCGATCTGTGGCTTTGCCAACTTCAGCAGCGTGGGCATGCAGATCGGCGGCATCGGCGCGCTGGCGCCGGAACGCCGCACCGACCTGGCCAAGCTCGGCCTCAAGGCGCTGCTCTGCGGCACGCTCGCCTCGTACTTGTCCGCGACCCTCGCGGGCATCGTGATTTAAAACGCGGGCATGTTTTGCCGCGACCTTGCAGGCGGGACTGCGCGTCCCGTCTCCCACGGATCCCCGGTTGCCGGATAGTGCTTTCCCCCCGGCTGGACGTGACGTCCGGGTGAAGACGGCGTAAAACGGCCCGGCTGCGCGGCGGACGCATGGATTGCTCTGGCGGTGGAACCAGCGCCGGGATTTACCGTCATGCACCGGGCCAACTCACCATGAACACGATTGATTTCATCCTGATGCTCGGCGGCTTCGTGGCCGCCCTCGCGGTTTGCTCCGCATGCGGTCTCGGCTTGGTGGTCTGGCTCGCCGGCAGTATTCCGCCGCGCGATACCAGGACCTGGTAGTATTCCGGAGGACTGGGGCGCATCTTCAACCCCACAACTCCGGAGGGTTTAACCACGGACGCTCCGCCTACCGGCTGAACTTGGAAATGCTCCTCCATGTCTGGAGCTCTCCTCTCGAGCCGGAACGATGCCATTGAACCGGGAGGGGCGCGAAGGTTCGCGAAGGGCTGCCGGGGAAATTCTGATTTTGCGCGGGATCACGCAAGAGTGAGTGCGTCAAGGCATCACCGAGGATCAGGTCTGATCCCAATCGCCTCACGCTTTTGCCCTTTACCCCAAGATCGCAAAGGCCGCGAAGAAGATCCCCGGACCAGGATTTCTCTGCGTTCTTTTGGAGGGCCCAGCTCCGGCTGGGCCGCGAACGTGATGGCGCGGGCGCGCGCCGGCCCAGCCGGAGCTGAGCCCTCCACCGGAACTGCGAACCTCGGCCTTTGCGGCGCGCGTCTTTCGCGGTTTCTCCTGAACGGTTTCGGCTCGAGAGGGGCTGGGGAGCCGTAGGCCCGGCGGAGGCTGCGGCCCAAGGGCGGGGTGGGTCGCTCGGGAAGAGCGTCACGTAACGGAGCCGCGCTCCAGGCCCGTGGATCGCCGCGGCCGATTGCCGTGTTTGCAGGCTTGGCGCGGGGCGGTCGCCGCGTAGCGTGCGGACATGGATCTTCCGCAACGGCTGGCCCGACATCTCGGCATGAAACCGGACACGGCCTGCGCGGCCTTCGTGGCGAAGAATGCCACCGTCATCGGCAATGTCCGGCTCGGCCAGGACAGCAGCGTTTGGTACGGCTGCGTTCTCCGCGGCGACATCAATACGATCGAGATCGGGGCGGGGACGAATATCCAGGATCTCACGATGGTGCACCTGGCCGACGATTATGGCGTGAAGATCGGCCGCCATTGCACCATCGGGCACAGCGCGATCATCCACGCCTGCGAGATCGGCGACGAATGCCTGATCGGCATGGGCGCCACGATTCTCGACGGCGCGGTGATCGGCGATCATTGCATCGTCGGCGCGAACTCGCTGGTGACCCAGCGGTTTGTGGCGCCGCCCGGCTCGATGATCCTCGGCTCGCCGGCCAAGGTCGTCCGCGCCCTGACCGAAAAGGAACGGCTCAGCCTGCGCCCGTGGGCGGATAAATACGTGACCGTCGCGAAGGCGCACGCGGCTACACCCGCCGTCACTTCGCGCCCCCCCGCTGCATAGAGGCGGGAGATCCCGTAGCCGAACGCGTAGGCGTTTGGCCCGCCCGAATCCGCCAAACGCTCACGCGTTCAGCTACGTCCCGGGTCACGCTCCAGCACCGAAAACGTATACCGGTAATTCGCGTCACGGCTCTCCCGGCGCCACGTCTCCCGCCACGCCAGGTGCCGCCACTCGGGGAACCAGGTGTCGCCCGCCACCTCGGCGTGCACCAGCGTCAGCAGGATCCGGTCGGCGACCGGCAAGGTCTCCTCGTAGATCCGCTGGCCGCCGCAGATCATGATTTCGCCGGGCAGCGTTTGGGCAATCGCGAGGGCCGCGGGAACGTCGGCGGCAACGCGCACGCGCCCGGCGCCGAGCGCCGCGTTGCTCGTGATCACGACGGGCTGCCGGCCGTCGGCCAGCACCTTCGGCCAGGTTTCAAAACAGATGCGACCGAGCACGACGGTTTGACCGGCGGTCTGGTCGTGAAACCATTTTTTGTCCTCCGGAATGTCGAAGGGCAGGCGCCCGTCGCGCCCGATCACACGGTTTTCGGCGCAGGCGACGATGAGGGTGAGCGGCTTGGGCATGGCGTCGGGGAGCGGAAGTCCAAGGCTCGGAACCATGCGGAGCAAACTTCGTTTTGTCGCGACGGCGCCCGGTTGCTCGCGGCCGCAGGCCATCGATTCCTTCAACGACATCGTGGTCGAAATCGACCGCTCCATCCCGTGGCCCGGCCAGGCGCTCGCCTAAAAACTCGACGAACTTAAGCTCACGGAGCTGCGCACCTACACGACCCGGGAGTTGGGCAATAAATTCGACGTCCGCCTCTTCGCCGACGAGGTTCTTAAGAATGGAGACGTCAATTTAAGTAGCTTGTATTCAAATATTAAGATATGGAATGAGACACGCAAAAAGACCGGGCTTTAGTCGGGAATCTTCAGGTCTCAGGTTTCGAGTTTCAGGTTTTCGACCGCCGCCGTCTCCTCCTTTCGGCTGAGAGCTATCGGATTGCATGCGCCCGGTCGTTCCCGTGTCATACGCGCCTATGATTATCGGCGTCCCCCGCGAAATTAAGATTGGCGAAACCCGTGTCTCCATGACCCCGAGCCTGTGCCGGCGCGTGACCGCGCTGGGCGGCAAGGTCCTCATCGAGAAAGGTGCCGGCATCACGGCCGGCTTTACGGACGACGAATACAAGGCCGCGGGCGCGACCTTCGCCCCGAACGCGGCGAAAGTCTGGAAGGGCGCGGACATGATCCTGAAAGTGAAGGAGCCGCTCGAGGCCGAGTACGAGCTCATGCAGCCGGGGCAGACGATCTTCACCTACCTGCACCTCGCCGCCGGTCCCGCGCTGGCGAAGGAGCTTTGCCGCAAGGGCATTCTCGGCATCGCTTATGAGACCGTGGAAGGCGCGGACGGCCAGTTCCCGCTGCTCAAGCCGATGTCGCAGATCGCCGGACGGCTCTCGATCCAGATCGGCGCGTATTTCCTGCAATCGCAGCTCGGCGGCTCGGGCGTGTTGCTCGGCGGCATCCCGGGCACGATGCCGGGCCATGTCGTCGTGGTGGGCGCGGGCAACTCCGGCGCGCACGCCGTGCAAATGGCCGCGGGCATGGGCGCGCGCGTCACCGTGCTCGATCTCGACACCCGCAAGCTCGAGGCGCTCGACACCGAATACCGCGGCCGCGTCGTCACGCTCATGTCCAATCCCGCCAACATCGAGCACGCGGTGGCCGACGCCGACCTGCTGATCGGCGCGGTGCTGATTCCCGCCGCCAAGGCGCCCATCGTCGTCACCGACCGGATGGTCGCGCAGATGCGCCCGGGCAGTGTCATCTGCGACATCGCCATCGACCAGGGCGGTTGCATCGAAACCATCAAGCCCACTTCGCACACCAAGCCGGTTTACAAGGAGCACGGCGTCATCCACTACGCGGTGCCGAACATGCCGGCGCTCGTGGGCCGCACCTCGACGATGGGCCTCACGCAGGCGACCGAGCCGTTCATCGCCATGATGGTGCAGAAGGGGGTCGAGCGCGCGTTGAGCGAGCACAAGGGCCTCGCGAAAGGCGTGAACACCCGCAACGGCCGCATCACTTACGAAGCCGTGGCGAAGGCCGTCGGTTTCGATTCCTAAGGAGGTTCGGTCTTCGACCGGACCGGGCCGGTCAACAGACCGGCCCTCCTTAATACACATCCCGCGCGTAGCGCTTCGCCGTCCGCATGGCCTGCACGTAGGCGATCGCGTCTTCCGGGGATTTGGCGCCGGCTTTCTCGATGACTTGGTGCAGCGCGGCGTCGACGTCTTTCGCCATGCGGGCCGCGTCGCCGCACACATAGAAGTGCGCGCCGGCTTCCAGCCAGGCGAAGAGCTCGGCGGCCTGCTCGAGCAGGCGGTGCTGGACGTAGATCTTCGCGGCTTGATCGCGGGAGAAAGCGAGATCGAGGCGCGTCAGCAATCCGGACTGATTCATCGCGGTCAGCTCATCGCGATAAAGAAAATCGGCCGAGGCCTTCTGGTCGCCGAAGAAAAGCCAGTTGCGGCCCGTGGCCCCGGTCGCGCGACGTTCCTCGAGAAAGGCCCGGAACGGCGCGATGCCCGTCCCGGGGCCGACCATGATCACGGGTTTCGCGCCGTCGACGGGCAGGCGGAAGGCGGGGTTGGCGTGGACGTAGACGCCCACGGTCCCGGCCGCGATGGCCCGGTCGGCCAGGAAGGTGGAGCAGACGCCCTTGCGCGCCCGGCCATCGTGATCGTAGCGCACCGCTCCGACCGTGAGATGGACCTGTCCGGGATGCGCCTTGGGCGATGACGAAATCGAGTAGAGGCGCGGCTGGAGCTTCTTTAATCCAGCGACGAGGTCTCTCGGTGCGGGTTTGATCGGAGCGGCCAGCAGCACGTCGATGACGTGGTGCGTCGAGCTCGCGAGGGTGGGAGGGGCTTTACGCCCCGACTCCGCGCTCGAGTCGGGGCGTAAAGCCCCTCCCACCCATTCGAGCAACTCTGGCGAAGGTTTTCCCAGATCGTAGCATTCCGTCAGCGCCCGGCGCAGCGGCAGCTCGCCGGCCGGCGTCGGCACGGCCTCTTCGCCATCGCAGCCGAGCACCGCCAGCACGTCGCCGACCAGGGCCGGACAATTATGCGGGACGACGCCGAGGGCGTCCCCGGCTTCGTAGGTCAGGCCCGCGCCTTCGAGCGAAAACTCGACATGGTTCACTTCCTTGGCCGAGCCGGGACCGTTGAGATTGCGCACAGCGAGCAGGGGAGCGGGGAAAGGATTCTTTCGTGAATGAGCGGATTCGTTTCCGGTGGGAGGGATTTTATATCCCGACTCGGGCGCGCCATCCGGTTGCGCCTTTTTCGCCGGGGCGGCGGCGGACAAGGAGGTTCCTCCGGCCTTTGATCCCAATGCTCCGAGCGCGGCATCGAGCCATGCCGCGAACTTCTCCTCATAATCGACATCGCACTCCACCCTTGGCGACACCCGCGTGGCGCCGAGGCGTTCCAGCCAGGCGTCGAATTCCTTTCCGCACTGGCAGAACTGGACGTAGTTGCTGTCGCCGATCGCGCAGACGGAAAAGCGCACCGGGCTGAGTGCGGTGCCGGTTTCGGATTGAAGGTTTGAAACTTGGGATTGCAAACCGGCGTGAAGGGCCCGGGCGTTGTCCGGTGGCTCGCCTTCGCCGTAGGTGCTCGTGATGACGAGCAAGGCTGGCTCGCCCGCGAGGCGCGCGAGGTCGGCCTGGGCCATGTCGAGGATCACGGGGGCAAAGCCGCGTTTGCCCGCCTCCTTCGCCGCGCGCTTCGCGAGGCCCTCGGCGGAGCCGGTCTGCGAACCGAAGAGAATGGTGAGGGGTTTGAGGGCGGACCCGTTGACGGGCTTCGCCGCCGCGGCGACGGGATCGACGGTGCCTCGGGCCATCAAACCGGCGACGTAGCCGTTCAGCCAGGCGCGCTGCTCGACCGTGAAGGGAGCCGAATCCGGAATGACAGGGACCAGAGGATTCATGATGACAACATCTCCTGCAGTTCCTTCACGGAGTGGCGGCGGCTCCAGGCGATGAATGATTCGCCGGTTTGCCTGCGTGCCTGGTAAGTGCGCAGGATTTCCTCGGTGAGCTTCGGCACCTCGGTGGCGTTGACGCCGCGGAAGATCTCGCGGGCGATGCCCTGCTCGTGGCCCATGCCGCCGCCGAGGACGAGGTGGTAACCCTCCGAGCCGTCGGCCAGCTTGGCGCCGACGAGGCCGATGTCGCCGCAGTAGTGCTGGGCGCAGGAATGCGGACAGCCGGTGAAATGAATGTTCACCGGTGACTCAAGCTCCACGCGGCCTTCGAGCCGTTTCATCAGGGCGATCGCGTGGCCCTTCGTGTCGACGGCGGAGTATTTGCAACCCTGGTTGCCGGTGCACGCGACGATGCCGCCGGTGGCCAGCGAAGCCTCGGTATAAAAGCCCGCGCGGACGAGACCGCGCCGCAGCGTCTCGGTGAACGCGTTCGGCACGTGCGGGACCAGGAAGCTCTGCCAGACGGTGAGGCGGATCTCGCCCTTGCCATAGCTGGTGGCGAGCTCGGCGATCCGCCGCATCTGGCGCGAAGTGAGGCGGCCGACCGGCGTGCCGGCTCCGACGGCGTCGAAGCCGCGCTGGGCCTGGCGGTGCACGCCCAGCCAGCCGTGCTTCCGGTGGGGCCGGCGCGGCTCGCAGGCGGCCGCCGGTCCGTGCACCAACGGGAAGGCGAGTTTTTGCTGGGTCGCCGCGAGGAATTTCTCCACGCCCCATTTTTCCAGGAGATATTTAAGCCGCGCCTTCTTGCGGTTGGTGCGATCGCCGTGCTCGTTGAACACGCGGACCATCGCCGCGGCGACTGCGACAATCTCCGACGGCTTGAGCAGCAAACCGGTGTCGCGCGCAAAGTCACCATGGCCCGAAATGCCCCCGAGCTCAGCCCGGAAGTAGATTCCGGGCTGAATCCCGGATTTCGAATCTGTGGTTTGGGATTCAGCGCACGCCGCGAGCGACCGTTCCGTCACCCGGACGGCGGTGAAGGCGAGGTCGTTGGTGTCGGCGGCGGTGGAGAGCGAGCCGCCGTTGTCGAACGCGATGTTGAACTTCCTCGGCAGGCCGAACAGGTCGCGGTGGTTGAGGATATAGTGGTGCAGGCCGCGGGCGAACGGGCGGACGTCGATCAGCTCATCGGGATCGAAACCGCTGTTGGGCGACGCGGTGATGTTGCGGATGTTGTCGGCGCCGGCGCCACGGGAGGTCAGGCCGAGTTCCTGGAGCCGGACGAGCACGCGGACGATGTCGCGCGGCCGCAGCTCCCGGATCTGGAGGTTTGCGCGCGTGGTGATGTGCGCGCAGCCCGCCCCCCAGTCCGCGATTTCGGCGAGGCCGTCGAGCTGGGCGGCGCTGATTTCACCCGCGGGCAGGCGCAGGCGCAGCATGAAGCTGTCCTGAGTCGGCGCGACGTGGAACAGCCCGTGGAATTTGAAGCGGAAGGTGTCGGCCTCGTCGGGAAACTTGTCCGCATCGGCGTGCGCCACGAGCTTCTCCCAGATGTCGAGCGGGTTCTCGTCGTATTTCCAGCGTTCCGGTTTCGAAAGATCGGCCAGCGGCGTGCCGAAGACGGTGTCCTCGCGCGGCGGCGCGGCGAGATTGACGCCGGTCGCGGACGCGGTGGTGAGGCGTCCGCGATCGTCCTGCCCGGCAAACGGCGCCGGCGCCGCGAGGGCCGCGAGGAAGCCTTCGAGGTATTGCTTCTGCTCCGGCGTGAAGCCGCCGGCGGAGGTCGCGGGTGCGGGCGCGGACATGGGCGTCAGGCGCGTGCGGGTTCAGCGGCCGGGACCACGGTGGTTGCGGCGGCCTTCGCCGGGTGGTGGGTCCAATAGAGAAACAGGCCGGTGAAGAGCAGGCCGCCCACGAGATTGCCGAGGGTCACGGGCAGTTGGTTCCACAGCCACCAATCCGCGAGGCTCACCTTCGCGCCGAGGAGCATGCCGGTCGGAATCACGAACATGTTCACCACGGAGTGTTCGAAACCCTGGGCGAAGAACGTGAGCACGGGCAGCCAGCCGGCGGCGATTTTTCCGACGGTCGACTGGGACGTCATCATCATGACCACGCCGAGGCAGACCATCCAGTTGCAGAGGACGGCCTTGACGATGACCGTGGCCATGCCGGCCGAGCCGAGCGCGGCGTAAGCGGTCGTCTTGGCCTCGGCGGCGGCCACGAGCTTCGCGGTGATGCCGGTCGGCGCGCCGGTGAGCCCGCCGAGCGCGACATAGAGCAGAAGCCCGTACGCGACGCTGCCGAGGAGGTTGCCAATGAAAGCCCAGGTCAGGTTGTGCCCCACCTGCGACCAGCTGCGTCGGCCCGCCAGTCCCGCGAGCGGCACCAGGGCGAAACTGCCCGTGACCAACTCGAGTCCAAGCAGGACGATCATGATGAAGCCGACGGGAAACACGAGGGCCCCGACCAGCGGCACGTTGGTCTGGGCGGTGGCGGTGAAGGCGAGGCTCGTGGCGAAGCCAAGGATGGCGCCGGCGAGAAAGCCGCGGATCAGGAGATCGCGGATGGAAAGACCGGCCTTGGTTTCGCCGGCGGTGACCATCGTTTTGACGACTTCGGTGGGTTTGATGTAGTCCATGGAGGAGTGGGTTGAAGGAGAAGCGGGCTGAGGGAAAATAAGCGCCAGCCGTGCCAGTGGCGGGCCGGCGGCGATCAGCGGGCGTGCAAAGAATTAATCAGGGGCATGAATGCCGTTCATCCGCCGTCAGAGGGTGAACTCGGCCTGGAGCCAGCAGCGGTTGAGATCCGCGAACGGCGCGCGGCCGTCGAAATGCGCCGCCTTGGCGAGCAGCGTCCATTGCTTGCCGAACTTGCGGGAGAGCAGCAGATCCCATTCGTGTCCGTACCGGGCGTTGCCCGCGTCGGCGTGGTAGTCGTGATAGATCACCTTCAACGGCAACCCGCCGGGCAGCGTGGTGCCCGCGGAGAGATAAAAATCGCGCAGGCCGCGCGCCGGCGTGTTCAGGAAAACATCCGCCCAGCCATTGAAGGCGTGCAGCGTGGCGAGCGGCGTCGCGAAACCCTTGAGGCCGCCATCGCTGCCGAGGACTTCGCAGGCGGCGCCGAAGGTGGTGGCCTTCAGCGCGCCGCCCACTTCCACCAGGGAGTAGCGAGCCCGGTAGGAGAGGGGATTTCGCCCCGCGTCGCGTTGGACGGCGTATTCAACGCGATAGGTCGCCTTCCATCCGCCCACGACGGGCGCCGCACCGGCGAAGCTTGCGCCGACGGTGTCGGACGAGTTCGCCGGCGAATTGTCGAGATCGACCAGATAGGCGTAGGCGGCGAACCGCCCGTACGTCCACCCGCCATAGCCGGCATTGAGCAGGTGGAGGTTGCCCTGAAAATCCGGCTGTGGCGGCTTGTTGCCGAACACGCGGCTGACGCGCCACGCATAATCGTAGGTGAGCGTAAGGTCCTTGGCCGGCGTCAGCGTTAGCGCGGCCGCATCGAACGTCTGCATGTTCTGGCGCCAGCCGCTGTCGCCCACGAAACGCGCGTTGTCGAGCACGACGCGTTGCCGGCCGGCCTTGAACGCGACGGGTTCCGCGCGATATGCGAGCCATGCCTGGTTGACGCCGCTGCCGGTGGGATCCGCGATGACGGTCCGGCCGGCGCCCCCGGGGTTGGTTCCGGCGGCGTTGTAGCGATCGCTGTTGGCGAGGGACGCGATGTTCTCGGCCTCGACCATGGCTTGCAGTCCATGCCACGGCGCCGTCGTGAAGCCGAGCGCCGTGCGCAAGGTGAACGCGTTGGCTGAATTGAGCGCGGCTTGATCCGCGTATTCATCGCGCAGGCGCAGGGTGAGCGACACTTGGCCGCGGCTGAGCGCATCGTTGAAGCCCGTGGCGGCAACCGGGGCGGCGTGGAGGGTGGCTGCCAGGGCAAGCAGCGCGGGGAAACAGCGGATTTTCAGGTCAGGCATGGGAAGGGATGGAAGCCGACAAGGCTTCGCGGTGGAGGTCTTCGCGAAAGAGGCGACGGGCGAGGGCGGGCGTGGCTTCCTTCGCCGGCACCAGACCGGCGGCGACGAGATCGGCTTGCAGCGCGTCCGCGCGTGCGGTCGTCGGCACACCGGCACCGCCGCGGCTGAAGATGTGGAAATCCGGCACGTGCTCGATGCGTCCCGCCTGGCTGGAGAAATTGCCGAGGAGGGCCGGGGCGATGACCTTGGCGGGAAGATTGAGGTAGGCCGGCGCCGCGAGCATGTCGGCGAGCTGGGCGCGGTGTTTCGGTTCGTCGCACCACGCCGCGGCGGCGGCGACCGCTGCGAGGAGCGCGTGGTGCTCCGGTGCCCGCTGTTGCGCAAAGGTGGCGCGGACCAGGAGGACCTTCTCCACATGGCCCGGCGCGAGGCGGGCGCTCCACGCCGGGCACCAACCGGCCCCTTGTTGCACCGCGAGCGTGTTCCAAGGCTCGCCCGCGCAGTAGCCGTCGAGCGTGCCGGCCGCGAGGTTGCGGAACATCTGGGCCGGTGGCACGACGGCGATGCGCACGTCCTGGTCCGGGTCCAGTCGCGCGGCCCGCAACCACTGGCGCAGCAGCACGTGGTGCATGGAATGGGGGAACACGACGCCGAACGTGAGTTTGTTTTCGCCGCGCCGCCGCCGGGCCTCCTCGCGCAGGGTCGCGGCGTCGGTCACGCCGAGCGCGTGCAAGCGGGTCGACAGCGTCAGGGCGTTGCCGTGCAGGTTGAGAATGAGGCCGGTGCAGACCTCCGTGGGCGCGCAGTCCAGGCCCAAGTGCATGGCCCACAGCAGCGGAGCCAGCGCGTGCGCGGCGTCGAGTTCGCCGAACGCGATTTTATCCCGGGCCGTGGCCCAGCCGACTTCGCGGCTGAGCTGCACCTTCACACCCTGCCGCGTGAACAGGCCCAGCTCCTGGGCGGTGATCAGCGGCGCGGCGTCGGTCAGGGCCAGGAAACCGACGCGCAACGGGCGGGGCGGGGCGGAGAGTCCGGTCGGGAGGAGGTCAGGCATGGCGGGCGCAGGAGCCCGTGACATGCCAGCCGGTCCACTTGGCCTGATTACTGCTCTTCAAAGAATTCATGGCTGGGATGAGCCGCGCTCATGACTGGCTGAAACCGAAAACCTGAAACCTGAAACCTGAGACCTGAAAACTGGAATTTGAGGCCTGCATCCAAACCAGACCACCTTTGGGGGGCTTGCGTTCGTGCAGGGCCGCGGCCCAGCGGGCTTGCGCGCCATGGGCTCGGCGACGGCGGGAGCTGGGCCCTCCACCCCGATCTAACTCCGATGCGATGATTTCCTGCCACCGCCGATGAAAGCCAGCGTCTTCGACACCCGCCACCTGATGGCCTTCGCGACCCTCGCGCGGCTGGGCAGTTTCACGCGCGCGGCGCAGGAGCTGTTCCTGACGCAAAGCGCGGTGAGCCACGCCATCAAGGCCCTGGAGGAACAGGCGGGCTGCCGGCTCTTCGAGCGATCGGGGCGGCGGGTGGCGCTCACGCAATCGGGCGAGCAGTTTCTCCGGCATGTGGACCGCATCATGGCGGAAATGAAAACCGCCCGGCGTGGTCTCGATGAACTGTCGCGCTGGGGCCATGGCCGGCTGCGACTCGGCGCGAGCACGACGACGTGCCAGTACATTCTCCCGACCGTCTTGCGGGAATTTAAACAAAGTTTTCCGAAGTGCGTGATCTCGATCGATCCGGGCGATCACGACCGCCAGGTCGAGCTCCTCCTGGGGAACCAGATCGACCTCGCGCTGATGCTGGAACCGGAGAATCGCCGCGACCTGACCTTCGTGCCGTTGTTCGAGGACGAGATGCGCTTTCTCGTGGCGCCCGGCCACGCCTGGGCGCGTCACGGCCAGGTCCAGCGCAAGGGCTTCGACCAGGAAACCCTCATCATCTATAACCACACCAGCTACACGTTCCGTTTGATGAAGGATTATTTCCGCGAGGAGGACCTGCCGCTGACGAACATCCTCGAACTTGGCAGCATGGAGGCGATCAAGGAGCTCGTGAAGATCGGGCTCGGGGTCGGCGTGCTCGCGCCGTGGGTCGCGCGGGCGGAAATTGCCGCCGGCGCGCTGGTGTCGCTGCCGCTCGGCCAGCGTCCGCTGCGCCGCCGATGGGGCGTCGTGTGCCTCAAGGGCCGGCGCCTGTCGCTCGGCGAGGAAACCTTCGTGGGCCTGTGCGAGACCGTGACGGCGGAGTTCACGCGGCTTGGGGCGGCCGCGTGAGATCCCCTCTCGGGCCGGAACGATGCAATTGAACCGCGAAGGGCGCGAAGGTCCGCGAAGGACTACCGGGAAAATTCTGATTTTTCTCGGGATCACGAAATAATGAGTACGGCAAGGCATCACCGAGGATCATGTCTGACTCGTGATTTTCGCGTTTCTTCGCGTCCTTCGCGGTTTCTCCTGAATGGTTCCGGCTCGAGAGGGGTGGTGCGCAGCGCCGGGGTGGGTTGGGGCCAAACGCTCACGCGTTCAGCTGCCCGGGATTGCGTAGCCGAACGCGTGAGCGTTTGGCCATCCAGCGCGCAACCCGGGCTTGCGCCCCGCCGCGCGGGCGCGCAGTTTGCCCGGCGTTTGCCTCATCCCATGCGCATTCGCCTTTGTCTGCTGGTCCTGGGTCTCGCGGGGTCGCTCCGGGCCGCCGCTTCCTACGATCCCATCCCCGGCGCCGACGAGAAGTGGCGTCGCTACGAATCGCCCCACTTCGAGGTCTACAGCCGCAACAACGATTCCGAATCCCGCGAGCTGCTGCACAACCTCGAGCTGTCGCACGCGATCTTCTTCGAGACGTTTGGCTACAAGGTCGCGCGGTGCGTGCCGGTCACCGTGTATTTTTTTTCGCGGGAAAAAACCTTCGAGGCCTACAAGCCCGCGAACATGCGGAAAGTGGAGGAGCTCTCGGCGTTCTATCACGGCGACCTGGACCGCGGCGTGATGACGGTGGCCCCGCTGCCGACCTACGAGGCGGCGCAGCGGCTCGCGTTCGGCTGCTACACCTACCATTTGTTCCGCCTGCTGGGCACCCAGCCGCCGACGTGGTTCACCTACGGCATGTCGGGTCTGTTCAGCAACCTGAACATCGAGTCGACACGATTCGAGCTCGGCAAGGCGGATCCGGGACAGGTTGCGCGCCTGCAGACGGCGCGCCTGATGCCGGTGGAGGTCATGTTTGGCGCCGACCAGCGGTCGACCGCGTTCATGGCGAACCAGAGCAACCACCTTTTTCACGACCAGAGCTGGGCGATGCTCCATTACTTCTATTTCGGGGAGCACAAGATCCCGCGGGCCCAAGTGGACGCTTTCATGGCGTACGCGCTGGGCCATAGCAGCGACTTCGATGCCGCCGCCACCCGCGGGAGGTTTGAGCAGACGACGGGCATGACCTATGCAAACCTCGATGGCGCCCTCGAGCGGTATTTTCGCAACGGCCGTTATGGCTACCGCAAGCTGGCGTTGCCGGCGGTTTCCCCGGCGAAGGACTATGCGATGCGGAAGGTCCCGCTGGACGAAATCCGGGTCCGCCTGGCCGAACTCGCGCTGCGGGTGAACCGCACGCCCGAGGCCAAGCTGGCGTTGCTGCGGGTGCCGGAGTCGTCACCCGAGATCGCGCGCGTGCAGGAAGTGCTGGCCGCCGAGGCGTTGAAGGACGGGGAGGGGGATCGCGCGGCCGACCGGATGTGGCAGGCGGTGGGCGCGGGCTCCACCAATCCGGCGGTCATGCAGGAGTTGGCGAAGTACGAGGATGCGCAGCGCTTCCGGCGCTTTGACCTCTATTATCGCCTGCCGGAGGAGTCCGCCGCCCGCTTGCGCGACCTGCTGCAACGGTCCATCAAAATCGCACCCCAACAGCTCCCGGCTTACGAGGTGCTCGCCTGGGTCGAAGCCAGCGCCCAGGAGCCGAGCATCGCCAACGTGAATTTGATCCAACGGAAGTTCCAAGCCGTCGGGATTTCCCCGCGCACCCTGCTGGCCCTCGCGCTGGTCCGCCTGCGGCTCGGCGACAAAACGGGAGCGGGGGAGATGCTGGACCAGATGGCTAGGATGGATCCGGACGAATGGGTTCGCTCCGCCCTCGAACACACCCGCGCGCGGCTGGAGGACCGGCCGGTCAACCGCGACAACCTGCCGGCCACGCGCGCGACGGTGCGGGATCCCGGTCTCGCCCGGCCGATCAGCAAGCCGCGGATGTAGGCGCTGGACCCGCGGATAACACGCAGCGGGGGCCGGACAAGTCAGACCAAGCCAATCGGCAGGGACGGATTCGCGTCCTTGAGCTTTCGTGGAGACTCAGGCTTTGGCGGTTTGGGCGCGGGCAAAAAAAAGCCCGCGTCAAGTGACGCGGGCCGGAGAGATGTGGGACGATCGCTTTAAGCCTGGCCGATCCGCACGTGCTCGAGCGCGACGCGGTCGATGGGCGTGCTTTTCTCGCCGCCGCCGCCCGACTTGGTCGGGACATTGGCGATCTGCTCGAGGACGTCCTCGCCCTTGATGAGCTGGCCGAAGGCCGTGTACTGGCGATCCAGGAACTTGGCGTCGCCGTGGCAGATGAAGAACTGCGAGCCGGCGGAATCCGGGTGCGCCGAGCGGGCCATCGAGATGACGCCCTTCACGTGCGACTTGGGGTTGAACTCGGCCTTGATCTTGTAGCCCGGGCCGCCGGTGCCCGGCATGCCCGTCTCGCCCGTCTTGGTGTTGGGGCAGCCGCCCTGGATCATGAAGCCCTTGATGATCCGGTGAAAAGCGGTGCCATCATAGAAACCCTCGCGGGCCAGCTTCTTGAAATTCTCGACCGTCTTCGGCGCCACGTCGGGCCAGAAGGCGATCGTCATCTCGCCAAAGCTGGTCTTCAGCACGGCGACTTCGTTGGAGGCAGGGACATTGCTCATATAAGGGCTCAAAAAAGCATCCGCGGGCGGGATTCCGCAAGAACCAAATGCCTGCTTCAAACCCCAAGCCTTGCGGGGTCTTTAACCACTGGGGCGTCCTCGAGATCGTCCGGTCAGATTGATCGTTGAGGCTGAGGCAGCCCGGCGCGGATCGCAGGAGCCAAACGCCTACGCGTTCAGCTACGGAAGCCGCGGCGATTGGCCGCGCCTCGATCGTCGGATCGCGACCGACCTTGCGCCACGCAGAACCCAATGGACACCTGCCGCATCGATTGACTGACTGGTCCCGTGCGTTTCTCGAAGGTCACCCTCCAGGGGTTCCGCAACCTGCCGCTCGTCGATGTGACGCTGGCGGGGAAGCGCACCTTCCTGCTGGGCGCGAACGCGCAGGGGAAAACCAACTTCCTCGAGGCGCTGGGCTACGTGACCGCGCTCCGCTCGTTTCGCGGGGCGGACACGCGGTCGTTGCTGGGGCTGGGTCAGCCGCAGGCCGGACTCGGGTTCACCGTGGAGCACGAGACATTCGGCGAAAGCCGGCTCACCATCACCCTGGCGCCGCAGGATCGCGTCGTGGAATGGGAGCATGGCAAGGTGACGCGGCTCGCGGACTTCATCGGCAAATTTCCGACCGTGGTGTTTTCGTCGCAGGACAACCAGTTCCTGCGCGGCGCGCCGTCGCTGCGCCGCCGCTGGCTCGACCTGACGCTCGCCGCGATGGACACGAGCTACCTCGTCGCGCTGCAGCGCTACACGCGCGCCGTCGCGGAGCGCAACATGCTCCTGAAACAGGGCGGCCGCGACGCCGGTGCGCTCGAGGCGTTCGAACACGAGCTCGCCGCGCATGCCGCGACGCTGGTCGCCAAGCGCACCGCCGGCCTGGCCGAACTCGGGGGCCTGTTCCGCACCGCGCACGCCCGGCTCGTGCCGGAAGGGGAGGTGGCGGGGCTGGTTTATGCGCCGGACACCGTGGTCGGCGCGGCCGCGGAGTTCGCGGCGCTGCTCGCCAAAAGCCGGCCGCGCGACACGTTGTTGAAATCGACGGAACGCGGCCCGCATCGCGACGACCTGGAACTCATCCTCAACGCACGTCCCGCAAAGCAATTCGCCTCGGAAGGCCAGCAGCGCTGCCTCGTGATCGCGCTGCGCCTGGCGCAGGCCGCGTATTTCCGCGCGAAGAGCGGCATCACGCCGGTGCTTTTGTGCGACGATGTCCTCGGCGAACTCGACCCCGTGCGCCGCGATCGTTTCTGGTCCTCGCTCGAAGGCGAGCCGCAGGTGATCGCCACGGGGACGGCCTTGCCGGGGAATGCGGACGGCTGGCAGGTGTTTGATGTTGCCGCAGGGAAGGTGGTGCCGGTGACAAAAGCTCCAGGCTCCACCCTCCAGGCTCCAGAAAATCCCCAAGCGCTCAATTAATGATTCAATCCTTGATGTTTCCCTGGAGGTTGGAGCTTGGCTCTTGGAGCTGTGCTTTCCGTCATGCACTTTGAACCCTGGCAATGGGCGCTCCTCGCGCTGGCCGCCGCGCTCGCGGGTTTTTCCAAGACGGGGATTCCGGGCGTCAGCATCCTGTTCGTGGCGGTGTTTGCCAACGTCATGCCCGCGAAGCAGGCGACGGGGGCCGTGCTGCCGTTGCTGATCTTCGCGGACCTGTTCGCGTTTTTCGTCTATCGCAAAAACCTCGAGTGGCGCCGCGTCGGCCAGCTGCTGCCCTGGGCGCTCGGCGGGGTGGTGCTCGGCTGGTGGGTGCTGGGGCGGGTCGATGACCACCAGACGGCGCGCATCGTCGGCGCGGTGGTCACGGTGATGCTGGTCACGCACCTCTGGCGCAAATGGCGGACGCCGGAGGACGCGGTGGCGCACGCGCCGGTTTGGTTCGGGCCGTTCGCCGGGCTGCTCGCGGGTTTCGCGACGATGGTGGCGAATGCGGCGGGGCCGGTCATGACGCTCTACCTGCTGGCGATGCGCCTGCCGAAACTGGAGTTCCTCGGCACGGGCGCGGCCTTTTTCCTCGTGATCAATTGGCTCAAGGTCCCGTTCGGCATTCAACTCGGCCTGCTCAATGCCCCGAGCCTGACGCTCAACCTCTGGCTCCTGCCCGCCGTGGCCGCCGGGGCGCTCGCCGGTCCGTGGGTGGTGAAGCGGATCAACCAAGCCGCGTTTGAAAACTGCGCGTTGGTCATGGCGGCGGCGGCGGCGGTGAAGCTGTTGTTTTTTTAGGGCTTCCTTGGACGGTTTTCGGGTTGTTTTCCAAGCGGAAAAACATACAAGTACTGCATAGTGAATCTAATAGGGAGTTGCATGTATTACCTATTGAAGACTAGGCAAAACACCCTATAAAACTAATCATGTTCGGTCGCTTTCGCCTTCTTGTCCTGTCGCTTGCCGCCTTGTTGTGGTCGGGCGGCACGGCGTTGGCCGGGACCGCGAGCAGCATCAACGGCTTGTTTTTCACGGGTGTCGACAACAGCGGCAACGCGCTGGCCAACGGGTCGACGGATTCGCACTGGTCGGTGAGCTACGCGCGCGTCAACGGCAGCGGCTCCACGTCGAGTGCCTACACGGGCGCCGCCTACGTCGTCAGCAACAACTATATCGACGGCGCCTGGGTGCAGAACGATTCGACCTACCGCTGGATCACGGCGCCGGGTGCGAGCACGACCGGCAGCGGCGGCAGTACCAACCAGGGCGGCGATTTCCTGCCAGGCAATGGCACCAGCGGTAACAATAGCGCCTACTTCGTTTACCGGCTGGCTTTCACGATCGGCGGCACCGGCACCGGCAACGTGACGAACAAGGTTTCCATCTCCCTCACCATCGCGGCCGACGACCAGTACTCCGTTTATGTGAACCCCGCGTCCGCCCCGACCGTGAGCAGCACCGGCACCATCAGCGCCGGCGGCACGGCGGCTTCAGGCGGCGCGACGGCCGCCTGGAACAACACGAGTTCGCTGACGCTCGCCAACTTTGGCTCCGGCGACAACGCGGACTTCGTGATCGGCACCAATTATCTTTATATCGTGGTGGCGAATACCAACAGCCTCACCGGGAATTCCAGTTCAAACGCGCTGAACCCGAGCGGCCTGTTGGTGTACCAGGTCGGCACCGCGATGACGATCGATGGCAAGCCCGTGCCCGAAGTGGGGACGATCCTCCCTGTCCTGGCCGCCGTGGGCCTCTACGGCTGGCGTCGTCTCCGTCGCCGCCGCGACGATGCGGCGCCAGCGTGAGTGCGCGTCCGCTGTAGCCGAACGCGTGAGCGTTTGGCTTTGGAATGAGGTTGTAGATTGAGATCCCCTCTCGAGAGGGGTGGCGCGCAGCGCCGGGGTGTGTAGGGGTGTGCGCGGGCGTGAAGGTGATCGGCCTCAATCAACACCCCCGTCCTTCGGGCAGCAGTCTTCGCCCGGCCTTCGGTTCCCCAGCCCCTCCCAAGAGGGGATCTTTGGTTCAACCACTGATGCTCCGCCTACCGGCTCCGCTTGGAAGCGCCCTCCGCCTGATCGGCTCCGCAATTGGTTCCGGGACGCGGCTGATCGCCGCGGAGAGAATCCAATCCGAACTCCTTTAAGTCGGCGATCGGCCTATCCCCGGAGCGCACTGCGGAGCCGATCAGGCGAAGCTCACCTCGTAGCCGTGCCGTGAGGCGTGGCATCAGTGGTTAAAACACTTCGTTTGTCCGATCCCTTGTATCGCTATCGCTCAATCCCCCAACGTCGCCTTGATCAGCTCGACTTCCGCGAGCGTGAGCGACTCCGGCGGCAAACCGGTGAGCAGCGGACGCGCCTCGGCTTTGCGGCCGGCTTTCGCCAGGCCGAAGCCATAGGCAAAACCGAGGGCAGGAAACCGGGCGGCTTCCGCCGCGCGGGGGGCGAGCAACGCGAGTGCGGCCTCGTTTTCGTTCTGCAGGGTGAGCGTGAAGGCGCAGGTGGCCAGGTAGGCGGCGTTCTGCGGCGCCGCCGCCAGGTTGTCCCGGGCAATGCGCTCGGCCCTGCGTTGTTCGCGACCGGTCAACACGGCATAAAAGGCGAAATTATTGCCGATGTCCCGGTCCTGCGGCTGCAGCAGGTTCAGCCGCCGGAAGGCGCGATAAAGTCCGTCCGCATCGCGCCGCATCTGGTAGTGGCGCGCGAGCGCACCGAGGGCCTCGATGGCGAGGCGGCTGTCCTGCTCCGCCACCCGCCACCACAAATCAACGGCCTCGCGCTCGCGGCCCCAGCCGTAGAGCGACGACGCGGCGAACAGGCCGTGCACGCTGCTGAGCTGGGCGTGGTTGTAGAGCGTGCGCTCCAGCGTCTCGGCGGGCATGTCCTCGCCGAGCATGCGGGCCGCCAGCAGGCCGTACGTCCACCGCAGGAAATCCTGCTCGCCCCAGTCGCCCGTGCCCGTCCACTCGCGCAACGCGCTCCAATCGCCGGTGAGGCGAAGGGCCTCCGCGCCGGCGACCACAAGCGGGGGACGCCGCAGCGCGTTCGCCGGGAGGGTTTGCATCCAGCGCACCGCGTCGGCACTGCGCCCGATCTGGTTCAGCCAGCTGAGCAACTGGGTGGCGGCGGCCGGGCTGACCGCGTGGTCCTTTTCCAAACCGGCCAGCACCGCGGAAAAACGATTTTCATCCGAGCCGGCCAGGCCCTGCAGGCCGAGGCGCATGTCGTCGCGCGTATGCCGCGGGTGCTGCAGCAGCGCCTCGGACCATGCGCGCATGGCGGGCCGATCCGCGCGGACGATTGCGTCGTTCAGCACGGTGCGCAGGGCGGTGGCGCCCCATTCCGGGTCGGCGGTCCACTTCCGCAGCAGCCCGAGCCCGCGCTGGCGCGCGGCGGGATCGCGGGCATTGAGCAGGATGACGCCGAGCGGGACCTCGTTCACGGCCAGCGGACCCTCGAGCCGCAGCGCCGCTTCGAAATATCCCTGGGCGGCGGTCAGCCTCACTTCGCGCCGGGCGAGTTCGCCGCGCAGCCGTTGCACGTGCGCCGAGGCGGCCTGGGTGGCGATGGGCAACCCGTCCAGGATGCGATCGGTTTCGGCGGGATGGTCGGCGCGCAGCGCATCGGCGGCCCACGTGATGGTCAACGCCTCGTCCTCGGGCGCGAGTGCGGCCGCGCGACGCGAATAATCCATCGCCTTTTCATACTGGCCGCCGCGGCGCGCGAGTTCCGCCGCGATCTGCCACGGCTCGGGCCGGTCGGGCGCGGCGGCGGCGGCCTGCTGCGCGGCCTCGGCGGCGTAGCGGAGCTGGCCGGCGTCCATCCATTTCTGCGCAATGCGGATCGCGTTGCGCTGGTTCCACACGGGATAGGCCCAGAACCAGATGATGCCGCCCGCCACGACGCCGGTGGCGGCCAGGTAGAGCGCCACGCGCGCTGCCCGGCTCCCTTCGAAAATATCGAGCAGCCACCACCACCAGCCCCGCAGGCCGAAGCGCAGCTCGGCTTTCCCCGGACGATGGGAAAACGGAACGGCGGTGCGGTCCGTGCGCGGCGCGCGATTGATTGGCTTCATGGGCGCGGCAGTCTGGCCCGGACCCCGGCGCTGAAACAAGCCGGAAGCGGCGTTTTTCCTTCCGAGATCCCCTCTGGAGAGAGGGGCCCAAGGGGCGGGGTGTGTCAGGTGCGTGCGGAGGAAGCTCAATCGTACGCGCTCAACACACCCCGTCGCTGCGCGCCACCCCTCTTCATCCGGAACCATTCAGTGGAAACCGCGAAGGACGCGAAGAAACGCGAAAGTCGCGAGTCAGACATGATCCTCGGTGATGCCTTGCCGTACTCACTCTTTCGTGATCCCGGGCAAAATCGGGATTTTCCCGGTATACCTTCGCGGACCTTCGCGCCCTTCGCGGTTCAATTGCATCGTTCCGGATGAAGAGGGGATCTGTTTAACCTGCCTTGAACTCAGGTCTCAGGTTTCAGGTCTCAGGTTTTCACTCTCCGGCCGCAGCGCCGGAGAGTATAGCGTTTCGCGCTTCGCAGTTTTCATTCCGGGCATTCTGTGTATTCCGTGAGATTCAATTCATGGCACGCAGTTCCGTCAGGCAAATGTGGAAGGACAAGCTCGAGGGCAAACTCGCGCCCAAATCGTGGCCGGATGCGCCGACGCTGTCGCGCCCGGCTTATGCGGGACGCGTGCTGGGCATCGATCCCAGCCTGCGCGGCACGGGGCTGGCGCTGGTTGAGTTCGTACCCGGCCGGACGCCCCTGCTGTTGCGCTGCCAGACCGTCCGGGTCGGCGCGCGCGCCACGATGGCGACGTGCCTGGGCGAGATTCACCGGGCGGTGGCGGGTTTCGTCGCGGATTTCGACCCGACGCATGTCGCGCTCGAGCAGACGATCTACGTGCAGAATTTCCAAACCGCCCAGATCCTCGGCGCCGCGCGCGGGGCCGCCATTGCGGCCGCCGCGCTCCGGCGGAAGGAGATCTTTGAATATGCGCCGCTCCGCGTGAAGCAGGCCGTGGTCGGCCAGGGCCGGGCCAGCAAGGACCAGATGGCGCGGACGGTGATGGCGCTGCTCGGCCACGGCCGCGTCCTCGCCTTCGACGAAGCCGACGCCGCCGGCGTGGCATTGTGCCACGCATTCACCTGGCGGGGGTGAAAAGGGGAGCGGGCGAGGGCACCCGCCTTGGCCGTAATCCGCGCCATCCGCGGAAAATGCCCTTTGCTCCCGGCGGCGTTGAAAGCCCCCTGCCGCCGGCCCGTTACGCGGCGTCGCCGGTCTCTGGCGGCCGCATGCGCAGGTAAATCGAGTATCCCAGGCTGGCGAGGCCGGTGACGACCGCCGGGACGAGCAGGGCGTCAAAGCCGAATCGCGCGTAGCCGAGGGCGCCGAGAAAACCGCCACCGATGAATCCGCTGACCAGGATGAGATGCAGGCCGGTCCGGCGGAGGTCGACGCGCTCGTTGCGCAGTGCCTGCCCGGCCGTGATGCCGAGATCGGTGATGATGCCGGTGATGTGCGTGGTGCGGATCACGGCGCCGCTGTAGGTCGTCGCCATCGCATTCTGCAGGCCGCACGCCATCGCGGCGAGGCAGTCACCGGCATTGCTGCCATGTCGGAGAAAATAAGCGGCGCCAAACAGAAGGGCCGATTCCACCGCGAGCGCCGCCCCATAGCGGTAACCCAGGTGCAGGGCCCGGTGGCGGATGATCATCCCGCTCAGCACGCAGCCGGTGAAAAAGAAAACCAGGACCAGCAGGGTGTGGATCGCGAGGCTGGCCTGGCCGCGCGCCAACTGGGTGCTCAGGATCGCCGCGGAACCGGACATGTGGCTCAGGGCCTGGTGGTGCAGGCCGGCGAAGCCCACCGCATTCACGCACCCGGCCACCATGGCCAACAGGCCGGCGCCGCCGAGGATCCAGCCGGGGATCGGTTTGCTTAGCATGACGTGATGCATTGAGCCGCAAAGAAGCCCGCGGCACAATCCAACGTTGCGTCCGGGTTGAAACTGCCGGCCGCGGGGCGGCGCATCCGCTCCCCAGGGTTCGCGCAAACGCGCTTGAACTCGCGCCCCGAAACGACGTCCATGTCGGGGCACACCCCGATTGATGGCCACGTCCAACGAGCACCCGTTTGCGGCCGGCGACCTGGCGCCCCTGTTGAACCAGGCGGTGCTGCGGATCAGCCCCGACCTGAAGGTGGCGGAACTCTCGGCCGATCGCCTCGCGGTCAAGCACGTGCCCGGCCGGAACTACGTCGTCCTCACCCCGAAACAGTGGGAAATGCTGCAGGCGTTCGGTGCGGGGAAGACCGTGACGCAGGTCCTGTGCGCGGCGATCGCGGCGCAGCGCTGTCCGTCGCTGCGGGAATTTTATGAGCTCGTGGTGAAGGCCGTGCGCGCGGGGATCCTCCTGACCGACGCCGCGCCCGCGCCGCCGGTCGTGCCGGTGTCGCGCTGGCGGTTGCTGATCAACGGGACTTTCGTCCGCTGGGTCACGCTCCTCGCGGCCATCGGCGCCGGCGTCTGCTTGTGGCGGCGTGGCGTGCAGCGGCTGCCGGAGCCGGAATGGCTCGTGGCGGGATGGGCGGCCGCCTGTGCGGCCGTGAGCCTCGGCTGGATGCTGGCGGCGGGCGTGGTGCGGTCGGGCGGCGCGGAGGTTTACCGGGCGCGGTTCAACTGGAAAAGCCTGGCGCCGCGGTTTGTGGCCGACCTGGGCGACGCGCTGATGAGCGGCCGGAGTGTCCGGATCAATGCCGCGCTGGCGCGGCTGGCGCCGATCCTGGTCGTCACGGCGCTGGCGGCCTGGCGCCGGCCGGAATTGCTGGTGCCGCTGCTGACCGGCATCCTGCTGCTGTTGTCGCCGCTGTGGCGCTCCCCGTTGCAGGAGATTTTCGCGGCGATGTACCGCGATCCGCAGCTCGCCACCTCCTACGACCTGGTGCTCGTGCGGGAACGGCTGTTCGCCGTGCTGAGTCGCGCCCGGCGGGAGATGGCCGATGGAAGATTCCTGCTCGCCTGTGCGCTGGCCACGGTGGCCTGGCTGCTGGTGGTTTTTCTTGGCGGCTGCGTGGTGCTGCAGACGAACGCGACCGAACTCTGGCACCGCTTCAACGCGGCCCACGGCGCGCACTACACCTCACTGGCGCTGCTCGCAATCGTGGGACTGGTGCTGGTCGCGATCGCGGGGCTGGTGTTGTGGATCGTGTTCCGTCACCTCCGCGCCTGGGCGAAGGAGCGCTCCGAGCGCCGCCTGCGGCCGGCGGCCGTGCTGGTGTCGCCCGCGACGATCGCGGAATGGCTGGGCCACAGCGTGCTGTTCCGCGACCTCGCGGCGGAGGACCTGGCGGCGGTGGCGGCGGCGGTGAAGCCCGAGGAACACAAGCGCGGCAGCTTCGTGGTGAAGGAGGGCGAGCCCGGCGGGAAATTGTACGTCGTCCTCTCCGGCCGGCTCGAGGTGCGGCGCGATTACGCGCCCGGACGTTCGGAGCCCGTCGCCGCGATGGGCGAGGGCGGGGTGTTCGGCGAGATCGCGCTGCTGCGCGGCGGCGTGCGGACACGGTCGGTGCGGGCGCTGGAGAAGAGTATTTTGCTCGGACTCGACAAGGCGGACTTCGAGCGGCTGGTGCTCACGAAGATGACGCGCTCCGCCGTGGAGGACGCCGTGCAGAAGGTCAGTTTTCTCGAGCGCCTGGAATTTGCGCACAACTGGAGTCACGCGACGATGTCGGCCTTTGCGCGCCGCGCGAAGCTGCAGGAGTATCCGGAAGGGGGCGTGGTGATCCAGCAGGGCAACAACAACCACTGGTTCTTCGTCGTGTATCGCGGCGAACTCGCGGTGTTCAAGGACAGGGAGGAACTGCGCCGGCTCAAGCCTGGCGACACGTTCGGCGAGATGAGCCTGCTCGGCGACGGCATCGCCACGGCGACGGTGAAGGCGGTCAGCAAGGAAGCCGCCTGCCTCGTGATCGGCGGTGCGGACTTCCTCGATTTCGTGACGAAGGACTTCGCCGTCGGCCTCGGCTGGGACGATGCCCGCGTCCGCCCGAAGAAACGCTGAGCGCGTGAGGGGCTCCTTCAAGGGAAGCCTCCGCCGAAGATCCCCTCTCGAGCCGGCACGATGCCATTGAACCGCGAGGGACGCGAAGGTCCGCGAAGGGCTACCGGGGAAATTCTGATTTTGCCCGGGATCATGAAAGAGTGAGTAGGCCAGGCAGCACCGAGGATCAGGTCTGACTCGCGATTTTTCGCGTTTCTTCGCGTCCTTCGCGGTTGATTCCATAGCCAAACGCTCACGCGTTCAGCTACAAAAACCAGGCGCGTTGGTTCGGGCCTGACTCGTGCCATCGCGCTCGCGGTCCAGCGGGAGCTGGACCCTCCCGGGGACCCGGAGCCGGGCGGCCTGGTCCCGTCAGGTCACGGCTCCCGCAGCCAGAGGGCGGCGTTGGTGAGGTCGTTGTAGAAGACCCGGTGGTTGGCTTCGCCGAACGCCAGGCGGGCGAGGTAGGCGATGGCGGTGTTGGGCACGACGATCGCAATTTTGACCCGGGCGTTTTTCAACGCGGCCGTGAGCGCCTGCTGGACGAGCACGGCGTCGATCGGCGGACGCTCGAGCTCGAGCGCATCGTACAGGATACGGTCGCAGCCGGTGTCGGCTTGCAGCGCAACGATCCGCATTTCGCACTCGCGGATCAGCTCCGCGGTGACCATGCCGCGGATCCGCGCGATGATGATGCCGCCGACGGGCTCGACCCAGACTTCGCCCGGACGCGAAACGGCATCGTTCCTTTTAGGGGGCAGGTCGGGCATGACGGGACGCGGCGGTTATTTTCCCAACACCTTCCGGATGATCCGGCCGATGTCGCCGACCCGATAGGGCTTCGTCAGGTAGCCGTAGAAACCGAGATCCAGGAACTGTCGCTTCATCTCCTCGTTGTCATAGCCGCTGGTGATAATCGCCCGCACTTCCGGGTGCAGTTCGCGCAGGAGCTTGAACGTTTGCTCGCCGCCCATGCCGCCAATGATCGTCAGGTCCATGATGACCAGGTCGTAGGGCCGGCCGATGTTGAGGTAGCGCTTGTACAGTTGCACCGCCTCCTCGCCATCGCGCGCGAGGTCGCATTTGTACTCGAGGCTCTCGATCATGCTCTTCGTGAGCAGGCGGATCTGCTCGTCGTCATCCATGAACAGGATGCGGCCGGTCTGCGTCGCGTAATTCAACGCGGGTGCCTTGCGGGCCTCGACTTCCTCCGGCTTGTCGGCGATCGGCAGAAACACGGTGAAGGCCGTGCCGCGGCCGACCTCGGAATCGACGCCCATCTGGCCGCCGTGGCGCTTCACGATCGAGAGCACCGTGGCGAGGCCGAGCCCCGTGCCGCTTTTCTTGGTGGTGAAGAACGGCTCGAAGATCCTCGACAGGTGCTCGGGCTTGATCCCGCTCCCGTTGTCCTGCACCGCGATCTGCACGTAATGGCCCGCCGCGAGCGCCGCGACCTGGCCTTCCGCCAGCGTGACGTCCGTCGCCGAGATCCAGATCTGCCCCTGCCCGGTGGGCATGGCTTGGATGGCGTTGATGATGAGGTTTTGGAAAACCTGCAGGATTTGCGCGCGGTCCACGCAGATCGTGCCGGCGTCCGGCGCGACATTGAACTCGATCTTCACCGTCGATCCGGCCGCGGCGAGTCGCTGCGCCTCGGCGAGGATGTCGGCGGGCTTCACGACCTGCCGGACGCCCGTGCCGCCGCGCGCGAAGGTCAGCAACTGCCGGCTCAGGCGCTTCGCGGCCTCGCAGGCCTCCTCGCTGTTCTTCAGGCCGGAGCCGTCATGGACGTCCTTCGCGAGCGAAATGCCGCCCAGAATCGTCGTGAGGAGATTGTTGAAATCGTGGGCGATGCCCCCGGCGAGTTCGCCGAGCGACACGAAGCGGTTGGCGCGGACGAGTTCCTCCGGCGTCAGGCTCATCTCGTCCGGCAGGCGGAACACCAGCACCGCGCCGGCGGGCCGGCCGGCGGCGTCCATCACCGTGCGCGTGCTGAACGCGACGGGCAGCGGCGTGCCGGCGGCGACGTCGAGGGCGAACTCGATGTTGAGCGACGTGTTTTCGCCGGTCGAAATGGCCTTGGCGATCGGGCTCTCCCCGGGCTGGCCGTTTTCGCGGTGAACCAGTCGGAAGATATCGGAGGCCGGCTGGCCGATGGTGTCCTCCGTCGTGCGGCCGAGCAGTTGCTCGGCCTTGGCGTTGAGGTGAATGACCTGCCCGTTGGCATCCGCGAGCAGCACCGCCTCGGCGAGCTCGGCCAACAGGGCCGCGAGGTGCGCGGCCGGCAGGCCCGGGACGGCCTCGACCGCGCTGGCTTCCGACAGCGGCATGGCGAAACCGAGGACGCGCTGCAGGTCCTTCCGGCGCGAGATGTGCCGGACGATGCCCGCGTGCACGAGCACCTCGCGGTCCTCGCGGTGCCGCAGCCGGAGCGTATCGAAATACGAAATCTGGTTGGGATGCTGCGCGAGGAAGTAGGCGGGCAGCCCGCCGGCGGTCTCGTCCATCGGCAGCGCGCGCAGCACGGACTCGATCGTGTCCGGCAGTTCGGCGTCGCTGTAGCCGAGCAGGGCCTTGAAGCCGGGCGACATCCAGTAAAGCCCGGTGGCGAAATCCAGATCGAACAGGCCCACGCGGCCGCGGTCGCCGATCTGTTGCAGGCGCTCCTCGGCGCGCAGCGTGGCTTCCTCGAATTCCTTGCGGTCGGCGATGTCGAGGTGCGCGCCCATCACGCGTTGCAGCGCGCCGTTGGGGCCGAAGATTTGGAGACCCACGCTCTGCACCCACACATAGTGGCCGTCGGCGTGGCGCATCCGGAACTCGAGCGAGAACTGCCGCGTGCCCGTCGCGCCCGCGCGCGCCTGGCGGTCCGGCGCGGCGGAGGAATCGTCGGGGTGGATCAGGTTGAGCCACGTCTCGTAGGTGTTCGGCAGGGCGACGTCGGTGTAGCCGAGCATGCGCTTCCACGTGGGCGAGTAATAGACCTCGTTCTTCTGGAAATTCAGGTCGAAGAAACCCAGCGGACTCCGCTCGTGCAGCTGCGTGAGGAAATTGTCGGCCAGGCTGGCGACGGGAAAGGGCGGGACGCTGACGCGATCGGCCGGCAGCGTGATGTAAGCGAAATACCGGACAGGCGCGTCGCCGGCTTTTTCAAGTCGCACGTTCGCGTCGAACGCCGCGGCTTCCTTCGGCTGCAGGCGCAGCGAGATCGGATGACTTTGCGCGGCGGCGAGCAGCACCTCCCATTGCGACTGCACCCAGCCGGACTCGCGGGAAACGACATCGAACGAAAACAGGTTCGGAAACAGGTCGCCGACGAGTTCCGCGTTGCCCGCCTGCCACAACGCGCAAGCCGCGGCGCTGGCGACCTGGATGCGGCCATCCGTATCCAGGACAAGCACGGCGCCTGGGATATGGCCGAGCAACTTGGCAGCAGGCTGCTGTGCGGGGTGTAGGCTCAAGGCGGTGGGTAGCTTGTAATTATGAAAAGCAGCCGCCAGTCCAGATGTCGGCCAGGTTCACGATGTGCAGGAGTTTATACGGCTTTTACAAACCGCAAATGGGATGAGCACCCCAGGAGTGACGTGAACCGTGGTGATGCGAGGCCTTGGGACGCACGGGGAGGGCGCGCGCCTCTGGAAACTTTTCCGGAGGCCAGGTTCCACCTTAGGCGGCGGTGGACGATTGCGGCCACGCCCGGACGCGCCGCTCGAGGAAATCGATCCAGACCGGCTGGTCGTTCAGGCACGGGATGTGGGTGAACTGTCCGCCGCCGGCCGCCTGGAAATCCTCGGTGCCGCGCACGCGGATTTCCTCGAGGGTCTCGAGGCAGTCCGTGACAAACGCCGGCGTGATGACGAGGAGGTTCTTTTTGCCCGCGGCCGCGAGGCGCTTGTATTCGAAATCGGTGTAGGGCTCGAGCCAGGGCTCGTTGGCCAGGCGCGATTGGAACGAGATCGACCACTTCGCCGGATCGAGCCCGGCCTTCTTCGCGAAAGCCTGCGTGGTGCGCGTGACCTGTGCCTTGTAGCAGGTGGCGTGGGCGGGCGAGCACGTGTTGCAGCAATCCGCCACGACCTGGCAGTGCGCGTGCGAGGAGTCGGCCTTCGTCAAATGACGCGTGGGAATGCTGTGGTAACTGAAGAGCAGGTGATCGTGCGGCTGGGCGAGGTGCGGGCGCGCGCTGGCGACCAGGGCGTCGATGTAGTCGGCGTCCGCGAAGTAGGGCGTCACGCAGTCAATGCGCATCGCCGGCGCGATCCGCGCGGCCTCGCGGCGAACCTTCGCGACGACGGTTTCCCAGCTCGACATCGCGTAGTGCGGGTACTGCGGGAAAAGGAGGAGTTCGGTGACGCCGCGCGCGGCGAGTTTCGCGAGCACGCCGGGGATCGCCGGGTTGCCGTAGTTCATCGCGAGTTCCACCGGGAGGTCGACGCGCGCCTGGAGCTTGGCCTGCGTGTGCCGGCTCGTGACGATCAGCGGCGAGCCCTCGGCCGTCCACACGGTGGAGTAGGCGTGCGCCGAGGCGGCGGCGCGCCGCGACACGATGAACTTCACCAGCAGCGAGCGGAGGAAGGCGTTGTCCGGCTTGTCGATCACGCGCTCGTCGCCCAGAAACTCGAGCAGGTACCGCTTCACGTCGGGGACGGCGGTGGAATCAGGTGAGCCGAGATTGAGCAGCAGGACGGCGGACGATGGCATGAAGCCTTTTAGAGGTGGAGTTTTGACGGGGAAAGTCAACCGGCGGAATGACCTGAAAGCGAGGGACCAGCCAAGAATTCAGGTTTTACAGAGGGCAACGAAGGGAACGAAGGCGGATTCATTCAGAAGCCATTGAGCCAGGAAATTCCTCCCCTGATTTCTGGGTTTTGAATTCCCTGGTTGGCTTCGTTTCCTTCTGTGCAGGGTCGGATTGATTCGGTCTCAGCTTTTTGATTGCCGGCTGCCATGCTAACCCGGACAACTTTGGGATGAATGCCAAGACCGCTCCGGTGCTGCTGGTGATCCGTGACGGGTGGGGGGCCAATCCCCATCCCGAGCAGAACAAGTTCAATGCCGTTCACCTGGCGAGGAAGCCGGCGGATGACATGCTGCACGCGAAATACCCGGTGACGCGGGTGGCCGCGAGCGGCCTCGATGTCGGTCTGCCCGACGGCCAGATGGGCAACAGCGAGGTCGGCCACGAGAACATCGGCGCTGGCCGGATCGTCGACCAGGAGTTGGTCCGCCTGAACAAACTTTTCTCCGAGAAACAGCTCGCGAAGAACCCGGTGTGGCTCGCCATTGTCGCGCGCCTCCAGGCCAATCCGCAGGCGAAGCTGCACCTGATGGGCATCGTGTCCGACGGCGGCGTCCACGGCATGCTCGAGCATCTGTACGGCATCCTGCGCCAGGCGAAGGAGGACGGCCTCGCCGGCCGGGTGTTTATCCACGGATTCACCGACGGACGCGACACGCCGCCGCAGAGCGGGCTCGGTTACATCAAGCAGCTCGAGGCGAAGATTCGCGAAATTGGCGCGGGAAAGGTCGCCACCGTCTGCGGTCGCTTCTGGGCGATGGACCGCGACAACCGCTGGGAGCGCGTGCAGAAGGCCTACGATCTGCTCACCGGTCGCCAGGCCGTGGCGACCGCGCCGAGCGCCGAGGCGGCCGTGGCGAATTATTACGAGAAGCCGCTCAGCGAGACGCAAAAGGGCGACGAGTTCGTCCCGGCGACCGCCATCACGGACGCCGAGGGCAGGCCGCTCGCGGTGATCGCCAACGGTGACGCGGTGCTGTTCTATAATTACCGGGGCGACCGTCCGCGTGAAATCACCAAGGCCTTCGTGATCGATGGCTTCAAGGATTTCGACCGCGGCCCGAAGCTTGATCTCTACTACGCAACGATGACCGAATACGAGGCCGGCCTGCCGGTGCACGTGATCTCGGGCAAGCCGGCGCCGCTGAAGAACATTCTTGGCGAGGTCGTCAGCAACGCCGGCATCGGGCAGTTCCGCTGCGCCGAGACGGAGAAGAACCCGCACGTGACGTTTTTCTTCAACAATTACCGCAGCACGCCGTTCCCCGGTGAGGACCGCGCGTGCCCGGCGAGTCCGAAGGTCGCGACCTACGACCTGCAGCCGGAGATGTCGGCCGCCGCGGTGACCAAGGCCGCCAAGGACGCGATCCTGTCCGGCAAGTACGGGCTGGTGGTCGTCAATTACGCCAACCCCGACATGGTCGGCCACACCGGTTCCTTGCCGGCGGCGATCAAGGCCTGCGAAGCCACCGATGCCGGGCTCGGCGAACTGCTCGCGGCGCTCGCGGCAAAGAACGGCCAGGCCGTGATTCTCGCCGACCACGGCAATGCCGAGCAGATGTGGGATCCGGAGATCAACGGCCCGCACACCGCGCACACCTTGAACCTCGTCGAGGTCTTTGTCGTCGGCGAGGGCCTCGCCGACGGGAAGACCCGGATGCGCACCGGCGGCCGCCTGGCGGACATCGCCCCAACCGTCCTGCACCTGATGGGCCTGCCCAAGCCGGCGGAGATGACCGGGGAGAGTTTGATTCTGTCTTAGTGTAGGGCCCGCGCTTGTCGCGGGGCCGGGCTTGCGGCGACCGTCGAGGGATTGAGGCCTTATTGAGACTTACCCTATGAAGTTACGCGAGCTTTGTAGGGCCGTCGCTCGTCGACGGGCCGTGCCCACTCCGCCCTCATCCCCGAAACAACTGAAGGCACGGGGAGTATAGCCGCGACGGTCGGTCGGTGATTCGATGTTGCCGAGGATTGAAAGCGCGACGGCCCGTCGACAAGCGACGGCCCTACAACGGACATTGAGAGCAGCTCGCGCTGCGTGCCGACGACCGGCTTCGTCCCTTGCGCCCTCCTCTCGAGCGTTCAGCCGTATTCCGTCCCTTTGCGATGACAGGCATCGTCACTTCTTCAGGTAAGTCTCAATAAGTAGCAGCGGTCGCAAGACCGCTGGCGGCACCAGCCTTCGCCGGGCCACGGCTCCCAAGCCCCGCTCGAGAGGGGATCTTCAATTCCGCTGATAGGGATCCCCTCTCGAGCCGGAACCATTCAGTGGAAACCGCGAAGGACGCGAAGAAACGCGAAAGTTGCGAGTCAGACCTGATCCTCGGTGATGCCTTGCCGTACTCACTCTTTCGTGATCCCGGGCAAAATCAGGATTTTCCCGGTATACCTTCGCGGACCTTCGCGCCCTTCGCGGTTCAATTGCATCGTTCCGGCTCAAGAGGGTGGCCCGCAGGGCCGGGTGTGTTGCCTTGGCCCCCCGAAAATCTCCCGCCCAAATTAAACTTTTAACCGAAAGCGGGGTCTGTCAGGTTCCGCGCCCGTCCCTCCCGGTCCTTCGCGCGATTCATCCCATGCGTTCCTTCCTGCAGAAAACCGCCCTCGCTCTCGCCCTGTTGGCCGGCGTCCACGCCGCCCATGCTGCTTCGCCGCCCAAGGCGGCCTCGCCCGTGTGGGACCAGAAACTGACCGACTTCAGCGACGCCGACTATCGCTACGCCGTCGAGCAGGTGCTGCAGGATTACGAGGCCACCACGGGCCGGAAGCTCGTCCCGGGCGCCAAGAAGAAGGTCGGCCTTAAAATCTACGCCGACTCCGGCCCCGGCCTCGCGACGCCTTTCGGCCTGGTGCGCGCCCTGATCGCCTCGCTCGAGAAACGCGGGTTCGAGAACCAGAACATCTTCCTCGTCGGCCTCAACCCGCTGCGCCTGCGCCTGACCGGCTACCTGCCTTCCTTCGCGACCGGCATCCTGCCGTTCCCCGGCCACCCGGTCTACGTGCTCGAGTCGGGCAAGTTCTATGACCCGGCGTGGTTCTACGACAGCCCCCTCCCGTCGCGCTTCGACCCGATCTCGAACGACCAGGCCGTGAAGAACGCCGCCGGCGGGAAGTCGGACACGACCACCGAGGAGGACCGCAAGAGCTTCCTCGCCACGCCCCTGTTCCTCGACGCCGATTTCTGGATCAACCTGCCGGTCTATACCGACCATCCCGTGCTCGGCATCAACGGCGCGCTGGTCAACGCCACCCTCTGGAATGCGTCGAACACCTTCCGCTTCTTCAAGAGTCCGGCGACCGCCCCCGCGGCCGTCGCGGAAATGGCGGCGATCCCCGAACTGCGGGAAAGCTGGGCGCTGACGTTTGCCAGCCTGCAGTTGTATCAATTCATCGGCGGCCCGTATTTCAACTCGCTCTACACGGCGTCCGAGCCGCGCCTGCTCATGAGCACCGACCCGGTGTTGATCGATTCGATCATGCTCGAGCGCATCAACGCCGTGCGGAAGCGCAACGGTTTCGACCCGGTGACGGACGACGATGCCCGCATGCTCGATTTTGCGCAGCAGCTCGGCGTCGGCTCGATGGACACCAAGAACATCAAGTGGCGCAAGCTGTCGGGCGAGGGGAAGTGAGTGAAAACGGTCGCCGCTTGCCGGCCGGCCGGGATCGAGAAGTAGCCGCGGTCGTCAGACCGCTGGCGCCAGCCGTCTGACGACGGCGGCTCCTTTGGATACTCACCCCAGCGCCACCCGCAGCGCCTTCGCTTCGGCGGCGAGTTCGCGCGCGGCGGCCAGCACGTCATCATCGCCCGGGGCCACCGGCGCCGCCGCCACCGCCGCGGCGCGCTGCTCCGCCGCCGCGGCCTGCGCGGCGTGGCGCATTTCCTCGGGATCGCCCAAGCCGCTCTCGCGGAAACGGCGCAACCGCGCCTGGATCAGGTCGCGGATTTCCTGGGCATTGTCCACGCCATGGAAATGGCCGGTGTGCAAATCGTCCTGCGGCTTGCCGTGGGGATTGTGGCCGCTGCTGCCACCGGCGGACTGGACCTTGACGTCCGCAAGGCCGAGCAGCCGCTGGAGCGGTCCCTGCGACACCTCGACCTGCTGCAGGTTGGCGAAGCTCATGGTCGATTCCTGGATGCTCCACACGCCGGTGCGGATGCGCAGGCTGCGGTCGGTGACGACGTACCAGCGCATCTCGAAGTCGAGCCGGCGCACGGCGTAGGTGAGCGGCAGTTGCAGGAGGTAGGTGGCGAGACCGAGGACTTTCAGCGTCCAGAGGATGGGAAAGGCCCACGGTGGCATCATGATCGCGAGCTCGACGAAAACCTGGATGAAGCCGTCCCAGCCGCCGACGCGTACGCGGCGGCGCCCGGGTTTCTTGCCGGGTTTCGAGGCGGCCTGGTCGGATGCCTTCACCTGGGCTTCACTCGAACTCCTGACCCCCTCGAGGGCTTGCCTCGCTTGTTCCGCCAAGGTGGCCTGGTGGGCGGCGACGACCTGGGCCGAGGCGGCCCGGCGCTGCTTTTCGATGCGCGCCGTCTCCTCGACGCTCACGAAGACCACGGCCCAGAACACGATGCCGGCGAAGGCCAGCAATTCGGCGAAGGCCCAGCCGGCCATCCGCAGCTTGTAGTAGTTCCGCCCGGCGCGAAAGACGCGCAGCGACGCGGGATCGCCGAATGGCGGATGCGGCTCCGGCGGCACCTTCAGCCAGCGCAGGACGAGGGAACTGTAGCGGTTATACATCGGAGAAATTTAGCGGAGGCCGCGGAGAACGCAGAGATCGGTCAGGTAGGGCTTTGCTGGTTTCTGATCCCTCCGCGCCCTCCGCGATCTCCGGTTAAAAAGATTGGTTGGGTTTGGCGCATCCGTGGAATTCGTGAAATCCGTGGTTAAAAAAATCAGCGGCTTGGATTCCGGTTGGCCAGCGCTTCGCGCACCGCGCGCAGTTCCGCGGCGGTTTCCCGGAGGGCGGCGGCGAGTTCGCCGGCGTTGCCGGGCCCGACCGGCGCCGTTCCCGGAGCGGCTGGCGCCGACGGGGCGGGGTGGTGGGCGTGGTCCTTCACGCCGCGCATGCGCGAGTAGAGGAAGTCGCGCAACTGTTCGAATTCCTTGAGGCCCTCGATCGTCATCTCGGCCGAGGCGCTGCCTGACGCGGTTTGCACGAGGATGCGCGCGAGGCCGAGCCAGCGCTCGACGAAGTTCGAGCGGAGATGAATGTCCTGGATGCGCGCGTAGTTCACGATGATCTCGCGACGGAAGAGGATGCCCCAGCTCATCGAGATGCCGTCATCGGTGAACTTGTAGCGCATCGTGTTGTAGCGAAACCACAGGTACGGGGCCAGGATCGGGAACAACGGCGGCACGACGAGGGCGCTGAGGAGGTAATAGGTCCAGAGCGCCTTGTGGGGCTTCTCGATCGACTGGATGTGCCGGTCGGTGGCGGGGTCGGTCATGCGCGGAGAAAAGCGGGTCGGGTTGATTGGTGCAAGCGCGGCGCGGGTGGAGATGCGATGGCGGTTTCCATTCCGCGGATGTGGCGGTCCCTACACACCCCGGCGCTACGCGCCACCCCTCTGCATAGAGGGGATTTCAAACCCACGCAGGCCGAAGTCCCCTCTATGAAGTCGGAACCATTCAGTAGAAACCGCGAAGGACGCGAAGAAACGCGAAAGTCGCGAGTCAGACCTGATCCTCGGTGATGCCTTGCCGTACTCACTCTTGCGTGATCCCGGGCAAAATCGGGATTTTCCCGGTATACCTTCGCGGACCTTCGCGCCCTTCGCGGTTCAATTGCATAGTTCCGGATGAAGAGGGGTGCCCAAAGGGCGGGGTGTGTAGGAAGGTCGGCCGAAGACCGGCCTCCAAACAAAAAGGCGCGCCACCCCGGCGCGCCTTGAAAATCAGAACCGGTCGAGCCGCTTACTTCGCCGTGACTGTCACCGCGACGGAGCTTTCGCCCGCGCTGCTCGTGAAGAAGAGCGAACCGCTGCCGGGTTTGCCGCCCTGGACCGGGATGGTGACGCTCGTGGCGTTGGCAGGGACCATGACCTCGGGCATGATCACGCTTTCCGGGACGTCGGTGCGCACGTCGATCAACATGCCGCCGGCGGGAGCGGGGCTGGGGATCGTGAAGGTCAGCGCCTGCTGCTCGCCCGGACGCAGGTTGAGGGCGGCGGGGGAAACCTGGAAGCTGATGGCGTCGACGCGGAACGTGCCGACGTCGAGGTTGCCCATCGCCGAATTGACGATGCTCAGCTTGTAGGTCTGCGACGGCGCGACGGCCGGCACGAAGAAGCTGAGGGCGCTCGGCGATTCGAAGACCGTCCGGGTGGGGGTGGAGTCGAAATAGACCAGGTCGGCCGTGGTGAAGCCGGCGCCGAGCACGCTGACGCGCGAGCCGACGGGCGCGCGCGTGGCTTCGGAACGGATGACGTAGCGGCCGGCAACCTTCAGCGATTGCAGCTCGGAGGTCATCTCGTTGGGGATGCCGCCGTTGCTGTCCTTGGTGGTGTACTCGCAGATGAAATAGTAGGAAGCCGCGTTGCGGCCCGCCGGGAGCTGGTATTCGAACTCCCAGAGATCCACGCCCGCGGGGCTCTTCGTCATCTTGTAAACCGAGCCATCAATGATGATGCGCGGGGCGATGCTGCTCGTGTCGATCTGGCTGGTCTTCGGGTGGAACGCGGCCGTGATCGTGTAGATTTGCGACGGATTCGCCGGGAGGGTCTCCGGCGTCAGGTTCGTGATCGTTAAATTGCAGCCCGTGAGGACCAGGAGGGTCACCGTGGCGGCGAGCGCGGACAAAATTCTGCTCGCGTGAGTGAAGGGAGTCTTGTGCATTTGAATATAAAGGGATCGGGCCGCGGCCGCGTAGGCCGTTGGCTGGTCGTAAATTGACTCATTTCATAATGGTCCAGTTCCCCCCAGGGCAAGAAAAACCCCAGCCGGCGTCCGACGTCCCGCTGGGAGTCTATCTGCATGTCCCCTTCTGTGCCTCGACCTGCGATTTTTGCGCGTTCTACCAGACGGTGCCGAAGGGCGACGCCGTGCGCCAGTATGTCGATGCCGTGGAGGCGGAAGCAGCGCTGGTGAACTGGCAGTCGCGCCAGGCCGCCACCGCGTTCTGGGGTGGCGGCACGCCGGGCCTGCTCAAGCCCGCGGAACTGGAAAAGCTCGGCCGCATCATGCTGCTCTACGCCGGCCAGCCCGCCGAGTGGACGGTCGAACTGGCGCCCGCCACCGTCACGCCCGACCGGCTCGCGGTGCTCAAGCAGCTTGGGGTGACGCGCGTGTCGATGGGCGTGCAGAGTTTCGATGCCGCCCTGCTCGACGCGCTCGGCCGCCAGCACACGCCGGAGCAGGTTTACCGCGCCTACGACCTCATTCGCGGCGCAGGCTTTGCGAGCGTGAATCTCGACCTGATGTTCGCGCTGCCCGGGCAGACGGAGGAGCAATGGCGCGCGGACCTCACGGAGATGCTGCGGCTGGCGCCGGATCACCTGTCCACGTATTGCCTGACGTTCGAGGAGGACACCGCGCTCTGGATCAAGCTCTCGCAGGGCAAGGTGAAGCTGGATGCAGACAAGGAAGCCGCCTTCTACGAGAAGACGTGGGAATTTCTCGAGACGTCCGGTTATGCGCAGTACGAGGTGTCGAACTTCGCGCGCCGCGGCCACCAATGCCGGCATAATCTCAACACCTGGAACATGCACGAATGGGTCGGCCTCGGACCCTCCGGCGCGTCGCAACACGCGGGCTGGCGCGCCGCCAATCCTTCCGACCTCACGCAATGGCACGCCGATGTCGCGGCCGGGCGCCGCGCGCTGACCGACCGCGTGGCGCTGACCAACGAGCTGCTGGCGGCCGACTCCGTGATTTTCGGGCTGCGCATGAACGAAGGCGTCTCGCTCCCGCGGTTGCGCCGGCGTTTCCCGGGCATGGGTTGGGCCGGGCTGGAGGAACTGTTGCCCAGGTTGCTTTTCGGCGGCCTGCTCGTCGCCACGGTGGAAGGCCGCATCAGCCTGACGCCCCGCGGCCGCCTGGTCGCCGACGGGATCGGTGCGGAAATCCTTGAGGCTTTCGAATCCGCTGCAAAGGTGGTGGTCAAATGACAACCCTGGTCGCAAGTGCCCTCCACGTGCCGTCGCTTCGCACCAGCCGCCTTCGCCCGAGCGCATCGGGGAGCCCGGCTCCTCTGCCGAAGGGCGGGGTGGGTTGGAGGGGAGTGTTGCAAATGCTCCTTTTGGCCTTGGGGCTTTTCTTCCTTTCCGGCTGCCAGAGCGGAGCGCCCTCGCCGATGGACCAGCCGTTGGTCGCGCGGTTCTTCGTCGAGGTCCGGCCGGGCACGCCGGGCCTGACGGTGCAATTGCCGGTCAGCCGCACGATGGTGACCATCAATCCCAAGCCCGTGCTCGTCGAGACCGACATCACCAACGTCGAGTTCACCAAGGTCGACCTCGGCTGGTGCCTTTATTTCCAACTCACGCCCGCGGCCGGTCGCGACCTCTATCGCCTGACGGCCGCCAATCTCGGCGGGCGCCTGGTGCTGACGCTGAACGACACCCCGGTCGGCGCGCGACCGATCGACCAGGTCATTGCCGACGGGCGCCTGCTCACCTTTGTCGAATTGCCGAACGAGGACTTGCCGCCCGTCGCCGTGCGCATCACGCGCACCTCGACCAACCGGGCAAAAAATCGTTGAGGTCATGCCTTGCCGTTCGCCGGGCTGCGAAGGATTGCCGGGGAGGGGGCGGACTCCGTCCGCGCCGCCGGTTAACGCAGGCGATTGGCCGCGGGAGCTGGTTGCGCTCTCCCGTGTTTTTCCCCGGCTCAGGCGGTTTGGACCCGGCGCCTTGCTTTTGATCGTTGCGGCCACGGCCTCCGCCCAGCGGATGGACTTCAGCTGGCCGACGCCGAACCGCGCGTGGGAACAGGGCCGGGACTTCCCGTCTTGGGTTCAGCCGACCGTGTCCGGCGAACCCGAATCCGGCTTGTTCGGCTGCGTGCGCAGCGGCGGCGGGCAGTTTCACGAGGGCCTCGACATTCGCGCGACGAGCCATGACCGCCGCGGCGAGGCGACCGATGCGATCACGGCGGCGATTACGGGCGTCGTCCGGCACGTGAACACGTCGCCCGGCAACAGCAACTATGGCCGCTACATCGTGATCGAGCACCCGGACCAGACGCCCGCGGTTTATACGCTCTATGCGCACCTGGCCCGCGTGGAGGCCGGCATCCGTCCGGGCGTGGCCGTGAAGCGCGGCCAGGAAATCGCCACGATGGGCCGCAGTGCCAGCGGCAGCGGGATCCCGAAGGAGCGCTCCCATTTGCATTTCGAGATCGGGCTGGTCGCCACCACGCAGACGTTCAACGCGTGGTATGCCTGGAAGAAGTTCGGCAGCCCGAACGAACAGGGCGCCTACAACGGCATGAACCTGCTCGGCATCGACCCGAAGGATTTCCTCCGCGAGTGGCGCCGGCAGCGCGTGGACAACGTCCAGCAATACCTCGACCGCCTGCGCGCGGTGGTGAAGGTGCGCGTGGCCACCACCCGCACCCCCGATTTCATCGCCCGCTATCCCTCGCTCCTGCGCAAGCCGCTGCCGCTCGGCCTGGTGGCCGGCTGGGAAGTCGAGTGCAACGCCACCGGCCTGCCGTTTGCGTGGACGCCCCTGACGGCCGCCGAACTCGGCGGCCAGCGCGCCGGCACGGCGCAGATTGTTTCCGCGGACAGCGCACTGTTGCGCGCCGGGCGATGCAAGTCGCTCGCGCGATCCGTGCGGGGCGGCTACACCGTCGGGAGCGACCTGGCCACGGTGCTCCAATTGGTCTTCGGGCTCAGGTAATCCGAGATCCCCTCTTCATCCGGAACCATTCAGGAGAACCGCGAAGGACGCGAAGATCGCGAGTCAGACCAAGCACCCGAAGCTTTTACCCCAAGGCCGCAAAGGCCGGGGTTCGCCGTTCTGGTGGAGGGCCCAGCTCCGGCTGGGCCGGCGTGCGCCCGCGATATCACGTTCGCGGCCCAGCCGGAGCTGGGCCCTCCAAAAGAACGCAGGGAAATCCTGATCCGGGGATCTTCTTCGCGACCTTCGCGGCTCAACTATGCGGCTTCAGCTGCCTTAACAGCTTCCGGAATTCCGGGTCGCTCTTCAACGTTTCCAAATCCGGATCCTGCCTCATCCAATCCAGGTCGTCGTAACCGAGCGACACGGCCTTGCGGAGCGACTTCAGGGCGTCGGGCCGCTTCTTCGAAAGAGCCAGGGAGCACGCGAGGTTGTAGTGGGCGGTGGCGTTCTCCGGCTCGAGGCGCACCAGCTTGCGATCCATCTTCAGGCCGTCGGCGATCCGGCCGACTTTCGTGTACAGCGCGCCGAGCAGGCCGACGACGTCCACATAATCGGGGCAGCGCCGGTGGATGGCCTCGAAGAAATCGATTTCAAACTGCGGGTCGGACTTGGGCTTGGTGGACATCGCTGGTTGGAAAATTCGTTTTAAAGAAGGCAGTGAAGCAAACGAAGGGGACGGATCGAATCGGCTTCGCTGCCTTCTGGGAAATGCATCGGATCAGTTCTTCAAACGGTTCGGGCAGCGGCCGCTTTGGCGGAAGGCGATGCACTGGGCGCTGACCTGCAGGCGTTGCGAAATGGGCTTGAGGCCGAGCTTGAGCGACACGGTGCTGCCGTACCACTCCATGAACGGGGCGCTGATCTCGAAGATCTTGTCACAATCGACGCAGACTACCTGCGCCACCTGCGTGTTCCCGTTGGAGGCCGGAAGGTAGTACTTCTCCCCGGAGCCGATGTCCACCTCCCGCAGGATGTGGCTCTCGGTCATGAGGGGCAGGGTGCGATAAACCGTGGCGCGGGAGACGGAATCGTCGATTTTGCGGGCGCAATCGAGCAGCTGCTCGGCGGTGAAGTGCTCCTTTTGGGCGAAGGCCGCGTTGAAAATCGCCAGCCGCTGGTCGGTCACGCGCAGGCCCTGCTCGGCCAGGTAGGATTGGAATTTTTCGCGGGCGACGTCGACACTCACTGGCGCAATGTCGGGCGGGGCGGCGCCGCCTGTCAAAGGGAATTTGTGCGCCCCGGATTAAGGGCTGAGAGCGGGAAAAGCAGGGCTTTCGTCGTCTGCTCTCGGCTCTCCGCCCCGGACTCCTGGCTCCGCCCACAAAACGCGTTGCTTCGCCCGTTCTCGCGGACTCACTTGGGCCGAATGATCGTCGGCGTCCAGCCACTGGCCGGGTTTGACAAGCTCCTGCACTACACCGTGCCGGAGCCGCTGCGCGCCGCCATCCAGGTCGGGCAACTCGTGCGCATCCCGATCATGAACCGCTCGCACCTGGCGCTGGTGCTCGAGCTGGACGCCATTTCGGACGTCCCGCTGGCGCGCCTCAAGGCCCTCAGCGGCATCCTGCACGAGTTTCCGGCGCTCACGCCCGACCTCCTGGAACTGGCGCGCTGGATGCACAGTTACTACGCCGCCCGCATGGAAGCCGTGCTGGAGGCCATGATCCCCGCGGCCGTGCGCGACGGCTCGCGGGTCAAGACGGAGAAATACCTCGAGATCAGCCGCACGCTTTCGCCGGACGAGCACGCCGCGCTGATCAAGAAGGCGCCGAAGCAGGCGAAGCTCTACGATTTCCTGAAGCAGCAGTTTCATCCGGTCAAAAAATCCCTCGTGCTGAACCGCCTCCAGACCACGGCCGCCGTGGTGAACGGGCTCATCAAGCTCGCGCTGGTCCGCGAGGAGACGCGCTCGGTTGAGCGCGTGGCCTATGCGGACGATTGGAGCAGCGGCGAGATCGTGAGTTCCTTGCCGCCCAAGTTGAACGAGGAACAGGCCGCCGTGGTGGCGTCCGTCGGCGAGAGCCTGACGAAGGGCAGGTTCGCGGTCCATCTGCTGCACGGCGTGACCGGTTCCGGCAAGACCGAGGTGTACCTGCGGGCGGTGGAGCAGGTGCTGGCCGCCGGAGGCAGCGCGATCTACCTCGTGCCGGAGGTAGCGCTGACGCCGCAGACCGTCGCCCGGCTGCGCGGGCGCTTCGAGGCGGCCGGCCACAAGACCGTCGTCTGGCACAGCCACCTGGGCGAAGGCGAGCGGCTCGACGGCTGGACCGCGCTGGCCTCGGGGCAGGCGCGCGTCGTCGTCGGCGCGCGGTCCGCCGTGTTTGCGCCGGTCCAGGACCTGCGCCTCATCGTCGTGGACGAGGAACACGAGCCGGCCTACAAGCAGGATGAAACCCCGCGCTACCACGGCCGCGATGTGGCGGTGTACCGCGCCAAGCTCGCGCGGGCGGTCTGCCTGCTGGGCTCGGCCACGCCCTCGCTCGAATCGTACGCCAATGTGCGCAGCGGCAAGTACCGGCTGGACACGCTCAGGAAGCGCGTCGACGACAAGAAAATGCCGGACATCCAGATCGTGGACATGCGCATCGAGGTGATGCGGTCGCGCGGCCTGGTGACCTTGTCGCGGTTGCTGGTCGATCACATGCACCAGCGTTTCGCGCGCAAGGAGCAGACGATCCTGTTCATCAACCGCCGCGGGTATTCGTCGAGCATGCAGTGCCGCAAATGCGGGCACGTGGAGGAATGTCCGCACTGCAGCGTGTCGATGACCTATCACCGCGCGGACGAAACGCTGAAGTGCCACCTCTGCGGCCACCAACGCGGCGCGCCGGCGGCCTGCCCCCAATGCGCGGCGCCCGACATCCGCTGGCGCGGCCTCGGCACGCAGCGCGTCGAGGAAGCGGTGCGCCGCGTCCTCCCGCGCGCGCGGCTCGAGCGAATGGACACGGACACGATGTCGAAGAAGCACCGCTTCCGGCAGATCCTCGGGGATTTTCGCGCCGGCAAGATCGACATCCTGATCGGCACGCAGATGATCGGGAAGGGGCTCGACTTTCCCAACGTGACGCTCGTCGGCCTGATCGACGCCGACCTGTCGATGCACGTGCCGGATTTCCGCGCGAACGAGCGCACCTTCCAATTGCTGGTCCAGGTCGCCGGCCGCGCCGGTCGCGGTGACCGGGCGGGGGAGGTGGTCGTGCAGACGTTCACGCCCAAGGCCGACGCCATCCAGTTCGCCAAGAAGGCGGACTTCGACGGCTTCGCGGAGACGGAATTGGGCGTGCGGCAGAAATTCGCGTATCCGCCCTATCGCCACCTCATCCACCACATCTTTCGCGGACCGAACCCGGAGAAGATCCGCTTCTTCGCGGAACACTGGGTGAAGCAAGTCGAGCAAACGCTCGGTGCCGCCGTGGAGATTCGCGGCCCGGTGCCTTCACCCATCGAGAAGGTGAAGGACGAGTACCGTTTCCAAGTCTGGTACTTCTGCGCGGGCGCCACGAAGGTCGTCCCCGAACTGGTCAAGCTGCAGGCCACGGTCAAATGGCCCGATGACGTGATTCAGGTGCTCGACGTGGATCCGATGAGTTTGATGTAGGATCTTGCGTGCCCATGGGCTTCATAACGGCGAGGCCTCTGTGCGTTTGCTTGGTAAGCTTCCAAATCGGCGCGCTGAGGTGAGTGCGCTCCATCTTCCCGATGCTTCTCCCGGGAATTTTCCCGCATGCGCCGATTTTTGGAACCGTGTAGACTGACGGGTCATGCCTTCAGATTATCCTCCGTCGAAGGAACCGTCGGGCGTCGCCAAATGGGCCCAGGGATTCAGCGCCTTCATTCGCCGCGGCAATGTCGTCGACCTCGCCGTCGGTATCATGATCGGGGCGGCATTCGGAAAAATCGTCACCTCCTTTGTGCAGGACGTGATTACCCCACCGCTCGGGCTGGCGATGGGCCAGGTGAAGTTTACCGAGCTGAAATGGCACCTGGGCGGTCCGCCCGACGCGCCGGTGACGATCAACTACGGCAACTTTCTGCAGGCGCTGTTGGACTTCGTCATTATCGCGCTCGTGCTGTTCCTCGTGATTTCACTCGTGAACAGGCTGCACCGCAAACCGCCGCCCCCGGCGCAGGCGCTCTCGCTCGACCAGAAGCTGCTCACGGAAATCCGCGACGAATTAAAAGCCCGGACCGGTCCGCCCGGTCGCGTGGAGGGCCCGGCTCCCGCCGGGCCGCGCACGTGATATCGCGTGCGTAAAACCGGCCCAGCCGGAGCTCGGCCTGGTTGCGCCATAGGAAGTGACGGCCGTGAACCGCCTCTCCTCAGATCCGTTTTTCGCTCCAAGTCACCCAAGCAGCATGTCACGTATTACGTGACATGCCATTCGAGGAAGCTCACGAAAACATGTCACGTAATACGTGACATGGAATTTGGGCGCCGGGTGGGCGGGCCCGTCGGTATCTTGGTTCGGCTGCCCGTTGCGGTGATTCCGCGTACCGGTCGCGTGGGAAGGATGCCTGCGTATAGTTCCGCCGCTTGCCGGCGGGCCGTGGCGCGCACGCGGCTCTCATCGCGGCCCACCGGCAAGCGGCGGGCTCCGTACGAATATCCTAGTGGTAGTCGTGCGACAGCTGCGCGGGCACCTCCGCCAGCACCAGTCGCTCGATTTCCTCGGCCTGCACGTGGATGACGCCGTTTTTGTTCTGTAGCTTGCCGGTGATGCGCAGGGTGGGCTCCTCGTTGATCACCATGCGGTGACGTTCGTAGAGGTGCGCATAGACAATCGCGTTGGCCACGCCGGTCTCGTCCTCGAGCGAGACAAACACGACGCCCTTCGCGGTACCCGGACGCTGGCGGCAGATCACACTGCCGCCGATGACCACGCGGTCGCCGTCGCGGCCCAATGGCAGGTCGGCTGCACGCCAGATGTCCGGCAATTGCTCGCGCGCCATGCGCATGGGATGCACGCCAGCCGTCAGCCCGAGGCTGCCGAAATCCTCCTGCAGCCGTTCGCCGAGGGTCATCGCGGGGAGCGGCGAGGCGTCCGCGCACACCCAGTCCGCCGCGCGGAAGAGGCTCTCCTCCGCGGACCACGCGGCCTCCACCTGCCACAACGCGGCGCGGCGGTGTCCGGCAAAACAGTTCAAGGCGCCGGTGGCCGCGAGCGCCCGGCGTTCGGCGGCGGTGAAGTCGGTTCGCCGCAGGAAATCAGGCAGCGACTCGAACGCCCGCTCGCGGCGCGCAGCCAGCATCGCGGCGGCGCGCGCCTCGGACAGGCCCCTGATGTAGCTCAGGCCGATGCGCATCGTTCGGTCCGTCTCGACCGTGCATTTCCAATCCGAGTGCGCCACGCAAACGGGCAGCGTTCTCAAGTGGTGCCGCCGTCCGTCCTGCACGAGCGTCGCGGGCGAATAAAACCCCATGGGCTGGTTGTTGAGCAGGCTGGCGTAGAATTCGGCGACGCGGTGCACCTTCAGCCAGGTGCTGACATAGGCGAGCAGCCCGAAGGAGAAGGCATGGCTTTCGGGAAAACCGTACAGGGCGAACGACTGCGTGGCGTCCACGACCTTGTCGATCACGGCTTCGCTGCGTCCCAGGCGACGCATGGCCTGGCGCAACTCCGCGGTCGCCTCCTTCAGGCGGTCGTTGTTCCGCCGAAAGCCGAGCGCGCGGCGCAGTTCCTCGGCTTGGGTGGCGTTGAAGTGGGCCAGCTTCATGGCGATGGCCAGCATCTGCTCCTGGAAGAGCACGATGCCGTAGGTGCGGCCGAGGATGTCCCGCAGTTCGGCATCCACCTCGGCATCGAGGCAAACCACCGTCTGCTTGCCGGCGCGGCGCAGCAGCAGCGGACTCGTCACCTGGCCGACGATCGGCCCGGGGCGCACGATGGCGACCTCGATGACCACATCATAGAACGTGCGCGGCTGGATCCGCGGGAGCGTCGCCATCTGGGCCCGGGATTCGATTTGGAAAACGCCGATGGTGTCCGCGCGGCACATCATGTCGTAGGTGGCGCGGTCATCGGTCGGCACCTCGTAAAGCTCCCACGGCTGCCCGCGCGCCCGGGAGAGTTCCTGGCAGTCCTGCAGCACCGCCATCATGCCGAGCCCGAGGAAATCGATCTTCACCAAACCGAGGTCCTCGCAGTCGTCCTTGTCCCATTGCACCACGGTGCGGTCGTCCATGGTCGCATTTTCAACGGGCACGACCTCGTCGAGCCGGCCCGGGCAGAGGATCATGCCGCCGGAATGCTGGCCGAGGTGGCGGGGCAGGGCGGGTTGCTGCAGGGCGCGGCAGACCGTGAGCATCGCCGGCAGGCGCGGATGGACGTCGGGCAGGCCGGAGGTTTTCAACTGCTCCTCGAGTCCGAGCGTATGGGGAAAGTCACCGTTGGCGTAGAGCGCCGAGAAGCGATCGAGCACGTCGTCGGCGAGCCCAAGCACCTTGCCGACCTCGCGCGCGGCGCTGCGGCCGCGGTAAGTGATGACGTTGGCCACCATCGCCGCACCGCGACGCCCATAGCGGCGGTAGATTTCCTGGATGGCGGCCTCGCGGCGCTCGCCGCTCGGGAGGTCGAGGTCGATGTCCGGCCACGACGGATGTCCGTCCTGGCCGACGCGGCCCTCGCTCAGGAAGCGTTCGAACAGCAGCTGCTCCTTGATGGGATCGACCGCGGTGATGCCGAGCGCGTAGCAGACGATGCTGTTGGCCGCCGAGCCGCGCCCCTGGATGAGGGTGCCCTTTTCCTCGCGGCACCAGCGACAAATATCCCAGACGATGAGGAAATATCCGTCGAACCCAAGCCGGTGGATGAGCGCGAGTTCCCTGTCGATCTGCGCCGCAGCCTTCGGCGGAACGGTCCTGTAGCGCTGGCGGGCGCCCGCGAGCACGCGCTCGCGCAGGAAGCTCGCCATGTCATGACCGGCGGGCACCTCGTAATCCGGAAAACGGTAACCGAGGTTTTGCAGCGTGAATTCCAGCTGCTCCCCGAGCCGGACAGTGTTGGTCACGGCTGTGGGGTGATCGCGAAACAATGCCTGCATGTGCGCGGCGTCGTGCAGGTGGCGCTGGGCATTGGCCGACAACAGCCGCCCGGCGGCGTCGAGGGTGGTGTGGTGGCGCAGGCAGGTGAAAACATCCGCGACCACGCGCTGGGATTGCTCCGCATACAACGCGCCGCCGGTGGCCAGCAGCGGGAGGCGCTCGCGGGCGGCGAGGGCGGCGAGCATGGCGACGGCGGTTTCCTCGCCGCGGACGCGGTGCCGCTGGATTTCCACGTGCAGGCGGTCGGGACCGAAGATGCGTTGCAACGGACGCAGGGCCGCGTCGACGGCGTTCGCGCCACCGCGTTCCCATGCGCGGCGCAACGGACCCTCCTCGTCGCCCGTGAGCGCGACCAGGCCGTCGGCATACTGTTCGATCTCGGTCCAGGTCGCGAAACACCGGCGTTTCCGCGCGAAGGGATCCTCGGCCGGTGCCAGGTCGCGCGGGGCGAGGTCCGCCGGGCGCGGCGTCAGTTTCGCCGTGGTGATGAGCCGGCAGAGATTCTGGTAGCCGGTGCGATTTTGCGCGAGCAACGGCAGCACGCTGCCGTCGGCAAGCGTGATCTCCGCGCCGACGAGCGGCCGGATCTTTTGTTCCTTCGCCGCCGCGTACAAGCGCGGCGCGCCGTAAACCCCGTCGCGATCGAGCACCGCCAGCGCGGGCAGGCCGAGCTGGCCCGCCGCTTCGGCCAGCTGCTCGGGCAAGGCGGCGCCGCGCAGGAAGCTGAAGGCGCTGGCGGCGTGGAGTTCGAGGTAGGAGTCAGGCATGGAAGTTGGATCGTTGATTTGAAAGGGAGCCGCGGTCGTCAGACCGCTGGCGCCAGCCGCCTGACGACGGCTGCTCCTTTCCAATCTCCGTGGCCATTAATGGAGGGCCGGCGCTGGTCGCCGGGCCGTGGTGCGCACGCGCTACGGTCCGCTGACATGCGGCGGCCCTTGCGTTTCACTGCAAGCATCTCAGTCATACTCCCCCTCGATGAACCACCCTTCGGCGGTGCGGCGCAGGCGGTAGAGGCCGCCACCGGCGAGTTCGACGTCCCACGCCTCGTGGTGCCAGGAGCGGCCTGTTTCCCACCAATCGCCGGAGCCGATCCACGGGCCGCTCGCGGTGTGGACCGCGCCTTCCTCGCCGGCCGCCCACAAATACGCGGGGCGGTTTTCGGTGAGCGCCACGCGCGCGGGCGTCGGCGGACGGTGCCGCCGCAGCGGCAGGCCTTGCGACGGGTGCGCGAAGCCCGTCGGGAGCGGCGCCAACGTCGCGGGCGGGGCCGTCAGCGCAAAGGCGTCGGGGCGGTGCATGTCGAGCGCCACCGGCCGGCCGGCGCGTCCGGGACCGACGAGGGCGGTCACCCGCGCGAGCGTGTCGGCAAAGCCATGCGGATCCCGCAGGCCGCCGTCGAAGAGTCCCTGCTGCCGCACCATGATGCGGCCGGGATCGAGCCGCAGCCGGACGCCGCTGATGGCCGCCGTCGTGCGCACGGTTTCCAAATGCGTCTGCAGCGTGCGGAAGAGGATGGCGGGATCCGTGATCGGCTCGGGCAGGCGGATCGATTGCGTGTGGTGGGAATCGTCGGCCAGGTCGAGAACCAGTTCGATCGCGAGCGCGGCCTGGTGGGCGTTGGCGAGATCGAGCGCGAGCCGGTCGAGAAAGCGCCGCAGGATGAAGAGCAGCGGCTCGAGCGTTTCCATCTCGTGCTCGCAGGAAAAATGCGCCGTGAAATCCCGCGCCAGCGCGGCGACTTCCAGCGGACGCGTCGTCTCACCGGCGGCGCGTTCCCACAGGGCAAGGCCGTCGCGGCCGAGCCGTTGCGCGACGTCGGCCTTGGTCAACGCCGTCAGCTGGCCGAGCGTGCGAATGCCCCACGTCGCCAGCACGGGAAGCAACTCCCCGGCAGGCTCCGCCGCCGTGACGGGCAAGCCCGCCAGAAACCCGCGGTCGCCCGACAACGCCCGGCCCGGCCCGGCCTGGCGCGCGGCGTAGAGGGCGAGCAACGGCGTGGCGCCCAGGCCGGCGGATGCGGCGAAACCGAGGGCGGTGAGTTGGGCGAGCGCCTGCTGCAGGGAGGGAAGGTGACGGGGCGCCGCGAGTTGGGCGAGGCCAAGGGTGCACACGCCCGGGGCGGTGGCTTCGACGTAGGCCGTCACGCCGAAGGCCGTCGCCAGCAGGGCCGTCGCCGCCTCGCGTTCCAACTCCGGCTGGTGCGGTCGCAGCACGATGCCCGGGCAGCGCGCCTGGGCCCGCGGTGCGGAATAGCCCGGCAGCACGCCGGCCCGGGCGGCGGATTCGTTGCATTCCTCGATGGCCGCGCCGCGCCGCGTCGGCGCGATCAACGCCACCGGTTTTCCCGCCAGCGTGGGATCGACCCGCAGGATGGCCTGCAGGGCAAAGGAAGGGATGAGGAGGACGGCGAACATGGTTCAGTGCGGATATCTCACGGGGGGCTCCCCTTACACACCCCGTCGCTGCGCGCCACCCCTCTCGAGAGGGGACCAAGTTCGCGAGGATCTCCCCTTGAGAGGGGCTTGGGAGCCATGGGCCCGGCGAAGGCTGCCCGAAGGGCGGGGGGGGTGAGGAGCGTCCGAAAACATAAAATCCTCGATCACCCCGCCGCCGCCAAATCCCCGCTGCGCTGCCTGAGCAGCGTCGGTGCGAGCCGGACGTTCAACGCGGGCCGGTCGGTCGTGAGCGCGGCCGACGCGTGACTGGCGTCGAGCTCGAGCCGCACGTGGGCGCTGGGCACGAGTGAAAAAGGCGTGAGCACGACGGCGGCGAGGGTGGTGGGCTCGAGCGCGCGTTGCAGGCGATACCACGAGGTCGACGGAATGCGCCGCAATTGCGCGAAGGGCGAGTGACGCAGGTCGAGCAGGAGCAGCGCGAAGTTGGCGTCGCGGGCGAGCAAATCAGCCGCGGCCATCGCCCCGGCGGCATCCGGCGGGCGCACCCACACGAGATGTTCGAGGACCGGCGCCGGCCACGAGCCGGGATCGAAGGCGTCGCCGGCATCGACGAGCGCCACGCGCCGGGCGTCGGCGCGCGTGCTGGCCAGCAGCTGCCCGATGAAAAGCTGGCTGCCGCAACTCGGGGCGGAGCACACCAACTCGGTCAGCGCCGGTCGCGGCAGGCCGCCGAGGACGTCATCGATCCCGGGCAGGCCCGTGGCCAGCGGCGCGGCGCGGGCGTGGGTGGCGCCGGGGAAACGCTCGCGCAGGAGCTGCCGGAGCGCCGGGAGGGGAGAGGACGAAACGCCGGGCATTGGTCCTCATGCGGCGGGGCGCTGGCGGCGGATGACCCCCACGAGCACTCCCTGGGATTCCAGGCGGTCGGGCACGAGGTCCCGGTATTTTTTATTTTCGGCACGCAGCACGGGGCGGCCGCCGGCGTGGACCAAGCGTTTCAACGTCGTGGTGGTGTCGTCCACCAGCGCGGCAATGATGTCGCCCCGGCGCGGTTCGCGCCGCTCGAGGATGACGAGGTCGCCATCCAGGATATGCGCATCGATCATCGAGTCGCCCTGCACGCGCAGCGCCCAGCACTGGTGCGGCTTGGGGCGGCGGAGGCCGAAGAGGGCGGGATCGATGGCAAGGGTTTCCTCGACGGCCTGTTCCTGCATCGCCGGCAAGCCCGCGGGGATGGAGCCATAGACGGGCACCGCGAAGAGCTGGCCCTGCACCTGTTGCGCCTTCAGGCCCCACTTGCGGTCGTCGAGTTTGCTGAGCTGCTGCTTGTTCGCGAGGGCGCGCAGGTGGCTCATGACGCTGTTCTGGCTCGAGAAGCCGAAGTGCCGCTGGATGATGCGCGTCGACGGCGGCAGGTGGTTTGCCTGCTGGTACTGCCGGATGAATTCGAGGATTTCCTCCTGCCGTTCGGTCATGCTGTTCAATTGAACAGTACCGCACCAAAAAGCAAGCGACCAACCGCCAGGTCACCCCGGAAACATGTCACCCCGTATTACGTGACATGCCATTCGAGGAAGCTCACGCGACCAGGTCACCTAATGGGTGACATGGGGTTGGGGCGCCGGGTTTGGAGACACCGGTATCCCGGTCAGGCTGCTCGGCGGGGGATTTCCGCGGACCGCTCGCGGGGACGGATGCCCGGGCCCCACTCGCTCGTGGCGTCAGGTTCGCGGCCGGGGATCCTTTGCAAGGGCTGCGGCCGGATTCTTTGGTTTGCGGCGTGACGGTTTTCACCGGTAGCGTTCGCTGTCATGCCTGAGATTAAACCGGTCGCCCTCCTGCGCACGCCGTTCGCCGAGAAGTTCGGCGTGCCGCGGCAGTCCGGGCTGGTGATGGCGGCGGAAGGGCGGGTGGAGTTTCTGCCGGAGTTTGCGGCGCCGGAGTTCGTGCGCGGGCTGGAGGATTTTTCGCACGTGTGGCTCATGACCGGGTTTCACCTGAATCCGCCGTGGGCGGGCGCGGCGACCGTGCGGCCACCGCGGCTCGGGGGCAACGAACGGGTGGGCGTGTTCGCCTCGCGTTCGCCGTCGCGGCCGAACGGGCTGGGGCTCTCGCTGGTCGAGTTGCGCCGCGTGGAGGCCGGCGTGTTGATCGTCGGGGGTGTGGACGCCGTGGACGGCACGCCGGTGTACGATGTGAAGCCCTACCTGCCATGGTGCGAAGCCAAACCGGAGGCGCGGTCGGACTGGGCGAAGGATGCGCCGGCGACGCGGGCGGCAACGGATGTAATCATCCCGCCGGAGCTTGAGCGGGTGCTGCCGGAGGAACTGGTGACGCTCGTGCGGCAGTTGCTCGGACTGAATCTGCAGCCGGCGTATCAGGCGGTCGGCAACGGACAAACCTACGGGATGACGATCTCCGGCTGGAATGTACGCTGGCGCGCGACGGCGGACGGCAAGGTCGAGGTGGTCGAGGCGGTGCGGCTGACGCTGTGAAGCATGGAGTGCGGGAGGGTGGGAGGGTTTGGGTTCGGAATGTAGGGCCGCCGCTTGCCGGCGTGCCGTCGCGCTTTCAGTGGTGAATACCCCTGATTCGAACCCGCGAATGAAGCTCAGGTCTCCGTGCCGTCTGCTTGGCAACAAACGCTTCCTGCGCGGTGGCACGGTCCGCCGACAAGCGGCGACCCTACATGCAAACACCGAGCGAGCCCTACTTCTTCACCGGCTCCAGCTTGTACCCATCCTTGCCATCGAGCATCGACCAGCCCGCAGCCGAGAGTTCCTTGCGCATCGCGTCCGCGCCGGCGAAATCCTTGTTCTTTTTCGCCTGCCAGCGCTTCTCCGCGAGGGCGGTGATTTCCGCGGGGGCTGCGGCCTTCGGGGCTTCGGCAGCCGCCGTGAGGTCGAATCCGAGGGCAAACATCACCCGATCGAACGACGCCCGGTCGGCCTCGCCGCCCTTGCGGTTCACCACCGTGAAGATTGCGCCGAGCGCGGCGGGCGTGTTGAGGTCGTCCTGGAGCAGCGTCAGCGCATGGCCGAAGGTGTCGTGCGCCCCCGTCGTGCTTTCCGGCAGCGCCGCGCGGAACTCGCGCAGCGTCTTCAACGCGCTCTCGGCGGCGTGCAGGCCGTCGAGGGTGAAGTTGAGCTGCTTGCGCGGATGGCCCGCGAGCAGCGCGTACCGCAGGGCCATCGGGCTGAAGCCCTTCGCCTTGAGGTCGTCGAGGGTGTAGAGGTTGCCGAGCGACTTGGACATTTTCCTGCCGTCCACCATCAGGTGTTCGCTGTGATACCAATGGTGCGCGAACAGCCGGCCGTTGCAGCATTCGCTCTGCGCAATCTCGTTTTCGTGGTGCGGGAACAGCAGATCTACGCCGCCGGTGTGCAGGTCGATCGTCTCGCCGAGATGCTTCTTGCTCATCGCGCTGCACTCGATGTGCCAGCCGGGGCGGCCGCGGCCCCACGGACTTTCCCAGGCGTTCGGGCCGTCGTCGGCCTTGTGGGCTTTCCACAGCGCGAAATCCGTCGCGTCTTCCTTTTCATCCGCATCGACCGCCTGCGACTTGTGCGCCTGGCTGGCCTGGGCCTGCAACTCGCGTTCCTTCACGCGGCTGAGTTTGCCGTAGTTGTCGAATGACGAGACCTTGAAATAGACCGAGCCGTCGGCCGCGCGGTAGGCGTTGCCCTTCTTCATGAGCACGTCGATCATGTCGACCTGCTCCTTGATGTGGCCGGTGGCGGTGGGCTCGACGTGCGGCGGAAGGCAGTTGAGCGCGGCGCAGTCCGCGTGGAACTTGTCGGTCCATTGCTTCGTGACGTCCGCCAGCGCACGCTGCTCGTCCTGCGCCCGCTTGATGGTCTTGTCGTCGACGTCCGTCAGGTTGCGGACGTGTTTCACCTTGCCCGGGTACTCCAGTTCGAGGAGGCGGCGGATGACGTCGTTCACGACGAAGCTGCGGAAATTGCCGATGTGCGCCGGCGCATAGACCGTCGGTCCGCAATTGTAGAAACGGAAGACGCCGTCCGGCTGGGCGGGTTTGAGTTCGCGCAGGCTGCGGGAGAGGGATTCGTGGAGCCGGATCGGCATGGAAGGGAGGTTGATCACAAAAGGCGCAAAAAGTGCGGAACTTTCAACCACGGATTAGGGAACCGCGCAGGACGCCGAGAGACGCGAAGGCCCCGGGCGGCCAGTCGACGCCCATCGCCTTCGCGCGCCCTGGCGTCCTGCGCGGTTAACGGCCTGGCTTGCGGATTATCCGGGATTGATCTGTCTGAGCGGTGGTTTAATCCTGCTGGCTCCATGGCCAAGTCCTCCAAGCTCGAACTCGCCCATCGTCCGCGCCGCCTGCGCCGGCTGCCCAGCCGCCGTGCCCTCGTGGAGGAGACCGTCCTGCGTGCCGCCGACTTGATCGCGCCGCTTTTCGTCGTGGAGGGCAAGGGCCGGCCCGAGCCCATCGGCTCGATGCCGGGCGTGAGCCGCTTCAGCATCCCGGATCTCGTCCGCGAATGCCGCGAATTGTCCAAGCTCGGCATTCCCGCCGTGGCCCTTTTTCCGAAGCTCGATCCGAAGCTGAAGGACGCTGACGGCTCCGAGGCGCTCAATCCGAAGACGCTCATCCTGCGCGCCGTCCGCGCGGTGAAGGCCGCCGTGCCTGAGTTGACCGTCATCACCGACGTCGCGCTCGATCCCTACACCGATCACGGCCACGACGGCGTGCTGACGGACGCCGGCGACGACGTCGACAACGACCGCACCGTCTCGATCCTCTGTGAGATGGCCGTGCTGCAAGCGGAGGCCGGCGTCGATTTCGTCGCGCCGTCCGACATGATGGACGGGCGCGTCGGCGCCATCCGCAAGACCCTCGACGCCGCCAACTACACGGGCACGGGCATCCTGGCTTATTCGGCCAAATACAATTCCGCCTATTACGGGCCGTTCCGTGACGCCGTCGGCAGCGCGCGGGCCGCCGGCACGCGTTTGTTGAGCAAGGCGACCTACCAGATGAACCCGGCCAACCGGCGCGAGGCGATCCGCGAGGTCCAGCTCGATGTCGCCGAGGGCGCCGACATCGTGATGGTGAAACCCGCCGGGCTGTATCTCGACATCATCCGCGAGGTCCGCAATGCGACGCGCACGCCCGTGGCCGCCTACCAGATTTCCGGCGAATACGCGCAGATCCACGCCGCCGCCAAGCTCGGCTGGCTCGACCTCGCGCGCTGCCGCGACGAATCGCTGCTGGCCATCAAGCGCGCCGGCGCGGACATGATCCTGACGTACTTCGCGAAGGACGTGGCGCGGGCGTTGAAGGGGTAGGGCGCTGATCGACTGGAGGGGCCGCGCTCGTCGCGGGGCCGCCTTCGGTCAGAGGAGCTTGGAGTGAGAGGGGGTTTTATAGCCCGACGGGATTGGTGCCGCCTTCGCGGTCGGGGTATAAAACCGGAACGATGCAATTGAACCGCGAAGGGCGCGAAGGTCCGCGAAGGTCTACCGGTAAAATTCTGATTTGGCCCAGGATCACGAAAGAGTGAGTACGGCAAGGCATCACCGAGGATCAGGGCTGACTCGCGATGTTCGCGTTTCTTCGCGTACTTCGCGGTTTCGACTGAATGGTTCCGGATAAAACCCCTCCCACCCAGGCCACTCGAGTGTAGGGCCGGCGCTTGTCGCCGGGCCGTTCCGCCTGCACACCATGGCCCCGCGGCGAGCGTGGGGCCTCCATTTTCAGGGAGAACCTCGCGTGGGCGCGCGTCCTGAACCGCCTGCAGGCAGGCTCCCGCAGCTGCGCGATTCCGGCTCAGCCTTTTGGCTGGTTCAACTTCGCGTGCCGGCGGCTGTAGCCGAAGTAAACGGCGAACCCGAGGGCCATCCAGATGGCGAGCCGCAACCAGGTGTCCGCCGGCAGCATGTACATTTGCAGCAGGCAGGTGGCGGTGCCAAGGATCGACACCAGCGGCAGCCAGGGCGTGCGGAAGGGGCGGGGCAGGTCCGGCCGTTTCACGCGGAGCACCCAGACGCCGAGGCACACGACCGCGAACGCCATCAGGGTGCCGATGGAAATGAGTTCGCCGAGCAGATCGAGCGGCAGGAGGCCGGCGACGATCGCGCAGACCACGCCGGTCACGATGGTCGTGATGTGCGGCGTGCGGAAGCGCGGGTGGATCCGGCTGAACGACGGCGGCAACAGGCCGTCCTTCGCCATCGAGAAAAAGATGCGCGGCTGACCGAGCAGCGAGATGAGGCAGACCGACGTGAGGCCCGCGATCGTCGCGATCTCGATGCTGAACCGCAGCCAGGCCGGCGCGCCCACGTGCTGCAGCGCGAAAATGAACGGGGCGTCGACGCCGAGCTGGGTGTAGGGCACCATCGCGGTCAGCACCGCCGACACGCCGATGAACAGCAGCGAACACACGGCCAGGCACCCGAGCAGGCCGATCGGCATGTCCCGCTGCGGGTTCTTCGCCTCCTGCGCGGCGGCGGAGACGTTGTCGAAGCCGACGTAGGCGAAGAAGATCACGGCCGCGCCCTTGAAGACGCCGCTCCAGCCGTATTCGCCGAAGGTGCCGGTGTTGGGAGGGATGAACGGCGTCCAGTTGGCCGCCACCGTCTCGCGATGGCCGAGCATCCACCAGAAGCCGTAGACGATCAGCACGACGAGCACGCCGACCTTGATGAAGACCATCGAATTGTTGAAATTGGCGGATTCCTTGATGCCGAGCACGAGCACGACGGTCAGCGCGAGGGAGATGAAGACGGCCGGGAGGTTGATGAGCGCGCCGGTGGCCACGAGCGGGTGGTGCTCGAAGGAAAAGAGCAGGAGATTTGTCGTCACCATCTGCGCGCGATCGATGGCGAACGGCGCCGACCCGATGACCGAGGGGATGGTGATGCCGAATTCGCCGAGCAGGCCCTGGACGGCGCCGGACCAGCTGACGGCCACGGCGGCGCCGGAAAACAAATATTCGAGGATCAGATCCCAGCCGATGATCCACGCGAGGAACTGGCCCATCGTGGCGTAGGTGTAGGTGTAGGCGCTGCCCGCCACCGGGATCATCGTGGCGAACTCCGCGTAACAGAGGCCCGCGAACAGGCAGGACACGCCGCACAGGATGTAGGAAAGGACGATGGCCGGGCCCGCGTAGTTCGCGGCCGACGTGCCCGCCAGGACAAAGATGCCCGCGCCGACGACCGAGCCGATGCCGAGGCTGATCAGGTTGACCGGTCCGAGTTCGCGCTTCAGGCGGTGCTCACCGGTCGATTCGGATTCCGCGATGAGTTGCGCGACGGGTTTGGTCTGGAAGAGACTCATGAAGAGGCGGCCCCGTAAGTGACGGATGGCCGGGTGCGTGGCAACGGGAATGTCACCGGGCCAGATGGAGGGGCGGTGCCTGTCGCCGCCCGCGGGCGCCGTCAAGCGGCGCCCTTACGGGAAAACCTCAGCCCTTCCCGCGCTTGCGGGTCGGCTTCTCGTCCTCGTCTTCCTCGTCGTCCGATTCCTCGTCGTCATCGTCGCCGTCTTCATCCTCGTCGTCGTCGTCCTTGTCCTTGGACTTGGCGTCGTCGTCCTTGTCCTTGTCGGCGTCCTCGTCATCGTCGTCCCACTTGAGCGAGGCGTCGCCCTTCAGCTTTTCCTCCTCGTCCTCCTCGACCTCGGGCAAATCGTCCTCCTCGGCCTCGTCGGCGCCCTTTTCCGCATCCTCGTCGTCCTCACCGTGGCCGGCGGGCATGAAGTCGAGGATCGCGGTGATTTCGGAGAAAAGATGGACGGCCTTGCCCTCGATGAAGTCGCTGTTCTGCGCCTCGCGGAGCTGATCCTCAACCTCGTCGACGGTCAGCTTCTCCTCGAGATCGAGGAGTTCGTTGATGAGCTTCACGCGCAGGCGCGTGATGTGGTCGAGGAAGTCGGCGTAGGGCCCGTTTTCCTCGTCGATGACGTCGGGCAGGGCGAAGAGCTTTTCCTCGGACTCCAGCAGCGGCTGCTTGGTGCGCGCGAGGCGGACCTTGCCCTTGCCGAGGTCCTTCGTGATGCGGAAGGGGATGAACGCGCGCTCGAAGAGGTCGGAATCGAAGCCGTACTCGCGCAGCGGATCGACGAGCTCGATGATGTGGTCGACCTGGCGCGGGTCGATGATGCTGAGGCCATCGACATCCCAGTGCACGGGATCGCTGATCTCGTCGACCCACCAGTTGTGGTCTTCGCCGAGCCTCACTACGCACCATTCAAGTTGGGGGGAGCCTTTCGCCATGGTATTCGGAATTCGCTGCACGAAATGAGCCGGGTGGAGGGCTTGTCAAATCTTGAAACGCAGAAAGTTGGAAAATCTTTCAGGTCCCGATTCAGCCCGGAAAAATCGGCGGCAGGGTGGTCCTGACCTTCGAAAAAACAAGACCAAAAGATTCGGTCAATGGTCCCGCTATTTTGCGGATTCCTCATCGCGCGAACCGGACCCGCCAGGGGCTGGCTCAAACCCGCCGTCGCGGTGCGGGGGAATTCTCCGCGGATGGTGCGGATGGCCGCGGATCAAGGCCAGGGCGGAGCAAACCACGGAACATGCGGAAGCGGATGGTGTGCGTTTGGGATTGGGATCCCCTCTCGCCAGCCGGAACGATGCAATTGAACCGCGAAGGACGCGAAGAAACGCGAAAATCGCGGGTCGGCCCTGATCCTCGGTGCTGCCTTTCGTACTCACTCTTGCGTGATCCCGGGCAAAATCAGGATTTCACCGGCAGCCCTTCGCGGGTCTTCGCGTCCTTCGCGGTTCAATTTGCAGCGTTCCGGCTTGAGAGGGCTCTCAAGCACCCGGCCTTGCGACGACCGCGGGCCCTGCATTGAGCAATGCTATCTGCCTTGAACTCAGGTCTCAGGTTTCAGGTCTCAGGTTTTCCATTTCCGGCTTCAATCTGGGTGTGCCGGGAGTGAGCGCGAGCGGTTGAAGCCCTCGCAGCTTTCCAACACACCCCGGCGCTGCGCGCCACCCCTCTCGAGAGGGGATCTTTTGAGGCAGGGATCCTTTTCGGATTAGGACACGTCCGGTTCGGCTGGTGCTTGTAAGTTGGGCGGCGGGTGGCATCGTCCGCGCCCATGGGCTGGCTCTATACACATGCGATCAAACCGGCGCTGTTCCGTCTCGAGGCGGAGCGCGCGCATGAACTCGCGGTGGACGCGCTCGCCACGCTCGGCCACGTGCGGCCGCTGTGTGCGCTCCTCGAACGCGTGCACCGGCTCGACCCGGCGCGGCACCGGCCGGTCGAGGCCTTTGGCTTGAAATTCCCGAACGCGGTGGGGCTCGCGGCGGGCTTCGACAAAAATGGCCGCGCCTGGCCGGCGGCCGCGGCCCTGGGCTTCGGGCACGTCGAGATCGGGACGGTCACCTTCCACGCGCAGCCCGGCAACCCGCGGCCGCGGGCGTTTCGGTATCCCGCGGAAGAGGCGGTCATCAACCGGATGGGTTTCAACAACGCCGGCGCCGCCGCGCTCGCGAAGCGGTTGGAAAAACTCTCCGGCCCGGGCCGGCGCGCGATCCCGCTCGGCATCAACCTCGGCAAGAGCAAGGTCACTTCGCTCGACCGGGCCACCGAGGACTACCTCGGCAGTTTCCGCCTGCTGGCGGATCACGCGGATTACGTGGTGGTGAACGTCAGCAGCCCCAACACGCCGGGCCTGCGCGAACTGCAGGACGCCGCCTGGCTGCAGCCGCTGCTCGCCGCACTCGTGGACGAAAACCGCGCGCGCACGGCGGCGGGCAAGCCGCGCCGTCCGCTGTTGCTGAAGATCGCGCCGGATTTGAACTGGCCGCAGGTGGACGCGGCGCTGCAGGTGATCGCCGACCTGCAGCTCGACGGCATCATCGCGACCAATACCACGCTGGCGCGCCCCGGTGCGCTGGCGTCCGTCAACGAGGCGGGCGGCCTGAGCGGCGCCCCGGTCCGGCGGCGGTCGACGGAAATCATCAATTACATCGCGCGGACCACGAACGGCCGGCTCCCGATCATCGGGGTGGGCGGCATCATGGATGAGACCGCGGCCGCCGAGAAACTCGATGCCGGTGCCACGCTCGTGCAGCTTTATACGGGGCTGGTTTATCGCGGTCCCTTGTTCGCCGCGGAAATCGCGCGCGCCGTGGCGATGCGGCAGCGGGTTTGAGGGCAGGGCCGCCGCTCGTTCAACGTCGAGCCGCCTTCGGTGGGAGGGGTTTTATACCCCGACGGGATTGATGCCGCGTTTTCAGTCGGGGTGTGAAACCCCTCCCACCCAGGAAAATCGTTGGACGCGTGTACTCCCTGCACAACCCCGCCCGTTGGGCAGCAGCCTTCGCCGGGCCTACGGCTGCCAAGCCCCTCTTCATCCGGAACCATTCAGTGGAAACCGCGAAGGACGCGAAGGAACGTAAGCGTTCGGCCGGAGACCTCATAGGCGCGAGGGCGTAGAGGTGGTAAGGTGGTCGGAATGGTGACGACTACGACGGAGTTGATCGATACGGGTGAGAAGCGTGACGGGCGAGGCCGGCGCATTAGCACCGCGGAGCGGCGGGCCGAGGCAGTGACGGCCTGGCGTGGAAGCGGGCTGACGATGGCGGGGTTCGCGCGACGGGAGGGCATCGAATACTCGACCTTCGCGGGGTGGGTGTTGAAGGCGGCGCACAAGCGCCCGACGGCGAAGAATCCGCGCTTCGCGGAGGTGCGGGTCGGTGCGGTGCTGGCGTCGACGGTGCCAGCGGGTGTGCTGGAAGTGCGTTTGCCGGATGGCACGATGGTGCGGGGCGCCGGCACGGCAGATCTCGCCGCGTTGGTGAAGGCGCTACGCTGATGTTAGCCTTCCCGCATTCGGTCCGAATCTTCGTGGCGGTCACGCCCGTGGACATGAGGAAGTCGTTCAATGGGCTGTGGACGGCGGCGAGCGAGCAACTGCGCGAGGATCCGAAATCCGGGGCGGTGTTTGGCTTCATCAACAAGGAGCGCACGCGATTGAAGCTCCTGTATTGGGACGGCACCGGAGTGTGGGTGCTGGCGAAACGGCTGGAGCAGGGCCGCTTCTCGTGGCCGCAGCCAAGCCAGGCGGGCACGAAGCTCTCGCTGGCTCCGGAGGCGCTGGCGTTGCTCGTCGGGGGGATCGACCTGAGGCACGGCGCACTGAAGGCGTGGTACGAGCGTTGAAAAATAATTTGGCTCGCGCGGAACTTTTGGTGCGCGTTTTGCTCAGAGCGCGCGCGTGAGCCCAGAGACGATGCCCCTCGATGAAGTGGCGCTCCTGAAGCAGGAGATTGCGGTGTTGCGCACGCAGATCGCGTGGCTGCAGCAGCAGCTCTTCGGGCCGGGCAAGTCCGAGAAACTGGACCGCGCGCAATTGCTCCTGAAGTTGGGCGAACTGGAGAAACTCGCCGCCGCGGGTGCGCCGAAGCAGACGATCACGTATGAGCGCACGGTGAGCCGGGAGAAGCGCCCGCTGCCGGCGGAGAACTTTGCGAAGCTGCCCGTGCAGGAGGTAATCGAGATTGTGCCGGAGCCGGTGCAGGCGGAGCCGCAAGCCTACGAACGCATCGGCGAGGAGCGGAGCTTCGAGGTGGACGTGGTGCCGCCCAAACTCTTCAAGCGCGAGATCGTGCGGCCCAAGTTTAAGCGTCGCGATGATCGCGCGCAGCCGCCGATGGTGGCGCCGGCCCCGGCCCGGGCCGTCGCGGGCGGCTACGCCTCCGCGGGGCTGCTCGCGTGGATCGCGCTCTCGAAGTACGTCGATCATCTGCCGCTGTACCGCTTGGAGCAGATGTCCTCGCGCTGGGGCGCCACGCTGCCGCGCAGCTCGATGGCGGACTGGATCGGGATTACGGCCCAGTGGCTGGAGCCGATTTACCGCCAGATGAAATCCGAACTGCTCGCCGGCGGCTACGTGCAGGCCGACGAGACGCCGATCCGATGTAATGATCCCGACGAGAAGAAAGGCGGCACGACGCAGGGGTGGCTCTGGGCGATCAGTCGCCCCGGGGGTGACGTTGTCTTTGATTGGCGGCTGTCGCGCCGGCACGGCGAACTGACCTCCCTGCTGTCCGATTACAAGGGCCTGCTTCAGTCGGATGGATACGAGGCCTATCCGGCCTTCGCCCGCGAGCGCGAGCAGGTGGTGTGGCTGGGCTGCTGGGCGCACGCCCGGCGATACTTCTTCGAGGCGGCCGCTGAGCGCCCGAAGACCGTTGAGCGAATCCTGCGCTTGATCGCCCGGCTTTACCGCTGGGAACGCGTCTGGGACAAACGCAAGATCGGCGCCCGTCGCGCGGACCTGCGTCAGTTGTGCTTCGCCCGGCCTTTGCGCCGCCTGCGCCGGCTTGTCCTGGCGTTGCGCAAGCGCGCGCTGCCCAAATCCGGTTTGGGCCGGGCCTGCGGCTATCTGCTCGATCACTGGGAGCCGCTGACCGCGCACCTGCGTTACAGTGAAACCCGGCTCGACAACAACCTGATCGAAAATGCCATCCGGCCCTCAGCCATCGGGAAGAAAAACTGGCTCTTTATCGGTCATCCCGACGCCGGCCAGCGTTCCGCCATCATCTACTCAATCGTCGTCTCCTGCCAGCGCCACGGCAAGGACCCGTACGCGTACTTGCGCGATGTCCTCGGTCGTCTGCCGACTATGACCAACCAGGACGACCTTACCGCTCTGACGCCCGCTCGCTGGAAGTCTCCGACGTAATCGTCACCTTTACGACCGCCCTACGCAGAATCGTCACCTTTACGATCTGTCTACGAGGTCCCCGGCCGAACGCTTACGAAGGAACGCGAAAGTCGCGAGTCAGACCTGATCCTCGGTGATGCCTTTCCGTACTCACTCTTTCGTGATCCCGGGCAAAATCAGGATTTCCCCGGTAGACCTTCGCGGACCTTCGCGCCCTTCGCGGTTCAATTGCATCGTTCCGGCTTCATAGAGGGGATTCCGAATCCCGGTGGAGTTCATGGAAAGGTACAGCGCTCGTCGGATCGCTGCCGTTCGTTCACCCACGACGGCAATTGAAAATCAAACCACCCTTTTCAGTCGGGGTGTGAAACCCCTCCCACTCAGGAAAATCGCTGGATGCGTGTACTTCCTGCACACCCTGCCCATTGGGCACCCCTCTTCATGGAGGGGATTCCGAATTTCACCCACGGACGGCAATCGAAAATCGAGAATCGAAAATCAAATCACCCAGTCTGCCGACTCGGCGACGAGCAGTTCCTGCTGCTTGCGCTGGCGGACGACCAGGTCGTCGCCCTTGTAATAGACAATGCTGTTGGTCGGGACGGACTCGAGCAGCCAGACGTTGCCGCCGATGACGGAGTGCGCGCCGATGGTCGTGCCGCCGCCGAGGATGGTCGCGTGGGCATAGATCGTCACGTGGTGGCCGATGTCGGGGTGGCGCTTGACGCCCTTCACCGGGTTGCCCGCGTCGTCGACCTCGAACGATTTCGCGCCGAGCGTGACGCCCTGGTAGAGCTTCACGTGGTTGCCGATGGTGGCGGTTTCGCCGATGACGACGCCGACGCAGTGGTCGATGAAGAAATGGGTGCCGATCTGCGCGCCCGGGTGGAGGTCCACGCCGGTGCGTTCATGGCCGTACTCGGTGAGCATGCGCGGCAGCAGCGGCACGCCGAGCCGGTAAAGTTCATGGGCGATGCGCTGCAGCGAGATGGCGAGCACGCACGGGTAGGCGAGGATGATTTCCTCGACGTTGCGCGCCGCCGGGTCGCCCGTGTAGGCCGCCTGCACATCCGTCTGCACGATGCGGCGGATTTCCGGCAGGCGGCTCAACAGGTCGGTCGCGATGCGCCGGGCATTCGCCGCCGGCGCCGGGTCCTTGGCGAACAGCAGGCTCTTCTCGACCTCGGTGCCGAGGCGCTGGTCGATCTTCGCGAGGATTTGGTCGAGCCAGGCCGGGACGGCGCTCTTGGCCAGGCTGGTGTTTTCGAAATAGCCCGGGAAAAGGACGTGCATGAAATCGCGCGCCAGCTCGGCCACGCGGTCCTGGGAAGGCAGGTTGACGCCGTCCAGATGATTGATGCCGCCGTCACGGGCATACGATTCGAGCAAAGCCTGCTTGATGGCGTCAGGAGTCATGCGGCGCCGGAAGCTTCCTCAGAAACCCGCGGCGGTCAAATGTGGAGGACGGGATTTGCGGGTCATAGGGGAGGGGGGCGGGTTACTCCGGCCGCTGACGCAGAAAATGGCGCTTCACGAAGGTCTTTCCCGAACCGCTCTTAAGGTATTCCTCAAATTCCATGGCAGTCGCTTCTTCGGCAAATGCGAAGTAAGCGACCAAGTGCCATGGTCTGAATTTGGCGGTATGCGATGAGCGGCCTTCATTGTGATCAGCAAAGCGCTGCTTCAAATTGCGGGTAAAGCCGACGTAGCGTTGTCGCCGCTGATTTACACTCTCAATGAGGTAAACGTAGACCATAAAGGTAATGGGAATGGCCGCCCACTTACGGATGGCAGCCGTCGCCGTTTGTCGAGCGCGATGATTACTTCCGGCGGCCTTGGGTTGGCTTGCCAACCGTAGGCCCGGCGAAGGTGAAACACCTTTTCTTGAGGTAAACGGAGGCGACGAA
>CAZEUN010000018.1:0-87238 GCA_964515595.1 uncultured Oleiharenicola sp. | reverse complement strand
GAAGTTTCACCTCGGATGACTTTTGCAGAGGTCTCGTCACGTATTACGTGACATGCCAGAGCGGGCGCATTGCAAACATGTCACGTATTACGTGACATGTTGTTTGGCGCGAACGCGCGCCATCAGGGGGTTTTTAGGGCGGGCCTGAAAAATCACCGGTTCGTGCGCGGGATTTTTTTCCGGCTGCGGTAGTCCTGGACGAAGATATTGATCACGAGCCAGAACGCGCCGGCGGCGGCGGCGATGAAACAGAGGATCGCGAGGCCGGGATAGCCGAACAATTGGAAATGCGTCTGCACGCGCATCAGCAGCGACGCGCCGATGATCAACGCAGCCAGAACGAGTCCCGTCGTGATGCGGTTGGCGATCTTCTGCATGCCGTCGAGCATCACCGTGGCGTCGACCGCCTTCACCTTCACCTCGAGTTCGGAGTTGGTGATCGCATCGAGGATCCGGTTCACCCGCTCCGGCAGCGCGCGGGCGAAATCCTTGGCCTCGAGCATCGTCGTGAAGAGATTCGCCCGCGACATGTCCTGGCGCATGCGGCGGGAGGTGAATTCCGTCACGTGCTGGCGGATCGCCGCGTTGGGCGCGAACGCCGGGTCGAGGATCCGGCCCACCTCGTCGAGCTGCAACAGGGTCTTGCCAAGCAGCGTGAGCTCCGCCGGGACAAACAGGTAGTTGTCGCGCGCCTTGCTGCTCACGTCGAACAGCGACTGGCCGACGTTCATGTCCTCCAGCCCCTGGTCGCGCTTCGTCGCGACGAGGCGGGTGACCTGGCGGCGGAATTCGGGGGCATTGAACGCGTCGCCCTTCTCGCTGATGCGGATGACGAGGTCGGCGACGTCCTCGCCCCTGCCCTCGCTGACGGCGAGCAGGATCTTCAGCAGACTTTCCTGCATCGCCGGGGCCGCGTGCCCGACCATGCCGAGGTCGATCAGGGCGAGATTGCCTTCCGGGGTGACCAGCACGTTCCCCGGGTGCGGGTCGGCGTGGAACAGGCCGTCGGCGAGCACCTGCTTGAGGTAACCCTTGAAGAGCTCGTCGATGATCACCCGGGTATCGAGCTCCTGCCGCGCCAGCGGGCTGAGCTTGGTGATCTTCACGCCCTCGATGTAGTCCATCGTCAGCACGCTGGCCGTGCAGTAATCCGCCACCGGCTGCGGCACGACCAGGTGCGGGAACTCGGCCAGGTTGCGGCCCACGGTCTGGAGATTGCGGGCCTCGAGCTCGTAGTTGAGCTCCTGCGTCAGCGTGAGCCGGAATTCCTCCACCACGCTGGCGAAGCGGTTGCGCTCGCCGAGCTTCGTGTGGTTGTCCAGCGCGGTGGCGAGCTGGCCGAGCGCCTCGAAATCCCTGGCGATCTGCGCGCGCACGCCGGGACGCTGCACCTTCACGACCACGCGGCGGCCGTCGCGCAATTCGGCGTAGTGCACCTGCCCGAGCGACGCGGCCGCGAGCGGATGCGGGTCGAAGCGGGAAAATGCCTTGGAGATGCGCACCCCGAGTTCGGACTCGACCATCGCCATGGCCTCGGTTTCGGAAAACGGCTTCACGCTGTCCTGGAGCCGGGCCAGCGCGGTGCGATAATTGTCCGGCAGCAAATCCGGCCGGCCGGCCAGCACCTGGCCGAACTTCACGTAGGTCGGCCCCATGGACTCGAGATCCCGGGCCAGTTCCTCGGGTCCGCGGCCGGCGAGCGTGGCCGGATCGACCGGGTCGTCGGCGAGGTTGTCGTCGCGCCGCTTGACGACGCCCCCGCGGCCGTACTTCCACAGCAGCCGGCCGATTTCCCGATAGCGTTTGAAGTGTTGGAATTTCATGGGCGGGGAATCAGGGGGATGCGGGCGGACACCGCCGGGCGGCCGGCGGCGCAGGGCCCGGGATGACCGGTGGCGGGGGTGATCAGGAAAGCGAAAAAGTCGGGTGACGGGCGCGCTTTCGACCGCCGGAAAAAGGGGCCGCGCCCACCGGATGGACCGCGCGGACTGCCGTGGGTTCGCCCAAATCACTCCGGGCGAACCCACGGGCGCGACCCGGGGAACATCAGAACCGGGTCGCGCGGAGCATCACGCGCTCAAGGTCCGATCGGCACCGAGACGGCGATGCCGGTGTCGACGTTCGCGGCGCGCGCGCCGGCATTGACGCCGACGGTGCGGACGAACGTGGTGACGATCAGGTCGAGGTACCGCGCCAGCACCCGGTAGGGCGTGCGCGGCACATAGACGATGTCGTTGGGCTCGAGCCGGACATCCGGCTCCTGTCCGCTGACGATCGCCTTCAGGTCGTAGATCGCGATGGCGGGATTGGTCACGCCGCCGCGCACGACCGCCACGTTGGTCAGGTGGGCGTTGGGGCCGGTGCCGCCAGCGGCGGCGATCGCGGAGACCAACGTGGCCTGGCCAGGCATGCGGACCGCGCGGGCCTGCGCAACCGCCCCGAGCACGTAGACCTCCTGCGCGCGCGGAGACGGCAGGTAGATGAGATCGTCGGGCTCGAGGTAAATGTTCTGCGACATGTCGCCGTCCTGCAGCAGGCGCTGCACGTTCACCGGCAGCGGCTGGCCCTTGCGGACCACGAACGCCTGGCTGAGGTCGCCGGCGTTGCGGAGCGGGTTGGCCATCGTGACGGTGCCGCCGGTCGAGAGCTGCGCGACCGTCTGGCCGGACGCCGGGCCGCCGGCGGCGGAGATGGCGTCGAGCAGCGTGGTCGGCCCGTTCAGCGGGTAGAGTCCCGGCGTGCCGAGGCGGCCGAGGATCCACACGCGCTTGCTGCCGACTTCCTGCAGCGTGAGGTTCACGCGCGGCGCGTCGCGGTAGTATTCCTTGAGGCCGTCCTCGATCGCGCCGCGCGCCTGGGACAGCGTCTTGCCCCAGACGTCGATGCCGCCGAGCATCTCGTAGTAAACCTTGCCGTCGGGACCGACGAGGGTCTCGACGCGCGAATCGGGCTGGCCGGCGATGTCGATGGCGAGGCGGTCGCCGGGCCCGAGCGTGAACTCGCCCGTGGGCGGCTTCAGCCAGGCGGCATCGATCGCGCGGGTTTCATCGAGGGTCTGCGGCGCGGCCGGCACGGGCCGGCGCACGGCCTTGGTCTTCGTCGTGCAACCGGCGGCGCACAGCACGCCGAGGGCGAGGACGCCGGCCGCGAGGCCGCGGCCGGAAAGGAAGGAGTTAAGCTTTTTCATTGGAGGGGAACGACGGGGATGATCTTGTCACTGGTCCAGTACACCACGAAACCCTGGGTGAAGGCGCGGGCGGCCTCATCCAGCAGATCCTCGGCCTTCCACCACGGGCGGGCGCTCACATAGACGATGTCGTGCGGCTCGAGCGGGAGATCGGGCGCCTTGCCGTCGAGCACGTCGGCCAGGTTGACGACCATGGGTTTCGGGTCGCCGAGCGACCCGCGCACGACGAGCACCTTGTTGCGCCAGGCGCGGTCCGTGAACCCGCCGCGAGTGGCAACGGCGCGCAGCGTGGTGCTGCCGGCGTTGACGCTGGCCGGGCCGGGATGCGCGACCTCGCCGAGCACGTACACTTCGCGGAGATTGGCGGGCGGGAAATAGAAATAATCGCCCGGCTCGACGGCGATGTTCTGCGAAAGGTCGCCGCCGTTGAACAGGCGCGCAAAATCCACCGGCTGGCGCTGGCCGTTGCGGATCAGGAACGCGTGCGACAGGTCGGCGAGTTCCGTGACGTCGCCCGACGCGGCGCTGGTTTCGAAGCCGCGCGCGCGCGCCACCGCCTCGATCACCGTCATCGGGCGGTCGAGGGTGAACGCGCCGCGCTGCGAGACGAGGCCGAGCATGTGGTACTTTTTGCTCCGGAAGGCGACCGGGGAGATCATCGTGCGGGCGGAGCGATGGTAGTCGCTGAGGTGGCGATCGAGTTCCGCACGGAGCTGGTCGATGGTCAGGCCCGCCGCCACCACGTCGCGGGCCTCAAGAAAACTTATCCGGCCATCCGGTTGCACGGTCACTTCCGAGCGCGTGGCGGCCAGGTCGCCGTACAGCGCGACGCGCAGGACGTCACCGGGCCCGACCGTGAGTTCCTGCTGCCAGGCCGCGCGCTGGGAGGGCGACACGACGGAGAAGTTGGCGGGCGACGGGACGGCCTCGTCCTGGGCGCGGCCGGTGGCCGGCAGGCCGAGGACCAGGAAACCGAGGGCGAGGGCGGCCATCGCCGGCGCCGGGACCCAGCGCGCGAAGCGTTCCTCGATCGGCGTGCCGTTGCTGCGGTTCATGACGGCGCCGACCACATTCACCTTGGCGAGGCGCAGCGTCTCGAGCTGGCGCCGGGTTTCCAAGGCGTCGGCCTTGCCCGCTTCGGTGAGCCAGACGACGTTCGGGAGATTCTGCGCGAGCAGCACGGCCTCGGGGGTGGAGGCGGGCGGCAGCTCGACGAGCACGACGACGTTTTCCTGCGCGCCCCACGCATTGATGGACGCGAGCCACTCCTTGCGGTGCTCGAGATCCCAGACCCAGCCCGGGAGCGGGATGTGGACCACCGAGGTCCCCTCGTCCGTAAAAATTTGGTTGGCGGACTGCTCGGGATCGCCGAGCAGCGCATCCGACAGGGTGGTTTCCTCCACGAGGACGGGCTCGGCGGCCTTCACTTCACCGCGGGCGGTGCGGAAGCGCGTCGCCGTGGCGGCCTCGGCGGGCGCCGGGCGGGCTTCGGTGCGGCGGCTGGGATCGTTCGCCGGGTCACCCGGACGCGTCGTGAGCACGACGACCCGGAAGCCGCACTTGTTGGCGGCGTCGGCCAGCATGCGAATCCAGGTGGAGCGGCCCTCGCCGGACGAGGAAGCGGTGATGCCGCAGACCAGCCCGTGGTTCGGCGTCATGCTCATGCGGCTTTGCAGGGCGGTCCAGGTGCGGAACGCCCAGCTCGCGCGTTGCTCGAGCGACATCTTGCCAATGGGCCCGAGGCGGGCGAGCACGGGCAGTTGCGTGACGTGGCGGACATCCTCCGGCGTCCGCAGGCGGCGGTCCATGGCCTCATCGGTCATGCCGCCCACCACGCCGAGACAGAATCCGCAGAGGCCGACGAAGGCGGCGAGGAGCGCGATCTTGAGACCCGGCTTGTTCTGCTCCGACCGGGCGGCCTCGGCCGGCGAGAACATCCGGAAGTGGCCCGGGGGATTGGCCGCGAGCATTTCGGTGATTTCCAGGCGGTTCGCCGTCGTGCGGTGCTGCACCTCGAGCGAGCGCGCGCGCTCGCGAAGCATTTCGACGTCACCCAGGGGAGCGGCATTGGCATCAGACTTGGCGTTGGCGTCGGCGGCCACCGGGGCCGGGTGCACCTGCCGTTCCAGCGCCGTCACGCGCGCCTGCTGCATCTGCACGAGCGGGTGGAGGTCGGTGTAGCGGGACTGCAGGTCGGCGAGTTCGAGGCGCGCATCCTCGAGGCGTCCCGCCAGCGTGCCGTTCGCCGCCTTGACCCCGGCGGAGGCCGGGATGTCACCGATCGCCTGGAAGCGCTTGTTCGCCGCCTCGAGTTCGCGGTCGGTGTTTTCGAGCGAGTGTTTCAGGTAGCTGGCCGCGTCGCGCGCGTCGCGGGCCTGCATCTCCTGCGTGAACTTCACGGCCTCCTCGGAATAAATGTTCGCCTCGGTCGCGGCGGTCGCGGCATCGGGCGCCGTCACCTGGATGTTGACGAGTTCGGTCGTCATCACCGGCATGACCTTGACGCGGCGCGCGACCTCGTCGCCGGAGATCGCGGGCGTCAGGCGGGCGCCGGTGCGCGCGCGGACTTCCGGGGAGTTGACCATGCCGACCAGCGTCGCCGGGTTGATCGGCCGCGGCTGGAAGAGTTCGGGGTCGGGCGTGTCGTAGCGGACGATCTGCGCGGTCGCCGTGTACGTCGTGCCCCAGAGCTTGCGGCCCAGGCCGGCGCCGACGGCGACGCCGAGCACGGTGGCGATCAGGATCCAGGACCAGTGGCGGCCGGCGGCCGCGGCCAGTTGGAGCCATTGTTGGGAACGGCGGGCGTGGACAACGGGCGCGGGCGCCCGGCGGGGAGCGCTCAAGGTCAGCGTTCCGTTGGCGGCCGCGTCCCCCTTCACCACTCCGAAAGCGGACGGGGTCTGGGCGGACGCGGGATCAAGTTCATCCTGAGGTTTCATGCGGCGTGATTCAGCAGGGGGTGGGTGCGACCGGCCTCGTGCTGTGGGCCTTCGCCCGACGGGGCGATGGGAACAAACAAGGGGGCGGTGGCACTGTCCTGCACGGTGGGACCCTAGCGAAATATCCCGTGCCCCCCGAGTGGGTGAAGACCTCCATTCAACCTCCCTCCCACCCTACCGGGAGATTTCGTGGCGGGCTGAGAGCCCAGAGCTAATGGTCCAGAGCCTGAGCAGGCCGGACAAACTCCCCCGGTTTTGCTCCGCGCTCTCCGCTCTGAGCTCTCAGCTCAGTTCCTCACTGCACCAGATTATTCTGGATCGCGTAGTGCGTGAGCTCCGCGTTGTTGTTCATCACCATTTTTTCCAGGATGCGCGTGCGGTAGGTGCTGATGGTCTTGACGCTGAGCGAGAGTTCCTCGGCGACCTGGCTGACGGTCTTGCCGGACGCGAGCAAGCGCAGGACGAGAAACTCGCGATTCGAGAGCCGCTCGTGCGGCGTGCGGGCGAAATCGGTGCCCATGTGCTCGGCCATTTTCTCGGCGAGCGCCGGGCTGACGTAACGGCCGCCGCCCATGACCTTGCGCAGCGCGCCCACGAGGTCGGAGGGCGCGCTTTCCTTCGTCATGTAGCCCGACGCCCCGGACTTCAGCACGCGCATGGCGAACTGGTCCTCGGGGTGCATGCTCAGCACGAGGATGGGCAGGCGCGGCTTGAACTTCCGGATCTCGCGCAGCGCCTCGAGGCCGCTGCGTCCGGGCATGGTCACATCCAGGATGACCGCGTCCCAGTCGTCGGCGGCAACCTGGTCGATGGTCTCCTGCGCGTTGGCGGCCTCGCCAAAGGTCGCGCGGCGGAATTCATCGGCCAGGATCTGCTTCAGACCCTGCCGCACTACGGCGTGGTCGTCTGCGATCAGGATTTTCATGGGTAAGGGCTTCGAGGTGGTGCCGCCGGCTGGAGAGAGGGATCCTCACCGTGACAGTGGTTCCGCGACCGGGTTCGCCGGTGATTTTGAATTCGCCGCCGAGGAGGCCCGCGCGCTCCTCCATGCCGAGCAGGCCGATCGAGCGGCGGTCGGTGATCTCCCCGGGCTGGATGCCGCGGCCGTTGTCCTGCACCACCAGCTCGAGCCAGCCGTCGCGCTTGATCGCGCTCACGTCGACGCGCGAGGCGTTCGCGTGGCGGATGATGTTCGTCAGCGTCTCCTGGAAGATGCGGAAGAACGCCGTGTTGAGGTCCGCGTCAAGCAGCGTGTCCTGCAGGTTGCTCGACACGTGGCACTCGATGCCCGTGCGGGTCTGGAATTCGTTGGCCTGCCACTCGATCGCGGCGATCAACCCGAGGTCGTCGAGGATGCCCGGCCGGAGTTCCGTCGCGATGCGGCGCACGGACTGGATCGTCGCGTCCACGTGCGCGGACATGTCGTGGATCTTGTCGAGCAGCGGCCGCAGCGCGCGCGGGAGCCGGCCGCCGACCCAGGCCAGGTCCATCTTGAGCTTGGTCAGCGACTGCCCGAGCTCGTCGTGCACCTCGCGGGCGATGCGGGTGCGCTCCTCCTCGCGGACATACTGCAGGTAAACCGAAAGCGCCCGGAGTTGCTCATGGGAATCCCGCAACCGCGCCTCCGCGTGCTTGCGATCGGCGCGCTCCGCCGCCTCGCGCAGCGTGCGGTGCACGGCGGGCACGAGGTGGGTCAGCGTGTTCTTCAGGACATAGTCGCTTGCGCCGCGCTTCAGCGTCTCGATCGCGCGTTCCTCGCCGAGCGTGCCCGTGACGAAGATGAACGGCGTGTCGGGCGCGTGCTCGCGCGCCAGCTCCAGCGCGCTGAGTCCGTCGAAACCCGGCATGTTGTAGTCGGAAAGGATGAGGTCCGGCGGCAACTCCTTCAGGCGCTTCAGGTATTCCTCCCGTCCGTCGACCCGCTCGAAGTCGAACTGCAGGCCGGATTGCCCCAGAGCGTATTTCACCATCTCGGCATCGGCGAGGTCGTCCTCGACCAGGAGGATTTTCAGGTTGGATTGGTTCATGGCGTGACGGCTTTGTAGCGGCCGGGGACGCGACCGGCGGGACGCGCGCCGGCCGCGGGCGGCGACGACGGCGGAGGCGGCGGCGGCGCGGAGCCGGCCAGGCGGTTGCAACCGATCCAAAAGGCGTGGATGCGCGCGACGGTCTGCCGGAACGCCGCGGGATCGACCGGCTTCATCACGTAGGCCGTGGCCCCGAGGTCGTAGCAGGAGCGCATGTCGTGTTCCCGGTCCGACGAGGAAAAAATCACGATCGGCAGGTCGCGCAGTTGTGCGTCCCGCCGCACGTCGCGCAGCACGTCCCAGCCGTTGCGGCGCGGCATGTGGAGGTCGAGCAGCAGCACGCCCGGCCGTTCCGGGCCCTGGGTCACAAAGGGCCCGCGCCCGTAGAGGAAATCCAGGACTTCGCCACCGTCGTGGACGAAAGTCACCGGATAGGCGGGTTCGTCCATGGGCAGGGCCCGCGCGATCATGCGCAGGTCATTCTCGTCGTCGTCGGCGACCAACATGCGGGGAAAACGTCTCATGGTGAGGTTGTCTCCCGGGCGGGCAGGGAGAAATAAAAGGTCGCGCCGCGGTCGAGGGCGCCCTCGGCCCACACGCGGCCGCCGTGGCGCTGGATGATCAGCCGCACGGTGGCCAGTCCGATCCCGGTGCCCTCGAATTCGGAGGCGGGATGCAGCCGCTGGAAAACGCTGAAGAGCTTGTCGATGTAGCGGGGATCGAAACCCACCCCGTTGTCGCGCACATGGCAGACGACCATGCCGTCCTCGACCCTGGCGCCGACGTCGATGCGCGGCACCGCCCGCGGACGGGTGTACTTCACCGCGTTGGCGAGCAGGTTCACCCACACCTGTCGCAGCAGGTCGGGATCGCCGTCCACCTCCGGCAGGGGCTCGATGCGCCAGTCGATCTTCCGCCGGCCGGCCTCGGCCTGCACCTCGCCCTTCACCGACAGCACGAGTTCGTCGAGCGAAACCCGCGAGCGCTTCAGGTCGGCGCGGCCCGTGCGCGAGAACGTCAGCAGCGCCTCGATCAGCCGCGACATGCGGTCCGCCGCGTTGGCAATGCCCTTCAGCAACTCGCGGCTCTCCGCGTCGAGCGACGCCTCGGCGCGCGTCTGGAGCATGCCGACGAATCCGCCGATGTGCCGGAGCGGCGCGCGCAGGTCGTGCGAGACCGAGTAGCTGAACGACTCCAGCTCGTTGTTCGCCGTCTCGAGCTCGGCGGTGCGGTCGCGCACGCGTTGCTCGAGCTCGGCGTTGAGCCGGCCCACCTCCGCGACGGCCGCCTTGTGGGCCGTGACGTCGCGGATGACGCAGGAGTAGAGCGCCGGGTGGGAACCCGCGATGCGCGCGATGCCGAGCTCGATCACGAATTCCGTGCCGTCGGCGCGGCGCGCGGTCATCTCGATGGGCCGGCCGATCAGGCTGCCGACGCCCGTCACGAGGTATTGCGCGAGTCCCTGCTGGTAGAGCGCCATCAGCGCGGGCGCCGCGATGAGCGTGTCGATTTTCCGGCCCACCGCCTCCCCGCGCGGGTATTGGAAGAGGCGCTCCGCGGCGGAATTCCACTCGCGGACCACGCCCTCGTGGTCGATGGAGAGAATCGCGTCGATGGCGGACTCCACGATCGCGGTGTGGCGGGCGGCGCTCTGGCGCAACTCCTCGGCCGCGCGGCGGCGCTCCGTCTCGTCGCGGAGAATCACCGCGAAGCCCCGCAGCTTGCCCGAGTTGTGGCGGAGCGCGGTGATCACCGTGCTGGCCAGGAAACGCGAGCCGTCGCGGCGGAGCCGCCAGCCTTCCAGTTCCGTGCGGTCGTTCCGCCGCGCCGCCTCGAGCGCGCGGGCCGGCAGGCCCTGGCTGATGTCGACCTGCGGATAAAGGCAGTCGTAGCTCCGGCCGAGGATTTCCTCGGCGCGGTAGCCGATGATCACCTCGACGCCGGTGTTCCACGTCGCCACGTGGCCTTCCGCATCGAGCATGAAGATCGCGTAGTCCTTCACGCTCTCGACCAGCGTGCGGAAATGGTCCTCGCTCTCGGCCAGCGCCTGCTCCGCCTCGCGCCGCCGGCGGCGCTCCTCGGCGAGACGCAGCGCGCGGAGCACCGCGGGCACCAGCGTCTCGAGCCGGCTCTTCAACACGTAATCGGTCGCGCCCTTGCGCAGGCTCTCGATCGCCACCTCCTCGCCGAGGGAGCCGGTGACAAACAGGAAGGGCACGTCGGGACACCGCTGCTGCGCGAGCGACAGGGCCGAAAACCCGTCGAACTGCGGGAGACCGTGGTCCGAGAGAATGATGTCCGGGATGCCGCCGTCGAGGGCCCGGAGGAGTTCCTTTTCCGTGGTCACGCGCTGGACCCGGAAACGCAACCCACCCTTCCGCAGCTCGTGGTTGATCAGCACGACGTCCGCAGGCATGTCCTCGACCACCAGGATCTGAATTTCCTTCTTCATGAAAACTAAACACGGTGCCGCGGCGAAGCCCTCACGCGCCGGCCGGCCCAAGATAGTGCACCCGTCCCCATCGCCTAAGTGGGTGAACACCCACAAACGGAAGTGCCGGAGCCCCAGCGGGACTCCGCCTTTGCGCCGGAAACGCGACGGGTCAGGCGCAGGCCTGGAGGTTCAACCGGCCGCGGCGGCGGGCGGTGACGTCCATCGACGGCAGGCTGCGCCGGATTTCCTCGACCCGCCTGCGCTGGTCCTCGGCATGATGCTGCAGCGCCTGCTGCACCACCGGCGCGAGCCGTGCGAGCTGGTCCTTGCCGACGCAACCGTCGGCGCCACGGGAAAGCAGTTCGGCCTGCGTGCGCTCATCGAGCCCGCCGCTGACCACCACAAACGGGGTGTTGGTCTGGAACGCGCGCACCCGCTCGAGCACGGCGAAGCTGTCCCACGTCGCACCCGCGTGATCGCACACCACCAGGTCGGGCGCCAGCCGCGTCAGTTCCTCGTCGAGCGCCTCCGCGGTGTTCACGCGGCGGGTCCGGTAGCAAATCCCGCTTTCGCGGAGGGCGTGCTCGATCAGCGTGAAGTCATTCGCGTTGTCTTCCACCACGATGACCTGCCGGTTCGAGTTGTTCTGGCCCATGCGGCAAAGCCTACCCGACCGGTCGGTCAATGCCCAGTGGGTCGTTACCTACCGGGGCGGGCGGGCAAAGCCCCTGAGGATTTTGCCCGGGTTGATTTCCGTCAGGGTGCGTCCGTATTCCGGCCCGCGGCGTCCCACGTGACGCGTCCGTCGTAGAGCGTGAAACTCATGGCAGTCACCGACTTTCCCTCCAGGCCGAGCAGGCTGGCTGGAACCTCGAGCCGCACCCAGCCGCCGGGAGCGGGCACCGCGCCCATCGCGCGGAGGCTCGCCGTGCCGTACGTGCCGTAGGGGATGAGGTTCTCGCCCCAGAAGGCGCGATGCTCCCAAGAGCCGTCGAACCACGAGAGCAAGATCTCGCGCGGCGGGTTCGCCGCGTCGACGGACACATATACGAACAGCACGTCGCCGCTCGCGACCGTCATGCTGTCGCTGGCCTGCTGGAAACTGTGATCGTGATAGCCGGCCACGAGCGCGGACTGGTGAGCCTTCGTCCCCGATTGCGGCGCCGGCGATGAAGAAACCCAGTTCCACACATCCCCGCCGAGGGTGCTCCCCCAGGCGCCGGCCGGGATTGCGTCGTCGACCCAAATCACATCGGTCCGCGTGCCTGGTGGCGGCGGGGGCGGGGGTGGAGGAGGTGGCGGCGGTGGCGGAGGCGGCGGCGCCGATCCGCTCAAGGCCGCGGCGAGGTTCAGGCGTCCGCCCGTCACGTTGCGGCCGGCGAAGGCGGGCAACACGTCGGCCGTCGAGAGGATTTTCGCGATGACTTGCTGGTAGGTGAACGTGGGATTGGCCGCCCAGACGAGGGCCGCGGCGGCGGCGACATGCGGCGCGGCCATCGAGGTGCCCTCCATGTAGGTGTAGTCGCTGTCTGAACGGTTCCACGCCGAGAACACGGGTGAACCGGGCGCCGCCAGGTCGACGGTGGTCGCGCCCCAGTTGCTGTAGCCGGCCGCCGCGTCCACGCGGTTGCTGGCCGCGACCGCCACGATGTTGTCGTACTCGTAGCTCGCGGGGAAAAGCGGATTCGCGTCGTTGTCCCCGCCGCTGTTGCCACAGGCGGCGACGAAGATGATGCCGTCCTCGCGCAGGTTCACGATCGCGTCGCGCAAGGCCTGCGAAGTGAACTCATACGAGCCCCAGCTGGCGTTGATGATCCGGGCGCCGTGGGCGCGCGCGTAGTTGAGACACTCGATCGCACCGGAAACGGTCCCCTGCCCCGCCCCGTCGAGAAACTTGAGCGGCATGAGATCGACGTCCCAGGCGATGCCGGCCACGCCGACGCCATTGTTCGCGGTGGCGCCGATGATCGCGCTCACGTGCGTGCCGTGGCCGTAGTCGTCGTTGACGTCGCCGGAATGATTAAGGGCGTTGATCCCGTGCACGTCGTCGACGTAGCCATCGTTATCATCGTCGAGGCCGTTGCTGGCCTTGTCGTGTCCATTGGCGTCGAGGCCGCTTTCCCCGGGATTCGTCCAGATGTTTTTCCGCAGGTCCTCGTGCGTCAGCCGGATGCCGGTATCGACGACGGCGACGACCATCCCCGCCGCGGAGGTGCGGAGATCCCACGCCGCGGCGGCCTGGATGTCCGCGCCGGCGGTGCCGCCGTAGATGCCGGTGTTCTTTAAATTCCATTGCGAGCCGTCCCAAAACCGGAAGTCGTTCGGCTCGGCCAGCGCGCTCAACACGTAATCGGGCTCGGCATAGTCCACCGCCCCGCTCTGCTGCAGCGCCGCCATGATTTTTCTCTGCTGGCCCGGCGGCACCTTCACCAGTTCCAGGTCGCCATGGCGGGTCGCGCGCAGCAATTTCCGGCTTCTCGTGCCGAGCTGCTGGTGCAGCAGGTCGAGGTTCCGGCCGGGTTTGATCCGGACAATGACGCTGTCCTCGATCACGCGCGCCGCCTTGCGCGGTGCCGGCCGGGCGTCGGGCCCGACGGTTTGGGCGGACGTCAGCGAAGGGGCCAGCGCGATCGTCGCGACGAGGCTGAGGACAATAAATTTAATCATCACGGGGATGGTCAGTCGCGAACTAGTTTGCGGGTGCGACCGCCACGACCAGGGTCGGGCCATCGAGGCGGACGGCGCTCAATGCCTTGTCCGGCGCGGGGCGGGCCGCTCCGGCGAGCAACAGGAGACTCAGGATCCCGGCGGCCAGGTGCGCCGCGAGTTGCAGGGAATGATCGCCGCGGTTGAGACAGGTGAGGAATGAGTTCATGAGGGTTGGTCCGGTGTTCGAGGTGAAAAAGCGGCGGGGCGAAACGCGGGGCGCGTCACGCGCCCTGGGGCCCGGCGTTGACGCCGAGATTGCATCCGGCGAGCTGACGTGCGCGGGCTAGCGACTCGATGGCGCGGCCGTAGGCATCCAACGTGCCGGCTGCGGTGCGCTCCCAGCTGAACTTGGCCGCCTGGGCCAGTCCGGCCGCACGCAGCGTGGCGCGTCTTGCCGGATCCGTGGCTAGCCGCGTGAGCTCGTGTTTGATCGATTCGACGCTCTCGGGCTGGATGATGGCCGCGGCACTCCCGATCGTGTCGGCCAGCGCGCCGCGCGCGGAACTCGCGACCGGGCAACCGCAGGCCATCGCCTCCAGCGGAGGCAGGCCGAAGCCCTCGAACATCGAGGGAAAGACAAACGCCGTCGCCGTGCGGTACCAGGTGGCGAGGTCACCGTCGCCGACAAATCCGAGCCGGCGGATGTCGCTGGAATAGGGCGACTCGTCGATGCAGCGGTGCACGACGTCCGCCCCGTGCCAGTCCGCGCCGCCCAGCGCGAGCTGCCAGTCGGAACCGGTGTCCGCCTTGAAGCGGTTGAACGCATCGATCAGGCGCACGTGGTTTTTGCCCGGGTGCTCGAGGCGCGCGATGTAGAGGAAGAAGGGTTTCGTGACGCCGTGCTCGGCGGCCCAGGCGCGGGCGGGCGGGCCGGGCCGGAAGCGCTTGTGGTCGAGTCCGTTTTCCACGACCTGCACGCGCGCGGGGTTGAGATGGTAGAAACGCTCGAGGTCGCGCGCGGTGTTGTGACTGACGGCGATGACGCCGTTCTGGCGGTGCGCGAGCCGGCGTGCGACAACGCGGCCGTAGAACATGCGGGCCCAGTCGTACTTGCCCGCCACATGGAAGGGCGCGAGGTCGTGGATCGTGGCCACGGTCGCACAGGGCGCCGCGCGCACCATCCGCCGGTAGCTTGGCACGTGCAGCACGTCGAGGCCGTGGCGTTGGGCGAGTCCGGGCAGCACCGTCTGATGCCAGGTGATGTCCGCCACCGGCGACCGGTAGCACTCCCGCACGGGCACGATATCCATGCGGTCGCGCGCAAAGGAGAACAGGGGCAGGTCATCCTCCAGCACAAACAGCGTGAAGCGGTGCCGGCTCGCCGCCTGGGCGCGGAGCGCGCGCACGAGGGCGAGGACGTATTGCGCGACGCCGCTGCGACCGCGCTGGATGACCGAGGTGGTGATGCCGATTTTCATGAGGTGAGGCCGGGAGTGGGACGGTGAATTTCCAAATGTTCGAGGCAGGCCCGCCGGAGCAGGCGGAGCGTGCGCTCCGCCGACGCGACGAGCACCAGGCGGTGACCCGCGCGCCGCAGCCGGCGGTGCCACACGGTCAGCGCCGCGGCGGCGTAGTCGTCGATGAAATTGACGGCGCTGACGTCGAGCCGGCAGTCGCAATGGCCCGAGGCCAGCGGTTCCCACGCCTGGCGCTGTTGCTCGAGCATGGCGCGGTCGAGCGAGCCGGTGGCCCGCAGCTCCACGCAGGCGGAGTCGGTGGATACGGTTTCCACCGCGCCCGGCCGGCGCCGCAGCGCCTGGAGGTGGGCGTAGCCCTGGACGAGCAGGTCGGGGCCGAAGCAGCACACGTCCTTCAGGTAGCGGCGGAACAGCCGGCGCGGCTCCTGCAGGAGACGGTAGGACCATTCGAGGCCGGAACGCCGCATCCACAGGGGCGCCCGGCGCACGCGGCCAGCGAGAAAATCGATGGTCGCGCCGACGCCGAGGCAAACCGGCACGCCGAGCGCGCGGTAGTTGCGGGCGATCCACTGCTCCTGCTTGGGGCAGCCGAAGGAAACGAAGAGGATGTCGGGCTCCGCCGCGCGCACGCGGCAGACGATCTCGTCATGGTCCATTTCCTCGATCGGGCCATACGGCGGCGAAAACCCGCCGACGAGTTCCAGGCGCGGATAATTCTTCCGCAGGCGCGTCGCGGCCTGCGCGTTCGCCTCCGGCGAGGCGCCGAGGAGAAAGATGCGGTGCCCGAGGCGCTCGGCCTGGGCGATCAGGCGCGGCGTCAGGTCGGAACCCGCCACGCGCTCGGGGAGCGCATTGCCCAGCAGCCGCGAGGCCCACACGAGCGGCTGGCCGTCGCACAGCACGAGGTCCGCGTTGCACAGGATGCGGTGCAGCTCCGGGTTGCGGCGGCCCTGCACGAGGATGTCGACATTGGGGGTGACTACATAATGCGGTTCACCGCTCGCCACCATCTCCGCGATGCGCGCGAGGGCCTCGTCGATGGTCAGCGGGTCGAGGGGCACGCCGAGAATGGGCACGGGCCAGCGCGCGGCGGCGCGGGCAGAGGGCACAGGCGGCAGCAGCGGCGCGAGGGCGGAGGGCAAAGTGATCGACATGTGCAGAGGATAGCGCCCCCCGGTCCGTGTCATCATGGGGACAGGGCCCGCTTTGCCGGGGTGCAACTCGCCATGAACCGATGGGGGCACTGACGGCAGAAGAACTCCGGTGGGTGAATATTTCCGCCGGGTGGGGGTTCGCACCCACTGCCCGTATCGGGGAGTTAGCGGTAGTCTCCTACCGAAAACCCGATGCCTGCGGCCACCGTCATTCCCGTCCATCCGCTCTCGCCGCTGCAGGAGGGAATGTTGTCGCACCGTACCGCTGGCGGCGATGCGGGGGTGGATGTGGTCCAGATCGAACTGACGCTGCCGGGGACGCTGCCCGCCGGCTTCGAGGCGGCCTGGACGTGGCTCGCGCGGCGCCATGCGATCCTGCGCACCGCCTTTCGCGTGGACGGTCCGCAGCCCGTGCAGGAAGTCCGTCCGGTCATCGCGCCGGAAATCGTCCGCGAGGAATGGTCCGCCGCCACCGGCCACACCGCCCGCTGGACGGAATTCCTCGCCCGCGACCGGGCCCGCGGCCTCGATCCCGCCATCGCGCCCCTGTGGCGCGTCGCCTTGGTGAGTTTCAGCCCGCAGTCGCACCGGATGCTGTTCACCTTCCATCACCTGCTGCTCGATGCGCGCGCGATTATCGTGCTCTTCAAGGAGCTGTTCGTGGCCGGCGAGGCCTTCGCGGCCGGCCGGGAGCCGGTCATGGAGGCGCCCGTGCCGTACGCCCGCTACCTCGCCTGGCTGCAGGAGCAGGACCCGGAGGCCTCGGCCGCCTACTGGCGCGAGGCGCTCGCCGGCTTCGACTCCCCGACCCCGCTGCCCGCCACCACCGGCCGGCGTTCGGACGCTCCCGCCGGCCCCGCGCGCCGCAGCCTGACGATCTCCGCGGCGCGCACCGCCGCCTTCCAGGCCTTTGCCGCGGCGCACGGCGTCACGATGAACACGCTTCTCCAGGGCGCGTGGGCGCTGTTGCTCAGCCGCTGCAGCGGCGACGAGGAAGTCGTGTTCGGCGCCGTGCGGGCCTGCCGGCATGGCTCGGTCGCCGGCGCGGAGGACATCGTCGGCCTGATGATCAACACGGTGCCGGTCCGCGTCGCCGTGCCGCCCGCGGAACGCGTCGGCTCCTGGCTGCAAGGCCTGCGCAAGCAGTGGATCAACCTGCGCGCCCACGAACACGTGCCGCTGTCCGCCGTGCGCCGCTGGTGCGATCTGCCGGCCGGCGCCCCGTTGTTTGAAACCATCGTGAGCTACCAGGAGCCGGGCTGGGACGCCGTCCTGCGCAACCTCGGCGGCGGCTGGGCCGACCGCGTCATCGCGGTGCACAACCACACGAACCAACCGCTGGCGCTCGACGCCGCCGGCGGCAAGACGCTCCAGCTGACGCTCTCGTACGATCAGGCCCGGTTCACACCGACGACGATCGAGCGGATGCTGGGTCACCTGGCCACGCTGCTGGACGGGCTCGCCGCGCAACCGGACCGCGCGCTGGCGGAGCTGCCCATGTTGACGTTCACCGAGGAAAATTCCCTCCGCCGGCTCGGCCAGGCTGCCCCGGTGGATTTCGACGACCCGCTCTGCGTTCACCAGCTCGTCGAGGAACAAGTCGCGCTCGCCCCCCTGGCCATCGCCGTGAGTGATCCGGTGAACCAACTGACCTACGGCGATCTCAACACGCGCGCCACCCGCCTCGCCCGGCACCTGCACCTGCTCGGCGCGGGCCCGGGATCGCTCGTGGGGGTCTGCCTCCATCCGTCGGTCGATCTCGTCACCGCGTTCCTCGCGGTGCTCAAGGCCGGCGCGGCCTACGTGCCGTTCGATCCCGCCTACCCGCGCGAACGGCTCGAGTTCCTGATGCGCGACGCGGGCCTCAAGATCCTCCTCACGGAATCGAAAATCGTGGACCAGCTGCCCGCCAACGAAGCGCTGTTGATCCTCGTGGATGCCCCCGCCCCGAAATCGGTGTCGAGCCTCGCGATCCGCTCGTCGGCCCATGTCTCCCCCGATGACCGCGCCTACGTGATCTACACGTCCGGTTCCACCGGCCAGCCGAAGGGCGTGCCGATCCGCCATCGCAGCCTCGCCAACCTGATCGCCTGGCACCGCGCCACGTACCAGGTGACCGCCGCCGATCGCGCCACGCAACTGGCGAGTCCCGCCTTTGATGCCTGCGTGTGGGAGATCTGGCCGTACCTCGCGTCCGGCGCCAGCGTGCACATACCCGACCGGGAAGTCCGCCTCACGCCCGGGCGGCTGGTGCAATGGCTCGCGCACCAGCGCATCACGCTTTGTTTCCTGCCGACTCCCCTGGCCGAGGCCACGATGGCCGAGACGTGGCCCGCCGAAACCGTCCTGCGCGCGATCCTCACCGGCGGCGACCGCCTCCGTCATTGGCCGGGCGAACGCCTGCCGTGCCGGCTCATGAACCATTACGGCCCGACGGAGTGCACGGTGCTGGCCACGTTTGCCGAGGTGCCGCGCACCGGCGAGGGCGCGCCGCCGATTGGCCGGCCCATGGCCAACACCGAGCTCCTCGTGCTCGACCGCCACCGCCGCCGCGTGCCGGTGGGCGTGCCGGGCGAACTCCACCTGGGCGGCATCGGCCTCGCACCCGGCTACCACCAGCGGCCCGAGCTCACGGCGGAAAAATTCATCGCCCACCCGTTCGATCCCTCCGGCGAAGCCCGCCTCTACCGCACGGGCGACATCGTCCGCTGGCGCGAGGACGGCCAGCTCGACTACCTCGGCCGGCTCGACGAGCAGGTCAAGATCCGCGGCCATCGCATCGAACCGGCGGAAATCGAGGCCGCCCTCGCCCGCCATCCCGGCGTGCGCGAATGCCTCGTCGTCGCCCGCGAGGATGCCGGGGAGGAGCCGCGCCTCGTCGCCTACCTGCTGGCGCGCACCGACGGCCATCCGCCCGGCGCCGGCGAACTCGCCGATTTTCTCCACCGCCAGCTGCCCGCATACATGGTGCCGTCCGCCTTCCTCCTGCTGGCCGCGTGGCCGCTCACCGCGCACGGCAAGATCGACCGCCGACAGCTGCCCGCGCCCGCGGCCGCCGTCGCGGAAGCCGCCCGGCACGTCGCGCCGCGCCCCGGCGTCGAAAGCCTCATCGCCGACACGTGGAGCGAGGTGCTCGGCCGCCGCGGGCTGGGTGCCCACGACGACTTCTTCCAACTCGGCGGACACTCGCTGCGCGCGGCGCAGGTGGTGTCGCGCCTCAACGCCGCCCTCGGCCTCACGCTCTCCGTGCGCCACCTCTTCGACCACTCCACCATCACGAGCCTGGCCGCCGCCATCGGGCCGCTGATCCCGGCCACACTGCCCGCCACCCCCGGCCGGCGGGAAATGGCCCAACGCTGCTAGCGCCATGAGCCCCGTCCCTCCCTCCCCCGGCGGATGGCCCCGCGCCTCCCTCAGCCAGCTGCAAATCCACGCGTTGGAAAAACGACTCGCGGGCCAGCCGGTGGCCAACTTCCCGATCGCCCTCCATCTGGACGGCGCGCTCGACGCAGCCCTCCTGGCGCGCGCGCTGAACGCCGTCGTCGCCCGCCACGACATCCTGCGCACGCATTTCGAAACCGTGGACGGACATCTCGTGCAGGCCGTTTCCGCCACGCTCAACGTGCCCATCCCGGTGATCGACCTGCGCCTGCTGCCCGACGGCGTCCGCGAGGCGCACGCCTACCGCCTCGCGCAGGAGGAGGCCGCCCGCCCGTTTTCCGCGGGTCAGCTGCCGCTGCTGCGCGCGCAGCTCTACCTGTTCGGCGACACCAAGGGCATCCTCGTGCTGACGCTCCACCGCGGCATCTTCGACCACGATTCACTCGGCATCCTGCTGCGCGAACTCGCGGTGTGTCACGAGGCGTTCCGCCATAACCGCCCGCCGCCGCTGCCCGCGCCCGTCCGCCAGTATGCCTCGCCCGACGCATCGCTTGCGGCCGGTCACGCCGGGGACACCGCCTGGTGGCAAGAGAAACTCGCGGGCGCGCCCGCCGGCGTCCTGCTCCCGGGCGACCGGCCGCGGAACGCCCACGGCGCGCGCTGCGAAAAGCGCGAGCTGCCGGAAGTCCAGCGCCAGGCGGTCGAGTCCTTCGCGCGCCGCGAGGGCACCGATCCGGCCATGGTTTACCTGACCGTGTTCGCCGTGCTGCTCCACCGGTACGCCGGGGAAGCCGAGCTGTTGTTCGGCCTCGGCGTTTCCAACCGCGCCGCCACCGGCGCCATGGATTTGCCGGGTCCTTTCAGCCTAATCATGCCGCTGCGAACCAGCCTCGAGGGCGACCCGGTGCTGAGCCGGCTGCTCGCGCGGATTCGCACCGAGGTGCAGGGTGTGCTCGCCCACCCCGGCGGCTCGGCCGCCGATCCCGCCGATCATCCCGCGGAATTCACCGAGCCGGCGATGAGCTGCCCGGTGTGGTTCGTCCACGAGCAACGTCCCGCCGAACCCGTGAAATGGCCCGGCCTCCGCGTGCAGGAGCTCGAGCTGAGCGCGGGTGCGTGCACCGGCGAACTGGTGTTTCACCTCGTCGAACAGGGCGGCCGCATCTCCCTGCGCGCCGAATACGCCGCCGCGGTTTTTTCCCCGGCCTTCGTCCAGCGCCTGCTCGGCCACTACAGCGTCCTGCTCGATGCGTGCGCCACGCACCCGCACTTCCGCATCTCGACGCTGCCGATGCTGACGCCACCGGAGCAACGCCGGCTCTTTGCGGACTGGAACAACACGCGGGTCGACTATCCGCGCGACGCCACGGTGCCGGAACTCATCGCCGCCCGCTGCGCGGCCGCGCCGGCGGCCATCGCGGTCGGACCCCGCCTCACCTACGGCGACCTCGAACTCCGCTCCAACCAGCTTGGCCGCCACCTGCGCATCCACGGCGTGAAACCCGGCACGTGCGTCGCGGTTTGCCTGAATGAGCCGGCTGACCTCATCACCGGCGTCCTGGGCATCCTCAAGGCGGGCGGCCTCGTGCTGCCGCTGGATCCCGCGGTCCTCGCACCGCTGCAGGCGCGCCTGCTCGACGAGGCGCGGGCGGACCTGGTGCTGACGGAGTCCGCGCTGCGCCCGCACCTGCCGGATTCGAAACCGCAGGTGCTGATCGACGTCGACGCGGGCGACATCCACCGCGCCGACGACGCCGTGCTCGTGTCCGTGACCGGCCACGAGGATGCCGCGTGGGTGGCCTGCTCCACCGGCACCGGCGGTTCGCCGCGCGCGGTCGAATATTCCCACCGCGCGCTCGTCAGCATGTTGCACGCGACGCAGCAGCTCGTCCGCCTCGAGCCGGCCGACGTGGTCCTCGGCACGGCGGAGTTTTCCACCGCGGCCGCCATCACGGACCTGTTGCTCCCGCTGCTGTTTGGCGCCCGCCTCGAGCTCGCGAGCCCGCAGGATCTTGTTCGCCCGATCCAGCTCGCGACGCGCACCGCGGTGAGCAAACCCACGGTCATGGTGGCGGCGCCGTCCGTCTGGCGCCGCCTGCTGGAAACCGGCTGGACCGGCTGCCCGCACCTGCGGCTGGTCGCGCGCGGCGAAGCGCTGTCGCGCGAACTCGCCGACCGCCTCCTCCCCTGCGGCCGCGCCCTCTGGAATTTCTACGACACCGCCGAGACCGCCGGCGTGTGCATGGCCGCCGCCGTCGCCACGGGCCGGCCGGCCACGCTCGAGGGCCGCCCGGTCGCGAACGTGCAGGTGCATCTCCTCGATGCGCACCTGCAGCCCGTGCCGGTCGGCCTGCCGGGCGAGCTTTTTGTCGGCGGCGATTCGCTCGCCAGTGGTTACCGCCGGAGCACGCCCGGGACCGCCAGCCAGTTCGTCGCGGATCCGTTTCGCCGCCTGCCGGGTGCGCGCCTGTTCCGCACCGGCGACCGCGCCCGCCGGCTCCCCGGCGGCGAGATCGAACTGCTCGGCCGCAGCGAGCCGCGCGCCGCCAGCCGAGCGCCCGCCCCGGCGGTGGCCAAACCGGCCGACGTCTCCCGGCCGGCCTCCACTCCGCCCGTCGCGGTCGAGTCGCGCGACGCCTCCCCCGGGCCCGTTGCCCGCCGCCCCGATCCCGCGCCCGCCCCTGAGATCGCCGGCCTGCCCGTTCTGCGCGCCGCCACCCCCTGAACCCTTTCAAGCCATGGACACACCCGACATCATCGCCCCTGCGACCGACGAACTTCTTCCGGCTCCGGCTCCCTCGCCGATCCCCGCTTCCTCCGGGCAGCGCCGGCTCTGGTTTCTCGAGCAGATGGAACCGGGCTCGCCGCTGTATAATATTCCCTACCTGATCCGGCTCGACGGGCCGCTGAACGAGGAAGCCCTCCGCCGCTCGCTGAACCACATCGTCGCCCGCCACGAGGCGCTGCGCACGCAGTTCGTGCCCGTCGGCTCCGAGCCGGTCCAAGTCGTGCGCCCGAGCGCGGAACTCGCGCTGCCGGTCACCGACCTGACGCACCTGCCCGAGACCGAGCGCGAGCCCGAGCTGAAGCGCCTGACCCGCGCCGAGGCGCGCGCGCCGTTCAACCTCGCCCAGGATCTGCTCGTCCGCGTCCACCTCTACCGCCTCGCTCCCACGCAGCACGCCCTGATGCTGGTGATGCACCACATCGCGTCCGACGGCTGGTCCATGGCGATCATCTACCGTGAACTCGGCCAGTGCTACGACGCCGAGTTCCACGGCCGCACGCCCGACCTCGGTGAGCCGCCGGTGCAATTCGCGGACTTCGCCGAGTGGCAGCGCGAACACCTGTCGGGCCGCACGCTCGACCAGCTGACCAGCTTTTGGAAGAAACAGATGACCGGCTCACCGCCGCTGCTGGACCTGCCGGCGGACCATGCCCGCCCGCCGCTGCAAAGCCACACCGGCGACACCGTGCACGTGGTGCTGCCACCCGGGCTCACCCACCAGCTCAAGGCGCTGGCGTCGCGTGAACGCGTGACCTTGTTCATGATCCTCCTGGCCGGCTTCAAGGTCGTCCTGCACCGGCAGACGGGCGCGACGGACCTCACCGTCGGCTCCCCGCTGGCCGGACGCGATCATGCGGAAACCGAAAACACCGTGGGTTTCTTCATCAACTCCCTGCCGTTCCGCACGGACCTTTCCGGTGATCCCACCGCGCAGGAACTGCTGGCGCGCGTGCGCGCCACGGCGCTCGAGACCTACGACCATCGCGAGATGCCCTACGAAAAGCTCGTCGAGGAACTGCAGCCGTCGCGCAACCTGAGTTACGACCCGATCTGCCAGGTTTATTTCGCCCTGCAGAACATGCCGTCCACCGTGCTGCGTCTCGGCGGCCTGCGCCTCACCGTCGAACCCGTCTACACCGGCACCGCCAAGTCCGACCTGACGGTCTGGGCGTCCGAACTGGCGGACGGCTCGCTGTCCGTCACCGCCGAATACGCGCTCGATCTCTACACGGAGCCGACGATCCGCCGTTTCCTCGGCCACTTCCAAACCGTGCTCGAGGGCATCGCCCAAAATCCGTCGACGCGCATCTCCAAGCTCCCGCTGCTGACCGCGGGCGAGAGGACCGAGATGCTCGTGCAGTGGAATGCCACGCAGACGGAATACCCGCGCGAGCGGTGCGTCCATGAACTGTTCGAGGAACAGGTGGCCCGCACGCCCAACGCCACCGCGCTGGTGTTCGACGATGCCGAGCTGACCTACGCGCAACTCAACGAACGCGCCGACCGCCTCGCGGTGCAATTGCGCGCGCAGGGCATTGGTCCCGACGTGCTCGTCGGCGTCTGCGTCGAGCGCTCGCTCGAGATGATGATCGGCCTGCTCGCGATCCAGAAGGCCGGCGGCGCCTACGTGCCGCTCGACCCGACCTACCCGAAGGAGCGCATCGGCTTCATGATCCAGGACTCGGAGGCGCCGGTGCTGCTGACCCAGCTGCACCTGATGCCCCGCCTGCCCGCCCACAACGCCACCGTAATCTGCGTCGACGCCCCCGAGCAGGACGTCGCGACCGCACCCGCCGGGGTCGCGAAGGCCGCGGTGAATCCCAGCCACTTGGCGTACGTGCTCTACACGTCGGGTTCCACCGGCAACCCCAAGGGCGTGATGGTCACGCACCAGAACGTGGTGAACTTTTTCGCCGGCATGGACCAGGCGCTCGGCCACCAGCCCGGCGGCGAGCAGGGCAGCTGGCTCGCGGTCACCAGCATCTCGTTCGACATTTCGGTGCTGGAGCTGTTCTGGACGCTCACCCGCGGCTTCAAGGTCGTCATCCTTGCCGACGAAGCGCGCCTCCCCGGCCGCATCGAGGCCCGCCAGGCCGCGCCGAAGCAGCGCGCGCTGGACTTCAGCCTCTTCTATTTCGCGAGCGAGACCGGCTCGGATGACCACGACCGGTACCGGCTGCTCCTCGAGGGCGCGAAGTTCGCCGACCGCGCGGGCTTCAAGGCCGTGTGGACGCCGGAGCGTCACTTCCATTCGTTCGGCGGCCTCTACCCGAATCCGTCGGTCGTCAGCGCGGCCATCGCCGCCGTCACCGATCGCATCCAGATCCGCGCAGGCAGCGTGGTGTCCCCGCTCCATCACCCGGCGCGCATCGCCGAGGAGTGGTCGGTCGTCGACAACCTCTCGCGCGGCCGCGTCGGTTTGTCGTTCGCCAACGGCTGGCACGACCGCGACTTCGCGCTCTATCCCGGCAATTTCGCGGACCGCCGCGAAGTGATGCGCCGGAACATCACCACCGTCCGCCAGTTGTGGCAGGGCGAGGCCGTGGAATTCCCGGGCGGCCGCGGCAATCCGGTCTCCGTGAAAATCTATCCGCGGCCGATCCAGGCCGAGTTGCCGGTGTGGATCACCGCCGCGGGCAATCCCGACACCTTCAAGCTCGCCGGCGAAATGGGCGCGGGCGTCCTCACCCACCTGCTGGGCCAGGACCTCGACGACCTCGGCCGGAAGATCAAACTCTACCGCGAGGCCCGCCGGGCCCATGGCCATGACGAGGGCTGCATCACGATCGCCCTGCACACCTTCGTCGGCACCGACCTCGCCGCGGTGAAGGAAAAGGTGCGCGGCCCGCTCTGCCGTTACCTGGCGGACTCCGCCGACCTGCTGAAGGGTTTGTCGCAGGCGCTCTATCCCGGCGCGGAGATGAAGGACCTCGCGCCGGCGGAGATGGAGGTGCTCATCAACCACTCGTTCAACCGGTACTTTGACCTCTGCGGCCTGCTCGGCACGCCGGAGACCTGCCGCACCGTCCTGAAGAAACTCGCCGCGCTCGGCGTCGACGAGGTCGCCTGCCTCATCGACTTCGGCGTCGAGACCGCCGACGCCCTTGCGGCGCTCAAGCTGCTCGACACGGTCCGCGCGGAATTTTCCGCCGCCCCCGCCGGGGCCGCGCCCGCGCACACGTCCCGCTCGCTCATCGAGCAAATGCAGCGCCACGCCGTCACGCACATGCAGTGCACGCCGTCGTTCGCCCGCCTGATGACCGGCTCGCCCGAGACGCTGACCGCGCTCAAGGCCCTGAAGAAACTCATGGTGGGCGGCGAAGCCCTGCCGACCGGCCTGGCGGAGCAACTCACGCAGGAACTCCCCGCGACGGTCCTCAACATGTACGGCCCGACGGAAACCACCATCTGGTCCACCACCAGCCGGGTCACGGGCGAACCGAATCCCACGGGCGCCGTCGACATCGGCCGCCCGATCGCCAACACGCAGGTTTACATCCTCGACCCAAACAGCCAGCCGGTCCCGGTTGGCGTTCCCGGCGAACTCTGGATCGGCGGCGATGGCGTCGCCCGCGGTTACTGGCACCGGCCGGATCTCACGGCCTCGAAATTCCAGCCGGATCCGTTCATGCGCGGCAACCGCATGTACCGCACCGGCGACCTCGTGCGTTTCCGCGCCGATGGCGTCATCGACTTCCTCGGCCGCATCGACCACCAGGTGAAGCTCCGGGGCCACCGCATCGAGCTCGGTGAGATCGAGGCGGCGCTGATGCAGCACTCCGCCATCCGCCAGGCTGTCGTCGTCCTGCGCGCGGATCACGCCGAGGAACCGCGTCTCGCGGCGTACCTCGTGCCCGCCGACGGCGCCGAGCAACCCGCCGATGGGGCGTTGCGCGACTTCCTCAAGCAGAAGCTGCCCGAGCACATGATCCCGTCCGTGTTCGTGCCGCTCGAGAAGATGCCGCTGACGCCGAACGGCAAGGTCGACCGCAAGCAACTGCCCGCGCCGCCCGACACCAGGAAGGCCGCCGGCGCGAGCTTCACCGCGCCGCAGGGCGGCACCGAGCAGGCGATCGCCGCCATCTGGCGCGACATCCTGCACGCCGACCTCGTCGGGGTGGACGACAACTTCTTCGATTTCGGCGGCCACTCGCTGCAAGTCGTGCAGGTGCAGAACCGCCTGCGCGAGACGCTCGGGATCGATGTGCCCGTACTCAAGCTCTTCCAATTCCCGACCGTGCGCACGCTCGCCAGGTTCATCGGCGAGCAGCAGGCGCCCGACGCCAAGGACACCTCCTTCCGCGACCGCATCGAGGAGCGCAACCGCTCCCGCCAGCGCGCGCAGATCCGCCCCCGCACTCCCGCCCTCACCCGCTCATGAGTTCCCCCGAGACACCCGAGGCCGTCGCCGTCATCGGCATGGCCGGCCGTTTCCCCCAAGCCGCCAACCTGCGCGAGTTCTGGCAGAACCTGCGCGGCGGACGCGAGTGCGTGTCCTTCTTCAAGGACGAGGAGGTCCAGTGGCTGCCCATCGAGAAGAAGCCGCGCCTTGGTGACCCCGCCTTCGTGAAGGCCCGGGCCATCCTCGACCGGCCGGAGTGGTTTGATGCCGCATTCTTCGGGATGAACCCGAAGGAGGCCGACCTCACCGACCCACAGCACCGCGTGTTTCTCGAATGCGCGTGGGAGGCGCTGGAGGATGCGGGCGTCAATCCCGAGGGCTATCCCGGCCTGATCGGCGTCTTCGCCGGCGCGAGCCTGAACACGTACCTGTTCTCCAACGTGCTCGCGAACCGCCAGCTCGGCGAAAGCCTGGGCTTCTTCCCGGCGTTCATCGCCAACGGCAACGATTTCCTCACGACCCGCGTTTCCTACAAGCTCAACCTCCGCGGCCCGAGCGTGAACGTCCAGACCGCCTGCTCCACCTCGCTCGTCGCGGTGTGCACCGCGGTGCAAAACCTGCTCGGCTACCGCTGCGACGTCGCCCTCGCCGGCGGCGCCTCCATCACCTTCCCCGCGCGTCGCGGCCAGTATCACCTCGAGGGCGGCATCATGTCGCACGACGGCCATTGCCGCGCGTTCTCCGCCGGCGCCACCGGCACGGTGCTCGGCGACGGCGCCGGCGTCGTGGTGCTCAAGCGCCTGAGCGAAGCCCTTGCCGACGGCGATCCGATCCGCGCGGTCATCCGCGGCAGCGCCATCAACAACGACGGCTCCGTCAAGATGGGCTACACCGCGCCGAGCAGCGACGGCCAGGCCGAGGCCATCGCCCTGGCGCACGCCGAGGCGGGCTTCGCCCCGGACAGCATTTCCTACATCGAGGCCCACGGCACCGGCACGCCGCTCGGCGACCCGATCGAAGTCGAGGGCCTGACCAAGGCGTTCGGCTTGAAAGGCGAACGCGGCCAGTTCTGCGGCATTGGCTCGGTGAAGACCAACATCGGCCACCTCGACATCACCGCGGGCATCGCGGGCCTCATCAAGACCGTGCTCGCGCTCGAGGCGCGCGAGCTGCCGCCCAGCCTCCACTTCGAGGCACCGAACCCGAAGATCGATTTCAAGCAGACGCCGTTCTACGTCGTGAATGCCGTCCGCCCGTGGACCGCGGGCAAATATCCGCGCCGCGCCGGCGTGAGCTCGTTCGGCATCGGCGGCACCAACGCCCACGTCGCCCTCGAGGAGGCGCCGGCGGCCGTCCCGTCCGATCCGTCGCGTGCGCACCAGCTGATCACGCTTTCCGCCCGCACCCCGGCGGCCCTCGAGGCGGCCACGGACAATCTCGCGGCCCACCTCGAGGCGCATCCGCAGCTGAATCTGGCCGACGTGGCCGCGACGCTCCAGCGCGGACGCAAGGCGTTCGCGCAGCGCCGCGTCATCGTGGCGACCGACACCGCGGACGCCGTTCGCCGGCTCCGCGCGAGCGCCGGCACCGCGTCCATCCGGGCAGGCGACACCGCCGCGCCGGTGATTTTCATGTTTCCCGGCCAGGGCGCCCAGCACCCGGGCATGGCGCGCGGACTCTATGAAACGGAATCCGTCTTCAAGCAGAGCGTCGACGACTGCTGCCGCTTGCTCGCGGGCCCGCTGGGCCTCGACCTGCGCACGCTGCTCTATCCGGCGCCGGCCGGGCAGGAGGCCGCCGCGCGTCGCCTCGACGAAACGGCGATCACGCAACCGGCCCTTTTCACTACCGAATATTCGCTGGCCAAGCTGTGGATGAGCTGGGGTATCAAGCCGCACGCGCTCATCGGCCACAGCCTCGGCGAGTATGTCGCCGCGTGCCTCGCCGGCGTGTTCACGCTGCCGGAAGCCCTGGCGCTCGTCGCCGCCCGCGCCCGCCTCATGCAGGCGCAGCCGCGCGGCGCGATGCTCGCCGTCCGCCTGGCGGAAGCCGAGGCCGCCGCCTTTGCCACCGGCCCGATCGCCCTGGCCGCCGTCAACGCGCCCGAACTCTGCGTGCTCGCGGGTCCGGTCGATGCCATCACCGGCCTCGAGCAAAAACTCGCCGCCCGCGGCATCGGCGGCAAGCGCCTCGCCACCTCGCACGCGTTTCATTCCCCGATGATGGAGCCCGCGCTCGCGCCGTTCCTGGCCGAGTTGAGGAAAATCACGCTGCGGCCGCCGCAGTTGCCGTGCATCTCGAACGTCACGGGCACGTGGCTCACCACCGCGCAGGCGACCGATCCCTCTTACTGGACGACGCACCTGCGCCAGACCGTCCGGTTTGCGGACGGCATCGGCACGTTGCTCGGGGCCAACACCCCTCTCCTGCTCGAGGTCGGACCGGGCCAGACGCTCGCCACGCTCGCGCGCCAGCACGCCGCCGCGCCGCGCCAGCCCGCGCCGCTCACCTCGCTCGGGCGCGGCGCCGACAGCTCCCGCGACGCCCGCACGACGCATGAAGCGCTCGGCCACCTCTGGGCCGCCGGCGCCGCCGTCGACTGGAACGCCTGGCACGGGACCAGCCGCCGCCAGAAACTCCCGCTGCCAACTTACCCGTTTGAACGCCAGCGCCACTGGTTCGAGCCCGCGCCTGCCGGCGCCACGGCGGCGGAATCGCCGGCCACCGTCACCGGCACCGTCATCATCGAGGCCGCCACCGCGCCGACGGAGCCCGTCGCCATGCCGGCCGAGTCGATCCCGGAGCAGCTCCGCGCCCTGTTCGGCGAGCTGGCCGGGCACGATTTCAGCGGCGCCAACGCCGGCCGCACGTTTCATGAGCTCGGCCTCGATTCGCTCCTGCTCACCCAGGCGAGCTATGCCCTGCGCGACCGGTTCGGCGTCGACGTGACGATGCGCCAGCTGATCGAGCAATACTCCACGCTCGAAAAACTTTCCGCGCATCTCGCAGCCTCCATCCCCGCGCCCGCCACGCAGGCGAAGACCTCGGCCCAGCCCGTCCCGCCCTCGACCGTGCAGTCGCTGCCCCTCACGCCGGCGCAGCAGGAAATCTGGTACGTGTCGCAGATGGGCCCGGCCCTCTCGGCCGCCTACAACGAATCGTGCACGCTGCACCTCCGCGGCCGGCTCGACGAACCGGCGCTGCGCCGCGCGCTCGGCGATCTCGCCGCGCGCCACGAGGTGCTGCGCGCCACCTTCTCGGCCGCGGGCGACCAGCAGCGCATCGCCGCGACGGGCGAGCCCGACCTCGCGTTGCTCGACCTGGCAGCCGCGGGTTATCCCGACAGCGCGCGCCTCAAGGCCGCGGTCGACGAGGCCATCGGGGAAACGTTCGATCTTGTCACCGGCCCGTTGTGGCGCGCACGCGTGCTGCGCATCGCCCCGGACCACCACGCGCTGGTCCTCGTCCTTCACCACATCATTTGCGACGGGTGGTCGCGCGGGGTGCTGGTCCACGAGTTGGGCGAACTCTACACCGCCCGCCTCGAGGGCCGCGCTCCCGCGCTCCCGGCCCCGGCGCGCTTCAGCGACTACGCGCTCGCCGAGACGTGGCGGCAGAAGTCCCCGAGCCAGGTCGCCGCGGAAGCCTACTGGCTCAACCGCTTCGCCGACGGCGTGCCCGTGTTGGAACTGCCCACCGATCGTCCGCGTCCGGCCACGCGCACCTACGCCGCCGATCACCACGGCCGCCCGTTGTCGCCGGCCACGGTCGACGCCGTGCGTCGTCTCGCCGCGCGGCACGGCTCCACCCATTTCACCGTGCTGCTCGCAGGCTATGCCTCGCTGCTGCACCGCCACAGCGGCCAGGACGACCTCGTGGTCGGCGTCCCCGCCGCCCCGCAGGTCCTCGCGGGCCAGAAAAACCTCGTCGGCCACTGCGTGAACCTCCTCCCGATCCGCAGCCGCCTCGCCGAGGGCCAGGACTTCGCATCGCTGCTGCAGGACACCCGCCGCCTCACGCTCGACGCCTTCGAGCACTGGCATCACCCGTTCGCGCGCCTGCTGCACCAGCTCAACCTGCCGCGGGACCCGAACCGCGTGCCGCTCGCCAACGTGACGTTCAACGTCGGCCGCCAGCGCGGCACCGTCCGCTTCGCCGGCCTCGACATGGAGGCCGCGAGCAACCCTAAGCGCTTCGTCAACTTCGACCTCAACTTCAACATCGTCGAGACCGACGGCGGCTTCCTGCTCGACTGCTATTACACGACGGAGCTCTTCGATCCCGCGACGATCGAGTGCCTGGCCGACCGCTACGAGGAACTCCTCCAGGCCGCCGCCGCCGCCCCGGCCACGCCGGTGCATCGCCTGGCGTTCCTCCCCGCCGCGGAACGCCAGCGCCTGCTCGTCGAGTGGAACCACACCGCCGTCAACCACGCGCCAGCGCGCTGCCTCCATGAACTGTTCGCCGACCAGGCCGCGCGCACGCCCAAGGCGCTCGCGGTGGCGGACGAACAAAACCAACTCTCCTACCGGGATCTTCAGGAAGCGTCCTCCGCCCTCGCCCACCGCCTGCGCGCCCGCGGCGTGCACGCCGGCGATCGCGTCGCCGTCTGCCTCGAGCCGTCCGTCGCCCTCCCGATCGCGCTGCTCGCCATCCTCAAGACCGGCGCCGCGTACGTGCCGATGGATGCCGCCACGCCCGTCGCGCGCCTCAACTTCATGGTCGCCGACGCCGGGGCCCGGCTGGTCCTCACACAGGAGAAACTCGCGTCGTTGTTCAGCGACCCGGACCAGATCCTCTGCCTCGATGCACCCGCCGACCAGCACAGCATCGGCTCCAATCCCCCGATCGAGGCCTGCACGCCAGGTCGCCAGGCCTACGTCATCTATACCTCCGGCTCGACCGGCACCCCGAAGGGCGTGCCGATCTCCCACGCCAATGTCGCGAACCTGATCGCCTGGCACCGCCGCACCTATGCGGTGACGCCGGCGGACCGCGCCACCCAGCTCGCGAGCCCGGCCTTCGACGCCTGCGTGTGGGAGCTCTGGCCGTACCTCACCAGCGGTGCGAGCGTCCATTTCCCGTCGCCTGAAAACCGCCTGTCGCCGGCCCGGTTGATCGCGTGGCTGGCCGCGACGCGCATCACGATGTGCTTCCTGCCCACGCCGCTCGCCGAAGCCGTCATGGACGAACCCTGGCCGGCGGACCTGCCGCTGCGCGCGATCCTCACCGGCGGCGACCGCCTGCGTCGCTGGCCCGCGGGCAAACTGCCATGCCTGCTCGCCAACCACTATGGCCCGACCGAGTGCACCGTGCTCGCCACGGCCGCGGCGGTGCCCGCGGAGGCGGACGGCAGCGTCGTGCCGACCATCGGCCATCCCATCGACAACCTGCAGGTTTACCTGCTCGACCGTCACCTCGAGCTCGTCCCGCCGGGCGTGCCGGGCGAACTGTGCATCGCCGGCGCCGGCGTGGCCCAGGGCTACCTCAACCAGCCCGAACTCACCCGGGAGAAGTTCGTGCCGAATCCCTTTGGCAAAACCCCGGGCGAACTTCTCTACCGCACCGGCGACCTGGCGCGGCATCGCGCCGACGGCTCGATCGAGTTCCTCGGCCGCCTCGATCATCAGGTCAAGATCCGCGGCTATCGCATCGAGCTCGGCGAAATCGAGGCGGCCCTCCAGCGCCTGCCGGCCGTGCGGGAATGCGTCGTGGTCGCCCGCGAGGACACGCCCGGCGAAAAGCGCCTCGTGGCCTACGTGGTGCCGGCGGCCGGGTCGCCCGCCGCCGCCGACCTGCGCGCCGCGCTGGCGCAGGATTTGCCGGCGCACATGCTGCCCGCTGCCTTCGTCTGTCTCGACCGCCTGCCGCTGACCACCAACGGCAAGATCGATCGCCGCGCGCTGCCGGCCCCGGAAACCAGCGCGCCCGCCGCGGCCCCGGCCGAGGCGGTGCCGCGCACGATCACCGAGGAGGTCCTGGCCGGCATCTGGTGCGATGTGCTCCACGTGCCGTCCGTGGGCCTCCGCGACAACTTCTTCGAACTCGGCGGCCACTCGCTGCTGGTCACGCAGGTGCTCGCCCGCGTCCAGCAGGCCTTCCACCTCGAACTGCCGCTCCGGCACGCCTTCGAGGCGCCGACCGTCGCCGAACTCGCCACCATTATTGAAAACGCCCTCGTGGAGGACATCCGCGCCTCCGCCGATTCCGAACCTGAATCCATCCATGCCGACCTTGCCCGGTAATCTCGTCAGTGACACTCCCACCCGTGTCGCGCACCCGGAACTGTCCGGCTCGCAGCGGAGCGCGCTGGAAAAGCGCCTGCAGCAGGCCCGCCAGGCCACCGGCGGCGCGCGTCCGGCCCTCCGCCATGCGATCACGCCCCGGCCCGACGCGGGCCCCGCCCCGCTCTCGCACGCCCAGGAGCGGCTCTGGTTCCTAGACCAGCTCCTCGCCGACCGGGGGATCTACAATGTGTACCAGGCCGTCCGCCTGACGGGTCCGTTGCACCTCCCCGCGCTCGCGCAGGGCCTCGACGAACTCGCGGCGCGCCATGATGTGTTCCGCACCACCTTCGCCCCGAGCGAGGAAGGTCCGGTGCAGGCCGTGACGCTCCCGCCGCGGCTGCCGCTGGCCCAGGCCGACCTGACGGGCGTGCCCGCCAAGAGCCTGGCCGGCGAACTCGACCGCCGCCTGCGCACCGAGGCGGCGCGGCCCTTCGACCTCGCCACCGACCAGCTCGTCCGCGCCACGCTCATCCGCGTGTCGCCGCGCGAACATGTGCTGCTGTTCGTCATGCACCACATCATCTCCGACGGCTGGACGATGGGCCTGCTGTTCCGCGAACTCGGCACGCTCCACGCCGCCTTTGCCGCGGGCCAGGCCTCGCCGCTCCCGCCGCTGCCGATCCGCTACGCGGACTTTGCCCGCTGGGAACGCGAAACCCTGCAGGGCGAGGCGCTGGAGAAGCCGCTCGCGTACTGGCGCCGCCAGCTGGCGGGCGCGACCCCGCTCGTGCTGCCGACCGACCACGCAATCCCGAGCGGCCCCGCCGTGCGCGGCGCGACGCTCGTCCGCGAACTGCCGCCGGAACTCCTGCGCGACCTGCGCACGATCAGCCAGCGCGAGAACGCCACGCTTTTCATGACCTTGCTCGCCGGCTTCCAGGCGCTCCTGCACCGCTACAGCGGGCAGGACGACCTCGTCGTCGGCTCCTGCGTCGCCGGCCGGCCGCACCTCGACCTCGAGAACCTCGCCGGATTCTTCGTCAACACGCTCGTGCTGCGCACCAGCGCCGGCGGGCACCCGACCTTCCGCGAGCTGCTCAAGCGCACGCGCGAGACGGTGCTCGGCGCGATGGCTCACCAGGACATCCCGTTCGAGAAGATCGTGGCGGAACTGCAGCCCGACCGCAGCGCCGCGCGGAATCCGTTCTTCCAGGTCATGTTCGTGCTGCAAAGCGCCGCGGGCTTCCCGCCCGAGGCCGGCGGGCTCGGCCTGGAGTCGCTCGTGTTCGACAACGGCACGGCGAAATTCGACCTCACTTACTCGCTCGCCGAGGTGCCGGGCGGCGGGCTCGGCATCTCCGTCGAATACCGGACCGATCTCTTCGAGCGCGCCACGGTGGAGCGGATGCTCGGCCACTACCAGGCGCTGCTCGCGGCCGTGGCCGCCGAGCCGATGCGCCGCATCACCGAACTGCCCCTGCTGCCCGCTGCCGAGCGGCAGCAGCTCCTGGGCGACTGGGCCGGGCCGACGACGGCGTACGCCCGCGAGGCCAGCATCGTGGACCTGTTCCAGCGCGTGGCGGCCCGCTCCCCGGACACCATCGCCGTGGCCGGCAACACGACCCGCTTGAGCTACCGCGAGCTCGACGAGCGCGCCAACCGCATCGCCAATCACCTCCGCCGGATCGGCGCCGGACCCGGCACGTTCGTCGCCCTGTGCCTCGAGCGCTCGCCCCAGCTCCCGGTCGCGCTGCTCGCCATCCTCAAGACCGGCGCGGCCTACGTCTCCCTCGATCCCGCCTACCCGGCGGCGCGCCTGGGATTCATGATCGATGACTCGCGGCCGGTCGCGGTGCTGACGCTCGATCACCTCCAACCGCTGCTCGCCGCGGCGCTGGCGGCCCACCCGTCCGCGGCGGACCGTCCGGCGATCGTGACGCTCGACGGCCAGCGCGACGCCATCGCGCGCGAATCGGCGGCGGCTCCCGGCGTGGCCATTGCCCCGACCGCGACCGCGTACGTCTGTTACACCTCGGGCTCGACCGGCAAACCGAAGGGTGTTTGCGTGCCGCACCGCGGCGTCGTCCGCCTGGTGGACGGCACGGACTACGTCCATTTCGGCCCCGACGAGGTCGTGCTCGAATTCGCGCCGGTCGCGTTCGATGCGTCGACCTTCGAAGTCTGGGGCCCGTTGCTCAATGGCGGCCGCGTGGCCGTGTTCCCGCCGGGCCTGCCATCGCTGGCCGAGCTCGGCGAATTCATCCGCACCCAGGGCGTGACGACGGCGTTCATTACCACCGGTCTCTTTCACCAGATGATCGACGAGCAGCCGGAATCGCTCGCCGGCCTGCGCCAGTTGATCACGGGCGGCGAGGTCCTCTCGCCGACTCATGCCGTGCGCGCGCGGCAGCGTTTGCCGCAGGTCCGGCTGTTCAACGCCTACGGGCCGACGGAGAACACGACGTTCACGACGATGCACCCGATGACCGCCGATCCGGCGCCGGGCTCGTCGGTGCCGATCGGCCGGCCGATCGCGAACTCGAAGGTCTATGTGCTCGACGCGCTCCGCCAGCCGGTGCCCATCGGCGTGCCGGGTGAACTCTACACCGGCGGCGATGGCCTGGCCACGGGGTACCTGCGCCGGCCCGACCTGGACGCCGAGCGTTTCCTCCCCGATCCGTTCAGCGCGGAGCCGGGCAGCCGGCTTTACCGGACGGGGGACCTCGTGCGCTGGCTCGCGGACGGCTCGCTGGAATTCCTCGGCCGGGCCGACCGTCAGGTGAAGCTGCGCGGCTTCCGGTTGGAACTGGGCGAGATCGAGGCCGTGCTCGCGCAACACCCGTCGGTCAGCCGCGCCGCGGTCCTCCATGACATGTCGCCCGCGGGCGCCAGGCTCGTCGGCTATGTGGCGGGACGCGACAGCGGCCAGCCCGATCCCGTGGAGCTGCGCCGCTACCTGCAGCAGCAGTTGCCGGATTACATGGTCCCCGCGGTGCTGGTGCCGGTCGCGGAGATTCCGCTCAACGCAAACGGCAAGATCGACCGCGCCGCCCTCCCCGCCCCCGACGCGAGCGCCGCGCCGGGCCGGCCGGCCTATGTGGCGCCGCGCAATGCGACCGAGACGCGCCTCGTCGCGCTGTGGGAAAAGACCCTCGGCACCTCGCCAATCGGCGTGCACGACAGTTTCTTCGAGCTGGGCGGCCACTCGATGGCCGGCGCGCGCCTGTTTGCGCGGATCGAACGCGAGTTCGGCCGCCGCCTGCCGCTGGCCAGCCTGTTCGAATGCCCCACCATTGAGCAGCTCGCCGCCCGGTTGAGCAACCCGACCGAGACCGTCGCCTGCTCGTCACTGGTGGCCCTCCAGCCGCGCGGCTCGCGTCCGCCGGTGTTCTTCCTCCACGGCGCCGGCGGCGGCAACCTGTGGACCTACACCAATATCCTGCCCCACCTCGGACCCGACCAGCCGGCGTACGGACTGGAGTCCCGCGGCATGCGGGGCCTGCCCGAGTTCACGGGCATCGAGGAAATGGCGGCGAACTACATCGCCGAAATCCGCACGGTCCAGCCGCACGGTCCCTACTACGTCGCGGGCTACTGCTTCGGCGGCAACGTCGCCTACGAGATCGCGCGCCAGCTGCGCATGCTCGGCGAGGAGGTCGCGTTCGTCGGCCTCATTGACAGCGCGGCCTCCAACAGCGGCTACCAGAAACTCCCCTGGTGGAAACCCGAGTTCCACTGGCGGTTCCTGGTGAACACCTCGTACTGGCTGTCCGATTTCATCGAGCAGCCCCTGCGCGAGCAGGGCCGCTTCCTCTGGCGCAAGGTCCGCCTCCTGAGCCGCCGCATCGCGCGGCGCGTCGCCCGGGGCGAGAACCGGGTGGAGGTCGAGGAGGTCATCGACATCAGCCGCTTCCCGGAAATCGAGCTCGGCTTGTGGAAGCTCCACCTCTGCGCCTACGACAACTATCACGCCAAACCCTACGAGGGACGCGTCGTGCTGTTCCGCACGCGCGGCCATCCCTTCCTTTGTTCATTCGACCCGCAGTTTGGCTGGGGACCCCTGGTCCGCGGCGGTGTCGAGATGGTCAATGTCCCCGGCGCCCATGAACGGATCTTCATGGATCCGCATGTCCGGGAACTCAGTGCCCGCTTCCGTGCCGCCCTCGAACAGGCCCAAAAACAATTTACCACATGAAACTGCTCCACTTCCTCTTCCAGCGTTGCCGCCGGATGCTGGTGATCACCGTGATCACCGCCCTCGCCAGCGGCGCCTGCAACGCCGGGCTCATCGCCCTCATCAATCATGTGCTCAATGACCCCGAGCGCAACCGCACCTACGCGCTGATGGCCGGGGCGTTCGGCCTCCTCGTGCTGGGGAAGCTCGTCAGCGGCTTCTTCTCGCAGCTGTGGCTCATCCGCTACTCGCAACAGGCGATCGCCGACCTCCGGCGCGAGCTCGTCCGCCGCATCCTCGGCGTGCCGCTGCGCCGCCTCGAGCAGATCGGCGCGCCGCGCCTGATGGTCGCGCTGGTGGATGACGTCAACAGCCTGCTGTCCGCCCTGTTCGGGTTTCCCGTCTTCGCGGTGAACCTGGCGGTGCTCCTCGGCGGCGCGGTGTACCTGACGTTCCTCTCGTGGCACATGCTCGCCGCGATGGGCGTCCTCATCCTCGTCGGCGCCGGTTGCTACCGTCTCCTGATCTCCGCCGGCTTCACCTCGCTGTTCCGCGCCCGCGAGGCCGAGGACCGGCTCTACACGCACTTCCGCACACTGACCGACGGCATCAAGGAACTGAAGCTCCACCAGAGCCGCCGCGAGGCGTTCCTGTCGGAGAACGTGCAGGACAGCACCAGCGAGTTCCAAAAGCACACCGTCGCCGCCGAGACCCGCTTCATGCTCGCGCACAACTGGTCGCACCTCCTGTTCTACGTGCTCGTCGGCCTCATCCTCTTCCTCCTGCCGAAATTCGAGGGCACGGACCTCAAGACGCTCACCGGCTACGTGCTGACCGTCCTCTACCTCATGGGCCCGCTGGCGGGCGTGATGAGCAGCCTCGCGGTCTTCAGCCGCGCCGACGTGGCGCTGCGCAAGATCGACGACCTCGGCATCTCGCTCGGCGGGGAATCCGACAACCGCCTGCCGGGCGCCGCCCCGGCGACGTTCGCGCGGCTCGAGCTGTGCGGCATCGCGCACACGTACGGCAGCGACCAGAGCGACGACAAATTCGTGCTCGGCCCCCTGAACCTCACGTTCCGCCGCGGCGAACTCGTGTTCGTCGTCGGCGGCAACGGCAGCGGCAAGTCCACCCTGGCGAAGATCGTCACCGGCCTCTACCCGCCCGAGGCGGGCGAGATCCGCCTCGATGGTCACCCGGTGACGGACGAGAACCGCGACAACTTCCGCCAGCTCTTCTCCACGGTGTTCGCGGACTTCCACTTGTTCGACACGATGCTGGGCATGCGCTCGGCGGACCTCGACGTGCAGGCCCAGGAATACCTCGCGCAGCTGCACCTCAGCCACAAGGTGAAGATCAACGGCGGCCGCATCTCGACCACCTCGCTGTCGTCGGGCCAGCGCAAGCGTCTCGCGCTGCTGACCGCCTACCTCGAGGACCGGCCGTTCTATGTGTTCGACGAATGGGCGGCCGACCAGGACCCGTTGTTCAAGGACATCTTCTACCGGCAGCTCCTCCCCGAGTTGAAGCGCCGCGGCAAGACCGTCCTCGTGATCACGCATGACGACCGCTACTTCGACGCCGCCGACCGCATCCTCAAGCTGGACTACGGCCAGTTGATGCCGACGTCCGCCGAACTCGCCTTCGCCCCGCGGCCCGCCGCCGCCGATCCGCGGGCGGAAGTCGCCCCGGATGCCGTGCTGCGCCCGGCCTGATGCTTCATGGATCGACCGCCTCCCATTGACTGGCCGGTGCCCGGCGCTTTCCCCGCGCTGGCGCCGGCCGACGTCCATGTGTGGTGCGCCTGGCTCGACGCCCCGGGCGCCGACGGGCCCGCGGCATTCGCAATCTTGTCCGCTGACGAACAGGCCCGCGCCGGCGCCTTTCACTTCACCGCCGACCGCCGGCGCTACGTCGCCGCGCACGCGATGGCGCGCCAGGTGCTCGCGGGGTATCTGTCGGCCGGAGCGGTGGGAGGGGTTTTATACCCCGACAGGGGCCGCGCGTTTGCCGAGTCGGGGTATAAAACCCCTCCCACACCCAGAGCCGCCAACCTTCAATTCGTGAAAGGTCCTCACGGCAAACCGTCCCTCGTCGGCGATGCCCTTCACTTCAATCTCTCGCATTCCGGCCCGCTCGCGCTGCTCGCCGTGGCGCGCGACCAGGCGGTCGGCGTCGACTTGGAACAACACGGGGAAATGCCGGACCTCGCCGTCCTCGAGGAACGCATGTTCACCCCGGAGGCGCTCCGCCACCAGCAGCGGCTCGCCCCGGACGCGCGGTTGCGCGGATTTTACCGGCAATGGACGCAACTCGAGTCCGTCGGCAAATGCCGTGGCTCCGGTCTCGAACTCGGGAAAATGGTCTTGGGCGACGAACATCTCGTGTCCGCCGATCCCGCCGAGGGATTCTCCGGCTGCCTGGCGTGCACCCGAAAGCCGGCCCGCGTCGGCTTCTTCCGGTATCCAAGCGAGGTGTCGTTCTCCCTACCGGAAACTACGGCCTTCCCCAGCCTCATATTACCGGGGTTACCCCATCGGCTGGAGGGACTGGCGCCCGTATCCTTCTCCTAACATGGATGCAGGCTATCCCTCTCTGGCCGTGGCGGGCCGTCGTTTGATTCTGGGAACGCTTGCGTTTCTCATCGCGTCGCTGGCTTTCGCGCAAACCGCCACGCCGGACCCGCTGCCGTTGCCCCCCGGACCAAGCCGGCAGTCGCAACCCCTGCCGCCGCCGCCGGCTTCTCCCGCGGCCGGCCCGGGATCGGTGGTGGATGCCTCGTCCTCCGGCACTCGTTCCAACCGTCAGATCGGACCGGTCAAGCTGCGCAATGAAACCGTGGACCAGGTGCTCGATCTTTTGGAAAACTGGACCGGCCGGATCCTCCTGCGTCCGCCCGTGCTGCCGCCGGGCAACTACACCCTGACGCTCGACAAGCCGGTGGACCGCGACCAGGCCGTGCGCGCGCTGGAAACCTTGCTCAATCTCAACGGCATCGCGGTGACTCCGCTCGACAACCAGTTTCTCAAGGTCACCGCCCTCAACCTCGCCCGCACCGAATCGCCGTTGTTCATCGATGGACCCGTCAGCGACCTGCCGGCCAGCGGCCAGATCGCCACCAAGCTCTTCACGCCGAAATTTCTCCGCGTCGCCGAATTCCTGCCGCAGATCTCCGCGCTGCTCAACCCGGGCCTGGGCGCGGCGCCGGTCCTGTTCGAAAAGTCCAACTCCGCCCTCGTCACCGACTCCATCAGCAATCTCCAGCGCGTCGAGGCGTTGCTCGAGCGGCTCGACCGGCCGTTCATCGAGAAGAATACGACGAAGTTCTATTCCTTGAAAGCGGCGAAGGCGAGCGAGGTGGTCGCGCAGATCCGCACCGTCCTCAGCGGTCCGCTGCAGATGCAACTGGGGGCCGCCACCACCTACAACGCGGACGACCGCACGAACCAGATCATCCTCGTTTCCGATCCGGGCCAGCAGGCTTTCTTCGACGAACTGATCGCGAAGCTCGACGTCGCCGCCGCCCCGAACACCCGCAATGAAGTCATCCCGCTGAAGAATGCCTCGGCCAAGGAGGTCGCGGCGCTTCTCAGCCAGTTGGTCCAGGGACGCAACACCGCCGCCAAGGCCGCGGGCACGGACAGCGTTCGCCCGGCGGGCGGCAACCCGGCCACCCCGCCCTCGCCGCAGCCGTCCCAGGGCGCCCCGGCCCAGGGAGCGACGGGCGGCGCAACTTCCTCCCAGGAATTCAGCGAGCTGCTCACCATCCTTGCGGACGAACGCAGCAATTCGCTCATCGTTTCCGGCCTCGCCGACGACATCGAGCTGATCCGCGAGCTCGTCGCGAAGGTCGACGTGCTCCTGCCGCAAGTCCGCATCGAGGTCGTCATCGCCGAGGTCACCCTCAACGACGAGGCCACCAGCGGCATCAGCGCGCTGGGCCTGCGCGTGGTGAACAGCAAGCTCGTCGGCTTCAGCGGCAGCGCCGCGGGCATCGACGTAACCAACGGGACTTTCACCAACGCCGCCGACGGCTCCACGCAACTGTCGGCCGATATCAGCCTCGTCACCACCCCGCGCAAGAACAACACCACGATCCTGTCCGTCCCGACCATCATCACGACGCACAACAAGGAGGGCTCGATCTTCGTGGGCGAACAGCGTCCCGTCATCAGCAGCTACCTCAACGATTCCGCCAACACCGGCACGATCGGCAACGGCTACCGCTCGACCGTCACGTCGAAGGACATCGGCATCGAGCTGGTCGTGAAGCCGCTCATTGGCATCGACGGCTCGGTGCAGCTCGAGATCACGCAAGAGGTGAACGACATCCTCGGCGACATCCTGATCGACGGCAACCTGCAGCCCCGCATCGGCCGGCGGTCGACGAAATCGTTCATCAGCGTGAAGAGCGGCGAGACGATCGTGCTTGGCGGCCTGCAGCGGAATTCGAACAGCAAAAACACCAATCGCCTCGGCCCGATCCCGATCATCGGCGACCTGCTCGGCACGCGGAAGCGTACGAACAACCGCACCGACCTGGTGTTCTTCCTGCGGCCCTACGTGTTGACCAACACCGCCGCCGACAATGTCGACGCGCTGCGCCGCATCGACACCGGCCCGCAGCGCGAGGCCGTGCGCACCGCCCTCGATCCGGAATACGTGCCGGAAAAGGACCGGAAGAAAAAAAGGTGAACGATCAACCCGGTTAAACCACGCACGAACACGAATGGACACCAATCCGGCCGGCCGTTTGCCGCCTGAGCGCCCGACGCCTTGGGGCGAGCCCCTGACGCCGGCCCGGTTTTTCAATTCGTATGTAGCCGTGTCCGTTCGTGGTTCACCCCAACCTTGATTTTTGCCGATGCCCGTCACCGCCGATATCCTTCCCGCCGAGCTGGCCACCCGCCTGGCTGAGACCGACCTGCGCCAGCTGGCCGAGGCCCCCCGCGCCGGGCGCCTCGACGTCCTGGCCCGCGCGCTGGGCGTATCGCCGGAAGCCGCCCTCACGGAACTGGCCACCGCCGCCGGCCTGCCTGCCGTGGCCGCCCCGCAGGTGTCGGAAGCCGCGCTTCCGCTCCTGCCCGCCCGGCTGGCGCACGATTTCCAAGCCATTCCGATCGCCGTGACGGATGAGACTCCCGACGAGCTGCCCATTGCGATCAGCTGGCTCCCGGAGCCGCACATGGCGGCGTGGATCGCCACCTTCACGCCGCGCCGCGTGGCCTGGCACCTCGCCGACCCGGCCCAGGTGCGCCAGCTCATCGCCACGCACTACGGCGTCGGCGCCGGCAGCCTCGAGGACGATCAGGCCGTGCCCGACGTCGCGCCGATCACGACCGGCGACCTGGATGCCGATGCCGACGCGGCCGTCGTGCGCTTTGTGACCGAGATCCTGACCCAGGCCGTCGAGGACAACGCCACCGACATCCACTTCGAACCGCAGGAGGAACAGCTGCGCATCCGCTATCGCGTCGACGGCCTCCTCGTGCCCGTGTCGGTGCCGGACAACCTGCGCCGTTATCAGGACGCCATCATCTCGCGCCTGAAGATCATGGCGCGGCTCAACATTTCCGAGCGTCGCCTGCCGCAGGACGGCCGCATCAATTTCAAGGCGCGCGGCAACTCGCTCGACATCCGCGTTTCCACCATCCCGACCATCTACGCCGAGAGCGTCAGCCTCCGTCTCCTCAACCAGCGGAAGGAAGCCTACACCATGGATCGCCTCGGCATGAGCGCGGAGGAGCAGACCCAGATCGGCAAGGTGCTCGATTTTCCACACGGCCTGGTGCTCGTCACGGGCCCGACCGGTTCCGGCAAGTCGACCTCGCTCAACGCCTTTCTCCGCAAGATCAACGCACCCGAGCTGCGCATCGTCACGATCGAGGACCCGATCGAATACGAGGTCCCCGGCGCCAACCAGATGCAGGTGCGCCCGGAGATCGGCCTGACCTTCGCCGACGCGCTGCGCCACGTGCTGCGTCAGGATCCGGACGTCATCATGGTCGGCGAAATCCGCGACCGGGACACCGCCGACATCGCCATCCGCGCCTCGCTCACCGGCCACTTGGTTTTCTCGACGCTGCACACCAACGATGCCGCCGGCGCCGTCACGCGCCTGATCGACATGGGCATCGAGCCGTTCCTCGTCGCCTCGTCGGTCGAGCTCGTCATCGCCCAGCGACTCGTGCGCAAGCTCTGCCCCGACTGCGCCCAGCGCACGCCGGTCGATCCGGCCGCGCTGCGCGCGACGCTTTCGGCCCTCGGCCTCGACCCGGAGGCGGCAGCCGGCAACGGCGTCCTCACCCTGCCCGTGGCGCGCGGCTGCGGCCGCTGCCGCGGCACCGGTTTCCGGGGGCGCGTCGGCATCTTCGAAATTTTCCACCCGCGCGAGCTCCACGACATGATCGTCGCCCGGGAATCCACCCGCGACCTCTCCCGTGCCGCCAAGCAGAAGGGCATGCGCACCCTCGCCCAGTCCGGCTGGGAAAAAGTCCGCGACGGTCACACCACGATGGACGAGTTGCTGCGCGTGATCTCCCTCGGGGAGGGCTGAAGATCGTTTACCCTTCACGCGCGTCCCAAGGATATGCCTTCAAACCACCCAACCACCCTCCCCGGTCATGCTGAACGAAGTGAAGAATCCACGCGTGCGCTCGTGGCGCTCGATTCGGCCCCGTGGATCCTTCGCTTCACCCAGGATGACAAGGCGGGCTTGAAGACACCCTCTCGGAAATCGTCTGCCGGCGCCCGCTGGCCGGCGATCCGGGCATATGCGCCGGCGGCCGGCGCCACGAATCGCCTGCCCGCAGGCTCCTCCAACCAACCCCATGCCACGCTTCGCCTACACCGCGCGTCGACCAGCGGGTGACATTGAACGGGGCTCGGTCGAGGCGGCCTCCCGACGCGAGGCCGCGCGCCAGCTTGCCGGCGGCGGACTGCGTCCGCTCGAACTCACCGAGGCGGATTCCGCCGGGGAGAGCGGCGAAAACATCTTCTCGAGCGGCCCGGTCCGCTGGACCCGCAAGCACCGGCTGCCCTTCCTTTCCGCGCTGTCGCGCCTGGTGGCCGGCGGGATGTCCGCGGGCGAGGCCGTGCGCATGCTGGCCAACCGGCTGCGCGACCCGGCGCTGAAGGGTTTGTCGGGGGCACTCTGGGAACAGCTCAGCCAGGGTCGGACGCTCTCGCAGGCGCTGTCGGACCACCCGGGCGTGTTCGACGACCAGACGATCAACCTCGTCGCCGCCGGCGAGGCCACCGGCAGCCTGAAGGAAGTGTTGCCGCGGTTGATCCAGCATTTCACCGAGCAGCGGGAAATCCGGCAAAAGATGATCGCGGCGCTTTCCTACCCCGTCCTCGTCTGCCTGCTCGCGGGCGGCGTGATCCTGTTCTTCCTGTTTTTCCTGCTGCCGCGGCTGCAGGTGCTGCTCAATTCCCTCGGCGGCGAGCTGCCGCCGGCGACGCGGTTGCTCGTGTGGTTCTCGGACTTTCTCCTGTTTTACGGTCCCTTCATCCTCATCGCCGTCGTCGTCGCCACGCTCAGCTGGTGGCAATGGCGGCGCTCGCCCGCGGGCCGGCATGCGACGGATGCCTGGCTGGTGCGGGCGCCCTTCGCCGGGAGCTACGCAGCGCGGACGACAATCCTCAACTTCACGCACACCGTCGCGATCCTGTTGGAGAACGGCATCACCACCTCCGAGGCGCTCCGCATGGCCGAGCGCACGGTGAGCAACGCGGTCCTGAAGGAGCGCCTCCACGTCGCCATCGACCGGGTGCTCGAGGGCGAGAGCCTCTCGACCGCGCTCGGCCGCACGCAGCTGTTGCCCCCGCTCGTGCTCGACCAGCTCGCCGTCGGCGAGCAAACCGGCCGCCTCGCCCCCAGCCTCCGCGCCATCGCGCAGGACTACCAGCTCGAGGTCAGCCAGTGGCTGCAGCACCTCACGCGGGTGATCTCCGCCCTCGTCTTCGCCGCCGCCTTCGGCTTCGTCGGCTTCCTCGCCTACGCCATCATCAGCGCCGTCCTCCAAGTCAGCGCCAGCTTCAAGTTCTAGGGAATAAAGCAACCTGACCCCCTCACCAAGGGGTCAGGTTGCTTTATTCCCGATCGCCAAGTCGCTTCCGGAAAAATTACATTGATCCGGTGGCACCCGGACGAGCGCCGCGCCCTACTGGCTCATGGCGCGAAAGCTGCGACTGGAATTCCCCGGAGCCTGCTACCACGTAATCAATCGCGGAAATTACCGGCAGGACGCCTTTGCCACCCAGGCGTCGAAGGCGGCATTTGAGCGGTGCCTGTTCGAAACATGCGAAAAGTCGGATTGGTGGCTCCACGCCTTCATCGTGATGCGCAATCACTATCATTTGGCGATCGAAACGCCGGCTGGCAACCTGGTGACGGGCATGCAGTGGCTGCAAGCCACCTTCGCGAACCGGTACAACCGCTTCCGGGATGAACATGGGCACCTGTTTCAAGGCCGCTACAAAGCCCTGCTCGCGGAAGAAGGTGAGACCATGGGTCTCGTCAGCGACTATATCCATCTGAACCCGGTTCGCGCCGGGATCGTTCCGGTCGAACGGCTCGGCGAATACCGCTATTCCAGCTTCTGGTATTTGCGGCGGCCAGCGATTCGCCCGCCTTGGCTGCGTCTTGATCAGCCCCTTGCAAGCATCGGACTGGCCGATACGGCGGCGGGCTGGAACAGCTACCAAGCTTACCTCGCCTGGCAGGCAGAACAGGGGCCGGCTGGTAAAAACGAGGCGTATGTTTGCCTCAGCCAGGGCTGGGCCCTGGGCAGCGCAGGGTTCAAAGCGGACCTGTTGACCGACCATACGGTCCACGCGTTGAGTCGCGCTTGGGAGACGACCGGAGCGCGGGAAATCCAGCACCGAAACTGGGAAGATCTCCTCGCGGCCGCATTGGTTGCGCTGGGACGAAACGAACGCGAACTGAAGACTCAGCCGATGGCCGCGCCGTGGAAGGTGGGAATTGCCCTGTTTCTCAAGGTACATTCGCAGGCTTCGAACTCGTGGTTGGCGAATCGTCTGCAGCTCGGCGCGCCCAAATACGTCAGCCACTTGCTGTCCGCCCGGGCTCCTGCCTCCTCCGCAGAATTCCTTCAGCTCAAAGATCGTCTTAGCCGAGCACGCTCTCGCGCGGGAATAAAGCAACCTGACCCCTTGGCGATGGGGTCAGGTTGCTTTATTCCCGAGCGCTTGATGCGGACTACGTGACGGCGCTTGGTCGACTTAGCGGGGCGTCTCGACGGAGAAGATCGTGAACCGGGCGTCGATTTCCGCGGGGTTGGAGCGGTTGGAGACCAGGGAGCATTCCTCCAGCGCGAGGTAGGGGGCGCGCTGGCCGAGGGCGCGGTAGAATTTCACGAGCGACGCGAGGTCCGCGCGCCGGAAGCCGATTTGCACCGTGTGGTAGGCGAACTGGCCGGTGCGTTGCGTGCGCGGCGATTCCACGCCGACGGAGAGCCCGGCGGCCGCCGCCAGCGCGGAGACCTCGCCCACCAAATGCGTGGCATCGAGCGTGCGCGCGGGGTCGAAGCTCGCACCGGCCGTCGCCGCGCGCGCATCGATCTCCGCCTTGCGGTCCAGCCAGAACTGCTGCGTGGCCAGCTGGCCCGCGACGAGCTGGTGCTGCGTCCGGCGCTCCTGGAAGCGTTCCAAACCGTCCCACATCCAGACGACCGCCGCCGCAACGAGGAAAATCAGGATGAGGAACCGCTCGCGCGGCGACCGGCGAAAGAAGAAGCGTTTCACCGGGCACCTCCCTTGGCCGGCGTCGCGGCCCCGGCTTTGAATTTAACCGCCATCACGAAACTGGTCATGCCTTCGCGGGCGCGCAGCTCGCGCGTCTCGACCCGCTCGACCTGGGGCAACTGCCGCAACGACGCCTCGTAGACGCCGGCATCCGCCGCGTCGCCGGTCTGCGCCTCGATCTCGAGCGTGCGGTCGCCCCGGCTGCCGGTGCGCAAAAACTGCACGGACCGCGGCCGCACCGCGCTCGCCGCCGCGAGCCACTCGAACGGCCGCTCGGGCCGGGCCGTCAGGTCCTCCACCCGCTTCGCCACGGTCTCGGCCGTTTCGATGCGGGCGGCCTCGTCCGCCCGCTGCGCGACGGCGGCCGCGTCCTGCCGGTTGCGGAGCCCGAGAACCGCGTTGGCGATCTCCACGCCGGCGGCAAGGAGCCAGAGCGCGGCGACCACCCTGAGCGCCATCCACCAGCCCCGGCGCCGCCGGCCCTCGCGCAATTTCGTATCGAGAAATTCCTTGTCGCGCACATCGGCGGCGGCCACCGCGGGCGGGGCCAGCCGGCAGGTTTCCTCACCGCCGACGCGAAACACCACACCGCCCTCGGAGGTCAGACCCGCGCCGACCGGGCCGCTGAGCCGCCGAACCTCCGCGCCGGCAACGCCCCCGCGACCCTGCAGTTCCGCCACCATCGCGGCGATCTGCGCTTCCGTGGGCTCCGCCACCGCTTGCACCATCAGCGCCACCGGCAGGCTGGCCCGCCCGTCCCACGCCGCGCCGTTGAGTCCGCCCGCGTGCGGCTGGATCGCGATCGACGCGGCCGCGGGCACCGGTCCGAGCAGGGCGAGGAAATCCGGCAGCACCATGGCCGCCTCCGCCCACTCGGCGTTTTCCTCCGGCGTGAAACGGCGGCGATAGGCCGCATACGCGAGGGCGCGGCGGCCGTCGGCGCTGGCCACGAAACCGTGGTACATCTGCGCCAGCGGGAAGGGCGAGGATTCCTCAAGCGCGATCTCGACCTGGGCCGCCGCCGGCGTGGCGGGGTCGAGGGTGAGCTCCTTCAGGAAGAAACGGTCCCCGGGAACGAGGACGACGGTGCCGGGGACGGTGGGGACGGAGCTCATGAGACGGGGGCCGCAGCCAGTTCAATTTTTTCCTCGAGGCCGAGGAGCGTGAAGGGATACGCCAGGCCCTGGCCGGCGGCAGCCGAGGAAAGCCGGGCTCCGGCCGGATCGACTGGACGCACGGCCGGGGAGCCTGACCGGAGGCCGGGTTCCGCTTCGGACGGTCCGCCCGGGCTGACCACGGCGATCAGATGAAACGCCGTCGCGCCCTCGCGCACGGTGACGCGAATCCGCAGGCAACGCACGAGCGTGTCGAAGCCGGTCAGCGGCACGGTGAGGCCCGCCTGCGTCTGTGCCTCGGCCACGCTGCGGAAATACGGGGGCGAACCCGGCGGCGGCTTGACCTTGCCGCTGATCAGTTCGCGCAGCCGCGTGGCCTGGCTGGGGTCGAGTCCGGCCAGCGTCAGCGTGTCGTCCGTGGCCGTGTTGAGGTTGATGGCCGGGAAATCATAGAGCGACACCGTGCGCGAAAAGCGTTCGTACAACTCGTTCGGCCGGCCGTCCTCGCCAAACAAATACTGCCGCACGCCGGCGACCGCGGCCAGTTCCGCGAACGACGCGAGCGGGCGCCCGGGCGCGCGATGCGGCGGATCCTCGTACTCGTAATTGCGCGGATCGGTTTCGAAGCGCGCCGAGGTTTGGTCCGCCTTGGTCCAGACCAGCAGGCCCTCGGCGAAAATGGACGCGTCGTTCTCCTTCAAGCCCAGGAAGCGGCCGAGCGCGACGAGGTCGGAGGCCTGGAGATGCGGCAGCGAGGGACGGCCGGTCTCATCCTCAAAGCGCACGTCGACCGACGTCCCCGGACGCAGCGGGAGGTCCAGGCCCATCAGCGGCTGACCCCACCCTTGCGCGGGCGCGCGCAGGCCGTTGTCGGCCGTCTGGTAATCGGCGAGCACGGCGAGCGTGGTTTCCAGGACCGTGTGCGCGTCGGTGCGCAGCCGGTCCGCGATGCGCGCGCGCGATTCCACCAGCATCTCCGTCATCGTCCGCTCCACGAACCGGCTGATGAGGAAGGCCGCCATCGTGATCAACGCGAGGATCACGACGATGACGGAACCCCGCGTCCGGTGGCCGAAGCGGCGGGGGACCGCCCGACGACGATGCTCGAATGGAGGGACGGAAGTCATGTCAGAACGCCGGCAACGCCGGTACCCGCGGCGGGATCGTGACGATGGTGTTGGCGCTGTAGCGCTGATATTGGAAATGCAGACGCAAGCGCGCCGGCAGCAGCCAGGTGTCGCCCTTGTCGCGCGGCGGCGAATTGGTCGCGGTCCAGGTGCGCGCGCCGTCCTCCACATAAAGGTACTCGAGCCGCTGCACCAACGGCGACACGACCAGCGTGCGCGGCGGCGATTCCTTGAAACCGGTTTCCCAACGCGAATGCCAGGACAGCACGAGCCCGCGCCCCGCCTGGGCGGACAGCCCGCACTCGACATCAGGCAGCGGCTTGCCCGGCCAGGGGAGCAGGCGATCGCCCTCCGTGAGATCGAAGGTCAACGCGGGATCGCCGCGTCCTGGCGCCGCCGCGAACCGCAACTCGCGTCCCGGTTCGACGACGAGGGATCCGCGCACCAGCAAATCGTCGAGATAACGCGTCACGGCGCGCACATGCTGGTCAAAGAGCCGCTGCTGCCGGTTCTGTCCCCAGAGTTCGCCCATCGAGAACAGGAACATGTTCATCGCCAGCAGGAGGCTCGTGAGCAGCGCCAGCGCGAGAAGCATCTCGATCAAGGTGAAGCCGCGACGGCGGCCGCGAGAAACCAGAGATGCGGCCGCTGCCGGCGAGCGAACCTCCCAACACACCCCGCCCTGCCGGGCACCCCTCTCGAGAGGGGATCCGTTTGCAGTGAGATTCTCTCTGGAGCCGGAACGATGTAATTGAACCGCGAAGGTCCGCGAAGGCCTACCGGGAAAATTCTGATTTTTCCCGAGATCACGAAAGCGTGAATACGACACGGCATCACCGAGGATCCGGTCTGACTCGCGATTTTCGCGTTTCTTCGCGTCCTTCGCGGTTTCTCCTGCACCGAAGCCTTGGCGAAGGCGGACGCAGCGCCAGGGCGTGCTGGTTTCGGCAATGGCATCCTGAAGCGCGTGGGGAGCAACGCGCTCCACCCCGGAATTGGAAAGTTGGGACGTCATCTTAGAACTGCCGTTTGGTGAGACTCTCGCGAAAGACGGTCCGCAGTTTTTCGCGTTGGGCGGGGTCGGACCACGTCGGGCGCAACAGCACGAATACCTGTTGCTCGCGGCGCGGCGGCGCCGGGGGCAACGGGGCCACCTCCACGTCGAGCGTCACCTGGAAGAGATCCGCGCGCGGCAGCTCGGCGATCGTGGCCTTCCAGCGGAGATTGCCGCCGGCCAGCAACGCGATCTCGCGGCCGTGCTCGGCCTTGGTGCGATCCGGCTCGGTCAGCACGGCGGCGCGGGCGAACGCGAGCTCCTCCCGGTCCGAGGACCACGCGCGCATGGCCTGGTAGTTGACGAGGATGTTGACGTAGGCCGCGCCGAGCACGACCGCGGCCACGGCGAAGATGCCGAGGCCGACGAGGACTTCGACGAGCGTGAATGCCCGGCGGCCGAAAACCGGAAACCTGAGACCTGAAACCTGAAGCCGGGCAATTCCAAGGCGAGGTGGGTTGGTTTGGGTAGCAACATCCTGAAGCGCGTTGGGGGCAACGCGCGCCACCTCGTGGGCGGGGGAAAATATAGTCACGACGCCACCTCCAGGCCGGGGGCGCAGGTCCAGGGATCGACGGAGACGATTTGTGCGCGTCCGCTGGCGGCGCGGATCTGCACGCGCACCGGGTCGCACGTGCCGTCCGGATAAAAGGTCAACTGGTCGAGGGCGCCGGTCTCGACGAGGTTGCCCGCGATCAGCACGGCTCCGGTCGTCACCGGCCGCAGGAAATCAATGCGCAGCTTGGGGCCCTCCGCCGCGCGCGAGCCGCCGTCCCACGTGAAACGCTGCCGGCCGGCCTCGAAGCGCAACGCGACGGGCTTGCCGCCCAAGATCGCGGCGCGCCGGGCTTCCTGCAGGACCTCCGCCACGAGATCGGCGGGATTCTCCTGGTTGGCGCTGCGGAAAAGCGCGCCCGCCGCCGGGATCAGGACGGCAGCGGTCATCGCCATCATGGCGAGTACGAGGAGGATTTCGACGAGGGTGAAGGCGGCGCGGCACCCGCCTTCGCCAAGGCTTCGGCGGGCAAGCGCCCCGCCTTTCAAGCCGGAACCATTCAGGAGAAACCGCGAAGGACGCGAAGAAACGCGAAGGTGGCGAGTCAGACCTGATCCTCGGTGTTGCCTTGCCGTGCTCACTCTTTCGTGATCTTCGGCGAAATCAGAATTTTCCCGGGAGTCCTTCGCAGACCTTCGCGCCCTGCGCGGTTCAATTGCATCGTGCCGGTTCAAGCGGGGATCCACACTGACGAAGATTCCCTCCAGCAAGGGAGTCGGGAGCTGGACATGAAAATCCTGAAGCGCGCTGGGGACCGCGCGCTCCACCTTCGCGCTCCGTCCGGAGCGCGGGCTCCATTCCTTGCGATGAGCAATCACATCCATACCGCGCCTCACCAGTTCCCGATATCATCCGCCGTGTCGGGCTGTTTGTCGGGGCCTTTGGAGTAGAGGTCGTAGCCGCCGACGTTCTTGGTGCCGGGATAGCGGTACAGATAAGGTTCACCCCAGGGATCGACCGGGAGGCGGCCGCCCGGCGCTTCCATATAGGGACCGTGCCAGGATTCCGCGCGGGTGGCCGGCGCGGTCACGAGCGCCTGCAGGCCTTCCTGCGTCGACGGGTAGTCGCCGAGGTCACGGCGGTAGCTGAGCAGGGGCACGCTGGCGGAATTGCGCACGAAGATGCCCGCGACGGCGGCCTGGCTGCGGCCGAAAATCTTGTCGGATTTTGTCACCAGCACGCCGACGAGGAGGCCGATGATCGCGAGCACGACAAGGATCTCGACCAGCGTGAATCCGCCTGCGCTCCGGACGGAGCTGTGTCGAGCGAAGCCGAACCCAGGGACGTGAGGTTGTTTTGTTTTCATGGTTAATTTCTCTTCGGCAGCACCAGTTGCGGGCCGCTGCCGCGGCGGCGGCGGATTTCATCGGCCAGGTTCTGGAGACGCTGCGCCTCGGACCCGTTGGGGTTGGCCGTGGAGGGCGGCGGGGCGGGCCCGGCGCCCGCATTGGCATTCGAGTTCCCCGGCCCGCCGCTCGGGTTGCCGGGGTTGTTGCCGGCGGGGCCGCCGGACGCCGGCCCGCCACCGTTGCGCGCCGGGCCGGGCAGCGGCGACGGCGAGGCGGGCGGAGCATTGCCGCCGGCGGTTCCGGTCTTCGCGGCTTGCAGGGCGAGCACGAGCGTGCGGCCCTGGTGATCGACGGTCAGGGCGTCGCGCTCCTGATTGAAACTGCGGGCAACAAAGGGAAACCCGCGCTCCCCGATCTTCACCCAGTCCGCCTTGCCGCTGCTTTGGTCGTAGATGCTGAACTGGTAGGCGTCGTCGACCAACACGATGCCGCGCAATTCCAAGGGCCCCGTCGCCCCGGGGGTGACGTTGCGTCCGCCGCCGGCGGGCGCACCGAACGGCGAATCGGCCACGAGCGCGTCGAGGGGGTCCGCCGCGGCCGGCGTTTCCGCCGGCGAAACCGGCCCGGCGGCCGGCGGGGCGGACCGGACGAGCGCGGCCGGCGGCGCCGCCATCGCCGGCAGGAACAGGAGGGCGAGCAGGCCGGCCTTCATCGAAAGACCCCCCACAGGCGGGTGTAAGCGGCGATCAGGCCGGGTTCATCCGTGGCCGTGGTGCGCAGGTCTTGCTGGAGGCGGTGGCGCACCCGCGAGTGGCCGAGCAGCACCGGTTGCCAGAGAAGCACGGGCAGCGCACGCCACAGCCGCTCGCGCGGGTAGCGAAAGGCGGCGGGGCTGAACAGTTGGCGCCAGCCCAGGTGGCGCGCGGTCACCAGCCAGTTGCGCCACGGCGGCGTGCCGGGAAACTTGGCCCGCGGATGCAGTGCATACCCGCCCGGCGTGCGGAACGCGGCGTCGAGCCGGCGGCTTTCGACCCACAGCCAGAGGCGGCACGCGAGTTGCGACACGTTACGAAAATCGTCGCGCAGCGCGGCGGCGGAGCGATTCGGCTGAGTCGGGTGCAGCTTGAACGCCGCGCCGAGCGCGTGCTCGTCGCGGATGGCCTGGAGACCGGGAACGTCCGCCGGCGCGGGCAGCTCGATCAGGCGACGGTTCCGTTCGCGGCAGCTCCAATGATAATGTCCGGTGGCCGCGAGCACGACGTCACCCAGCGCGAGGCGGGCCTTGGCGAGGTTGCGCTCGACGAAATCGGCATCCTCCGCGGTGAACGGCACGCGCGCGAGCCGCTGGCGGGCGAACAGAAGTCCGGAGCAGCGGTTGAACAGCAGCCGCGTGGCTTCCTCGAGCGGGATGTCGGCGGCGCGCAGGTGGTGCTCGCAACCGCGGAGCAGCCGGAGGCCGCCGCTGACGCGGTGGTGGCCCTGCACCAGGTCGTAGGAAAACATCGACACCGGCTGCGCGCGCAGCGTGGCGCTGGACAGGATCTTGAACTCGACCTCGATGCCGGCCTCCCCGGTGAGGTGGTGGGCGAGGCGTTCCAGGCATTGCCGGTAACGCCATTCGTTGAGGACGCGATGGCCGCGCAGGAGCACGTAGAATTCCAGGTCGTTGTACGGCCGGTCGCCCTGCGCGGTGCGGAGCACCCCGCCCTCCCCGCGGCCGTAACCGCCGCCGAGCAGGATGCCCTCGACGCGGCGGGCCGGGATGACGCGGGCGATGCCGAGGCGGACGCTCTCGCAGAGGCGGGCAAGCCGCGCCTCGAGCGCGCCGTCGCCATCGAGCGTGAAACGCGCGGCGACGTCCGCCGGAATGAGGTGCGGCTCCGCGTAAGGAAGGTACGGGAGTGGGCTGGAGATCGCGGGCATGGAAATCAGGCGGCCGGGGGCGTGGCGGCGGAGGCGCCCCAGCGGGACCACATCGGCGGGGAGACGGCGCCGGCGCCGGCGCGGTACTCCTGCCAGCCGGCGCGGAAGCCCGCGAGGCGGGCCCGGCGCTGATGCCAGCGGATCCGGAGGGCGTGCGGCCATTCGCCGAGGCGGCCGTGGCGGGCGCAGAACGCGAGGTCGCGGCGGGCGTCGTTCGCCCAGCCCAGCAGGACCGTGCGGCGGAAGTTGAACCGCGCCGGATCGCCGTTCCACATCGCGGCGTGGGCGCGGCCCTCGCCGAAAGCGCGCTTGGCGGCCTGCGCGGGCGTGTAGTTGTGCGAATGCATCGCGACCGATTCCGGCACGTAGAGCACGCGGTAGCCCTGGGCCACGCACCAGCGGGTGTATTCCTCGTCCTCGGAATATTGCATGGCCTCGTTGAAACCGCGGCGCGCCCACACGTCCTGGCGGAGGCCGCTGCTCACCATGCTGAAAAAATGATCCCAGTGCGCCGACCGCCGGTTCGCGCCAAAGCAGTTCTCATAGTCGGCGGCGAACACCGCGTGGCAATCCGGCCGCGGCACCTGCCGGCCGAAGACCGCGGCCACGTCGGCATTGCCCAGCACCTGCACCAGCGGCGCCAGCCAATGCTGGTCCACCGGGGTCGCATCGGCATTGAGGAACACCACGCTGTTCGCGCGGGCGAGCCGCATGCCCAGGTTCAGCACCCGCGGCGGGTGGTACTCGTGCGGCTTGATCTGCACGAAATGCCGCGGCGCCATCGCGCGGATCAATTCCACCGAATTGTCGGTCGAACCCGAGTCGATGACGATCAGTTCCCAGTCCCGGAAGGTCTGCCGCCGGAGGGCCTCGAGCGTGCCCTGCAGGGCCCAGCCCTCGTTGAAGGAGCGCATGACGATGCTCACGGCCGGCGAATTCATCCCCGGAGTGTAGGTTTTGGGGGCTCCGGCCTATATGGGGTAAGTGCCCCCATCACTTCGGGTCCCGCAACCCATCTCTATATACCCCAGAGCCGGCTACACTCCGCCCATCGCTTTTCGCCTGATGGCCTCACCCGAGCTTTTCCCCATGACAACCCGCCCCGCCCTCACCGGCAAAATCGTGGTCTCGATCGGCATCCTCGCCCGCAACGAGGAAACCCGCCTTGGCGCCTGCCTGGCGGGTCTGTTCCGGCAAACCCTCTTCGCCGAACTGGAGCAACGGGGCGAACGCGCCGAGATCTGGTGCGTGGCCAACGCCTGCACGGACGACACCGCGGCCGTGGCCGAGCGGCACTTCCACGAGGCCGCCGCCACCCACCCGCATGCCGCGGCGTTCCTCGCCAACGCGGTGAGCGTGCGCACGCCGGGCAAGATCAACGCCTGGAATCTCTTCGTGCACGAAATCTCCGCCACCGAGAGCCACTGCCTCATCCTGATGGATGCGGACATCCAACTCGGCGAAACCACGACGCTCTGGAACCTCTTCCACGGCCTCGAGGAAAACCCGGCGGCGCACCTCGCCGTCGGCGAACCGGTCAAGGACATCGCGCTCAAGCCCGCCCCGACCCTGCGCGAACGGATTTCGCTCGCCACCTCGCGCCTCACCCAGGGCTCGGGCCCGCAACTGACGGGCCAGCTCTACGCGATCCGCGCCTTCACCGCCCGGCGCATCCGTCTGCCGCGCGATCTCGCGGCATGCGAGGACGGCTTCATCAAGAATGTCGTGTGCACCGATTTCCTGCTGAAGGAAACGGAAGCCAACCGCCTGCTCCGCGTCCCCGGCGCCTCGCACGTGTTCGAGGCCTACGTCACGGCGGGGGCCATCATCCGTAACCAAAAGCGACAGATGATCGGCCAGACCTTCGTGTACCTGCTCCTTGACCGCTACCTGCCAGGCCTGTGCGCGCAGGAAAACCTCACGCTCGGCGAGACCGTCCGCAAACTCGACGAGGAGGACCCGCAATGGCTGCGCCGGCTCGTGCGCTACCACGTCAGCGAGACGAAGTATTTCTGGAAGCTCTTTCCCGGCGTCTGCACCTTCCGCTACGAGCGCTGGGCCCACCGCCCGGCCGGCGAACGGCTGCGCTATTTCCCGGCGATGGCCGTCGGCTCCCTCGTGACGATGCTCTCCTCCTGGATGGCGTGGCGGTCGCTGCGCCGCGGCCTGCTGGAATACTGGCCGGAAAAGCCGGCCCGCCCGTCCGGCCCGCCGGACTCCGCCCGCGAACTCGACCTGCTGCGGCCCGCGGCCACCACCTGATTATTTTTCGTCGATGAATTCACTGCCCTTCGCCCTCGAGAACAAGGACCTGATCAGCCTGCTGCTGCTGCCGATCGGGACGATCCTGATGACGGTGCTGCTGCTGGTCCGGCCGCAACTCCGCCTGGGGTGCCTGTTCATCCTGGCGGCCGGGCTGCCGATCAGCAGCTTCTTCGACGTAAACATCCTCAGCGCCTACTGGTACCGCGGGACGACGCGTGGATTCGAGGTGACGCTGTTCGACCTCATTGCGCTCGGCATGCTCTTCAGCTCATTGATTTCCCCGCGCGGCGACCAGCGGCGCTGGTTCTGGCCCGCCAGCCTGGGCCTCATGGTGCTCTACATCGGGTACTGCGCGATTTCGACCCTGTTCGCCTCCCCGTGGATTTTCGGGGTGTTTGAAATCTCGAAGCTGCTGCGCGGGCTCGTGTTTTTTCTCGTCGCCGCGCTCTTTGTCCGGCGTCCGAATGACCTCGCGATCCTCGCCTTCGGCCTGGCCCTGGCCATCCTCGCCGAATCCGCCCTGGCGATTCGCGAGCGGCTGATGCTCGGGATGTACCGGCCGACCGGCACGCTCTTCCATCCGAACAGCCTGTCGATGTACTTCTGCATGACGGTTCCGGTGATTGTCGCGGCGGCCTGCAGCAATTTCGCCGCGTGGATCCGCTGGACCTGCTGGGCCGCGGTGCTCGCGGGCGCGTGCGCGATGCTGCTGGCGCTGTCCCGCGCCGGGTTGCCGATCTTTCTCGTGGTCACGGGCGGCGCCCTGGCGTGGTGCAGCTCGTGGCGGCCGACGCCGGCGAAATTCGCCGGCGGCCTGGTGGCCCTCGCCGTGCTCGTCGCAGTCGGCATCAAGGCCTGGCCGTCGGTCATGGAGCGTTATGGCCAGGCGACCCTGCAGCAGGAGTATTTCGACGCCGAGGGCGAATCCCGCGGCTATTATTTCCGCCAGGCCGGCCTCATCCTCGACGGGAATCCCTTCGGCATCGGCCTCAACAACTGGTCCTACTGGGTCAGCAAGGAATACGGCAAGGGCCTGGGCATGCACTATGAGAACTACGACGGCCTGACCTATGCGCCGCCCTCCGAACTCACCCCCACCTTCCGGTTTGCCGCGCCGGCGCACAACCTCGGGGTGCTGACGGTCGGGGAAATCGGCTGGGCCGGGCTCGGCCTCTTCACCGTACTCTGGATCCGCTGGCTGGCCATGGGCGCGGGCTTCCTGTTCCGGCGGCAGGCCGACGTGTATGCGCGCATCGGTGTGGGCCTGTGCTTCGGGCTGGTCGGGGTGTTTCTCCACAGCTTCACGGAGTGGACCTTCCGGCAGACGGAAATTTTCCTGTCGTTCAACCTCCTCGCCGGCTCCCTCGCCGCGCTGATCCGGATCCGCCAGGAAGCGGCGGTGGCGGCCCGCGCGGAGGCGACCGAGCCCGCGGCGGAGCCCGATTGGGAAACGGCGGCCCAGTTGCGCCCGGCGCTCAACCCGGTGGACGCCCACTGAGATGCGCGTCGCCCATATCCTGCGAAAATACGTGCCGGCTGAGTGGGGTGGCACGGAGACCGCGCTGCAGCGCCTGACCGAGGGCCTGACCGCGCAGGGCGTGACCTCCGCGGTTTATTTTCCCGGCACCGCAATGCCCGTGGCGGGCGATCCGCTCGCCGCGGCGGGTTGCGAACTCCATCCCTACCGCGCCTGCGTGCCCGTCTGGGGCCTGCCCGAGGCGACGCGCCGGCAGATGCTCGCGGTCGGCGGCAACCTCCTCTCCTTCGACCTGCCGGGGATGCTCGCGCGCGATCGCGCGGTCGACGTGATCCACAGCCACGTGCTCGGCCGCATCGGCGGCATCGCGGGCACGGTGGCGCGGCGCCGTCATCTCCCGCTGGTCGTCAGCATCCACGGCGGCGTGCTCGACATGCCCGCGGGCCTGCGGCAGAACCTTGCCACCACGACGAACCACCGCGGCCTCGAGTGGGGCCGGCTCTTCGGCTGGTGGTGGCGCGCGCGGCACCTGCTCACCGAGGCGGACGCGATCCTGACCTGCAACACCCGCGAGGCCGACCTGCTCCGCGCGCAATATCCGGGCCAGCGGATCGTGGTGCAGCCGCACGGCGTGAACACCGCGCAATTTCGCGCCGACCACCGCGCGGCGGCCGCGGCCGCGTTTCCCGCGATCCAGCACCGGTCCGTTCTCCTCATGATGGGCCGCATCGATCCGGTGAAAAACCAGCGCTGGGTCGTCGCGCAGCTGCCCCGCGTGATCGCGAAGCACCCCCGCGCCCTCCTCGTGCTGGCCGGTTCCTGCACGCACGCCGAGTATGGCGCGCAATTGCAGCAGGACATCGAGCGGCTCGGCCTCACGGACCACGTGCTGCTCACCGGCGGGCTCCCGCCCGGGGCGCCGCGCACCCTCGGGCTCATGCAGTCCGCCCGGGTTGCGATCCTCGCCTCGGTTTCGGAAACGTTCGGCCTGGTCGTCCTCGAATCCTGGGCGGCCGGCGCCGCCATGCTCGCGAGCCGGACGACGGGGGCCACGGCGCTCGTGCGTGACGGCGAGAACGGCGGGCTCTTCGACCTGGCGCGGCCGGAGGAATTTCACGCGCGCCTGGACCGCCTGCTGACCGACCCGGCCTGGCAGGCCGCGCTGGTGAAGGCCGGCCACCGCGGCGCGGCCGAATACGACACCACCGCCCTCGCGCGACGCATCCAGCTTCTTTATGCCCAACTCTGCGACGAAAAACATGCACTACGTCGTTCTGCGTGACGACGACACCTGCGCGCTGACGCCCGTCGAGTGCCTGGAGCAGCTTTACCGGCCGTTCCTGGAACGCGGCCTGCCGGTCAATCTCGCGACCATTCCGAACGTCAGCACCGACGCGCGCCGGCCCAACGGCCAGCGCGAAGGTTTCCTCCAGTTCAACCGCGGGACGACGACGCCGCACGTGCCCATCGGCCAGAACCGGCCGCTGGTGGACTACCTGCTGCGCGAACCGCTCTACCAGATCCTCCACCATGGCTACGATCACTCCACGTTCGAATTCGACTGCAGCCGGTCGGAAGCCGCCCACCGCCTGGCCGCCGGCGCGGAGCGCCTCGCCGCGGCCGGCTTTCCCGTGCCGCGGGCCTTTGTCGCACCCTACGACCGGTTTTCCGCCGCGTCCCTGGTGGAGACAGCGCGCCGTTATCCGGTGATCTCCGCCGGCTGGTACGAATGGCGGCGCCTGCCGCCGGCGTGGTGGCCCGGCCATTTCCTGCGCAAGCTCCGCGGCGAATCGCACTGGCAGGCCCACGACACGCTCCTGCTCACCCACCCCGGCTGCCTGCTCTCGCACGATCGTTCGCTCGACACGATGCTCGACCGCGTGAAGGCCTCGGTCGCATCGCGCCCGCTCACCGTGCTCGTGACGCACTGGTGGGAATATTTCCGCGAGACGAAGCCGGACCTCGATTTCATCGCGGTGCTCCACCGGACGGCGGAATATCTTGCGACCGACCCGTCGGTCCGGGTCATCTCATTTGCGGACCTGGCCACCGGCCGGGTAACCCTGCCAGGGATGGCGGTGGGACGGCCACCGAACCCGCACCTGCCCGACTTTGGCACCTCGCCATTACCCGGCGGTCCGCACGCTTGCTAGTCTGGTTCAGGTCGATCTTCCGCGCGTACGCGCGCAGGTCGGCCGAAATGCCCTCGAGCTCCGCCGAGGGCCGCGCCGTCAGCAGGCAATTGAGGAAGACATACGGCCCGCGCACCCGGGCCGCGGGCACGACGCAGGGCAGCAGCCCTTCGTCCGTGATCTGCCGGAAGCGGTAGCCGCACCGGTGGAACAGATCGATCGTCGCGGCGGGAAACGGCACGGCCGCCTCGGCGATGATATCGGGCCGGCAGCGGCGAATGGTGTGGGCGGCGCCCGCGAAGAACGCCGGCTCGAGACCCTCGACGTCCACCTTGAGGACGAAGCGGCGGTCCGGCGCACCCCGGCCCTCGAGATAGCGGTCGAGGGTGTCCACCGGCACGCTGACGATGCCCGCATGGTTCGGCTCGAAGCCATGGTCGAGCGACGCGCTCATGTCGGACTGGCTGAGGTAGAGCGGGCGGATGCCCGCGGTGTCCGACAAGGCGAACGGCTCCGCGGTGATTTTGCGAAAATTATTGGCCTGGATGTTGGCCTTGAGCAGCGCGTGCAACTTCGGGTTGGGCTCGAACGCGACGATGTCCAGGTCCGGCCGCGCGGCCGCGAGCCGCAACGAGTGCACCCCGATGTTCGCGCCGGCGTCGACGAACAGGTCGGTCGAATCAGCCAGGGTCGCGATCAGCGCGGCCGACAGCGGCTCGTAATAATCCAGGCCGCGCCAGAAGAGTTCGAAGCTCAGGTAGTTCTCCCCGAAGCTGGCCAGCCGCAGCTTCCGGCCCGTGGTGCGGGAGCGGACCCGCGGCGTGTAGCCCGGGAACCACTCCGGCTTGGTGCGCCGGCCCCACCGCGCCAGCCACGGACGCGCCGGCGGCACCGCGGCCGCGAGACCGTAGAGCAGGCGGCCGAGGAAGCGCTTGGGCTTGGTCAGGGGCATGGCGGGTGTCGCTTCCGGAGGAACCTCCTGCGGAATCCCGTCCCCGCCGGGACGGGAACGGAGCGACAGGTTGGAGGGAATTGAAAGGGAATCAGAAGCGGGGCGGCGGCGGTCACCGCCCGTTCAAATCCGCCACTCAGGCCGGGATGGCCGCGAGTTCCGGCGCCGGGCGGCGGTTGGCGTCGCGCGCCGCGGCGGCTTCCCGACGCATTACGCCGTAGAGATGCGGAATGGCGGTGACGTGCGACGGCACCACGGACTGGTTGGTCAGGAGCGCGGCGTAGCTGTGCGGCGCGTCGGGGTGATACCCGTGCATCGCGGCGAGCGGCTTTTCGCCCATGTCGCTGGGGACAATGAGCACGCCTTCCTCGACGAGAAAGATGAGTTCGCCGAAGTAGCGGTCCGGGAAAAGCGTGCCGAGTTCCTCGAGTTCGTCGTCGGGCAGCACGCGGCCCTCGTGGACGCCGGCCAGGCTGGCGGTGACCTCGCGGCGCGCGCGGTCGTTGAAGAACCAGAAGCGCGCCATCGTGGAATCGTACACCACGGCGTAATCCTTGGGCGACGAGACCTCGAGTGCGTTAAGGCGCCGGCGCAGGTCGAGCGTGCGCGTGCAGTTGGCCATGCCGTGGTCGCTGAAGATATAGAGCTTCACCTCGTCGTAATGGGCGCGGGCGGTCGCCATGAGGTCCGCCAGTTGCGCCTCATAGCGCTCGAGCTTGGCGGGCACCTCCGGCGCGTCGTTGCCGACGCGGTGCATGAGGCCGTCGAGGTCGGGCCAGTAAAGGAAGGCGAAGTCGATTTCCTCCGTCGCGATCTGAGCCTTGAGGTCGGCGAGGTTGCCCTCCTCGCCCCGGGCCGGCGTGCTCACGTGGTAACTGATGCCCTCCTCGACCAGGTAATCGAAGATATTCGGCCCGCGGTTCATGCCGCGCGGCTGCAGCGGGCTCTTCTTCTCGGTGAAGTCAAAGCGCCCGATCTGGCTGAAGGAAATATTGTAGAGGTCGAAGTACCCCTTGAAGCCGAGGACGCCGCGCATGAGCTTCGACAGGTAGCGGCGGAAGATGCGGCGGCTGGTGATCCAGCGCGGCAGCCAGCCGAAGGGCCTGAGCTTCTTGAACGGCGAATGCTCGGGGTCGTGGACGAAGTAGCACCAGTTGCGGTGCTCCGACGGCCAGCGGCCCGAGAGGATCGACGGGATGCAGGCGGAGCTGTAGCCGAAGACCGAACGCAGCGGACGGCGCAGCGGGGCGACGTCACGGGCGAATGGGTGATCGCGGATGATTTCCCATCCACAGGCGTCGATGAACACGAAGAGCGGCAGGACTTTTTTCATAGCACGGACATTTCCGGGATGCGAGGCGGGGTGATCTCAAAGACACGGTGCAGGCGGACAAGCTCCAGCAATTGTCGCACGTCCGGCGGCGGGTTCACGACCCGCCAGACGAGCGCGCCGGCGCGCGACACGGCGTCGTGGATGGCGATCAGCCGGTCCACCACGCTGCAGTCGATCGAGCGGAACTGCGACAGGTCGAACTCGACGGTGCGGGCGCCGCCGGAGACGGCCGCGCCGATGTCGGCGGCGAGTTCCCCCGCCTGGTCCTCGCCCAGTTCGCGCAGGTCGCTGACCCGCACGGTATCGGTGTCGACCCTGATTTTCATGCGGGCGGGTTGGCGTTGACGGAGAGCCCGGGCATGGCCGAGGAGTTGATGGCCGGCATGGGAGGATTGGAACCGGTGAACGCCTGGGCGAGGCGGCGGAGCCAGTCCGACGAGTCCCGCTGCGGGGGGCGCAGCGAGCACAGGAGGAATTCATCGGGCACGCGCAGACAGGAGCCGTTGCGCCAGTTGATGAGCAGGTCGCCGAACGCGAGCGAGGCCGCGACCTCGGTGTCCTCGCCGACGTAGGTCTCGGTGCCGATGACACTGCGCATGATCTCGGCGCCGTCGCCAATGACGGCCCGGTCCTCGATCACGACGTTGGGCCCGAGGGTGACCCCGCGGCCGATGCGGACCTTCTCGCCAATCCAGCACGGCCCGCGCAGCACGGTGTCGGCCGGGATGCGGCAGCCCCGGCCGGCGCGGATGCCCGGGGCGATTTCGCGGACGCCGGTGCGATCCGGCGTGACCGCGCGGTCGAGCCAGGCCTGCGTGGCGGCGTACCAGTCCGCATGGCTTTCGCACAGGCGGATGTCCGGCACGCCCGGCAGGTGGTCGGCCAAGGCGACTTCGACCTCCTCCCCCGCCCCGTGGCGGGCCCGCGCCTCGGCCGGCGTCAGTTCATGCATCTCGGCGACGACCTTGACGTGCAGGCCCCACCGCGCGCCGCTGCCGGCGAGCTGGCGGACGACGGCCGGACGGTCGCAGACGAGCACGGTCACCTCGCGCGCCCCGCGGGCGGCGAGATGCCCCAGCCAGTAAACGAGCAGCGACTCCCCCAACAAGGGCACGGCCGCCAGCGGGGCGGCCTCCGCGAGCGGGGCCATGGCAGGACGGTAGCCGGGACAAATCAGGATTGCTTTCATAGGGTTCAGTAGGCGCCGCTGCCGGAAAGAACAGCGGGGACGGTTTTGGTGATGATGCCGAGGTCGCGCCAGAAACTGCGGGTTTCGATGTACCGCACGTCGAGCTCGACCTGGCCGTGGAAATCGATCTGGGCGCGGCCGCTGACCTGCCAGATGCACGTGATGCCCGGGGCCACCGCCAGGCGGCGGCGGTCGGCCAGCGTGTAGAGCGCCACCTCGCGCGGCACCGGCGGGCGCGGGCCGACGACGGACATGTCGCCGATCAGCACGTTCCAGAACTGCGGGAGTTCATCGAGGGAGAATTTGCGGAGCCAGTACCCGATGCGCGTGACACGCGGGTCGTTCTTGATCTTGAAGGTGACGCCGGTCTTGTGCTGGTTTTTCGCCAGGAGCTCGCGCAGGCGCTGCTCGGCGTCGACGCGCATCGAGCGGAACTTGAACATGTGAAATTCCCGGCCGTGCCGGCCGACGCGGACCTGGCGGAACAGGACGGGACCGCGGTCCTCGAGCTTGACCAGGAGCGCGATGCCCGCGAGGAGCGGGCTGATGCAGAAAAGGACGGTCGCGCTGAACACGATGTCGAAGGCGCGCTTGAGTTTCTCGTCGGCCGAGATGCGCCACTGCCACCAGCGCCGCGCGAGGGCGACCTGGAGCCCGGGCAGGCGGCGGGCGGAGCGCCGGCGGGCAATCGGGGGACGCGAGCGCAGGACAAAGGAATTCATGCCGGTGTTGTTCATGGGAGGAAAAGTTCAGGCGGGCTGGAGCAGCGATTGGAGTTCGGTGCGAAAAAGGGCACTCGTCCCGCCCGGACGGACGGACTCGCCCGGCAACAGGCGCCACAGGGCGGCGTGAAGGTCGCTGAGGTCGTGCTGGGGCGACGGCAACACGAGGTCGGCATGTCCCGCCTGCGGATCGACGAACAAGCGGTGCATGGGCGCTACCGTCTCGCGAAACTGCTCCTGGACCGACGCCTCGGTGCGGCCGCGCTCGGCCGTGTCCCGCGCCGTGCGCCGCCGGAGACGTTCGTCCTCCGCGCAATGCACGAAGATGCGCAGGCTGAACAGCCGGCGGATCTCGGGCCGGTGCAGCAGCCACAGGCCGTCCACAATCACGATCGGCCGCGGTTCCACGGCCTCGCTTCCGGCCGTCCGGCTGTGCGTGCTGAAATCGTAGGCGGGCACCCGGGCCTCGCGCCCCGCCGCGAGATCCTCCAGCGTTTCGCGGAAGCAGGCCCAATCGAGCGCGTCCGGATGATCGAAGTTGATGCGGCTGCGCTCCGCCGGCGACAGGTGCGAGCGGTCGCGATAAAAATTGTCCTGCAACAGCCGCCCGGCCTGCGCGCCGAAGAGACGCTGCAGGCGATCCGCGAGCCACGACTTGCCCGCGCCGCTGCCGCCGGTGATGGCGACCAGCTTGGCCCATGGGGAGGCCGGCTTCATGCGATGACCCCTCCGGCTTCGGTCGACGCGGTCACGCGGGCAAAGAGATCCTCGAGCCCGTCGATGTAATGGGAAAAGTTGAAACGCTCCGCGGCGACGGCGCGCCCCTGCTCGCCGAGGGTGCGGGCCAGGGCGGGATCGCCCAGGATCCGGTCAACCCGTTGGGCGAATTCCTGGCGGTTCATCCACGGGGCGAGGAGGCCGTTGACGCCGTCCTCGAGCCATTCGCGCACGCCGCCGACGTCGAAGGCCACCACCGGCAGGCCGTGGCGCAGCGCCTCGAGGCCCGACAGGCCGAAGGGTTCGGGCCAGACGGAACTGAAGAGCGCGAGCGTCGCCGACCGGTAGTAGGCGTCGACTTCCGCCGACGGCACGTAGCCCGCGAAGCGCACGCGGTCCGTCAGGCCGAGCCGGCGGGAGAGATCCTCGCAATAGGCGCGGTGGGAACCGTCGCCGAGAATCACGCATTCGAACGGCCGCTGCACCAGCGCGAGGGATTCGAGCAGGACGTCGACGCCCTTGCCGCGCACGATCTGGCCCGCGTAGATGATGCGGTGGCCGGTGCGTTCGGACGCCGCGGCCGGCACGGGCCGGCTCGGCACGGGGGCGTGGATCTCGATTTGCGTGTCCGGGAAATTATTCCGCCGGAGTTCCTCGCGCATGTAGTCGCTCGCCACCAGCAGCCGGGCGAAGCCGCGGTGCAGTTCGAGCTCGCGCTTCTTTTCAAAATAGCGGGCCACCTCGATCACCCAGCCGCCCTGCTCGCCGCGCTGCACGAAGCCGCCGCACGGGACCAGGCAGGCCGCGGACAGGGGCCGGGTGCAGGCCTGGCGGCTCCACGCCGGGTAACGGCAGCCGCGCAGGCAGAACAGATGATGGTCATGGACCATGCGCACCACGGGGACGCCCGACGCCGCGAGCGCGCCCGTGACGGCCAGACCCGGGGAATTGTGCAGGAAAACCGCGGCCGGCCGGAACTGCTGGAGCGCGGTCTCCGTGCCGCCCGCTTCCGCCGCGAAACGCACGGGAAAAAGTTCGCGCCACGCGTCCTCCCCCTTCCCCGTGGCGGCGCCATGCACCAGCGCGAGCGCATGCCCGCGTTGCCGGAGCGCGGAGGCCACCTCGAACAGGTTGGTCTCGGCGCCGCCCCACGCGCCCAGGTGATCGTGGACAAAGAGGAGCTTCATGGCTGGGAAACGGTGGGTTTCATCAGCCGCCACCATAGCCCCGGTGGCAAAATCCCCGTAGTGGGTGTGGACCTTCAAAGACCCTTGCACCCGCCTACCGAAATGCCGCGGATGCACTCCCCGGCCGTTTCCCGTAGGTCCTTCCGCCCCGCCGAAGGAGGTGATTTGTACCCCGCGCGCCGGGCGGGCGCCCGCCTCAGGCGGTGACCATCGACCCGGACCGGGCGCGCACAAAACCCTTCTCGAACGCGTAGCTGATCAGCTCCGCACTCGTGCGCAGCCCGAGCTTCGCCATGATGCGGCAGCGGTGGTTGCGCACGGTGAGCTCGCTGAGATTGACCGACGTGGCGATGTGCTCGTTGGAGAGCCCCTGGCCAAACAAGCACAGGAAATTCTGTTCGCGCTCGGAGAGGATCTTGTCGAAGGCGGCCGGGTCGTTGCGCAGATTGGTCCAGGCCTTGATCACCGCCGGGGAAAAGTAACGCTCCCCACCGAGCACGGTGTGGATGGCCGCGGCGAGCTGCTCCGAGGTGTGCGCGGCCTTGTCGACGAAGCCGTGCAGGCGCGAGCCGAGCACGCGGTAAACGGTGAATTCATCCATGTACCCGGAGAGCCCGATGATTTTCACCGCGGGCGTGGCGGCAATCAGCTCATCCAGCAGGTCCAGGCCGTTGCGGTCAGGCAACGCGAGGTCGAGGATGATGACATCCGGTTTCTCCTTCCGGCACAGTTTCAGCCCGGAGGCCGCGTCGCCTGCCCCGCTGCCGGTCGATCCCTTGACGGCCTCGCAGCAAACGCGGATCAACAAATCCCGCATCAGGGCGTGGTCTTCGATTACGGCGATCTTCATTTTTTTGCGCAGCATAATCAGGGCTTGGTCGGGTGGCGTAAAGGTCCGCCACTGGTGTTTAAACACCAAAGGCATCCTTTGACCATGGGCAGTCAACCACTACCTTCTGGGGTGAATCCCTTCCCCCGTGGAAGGTCAGCCATGCCCACCCATTTTTTCCCGCCGCCGCCCCCCCCTTCCGCCCGTGTGACCGGCGGGCGGGAGTTTCCCGTCCGTGGCTAAGCTCACGCAGCCCGAGGCGCCGGCCGGCGTCGTTTCCGACAGCCAGTGGCTGGCCGCGCTGGTCGCCTCGTCGGACGACGCGATCATCAGCAAGGACCTGGACAGCATCATCCGCTCGTGGAATCCCGGGGCCACGCGGCTATTCGGCTACACGGCGGCGGAGATCATCGGGCGGTCCGTCACGCTCCTCATCCCCGACAGCCGCAGGGACGAGGAAGCCGGCATCGTCGACCAGATCCGGCGCGGCCGGCGCATCGACCACTTCGAAACCGTGCGCCAGCGCAAGGACGGCTCGCTGGTGGATGTCTCCCTGACCGTGTCGCCAATCAAGGACGCCGACGGCCGCATCGTCGGCGCCTCGAAGATCGCCCGCGACATCACCGCCCGCAAACGCGCCGAACAGGCCGCGCGCCAGAGCGAGGAACGGTTCCGCCTCCTGGCCAGCCACGCGCCCGTGGGCATCTTCCTGTCCGACGAACGCGGCGGCTGCATCTTCGTCAACGACGAGTGGTCCCGCATGGCCGGGCTGAGCCTGGAACAGGCGCAGGGGGAAGGCTGGGTCCAGGCCGTGCATCCCGACGACCGGCAGCGCGTGCTGACCGGGTGGCATCAGGCCGTGGCCACCGGCGCCGCCTCGAACACCGAGTTTCGCTTTCTGCGCCCCGACGACAGCATCGTGTGGCTCCACGGCAACGCGGTGCTGATCGAGGACGGCCCGACGCGGAGCTACCTCGGGAGCTGCATCAACATCACCGTGCGCAAGCAGGCGGAACTGCAGGCGGCCTTCCTGGACGGCCTGCGCGACCAGCTGGAAGGGCTGACCGACCCCGACGAAATCATGGATGTCACGCAGGGCGCGCTGGCGGCGCACCTGGGGGCGGACCGCTGCTACTTTTTCGAAATCATCCAGAGCGAGAACCTCGCGATCGTCCGCCGCGACTGGCGCCGCGCGGGCCTGCCCTCGACCGCGGGGCACCACCGGCTGGAGGATTTCGGCTCGCCGCAATTCCTCGCCCTGCTCGCGGAGCCGCGGAACGCCATCGCGGACGTGATGAGTCATCCCGTGACGCGCCAGCGCACCGCGGGCTACGAGGCGCTGAGCATGCGCGGGCTTGCCACCTCGACGTTTTCCAAGGGCGGCCAGCGCATGCTGTCGCTCGCCGTCTCCACCTGCCGGCCGCGCGCCTGGACCGACGGCGACCTCGATCTGATTGAAAACGTCACCGCCCGCGTGTGGCCCGCCATCGAGCGCGCCCGGGGCGCGCAGGCGCTGCGGGAGAGCGAGCGAATCTACCGGGCCATCGGCGAATCCATCGACTACGGGGTCTGGATCTGCGATGCCGAGGGCCGCGGCCGCTACATGAGCGAATCCTTCCTGCGGATGCTCGGCCTCACCCTGGAACAGTTTCTGGCCCTCGACTGGGTGGACACCCTCCACCCCGACGACGCCCAGGCCACCAAGGCCGCGTGGCAGGAGTGCGTCCGGGAAGGCCGTTTCTGGGAGCGCAAGCACCGCTTCCGGGGCGCGGACGGCCAGTGGCACCCCGTGCTCGCCCGCGGCGTGCCCCTGCGGGATGAAGCGGGAAAAATCCAGCGCTGGGTCGGCATCCACCTCGACATCTCCGCGATCGAGGCGGCCCAGGCCATCGCCCAAAAGCGCATGGAGGCGCTGGAACAGCTCAACGAGGAACAGCGCCGCACGGAGACCATGCTCCGCGAAAGCGAGACGCGCTGGCGCCAGCTGGCGGAGGCGATGCCCCACCTCGTCTGGACCTGCCGGCCCGACGGCCAGTGCGACTACCTCAGCCCGCAATGGGTCCGCTACACCGGGGCCCCCGAGGTCGACCAGCTCGGCGACGGGTGGCTGGACTTCGTGCACGTCGACGATCGCGACCGCGTGATCCGCGACTGGCGGGTCGCGATCGAAACCCGCAGCGTCCTCGACCACGAATTCCGGATCCGCGGCACCGACGGCAAATACCGGTGGTTCAAGACGCGCGCGGTGCCGATCCTCGACCGCAAGGGCAGCATCGTGAAGTGGTACGGGTCGAACACGGACGTCGACGAGTTCCGCCGCATCGAGCAGGCCATCAGCCAGAGCGAGCGCCAACTGCGCCTCGTGACGGACCACGCCCCCATTTTCCTCGCCCACTGCGACCGCGAGCACCGCTTCAAGTTCGTCAACCGCACCTACGCCGAGCGCCACGGGAAAAAAGTCGCGGACATCGTCGGCCGGCAGGTCTCCGAGCTGACGGGCGCCGAGGCCTATGCCACGTTCCGCCAGTACATGGACGAGTGCCTCACCGGCCACCGCGTGGAATTCGAACAGGAAATCCCGTACGTGACCCTCGGCCGGCGGTGGGTGCACGTGATCTACGAGCCGGAACGCAACGCCGGGGGCGAGGTCATCGGCCTCGTGGCGGTGATCGTGGACATCACGGCGCGCAAGCAGGTCGAATTCGAACTGGAGCGGGCCCGCGACGACGCCCTCGCGGCCTCGCGCGCCAAGGACGATTTTTTTGCCGCGCTCTCGCACGAGCTCCGCACGCCCCTTAGCCCGGTGCTGCTCATGGCCAGCGACGCCGCCAACAATCCCGCCCTGCCCCGCGAGATCCGCGAGGATTTCGAGACGATCCGCAGCAACATCAGCCTCGAGGCGCGGCTGATCGACGACCTGCTGGATCTCACGCGCATCTCGCGCGGCAAGATGCTCCTGGAAAAACAGCCGGTCGACGTCCACGCGGTGCTCCGCGACGCGCTCGGCAATCTCCGGGCGGAATTCGCCGGCAAGCGGCTCGAGGTCGAGCTCGCCGCCACCGACCGGTCCGCCACCGTGCTCGGCGACCCCGTGCGGCTCCAGCAGGTGCTGTGGAACCTGCTCAAGAATGCGGCGAAATTCACCGCGGAGAACGGCCACATCCGCGTGCGGACGCGCCTGCCCGCCAATCGCAACCTGCTCCTGATCGAGATCACGGACGACGGCATCGGCCTGACCAGGGAGGAACTCGCGCATGTGTTCCAGCCGTTCGCCCAGGGCGAGCACGCCAGCAGCCAGAGCGGTCCGCACCGGTTCGGCGGCCTCGGGCTGGGCCTGGCGATTTCCCGCAACCTCGTGGAGATGCACCAGGGACACCTGCATGCCCAGAGCCCCGGCCGCGACCACGGCGCCACCTTTATGATCGAACTCCCGCTCGCCCCCACCCCCGGCTCCGCGTCCCCGGTCGCGCCGGCCCCCGGAAGCCAGCCGGCCCAGATCGCGCCCACCACCCCGTCGAGTCGCGTGCTCCTGATCGAGGACCATGCCTCCACGCGCGCAGCGGTGCAAAAACTGCTCTCGCGCCGCGGCATGCAGGTGCTCGTGGCCGGTTCCGTCAGCGAGGCCCTCACCGTGGCCGCCAGGGAAACGTTTGATTTTGTGGTGTCGGACGTCGGTCTCCCCGATGGCGACGGCTACCAGCTGTTCACCGAGTTGCGCCGACTCCGTCCCGGCCTGCAGGGCATCGCAATGAGCGGTTACGGCATGGAGGAGGACCTCAAGCGGTCGCGCACCGCGGGTTTCACGGCCCACCTCGTCAAACCCGTCAGCATCGCGGCTCTCGAGAAGGCGCTCGCCCAACTGCCCCGCCCCGGCACGGCGTCCACCCCGCCCACCGACGGTAATCGATGATCAAAGTCAGATCTTTCCGGTCCGCCCGGGGCCCGGCGTTGTCCAAAGGTCAAATCGACCTCATGAAATCCGCCGCCTCGAAAAGAACTCCCGCCCGCGCCCGTCCGTCGCGGCCCACGCCCGCCCAACCCGGGGCCGCCGCGGAATCGCCGCGGCCGCCGGACACCCTCCGGCATGCCCAGGAGACCCTCGATGCGCTCCGCCGGGAAAACGCGGACCTGCGCCGCGCCCGCGAAGCCGCCGAGCGCGCGAGCATGTCGCGGGACGATTTCCTCGCGGCCCTGTCGCACGAGCTCCGCACCCCGCTCGCGCCGGCGCTCATGGCCGCATCGGCCCTCGAGAAGGATGTGGGCCTGCCGGAAAGCGCCCGCTCCGACCTCTCGCTCATCCGGCGCAACATCGAGCTCGAGGCCCGGCTCATCGACGACCTGCTCGATCTCACCGTCATCACCCGCGGCCAGCTCGTGCTCCAGGACCAGGAGGTGAACGTGCACACCAGCCTCAACCGCGCGATCGAACTGTGTCAGGACGATGCGCGCCAGAAACGCATCGGGCTGCAAATCGAGCTCGGCGCCCGCCGCACGCAAATCCGCGGCGATGCCGTCCGGGTGCAGCAGGCCTGCTGGAACGTCCTGCGCAACGCCGTGAAATTCACGCCGGAACGCGGCACCATCACCATCACCACCGGCAACAACGAAACCCACCTGTGGATCCGCTTCCAGGATACGGGCAGCGGCTTCCTCCCCGACCAGGCGGAGCGGATTTTCGAACCGTTCGAGCGCGGCGGCCGCCACGGCCTGCCGCGGGCCAGCGGGCTCGGCCTCGGTCTCGCCATCAGCCGATCCATCCTGGAGTCGCACGGCGGCACCCTGACCGCGCAAAGCCCCGGCCCCAGCCGCGGGGCCACGTTCACCCTGACTTTCCCGCTGGCCGCCGCCAAGCCGCCCGCCGCGAAGGCCGTGCAGGCGCCCGGCGGCAAGGAGAGCCGGCTCAACATCCTGCTCGTCGAGGACCACGAGGACACCCGCGTCTACATTCAACGCCTGCTCGCCTCCCTGCACCAGATCACGCCGGTGGCAACCGCCGACGAGGCCCTCAAGCTCGCGGAAACGAACCGCTTTGACCTGGTGATCAGCGACCTGGGGCTGCCCGACCTCAGCGGGCATGAATTGATGCGCCGGCTCCACGCCCGCTTCGGCCTGCCCGGCATCGCGCTCAGCGGGTACGGCATGGAAAATGATGTCGAGGAAAGCCGGAAGTCCGGTTTTAGATATCACCTGACCAAGCCGGTGAGCTTCGACCGCCTGAAGAGCCTCATTGCCGAATTCACCGCCAACCGGCCGAAAGCCTGACCTCCCGCGTGCCGAATCAAACCATCATCCATCTCGTCAGCCTGCCCGATGCCCTCCGCGAAACCTGCGCCCAGGCCGCGCGCGCGGTATTTCCCGAGGCGCGGCTGCGCCCGGCCGCCAGCGTGGCGGAGGCCGTGCAGCACCCGCCCGGGGGCCGCGAGTTGCTCGTCTTCGGCGGCACCGACGAACAGGAAGGCGGCCGCGCCAGCCAGGCGTTGAACGACGCCGACCTGCCCCGCTGGGCCGTCGTCCATCTCGGCCGCGCGCCGTCGGATCTCTTTGAAACCGTGCCGCCGGAGGATTGGAACCCGCGCCAGCTCGGCCGCATTTTCCGCTCGGCCCTCATGCAGCACGAGCTGCTGCGCGAAAACCTTTGCCTGCGCGGCGACCTCAAGACCGTGGCGCGGCGCATTACCCACGACCTGCGCACGCCCGTCGGCTGCATTCTCACGGTGTGCGAGGCCTTGAAGGATCCGGCCCACGGCGCGCTTTCCTCGGACGAAACGCTGGACGCCATCCGCTCCTCGGCGCAGGAAATTTCCAAGCTGACCGACCAGGTGAGCTTCGTGCTCAAGGCCACCCTCGATCCCATGCTGCCCCTCGTCATCGGCATGGGCCCGCTGGTCGGCCAGGTGCTGGCGGAACTCCCGCCGGACCTCGCGCGCCGCGGCTCGCGCGTGCGCCAGCCGGCCGCGTGGCCCGAGGCCATCGGCGTCCCCGCGTGGGTCGAATTCATCTGGGCGCAGTTGATTCACAATGCCCTCCGGCACGGCGGCCGCACCGGCACCGTGCAACTTGGCTGGGACCAGGAAGGCGGCACCCTTTGTTTCTGGGTGACGAGCCCGGGCGCCGTGCCCCCGGCCATCCGCGCGCGCCTCATGCGACCCTTTCACCTGCTCCACAAGCAGGCCTCGGTCGGCCTCGGCCTCTCGCTGGTCGAGCGACTCGCGAGCCTGCAAGGCGGGCGCTCCGGCTATGAACCCGCCGAGGACGGCCGGTCGCGGTTTTTCTTCACGCTGCCCGCGCACGGCGAGCCGATGCCGCCAGAAAAAATCGCCAGGTCCGCGAGGAACCTGGCGACGTCCTGATTCCCGCGGCAGCGGGAGATCGGCGGAGCTTTACGGGTTTTTGCTCGAGGTTTCTTCCTCGCTCATGTCGTCGTCCTCCGAGGACGAGGCGGCACTGCGACTGGCGGAATCGTCCTGGTCGGACGAGGCGCTCAGGTCATCCGAGCGCTTTTGGCTGCCCGGGCGGTTCTGACCGGCGTTCTGGTTCTGGCTCGAACCGATGTCCGACTCGTCGCCGGACCGGGCCTGCCGCGTGGCATCCTGGTTCTGGTTCTGATTCGGATTCTGATTCTGGCCAGGCTTCTGGGAACCCTGGTTCTGGTTTTGGTTGGACGACTTCCCGGAGGATTGATTGTTAGCCATAAGATCACCTTTGAGGTTGAGGTTGTTGGTTCGTAACTGGCTCATCCTAGTTGATCCGCGCATCGCCGGCCATCGGGCGGATCCCCGAACTGATCGCCGGTAATTCGTCGGCGCGGAAGGCCGGATCGGGGCGAACCGCGCGCGGCGCGGGGGGTCTCTGCTGTTGAACTCAACCCATCTCCTCATGAAAGCCCCGATGATTTTTTCCCTGCTCGCGCTTGCCGCCGGAGCGCTGTCCCCCTTGTCCGCCCAATACGACGTGCCGCAGCCGACGCCCCCGGGCGCGGACCAGCCGCCGATCGTCAACCAGGCCGCGCCCCTCGCGTCGCTCGACGCGCAGCTCGGCTCCGCCGTCTTCGACCAGCGCGGCGCCTATGCGTCCGCCTTTGACGAAGCCAACCGGCAGGTCGACGCGCAGGTGGCCCGCCTCCGCGCGCGCGGCCTGGTCTTCGCCGAGGAGGCGTCGGCCAACCTCGCCACCGCCCGCGACCAGGGGCGCCAGGTCTTCCGCGACCTCTCGCTGACCACCGAGGAAACCTGGGCCACCGCGCGCCACAACGCCGTCAGCGCGCTCCGCAAAATCCAGGACGCGCTCGAAGACCTGGAAAAAACGTCCACGCAGCCGCAAGGGTAGAGCCGTTTAAATCATTACTACTCCGTTACGTCCTGAACACACACCGGCGCTGCGCCCGCCTTCGCCAAGGCTTCGGCGCGGCAAGAGCCATCCCTCTCGAGCCGGAAGCATTCAGTCGAAACCGCGAAAGACGCGAAGAAACGCGAAGATCGCGAGTCAGACCTGATCCTCGGTGATGCCTTGCCGTACGCACTCTTTCGTGCTCCCGGGCCAAATCAGGATTTCCCGGTAGACCTTCGCGGACCTTCGCGCCCTTCGCGGTTCAATGGCCTCGTTCCGGCTCGAGCGGGGATCTCGACATGACCGACCGCAGCCTGGGCGAAAGCGGATCCGACAACCTGACAAAGAAAATCCCACCTTCCGCGGCGGTGCCCGGGAACTCCGTAGCCGAACGCGTGAGCGTTTGGGGATCGGAGGACCGCGCGGCCAAACGCTTACGCGTTCGGCTACAACGGAAGTGCGGGGCAGTTGAAAGATCAGCGTTCAGAGATCGGGCAATCCCCCGTGGGTGGCTGGTCCGTTTCCCCGATGGTTCGGATTGGGGGTGCGGCTATATAGTTGCCGCATGTCCCAGCTAAAATCCCTCCGCGACCTCTACATCGAACAGATCCAGGACCTCCACAGCGCCGAGGTGCAGCTCACCAAGGCGCTGCCGGCGATGGCCAAGGCCGCCACCGACACCGCGCTGAAATCCGCATTCGAAGCCCATCTCCAGCAGACCAAGGTCCACGTCGAGCGCCTGGAGGGCATCTGCCGCCAGCTGGAGATCACGCCCCGCGGCACGACCTGCAAGGCGATGAAGGGTTTGATCGCCGAGGGGAAGGAGATGATCAAATTGTCCGCCGACCCGGCGGTGCGGGATGCCGGACTGATTGCCGCGGCGCAGCGGGTCGAGCATTATGAGATCGCCGGCTACGGCTGCGTGCGCAGTTACGCGGAAATCCTCGGCGACCAGCAGATGACCGAGACGCTGCAAATGACGCTCGACGAGGAGGGCGACACCGACCACCGGCTGACGGAGATTTCCGCCAGCCTGAACCTGGTCGCGGATCGTCCCCAAGGAAGTATCCCGCCACGCTGAAGATAAATAACCTTATATAAATGGCGGTTCACCCGAAACCGGGTAGGGTGCTGGTGTGAACCTGCTGCGATTGATTGAAACGGATGAAGCGCGCGTCGACGAAAACAGTCTGACCGTGCGCCAGCAGTTGTTTCTCCGGAAGATACGCCTTCACGATCAGGGAATCTTCGTCTCGCGGGCGATGGGGAAGTTGATGTTCAACGGCCCCCTCATCGGCAGCGGCCTGATGCCCCCGAAGGACTTGGATTAGTTGTCCCGGCCCGGACGGTTCCCGCGCGAAAGTTGAGAGATACCTCGCTTACGCCTTCGAGGAAGAGTAAGGTGACCCCAGTCGCCTTCCATTCCGTCCCGGCTCTCCTGCCTGCAGTCGTGCATCCATTCCCACCCTTTCCCTTGAAAACCCCTTGCGCCATTAAGTGCTCCCGTCCCGCCGTTGCCGGGCGAAGCCCTGAAAGGCTTTGTGGTTGTTAAAAAAAACCGGCGCAAGCCGGCCCGCCCCGCTGCCAGCGCGCAGGCGGCGACCGTCGTGAAGGCGTTTCCGATTGTGGGCATCGGTGCGTCCGCGGGCGGACTCGACGCCTTCCTGCACCTGCTGAAGCACCTGCCGGTGGACACCGGCATGGGCTTTGTGCTCGTGCAGCACCTGGATCCCCAGCACGAAAGCGCCCTCGCGCAGTTGCTGGGCCGCGCGACGGAAATGCCGGTGCACGAAGTGACCGACCGGTTGCGCGTCGAGCCAAACCACATCTACGTGATCCCGCCCGGCAAACAGATGGTGGTGATCCAGGGCGTGCTCCGCCTGCAGCCACGCGTGCGCAGCCAAGGGACCGCGCTGCGCGCCATCGACCATTTCCTCGAGTCGCTGGCCCATGATCTCCGCGAGCGGGCCATCGGCGTGATCCTCTCCGGCACGGCCACCGACGGCACGCTGGGACTCGAGGCGATCAAGGGCGAAGGCGGCATCACGTTCGCGCAGGACAACTCCGCCAAATACAACTCGATGCCCCGCAGCGCGGTCGCCGCGGGGTGCGTGGACTTCGAACTCTCGCCCCTGGCCATCGCCCGCGAACTCGCCCGCGTGGCACGGCACCCGCATGTGGCGGGTCGCGCCGCCCCCCCGGGCCAGGGGGAAATCGACCGCGCGAACGCCACGCTCCATGAGCATGACGGCACCCCGCTGCCGTCCGGCGGACGCAAGGCCCGGAACGGCGCGCGCCAGGCCAGGCAGGAAGCGAGCCAGGCGGACGGCGCCTTGCTGCCCGAACCCGGTTTCAAGAAAATCCTCCTGCTGATTCGCGACCATGCGGGCGTCGATTTTTCGCTCTACCGTTCCGGCACGATCCAGCGGCGCATCACCCGCCGGATGCTGCTGGGACGGCTCGAAACCATCGGCGCCTACGCGCTATTCCTCGCGGGCAACGCGGCGGAACTCGACGCGCTCTATTCGGACATGCTGATCAGCGTCACGAGCTTCTTCCGGAATGCGGACGCCTTCGACGTGCTGCAGCGGAAGGTGTTTCCCAAGCTGCTTGCGCAAGCCGGCGGCGGGCCCGTGCGCATCTGGGTGCTGGGTTGCTCGACCGGCCAGGAAGCCTACTCGCTGGCCATGGCGTTCACGGAGATCGCCAGCCGCCACGCGAATGCGCGGCGGCTCCAGATCTTTGCCACGGACCTGAACGAAGCGCTCCTGAACAAGGCCCGTGCCGGGTTGTACGCCAAAAGCCTCGCGCAGGATCTTTCGCCCGAGCGACTGGCCCGGTTCTTTGTGGAGGAGGAAGGCGGCTACCGCGCGAACAAGCAGCTCCGTGAGACGGTGGTCTTCGCGCGGCAGAACATGCTCAGCGACCCGCCGTTCTCGCGCATGGACCTGGTCAGTTGCCGCAATCTCCTGATCTATATCGAACCGGCGCTGCAAAAACGCATCCTGCCGATGTTTCACTATGCGCTGAATCCCGGGGGCACCCTCTTTCTCGGCGCCAGCGAGTCCGTCGCGGGCTTCACGGATCTGTTCGAGCCGCTCGACCGGAAACAGAAAATTTTCGCCCGCAAGGCCGCGCCCGCGCCCGCCCGCCAGGCGCCGGCCGTCCGCGCGCTGCACCCCGCCGACCGCCGGGCCCCGATCGGACGGCCGGTCGGCCTGCCGCCGGCGCCGGATGAATTCGGCGCCCAGCGCGAAGCCGACCGGCTGATGGTCGGCCGCTTCGCGCCACCCGCGGTGCTGATCAATGCCACGTTCCAGATCAGCCAGTTCCGGGGCGCGACGAGCACCTACCTCGAACCGCCCGTCGGCCGCGCCAGTTTCGATCTGCTCAAAATGGCCCGCGAGGGACTGCGGCTGCCGCTGCGCACCGCCATCAGTCGCGCCAAAAAGGACGGCAAGCCCGTCCGCAAGGATCGCATTCGCTTCCGTCACCATGGCGTCACGCAACTGGTGGCCATCGAGGTGATCCCGCTGAAAAACATCAAGGATCCCAGCTTCCTGGTTTTGTTCGTGGAAGGCGCCGCCGCGACCGGGGAGACCGGCCCCGCCGCGGCCCCGCCCCCCCTGCCGGCCAGGCCCGGCCGGGGCGACGCGCGCCGCTCGCACGCCCTCGAGGGCGAATTGAGCGATGCGCGCGAGTATCTGCAATCGATCCAGGAGCAGCACGAGAACGAGCACGAGGAACTGCAGGCCTCCAATGAGGAGGTGACTTCCGCCAACGAGGAACTCCAAAGCCTGAACGAGGAACTGGAGACGTCGAAGGAGGAACTCGAGTCCACCAACGAGGAGCTGCTCACCGTCAACGAGGAGATGGGCCATCGGAACCTGGAGCTGAACCGGCTCGTCGCGGACCTGAATAACCTGCACCTGAGCATCAACACGGCGATCCTCGTGCTCAACCGGGACCTGACCGTGCGCCAGTTCACGCCACGCGCGGAGAAAACCTTCAATCTCCTGCCCACGGACGTGAATCGTCCGCTGGCCAGCGTGCGGCACAACCTCGAGCTGCTGCCGCTTCCGGGCAGCGGGTCCCGGCCCGCGCACGGCAAACCGCCCGCGCCCACCCTGGAGGCCCTGGTCCTGGACGTCATCAACACCGTCAGCGTCCGCGAATCCGAAGTCCGCGACCGGGACGGCCACTGGTATGCCCTGCGGGTGCGACCCTACCTGACCCTCGACAACAAGATCGACGGCGCGGTGCTCGTGCTCCTGGACATCGATGCGCTCAAGCGCGGCGAAGCCGATACCCGCCGCTCGCGCGACTATGCGGAGGCGATCCTCCGCACCACCCGCACCCCGTTGCTCGTGCTCCGGCCGGACCTGCACGTGAACACGGCGAACGCCGCGTTCTACCACACCTTCATGACGACGCCGCCCGAAACAGAGGGGCGCCCGCTGGCGGCGCTCGGCAACGGGCAGTGGCAGCTTCCCGCACTCCGGCAGTGGCTGGACGACGTCGTGCCCCGCAACACCCTGTTCAAGGACTTCGAGCTCACGCACGATTTCCCGCTGATCGGCGTGCGCACCATGCTGCTCAATGCCCGCCGCCTCGATGCCGCGGCCGGCGAGCCCGCCATGATCCTGCTCGCCATCGAGGACGTCACCCACCAGCGGCAGCTGAATGACGCCGCCCATCGCAGCGAGGCCCGGTTCCGGGCGCTCGTCGCCGCGTCGTCGCAGATCGTGTGGCTCGCGAACGCCCGCGGCGAGATGATCGACACCGATTCCTCCTCGTGGGAGGACTTCACGGGCCAGACCCTGGCCCAGCGCCAGGGTGCCGGGGCATTTGAAGCGGTCCACCTCGCCGACCGGGAAATGGCCGCGGGGCGCTGGCGGGAAAGCCTGGCCACGGGCAACACCTTCGAGGCCGAATACCGCCTGCGCCGGGCCGACGGCGCCTACCGCTGGATGGCCGTCGAAGCGGTGCCGGTCCGCAACACCGACGGCAGCATCCGGGAATGGGTCGGCATGAACACCGACATCACCGCGCGCAAGACCGTGACGCGGCGCCTGCAGTCCTCGCTGCTGCGTTATCGCAGCCTCTTCGAAGCCTCGCAGGACGGCGTGCTGATCATCGATTTCATCACGCGGAAGATCACGGAAGCGAATCCCTTCATCGCCCGGCTGCTGGGCTACGATCGCGGCGAGCTGGTGGGCCGGGAGTTGGGCGAGATCGGCATGCTGCGGGACAACGGCGCGGCCGACACCGTGTTCCAGGAACTCGCGCGCACCGGCTACGTCCGCTACGAGAACCTCCCCCTGGAAACCAAGACCGGCGTGCGCCGCGAGGTCGAGGTCGTGGCCACGCGCTACGAGGAGGGCCCGCACCAGGTGATCCAGTGCAACGTCCGCGACATCACGGATCGCAAGCACGCGGAGGAGGCGTTGCGCGCGAGCGAGGAGCGCTACCGGGCGCTGTTCGAGCTGGGCCCCGTGGGCGTCTATTCCTGCACCACGTCGGGCCGGCTCGAACAGTTCAACCAGCGCGCGGTGGAACTCTGGGGCCGCGAGCCCAACCGGGAAAACCCGGACGACCGGTTCTGCGGTTCCTTCCGGCTTTACCGGCCCGACGGCAGCCACGTCCCGCATGCGGAATGCCCGATGGCGGAGGTGGCGACCGGGCGGGTCCCGGAGGTGAATGACACGGAGGTGGTCCTGGAGCGTCCGGACGGAACGCGCGTGACGGTCGTGGTCAACATCCGCGGCCTGCGGAACAAACGCGGCGAGCTGGTGGGCGCCATCAACTGCTTCTACGACATCACCGAACGCAAACGGGCCCACCTTGCGCTCCGCGAAAGCGAAGCGCGCTACCGCCAGTTGTTCAATTCCATCGACGAGGGTTTCTGCGTGCTCGACCTGATCTTCGACGCGGACGGCCACGCGACCGACTACCGCTTTGTCGAGGTCAACCCGAGCTTCGAAAAACAGTCCGGCTTGCACAATGCCACCGGCCGCTCCATGCGCGAACTGGCGCCGGACCACGAGCCGCACTGGTACGCCATCTACGGCCACGTGGCCCGCTCGGGCGAGCCGAACCGCTTTGTGAACGAGGCGCGGGCGCTCGGGCGGTGGTTCGATGTCTACGCGTTCAAGCTCCCCCACGCCTCGAACTCCCGGGTGGCGGTGCTGTTCCAGGACATCACCGCGCAGCGCGCCAACTCCCAGGAGCTGTCGCGGGTGCGCGACGAGGCGGTCGCGGCGTCGCGCGCCAAGGACCAGTTTCTCGCGGCACTGTCGCACGAGCTGCGCACGCCGCTCAACCCGGTGCTGCTGCTCGCCAGCACCAACGCGCTGAATGAAAGTCTGGCGAAGGATATCCGCACGGACTTCGAAACCATCACCAACAATATCAACCTCGAGGCCCGGCTGATCGACGACCTGCTGGACCTGACCCGCATTTCCAGCGGCAAGCTCCGGATGGAGTCCGTCGCCTGCGACGTGCACGCCGTCTTCCGGGACGCGCTGGCGATCGTGCATGCCGATCTCGTGGAGAAGAAAATCCGCCTGACGCTGGACATGCCGGCCGCGCCGGTCCGGCTCCGCGGCGATCCCACGCGGCTGCAGCAGGTGTTCTGGAACATCCTCCGCAACGCCATCCATTTCACGCCCGAAGGCGGCACGATTCACGTGGCCGCCCGCCGCCTCGCCGGACCCGACCGCGTGGCGGTGACGATTACGGACAATGGTCCGGGAATCCCCGCGGCGGACCTGGAGAGAATTTTCGACGCCTTCGCGCAAGCCGAGCCGCTGCCGGGCGCGACGCGGCGCGCCGGTGGGCTCGGCCTCGGGCTCGCGATTTCACGGAAGATGGTGGAGCTGCACGCCGGTTCCATCCGCGCAACCAGCCCGGGGCCGGGCAAGGGCGCGTCCTTCGTGGTCGAACTGCCCCTGCCGCCGGTCGACCAACGCGACGAGGCTCCCCCTGCCACCCCCGCGAAGACCCGGCCCGCCCCGCCGCCGGCGCGTCACGCCAGCCGCATTCTCATGGTCGATGACCATGTCCCCACCCTGCGGACGCTCCGGATGGTCCTCGAGCGCCAGGGCTATAAAGTGTACACGGCCCGCTCCGTCGCCGAAGCGCTGATGGTGGCGCGCACCCACCCGGTGGACATTCTCATTTCGGACCTGGGCTTGCCGGATGGAGAAGGCCACGACCTGCTGAAACAGCTGCAGGCGCTGCATCCCGCTCTTCGCAGCATCGCGGTGAGCGGTTATGGTTCCGCCGAGGACATTGCGAAAAGCCGCGAGGCCGGCTTCAGCGCGCACCTCGTCAAGCCGATCGACATCACCGTGCTCAATCGCGCCCTGGCGAGCTTTGTTCCCGAGGCGCCCGGCCCCGACGCATAGCCCGCCCAGTGAATCTCAACCGGGACCATGCCTTTAAAGGTGAAGCGGACTGAATTAAGGCGCATCTGCTTAAACCGTGCTAATGACCGCTGTCGTCATTCTGAGCCCGGCGAATCCAAGCGAAGGCGCGAATTCCCCCTGGATCCTTCGCCCGGCTCAGGATGACGGTGTCAGGAACAATCCGATTCTCTGAAGCGGAAACCGGCTTCGGCTTGGCTGAATAACCCTGCGGCAAATTAAATGAAGGTGGCGTGCAGCCACAGCGCCGTTCAAATGCCTTCTTGCGCCGGCTTCGATTGGCGGGAGTCGTAGAAACCCGCGATGGCCTGCTCGATCGCCCAGAAGGTCACGGGCTTCGTGAGGTGGCCGATGAAGCCGGCCTCGCGGCTTTGCGCAAGATCCTGCTCCATGCCGTAGCCGCTCAGCGCGATGCCCTTGAGCCCGTAGCGCCGGCCGAGATCGCGCATCAGGTCGTAACCCGTGCCGTCCGGGAGACCGAGGTCGGAGATCACAAACTCAAAGCGCTGCGTGGCCGCCAGCGCGAGGGCCTCGGCCATCGATGACGCCGACACCGTGCGATAGCTGCGCTGGTTGAGCAGGTTCACCAACACGGCCCGCGTGGGCTCGTGGTCCTCGATCAGGAGAATGGGATACCGCTGGTCATTCCCCGGCCCCGCGCCCGCGCGCCCGGGCTGGTCGCCGTGGTTTTCCTCCGCCGGCGCCAGGGGCGCCAGGGGCAATGAAATCACAAAGGTGGCGCCCTGGCCGCGTCCGGCGCTGAACGCCTCGACCTGCCCGGCGTGGAGCTGCATGAGCATCCGGGAAATCGCGAGACCGAGTCCGAGGCCGCCAAAACGATGCGACCCGGAGCCGGCGGCGTGGTCGCCCTGCGAGAAGGGCTGGAAAACCCGCTTCAACTCGGACGGCGTCATGCCGATGCCGCTGTCCGTCACCGCGATCGTGAGCTGCCGGGCGCCGTGGGTGATCTTCGTTTCCACGCGCACTTCCCCGCCCTCCGGCGTGAACTTGATGGCGTTCTTGATGATGTTCCAGAAGACCTGCTGGAGCCGCGCGGAGTCGGCGAGCGCGACGGGCGGCGGCGTGCCCCACGTCACGGCGAGCGTCATGCCCTTCTCCTTGAGATCGCCGCTCACCGTGCTGAGCGCGTCCTGCAGCACCGCGTGCACGTCGACCCGCTTCAGCTCGAGCTTCATCTTGCCGCGGGAAATGCGCGTGAGGTCGAGCAGGTCGTCGATCAGCCGCGCCTCGAGCAGCGCATTCTTCGCGATGGTGGCGAAATCCTCGCGCACGGCTTCCGGCAGCGTCTCATCGGCCGCGGACGCGCTGGCGAGCAGCAACACCGGGCTCAATGGCGTGCGGAGCTCATGGGAGAGCGCCGCCAGGAAGTCGTCCTTCGTGCGCGAGGCGGCCATCGCCTCGTCGCGCGCCGCCGCCATTTCGCGCTCGGCGCGCTTGCGGGCGGTGATGTCGGAAATGACCGCGACCACGCCGGTCACTTCCCCGCCATGGGCGCGCTCCGGCTCGAAGACCAGGTGCAGCCACGGCGCGCCGGCATCGGCGCCGGCCAGCTCGAGTTCGAAATCCATGCGTTCCCCGGCCAGCGCCTGTTCGAGCCGCGGCCGGCAACCGGCGTAGGCCGCGGCCCCGATGACCGCGGTCATCTCCGCGCCGACGATCTTTTCCTGGGTGAGGCCGAACCGCGCGGCAAAACCCCGGTTCACGTAACGAAAGCGGTGCTGCCGGTCGAGTTGCACGAGGTAGACCGCGGCATGGTCGGCGATCATGCGGAGCTGGCTCTCGCTCGCCTTGAGGGCGGCGTTGACGATGGTCAGCTCGTTGGTGCGGTTGAGGACGCGCGTCTCGAGCTCGTGGTTCACGCGCCGCAGGGACTCCTCCGCGATCTGGCGCTGGACGATCTCGCGCTCCAGGGCCGCATTGCCGGCGGCCAGCGCGTGGTTCATGCGGTGCAGGTCGACGAACACGGCGACCTTGGCGCGCAGCACCTCCGGGTTGATCGGCTTCGTGAGGTAGTCGACCGCGCCGACGCCGTAGCCCTCGAGGACGAATTTCTCGTCCTGGTAATAAGCCGTCAGGAACAGGATCGGGATGCGCTGGGTGCGCTTGCGCTGCTTGATGAGGTGGGCGAGGTCGATGCCGTTCATCACCGGCATGTTGATGTCGAGCACCAGCACCGCGAAGTCGCCGTCCACCAGCGCGAGCAGCGCGTCGTTCGCGGAGGTCGCGCGCACGAGGCGGTAGTCCGGCCGGTAGAGGATGCTCTCCAGCACGTCGAGATTCCGCGGCTCGTCGTCGACGATCAGGATGTTCACCGGCGTCCGGTTCGCGACGGCCTCCGCGGTCGCGCCGGCCGGGCCGGGAGCAGGGGTTTTGGGCGAGGCCGTCATGGCGCCACGCATTACCGATAGAGCCATACGCGGAGGAGCGACAGGAGCTCGTTCGTGTTAACCGGCTTCGCGATGTAGTCGGAGGCGCCGGCCGCGAGACACTTCTCCCGGTCGCCCTTCATGGCCTTGGCGGTGAGCGCCAGGATGGGCAGCGCGCTGAAGCGCGCGTCGCGGCGGATCTCGCGCATCGTCTCGTAACCGTCCATCTCCGGCATCATGATGTCCATGAGCACGACGGCCAGGTCCGGCTGCTGCTTGATGATCTCGATGGCCTGGCGCCCGTTGGTGGCGCTCAGCACCTCCATCTCCTGGTTCTCGAGCACGGTCGTGAGGGCGAAGATGTTGCGCGCGTCGTCGTCCACGATCAGCACCCGGCGCTTCTTGAGGACATCGCTCGAGTTGTGGAGCTGGTCGAGCATCTTGCGCTTCGGCTCGGGCAGCGCGGACACCACGCGGTGCAGGAACAGGGCGGTCTCGTCGAACAGGCGCTCGGGCGACTGCACGTCCTTCAGCACGACGCTCTTCGCGGCGGTGCGCAGCTGCACCTCCTCCTCCTTGTTCAGTTCCTTGCCGGTGAAGACGACGATCGGGATCTCGCACAGGTTGGGATCGTTCCGCAGGCGCTCGAGGAGCTCGAACCCGGTCATGTCCGGCAGCCGCAGGTCGAGCACGCAGCAATCGAACGGCCGGTCGAGCAGCAGGTTGATCGCCTCGGTGCCGCTGGACGCGGCCGCGATCTCGATGTCGCCGTGGCCGAGCAGCTCGATGATGCTGTTGCGCTCGATCTCGTTGTCCTCGACGACCAGCAGGCGCTTCATGCGCGGCTCGACGAATTTCCTGATCTTCTCGAAGCACTGCTCGAGGCCCTCGGCCGTGGCGGGCTTGACCATGCAGGAGAAGGCGCCGTGGGCGAGGCCGTGGCGGCGCTCCTCCTCGACCGACAGGATGAGCACGGGGATGTGGCGCGTGTCGGCGCCGAGCTTGAGGTTGTTGAGGACCGTCCAGCCGAGCATGTCCGGCAGGAAGATATCCAGCGTGATGGCGGTCGGCTGGTATTGCCGCGCGAGCGCGAGGGCCGTGTTGCCGCGCGTGGCGACGATGCCCTTGAAGCCCTTTTCCCGGGCGAGGCCGAGCAGGATGCGGGCGTAGTACGGGTCGTCGTCGACGATGAGGAGCGTCGGGTCGCCGGGGGCGGCGATCTCGCGGTCATCGCTGATGATTTCCTCGCGGGCCACCGGGAGCGCCACCGGCGAGGCGACCTTGGGGGCCGACTTGGCGGTGGTGTCCATGTAGAAGAGCGGCAGGTAGAGCGTGAAGGCGCTGCCCTCCCCCGGCGTGCTGGCGAGGCGGATTTCCCCGCCGAGCAGGTTCGCCAGTTCGCGCGAGATCGCGAGGCCGAGGCCGGTGCCGCCGTATTTGCGGCTGGTGCCGGCGTCGGCCTGCTGGAACGCCTCGAAGATCAGCTTCTGCTTTTCCTGGGCGATGCCGATGCCGGTGTCGCTGATGGTGAACGCCACGACCTTCCCGGCGCGGTTGAGCACCGAGTGGCCCGGGTTCCAGCCGTCGGTCGCAAGGCGGACGTCGATCGCGACGTGCCCCTGCGCCGTGAACTTGAAGGCGTTCGACAGGAGATTCTTGAGGATCTGCTGCAGGCGCTTCGGGTCGGTGATGATCGCGCGCGGCATGGCCGAGTCGAAGTCCACCTTGAACGGCAGGTTCTTCGAGTCGGCGATGTGGCGGAAGTTGCGCTCGACCGCCTCGCGCAGGGCGCCGAAGGCGATTTCCTCGGCCTCGACGGTGACGGTGCCGGACTCGATCTTGGACAGGTCGAGGATGTCCGTGATGAGGTTGAGCAGGTCGGAGCCGGACGAATAGATGTTGCGGGCGAATTCCGTCTGCTTCGCCGTGAGGTTGCCGCCGGTGTTCTCGGCGAGCTGCTGGCCGAGGATGAGGATGGAGTTGAGCGGCGTGCGGAGCTCGTGCGACATGTTCGCGAGGAACTCGGACTTGTACTTCGAGGTGAGCGCCAGCTCGGCGGCCTTGTCCTCGAGCGCGCGGCGGGCCTGCTCGACCTCCTGGTTCTTGCGCTCGACCTCCACGTTCTGCTCGGCGAGCTGGCGCGCCTTGGTGGCGAGCTCCTCGTTGGTCTGCTGGAGCTCCTTCTGCTGGGACTGCAGTTCGACGGTGAGCTCCTGCGACTGCTGCAGGAGGCCCTCGGTGCGCATCGTCGCCTCGATGGTGTTGAGCACGACGCCGATCGACTGCGTGAGCTGCTCGAGGAAGGTGAGGTTGGTGACGCTGAACGGCCGCAGCGAGGCGAGCTCGATCACGGCCTTGGTCTGGCCCTCGAAGAGCACGGGGATGACCACGATGGCGGACGGCACCGACTCGCCGAGGCTGGAGGCGACGCGCGTGTAGTCCGACGGCACCTGGTTGAGGAGGATGCGCTGTTTCTCGACGGCGCACTGGCCGACGAGCCCCTCGCCCACCGGGATCTGCTCGGGCTGGCCGGGCCGCTGGGCGTAACCGGCGAGCAGCCGCAGGCGCGGCTGGCCGCCCTCGCCCAGTTCCATCTGGTAGATCGTGCCCTGCTGGGCCTCGACAAGCGGGGCCAGTTCGGAGAGCAGCATGCGACCGACGGTGAAGAGATCGCGCTGGCCCTGGAGCATGCGGGTGAACTTCGCGAGGTTGGTCTTCAACCAGTCCTGCTCCTCGTTCGTCTCCGTCGTCACGCGGAGATTGTAGATCATCGTGTTGATGTTGTCCTTCAGCTCGGACACCTCACCGCGCGCGTCGACCTGGATGGAGCGCGTCAAGTCGCCCTTCGTCACCGCGGTGGCCACCTCGGCGATGGCGCGCACCTGCGTCGTCAGGTTGGCCGCGAGGAGGTTCACGTTGCCGGTGAGATCCTTCCAGGTGCCGGCCGCGCCGGGCACGTGGGCCTGGCCGCCGAGGCGGCCTTCGACGCCGACTTCGCGCGCCACGTTGGTCACCTGCTCGGCGAAGGTCGCGAGCGTGTCGGTCATGCTGTTGATGGTTTCCGCAAGCGCCGCGACCTCGCCCTTCGCCTCGACGGTGAGCTTCTGGCGGAGATTGCCGTCGGCCACCGCCGTCACGACCTTCACGATGCCGCGCACCTGGTCGGTGAGATTGGCCGCCATGACGTTGACGGAGTCGGTCAAGTCCTTCCACGTGCCGGCCACACCGGGCACCTGCGCCTGGCCGCCGAGCTTGCCTTCCGTGCCGACTTCGCGCGCCACGCGCGACACTTCGGAGGCGAACGACCGGAGCTGGTCGACCATCGTGTTGATGGTGTTCTTCAGCTCGAGGATTTCGCCCTTTACGTCGACCGTGATCTTGCGCGACAAGTCGCCCTTGGCCACGGCCGTCGTCACGTCCGCGATGTTGCGCACCTGGCTCGTCAGGTTGTTCGCCATCGAATTCACGTTGTCGGTCAGATCCTTCCAGGTACCCGCGACACCCGGCACCTGCGCCTGGCCGCCGAGTTTGCCTTCCGTGCCGACCTCGCGCGCCACGCGCGACACTTCCGACGCGAAGCCGTTCAGCTGGTCGACCATCGTGTTGATCGTGTCCTTCAGCTGCAGGATCTCGCCTTTCACGTCGACGGTGATCTTGCGCGACAAGTCGCCGCGCGCCACCGC
>CAZEUN010000017.1:0-100853 GCA_964515595.1 uncultured Oleiharenicola sp. | reverse complement strand
CGTTTCTTCGCGTCCTTCGCGGTTTCCACTGAATGGTTCCGGATGAAGAGGGGTGCCCGAAGGGCGGGGTGTGTAGGGAGCGCGCGCAGGCATTGGCGTAATCGTACGCCCTCTGCACACCCCGTCGCTGCGCCCGCCTTCGCCAAGGCTTCGGTGGGCAAGCGCCAGCAGTCTTCGCCCGACCCCCGGTGGCGTCAGCCGCCGTGCCGCGTCGCCACCTCGATCACGTCGTGCGGGGCCGCTTCCTTCTGGCCGGCGGGGGTCACGCGGACGTAACGCGCCTTCTTGCGGAGTTCCTCGAGATTTCTGGCACCGAGGTAGCCCATGCCGCTCTGCACGCCGCCGATCAGGGTGCCGAGCACGTCGTCGACCGAGCCCGAGACTTCCTTCAGCGCCTCGATGCCCTCGGCCGCGACCTTGCGGGCCGTGTCGTTCTTGTCGTGGCCATAGCGGGCCGCCGAGCCGGCCTTCATGGCGGCGTGCGAACCCATGCCGCGATACTGTTTATAGAGCTTGCCGGAAATCTCCATGATCTCGCCCGGCGCCTCGCGGCAGCCGGCGAGGAGGCCGCCGAGGATCACGGCGTCGGACAGCGTGAGCGCCTTCACGATGTCGCCCGACTTCGTGATGCCGCCGTCGGCGATCAGCCGGACGCCTTTCTTCGCGGCGCCCTGGGCGGAAACGTAAAGCGCGGTGAGCTGCGGGATGCCGACGCCCGCCACGACGCGCGTCGTGCAGATGGAGCCGGGGCCCTGGCCGATCTTGATCGCACTGGCGCCGGCATTGGCGAGAAATTCAACGCCCGCGCCGCTGGTCACATTGCCGGCGATGATGGGCAGGTGTTTGAACTGGCTGCGGATGAGTTTCACCATGTCGCCCACGCCAGCCGTGTGGCCGTGCGCAGTGGAAACCGCCACGATGTCGACGGCCTCGTCGACGAGTTCGCCCACATGATCGAAAATCTTGTCGCGGTCGAGTTCCCCGTTGGGCTTGCGCACCGGGGCGATGGCGGCGCCGACGACGAGGCGGAATTGTTCGTCGCGCGCCGGCTTGCGGCGGGACTTGGCCTCGTTGGTGATGCGTTCGACGTCGGAAATCGTGACGAGGCCGCGCAGCTGGTCGCGCTCGTCGACGACCAGGACCTTGTGGATGCCGACGTTTTCCGTGAAGAACTTGTCCGCCGCCTTGATCGGGTCCGCGGCCATTTGTTTCTCGGTGACCGTGATGAGCTGCTTGCGGGGCGTCATCACCTCGGCGACCCGCTTGGACTTGTAGCGGTCCTTGACAAGGTTGCCGGAAAGCAGGCCGGCGAGCTTGCCGCTGGCGTCGACGACCGGGAACGTGCGGAAATCGAAGCGCTTCTGGTCGATCATCGCGAGGACCTCGCTGACGAGCGCGTCGGGCGAGACCGTGATCGGGTCCTGGATGAGGCCGTGGATGTGGCGCTTCACGCGGGCGACCTCCTTGATCTGGTCCTTGCCCGGGAGGTTGTAGTGGATGAGGCCCAGGCCGCCGTTGAGGGCCATGGCGATGGCCATGCGCGATTCGGTGACGGTGTCCATGTCGGACGAGATGATCGGCACCTGGAGCCGGAGGCCCTCGGCGAGCGAGGTGGCCAGATCGGTGTCCTTCGGGAGGATCTCCGAGTGGAGCGTCGCGAGGGAGACGTCGTCGTAGGTCAGCGCGCTCGGGGCATTGGCGGCGAAGAAGCGATCGGCCGGCAGGTAGAAGTCGGCATCGCTATGCGAATTGGCAACAGGCTTGGTCATCGTTGCCGTGAACGAAATACTCCTCGTCCGGGAAACCTCAACTGAATTTTAGAAAAAGCAGTTTTAACCACGGATTTCACGGACGACACGGATCAAGGCCTGACACCCTAACGAATCACCCGCTTTCAGCGGAGAGTAGCATGCTTGAAGTTCAACAGGATGGCCAATCTCTTTCCAGTGACCGCCAAGTACCCTGTCATTTGAGCGTGGTGGGTGGGGGTGAAATCCTCCACCACTTTCGGATCCACGATGACCAGGTTCCCCACGATCAGGTCCGTTACGAGGGTATCGACCCACTCCCCTTCGTAATACACGTTAAAGCGGCGCTGTTGTTCGGAGGGAATCCCTCGTTTTCGAAGGGCTATGACCATCGCGTTCTCGTAGGCTTTTTCATTCAAACCGGGCCGCAGCGTATTCAAGACCAGCATGGCCGCACCGATGATTTCACCGCTCAACTCCTTAGGGAGCATGCCACCAGCATTCATGGGGATTCACGTTTAAACTCCGCAAACGGCGGATGACGCGGCCCAACGACCTCAGTTGGAGGCATTCACCGCCGCTCGCCGAAACTCTAATCCGTGTGATCCGTGGAATCCGTGGTTAAAAAAACTTCGTCTTCTGTCCGCTGCATGGTTCCGTGGTGTCGATGGCTTATACGTTTCAGTTCCGTCGGTATCGCCTGCCGCTGGGGATGCCTTTACGGACGGCGCACGGGATGTGGGCCGAGCGGGAGGGGATTTTGGTCCGGCTCGAGGATGGCGCCGGGCAGGTTGGCTTCGGGGAGATCGCTCCCATTCCCTGGTTCGGCACGGAGACGATGGCCGAGGCGGAGCAAGTTTGCCGGAAATTGGGCGATCAAGTGACCGATGAGCAACTGGGCGCAGTGCCTGCGAAGTTCGGCTGCGTGCGCTTCGCCCTGGCGGCGGCGCACGCGGGGACATGTCACGTATTACGTGACATTGAAAATCGGCGTTTGCCCGTCACCGCCTTGCTGCCCGCGGGCCGGGAGGCCTTGTCCGCCGTCGCGGCGAAGCTCGAAGCGGGGTACCTCTCTTTCAAATGGAAGGTCGGCGTGGGCGCGGTCGATGATGAGCTCGGGATTTTCGACGACCTGCTCGCGAGGCTGCCGGCCTACGCCAAACTGCGTCTCGACGCCAACGGCGCCTGGGACCGCAAGGCGGCGGGCAAATGGCTTGCGCGCTGCGCTGAGCGGCCGGTGGAGTTTGTCGAACAGCCGGTCGCGCCCGGCGATGAGCCCACCTTGTTGGGCCTGGCGGAGGACTATCCCGTCACGCTCGCGCTCGACGAATCGGTGACCGGCCTGCCCGCCGCCCAGCGCTGGCATGAAATGGGCTGGCGGGGCGTCTTCGTCATCAAGCCGGCGCTCGCCGGCCCGCTGTCCGATTTGATGGCGTGGGCCGCCACGAGCAAGGCCGACCTGGTGCTCTCCAGCGCGATCGAAACGGCCGTGGGACGCGCGTCCATTCTGTCCGCCGCGCTCACCCACCCGCTCACGAAGCGCGCGCTGGGTTTCGGCGTTGGCGAAGTTTTCGGCGACCGCCGCTGGGACGGCCCGATTCTGGGGCCGGTGATGGATGCCAGTTGGCTGGACGGCGTGGACACGCGTGCGGCTTGGGAGGCTGCGGGCGTGGAGAACCTGAAACCTTCCACCTCCGCCCGGCCTACGGCGGACAAGGGAACCTGAGGATGACCCGGAACGAATTGGCGCGGTTGTTGGGTGCCGCGGCGGAGCCGCTCGCGGATTCGCGCGCCGCGCCGTCCGTGATCACCGAAGCCGATCCGCGGGAATTCATGACCGCACTCGCGAAGGCAGCGGCCCAAGGGGGGGAGGTTTTCCTTTGCGACCCAAATTGGCAGGAGACAGAAAAGGCGCAATTGGCGGCCTTGATGTCCGACCCAGATCCCAGGTTTCAGGTTTCAGGTTTTCAGCCTGGCTGGCTCATGATTCCCACTGGAGGCACGTCCGGCACCTTGAAGTTCGCGCGCCACGACGAGCAGACCATCGCCACGGCGGTGCACGGTTTCGCGCAGCATTTCGGACTGTCACAAGTGAATGCCATGGGCGTGCTGCCGCTGCATCATGTGAGCGGGTTGATGGCCTGGCTGCGCTGCGCGTTGACGGGTGGCGAATTCCGTCCGCTGGATTGGAAGGCAGTGGAAAGGGGCGAATTCCCGGTGCCGGCATCGAAGCCGGCCGGCTGGGTGATTTCGCTTGTGCCAACCCAACTTGAGCGGCTCTTGAACAACCCGCCGGCCGTGGCCTGGTTGAAATCATTCCGCATCATTTTTCTTGGCGGCGCGCCCGCCTGGCCGGCGTTGCTCGACGCGGCCGCGGCGCACCGGCTGCCGATCTCACTGGGCTATGGCATGACGGAGACCGCCGCGATGATCACGGCGTTGCGTCCGGAGGAATTCCTGGCCGGCGCCCGCAGCAACGGCACGCCCCTACCCCACGCAAAGGTGCGCATCGGCGAGGCCGACCGGATTATGCTCGAAGGCGCTTCACTGTTTCGCGGCTACTATCCCGCGTGGCGTGAACCGGCGGACTTCGCGACGCAGGATCGCGGACGTCTCGACGAGAACGGGCATTTGCACGTCCTCGGCCGCATTGACGCCGTCATCATCACCGGCGGCGAAAAAGTGGAGCCCGGCGAACTCGAGGCGGTCCTGCGCGACACCGGTCAGTTCCCCGACGTGATCGTGCTCGGTCTGCCCGACGCGCGCTGGGGCCAGCAGGTAGTCGCCGTTTACCCAGGGAACGCGCATCCCAATTTTCACCAAGTGATTTCCGCCACCAACCGCCTGGCCGACTACAAGCGTCCCAAGCGCTTCATCCCGCTCGTCGGCCCCTGGCCCGCCAAGGCGCAGGGCAAGGTCAACCGCGCCGAGCTGACGGAACGCGTGATCGCGCAGTTGAAGGAGCGGCGGTGACGGCTGGAAACCGCCGTCTTGGAGAAAACCTGAGACCTGAAACCTGAGACCTGAGTTCAAGGCAGGGGCGCTCGATCTCAAACCAGCGCACTGGGTCAGTGCGCTCCACCTTCAACTCTATGCGCTGTAGGGCCGTCGCTCGTCGACGGGCCGAGCCGCCCTGCGGGCATCATTCGCTGCGGGACATAAGGCACGGAATCGAGGGCTTCATTCGCCTGCCGGAACGGGGCGTATTCTTCGCTCGAAAGCGCAACGGCCCGCCGGCAAGCGGCGGCCTACATTGGGGATGTCCGCGGTGGGAAAGATTTTTGCCTGGCGCAAGCGTCGGGTCGCTTTAGCGACGGAGGACGCCTTGGCCAAGGGCGACAGGTTTTAAAGTAGCCGCGGTCGTCAGAGCGCTGGCGCCAGCCGTCTGACGACGGCGGCTACTTCCCAAACCCGGCCTCGCCGGCGAGCGGCGGACCTACATCTAAAAACCAGGCATTCCGGAAATCGTTCAGGTCTCAGGTTTCAGGTCTCAGGTTTTCCAAATCACGGTCCATAGACCCTGACATAATCGATTCTATATTCCTGCGGGAACTGCGTCGTCGCATCCGGGTAGCCCGGCCAGGCGCCGCCGACGGCGAGGTTGAGGAGGAGGAAATGACGCGCGTCGTCGAAAACCCATTTCGCGCCGGCGGGGAGGCTGGCGGGCGTGAGCGTTTGGAAAACCTTCCCGTCGAGGAGCCACTCGATTTTGCCCGGACGCCAGTCGACGGCGAACACGTGGTAAGCATCGGCGAAGGTGGCGCCGGCGGGCAGCTGCGTGAACTTGGTGATGCCGTGCTGACCGGAATACCCGGGCCCGTGGACCGTGCCGTGCAGCGTGCCCGGCAGGTGGCCGATCATTTCGACGATGTCGATTTCCCCGCACGCCGGCCAGCGCACCTGGTCGATGTTGTCGGAAAGCATCCAAAAGGCCGGCCAGATCCCCTGCCCTTTCGGCAGTTTCAGGCGCGCCTCGATGCGGCCGTAGCCCGTCGCGAATTTTCCCTGCGTTTTGAGTCGCGCGGAAGTGTAGCCGCCCGCGGCCGTCTTCACCGCCTTGATAACGAGCGCCCGCCCATCCGTCGCCTCCGGATCCGCCACGACGAAGGAGTTCTCCCGCGACGCCGTGTACTCCTGCAGTTCCTTGTTGCCCCAGCCATTGGCGCCGAGGTCGTGCACCCATTTCGCCGGGTCCGGCCCGCTGCCGGGGGCCTGGTTGAATTCATCCTGCCAGACGGGAGGAGCGGCGTGGGTGGTCATGGCGAGGAAAGAAGAAGTGAGAAGACAGAAAATGGAGGGTTTCATTGCCGGGGGCGCCCGCGCGCGCCTTGGGTGGGAGGGGTTGCATACTCCGACGGAATGGCGGCGAGGACGCGGAAGTCGGGGTGTAAAACCCCTCCCACCTTGGCCCAGCCGTTAAACTCATTGGGTAGCGCTGGGGTTCTGAAATGGAAATTGAACATTGGAAAATGAACATTGAACATTTTTACCGGCTCGCCCCCACATACGTCTGGATCCCGTGCGCCGGCACGGTGCAGGCCAGCGTATCGCCGGCGGCGGCGAGCGTGAAGGTCACGGCAGCGTCCGTGCGATTGAGCACGATTACGGCCAGCGCGCCATCGGGATTGGCGAAGGCGATCGTTTCCAACGCGGCGGGGCCGCCGGCGGATGCGATGCGGTGCGCCCCGGGCTTCACGTATTTGCTGAAGTGGCCGATGTAATAAAACGAGGGACCGTAGCGCACTTCCTGCGTGCGGGTGTCGATGATCACCGGCGCGTCGCAAAAGTTGCCGACATGATTGGGCCCGCCGCGCTCGTCGAGCACGATGTTCCAGTCGATGTAACCGTTCACCCAATTGCGGAGGTCGCCGATCATCTGGTGCGCGTAGCCTTCGCCGTGCTCCCAGGAGCCGAGCGTCCGGCCGCCTTCCCAGCAGCCCTCGGTGAAGAGGATGGCCTTGTCGGGGTATTTGGCGTGCACGCGCGACGACGCGGCGAAGTCCTGGCTGACGTACCAGTGCAGGCCCATGCCCCAGAGATATTTTGCGGACTCCGGGTCACCGAGGCTGGCGTCGGCGTGCGCCTCGAGGATGTCGCGGTTGTGATCGAGTGCCAGGAGCTTGACGCCGGACAAGCCTGCGCGCGCCAGCGCGGGGCCCAGGTGATTCTTCACGAAGTCGCGTTCCTGCGCCGGCGTGTAGAGGCAGGACTCCCAAACTTGTTTCGCCTGCGGCTCGTTCTGCACAGTGAGCGCCCAGACCTCGAGCCCCTCCTCCGCCTTCATCTGCTGCACGAACTTCACGAAATAATTCGCCCAGGCCGGCGCGTATTCACCGCGCAGCGCACCGCCGTCGTCCATGCGGTTGTTGGTCTTCATCCACGCCGGCGGGCTCCAGGGCGACGCGAGCAAATGCAGTTTGTTGCCCGCAGCCTGGTTGGCGTCATGGATGAGCGGCAGCACCCATTTGCGCATCGGCGCGAGGGTGAAGTCGTGGAGGTCGTAGTCGCCCGGCGTCGCATCGAGCGCCCACATGTTGAGCGAAAAATCGCAGCTGTTGATATGGGTGCGCGCCAGCGTGTAGCCGAGGCCGTCCTGCGGGTCGTAGTAACGCCTCAAGACCTCGGCGCGCTTGGCGGCCGGCAGGAGTGACAGCACATAAGCGGACGATTCCGTGAGCGCGCCGCCGAAGCCGACCATTTCCTGGAAGCGCTGGGCGGGATCGACGGTCAGGGCATCGGAGGCCGCAGTCACAACCGCGGCCGGCGCGGCCACGGCGGCCAGCCGGTGATTAGTATCGCGCGCCGTTTCGACGACGGACCATTGGCGCGACGCGGCGTGAACGGAGGTCATGGAGAGGAGCCACAGAACACAGCGAACACACAGAAGAAGTCGGCTGCGCCGCCTTGAAATCCCCTCTATGAAGAGGGGTAGCGCGCAGCGCCGGGGTGTGTAGGACGTGTTCATCAGCGGGAAAGTCACCGAGCGTTCCCTACACACCCCGCCCTTTGGGCCCCCCTCTTCATAGAGGGGAACCCAAAGCAGGGTTTTCTGATAAGGACCGGAGATCATTTTTGGCGTCTTCCGTGGTTAATCCTCAGGCGGCGCTGGTCTGCCGCGCTGCCAGGTCCTTCTCGATGGTCTTCACCTGCGGTTCGTCGAGCGGGTAGAAGAAAATCGCCAGGCCCGCGAGGAGCGCAAAGGCGCCGGGGAGCGCGGCGAAGAGCAGCGTGATGCCGTGGATCGCGTGCGGGGTCTGCGCGGCGTTGGCCACGTAGCCGTAATAACTGAGCAGCCAGCCAATCAGGCCGCCGCCGATGGCGAGGCCGATCTTTTGCACCATCACCGTCGCGGAAAAAATGAGCCCCGTGGCGCGGCGGCGGAACTTCCACTCGCCGTAGTCGGCCGTGTCGGCGTAGAGCGACCACACGATGGCCGGCGTGGGGCCGGCGGCGAAGGAGCCGATGATGTTCAGCACATAGAGCAGCGTGAGGTTCTGCGGGTCGACGAAGTAGCAACCGCCGATGCCGGCGGCGTTGATGACCGTCAGCCAGATCATCAGCGAGCGCCGCGACCAGCGCGCAGTGAAGAGCTTCGTCGCCAGCGCGCCGAGGATGAAGCAGAGAAAGCCGACGAAGTTGAAGGTGCCGATGGCCGCCTCGTTGTGGACGACGTATTTGAAGTAATAGATGCCGGCGCCGCTGCGGAGGCCGACGTTGGTCAGGTTGAGGAAGGCCACGAAGAACAGCACGAGCCACGGGCCGTTGCCGACGAGGTCGCGCAGGTCCTGGCCGAGCGAGCCCTGCTGGCTCGGCGGCGGGACGACGCGCTCCCGCGTGTTGAAGAACGTGTAGATGAACATGCCCACCGAGAGCACAGCGAAGATTGCCATGGTGTTGCGGAACCCCACTTCCGGCGCGCCGCCGAAGGCCAGCGCCTCCTTCATGCCCGGCACCAGCCAGCCGATCAGGAGCGCACCGAGGAAGGCGCAGGCGAAGCGGTAGGAGGACAGCGACGTGCGGTCCTCCGAGGAAGGCGACATGACGCCCATCAGTGCGCCGTACGGCGTGTTGATGGCCGCGTAGGCAATCAGCATGAGCGTGTACGTGACGTACGCGTACCCCAGCTTGCCGCCCTCCGCGAGGTCCGGCATCGCGAACATGACAAAGCCCAGCACGCCGTAGGGCAGCGCGCCCCACAGGATCCACGGGCGGAATTTGCCCCAGCGGGTATTGGTGCGGTCCGCCGCGACGCCGATGACCGGATTGAGCAGCGCAACCAGGATCGGCATCGTGCCGAGCAGCGTGCCGACGGCGGCGGCGTTCCTGATGCCGACGACGTCGGTGTAGTAGTACGACAGGAAGAGGTTGAACGCCTGGAAATAAAAATTCGAGGCGGTGTCGCCCAGACCGTAGGCGAGTTTTTCCTTAAAGGAGAGAGCGGTGCTGGGAGGGGTGGTCGTCACGATGAAGAGGGATTCCGGATCAATTTAGCATTCCCAAAACCGTCATTCCGAGCGCAGCGAAGAATCCACGCGCACGAATGCGTCAGGAGGTTCGCACACAGGGATCCTTCGCTTCGCTCAGGATGACAGGATAGGAGCATTGGGGCGGTGACGATTGCAGCCGGCTTGGGTCGGGGCGTAAAGCCCCTCCCTCGTGGGGACGGGAGGCCCAACCGACACACCCCGCCCTGACGGGCACCTCCCTCCTGAGGGGATCCCGCGCGCCGCCGCGCTGGTCCCCGCGGGAAAGGATGGCGCGCAGCGGCGGGGGGTGTGGATTGAATCAGAACGCGATTTCGTACGTGAGCTTGGCGGTGATCGGCGGGTTGTAGATCAGGCCGTAGAGCTTGGTGTCGTTGAGCAGGTTCTCGATGTTGACCTGCAGCGACTGGTCGTGCTCGTGGCTCTTCCAGGTCTTGCGGGCGAAGGCGTTCACCTTCAGCTGCGAGGACATGTAGAGCACGATGGGGACGCCGGCCGTGTCGGTCTGCACCTGGTTGCTGCCATGCGTGATGCCCGAGAAGTAAGCGCGCTTCGCGGCCCAGTCGCCGCCGAGGCCGACGGTCCAGCCCTTCAACCCGCCGGCGAACTTGTAGTTGCCCCAAAGCGTTACGCGGGTCTTCGGCGTGTCGTCGCCCGGGAAGACGCCGGTGTTGGTGCGCGTGGAGGTGTCGGTCGGGTCGGTGTAGGCCGCCGCGAGCGTCTGGCCCTTGAGGCCGAAGCCGCCGTTCGGGAAATACCACGTGGCCCAGCGGTCCTGCGGGTACGGGTACTTGATCCACTGGCCCTTGTTGGTCAGCTCAACCTTGCTGTTGAACGAACCCGACAGCACGAACTGCATGCGGTCGTTCGGCGTGAAGAGAATCGTGCCGTCCCAGCCGCTGGCCTCGGAGGTCGAGGGAATCGCGGCCTGCTGCGAGCCATTCTGGAACGCCGCGTCATCGAGCGTGGCGTTGTTGATGCCCGGATCGTTGATGTCGTTGCCGTGATACGGCCAGCCGGCCCAACCGGGGGCGGCGGCGGCGAAGAAAGCATCCATCCACGCCGCGCCGGCGGGATTGCTCGCGTTGAGGTAGATGCTGTCGGGGCCCGCGCTCCTGCCGTTGATCGGGGAGACGAGCGTGACGGCGCCGGCGACGACCGCGTTATGCCAGGCGGCCTGCTGCGCGGCGTTCGGCGTGTAGGTCTGGCCGTTCGACACGAAGCCCGGGAATGCCTCGAAACCCGTGCCGTTGGCGTCGCCGAGGTTGTAGATGATCGGCTTGCTCGGGTCGAAGCGGACGTGGCCGAGCGGCGCCGGCGTCGAGAAGCCGGAGGACAGCCAGGCGTTCTTGGTGATCTTGTAGCGGCTGATCGAGCCCGAGATCTTGCCCTTCAGGAAATCGAACTTGATGCCGATCTCCTTGCTCTTGGCGGTGTCGGCGCCGACGGGCGCGCCGGTCATGGCCTCGTGCAGGCCGCCGAAATTCGGTTGGAAGCCGTCGGCCTTCAGCGCGAACAGGGAGAGGCTTTCGGTCACGCGGAGCATCACGCCCTTCTGGCGCGACGTTTTCTCGGTCTGCTTCGCGACGCTGGTGGTCGTGGTGCCGATGCCGGCGGAGGTGACGTCCGTGTTCGTCGACCAGTTGTCGCTGGTGTCCTTGCGGATGCCGGTCATGAGGATGATCCGGTTGTCGAGGCCCCAGAAACTGCCGAACTTCGCGAAATTATTCACGTAGAACGCGCGGTCCCAGCCCTTGTTGATGACATCGCGGCTGTTCTGGTAGAGCGGCGGCGCGGAGGTGCCGTCACCCTGCGTGGCGAAGCGGATCGGCTTCAGGTCGAGCGGGCCCTTGAAGCTGTAGAGACCCGGAAACGTCTGCCAGTTGGCGGACTGGATCTTGTTGTAGAGTTCGGAGTAACCGGCGAGCACCTGATCCTCGAGGCGGTACCAGCGGTCCTCGAAGAGGAGCTTGCGGGCGGTGAGCTCGGCGCGTTCCTGGTCGCGGTCAGTGCGCGCCTCGTTCTGGTTCCAGGCGTAGCGCACGACCTCGTTGGCGAAGGTGCCGTACTGGAGGTTGCCGTTCGACGGCGTGACGCCGTCGAGGCCGTTGTCGATCGCGGCGAGCGTGATCGTCTGCGAGAGGTTGAAGCCGGGGTTGCCGACGGAGACCTGCTGGATGCCGCCGTTGGCATCCTGCGTCTGCGTGTCCCAGCGGGAGTAATTATAGCCCACGAGGAAATCGACCTGCGGCGCCCAGTGCGATTCCTTCAGCAGGCGCTGCGTGAACAGCAGTTCGAGGTTGTGCGTCTGCTGGTTGTTGTAGGTGTCGGGTCCGCTGAGGTTCCAGGTGCGCTTGTCGGCGCCCGGCGGCCAGTAGAAGCCGGTGGCCTCGAGCTGGTCGTTGTTGATCGGGGTGGCGCCGGTGCCCTGGGCGGCGCGCAGCGCGCGGAAGCCGAAGCCGCTCTGCTTCGAGTCGGAGTATTCCGCCTGCACGAGCAGTTCGGTGGACTTCGTGGGTTTCCACGAGACGGACGGGGCGATGAAGAAGTGCGACATTTCCTGGCTGTCGATGTTGGTCTCGGTGCTTTCCCAGGCACTGATCACGCGATAGTCGACGTTGTAGTCGCGGCTGAGCGGGCCGGTGACGTCGAGCGTGCTGCGCATGTACTGGTTCATGCCGTAGCCGAAGGTCGCGTAGCCCTGCTGGCGGTTGAGCGGGCGCTTCGTGAGGTAGTCCACGACGCCGCCGAAGTTGCCGGTGCCGTAGAGGAGCGCGTTGGGCCCCTGCACCACCTCGATGCGGTCGATGTTGATCGCGTCGCTCGGGCTGCCGCGGAGGAAGCCGTCGCGCAGGACGTTGTTGGTGATGAAACCGCGGATCTTCAGCTGCGTGCCGCTGATGTTCGAGGTGACGCCCTCGGGATTGTTCACGCCGCCGGGACCATAGGCGCCCCGCTGGATGCCGCCGATGCCGCCGTTGTTCTCCAGGTCGTTCTGCGTTTGCAGCGAGATGCCCGCGACGTAGCCGAGGGATTTGCGGAGGTCGGTCGCGCCGGTGTCCTTGATGAATTCGCTCGTGATGACCTGCATCGGCACCGGCAGATCCTTGATCGCTGTGTCGACGCGCGAACCGGAGATCGCGTTGGTCGCGGCGTAACCCCGGTCCTTGTCGGTCGTGACCGTGAACGGCGAGAGCTCGACGACTTCATCCTTCTTGTCGAGCGAATCGGCCGGTTTGGCGGCCGTCTGCGCGACGGCGGCAAGCGGCCAGGTGGCGGCCGCGCTGATCAGTAATCCCGCAAAGTAAGCGGAACGTTGCTTGAGGTTCATGGGGTTCAGTTTGGTCCCCCGCGGCCGGCGAACTGGCGGTGAATTTCCGAAAAGGAAATCGATCCGCAATCTGACGTCTCGGGGTAAGAGGTTGAATGGGGTCGTGGCCGGTTTTCGCCGTCCACGCCACCATGAGGAAATTTTGGTGCATTTCTGTCAATTTATATGTGCACTGTCAGTTGCATGGATATTTATGAGTTCTATTATTACGTTATATGTTTTATAATAACGAATTATCGATCTGCTATGCAATTTATATAGGGTTATTTCCAGACAAGTTGTTTATTTTGTTGCATAACGTTTCCGCGTGGTAATTGCTTGCCACCGTCAGCCCTGTCCCGGGGCAATTGCCATGGCCACCGTCAACCAAGAACTCATTGCGCAGCGCCTGAATCTCTCACGCGCCACGGTCTCGCGCAGCCTTGCGAACCACCCGGCGATCAGTGCGGAAACCCGGCGGTTGGTGCAGGAAATGGCGGCGAAACTCGGCTACAAGCAGAGCCCGGGGCGCGCGGCGCGGCGTGGAAAAAAATCCCGCACCTTCACCATCGGCGTCGTGATCGGCATCCCGCGCGGCGAAAATGTGATGGTCACGTACCCGCATATTTTAAAGGGCATCCGCGATCGCGCCGAGATCGAGCGCGTCACGGTCGACGTCTCCTACCAGCCGCCCGCGGACATCGAGACCGAGGCGGGCCAGCAGGCGTTGATGCGGCACGCACGCACCAACGACTGGCGCGGCGCCATCCTCATCCACCCGTTCCCCGAGCCGGCCGTGGCGATGATCGCGAGCCGCCTCTCCACCGTGTCCGTCCTCGAAAGCTACAACGAGCCCGGCATCGACATCATCGATACCGACGACGCACCCGCGATCCTCGACTTGGTGCTGAAGCTTTCCGCCGCCGGCCATAAGCGCATCGGCTTCGTCTCCTGGACCTACCCCGTCGGCGGCCACTGGGTCGCGCGCCGCTTCAGCGGGTATGTCGAGGCCCTGTTCTACCAGGGCCTGGAGTTCCGTCCCGACTGGGTGATCAACGTCCACAAGAACTCCCCCCGCCTGCAGCCGCCCGAGGTGAGCGCGCTCGTCGCCCAGCTCTTCCGCGACGATCGCGTCACCGCCTGGGTCTGCGCCGCGGATCACCAGGCCTACCCGCTGATGCAGGACCTGGCCGCTCGCGGCATCCGCGTGCCGGAGGACTGCTCGGTCACCGGATTCGACGGCCTCGAACCGGCCGCCGGGCTGCGCCGGGCGACGTCGATGCGCGTGCCGCACGAGCACATCGGCTCCTCCGCGCTCACACGTCTGGTCAATCGCATGGCCCACCCCACCTCGCCCCGCCGCAAGATCCTCGTCGAGGCGCAGCTGGTGGAGGGCGAAACCATCGCGCCGCCGCAAAACAAAAAATAAGGCGCTCACCCCGCTCACTGCTGTGGCGCGAACGATCCCGCGCCGATTTCCTTTCAATACCCAAAGCCGTCATTCTGAGCGCAGCGAAGAATCCAGCAGGATGTGCGTCGTCCCGGAACGCCCCGCCCTATCCCCTGAATTCCGCACTGCGTTCAGAATGGCACCGTTTGTTTGATTGTTTCCCAAGCCGGTCGCCCCCATCCCATGTCCCGCTCCCTTCCCTTCTCCTTCCCGAAAAATTTCACCTGGGGAACGGCCACCGCCGCCGCGCAGATCGAGGGTGCGGCCTTCACCGACGGCAAGGGCGAGTCCGTGTGGGACCGCTTTGCGCGCCGGCCCGGTGCCGTGGCCGGCGGCGATACGCTGGACCGCGCGTGCGACCACTATCACCGCTACGCCGCCGATTTTGCGTTGATGCGCCGCTTGGGCATCCGCCACTACCGGCTGTCGCTCGCATGGCCGCGGATTTTCCCGAACGGCGATGGCGCCGTGAACCCGCGCGGCGTGGATTTCTACCACCGCCTCATCGACTCGCTGCTCGCGCACGGCATCACGCCGTGGGTGACCATGTTCCACTGGGATCTGCCGCAGTCCCTCGAGAACCGCGGCGGCTGGCGCGCGCGCGTCGTGCCCGACGCGTTCGCCACCTACGCCGACACGGTCGTCCGCGCGTATGGCGATCGCGTCAAAAACTGGATCACGCTCAATGAAATCCGCTGCTTCACGGTCCACGCCTATGGCGAGGGCAACAAGGCGCCCGGTTTTCGCGAGGGCGCGCGGACCGTCAACCAGACGATGCATCACGCCCTCGTGGCCCACGGCCACGGCGTGCGCGCCGTGCGCGAACACGGTGGCCGCGGCGCCCGCGTGGGCCTGACGGACAATTGCGAGACGGTCATCCCGGTGGCCGAAACGCCCGCCGACATCGCCGCGGCGCGGGCCTGGTTCGTCGAGGCCAACCAGCCGGTGCTCGACCCGGTTTATCGCGGCCATTACGCCACCGCCTACCTGCGCCGCTGCGGCAGAGACCGCCCGGTCGCGGCGCGCGGTGACTTCGACCTCATCAGCCAGCGCATGGATTTTCTCGGGCTGAACATCTACACGGGCACGTTTGTCCGTCGCGGCGCCCGTGGCCGTCCGGAGGTCGTCGCCCCGTCGCCGAGCTACCCGCGCACCGACAGTCCCTGGCTCAATCTCGCGCCGCGAGCCCTCTACTGGACGTCGCGTCTCGCCGCCGAGGTTTACGGGGAGAGGAACATCTACATCACCGAAAACGGCTGCGGCTACAACGACGACACCGTCGTCCGCGGCGAATGCCTCGACCTGCACCGCGTGGAGTTCCTCCGCAGCTACCTGCGCGAGTTGCACCGTGCGATCGCCGATGGTGCGCCGGTGCGCGGTTATTTCCTGTGGTCCTTTATCGACAACTTCGAATGGGCCGACGGCTACCGCCGCCGCTTCGGCATCGTGCACAATAATTTCGAAACCCAGCGCCGCACGCCGAAGCTCAGCGCGCAGTGGTACGCGCAGGTGGTGGCGGGGAATCGGGTGGTGTGAGCGGAGTTTGCGCATGAAGCCGATGCCGCCGTCCCCACACACCCCGTCGCTTCGCGCCACCCCTCTCCAGAGGGGATCCACGAATGCCGAGATCCCCTCTGGAGAGGGCTGCCCGCAGGGCGGGGTGTGTTGGGGAGCAGCGAATGCGGCAATGAAATGGTTATACAGCTTAATGATCGCATGCCTGCCGTTGACGCTCCCCGCCGCGCCCCTCCCCTCCGGCGATCCCATCACCGCGGGCTTTTCCCCCGAACGATTGGAACGCGTGCACCATCTCTTCCAAGGTGAAGTCGACGCGGCCCATTGCGCGGGCGCCATCACGCTCATCGCCCGCGATGGCAGGATCATCGACGCCAGCACCTACGGCTACCGGGACGTCGCCGCGAAACTGCCGATGGAGCGCGACGCGTTGCTTTACATCTATTCGCTGACCAAACCGACCATCGCCGTGATGACCCTCATGCTGTGGGAGGAAGGCCGGTTCGGTCTCGACGATCCGATTGCGAAATACCTGCCGGAGTTCAAGGACTTGAAAGTTCTCACCGGCGGCACGGCCGAACAACCGCAAGTCGCCGACGCGCGCCCGGTCACCATCCGCCATCTCCTCACGCACACCTCGGGCTTTGCCTACGACTGGAACGCGGCGCCCGCCCTGCAGCCACTTTACCGGCAGGCCGATCTTTTCCGAAGCACGTCGATGGCCGACCACGCCCGCCGGCTTGCCCGGATCCCGCTCAATCACCAGCCCGGTGACGCGTTTCTCTATGGCGCGAGTTTCGACGTGCTCGGTTACCTGATCGAAACGCTGACGCAGCAGCAGCTCGAGCAGGTCATGCACGACCGCCTCTTCGCGCCGCTCGGCATGCACGACACGTTTTTCCTCGTGCCGCCCGAAAAGCGGGCCCGCCTGGCGGTGGTCCATCGCCGCGACGCCGGCGGCATGTTGCGGGCGGAGAAACCCGACCCGGTGGTCGCGCGGGCATCCGGCGCCGGGGTCTTTCCCAACGGCAGCGGCGGACTGGTCTCGACCGCGGACGATTATGCGCGCTTCGCGCAAATGCTGCTCAACGGCGGCGAGCTCGATGGCGTGCGCCTGCTCGCGCCAAAGACCGTGGCCTTCATGACGTCCGACCATCTCAAGCAGATCAAAACGCCCACGACCTTCATGGGCGCAGCCGGCACCTATGGACTCGGCGTGGGCGTATGGGGCGCCGGCAGCGGCAGCGATTCGCCGGGTTCCGCCGGCTGCTTCGGTTGGACGGGCTACGCCACCACCTACTGCAACATCGACCCCGTCGAAGGCACGGTCGCCCTCGTCTTCGCGCAGCACGTGCCCTACGACGAATTCGGCCTGTTCCCGCGCTTCAGCACGACGTTTTATCAAGCGCTGGTAACGTCGCGGGCGAGGTGACCAGCGCCGAAAACCTGAAACCTGAGACCTGAAACCTGAAAAGGTCGGAGGCTTGGTGTCCCTGCGGCTCGCCTTTCTGGGCGGGTCGACCGAGAGGCCGGCTACGCACCCCGCCCTGTCGGGCGCCCCTCTTCATCCGGAACGATGCAATTGAACCGCGAAGGGCGCGAAGGTCCGCGAAGGTATACCGGGAAAATCCCGATTTTGCCCGGGATCACGAAAGAGTGAGTACGGCAAGGCATCACCGAGGATCAGGTCTGACTCGCGATCTTCGCGTTTCTTCGCGTCCTTCGCGGTTTCCACTGAATGGTTCCGGCTTCATAGAGGGGACTTCGGATAGCGCTAATGGGGTCCCCTCGATGAAGAGGGGTGGTGCTTGCCCGCCGAAGCCTTGGCGAAGGCGGGCGCAGCGCCGGGGTGTGTAGGCGTGTGGCGACATCATGAACTATGCCCAACAAGTCGCATGACACACCGCGCCCAATTTGGCGTTGCCCGTGGCTCCCCTGTCCTCTGTCCTCCGTCCTCGGTCTAGGCTTGGCTGAAACTCAGGTTTCAGGTCTCAGGTCTCAGCCCTTCCCTGATGCCTCTCCAGCCTTTCTCCAGCCAACTCATCGCCGATGTCGGCATCTCTCTCGGTGACGAGGGCAAGGGCCGCCTCATCCCCGAGGTCGCCGACGAACTGCGCGGCACGCCCGCCGCGGTCACGGTGGTGCTCAAGGTCAACGGCGGCGCCAACTCCGGCCATACCGCCGGCGGCGTGAAGCTCAATCTCCTGCCCGCCGGGGTCGTCGTGAAGGACGCCCCGCACCTGTGCATCGGCTGCGGCGTGGTGGCCGATCCGCGCAAGTTTTGGTGGGAAGCGAAGCCGCTCGAGCAAAAGGGCCACGCGATCTTCTCGCGCCTCGTCATCGACGAGCGCACGATGGTGTCCGACCTCACGCACCGCCTGCTCGACCTGGCGTGGGAGGATTACCGCACGAACATCCTCGCCGAGGAGCCGCGCGGCTCCACCGGCCGCGGGATCACGCCGGCTTACGGCGATGAGGTCGGCCAGGCGCAGATCACCTATTCCGATTTCCTGGCGGGCCCGAATTATTTCGCCCGCAAGCTCGCCCAGCGCGCCGACCGCGCCCTCCGCACCATCCAGCATGTGTGCCGCGTCTCGCCGGAAAAATTCGCGGGCTTCTTCGACACGCTGACCGCCGCGGAAACCCGCGCCAACGCGGAGGCGATCGAGTCCGGCGTGTTCGCGAAGGCCGAGTTCGACTTCACGCAGTTCCGCGGCGACGCGCCGTTCACACTCAACCTGCCGCGGCTGACGGAGGTTTACTGGACGGCGGGCACGGCGCTGGCGAAAAACATCGGCGAGGTCCGCGAGCTGATTCTCCGCGAACTCGGCGCCGGCCGCACCGTCATTGGCGAATTCGGCCAGGCCTACTGGCTCGACAAGCGTCACGGTTACTCGCCGAACGTCACCGCCTCGCACACCTACACGCCGGAATTTTTCGAGAGCGCCGGCATCCCGGTGCAGCGCATCCACACGTTCGGCGTGGCGAAGGCCTACGACACGAAGGTCGGCACGCACACGTTCCTCACGCAGATGGACGATGCCGCGCCGCTGACGATCAAGCTGAAGCAGCTCGAGTTCGGCACCAGCACCGGCCGACAGCGCATGGTCGGCTGGTACGACGCCGTGGAAAAGGGCGACGTCCTCCGCTACGGCGGTTACCAGGATTTGATGATCAACAAAATCGACGCCCTCAGCGGCGCGGACGAACTGTTGATCTGCACCGCCTACGCCGACGACACGGGCCGCCGCTACACCCACGTCCCGCGCAATGAGGCCGTCCGCCGGACATTGAAGCCCGTGTATTCCCGGCACCCGGGCTGGACGGAGGACATCAGTGGCGTCCGCAAATTCGCGGACCTGCCGAAACCCGCGCAGCTCTACACCGCCGCGATGGTGCGCAGCCTGGTCGAAGTCGCCTACCCTGAAAAGCTGCCCGCGGCCCTGCCCAACCTTCGCTACCTCGGCGTGGGCCCGTTGCCCTCGCAAATCATCAAGGACGTCCCGGCGACAGCGGAGCTGATCCGCTTTAAGTAGGGTCGGTCTCTGACCGGCCCCGACAGCTCACGCCGGCGATCAAGAGTTTAAACACGCTTGGGCGCGGCCGCCGGGGTGCATCCTTGAGCCGCTCACAGCGCGGCCCTACGTCACCTTCAGCGCGTTCCCAACGGACACGGCATAAAACGCCACCATCGCGAGCGCGCACGCGAGCTTGGCCACGGTGGAAAGCAGGAAGCCCACGGCGGCGCCGGCGCCGGAGCGCAGGGCGTCATCGGTCGAGCGTTTGCCCTTCCATTTTTCAGCGACCACCGCCCCGAGCATCGTGCCCAGGATGAGGATCGGGAGCGAAAAGAACATCCCGGCCAGCGCGCCGCCGGTGGCGCCGGCCATGCCCCACTTGCTGCCGCCAAACAGTTTCGTGCCGAGGAGGGTGCAGCCGAGATCCGCCAGCACCGAGAGCAGCCAGAACGCCGCGATCCAGCCCACGGCCGTCCAGCCCAGCGTGTCCGGCAACAGCCATTTCTGCAGGAGCGCACCCAACAGGATGAACGTCGTGCCCGGCAGCAAGGGCACGACCGAACCGACCAAGCCCACGAGGATCAGCAGGAGTGCGAGGGTCCAATAAACAATTTCCACGTCCGCAAGACACGGCGACCGGGCCGATTGTTGCAAGGCATGGGTTTAGCCGACGGGATTTCCGCGCCGCGGGATTCCCGGAAAATTCCCCGCAAAGTCATTGCCAAACGCCAGCGCATGGTCTGCTTTGCGCGCCTTCATGGCCTATCAATTGCAGCACATCGGCGGACTCATCCGCTTCAACCTGTCCGGGATCGTCACGCTCGACGACCTCCTGAGCGCGGGTGCGCAGATGGGCCGGATCGAGGCGGAAGCGCCGGTGTCGCCCCATCGGATCACCGATATGTCGCCGGTCCAGGACCTCGACCTTAATTTCTCGCGCATGGAGGACTTTGCCGCCCGGCGGCGCGTCGCTCCGCTCAAAAACAAGGTCCGGTCGGCCATCGTGGCGCCGCAGCAGGTGCAGTATGGGTTCGCCCGCATGTTCCAGACGCTGAACGACAATCCCCGGATCGAAATCGAGATATTTTCCGACTGCGCCTCCGCACAACAATGGCTGGATGCCGAGCCGGCGGGCGCCGCGCCTGGCGGGCATTAGGGGAGTTTCAGCAATACCGTAGCCGTTTCAGTATTACCTGGAGGGCCCAGCTCCTGCTGGGCCGCGGCTCGCACAAACGCGAGCCCCACCCCCTATGGCCCGACTCAGGAACCGCCGAAAAATGCGCGCGCCTCTTTCGCCACGCGCGCGACGTCCGCGTCGCTGAGTCCCGGGTGCAGCGGCAGCGAGAGCACCTCGGCGCAGGCTTGCTCGGTGCGCGGGAGCGAAAGCGACACGTCATGGTAAGCCGGCTGACGGTGAATCGGCATCGGGTAGAGCACGCCGCAAAGAATGTCCTGCTTCGCCAGGTGCGCCTGGAGGGCGTCGCGCTTCGGTGTCCGCACCACGAACTGGTGCCAGGTGTGCGTGCGGCCGGCGGCGATGACCGGCAGTTGCAGCGGCGTGTCCTTGAGCGCGGCCAGGTATTGCCGCGCGAGTTCGTCGCGCCGCCGGTTTTCCCCCGCGAGGCGCGCCAGGCGCACGCGCAGGATGGCCGCCTGAAGCTCGTCGAGCCGGCTGTTGCGTCCGTGCACATCGCTCACGTAGCGCTTCCGCCAGCCGTATTGGCGGAGCAGGCGGACCTTTTCCAGCAGCGCGGCGTCGCGACCGGTCACGGCCCCGGCATCGCCAAACGCGCCGATGTTCTTCGTCGGATAAAAACTGAAGGAAGCCAGCGCGCCCCACGCACCCGCCATCTTGCCCCCGACCTCCGCGCCATGCGCCTGCGCGCAGTCCTCCATCACAAACAGGCTGTGCCGGGCCGCGATCTCCATGAGCCGGGGCATGTCGACCGCCTGCCCGTAGAGATGAACCGGCACGATCGCCTTGATGCGGGGGTCGCGGAGCTTGGCGAGCGTGGCCTCGAGCGCGGCGACGTCCATCAGCAAGGTGTCGGTCTCGATGTCCACGAACAGCGGTTTCGCCCCCGTCGCGACGATGGCGGAGACGGTCGCGGTCACGGTGTTGGCCACCGTCACGACCTTGTCGCCCGGGCCGATGCCGCCGGCGAGGAGCGCGAGCTCGATTGCATCCGTACCATTCGCAACGCCGGCGGTCCCCGCCGTGCCGAAGGCCGCGCTGAATTCCTTTTCAAAACCGTCCAGCTCGGGTCCGAGGATGTAATGGCCGCTGAGCATCACGCGCCGGATGGCGGCGTCGATGTCGGCCTGCGCGGCAAGGTAGGACGCCTTGGGATCGGCGGGGAGGATTTTGCTCACGAGGAATGGAAAACCTGAGACCTGAAACCGGAAACCTGAACAGAAACCTGCTTCATCTTTGCCGCGGGTGTTTGCATTGATTCAGGTTTCAGGTCTCAGGTTTTCTTACAAGTAGTGCGGCAGCTCGGTGCGATAGTAGTCAACCGTCGCCGTGAGCGCCTGTTTGATCGATGTCCGGGGTTTCCAGCCGAGTTTCCGGGCGATGAGCCGGCAATCGGAGTAGTAGTCGCCGATGTCGATTTTCTTCCGGTCCGCCGGGAACGCCTTCACGGTGTACTCGCCCTGTCCGGCGACGGCCACCAGCGTGGCCGCGAGTTCGCGGAGGCTGACGCGCCCCACTCCGCCGAGATTGAAAACGCCGCCGACCGCCCCGGGGTGGGTGGCCGCGAGCAGGAAGGCCTCGACCGCGTCGTCCACGTAGGTGAAATCGCGCAATTGCTGGCCGCCCCACACTTCCACCGGCCGGCCCTCGAGGATCTGGCGGATCCAGACGCCGACAAACGTCTGCCGCGCATCCTTCACGCGCATGCGCGGGCCGATGGTATTGGTGAGGCGCAGGACCGTGCTCCGGATGCCGTGCACCTTGCTGTACAACAAATGATATTCCTCGCCCGCGAGCTTGTTGATGCCGTTCACATCCACCGGCCGGAGCGGGTGCTTTTCATCCACTGGCAGGTAATCCGGCCGGCCGTAGATCTGCCGGGTGCTCGCGAACACCACGCGCAGCTCCGGGTTATGTTTCCGGCAGGCCTCGAGCAAGGTCAGCTGCGCGCGGCAGTTGATCTCGAGATCGGTCTCCGGGTCGGTCATGGAGTCCATGTGGCTCGTCTGCCCGGCGAGATTGAAAAGGAAATGCTGCCCGCGCAAAAACGCCGGCAAGCTGTGCCGGTCGCGCACGTCGGCGAGATTGACGTCCACCTTGCGTCCGAGCCCATGCAGGTTTCGCCGGTTGCCGCCATACTCAGGGATCAGGCTGTCGAGCACCGTGACCCTGGCGCCGAGGCCGGCCAGCGTGCGCACGAGGTTCGAACCGATGAACCCCAGGCCGCCGGTGACGAGCACGCGCTTGCCCTTGAAGGCCTTCGCGAATGAGGGACGGGGTGGCATGGTGCGGCGTGACGTTTGCAGCGGAGTTCGCGGGAAACAAGCGGGAAGAGGATTGGGAAGACCTGAAAGCTGAGACCTGAAACCTGAACACGGAGTGCCGGTGAGCACATGAAACTTCAGGTCTCAGGTTTCAGGTCTCAGGTTTTCCTTCTCAGAAGTCCTGCAGTTTGCCTTCCCCGGCGCCGCGGCCGGGCTCGATGCGCTCGAGGACCTCGCCGAGCAGGTAAATGGATCCCGTCACGACGACGGTGTCGCCCGGCGCGCCGAGGGTGCAGGTGCGGGCGTCCGGAAAAATTGCCTCCAGCGACCCGCGGTGCACCCGCGACCGTTGCTCCGCGGGCACGAAGGCGAGCATTTCCTCAAAGGTGCTGGCCCGCGCCTGGTGCGGCGCGACCAGGTGAACTTCCTTCGCGTGACGGCAGACGACCTCCAGCAAGGCGCGCGCGCGGAATTCGCCGAGCGCGCCAGCGATGATCACGGGGCGGTGGCCGGTCTCCGCAATCAGATGTTGCAGATTCTGTTCGAGCACCGCGGCGCCCTCGGGGTTGTGCGAGGCGTCGAGGATCAGCGGCCGCCCGCCGAGCGTCGTGCGCTGCCAGCGGCCGGGCCAGTTCACGTGCTGGAGGCCACGCGCGATGGTTTCCGAAGTGAGACTTGGCGGCTCTGCCAGTGTGGGGGCGGCGCCTGTCGCCGCCCGCGGGCGCCGCGAAGCGGCGTCCCTATGGTTATCTTTGAACACCCGCGCCGCCAGCGTCGCGGTCGCGGCGTTCCAGCGCTGGTAATCGCCCTCGAGGTTTGTGGACGGGTACGCGGCGAGATCCTCGCCAAATGTCTCGCGCACGGAATGGACCAGCGCCCCCTGGGTGGCGGCCACCTCACGAATCACCCGTTCCGCTTCCGGCGGCAGCCGGCCGATGACCACCGGCCGTCCGGGCTTGATGATGCCGGCCTTCTCGCGCGCGATGAGCGCGACGGTGCCGCCGAGTTCCGCAATATGGTCGAGGCCGATCGAGGTGATGACGGTAACCTCGGGCTGCACGACATTGGTGGCGTCCAGCCGCCCGCCGAGCCCGACCTCGATGAGGGCGACATCCGCCCGCTGGCGTTGGAATTGCAGGAAGGCCATCGCCGTCATGAATTCGAAAAACGTGGCGTGCTCGTCGGCCGCCGCCGCCGCCGCGCGCTCCGCGATCGGGCGAAGTTCGTTCACGTAGGCCACGATCTCGGCCTCGGTCAGCAGCCGGCGGTCCACCTGCACGCGCTCGCCGAGTTTCACGAGGTGCGGCGAGGTGTAGAGGCCGGTGCGCCAGCCCGCCGCGTGGAAGATGGCGTCGAGCATGGCCGAGACGGAGCCCTTGCCATTGGTGCCCGCGACATGGATGACGGGATAGCTTCGTTCCGGATGGCCCAGCGCCGCGGAAAGCCGGCGCATGCGGTCGATGCCGAATTTCACGCCGCCGGCCTTCAGGGCGTAAAGATACTCGGTGACTTCAGCGTAGTTGGAGAATGGTTTGGCCACGAAGGTCACAACGCGTGAACGAAAACCTGAGACTTGAAACCTGAGACCTGGAAATCAGACCGGCGCCTGCGATCCCAATGGGTTTGGAAAACTCAGGTCTCAGCTTTTCAACCCGCCGCAGGCACCGGGAACGGCGTCGCGGTCGCCACGCGGTGGGCGCGGTATTTTTTCGTGTGCAGCGCCTGCAGCAGGCTCGTCAGGCGGTCCTTCATCTCGAGGCGGTTCACAATCTGGTCGACGAGACCGTGCTTGAGCAGGAACTCGGCGGTTTGGAAACCCGGGGGCAGCGTCTGCTTCGTGGTTTCCTTGATGACGCGCGCGCCGGCAAAGCCAATCAGCGCGCCCGGTTCCGCGAGGATGACGTCGCCCAAGGTGGCGAAGCTGGCGGTCACACCGCCGGTCGTCGGGTAAGTCAGAATCGAGATGAACGGCAGCCTCGCCTCGGCGAGCCGGCCGAGCGCGGCGCTGGTCTTGGCCATCTGCATCAGCGAGAAAATGCCCTCCTGCATGCGGGCGCCGCCGGAGGAGCTGACGATGATGCACGGAATCTTCTTCTTGAGGGCGCGCTCGATGGCGCGGGTGATTTTCTCGCCGACGGCCGCGCCCATCGCGCCCCCACAGAAACGGAAATCCATCACGGCGAGCGAAACGGGGATGTCGCCGATCTTCGCCATGCCGCAGATGACCGCCTCGGGGAGGCCGCTTTCCTTTTCGTAGCGCTTGATGCGGTCCGGATAGGCGGCGGAGTCGACGAACTTCAGCGGGTCCGCCGACTTCACGTTGGCATCGAACTCCTCGAAGGTGCCGGCATCGACCATGCCTTTGATGCGCTCGCGGCAGCCGATCGGGAAATGGTAGCCGCTTTTCGGCACGACCATGAGGTTCGCCTCGAGGTCCTTGTTGAAGACGATCTCGCCCGAAATCGGGCATTTGGTCCACAAGCCCTCGGTATTGACCTTCTTTTTGGTGTTTTTGGTGCTGCTGGCCTTGGCGGACGGCAGCTTGGGTTTCGCGAAATGTGTCATGGATTAGCCGTGCCCGAAGGTGACGACGTCGAGCCTCACCGCACCGCCCCGGCGGAGGACCGCGGCGCAGGCATTGAGAGTGGACCCGGTTGTAAAAACATCATCGACCAGCACGTAACGTTGGGCCGGATTAATGGTGGCCCCCGGGGGCAAAGCAAAGGCATTTTTCAGGTTCTTCTGGCGGGCCGCCCGGTCGTAGTGGGTCTGCGATTCGGTGTGCACCACCCGCACCAGCAACTCCTCGATCCGCGCCTGGCCCCCGGCGGCTTGGAGGGCGCACCCCGCCAGCAACCGGCTTTGGTTGTATTTGCGCCTGGCCTCTTTCTGCGGGTGCAGGGGGACCGGCACCAGCGTCGCGTCGCGCAGGTAGTCCGCATACCCCGGCACCGCCGCCATGATCGCCGCGATGTCCTCCAGCACGTGCAACCCGTGGTGATATTTAAGCGCATGCACGAGGGATCGCCCCGAACCCTTCAACAAGACCGCCGTCCGGCCCTCGCCGAACCTGGGTTCCAGCATCTCACAATGCGGGCAAAGGCGGTTGACCTCGGTTTCTCCGAAAAAAGGGTGACCGCAAACCGGGCACCAAGGCGCCTTGACCACAAACAGCAGCGGCTCGCAGGCCGGGCAGAGGTGCCGCAACCGCCCGCCCTCCACCACCCCACCGCAGTGGACGCAACTGCGGGGAAAAAGCACGTCGAGCTTGTCGCGCCAGAGTTGGGTGAGCGTTTTTTGCATGCCGGGAACGGCGCTGGCCCCCGCTACTCCTGTTAAAATGTCGGGGAGGCAAGGATTGGAGGCAATGTTAATGGGCCCTTCCCCGGCCGCGCCTTCCTGGCAATTCGCTCCGTAGGATCGCACTTCCCGATGAGGCGGGATTGACGACTTGTCATCAGGCGCCTTCATCGGTTCTGTATACACATGAATATCTCGACGGATTTCAAGCGGCGGGTCATGGCGGGCGAGCGCGTGGCGGGCACATTTCTCAATCTGGGTTCGCCCATGGTCACGGAGATGGCCGGCTGCGCCGGGTTTGATTGGCTGCTGATTGACCAGGAGCATGGCGTGGGCGGAGAGGATGCGTTGCTTCATCAATTGCAGGCAGCGTCCGCAACGCCGGCTTTTCCGGTGGTGCGCATTGCCGCCAATGAAGCTCCCCGCTTCAAGCGCGCCCTGGATTTCGGGGCCGGGGGCATCATGGTGCCGTGGGTGAACAGCGCCGCCGAGGCGCAGGCTGCGGTCGCGGCCTTGCGCTACCCGCCGCGCGGCGTGCGGGGCGTCATGAAAGCCACCCGCGCGTGCGAATTCGGCACGGGCTTTGTCGACTACTACGCCCGGGGGCATGAGCGGCTGGTCCTCATGGCGCAGATCGAGACCGTCGACGCTTTGAAAAACGTCGATGAAATCGCGGCGGTCGACGGGGTCGATGTGCTGTTCATCGGCCCTATGGATCTGACCACCAGCCTCGGCATCCAGGAACAATTCAACCATCCGCACTACCTCGAGGCCGTGAAGCGCATCACGACCGCCGCCCGCCACGCCGGCAAGGTGACCGGCATCCTCCTGCTGAATCCCGCGCTGCTGCCGATGTGCCAGGAATATGGCATCACCGTGGTGGCGCTGGGCAGCGACGGCGGCCACGTCAATGCCGGCTTGCGCGCCAGCGCCGCCGCGATCAAGGCGAAGTAACCCCCGCTGCGGACAACGATGGCGCGGATCGCGATAGTCGGGCCGGGGGCGATTGGCGGCGCGATTGCCCTGTGGCTGGAGCAAACCGGCCGGCACGAAGTCACGTTGTGCGCGCGCCGGCCCTTGGGGACGCTGAGCATGGATACGCCCAACGGACGCCTGTCCACGCAACCCCGGGTCTTCACGAAACCCGGAGAAACGACCGCGGTGGATTGCGTCATGATCGCAACCAAGGCGTACCAGGCGGAGGCATCTGCCGCCTGGCTGCCCGGCTTGGTCCGCGCGAACACCACCGTGGCCATTCTTCAAAATGGCGTCGAACATCGCGAACGCTTTGCGCCCTACCTACCCGCGGCGCAAGTCCTGCCCGTGATGGTGGGAATCTCCGCCGAGCGTCCCGCGCCCGACCACATCCTGCAGCGCGGCGCGACCCGGATGGTGGTGCCCGATGAAGCGCGTGGCCGGGAATTTGCCGCGCTGTTCGCCAGCACGCCCGTCGAGGTCACGTTAACGTCCGATTTCAAAACCGCCGTCTGGCGCAAACTGTGCGGAAACTCGGCGGGCGCCATCAACGCGCTGGTCCTGCAGCCGACGCGCCTCATGCATGACGGGAAAATCGGCGAGCTGACGCGCGCGATCGTGCGCGAGTGCATCGCGGTCGGCCGCGCCGAGGGCGCCATCCTCGACGATTCGGTCGCCGACGCCGTGCTGCAGGGCATGCGCAACGCCCCACCCGATTCCGTCAACTCCATGCAGGCGGACCGCGCGGAGGGACGGCCGATGGAAATCGATGCGCGCAACGGCGTGATCGTGCGCCTCGGCCGCAAGCACGGCATTCCCACGCCCTGCAACCAGATGGCGGTCGCTCTGCTCGAAGCGCTGGAAAAGCGCCCGGCGAATCAAAGCAACGCCACGAGCAACCGCGGCGACAGGCTTGATTACACGCCAGGAAGCTCAGGCAACCAATCGCGATAGACCGTCGCGCGCGCCGGATCCGGAAGATATTCCCTGCCGGCATGACCCATCGTCCGGGCAGCAGCTGGCAGATTCGCATGCACGCCCGCGGCCACGCTGGCCAGCATCGCCGCGCCCAGGCACGCGCTTTCAGGGGCAACCTGCGACCGCACGGGAATCCCCAGCAGGTCGGCCTTGATCTGCAGCCAGACACTGCTCCGCGCCGCGCCACCCGAGGCCACCACGCTCCGGACCGGTGCATCGTCCTGCAGCCGCTGCAGAAGCCGCCGCTGGTCGAAGGCAATTCTTTCGAGAATAAACCGCGTGAAGATCGCCTGATCCTCCTCGGAATCACCCGCCCGGGGCAAATGCACGGGACGAGCCCCCGCAGGACTTTTTTCCGCGAGCGCGATGAGTTGGTCCACGCTGCGATCCGGCGCAAACTTCTGCTGAAACTCCTCCAACTGACCGGCGCCGGCGGGATCGAACACCAACCGGAAAAATCCCGCGCCAGTGAAATGCAGGCCATGGTAGCAGCGCACCTGCGGCCGCACCTTGCCGGTCAGCGCGATGGCCGCCAACACGGTCCCGGTGGAAATCCCCGCATCCGCCACGCTGCCGACACCGGAGCCCAGGGCCGCAACGTGGTGATCGAGGCTGCCCACCGCAAAAGGCAGGCCCGCCGGCAAGCCGAGCAGCTGAGTGGCCGCCGCGGTGGTTTTTCCCGCGGGTGAACCGGGACGCAACGGCCGTGAGAGCTGCTTGTCCGCCAGCGCGTAGTGCGCGAGCGCCTCCGGCCACCATGCCTGCGCGTGCAAATCGAAGGTGCCGAGTAGCGCCGCGGTCCCGGCGTCCCCCACCCGCTCGCCGGTCAGCGCAAACGTGAAGTAATCCGACACCGTCATGACCGACCGGGTGCGCGCCCACACTTCGGGCTGGTGCTTTTGAAACCACCGCCATTTCGCGGCGGCCGCGTTCGCGGAACTGCCGGTGAATCCCGCCATGCGGCCGAATTCTTCCGTCAGCGTGAACTGCCGCCACGAATCGCCGAGTTCCGTCGCACGCGTGTCCGTCCACAACACCAGCGGTGTCAGGGCGGCATCCCGCGCATCCAACAGCAGAAACGTATTGGCCTGGGCGGAATAGGCGACGCCCGCAATCTGGCCCGCGGTGGCGCCGGCCTCCGCGAGTGCGGTCGCGAGCCCGCGCCGCAGCAGTTCCCAAAAGGTCTCCACGGCGAGTTCCACGCGGCCCGGCTGGGGCGCGCGGGCGGACACCGCCACCCGCCCGAGTCCCCGCAACGCGCCGGACTCGTCGAAAAGCCCGACCTTGAAATAGGACGTGCCGAGATCGATGCCGAGCAGCAGGGTCATGCGGGGAAATTACTTCCCGTCCGACAGCAAAGCGAGCGTGGCATCCACAATGCGCCGGCCGTTGGCGGGGCTGAAGAGCGCATTGCCCGCCTCGTAGGACCCGGCGGCCACGGCTTCGGGCGTCACGATGTAGCCCTGCAGTTCGCCGTTCGCCAGTGTGAGGACGAACGTTCGCGGACTACGGGCCTTCACCTCGAGGGCGTATTCGACGAAAACCTCTCCCGGCCAAGTCACAAATTTCCAGGATCCAACCGTCAGCACCTGAATTTCGGCCGGCGCGCAACTGCCGACAGCTTTTTCCAGCCGGCCCCGGGCCTTCGCCTTCGCCAGCACCACACTTTTCTCCGCCCCGAAACAGGCGCACTCCGCGGTCCGCACCTCGGCACGCGGGGCCTGGTCGCGGCGGAGTTGCGCCAGATGGCTCGTCGCCCGCGCGACGCCTGCCTCGGCCTCGGCCAACGAGGGAATGTCGCGCAACTGGAGATCGACGTTGACCGAGCGACTGTCGACCGGCCAGTAGCCGCTGAAAACCAGGCCGGGCAGAACCCGCGCAATACACTCGCCCAATTTTTCGCCGAGGCGGCGGGCCTCGGCAAAAGTGTTTTCGCGCGAGACATGGCGCGGGCTTTGGTTACCGGAGGCGCCTTGGTGATAAAGGACCGGGCACGCCGCCGGCAGCCATTTTTGCGTCCGCAGGTATTCGCGCGTGAAGCCGGGGAAATCCGCGCTGATCAGCCGGGAGTCCTCATGCAGGACGGTGGGATGCATCGCGTACGCGACCATGCACGCGATCGGCACCTGCCGGTCGCGTGACCGCACCACCAGGACCGGCACCTCGGGATCGGCCGGGCCCGCCGGATCGTGCCGGTTGCTGCCAACTCCTTCCGCCCGGGCCACGGCCAGCGCCGCCTCGGCCGGAATCGCGCCTCGCACGGCGGCACAGCCCACTTCGACCATCTGGTCGGCCACGGAAGTCAGGTACGCGGAATCCACCGGCGGCACCACGGGATCGGCATCGTCCACCGGATCCTCCCGCATCACCGGACCGGAATGCGTGTGCGTCGCCGTGATCGCGATCCCGGAAACCGGCACTCCGGTCTTGATGCAAATGCGCCGGCGAACATCAGCGGCCAGCCGCTTGCCCACGAAAATCAGATCGTTCGCAATGAAGAGCACCTCGCCACCACCGCCGCGCAGATAAAGCGCGGCCGTCTCCAACTGGTCATGCACGCCGGCGCTGTTCCGGGGCACCCGGGGATAGCCGAAGAGAAATACACTGCCCTGCGGCGTGAGGTTGGCCGAGGCCGCACCCGCGTGCAGCACCGGACGGTTCGGGCTGGAAGTCGACTCCATGGACGAGCCCCAGCGTGCCGATCGACTTCCCGAAGTAAATGTTAATATATGTTCGTTTGGATATTTATTTGACATTATAGCACATTTACCGCCATCCATGGCGCGTGAAAAATCTTCCCTCCGCCGCCCGCCAGGCTGGGATCCGCGACCGGCTCGCCGGCCAGCCGGGCGTCTCGGTCTCGGAGCTCGCGAAGGATTTTGACGTCAGCGAAATGACGGTCCGCCGCGACCTCGCGGCGCTCGAAGGCCAGTCCCTCATCCAGCGCACGCATGGGGGCGCGATGCTCACCGAGCGCATGATGCTCGAGTTCGACTACCGCGACCGGCGCGCGGTCAACCGTGCGGACAAGCGCGCGATCGCGGCGGAAGCGCGCAAACTCATCAACCCCGGCGACCGACTGATCCTTGACACGGGCACCACGACGCTCGAGCTGGCTTCGCTGCTTCGCGACGGCGAGAACCTCACGGTCATCACCCCCAGCCTCGCCGTCGCCTCGGAACTGCAGCATGCGGCCGGCGTCGAGGTGATCCTGCTGGGCGGCGTCATCCGTCGCGGAAGCCCGGACCTCACCGGCCCCGCCACCGAACATTGCCTGGAGCTGTTCGCCGCGGACCTGGCATTCCAAGGCGCCGACGGCATCGGGCTTGATGGCAAAATCTACAATTCAGACCTGCGCCTGGCGCGCGTGGACAAGTTGATGCGCCGGGTCGCCAAGCGCTCCTGCCTGCTCGCCGACCACACCAAGATCGGTGTCACCGCCCTCGCCTGTTCCGGCACGGTCGCCGACGTCCACACGCTGATCACCACCAAGGGCGTCCCCGCCGACACGCTCCGCCGCTTCGGCAAGCTCGGTCCCCGGATCGTCACCGCCACTCCCCTTTCCTCATGAGCAACTCCGCCACCTCCTCCTTCGCCTCCCTCGATTGGGGCTCCGTCGACCTGACGCGCGTGCCTCACCTGCCGGTGCCGCCGCCGGGCCCGCAATCGAAGCACTATCACGCGCGCTGCACGAAATACTTCAAGGGGCTCAGCAGCCAGGTGAAGCTTTTCCCCGTGACCTTCGAGTCCGGCGAGGGCTGTGTCCTCAGGGATGTCGATGGCAACGAGTACATCGATTTCTCCTCGGGCATCTACGTCACGACGCTGGGCCATTGCCACCCGAAGATCAGCGAGGGCATCGCGAAGGCGGCCTCGCAGCTGATGAACGCCCACGACTTCACGACGCCGATCAAGACCGAGCTCATGGAGAAGCTGGCGGCAGTCCTCCCCGGCGACCTGAACGGTTTCCAGCTCTATGACTCCGGCACCGCCGCCGTCGAGGCCGGCATCCGCGTGCTGCGCGCGGCCTCGGGCAAGCACGAGACCGTGAGCTGCTTCAATGATTTCCACGGCAAGACCTATGGTGCCGTGTCGCTCGGGCACATCCGCTCGCACGTCTATGGCGCCGCGCGCGCCCCGGGCTCGCACATGGTGCCGCGGCCCGATCCGTACCGCCCGGTGTGGACGGAGCCGGACGGCACGATCGACACCGATGCCTACATCAAGTTCTACGGCGAATACCTCGACAAGGCCACCATCGGCGCGGTCGCGGGTTTCGTGCTCGAACCGATCCAGGGCTGGGGCGGCTCGGTCATGCCGCCGGACGATTTTTTTCCGAAGATCCGCAAGTTCTGCGACGACCGCAAAATCCTCCTCATGGCCGACGAGGTGCTCACCAGCTGGGGCCGCACCGGCAAGTGGCTGTGCATGGAGCACTGGGGCGTCGTGCCGGACGTCGTCACGATGGGCAAGGGCTTCGGCAACGGTTTCCCGGTCACGTGCGTGGCCGTCCGCGAAAAATACAAGGAAAGCTTCGAGAGCATCTCCGCGTCCTCCAGCTACGGCGGCAACCCGATGGCCTGCGCCGCCGCGCTCATCTCCACGCAAGTGATCGAGGAGGAGAAGCTCCTCGAGCACGCGACCCACCTCGGCCACGTCGCCCTCAAGCGCATGCAGCGCATGAAGGAACAGCACAAGATCATCGGCGACGTGCGCGCCAAGGGCTGCCTCATGGGCATCGAACTCGTCAAGGACCGCACCACCAAGGAGCCGTTCGACCAGGCCGGCACCCTTGTCTACCAAAAGGCCTTCCGCAAGGGCCTCGCCTGGATTCCCGCCGGCCACATCCTGCGCATGAGCCCGCCGATCGTCATGGACGAAGCCACGCTCCTCAAGGGCCTCGACCTCATCGATGAAGCCATCGGCGAGACCGCGAAGGAACTGGGCCACTCGTAATTGTACCCATGACCGCCTACCGTCTCAACCGCCTCTTCAACGCCAACTCGCGCCGCTGTTTCGACGTCGCGATCGACCACGGCTTCTTCAACGAATACGGTTTCCTCGCCGGTATCGAGAAGATCGAGCAGGCCGTCGCCACCGTCGCGAGTGCGGCGCCCGACGCGATCCAGCTGACCGTCGGCCAGGCGCAGCACCTGCAGAAAATCCCCGGCCGGCTCAAGCCGTCCCTCGTCCTCCGCATCGACGTGGCCAACGTCTACGGCAAGCAACTCCCCCGCCGCCTCTACAGCCGCACCATCGCGGACCCGGTCGAACAGGCGCTGCGGCTCGACGCGGCGTGCATGTGCGTGAACCTGTTCCAGATTCCCAACGAACCCGAGGTCGGCGAACAGTGCGTGGAAAACATCCTGCGCCTCAAGCCGGCCTGCGAACGCTACGGCATGCCGTTGATGATCGAGCCGCTCGTCTTCCAGGCCAACGAAAAGGCCGGCGGCTACATGGTCGACGGCGATGAGAAGAAAATCATCCCGCTGGTGCGCCAGGCGGCCGAACTCGGCGCCGACGTCATCAAGGCCGACCCCACGGACAACGTTAGCCTCTACCACAAGGTGGTCGAAGCCGCCGGCCGCGTGCCGGTGCTCGTCCGCGGTGGCGGCAAGGTCGGCGACCGCGAAATCCTGCAGCGCACGCACGACCTGCTGGCGCAGGGCGTCGCGGGCATCGTTTACGGCCGGAACATCATCCAGCACGCCAAACCGGCCGCGATCACCCAGGCCCTCATGGGCCTCGTGCACCAGGGCCTGTCGGTCGATGCCGCCCTCGCTCTCGTGACGAAAGCCTGACCCCATGTCCCTTTTCATCCGCAACGCCCGCATCGTCGAACCCGGCCAGCGGATTTTCAGCGGTGACGTGTTGGTGCATGACGGCCGCATCGTGGCCACCGGCGCCATCGGGGCCGTCGTGAAGGACGTCGAGGAAGTCGATGCCCGCGGCCGACTTGTCACGCCGGGGTTGATCGACATCCACACCCACGGCATCAAGCACAGCCTCTACGAAGGTGGCGTCGCCGGCGTCAAAACCGCCGCACAATCGCTCGGCCAGTTTGGCGTCACGACCGTCTTGCCCACGCTGATCCCGAAGATCACCGATGCCTGGTTCGAAATGGTCGGCGAAATAGCCGCCGCGCTGCCCTCGATCAAGGAGGTCAACATTCCCGGCCTCCACATCGAAGGGCCGTTCATGGCGGTCGGTGGCGCCGCGTGCCCCACCCTCCCCGGCGATCTCGCCCTGCTGGAGAAAATCCTGGGGGCCGCGCACGGCCGCCTCGCCGCGATGTCGCTCAGTCCGGATGCGCCGGGAATCGTGCCGGTCATCCGCCGGCTCCGGGACAAAAACATCCCGGTGTTCCTCACGCACACCCGCGCCAACGCCGAGCAAACCGAGGCGGCGCTCGAGGCCGGCGCGCGCCACGCCACGCATTTCTACGATGTCTTTCACGCGCCGGCCGAGACCGATCCCGGCGTCCGCCCGGTAGGCGCGGTCGAGGCGATTCTCGCCGACCCGCGGGCGTCGGTGGACTTCATTGCCGATGGCGTGCACGTCCACCCCACCGCGATCCGCGCGGCCCTCGCCGCGAAGGGCTGGTCCGGAATCATCCTGATCACCGACTCGAACATCGGCGCCGGGCTGCCGGCGGGCGTCTACGACACTCCGTGGGGCTTCCCGATCAAGGTGTCGCCGGAAACCGCCGCGCGCCACGCCGTGAAAAACTCCCTGGCCGGCAGCGCGCTGACAATGGACCGCGGCATGGCCAACCTGCTGAAATGGCTCCCCCTGCCGCCCGAGCAAATCTGGGCCATGGGCACACTGAATCCCGCCCGGTTGCTGGGACTCGAGCGCAAGGGCCGCCTGGCCGCCGGCGCCGACGCCGACCTGGTGCTGTGGAACGACGATCTTACGCCCGCGCACACGTGGGTGAATGGCCATCTTGTTTATGAAAAAAAAGACCTCCTTTAACTTCGAGCCCGCCGAATTCATTCCCTTCCGCGACCGGAAGGTCCTCGACCGCGTGCGCGCCATCAAGCGCGCGGACATCACGAAGCACCGCAACAAGGACTACCGCATCCAGGTGATCCCCGACGCGGAGTTCGGCTTCGTGTGGATGAACGATATGTTTTACCGCATCAAGACGGCGATGGAACTCGAGCAGCCGTTCGTGATGATCATGCCGAATCCCTGGCCGCGCTATGCGATCCTCGCCGCCATGCTGAACAAGCACCGCGTCAACCTGCGCTGGCTGCATACGTTCAACATGGACGAATATGCCAACGAGCACGGTGACATCGCGCCGGACACCTGGGAGTTCGGCTTCGGCCACGCCTTCAAAAAATATTTCTGGTCCAACATCGACCCGAAGTTGCGCCAGCCGCTCAAGCAGGTTCACGGTCCCACCAACAAGAACATCAAGGTGTACGGCAAGATGATCGCCGACCTCGGTGGCGCGGACATCTGCTACAGCGGCCCCGGCTGGACCGGTCACCTCGCGTTCATCGAGCCCACGGCGCCGGAATTCGCCGGGTCGCTCGAGGAATGGAAGCAAATGAGCGCGCGCGTCTGCACGCTGCATCCGCTCACCATCGCGCAGAATTCGCTGCACGGCAGCTTCGGCTCCAGCGGCGACCTTTGCGCCGTGCCGCCGAAGGCCGCCACCATCGGGCCGGCGGAAGTCATCGGGGCGAAGCATCGCATCCAAAGTCACTCGATCAGCGTCGGCGGCACGTTCACGTCGTGGCAGCGGCTCGTCTCGCGCCTCGTCATGCACGGACCGGTCACGCCGCTCGTGCCCGAGTCCCTGTTGCAGACCCTCCGCACCGACGTGTGGGTCTCCGAAACGGCGGCCGCCAACATCGAGCCGCGCTGGGACCGCGGCTACTAATCAAACCCTCATCCGCCATGGAAGCCGCCGATCTCGCGAAGGAAGTCAGTCCGCGCACCCGCGGGCTTTTCCTCAAGAACCTCGCTGATTTCCAAACCGAGCTGGCCCGGGTGCAGGCCGGCTTCGTGCCGGCGCTCGCGGTCTGGGCCCAGCGCAAGGAACTGCCCGGACTGGTCTTCCGGTCCATGCGACGCATCCAGGATCTGCGGATTCGCGGTCGCGAACTCGGCGTATCCTTCGCCGAGATGCACGCGAGCCAGGCCGCCGCCGGCCGGGAATTGATCGAGACCCTTTGCGCCGCGCCGTCCCCGGCGAGCTTTGTCCAGACCGCCTTGGTGGCCGTGCCCGGGGTGTTGATCGAGTCCATCAACGACTACCTCAAGCGAAACGATCACCTCTATGATCTGCCGAGCGTCGCGCTGCTCGAGGCCGATCGCGACGAACTCCAGGCCCAGGTCCAATGGGGCCAGGCGGCGCTCGAAACCCTGGCCCAACAAGGATCCCGGCCCGACGCCGGTTTCTCCGTGCGCGTGGCGGCCCATTTCCCCGCCCTGCCCGTGGCGCTGCGCGAACACGCCGCCAGGAATATCCCGCCGGTCAAACTCGGCCGGCGCATCGGCGTGCTGCCGCTCGCCGACTCGGTCCTGCCGCAGGGATTCACCGACCTCGAGTTCGGCCCGACGCCCGTGTCGGCGGAAAGCAGTTATCCCGAGCGGGCCCGTTATCGCGCCGTTAATTTTCTCCAGGAAGTGCAGGCCGCGGATTCCTGCGCCTCGCTCCTGTTCGACGCGCCCGACATGCCCTGGGATTTCTATTTCGATCTCAGCCGGCACATGTGGGACGAGGCCCGGCATTCGATGTTCGGCGAGAAAAAACTCCTCGACCTCGGGTCCTCCGCGGCCGAGGCCGGGTTGTCCTCCAAGGCCTACGCCATGCGGCAGACGCTGACCCCGCACGACCGCTACGCCGCCCTGACCACACAGGAAGCCGACGCGTTCCCCGGCAAGCATGCCGGCTTGAAGGACGCCGTGGCCAATCGCGACAGCGTCAGCGCCATGGCCTGGAGCTACGATATCGCCGACGAGACCCAGCACGTGCGCTTTGGCACGAAGTGGCTCCCCGTCTTGATCGAAAAGGCCGGCGAGCCGCGCAGCCACGAGCAGGTGAAGGCCGACTCGTGCAACTGGCGCGAAAGCGTGCTCGCCGCCGTCTACAAGCCTGCCACCGCCAGACTGAAACCCTGACGATTCCCCGCTCCCTGCCTCAATCCAACCTGGAGGAGCCTGCCAGCAAGCGCTTCCTCCCACTCCCCTTTATGAATCCGCCCCGCGTTTCCTCCCACCTCCGCCTCGCGCTCGCCGGACTGCTCGTCATCGCGCGCGTCCTGGCCCAACAGCCCGTTGAGCTCGGCTCACGCCTCGAGCTCTTCGTCGACGAGTCGCTCGTCGCGGGAATGAAGAATGCTGCCCTCGCGCTGCATGAACCGGTGAAGGCCCCGCGCGCCAAGTCGCCCTTGCCCGAGAAGCACATGATGACCGTCATCAAGGACGGCGACCTCTACCGCGCCTGGTATCGCAGCACCGACCCGAGCTACAAGGGCGACTCGCACACCGGACATCCCGGCGAGACGGTGCACTATGCCGAGAGCAAGGATGGCCGCGAGTGGACCTTTCCCAATCTGCGCCTGCACGAGATTGGCGGCACGCGTGAGAACAACGCCATCCTCGCGAACATGCCGCCGTTCCTGACGGATTTCATGCCCTTCCTCGACTCGCGTCCCGGCGTGGACCCGGCCGAGCGCTACAAGACCCTCGCCGGTTATCCGGGCTCCGGCGACAAGCGGGGGAAGGCACAACCCGGCATGGGCCTGTTCGCCTTCGTTTCCCCCGACGGCATCCGCTGGACGAAAAAGCAGGAGGCGATCCCGTTTCGCAATGAATGGCGCCATGCCTTCGACTCGCCCAACGTCGCGTTCTGGTCGGAAGCCGAGCAATTGTACGTGTGCTATTTCCGCACCTGGACCGAGGAAGGCCGCCTGCGCAGCGTCAGTCGCGCCACTTCGCCGGACTTCGTCAAGTGGAGCGACCCGGTTGACATGAAGCCGAATCTGCCCGGCGAGCATCTCTACACCACGATGACGCACCCGTATTTCCGGGCGCCGCACATCTACATCTCCACGGCGACCCGCTACGTGCCCGGCCGCGGCGATTCGCCGGAATACGACAAGAAGGACGTGAACATCACCGATGTGCTCTTCATGTCGACCCGCGCCGGCTCCACCCACTACGACCGGCCGTTCACGGAGGCTTTTATCCGCCCCGGCCTGGATCCGGCTCGCTGGCATAACCGGAGCAACTACGTCGCGTTGAACGTGGTGCCCACCGGTCCGGACGAGATGTCGATCTACCACCGCAGCGGTGATCGCTATGTATTGCGCACCGACGGCTTCATTTCGGTCCACACCGGCGCCAAGGAAGGCGAACTGCTCACGAAGCCGATCACTTTCACCGGCAAGGAACTCTTGCTCAATTTCAGCACGAGCGCCGCCGGCGGCGTCCAGGTCGAAATCCGGAAGGCCGGCGGCAAGCCCATCCCCGGCTTCACGCTGGCTGACTGTCAGGTCATGTATGGTGATGCCATCGAGCGCTCGATCAAGTGGAAGGGCGGCGACCTCAAGGCACTGGCTGGTCAGCCGGTGCAGCTTCGCTTCGTGATGAAAGAGTGCGACGTGTACTCATACCGCTTCCGCTAATTTGATGTCGGAATTAAAAAACAAGGTCGCCCTCGTTACCGGATCCACCAGCGGAATCGGCCTGGGAATCGCTCGGGCCCTCGCCCGGGAGGGCGTTCATGTCATGCTCCACGGCCTCGGTGAGGCCGCGGAAATCGAGCGGACGCGCGGGCAGCTCGCCGCGGAAACCGGAGTGCGCGTGGATCATCATGGCGCCGACCTGCGCCAGACCGCGGAAGTCGGCCGGATGATTGCGGACACCGAAAACCGTCTCGGGCCCATCGATATTCTCGTCAATAATGCCGGCGTGCAGTTCGTGGCGCCGGTCGAGGAGTTCCCGCCCGAGCGGTGGCTCGAGATCCAAGCCATTAACCTGAACGCGAGTTTCCTCGCCATCCGCGCAGTCGTCCCGACCATGCGCCGGCGGCAATGGGGCCGGATCATCAACCTCGCTTCGGCGCACGGGCTCGTCGCCTCGCCATTCAAAAGCGCCTACGTGGCCGCCAAGCATGGACTCGTCGGCCTGACGAAGACGGTCGCGCTGGAGTTGGCGGAGGCGGGCATCACCTGCAACGCCATCTGTCCCGGCTACGTCCGCACGCCGCTGGTGGAAAACCAAATCGAGGCACAGGCCGCAGCGCACAACCTTCCGCGCGAACAGGTCATCAAGGATGTGATTCTCGCCGCGCAACCCACCCGGCGCTTCGTCGAGGTGGAGGAAGTCGCCGCGCTCGCGCTGTTCCTGTGCGGGGAAAACGCGCGATCCATCACCGGCGCGGCCCTGCCAATCGACGGCGGCTGGACCGCACGGTAAACATCCGAGCCGGTGTCCCGGGCAGGAGCTTGCTTGCAAGCGATCAGGAAGTCCGCCGACCCGCGCACCTGCCGGATCGCTTGTAAACAAGCTCCTACAACTTGACGTCGACCAACGCCGCGACGCGGCGCGCGATCTCGCCGCCGATGGCGAGGCTGGCGGTGGCGGCGGGACTGGGCGCATTGAGGACATGGAGCGCGTTGCGGCGCTCGATCAGTTCGAAATCCTGGACGAGCGTGCCGTCGAGTGTCATCGCCTGCGCCCGCACGCCGGCGCCGCCGGGCGCGAGGTCCGCGAGTTGCAAGGCCGGCACCAGGCGCTGCAGCGAGGCGCAGAAAAGCTGCTTGCTGAACGAACGCCGCACCTCGTCGTAACACATCGGGCCGTGCCTGCGCATGAAGCGCCAGAGCCCGGGGAAAGTGAGCGCGTCGAGCAGCTCGCCGAATTTCACGTCGGTCTTGCGATAGCCCTCCCGCGCCGTCGCGAGCACGGCGTTGGGACCGGCCTCGACGCCGCCCTGAATCATTCGGGTGAAATGCACGCCGAGGAAGGGAAAGCCGGGGTCGGGCACCGGATAGATCAGGTGCTGCACCAAGTGCGCGCGCTCCGGCTTCAGTTGAAAATACTCGCCGCGAAACGGCACGATGCGCGTGGCCCGCATCTCGCCGGCGAGTTCGCTTACTCGGTCGCAGTGCAGCCCCGCACAATTGACGATGAAGTCCGCCGACAGCTCCCCGCCCGCGTGCACAATCCGCCAGCCGCTGCCCTCCTTCGCGATGGATTTCACGCGCGCGTCCGCCAGCAGTTCGCAACCCGCCGCGCGGTTGGTTTCGACCAGTTTCGCGACCACCGCGGCGTAGTCCACAATCCCCTCCTCCGGCACGAGCACCGCGGCCAGGCCCGCCGCATGCGGTTCGCGCTGCTGCAAGTCGCCACGATCCAGCCAGCGCAGGCCGCCCAACCCGTTGCGCGTGCCGCGCTCGAGCAATGTTTGCAGGCGGGGCAGCTCGGCCTCGTCCGTGGCCACGACCGTCTTGCCGCAAATCTCGTGCGGGATGCCGTGTTCGCGACAGAAGGCGGTCATCTCGCGAATCCCCTCCACGGCCAGGCGCGCCTTCAATGAACCCGGTTGATAATAGAGGCCGGCGTGCAGCACGCCGCTGTTGTGCGTGCTCTGGTGGCGGCCGAACCCGGGTTCCTTTTCGAGCAACGTGATCGTGGCGGCCGGCAGGGCTTGCTTCAGCTTGTAAGCGGTGCCGAGCCCCACCAGTCCACCGCCGATGACCACGATCCTCATGGAGCGGAAGCCGGCCGGGACAGGACGGGCAGCGCGTTCTTCGACAGCCGCCAGCGCACCACGCCCACATGGTACCGCTGGTGCGCGGGCACGCCGCGACTGTAGTAGCCGGTCACAAAGGTTCCATCCGGCAATTGCACCGTGGAAGGATAACCGCCGTCGCTGGACGGCGCCGGGAAACGTTGGAACTCGGAGGAGCCTTCGAAATCGACCAGCAGCATCGGCGCGGACCAGGCTTTCAATTCGGGATCGCCCATCTGGATCCAGATTCCGTAGAGCCCGCGATTCCGCGCGCTGTAGGAAAGCAGTACCCGTCCGTCTTTTAATCGGAGCAGGTCACCCGGGATTTGCAGCGGCATCGTCAGGGTCCCTTCGCTCTTCCAGGTGCGGCCGCCGTCCGGGGAACGAAACCCTTCCAGCCGCTGGTCCCCATAGGTTCTCGCCACCGCGTAGAGATCGCCGCCGGCCAATTGCACCCAAGTCGTTTCATTGTGCGTGTTCGGAGCCGCCACGATGGCGCCCCGCCGTGCCCAGGTTTTGCCGAGATCACGGCTGGTAAAGAAATAGACCCCGTCTCCATAGAGACAGACCCCGATCTCGCCGTCGGCGAGCGGAGCGATCCGTCCGTAGGGCACCAGGCCGCGACCGCCCGGCCGTTTCGGGAGGTCGGGATCCGGCAAGGTGGTCCAGGTGCGTCCGGCATCGGCGGAAACCGCCGGGATCGGGCTGAGCGTCACCGCGCCGAGGCGGGCCCGTTCCTCCGCCCCTTCCGAACCGAGGCTCTTCCCCGGCTCGTACGGCCGGCGCTGGTTCCAGCCGCCGACGAGGGCCACCAGTTTGTCGCCGACGGGCCCCACGGCGACGTTCATCCGGTTGGTGCCGGCCTGATTCGGCACCGGCACGCCCGCCTTGATCCAGGTGGAGCCGCCATTTTCACTCAACCAAGCTTCGGCCGAGCCCTCCGTGACGGCGTGATTGGTGTACGGCCAGATGACCGCGACGATCTTTCCGTCCGGCAACAGGCTGAGATTGGGCCAGGCGCACGCGCCATCGATCGCCACGAACCTCTCATAAAAATCGAACTGGGCCGGCGCAGGCGGCGCCGCCAGCCCGTCGAGGCCGGAACCGACCAGCAGGACCAGCGCAACCAGGGAGGATTTAAGACGCATGGCTGGAGAGCGCGAGAAGGGTCAGTCGTGAGGACCATCCATCTCCAGCAGAAACTGGTTTTGGACGTCGGTTTTATACATGTCCCACACCGGCGAATAACCCCGCACCTGGATCGTCCGCCCGTCGGGCAAAAATTCCAGCAGCCGCAGGAAACCATTGCCGTTCTTCGGCCGCATCCGCTGGTAGTTCACGAGCATCTGGTGGACGGTGTTGCCGTGGAGGCCGCGGCTGGAAAGACGGGCCACGCCGTCCTCCAGGGTGTGGCCGTTGATGGTCATGACCATGTTGGCGTGCCGGCTGACCAGCTTTTGCCAAAGTTCCTCACCGTCGTTGCCGCTGCCTGGCGGCAGGGTGAGCTTGTAGTAATGCGGGCTCGCCGGTTGCTTCCGGCCGTATTTGGCCCAATCGAAACGCGTGTCGTTCGACGACATGTAGGCATGGGTGATGAGAATGCCCAGGCGGTCGGGATGCGCCGTGAGGACCGCGTCGGCCCAGGCGACGACCTCGTCGCGCGGCGCCCATTCCAAAGCGAGGACGATCCACTTTTTTCCGCCGGCTTCAAACAGGTGAAAGGTGTTGTCGATCTTGCCGGGCTCCATCGCGCCGCCGAACGTGGGCCAGCCGGTGTAATCCGACAGCGGAAAGTATTTGTTGAAGAAGCTGTCGCGGTTCGTCGAATCGCCCCCCGGGCCGTAGTCATGGTTGCCGCCGACCAGCGCATAAGGCACCACACCGTCGAGGACCGACATGGCCCGCTTCGCATTCTTCCAGGACTTCTCGAGGTTGTCGGTGGTGATGTCGCCCAGGTGCAGCACATACTTGATGTTCCGGTCCTTCACGTGCTGCGCGATCCATTTGGTCTGGGCCGCGAATTCCTCGGGATAGCTGCGCGAATAATACTGCGTATCCGGCAGCACCACGATGGTCCACGAGCCCGGCACAAAGGGCAGCGGCACCGGTTTGGGCGTGGGTTGCACGGCCGCGACGCGCCCGGCTTTCACGGCGGCAACGTAGGCGTGAAGATTTCCGGCAAACCGCCGGGCGAAGGTCTCATATTCGACCGGGGCGGACAGCTTGCCCTCCGCCGAATAAAGCCGGTCGAAAAAAAGCGTGGTCAGCAGGAATCTTCCCCGTCCCGCCGCCGCCTCGATGAACACTGGATCGTCGGCGGTCTCCGCTCCGATCAGCACCGCTCCGCCCTGCTGCTCCATGAAGGTGTCCCAGCTCGGCGCGCGGCCGAGATGAGGCGGCAGCTTCACCCGGCCCTGGTCGTCGCCCAACCCCTGCATGAGCGGATGCTCCGGCCGGATCACCCGCACGTCCGCCAGGCAGGCGTCGCCGCGGCTGGCGCGCATCCCCTCGGGCAGGAACGGCAGCGAAATCTGGGACTCCTCGCGTTGCGCCAGTTGCAACAGGACGCCCCCGCCCTCCACAAACCGGCGCAGCTCGGTCGCGTTTCGCTTGATGAACTCCGCATAACCGGCGGACTCGTTGGCGAAGCTCGCCAGCACGATCACCTCGGCCTCTCCCGCCGCCGGAATCGCATCCCCGGCCAAAGAATCCACGGCAAATCCCGCCTCGCGTAGCAACGACGGCAGACCCGTCAGCGTCGTGACGGACATTTTCGGATCATAAATCCGCACCCGTAGCGCTTCCGCCCGCAGGTGGAGGCACGCCAGCGCAAACACGGCGAACCAAACGCCAAGTCGAGGGAATCCCCCGGTTGAAGGTCCGATGGTCAATGGAGATTTTGGTTGGGATTTTGTCATTGGTTGAAAGGCCGCATGAGGCGCCGGACATGCTCAGGGGCGCGCAAAGACCCCAGACCAGGCCTGACTCCGGTCGAGCCAGCGATCCAGCCAGGCCAGGCTGTATTGCCGGACCACCGGCGGAAAACTGTGGCCGCCGGGATAGGAAAACCACCCGAAGCAATCCCCGGCGCCGATGGCCCGGAGCTGGGTTTCCATCTGCTCCGGCGTGATCTTATAGCGTTCCTTGTAGTAACTCAGGGTTTTCGCATAGCTCCGCCGGTTCCGCCGGGCATCCAGGACACTCGGCAGCCCCGGCTCGTCGTGCCAACCGCGATAGACCCGGGCAACCGACAGGCACTTGTCCAGCAGGCTGCGACGGTTGTAGAATTCCCATTCCGAGGACAGGATGAGCATCGGCCGCGGGGCGACCAGCATCATCAGTTCGTCGAAATCGACGGGCACCGGCAGCGTGGGATCGTCCACATAGGGCCGGAAATTTTTGATGTAGGAGTAGTTTCCTTTGTTGCGCGCCCAGCTATCGGTGGGGCGATGCCAATCGAGCACGCCCCCGATGCCGATGGTCGCTGCAAGCCGGGGCTCGAAGGCCCCGGCGAACACCGAGGTGTGTCCGCCCAGCGAGAGCCCGATGCAACCGATCTGCCGGGAATCGACATAGTCCAGCGTCTGCAAGAGATCCACGCTGCGCTGGATGTCCCAGGTGTTCTTGCCAACCATGGACCACCCCGGGCGCCGCTTGTAGAACGGCCGCGAATTCATCACGCCGACGCCGGGCAGGACGCGCTCGCCGTCACAGAGCAAATCGATGCTCAAGGTGACATAACCAGCCCGCGCGAGGTGCAGGCCATAGGAGCGGCCGCCCTCGCTGGTGTCCGGCGCGACCGCCGCCGTGCGGCCGGAAATCCCGATGGTCTGGTCCTTGCCGGAGCCCAGGGTCGTGGCGTGGATGCAAATCATGGCCGGCGCCGGTTCCTGCCGTGCGCCCGCCGGCACCAGCAGCCATCCCGTGACCCGGTCGTCCTTCTCGGTCTGGAAACTCACGTGATAACGCTCGATGGCACCGGCCTCCTCGGTCATCTGCGCCTTGAGCACCCCGAGTTGCTGCGGCGTCATCTGCCCCGACGGACAATCGGGACCCAGGGTCACCTTGCGGATCACCGGTTGCAAAGGGGGAATTTCCGTCGGGAACGGGCCGAGCAGTTTGAGCCAGGCTTGTTCGATCTCCTTGCGCCGCGCCGGCCAGGCCTTGCCGATCGGCACCGGCTCCGGGACCGGCGGCTTCGCTATAGCGGACGGCTTCGGGGCGGCCGACGCGACGGCCGGAGCGATGAGGGTGGCGGCCAGGGCCGGCAGGCCGGTGGCGAGCATTTCACGACGCGTAATTTTCATGGGAGAAACGAAGAGGGCCGGCAGGCGGCGCTTATTTTTCCTGCAGCTGTTTCTGCACGGCCGCGGGCGGTTCGAAGCCGTAGCGACGCGTTTCCCTGGGATCGTAGGCGCAGGTCACGACGTAGATGTCCGCCTGCTTCGTTTTCTCCGGCGGGAGATTGATCTGCACGTGGGTGTAGCCGTCCGCATACCAGGATTGGTAACCGTCGGTTTCGCTTTTTCCGAGCGAGTGGCCGTTGACGGAAACGTCGAGCAACTCGGGGGCGCGATACGGAATACGCAACCGGAAGCCGATCCCGTGTTGAAGGGGCGCGCCCGTGACTTCCAATTCATGGTCCCCCGACAACCGGATCTCCGGTCCCTTGTTGAGATATTTCTCAATCGCATCCGCGTTCACGCCCGGCAGTTGCCGGAGCTTGGCGACGAATTTCCCTTTGTCCGCATCCATGGCATCGGCGCCCTTTTTTGTGACGGCGCAGACGTAGCTGGATCGTCCCGCGAATTCCGGATAAACGATGCCGTCCATGAACCTGCCCTGCGCCTGCCAGAGCTCCGTGCGGCTCGCGCGCAGTTCGCTCGCGGTGGTGCCGTAGGCGGTAATGAACCGGCCGGCGCGCGACTTCACACGGTTCACGGGATAACCCGGGACCTTCTCGTCGACCCACGTCGCATTGCCGAGGGCGAGAACGCCGGCGACGCGCGCAGCCCCGCTGTCCTCCCAGCCGATCTCCGTTGTGGAAATCATCGTGTGATACTTCATGTAACCATAGAACGGTGAGCGAAAACGTCCCGGGCGCGGCGGCACCCAGAGTTTGTCCTTCATCGAGTCGTTATCCTGGCTCCAGAAGGTCCGCTGCGCATCCGCCTCGGCGCGGTCCGAGCCGAAGCCGGCTTCCACGCCGGCCTTCACCATCGCCTCGGTCACGCGGGGATCCCACGGACGCACGCCGCAGTTCGAATAGGAACAGGCGCTGATTTCAAACATGGTCCAGCCCTGCTGCATCTTCCGGTCAGCCGGAAGCTCCGACGGCTTGAAGCCCTGCATGCCCGTGCCGTGCAGATCCATGTGCACCTCGGGTTTGTACTCGTCGACCACCGAGAGCACCGCCGAAAGCTCGGGCGCCTTGTCGGGCGCAGTCAGCTTGAGCGTTTTCAAATCCCACCATTTCGCGACGGTATCATAGAGGTCGATGCCTTCCTGGTTGTTGAACCGGTCGCTGACGAAGAACGCATAGGGATTGGGAATCGGCATCACCAGAACCACCTGCTTGCGCCGCGTTTCCCTCGCCTGCGGGGAGTCGCCCAGGAGCCACTCGATCACGCGCAGCGCCGTCGTGCTGCCCGAGCGCTCCGGGCCGCCATGCAAGGCGGTGACCAAGGCGACCTGTTTGTTTTCGTCGCTGACGGACGAATCGGTGATCTTCACCAAATAAACCGGCATGCCGTTGTGTGCGCGGCCGCGCTCCTGCAACGTCACCAGTTGGGGATACTGCGCGGCCCAATACTTCAAGGTGGCTTCGTATTCCTTCAGGGTCAGCAGGTGGATCGGCTGTTCCCACGGCGTGGGCATTTTCGCCAAACGGGCATCGAGGTCATCGGCGCCGTGAACGACCGTGCCCAAGGACAGGAGGGCGACGAGCCCTCCGAGCGCCAACACGTGTTTCAGATTCATGGGAGGAGGGATGGAGTTGGAGATTATTTCCCGGCTTCCTGCACGTAGAGCGCGCTGAAGCGGATGTCGGATTTTCGGGCGCCGTCGAAAGTGACCTTGATGCGGAAGCGCTCCGGCAGGCCCTTGACCGTCTGCCGACCACTCCACGTGAGCGGCGTCTGGAATCCGCTCTGCGTAATCACGGCGGCGTCCTTCCCGGAATAGCCCGGCAAGGGCTGTTCGTCGTGCGTGAGCAGTTCCACCTTGAGAATCGCCTCAGCCCCGAGGCCGTCGGCGTTGAGATAAAGCCGGCGGGCCGCCTTCGTCTTCACGGCGATGTCGCTCGTCACGAATTCGCTGGCGCCCTCGCCGTAGTCGCGGACGCGGAGATCGCCGAAGCGATCGCGGGGCAGCGTCACAAGGCCGACGCCACCGCGCGGCGGAATCGGCTGGTCGCCGGGCGTCCAAGTGCGCGGGTCCGCCGCACCATAATAGATGTAGGTCTTGTCCCCGACGTTTTCGAAACCCTGTCCCTGCATCAACCCGCCCTGGTCCCACGTGCCGTCCGCACCGCGCGGGATGAAGGCCGGATCATCGGTCGGCTCGCGGAACGTCAGGCCGTCGTCGCTGATCAGCAGGCCCAGGTCGATGGTGACGTCGGGCCAGGTTTTGGCGCCGTTCCAGATGCCATACAGGCCGACGAGCACGTTGCCGCGATTCCACACGCTGACGCCTTCGTGCGTCTGCCGACCGTCATTGCCCGCGGACAGGAGCTTGTGCTGGTCCGGATGCATGTAGTTGAGGTGGGCAGTCTGGAACCAGTTGACGAAGTCGCGCGACCGGAAGCCGCGCGCGATGCGGCTGTGCGCGGGACGCGTGCCGTCGTAGGGGCTCTGTCCCGAGACAAAATACTGGCCGTCCCATTTATAGAAACCGCCCGCCGGCTCGAAGTGCATCGTCGGCAGGATCAAGTCCTGGGCGAGGATCTCGGAATCGACGGGCTTGAAATTGATCGTCGATTTCCACGTCAGGCCATCGGCACTGATGAAGGGCACCAGCGTGCCGTGGCGCGTCTTGCCCTTCATCCAGAAGACATGCGTGACCATTTTGTAGCGCCGGGCCGGATCCGGGTCCTGCGGCTCGTGGAGAACCTTCAGGTTGAGGATGCCCACGGTGGGATCGACGGCCAGGAGGTTGTTGTCCTTGCTGCCGTGATAGTCGACCAGGCCAAGCTTGGGCTTCGTCCAGTTCACGCCGTCGGTGCTCTCGGCATAAGCCGGGCGCCACCACGCGGAATTGGGCTGTTTGGATTCGCCGCGGGCGCCGTCGAAGGCCGCATACCACAGGCGGAACTTGCCGTTCTCGCGGATGATCGACCCGTAGAACTGGACACCCCAGTGGTCGGGCTCGCCCTTGGGGCCGCGGGCGACGACGGGATTGCCCGAATATTTCACCGGCGCCTGCATCTTGAGTTCGAGGCTGCGGGTAAACGGGATCGCCACGCTATCGAAGGCGAAAATGGTCTGGCCGTGGAGTTCGTCGATGACGGGCTTGAACGTGCCGCTGTCGAGTTCCCCGGCGCGGGCGGCCAGGCCGAGCACCAAGCCAAGGCCGAGGATGATCGGCTGGCGGATGAATTGAGTGAGGCGGACAGGGTTCATCATAAGGTTTTTTTGGGGGGGGCGAAAGTAAGGCCTGCCGTCAGGCATGGGCGCGTGCATCGCGGCCCAGCCAGCGGTCGAACCAGGACTGGCTCAATCCGCGCGCGGCCAGCGGCAGGCCGTGGCCGCCCGGGTAGGAAAACCAGCTGAAGCAATCGAGCGCCCCGACCTGGCTGAGCATGCCGGGAATGCGCTCGGCCGGCACGCGGTTGTGGAAATCGTAATACGCGAGCGTCAGGTCATAGCCGCGACGCTTTTTCCGGGCCTCCACCACGCTGGGCAAACTGGGCGCATCGCGCCAACCGGCGTAGACTTTCGCCGTCGCCAGGCACTTGGGTGTGAGCTTGTGGCTGTAGAATTCCCATTCGGTCGACAGGATTAGCAGCGGTCGCGGCGCCACCATCATCATCAGCCCGTCAAAATCCGCCGGCAGCGGCAGCGTCTGGTCGGCAATGTAGGGCCGGAATTTTTTAATGTAGATGTAGGGACCGCTGTTCGGCTTGAAACCAAAGCGACGCTCCAGGTCGGGACTGTTGGGATGGTCGTCCGGCCGGCCCCAGGAGTTGGTCTGGCGATGCCAGTCGAGGACGCCGCCAATATTCACCGCGGCGGTGATCCGCGGCTCGAAGGCGGCGGCGAAGACCGTCATGTGCCCCCCTAACGACCACCCGATGCAACCGATCTGGGCCGCGTCCACATAAGCCAGCGTCTGCAGAAAATCCACGCTGCGCCGGATGTCCCAGATATTTTTCCCGATCATCGACCACTCCGGATGGCGGCGATAAAACGGGCGCGTATCCATCAGCCGCTCGCCCGGGCGGACGCGCTCGCCGTCCGTGAGGAAATCAATGCTCAACGTGACGAAACCGCGCTCTGCCAGGTCCCGGCCGTAAGCCTGCCCAGGATCCGGATTGCGGTAACGCTCCTGCCATTTTTCCGGAGGATCGCCCGGGATGATTCCCGCCAGACCGATGGTGCTGTCCTTGGCTGTGCCCCAAGTCGTGCTGTGCAGGCAAATGATGGCTGGCGTCGGCTGCGTCCGCGCCACGTCAGGCACCAGCAGCCAGGCCGTGACGCGATCGTCCGCTTCGGACTGGAAGCTGACGTGATACCGCGTGACGCCATTCTCGCGGGCCACTTCCTTCACCTCCGGCTTCAAGGCCGGGATCTCCGCGGGAAATTCACCGAGGAGATCAAGCCAGCCCCGTTCGATCTTCTGCCGATGCTCCGGCCACGCGGCCCCGGTCGGAACCTCCAGAGGGACCGGGTTGACCGGAGCGGCCCGACTGCTCCCTGGCGCGAGCACCACTCCCGCCAACGCAGGCGCTCCGAGTGAAATCAGATCGCGGCGGGATAATTTCATGAGTGCGCGGGAGGCTAAAGCCGCTGGCGCCACTCCGCCGGAATGGCATCCCGGAACGCCTCGAAATCCGCCTCGCTCGCGCCTTCATAGGGCGGCAGCAGGCGCAGTGGAAAATCCGGATCGCTCACCCGGTAGAGCATCTTGTCGAAGGCGCCGTCGATGTGGTAACGGCCGGCGTGGATTTCCTTGAGTTTTTTCCCCATCGCCTGGACGCCCTCGAACATCCGCTGGCGGAAAGCATCGTCACCCGCGACAAAGGCCTTGGCCTGCCGGGGACTCACGGAGGCGATCGAGATCAAAAGCCCGCAGGGCCCCAGCTTGCGCGCCTCCACGTAGCCGCGCTCCGTGAAGAAGAACTGCAGCCGGGGCGTCAGCGCCATGAATTCCCTGATGATGGCCGGGTCGGAAACGCTTGCCTTCACCGCCACCAGGTTCGGATGCGCCGCGATGAGCCGGCGGTAATCAGCCGCGGTGAGGACGCGGCCGGAGCGGGCCAGGTTGTAGTGATGGAAATGGCAGTCGGGAAACCGTCCGCAGGTCTCCGCAAAGAACGTGTCCAGTTCCCGGTCGTTGAGCGCGCCCCACGCCGGCAGTGACAGCTGGAATTCGCGGAAGCCCACCGACCGTCCCCAGGCGATCCGCTCGACGATGGTCGGCAGCGAGAGGGAGATGATGCCGAGCATCGGCGTCACCTTCTCCGCCTGCGCGACTTCCCAGAAGCAGGTGCCGATTTCCCGGAATTGCGCATCCGTCACGGCATAGCCCTCGCCGGCGGTGCCGAAGATATAGAGGTGGCGCGTCAGGTTCCGCGCGATCGTCCGCACCTGGCGGCGGAAAATTTCCGCCTCGAACCGCCCGTCGGGGCTCCACGGCACCACCGCTGTGGCGAGGATCGGCAGGGAACTATCTGTGGGTGCGGTCATGGTTTGGTATGGTTGAAGCGCGGACGGGATTTCACGGCCGCCCCAGTTTCCCGAGGATGAACTGCACCATCTCGTGCTGCGGATCGGCGGACATGTCCGCGACGTGCCGGTAGACGCATTCCACGCCGATGGCGTCCATCGCCGCCTTCAACCGGTGGCCGAAGATCGGATGATGGATCCCCTGCCCCCCGTTGGCGTCCTTCGGCAACGAGGTGTCCGGTTCGGTGAAGTATTCGAAGACCGGCGGATCGTCGCGGGTCAGGTGGGTGATCGGCGACATTTCGTCGTAGGATTTCTGCAGCGCCGGATTGCCGAGTTCGGACTGCTTTTTCACGCCGAAAGCCCAGGTGAACAGCGTATGGCGGTAGGCCGCCTCGCCGATATTCGCGCGAATCCAATTGGGATCGTAGGTGCACTGGCCGCTCACGGAACCGATGCAGGTCAGCCGCGTCGACTGGCGGGCGATCGGGTCCGGGCTCGCGGGCTCGGCGAGGTCGTCATGGAAGCCCAGCCACATCGAGATGCCCCCGCCGGCGGAAGGGCCATAGGCGGCGACGCGCTGCGGATCCAGGTTCCACTCGCCGGCGCGGGACCGGAGCGTTTGCAACGCCCGCGCGGAATCCAGGTAGGGCGCGGGGAGCGGCGCGGTGGAGGTGTAGCGGTAGTTCACCGCGGCGACGGAAACCCCCGCCTGCAGGAATTCCTGAAGGGCCTTGGTGGAGATGTCGCCCTTGTCGCCCGTCCGCCAGCCGCCGCCGTGATAGAAAATCACCAGCGGGGTCGGGCGATCGGATTTCGCCTGCCAGAAATCGAACACATTCCGTTCGGCCGGGCCGTAGCGGACGTTGGCGAAATCCGGTTTCGGACGCGCCGGTTTCGGCTGGGCCGGCTTGGGCTCCGCGGCGACCTTTTCCCTGGCCTTCGCCGCGGCGGCGCGATTGCGCTCGGCAACGCCGCCCTGGTAGCGCCACGCCTCGTCCGATGTGAGGATGCCGTCGTGGTTGGCGTCCGCATCGGGAAAGCGGGCCAGCCACTTTTTCAGGTGATCATTGTTCCCGGACGTCAGTTCAGCCGGAGCCGCCGCGGCAGCGATACACGGGAGACCGAGCGCAAGGAACAGGCAGGAAATGAGTCGCATGGATTGGAAGGAAGGAGGCTGGCGGGACCCGCGCTTGATCCGACGGCGAAGCCGCGCCCGGGGCTACCCGGGATCCGCCTTATTTCAGCAATTCCGCCAACGGCTCCCTCATGGCGTCGGCCCAGATCACGTAGCCGGCCGCCGTGGGATGAAGGAGATCGCCCATGATGGTTTTGGCGATCGTTCCGTCGGGGCTGAGGAATTTTTCGCCGATATCGAGCAGGACGACATTCTTGCCGTCCGCCAGCGGCGGCAGGAGCCGGTTGATCGCCGTCACCTGGGCCCGCTCCGGGGAATCCGGCTGGCCACGGGGGAAAACGGCGAGGAGGAGAATCTTCGTGGCCGGGAGCTGCTGGCGGAGGTAACGGACCAGGGCGGCGATGCCCTGCGCCACTTCCGGTTCCTGGTTGCGCCGGGTCTTGTTGCTCTCGAGGCCGACGTTGTTGGTCCCGATCATCATGACGATGGCCTTGGGATGCATGGCCCCCAGTTCGCCGTTCTGCAGGCGCCAGAGGAGATGCTGGGTGCGGTCACCGCTGACGCCGAGGTTCACCGCGTGCAACGGAACGTATTCCTTTTTCCAGACCTCGATGCCCTTGCTGTCCCAGTGGTCGGTGATCGAGTCACCGATGAACAACACCTCGCAGTCCGCGGATTTTTTCGCGAGCTCGACCAGTTTGAGGTGTCGCTGCATCCAGGGCTCATTCGCCCGCCGGACCACCGGCTCGACGGCGGTGTTGGCGGAAGCAGCCGCCAGCAGACTGAGTGTGAAGACGGCCACGCCGCCCGTTCTGAAGAAACGTATCATAAGGAGGACCGTGCCCGGGCGGTTCAGGCCGATGCCGTGATCCGACGCCGGCGGACGATCGCCAAGCCCAGCGCAGCGGAGGCCAGGATGGCCGCGTAAGTGGACGGCTCGGGAATGGCGGCCAGGTTGAGGTTCAGCTGCAGGCTCGTGCTGGTCCAGACGAGCTCCGGAGCGAAACCGGGATCAAAGCCGACGAAATTGAACGACACGTTGGACAGGCTGGCGAGGTCCGGACCCTTGCCGCTCGCGAAGTTGATGAAGGTGACCGGCGCATAGGAATCCGAGAAGGCGAGATTCGTGCCGTCGACCGTGATCTTCGCGCCCGCCTCGGAGAAGATCAGCGCATTGCTCGCGGTGATCGTCGTGAGATCCACGGCGTGGAATGTCGAATCAGCACCGAGCGCAAACTCCAGGTTGCCGTTCCCGCTGACATCCCAGGCCAGATTCCGACCCGTGACATTCGCATTGGGCCCGATGATCAGGGAGCCACTGCCCGTGCCGGTCGTGCCGCTTTGCCGCCCCACCCGCACATTGCCGCTGAAATTGCCGCCCGTGAGCCGCGCCGTGCCACTGATGTCCTGCGATGCGCCGGCATAACCGACGGCAAAGTAAGCACTGTTGTTGTTAACGTTGATCGAGCCTCCCGTCTGCTCAAACGTCCCGACCGTGCTGCCGGAGGTGATCCGGCCTCCCACGTAGAAGATCGCGTTGTTCGTGCCAGTGCTCGTCGTCACCGTGCCGCCGCTCACCGTCATGTTGCCGGTCGCTCCGTCCGCCGCGCCGAGAATCGCCGAGGCCGTCAGCGTCAGCGCACCGGAGCTGATATTCAGGTTGCCGGTGGCGCCGCTTGCAAAACCCAGCTGCAGGCCGCCGCCGGACGCGCCGGTTGTCCGCAACGTGCCGCCGGTGATGTTGACCGTGCCGGTCGATCCGGCCGACCGCCCGATAATGTAGGCGCCCGCCGCGTTGGCATTCACCGTGAGGATCCCGCCCGACACCTCGAGCGTGCCGTTCGCGCTGCCCCCTCCGGAATTGTCGCCGACATAGATGCGGCTGAAGTTTGGCGAAGTACCCGTGTTGTAGTTCACCGCATTGCCGCCTTCGATGTGCACGATGTCACTCGCAATCGGTGCACCGGCCGGCAGCCAGTTGATCGTATTCCAGAGCCCGTCTCCCTGGGAGACCTTGTCGGCCGAATAACTCGGGACTACAAATGATGCCGAGAGCGCAATGACCGAGACCAATCGAAGGGGAAGATTCATGGTGCCGAACTTGGGATGGAATAAGCGTTACCTTACAGTAAATCCTTGTGTATACATCTGTGTCCACGGAACCTCAGGTCAAGCTGATTTTGCCTTCGTGGTCGATTTCAGCCCAAGAAGGCTGTTTTTGCCTCTAGGCATCGCCCAAACTGACCGGCTGATTCCAACGGCACATCCAGGCGATTCCGCCCACGGTGGATCAGGCCCCTCACCGCTGTATGCACAATTTATTATCCATGCAGGGTGAAAGCGCGGGATATTTTTGCCGGCGTGCGATCCAGGCTGCTCCGAGTTCGGGGCCCGCGGGTAGCCGATTCATGGAAGCCCGCTTGAAACGATTGCCGGGTATGACTGCACGGAAACCGCGCCACGTATCATTATATTACACATTTTCCGCCGGTGATTTCCCTACTGCCCATCGACTTCTGGGGCGGGTCCGGCGCCAGGTTATTTTCGCGCGTCGTAAAGCTGGAGTTGCAGGCTGGTGGCCGTCCAGACGAGTGACGGTTTGTAGTCCGCCGCGAAGCCGGTGTAACCGACGCGAAGAGCGGCGAGATGCTCCGGGGTCGGGCCGCATCCTTTCTTGAAGGTCATCAGGGTGATCGGGGCCGCCTTCTTCATGGGGGGCAACAGCGTCCCATCCACGAGGATGGTCGCGCCGGCCTGCTCGAAGGCCACGGCCTGCTTCGTCGCCTTCGTCAGGTTGATCGGATTGAAGGCTGTGGTGCCGCCGAGTTCGAAAACCAGCCGGCCGGTCTGCCTCAGGATCAGGCCGACCGTGCTCCCGGCTTTCTCCAGCGCAATGGCCGCACCCGGCCCAACCACGAGCGTGCCCTTGCCGCCGTCACCGCCCACACAGACGCGCCCGAAGAATTCGCCACCGGTGATCCGGACCGTGCCCTGCGCGTCGCCGCTTTCCTTTCCGCCAGTGCCCACGAAGAAAACGCGGTTGTTGCCCAGCACCACCTTGCCGCCCGTTTGTTCTAAAAACGCCGTGGTCGTGCCGGTGGCCTTGGACGGGAGGTAGACGTTGGCCGTCGCCCCGGACAGGTCGAGTTCCCCGCCGCTGATCCGGATCGCGGTCTGGGCCCGGTCCGCCCGGGAAAGCAGCAGGCCGGTGATTTCCAACCGGCCGGCGGAGAGATCGATGATGTTGGTCGTATCACTGGCTACGCCGGTTTCGAGGCGGCTGTTCTTGCCCGCGTCCGTGTGCTTCACCGTGCCGCCCTTGATGTTCAGCACCGCCTTGGTCTTCTCGAGCGCCCCGAGCCGGAAACGCGGACCCGACACCGTCAGGGTGCCGCCCGTGACCAGCAGCGCGCCCGAGCCTTTCTCCGGCGTCAGCCACGCATAGTCGCTGCCATCGGTGCCAATCTCCAGATAACGCACGGTGGTTTCGCCCGCCGCAAAGGTCACCGCCTGGTTGTTCGCGATAAACACCTCGTCGCCGTCGACCGGAGCGCTGGTCGGCGTGCCCTTCGAGGCCAGCCAGGAAACGCCCGGCCAGGCGCCGCTCGTGGCGGGAATTTTGGGCGCGGCCTGGCCGGCCACGCAGAAAATCATCACCAGCGCGCTGCAGAGGAATTGAGGAGACGGTTTCATAGTGTGCAAAAGGGGTGGAAGGAATCCATCGAAGCGACGAAGTCCCGGTTTTCGAACGATCACTCCGCCGAGCCGGCGGATCAGAAATGGAAGTCAAAGCCGACGCGGGTCTCCATGCCCTGGTCGACCGCAGTCTGGGATTCCCCGGCGAAACGGACGTAGGCGTTGAAGCGCGATTTCCAACCCACATCCAGACCGAACGCCCCGAGAAATCCTTCGCTCTTCGGCCGGCGTCCCGGCAGCGCAAACGGGGTGCCGCCGATTTCCGCGGCCACCATGCCCGGCAGCTTGTCGAACAGCTCCTGTTGCACGGCGAGATCGAGCCGTGGTGTCAGGGTCAGACCCTTGACGGCGAACGAGCGCGATACCGCGAGCCCGGCGCGCGCGGCCAGCGAATCACCGGTCTGCGCATAAACCTTCAGGTTCGCGTCGTCCGCGCCGGCTTCGTTGAAGGCATCGGCCGACCAGTTCACGTAACGCGCCCCGAGATACGGAATGAATTCAAGGTGGGCGAACCGCACCGGCCGGCCCCAGCGCACGCTGGCGAAGGATTCATGAGTGTCCGCCGAACTCCGTGCCGTCCGCAGGTAACCGGGGATCGCCACGGTGCGCCGGTTGTCCTGCTGCGCCATGCCCGCGCCGAGCACGGCTTCGACGAACATGTCCGGAAGCGTGTAACGCCCGTAGAGCGCCGCATTGAAACGTTCGGTTCCGGTCGTGCTGCTGCTGCTTTGATCGAGGTTGAGGTCCTCGGAGGTGTAGCCAAACAGGGCGCCCACGCGCAACCTGTCGCCGACCGGGAGATCCCCGCCCACGATGATTCCATCCGTGCTGCCCTTCGCCCGGGGGTTGTCGCGCGCGGGATCGAAGCGGGTGTCGCGGCGGACCAATTCCATCCACAAGCCGCGCGGCGCATCCTTGGCCTCGGCGAGGCGGGTTTCCGCCGAACGCATCGTGGCGCTGCTGGTGTAAACGGCCTGCTCGAACCAACGGCCATAAACCCCCGGCGAAAGCGCGGCCAACGCGGCCTTCACTTCCCCTTCGCTCATGAACCCGTTGAGCGTATCGCGCAAACCGGGGATCGCGCCGTTCGCCACCGCACCGTCGACGGCGCGGCCCATGATGACCTGACCGGTGGTGCTGCCGGCGAGCATCGCAAACGACCGCTGGTTGATCGCGAGCGTCACATCGTTCGAATTGTAGTTCACCCCGAGGCTGAGCATGACCGGAAGCGGCAATTGCGGGGCCACCGTCGCAAACTGACCCGTGACCCGAACGCCGGCCTCGATAATCTTGAAGGACTGGCCCGGGCGCGGCACGTAGCCATCGATACCGGTGACCGTCAGGGTGCCGCCCAAGGTCGCAGTGCCGTCCACCACGAGGCGGTCAAAGGCCGCAGGGGCGATTTCAACCGCGTAGATGCCGGTGGCGGCTTGCGTGAAATTGCCGGACACGGTGACGGTGCCCGGACTGGCGCCAGGGCTGAGCGTGCCGTTGTTGGTGAGATTGCCGCGGACGCGGCCGTTGCCCATGAGGCTGGCGCCGCTGTTGATCGTCGTGGCGGCGAGGCTGCCTCCGTCCAGGAAAATCCCGCCCTGAGTGATGACGGTCGCTCCCGTGAAGGTGTTGTTGCCGGAAAGGATCAGCCGGCCTGCGCCGCGTTTTGTCAGCGATCCCGTGCCGCTGATCACGCCCGACAGCGTCAGGTTGTTGGCCAGCGTGTCCACCGAACTGCCGGAACCGGTCACAATCACGTTGCGCGCGGAGGCGAAAGTCGCGCCAGCGCGCAGCGTGCCGCCCGCCAGCGTCAGCCCGCCGGTGGACGCGCCGAGATTCGCGTCCGCCCCGACCTGCAACGTACCTCCGGTAATGCTGGTGCCGCCGGTGTAGGTACTGGTGCCCGCAAGGACCAGCGTGCCCAGGTCGGTCTTGTTGATGCTGCCGCCGCCGATGATCGGAGCGGCGATCGTGGCGGTCATGTTTGCGCCGGCAGCCGTGCCATCCCCCACCCGGAAGGCCGCGGAGGGAGTGGTATTGGTGATGGCGTCCCCGGTGACGAGGTAGCCATCGGAAGCGAACTGGATGCCGAGGACCTCCACTGGTCCGGCGGCGGCGTTGACGGTCACGGTGCCGGGCGTGCCGGATAGAACCGCGAAGCCCCGGCGCCAGCCCCCGGTTTGGGATCCGTTGCCCCAACCGGCGCTCGTCGGATCCACCGACCAGGTTCCGCTCCCGCCCGTCCACGACGGCAGCGGCGAGGTCGTATCGTTGTAGAACAAATTGACCTGGTTTGCGACCGAGGTTTGCAGGGTCAGCGACGCGAGGCTCACGCCTCCGGGCAATGTGCCGAAAACCAAGCCGTTGTCGGTCAGGCTGCCGGTATAATTGAAGAGCCGGTAGAGTCCCTGGCCGAAGGCCCCGGCGTCGGCGACGTTGAGCGTGCCGTCCAGAACTAGGTTGCCGTTGACCTGGAACAACGCCGAAGTCGAGGCGGCGCCGAGGCTGACGTTGACCGTGGAAGTCGCGCCAAGCACCAAACCGCCGGCGGTGAAAGTCTGGCCGCTCTGGCCGCGAAGCGTGCCGCCGCTCTGCACGCTCACCACGCCGCCGGTTTGCCCACTGCCGCCGAGCGTTGCGCCCGAGGCCACCGTGACGGCCCCCGTGGCGGCCGATTGATTCCCGTTGATGAGGAGCGTGCCGGCGTTCACGGACGTCGCGCCCGCGTAAGTGTTCGCGCCCGTCAGGGTCGTCGTGCCGCTGCCGGACTGCCGCAACGTGCCTGAGCCACTGACCAGGCCACCCAAGGTAAAGGCATCGCTGCGGTTCACGGCGAGGGTCGCGTTGTTCACCACATTCCCCGTGATGCCGCCGGTCGCACCGCCGTTGCCGAGTTGCAACGTGCCCGCGGCAATGGTCGTGCCGCCGGTGTAGGTGTTGGCGCCCGTCAAGGTCGTCGTGCCGCTGCCGGACTGCTGGAAATCACCCGCGCCGCTGATGGCGCCGTTGAAAAGGTAGGCGTCACTCCGGTTGATGGCAAAAATCCCGGCGTTGGCCACGTTCCCCGTGATGCTGCCGGTGGTCCCGCCGTTGCCGAGCTGCAGTGTGCCGGCGTTGATGATGGTGTTGCCGGTGTAGGTGTTCGCGCCGGTCAGCACCAGCGCGCCGCTGCCTTGCTGCCGCAGGCCACCGGCGCCGCTGACGACGGCGTTGAAGACGACCGTGTCACTGCGATTGACCGCAAGGGTGCCGTTATTCGCGACATCGCCGACCACGCTTCCGGTCGTGCCACCGTTGCCGAGTTGCAGCATGCCATCGGTGATCGTGGTGCCGCCGGCATACGTGTTGACGCCGCTAAGAACCAAGGTGCCGAGGTCGGTCTTCTCAACTCCGCCCGAGCCGGTGATGGCCGCGGAGATCGTCGCGGTGAACGCCGCACCCGGCGCGGAGCCATCTCCCACTCGCAGCACGGTGTTGGCGGTGTTGGTGGTGAGGTTGCCGCCGGCGACCGTATAACCATCCGCGGCAAATTGGGTGCCGGTGAAAACCACGGCGCCTGCCGTGGTGTCGACCGTCACCACGCCGGGCGCGCCCTGGAAGATCGCCAATTGCGGCTGCCAGGCGCCATGCGTGGTGCCGTTGAAATTATCCCAGGCGGTGCCGGACGGATCCGCCGTCCACACGCCGCTGCCGCCGGCCCAGAAATTCTGGGTGGTGGCATTGAAGATGAGGTTCACCTGGTTGGCCACCGATGTTTGCACCGCGAGGTCCGTGGGCGCCACTGGCACCGTCCCCAGGGAAAGGCCGTTGTTCGTGAGGCTGCCGGTGTAATCGATCAGGCGGTAAACTCCCGGGCCAAAGCTCGCGCCCGCCGTAACATTGAGGGTGCCATCGAGGGTCAGGTTGCCATTCACTTGGAACAGCCGGGCGGTGCTTGGCGCGTCCAAGGCGACATCGAGGTTGGCCGAGCTACCCAAGGTCAGGCCGTTCATGGTGAAAACCTGCCCCGCCTGCCCCGAGAGCGTGCCACCGTTCTGCACCGTCACCGCGCCGCCGGTGCGGCCCGCGCCCGCGAGCACCGCGCCCGTCGCCACCGTCACCGCGCCGGTGGCGGCCAATTGATCGCCCTCGATGCGCAGCGTGCCCGCGTTCACCACCGTGGCGCCCGTGTAGGTGTTGGCGCCCGAAAGAATCACCGTGCCCAGTCCGTCCTTGGCGAGACCGCCGCTGCCGACGATCGGCGAGGCGATGGTGGCGGTGAGGGTGTTGCCGGTCGACAGCGACGTCGCCGCGGTGTTCGTCGTGAGCGAATCCCCGGTGATGACGTAACCCGAGGTGTTGAACGTCGCTCCCGTGAAGACGACCGGCCCCGCGCCGTCATCGACCGTGACCGTGCCGGCCGTGCCGCCGAACGTGGCGACCTTGGAACCCCAGTCGCCGGTTTCCGTCACGCCCGCATCGCTCCAGTTGAAGGGGCTGGCGGTGTTGGTCCAGGTGCCGCTGCCACCCAGCCAGTAACCATAGTCCGGCATGCCGTAAAGATAGAGCCGGAGCCCCGTGTCCTTCCAGAGGAGCGTGGGCGTGAAGCCCGCGTCGAAGCCGGTGTAGTTGAAGATCACGTTGGACTTGCTGGTCGCGTCCGGGCCCTTGCCGCTCGCGAAATTAATGAAGGTGACCGGCGCATAGGCACCCGAGAAGACCAGGCTCGTGCCGTCGACCGTGATCTTCGCACCCGCCTCGGAGAAGGTCAGCGCATTGCTGGCCGTGACCGTCGTGAGATCGACCGCGTGAAACGTCGTCGTGGACCCGAGCGCAAACTCCAGGTTGCCGTTCCCGCTGACATCCCAGGCCAGATTCCGACCCGTGACATTCGCATTGGGCCCGATGATCAGGGAGCCACTGCCCGTGCCGGTCGTGCCGCTTTGCCGCCCCACCCGCACATTGCCGCTGAAATTGCCGCCCGTGAGCCGCGCCGTGCCACTGATGTCCTGCGATGCGCCGGCATAACCGACGGCAAAGTAAGCACTGTTGTTGTTAACGTTGATCGAGCCTCCCGTCTGCTCAAACGTCCCGACCGTGCTGCCGGAGGTGATCCGGCCTCCCACGTAGAAGATCGCGTTGTTCGTGCCAGTGCTCGTCGTCACCGTGCCGCCGCTCACCGTCATGTTGCCGGTCGCTCCGTCCGCCGCGCCGAGAATCGCCGAGGCCGTCAGCGTCAGCGCACCGGAGCTGATATTCAGGTTGCCGGTGGCGCCGCTTGCAAAACCCAGCTGCAGGCCGCCGCCGGACGCGCCGGTTGTCCGCAACGTGCCGCCGGTGATGTTGACCGTGCCGGTCGATCCGGCCGACCGCCCGATAATGTAGGCGCCCGCCGCGTTGGCATTCACCGTGAGGATCCCGCCCGACACCTCGAGCGTGCCGTTCGCCCCGGCGCCAAACGAGTTGTCGCCGACATAAATGCGGCTGAAGTTTGGCGAGGTGCCCGTATTGTAGTTCACCGAGAACCCATCCTCGATGTGCACGATGTCGTTCGCGATCGGCGTGCCGGTGGGCGACCATGTGATCGTGTTCCACAACCCGTCGCCCCGGGATACTTTGTCGGCCGGTTGGGCGATGACGGCAGCCGCCAGGCTAAAGGCGGCAAGAAGGAGGTTGCGGATCGGATCTTTCATGAATGGGAGGACGCTGGCGGCGGGACCGGGACGAGGCGTGGCCCGGAACGCCGGGGGCGAAATCGGGCAACGCGACGGCGAAGCGGAACCGGCGGGATATTCCCGCGGTTAAAAACGGAGGAAGAACTGATTGGGATCGACGGCAAGGGGCGTCCGACCAGCCCGGGACGCCCCGCCGACCGGGGTTAGAAGCTCCCCTTGATACCCAGAGTATGGTTGGCGGCGACGAACTGGTAGTTCGACGGACGCAGGTAACCGAGGGTCTCGGAGCTGCCGCTTTGCAAGCGGACGGGCGTCGCGAGCAAATTGCGCCCGGCGTAGTAGACCGAGAAACGCTTGGTCAGCCGGTATTCGAGCGAGAAGTCCCAGCGGTTGGCGGATTCGCGCCAGTTGAAGGCGTTGGTGGTCTGCGTTGCGCTGGAAGCAGCCGACGTGCTCCGCACAAGACCGTTGTGGGTCATGTCGAGCTTCGCCACCAGACGGCGGTTCGAATAACTGATGCCGGCCGCGAGGTTGTGCGGGGAATAGCCTTCAAAGTCGTCCGAGTTTTCGCCGGAAATCGACAGGGTCGTCATGTTCGCAAAGAACTGCATGTTGCGACCGACGACGGGAATGAAGCTGAGCGCCTGACGGTAACTGAGCTCGAGGCCCTGGATCTTGGCTTTGCCACCGTTGGTCTTGCGGACGATCACATAATCCGCGTAGTCGGCGGGCAGGCCGAGATCGGCGAGATCGGCGGCCGTGACCTGCGTTTCCCGGGTCGAGAAGAAGTCGGAGATGTCCTTCAGGAACACACTGGCCGAGGCCGTGGCGCCCTTGACGTCGTAGATCTCAAAGGTCGCATCGTAGCTGTTTGAGGTCCACGGCTTCAGGTTGCCGTCCACCGCCGTGATGCGCCGGGTCGCGGCCGCCGCATTGGGATCGGTGACCACCATGCTCGGAACGATTTCATCCAGGTCGGGGCGGCCGATGGTCCGGGCGTAGGAGGTGCGCACGACCATGTGGTCGGAGAGCGAGTAGCTCGCGTTGAAGCTCGGATACAGGTCGTCGTAGTTCGTCGTCCGGTGCGAGGCGCGTTCCTTCAACTGCAACTGGGCGTTGGCGAGCGCATTGGTCGTGATCTTCACGAGCTGACCGCTGGAGTTGCGGATGAAGTTCCCGGCCGCGTCGCGCTGGTAGGTGGCGCCGATGTCGTTGAGCGGGCCGAACCCGTCGTCCTCAGTGCGTTCATAGCGGACGCCATAGACCAGCCAGAGGCGATTGTTCAGGAATTTATTGTCGAGGCGGACATAGCCGGCGGTGACGGTCTCCTTCAGGGCGGTCGACGCATTGACCGCGTTGGTGTAGGCCGTGGCATCGTTCAGCACGAACCAGGAGGGATTCTGCAGGTAGAGGTTGTAGAGCTTCGCGAGGCTGAGGTAGCGCGAGCTGATGGACTTCCCGTCGACGCTGGTGAGCTGGGCGCGCTTGGAGAAATCGTCGGCGAACACATCATAGAGCGAGGCCACCTTGGCCGCGGCGCCGCCGGGAGGCGTGAAGGTCCAGGTTTTGACGCCGCCGGTATTGGCGCGCTTCATGATCTCGTTGTAGAAGCCGACCTGTAGGCGGGTCGGGATCGTGAAGTTGAAATCCCGGCCGAGGTTGGCACCGTAGCTCGTGACCTCGTTGCTGACGACCGACGCGGCGCTGGTCACCGTGTTGATCGAATTGTGGCTGCCATCCCAGGGGTCGATGACGGCGCCGGCCCGGGTGGCGGTGATGGTGGGAATGCCGCGGCCATCGAGATCGCTCAGGCCGGTGGCGCCGACAATGAGACCGGTGTAGGTCGTCGCATCGGTGCCAAAGAAACCGTCGTCCGTGTCCTTGATGGTGAAACCACCCTTGGAGCGCGAGGCGAAGGCGTCAAATTTCCAGACCGCCCCGTCGAATTTGTAGCGCACGGAGGCGAGGTTGAGGCTGCGGTACTGCTGATTGCCGCTGAGATTCTGGGCCACCTGGCCGACGGCGGTGGCGGCGCCTTGGATCGAGTTGGAGTCACCGGTGGAGCCGGCACCCGGCGTAAACTGGTTGAAGTTCTGGCGCGTGAGACTGCGGCGGTCGGTCTTGTGGAAGCTGACCTGCAGGGAGCTCCGGTCGGTGATCTTCCAGTCGACGGTGCCCTTGCCGGTGCGGAGGTCGACGTTCGAGAGCAGTTCGTTGAACTGGTAATTATTGAGGATGCCGGTGTTCTTGTTCCAGCCCGGCGAGCGGTACTCGACCTGGTTGAAGCGCGGGGCACGGGTGAGCGCGAAGGTGAACGCCAGTTTCCTGTTCACCGGCAGGATGTAGGAGAGATCGTAGGCCAGCTGCACCGGACGGATGCTCGAAAGACCGTCGGGCCCGGCGGCCTTGCTGTAGCTCGGACTGAACTCGCCCTCGATGGCGTTGTACGTCGTGTAGAGATTATAGGTGAAAAGCGGCCTGGACCGGCTGAAACCGCTCTTGGAAATAACGTTGATCGAACCACCGACGGCGTTGGCCGGCATGTCCGGAGTCGGCGATTTCGTCACTTCGATGCGCTCGATGTTGGCGTTGGCCGCGGTGTTCAGGTCGAAGCTGCGGGTATTGCCAGCCGCGGCGGGCGCCGTCGGCATACCGTCGAACTGCACCAGCGTGCCGGTGGCCGGCATGCCGCGAATCGACACCGAGGCGGCATTGAAGGGGTTGTACGCGATGTCGAGGCCCGGGACAAATTTGATGAACTCGCCGATGTTGCCGTCGGCCTGGTCGGCAAACTCGTCCGTGGCGATGACATCCTTGATGTTGCCCGCATTGCGCTTGACCGTCGCGGCGACGGCCTGGGCGCTCAGGGCCTTGGCGTTGACGGACATCGCCTCGAGCTTGAGGGGCTTGTCGGCGCTATCGAGCCGGGAACTGCTCACCTCCGCCTGCATGGTGAAATCCTGAAGCACTGTCTGGCCGGCGGTCACCCGGGTGGTGGCAACCTGGCTTTGCATCTCCACATAACTCGCGACCACCGTCACCTCGCCAGCCGGCACGTTGGTCAGCTGGTATTCACCGATGTTATTGGTGTAGGCCTCGATTTCCGTGCCCTTCACCGTGACGTGCGCGGTGTTCAGGTAACTGCCGGTGGATTCGTTGAGCACGCGCCCGCGGATAATGCCGGTGTTGGCGGGCTGCGCCCAGGCGAGGGTGACGAGACTCAGGAAGGCACAGGCGATGCCGCTGATTTTTTTCCAGGGACGTAACAGGGCGATGTTCGTGGGTAGCATGGTGGAGGGAAGGCGTGACGTTAGGTTGACCAAAGAACGCAATGTTTCAGGGCAGGAAACCGACGGCCGGGTCCATCCGTCATCCGCACGAAGAAGCCTTGGCTTACAATCGACTGCGTTGATGGCCCTTTTGTCATTTTCTTCGAACGGAGGGGTGGTGACCGGCGGCAGCTTCTGGGGAGGCGCTAAACGAGGTTTCGTATACATTTGTATTACCGTGTGTCCTGTCAATTGTTTTGTGAGATACTCGTAACGTTTCGATGTCGCGCCAGAGCACGGATCGCGCCGGTCGTGCTTTTTTTAGGATCGGATTTTCCTTACCTTCATCCTTCTGCGAGCGAGAAATGGCGATCGCGGGGTTCCGGCCGTCGGGCAACCCGGCGGTGAAGGGCGCGGGGAATCCCACGAAGCCTTCAACGTCGCGGGCTTCGCTCCCGGAAAAAGGCACTTGACCGATAAGGCCTTGCTGCGACACATGTATACATACGGGAAGTCATCGCCGGTTCATCGCTTTCATCGAGGCCTCCACTGGAATAGCGATTTCCTCCCGACCGTGTCCTCTTCCGGCGATGACCGCCCGGCCGCGATCCACAAACGGCATCGCATCGGCTGGAACGTCCGCCACGTTGCCCTTTGCCGGGCAGTTCCCTCCAACTCCCCTTCCCTTTTGAGCCGCCGATTCCTCTCCCTCTCCGAGCCGTGGCGCGTCGCCCTCTTTCTCTTCGTGGCGGCGGGATTGAACTACGCCGACCGCACGGCCCTCTCCTCCGTCATCCCGCCCCTGCGGACCAACCTGGGGGCCACCGATGCGCAGATCGGGCTCGCGGGCCTGCTTTTTCTCTGGAGCTATGCCATCGCCTCCCCGTTTGCCGGGAACATCGCCGACAAGTTCTCGCGCAGCCGGATCGTGTTCTGGAGCATCCTGACGTGGAGCCTCATCACGCTGGTCACTGGCGCGGTCCAAAGCGTGACCGAACTCCTGGTGCTGCGAACCGCCCTGGGGATCGCCGAGAGCTTTTACCTGCCCGCCGCCGTCGCGCTGTTGGGCGAACATCACGGCCCGGCCACGCGGGGCAAGGCCATGGGATTCCATTTGTTCGGCTTGAATCTGGGCATCCTGTTGGGCGGCGCCTTTGCCGGGACGCTGGCGGAACATTTCGGCTGGCGCCCAGGGTTCTGGATTCTCGGGGTGATGGGCGTGTTGCTCGCCCTGTTTTCACGGTTCTTCCTGTCGGACCGGCCGACTTCCGAAACAACCACCCGGCCGGTGACCGCCGAACCGGTGAAACCGGCGCAGGCTTGGGGCTACCTGTTGCGGACCCCTTCCTTCCACTGCATGCTGGTCAGCGCGATGGTGGCCGGGGTCGCTTCCTGGGTATTCCTCAGCTGGCTGCCGTTGTTTTTTGCCGAGAATTACGGGATGAAACTCGGCGCCGCCGGCCTGGCGGGCGTCGCGCTCTACAAGGCCCCGGTGTTGCTCGGCACCGGACTAGGAGGCTGGGTTTCCGACAAGGTCGCCCTGCGCAACACCCGTGGCCGCGTGCTGGTCAAGGCGTTGTCTTTCCTCGTGAGCTGCCCGTTCCTCTTCTTCTTCATCGGTGCCCCCACGTTCGCCCTGGTGGCCGCGCTCCTGATCATCTCCTCGCTTATCCGCGCGATGGGCGTGCCGAGCGAACACGCCATCCTCTGCGAGGTGGTGCCGCCCCAATTCCGCTCCACCGCCCTGGGCATTTTCAATACCTGCGGCTCCGCGGCCGGCGGCGTCGGCGTATTGCTCGCGGGGTTGTTCAAACAACAGCTCGGCCTGAATGTGATCTTCGGCGCCTCCTCCTTTCTCTATGCCCTCGCGGGCTGCGTGCTGCTCGGCCTCTACTATTTCTGCATGGGCCGGGACATGGAACGGGCGCGCCGCTTCGAAGCGGCGGCAGCCGCTTGACCCGCCCGCGCCGGGACCGTCTCAGCTGTATTGACTCAGTTGAAGGTGGAGCGCGCTGACTCAGTGCGCTGGTTCGAGAGCGGGCGGTTCCCAAGCGCCCTGGTCAGTGCGCTCCACCTTCACCCGCACGAGTCCGCCTCAGGGCCGGGCCACCGCCTTGGCAAACAGGCCTTCGACAAACTCAGGGATCGTGAGGTGGGGCGGTCCGCCCCGCACCACGAGTTCGCAGCGCAGGCCGACGGCGTCGGCCCGCTCCTTGAGTTTCACGGCGAACACCGGGTGATGAATCCCCAGCGAGGGATTCCTGGCCGGCACCGTGAAATCGGCGCCGGCTTCCAGGTAAAGCGCGGCGTCGCGGGCATCCACATGCTCGATTGGCGAATACTCGTGGACCGCAGCCTGGTAACGGGGAAAATTGTCGATCATTTCCCGGGCGCTTTTCGCGCCGAAGGACTGGAAGATCATCCGGTGTCGGTTCGCTTCCGGCCCGATGTGCTCGAGAATCCAGCGCGGATCCAGGCTGGTCTGCGGAATCAATGCCACCGCGCCCAGCGGTTTGGTGGACTCGCGCGCCACGGGATCGGCGCTGTGCGGATCCGCCAGGTCATCGTGCAGGGCCAGCCACAGGGAGGAAGTCCCGCCCGCGGAACTCCCGTAGCAAACGATGCGCGCGGGATCGATGTTCCAGGCGTGGGCCATGCTGCGGACGAACTGGAGCGCCCGCGCCGCATCGTACAATGGCGCGGGCAGGCTGTCCGTGTCCGTCAGACGATAGCGAATCGCCACCACCGAAATCCCGCGGGCCAGCCACTCCGCCTCCGGTTCGACCGGATGCACGTCGCCCGTGTACCAGCCGCCGCCATGGATCTTGAACACCACCGGCGTGGGGCGGTCCGACTTTGCCTGCCAGAAATTCAGCACGTTGCGTTCGTAGGGGCCGTAGCGGACGTTGGCCTGGGTGGGCGGAATGCCCGCCACCGCCAGGGCCGGCGGTTTCACCGCCTCGGCGAAACCCGGCGCGCACCAAGCCAATCCGGCGAGGAACACGGCGCGACTTATCATCCGCGCAACCATCCGGCCCTTCGGATCTGAAACACGATTCGCGCTCATGGCATCTTCCCTCCGTCCACGGCTTCCGGTTCCTTGAGCAAAAACTGAATGCCCTCGCTCCGCCATTTCGTGGCGAGCGCATGCCCGACTGAATCGTCGACCAACAGGTAACGCAGGCCTGATTTCTCCACTCCGCGCCGGCGCTCTTCCTCGGTAATCGCCAGCACGAAGCGGGTGCAGGCGTCAGTCCCGGCGCGGAAATCATGGTTGCCGATCGCGACATAGAGACGCCGGCCCGCCAGCTGCGGTGCAAAATTAGCCAGCGCCAGCGCCACCACCGCCGGCTGGTCCTTTTGCGCGGCAAACTCCGTGATCGCCCCCCAGTCCGTGGCGGGAGCGAAGGCCGCCACCGCGGAAATCCGCTCGTCCGCCGCCGCCAGGCGCAGCGCGCAATAGCCGCCCCGGGAAACCCCGGCCGCCACGATCCGCCCTTTTTCCGCGAAGCCGCGGCGCAGGCATTCGTCGATCACGGCGCGCCCATCGGCCACCAGCACGTCAAAGGGCTTCTGTCCCGCCGCCACCAGCGCCGCCAAACCGGCGATGCCGCTGCCATGCGAATCCACGCGGTCGCCATGCGCCGGAAGATCGAAACTCACGACCCGATGTCCCTGCTCAAGAAACGCCCGGCCCGGCGCACCATAACGACCGTCCGGCATCGACGAAGCCCGGTCGGCACTGAGGTAGATCAATAGCAGGGGCGTCGCGGCCAGTCGTCCGGGAGGCGGCGATTGCACCCGGACCGTAAGCGGGGTGCCCTCGCGCGAGATCACGAACTCCTCGAAATTCGCCTTGTCCGCGGCTTGCACGCAGACGGGTGCAGCCAGGAGTGACAGGGCCGCGACCCAATGAAATCGAAGCCCGGAGATGGATTTTTTTAATGCGCGCATGATGAATGAAAAACTTGAGAAGTGGGTTGGCGTGGTTGTCGGCTAGAATCCCAGCGACTTCGTGTCCGGCGAGCGCGGATCCGAGGCGCCCAGTCGCAGGCCGGTCACCGGATCGATCATGATGGATTCCGCCTCGCCCTGGTAAGCGGGCCGCTCGGACGGGGCATGGCCCATGGCCTTCAGGGCGCTGATCGTGTCGACCGACATGCCGTACTTTTCGAATTCCAGGATGTCCGGCATCCATTGGTGATGGATGCGCGGCGCCTCGACCGCCTGCATGACCGGCATTTGGAAATCGATCACGTTGGTGACGATTTGGAACACGGTGTTGATGATGGTGGGGCCGCCCGGGCTGCCCGTCACGAGCAGCAGCTTGCCCTCCTTGAAGACGAGCGTGGCGGAGATCGAGGACACCGCGCGTTTGCCCGGCTCGATGGCGTTGGCGGGGCCTTGGATCAGGCCGAGCATGTTGGGCGCGCCGACCTTGGAGGCCATGTCGTCCATGACATTGTTCATCAGGAGGCCCGTGCCGGGAATGTTCACGCCGCTGCCGAAGCCGTTGCGCAACGTGTAGGTGTTGCTGACCGCATTGCCCTGGGCGTCGACCACGGAAAAGTGCGTGGTTTCGCGCGACTCGTGGGGCGCGTCGAGGCCCGGCACGATGTTCGCGCTCGGCGTGGCCTTCGCCGGATCAAAGTCGGCCATGCGGGTGGCGAGATATTGCCGGTCGAGCAGCCGGGCAACCGGCACCGTGACGAAAGCCGGATCGCCGAGATATTCGATGCGGTCGCGGAAGGCGCGTCGCATGACCTCGTGGAAAAGATGATACTTGGCCGCGGAATTCGCCCCCAGGGCGCGCACATCGAAGGGCTCGATCATCGCCAGCATCTGCAGCAGCGCGATGCCGCCGGAACTGGGCGGCGGCAGGGAAACGACTTCGTAACCGCGGTAGGACTGGCGCAGCGGCACCCGCTCGATGGCGCGATAGTTTTTCAGGTCGTCGAGGCGGATGGTCCCCTCGTTCGCCTCCATGGCGGCGGCCATCCGCCGGGCGGTTTCGCCTTCGTAGAATTCCCGCGGCCCGTCCTTCTGCAGGCGGGCCAGCGTGGCGGCGAGCTCCGGCTGGCGCCAGGTGTCACCGGCTTTCCAGCCCGCGCCGTTGTTCAGATAAATGCGCCGGGACTCCGCGAATTGGGTCAGCAGCGGCGTGGCGGCGCGCATGCTCGCGGCCGCGCCCTGCGTCAGCACATGGCCCTCGGCCAGGCGGCGCGCCGGCTCGATGACCTCCGCCCACGTCACCTTGCCCGAGCCGTATTTTTCAAACGCGTCGGCAAAACCCGCCACCGTGCCGGGCACGCCACTGGCCCGCCAGCCGAGGCGCGCCGAGTCCACGCCGGTCAGGACGCTGCCGTCGGGCGCGAGATACATGTCCCGCGAGGCCAGGGCCGGCGCAGCTTCGCGATAGTCGATGACGATCTGCCGTTTGCCCTCGGCCAGGTGGATCAGCATGAAACCGCCGCCGGCAAGGTTGCCCGCGCTCGGATAGGTGGCGGCCAGCGCGAAGCCGGTGGCGACGGCCGCATCGACCGCGTTGCCGCCTTTTTTTAAAATCTCCACCCCGGCGGCGGACGCGAGTTCGTGCACCGACGCGACCATGCCATGCTCGGCTTCGACGGCCCGGCGCTGGGCGGACAACGGCACGGCCAGCGCTAGAGCGAGCGACAAAGCGGAACGAAAATGGGGTCGGGGAATTCTATTCATGGATTCAAGGACTGGGGTGAGGAAATTCAGGGCGTCGCGCGCCGGGGTGTGGCGATAAAAACGAGGACGGCGGTGACGACCGCGGCGCCCGCGAGCAGCAGCACGCCGGCGGTGAAGGCGTCGCTCGACTGGCGCGCCCAGCCCATCATGTACGGCCCGGCAAAACTGCCGAGATTGCCGATCGAGTTGATCAACCCGATGGCCGCGGCGCTGGCCGTGCCTCCGAGCAGGCCGAGGGCATGGGCCCAGAAACTCGGGGAGTAACCCGTGAGCCCGATCACCGCGACGCATACAAAGAAAAGCGCGAGCGCGGGCCGCCCCTGCGACCACGCCCCGCCCGCGAGCCCGGCGGCGCCGAGACCCAGCAGGCCGATCGTGTGCCAGCGGCGGTCACCGGTCCGGTCGCTCGACCAGCCCGCCACGATCTTGGCCAGCAACCCCAGTGAATAAGGCAGCGACACCAGCAGCGACACCGTCCAAGTGGAAAGCCCCGAGAAGGACTTGATCATCGTCGGCAGCCAGAACCCGAGGCCATTGGAGGCCACCAGGCCGAAAAAATACGCCACCGAGAAAAGCAATACCTGCGGGTCCCGGAAAGCCCGGCCCAGTGTCATCGCCCCACCCTCGCGGGTTTTCGCCGCCCGCTCCGCGGCCAGCCGGTCGACCAGCCATTTCTTCTCGTCCGCGTTCAGCCATTTCGCCTCCGCGGGATTCTCCGGAATCATCCAAAGCGTCGCGAGCCCCAGGAAAACCGCCGGCAATCCTTCCAGGATGAAAAGCCAGCGCCAGCCCGCGAGCCCGAGCCAGTGGCAGCCGAGCAGATACCCCGACAAGGGTCCGCCAAAAATCAGCGCCAGCGGGATGGCCGCCATGAGCAATGCGACCGCCTTCGCCCGGTCCTCGGCAATGAACCATTTGTTGAGATAAACCAGGATGGCGGGAAAGAATCCCGCTTCCGCCGCCCCCAGCAGGAACCGCAGCCAGTAGAATTCGGTGGCTTCATGGATGAAGCCCATCGCGGCCCCGACCAGCCCCCACGTCACCATGATCCGGCACAACCAGCGCCGCACGCTCCAGCGGGCCGCGATGACGGCGCCCGGCACTTCCAACAAAAAATAACCCACGAAGAAAATGCCGGCGCCAAATCCATACACCGCCGGGGTCAGGCCCAGGTCGCCGCTCATCTCGAGCGTCGCGTACGCCACGTTCACCCGGTCAAGGTAAGAGATCACATAAAGCAGCAGGATCCACGGAATCAGGCGGAGAAAAACCCGCCGGCGCACCCGCCCGGTCAGCACCGGGTCGGCTTCCAAGGACGGGGCACACAGGACGGCGGACATGGGAAAAGCGCGTCGGGCCGGGTGATGCGCGAACATCGCCACGGCCGGCGCGAACGATCATTTCATCGGAAAGACGGGCGTCGGTTTCGCAGGGGGATCATGGGAAGATCAGGCCGGGCCCGGAATCGTGCCGCCAGCGCGCGGGTTAGAAACTCCCCTTGATGCCGACGCGGTAGCCGACGCCCAAGTAGCGGAACTCGCGGGGCCACGTGTACTCGGGCTTGGTCGAGTCGAGCACGTACCGCTTTTCTGGCGCGGCCGTGAGGTTCGTGATGCTGCAGAAGAGCCCGAGCCGCTTGCTGAGGTTATACTGCGTCGAAAGATCCAGCCGGGTCGAAGGCCCGACCATGGTCGGGATGCCGGAGGAACTCAGGGAGAGCCGGCGCCAGTCGCGGTAGGTCGCGTTGAGTTTGAAGACGAATTTGCGGCCCACGAAGCTGATCCCGCCGTTCAGGCTCTGGCGCGAGTAGCCGATGATGGTCGAAGCCTGCTGCCCGCCCGTGTCGATCTTGGTGTAGGAACTGAAGAACTGCAGCCGGTTGCCGATCTTGGGAATGAAGGTCAGCGCCTGGCGGTAGTTGAGTTCCAACCCCGTGATCTGCGCCGTGCCCGCGTTGACGACCCGCGAGACCGAGTAGCCTTCGTCGAGGTAATATTGCGGCAGGTTCAGGCGATCCAGCCAGCCCTGGTCGATGTCGTCGACGAGTCGCGTAAAGGAATTGTAGAGGTTCTTCTGAAAAACCCCGACCGAGGCCGTGATCCCCTTCCAGTCGTAGGTTTCCAAGGTCAGGTCAAAGCTGTCGGAATTCTGGGCCCGCAGCGAACCGTCGACCACCGTGACCACCCGCGACCCCGTGGCGGAGGCGTCGGGATCGGAAATGGACAGGCTGGGAATGATCGCGGAGAGATCCGGCCGGCGGATGGTCCGCGCGTAGCTGGCCCGCAGCACAAAATTGTCCGCCAGGTTGTAGCTCAGGTTCAGGCTCGGGTAGAAGCCGCCATAGCTCGTGTCCTTGGCGATGCCGCGCTCCTTGTAGACCAGCTTGGCCTGGGCGAGAGGGTCGCTCGTGACGAGCACCCGGTTGCCGCCCGCGAGGACGAATGTGCCGTCGGCATTGCGCTGGTAGATCGCGTTCGCGTCGACCAGCGGGCCCGAGCCGCTGTCGGCGGTGCCCTCATAACGGACACCGGAAACGATGCGCAGCCGGTTGTTGAAAAAGCGGTTGTCGAAGCGCACGTAACCGGCGGTCACGGTCTCCTCCAACTGCTGCGACGCGTTCACGAGATTTGTGTAGGCCAGCGGCTCGTTCAACACGAACCACGAGGGGTTCTGGGTGTAGAGGTCGTACAGCTTGGCGAGGCTGATGTACCGCGCCGTCGTCTGTCCGCCAGCGACGTCCGTGAAGAACGTCCGGTCGGAGAACCCGTCGGCGATCAGGTCATACCGCCCCGCCACTGCGGCGGCCGCGCCTCCGGGGGGTGTGAAGGTCCAGGTCTTTTCGCCGCCGTGCGTGTCGCGGGTGGTTTGCTCGATGTTGACGCCGATCCGGACCCGGGTGGGCACCTTCCAATCGAACATGCGCTCGAGGTTGGCGCCGGCCCCCTTGACGTCGGTCGCAAACTGCCGGGGCTCGCTGGTGACCGTGGTGACCGTGTGCAGGTTGGCATCGAACGGCTGCGGGATCGGGACGCCGGCATCGGTGGTGGCGGTGATGACCGGCACCCGGCGGTTATAAATGCCATCCAGGCCGTCGACGCGCATGCGCACCGGGGTCAGGATCGTGTTGCCGGAGTTGAACATCCCGTCGGCCATGTCGCGGTATTCGAGCGAGCCCTGCGAATAGGAAAGCGACGTGTCGAATTTCCACACCTTCCCGTCGTATTTGTAGATCGCGGACAGCGTGTCCAGGCTGCGGTAGATATCGTTGGCCTCCGCGTATTCGCGGGTGTTGCCGCGGCCCTGTACAAACGTACCGTCGCCCGTGCGGCCGCTGGCCGAGAGCACATAGCGCATCCAGTTGGCGCGGGTCATGGATTCCCGGGCGGTGCCGTAGTAGTTAATCTGCAGGGAGCTGTTCGGACTCATGCGCCAGTCGAAGGTCGCCCGTCCGGCCTTCTGCGAGTTCGCGTTGACGAACTGGTTGAAGATCTCGCTGGTCAGCATGCCCGCCGCCACGTCCCACGTCGGCGAGATGTATTCCGCCTCCTGGATGCCGTTGGTCTGGCCGTAGGAAAAAGTGAACGCGACCTTCCGGTTGATCGGAAGAATATAGGTGAGGTCGTAGTTCAACTGCAGCGGACGGCGCGTGGTCTGCGCATCCACGCCCGCCGCCTTCGTGAGGCCCGGGTTGAATTCGCCCGGCAGCGCGGTGTAGGTCGTGTAGAGGCTGTAGGTGAACAGCGGGGTTTTCCGGCTGAAGCCGCGCTTGGAGATGACGTTGACCGCGCCGCCGATGGCGTTGGCCGACATGTCGGGCGTGGGCGACTTGGTCACCTCGATGCGCTCGATGTTGGCGTTGGCCGCCGTGTTCAGGTCGAACGAACGGCTGTTGACGTCGTAGGTGCCGGCCGCGGTCAGGCCGTCGAACTGCACGAGCGTGCCGTTCGCCGGCATGCCGCGGATGCCCACCGCGGTGGGCTCGAACGGGTCGTAGACCACCTCCACGCCCGGCACGAACTTGATGTATTCGCCGAGGTTGCCGCCCGCGACGTCGGCGAATTCCTCCGGCGTGATCACGTTCTTGATGTTGCCCGCATTGCGCTGCTCCGTGCGCGCAATCGCCTGGCCGCTCAGTTCCTGCGCGCGGACGGACATGCGTTCCAGTTCGAACACCTCGCGGTCCGTCCGGGCTTCGCCCATAACGGCCCGCAGGGTAAAGTCGCTCTCCACCACCGTCCCGGCCGTCACCCGCACGGACGCGCTCCGCTTTTCCAATCCGGAGAAAGTGATTTCGACGATCGCCTCGCCCGCCGGCACGTTGACCAGGCGATATTCGCCCAGCTCATTCGTGTAGGTTGCGATCGCGGTGCCGGCCACCGCAACCTTCGCGTTGTTGAGGAAATTCCCCGTGGAATCGTTGAGCACGGTGCCTTTGATTTCACCGGTGGTCGCGGGCTCCGCCAGGAGAGCCGCCGGCAACATCAGCAGGCTGGCCATCCAGCCGGCCAAGTGGAACCAGGTGTGGGTTTTGTTAAACATAATTGCGGAGATTCGGTTGAAGAAGGGCGACCGCCGGATGACCCGGCAGCGGGGAGATTACTTGGCGTCCTGCACGTAGAGCGCGCTGAAGCGGATGTCGGTCTTCCGGGCGCCGTCGAAGGTGACCTTGATGCGGAAGCGCTCGGGCAGGCCCTTGATGGCTTCCTGGCCGTTCCAGGTGACCGGCGTCTGGAAACCGCTCTGGGTGATGATCGCGGCATCCTTGCCCGAATAACCCTTGAGCGGACGCTCGTCGTGCCCGAGCAACTCCACCTTCAGCACCGCGTCCGCACCCAGGCCGGCCGCGTTGATGAACAGGCGGCGCGCGGCCTGGGAATTGACGGCGACATCGTTCGTGACGAACTCGCTGGCGCCTTCGCCGGTATCATAAACGCTGAGATCGCCGAACCGGTCGCGCGGGAGCGTCGCCAACCCCACACTGCCGCGGGGCGGAATCGGCTTCTTGTAAGCGGTCCACGTGCGCAGGTCGCCGCTGCCATAATAAATGTAGGTCTTGTCGCCGACGTTGTGGAAGCCCTGGCCTTGCATCAGGCCGCCTTCGTCCCAGGTGCCATCGGGCCCGATCTTGAGGAACGTCCATTCCTGCGCGGGTTCTCGGAAGTTCAGGCCGTCGTTGCTGATCACAAAGCCCTGGTTGATCGTGATGTCCGGCCAGGTCTTGGCGCCTTCCCACTGGCCGTACATGCCGAGCAGCACGTTGCCGCGATTCCACACGCTGATGCCCTCGTGGGTCTGCTTGCCCTCGTTGTTGCGTCCGTATTCGGCGATGTACTGGGTGTGGCGCACGAAGTTGACGTTGGAGGTCTGCGACCATTGCACGAAGTCACTCGACCGGTAGGACCGGGCGATGCGCGCATGATACGGCCGCGCCGCGGGAATCGGATTCTGACCGACCGCGTAGTAGAAACCGTCCCACTTGTAGAGGCCGCCGGCGGGTTCGAAATGCACATCCGGGAGAATCAGCTGGCTGCGCGGCATCTCCGTGTGGCGATCCGGCGTGATATTTTCGGCGAGCAGCTTCCACGTGTAACCGTCGGCGCTGGCGTAAGGCGCCAGCGTGCCGTGGCGCGCGGTGTCCCTCATCCAGTGGGCGTGGATGACCATCTTGTAGCGCCGCGACGGATCCGGATCCTCGGGCTCGTACAGCACCTTGACGTTGATGGTGCCCAGGAAGGGATCGAGCTTCACGATGTTGTTTTCCTTGCTGCCGCGATAATCGACCAGGCCGAGCTTCGGCCGCACCCAGTGGAGGCCGTCGTCGCTCTCCGCGTAGAGCACCCGCCAGAGCGAAGTGTCGTGCTGGATGTTCTGCCCGCGCTCGTCGCCGGTGCCGACGTACCACATCCGAAATTTGCCGCCCTTTTCCCGGATCACCGATCCATAGAAATGAATCGCCCATGAATCGGTCTCGCCGGGCTTGCCGCGGGCCAGCACGGGATTGCCCGAATATTTTTCCGGCGCGTTCATCTCCAGCTTCAGGCTGCGCGTGAAGGGAATCGAGACGTTGTCGAAGGCGAACAGCGTCTGGCCGTCCAGCTCGTTGATGACCGGCTTGAAGGTGCCGCCGTCGGCTTCACCGGCCTGGCTCGCGACCGCGGTTAACAGGGACGAAATACTGGCAAGGCAGCGGAGCCACCGTAACGGACGGGTAAGAGTGGTTGTTTTCATTGAGGGTTGGGATAGAATGAAAGGCGCGGGCGGAATTTAGTTGGCGTCCCGGAGGTAGAGCGCGCTGAAGCGGATGTTTTTCTGGCTCTTGCCCTGGTAGGTGGCGCGCACCCGCACGCGCTCGGGCAGGTCGCCGAGGTCGGTCCGGCCGGCCCAGGCGACCGGCGTTTGAAACCCGCTCTGATCGACGACGGCAGCGTCCGCGCCGGAATACCCGGGCAGGGGCCGCAGTTCGTTGTCGAGGAGCTCGATCTTCAGGGTGGCCTCCTTGCCCAGGCCGTCGGCGTTCAGGTAAAAGCGCCGGGCGCCCGGGCCGGCCGGCATGGCCGCGGTGACGAACTCACTCGTGATCTTCGGTAACTGGTATTCGCCGTCGCCCTTGCCGGACTCGTCCACGACGAGATCGCCGAACCGGTCGCGTGGCAGGGTCGCAACGCCCACCCCGCCCCGCGGCGGCGAACCGCCTTCCGAAAAGCGCGGGTCCCAGGAACCGTAGTAGATGAAAGTCTGGCCCCCGATGTTCTCGAAGCCCTGGCCTTGCAGCACGCCGCCCTGGTCCCAGGCGCCGTCCTTGCCGCGCGCGAGGAAAATCCACTCGTGCGCCGGCTCGCGGAAATCGATGCCGTTGTTGCTCATCACAAAGCCAAGATCGATGGTGACGCCTTTCCACTCCACGGCACCGTGCCAGACGCCGTAGACGCCGAGGAGCACGTTGCCCCGGTTCCAGACGCTGACGCCCTCGTGTTGCTGTTCGCCGTCGCGGCTGCGACCAGGCCCGAGCAATTTGTCCTGCGGAATGCGCGCAAAGCCGATCGTGCTCGCGGCCAGCCAGTGGTCGAAGTCACCCGAAGCATACGTGCGCGCCACCCGGCCGTGATAGGGCCGCGCCGCGACGTTCGCGTTCTGGCCGGACGCATAGTAAACGCCGTCCCACTTATAGAGGCCGCCGGAGGGCTCGTAGTGAATCCAAGGCAGCAGCATGTCCTTCTGCGTCACCTCGGCCTTGACCGGCTGCAGGGCGTTGACCGATTTCCAATGCAGGCCGTCCGGGCTGGTATAAACCGCGAGGGTGCCGAACCGGTTGCCTTTGTCGCCCTTCGAGAACCAGGCGTGCGCCGTCATTTTGTAGCGTCGGTCAGGATCCGGATCACCCGGCTCGTGCAGCACCTTGAGGTTCAGGATGCCCAGTCCCGGCGGATCCAGCGCGAGGAGATTGTTGTGCTTGTTGCCGTGATATTCGACCAGGCCGAGGTCCGGTTTCGTCCAGTGAATGCCGTCGACGCTTTCAGCATACGCCGGCCGCCACCGGCCCGAGCGGGCCGCGGTGTCGGCCTTGGGATCATTGCCCGCGGCGACATACCACAACCGATACTTGCCGCCGTCCCGGATCACGGAGCCATAAAACTGCACCGCCCACGAATCCGGCGTGCCCTTGGGGCCGCGCGGCAGCACGGGATTGGCCGCGTGCTTCACGGGCTGGCGCATCTCGATTTTCAGGTTCTGGGTGAACGGGATCGAGACCTGGTCGAACGCGAACAGCGTCCGGGCCTTGGTTTCATCGAAATATGTGTCCGCAGCGTTGTTGGCGGCCGCGGCGAGCGCTGCCAGCGGGAGCGCAAAGACGGCGGCGAGAAATGGAAATCGAGAAGGGAAAACCATGTTTTAAAACGGGATGACGGATCGACCAGTGACCGGACGGCGCGCGGCTTCAGTCCAGGTAAATGGCGTAGAGCCGGGAATCCGGCCGGTCGCCGCCCCACGAGATGCGGATGCGAACGGGCTGGCCGTCGCTCTTGACCACCGCCCCGCCCTTCCAGGTCACTGGCGTGCGAAATCCGGACTTGGTCACCGGCACGCAATCGTCCCCGGAATAGCCCGGCAGGGGCCGGAGCTGTTCGTCGAGCAACTCGACCTTCAGGTAATTGTTCGCCGACAGTCCGTCCGCATTCACGTAGACACGGCCACCGCCGGACGCGATCGGCTGGGGACTGGTGAGGCACTGCGGATCCGCGATGCCCGGGGCCGGGCGAAAATGGCCGAGCCGGTCGCGCGGCCAGGTGGCCACGCGCACCCCGGTCGGACCGTCGCGGTTCACCTCGGTCCAGATGCCGTACCAGAACAAGGTGCGGTCACCGATGTTTTCAAAACCCTGGCCCTGCGTGAGTCGCGGTTCGGCCCGGTCGGTCTCCTCGGCGGACGGCACGAGCTTGAAGTCGGGGATCGGTTCCTTGAAGTGGAGCGCGTCCGGGCTCACGACCAAACCGATGTCGACGACGCACGTGCGCCGGTCGTTCGTCTCGTTGTGCCACTGGCCGTAGAAACCGAGAAACACATTGCCCCGGTTCCAAATGCTGGCGCCGGTGTGCAGCTGCTCGCCCCGGTGTGAGTCAAAGTCGAGGATCGGCCGCGGCGGGATGTTGTCCCGCCGGAAACTCATGTGGGCCGTCGGCGTCCAGTTCACGAAGTCGGACGACATGAAGGTCTGCATCGTCCGCTTCTGCGCACCCTGCACCGGATGACGGATGGCCCCCGAGTGGCCGTTGATGTAATAGAGGCCCTGGTATTTGACCAACCCGCTGGGCTCGGCGTTCACCAGGAACTTGCCGCCCGCCGCGATCGTCCACGTCAACCCGTCCGGACTGAAGGCCGCCTTGACCTGGTTGGTGGGATCCATTTCCCACATCAATTTGAAGCGCTTGGCCGGATCCGGGTCCTCGGGATCGTGCAACACCAGGAAGAGCGAACCCCGGAGTTCCTTCCCGCCGTCGATCGAAACCAGGTTGTTCGCCGTGCCCCCCTTGTATTGGACCAGTCCGAGCTTGGGTTTTTCCCAATTGATGCCGTCCTTGGACACCGCGTAGCACAGGTGCCGGTGGGCCTCCTTGTCGTAACCGCTGTACCACATGCGGTATTCGTCGCCCACTTTGATGACGGTGCCGGCGAAATAGACGCGGCGTTCGTCGGGGTCGCCGGGCCGGCCGACGCGGACCACGGGTTTGTTGGGATGCTCCGGGTCGGTGACGGACGACTTGCGTCCCGGCACCAGCGTGAGCAGCACGCCCTTGTTGAAAGGGATGCTGTAATCGTCGAAGGGAAACAACACGCGTTCCTGCGCGGTGGCAGCCGGAGAGGCCGAGGCGGACAAGGTCGGGGGGGCCGCCAGCAGGGCCGAACAGACCAGGACGCCGCGGAGGGCCCACCGAATAGAAGGGTGATTCATGGGATCGGGAGAAAATGCGAACAGGCCGGACGATCAGGCGCCGGCGAGCTGTGCGGGGGTGAGTTCGTTGAGCAGCGTTTCGCCGCGCGAATAGCGGAGGACATTTTGCACGAAAATATCCCACAGCCGGTCCTTGAAGCGCGGGCTCAGGCTCGAGCCGGAGATATGCGGCGTGAAGATCACGTTGGGGAATTTCCACAGCGGATGCTCCGGCGGCATCGGGTATTTGTAGTGCGTGTCGAGCGCCGCGCCCGCGATCCACTTTTCGTTCAGCGCCCGCAGCAGGGCGGCTTCACGAATGATCGGGCCGCGCGCGGGATTGAGCACGTGCGCGTGCCGCGGGAGCGCCTGCAACTCGCGCTCGCCGATCAGGCCCTCGGTGGCCTTGGTAAGCGGCAGGGCCACCACCAGGAAATCCAATCCCGACAGGAAGGAGAGTTCCTCGCCCGCCTTGAAGACGCGGTCCGGCAGCACGCCGTCCGCATCGCCGGTGCCGGCAACGCTGTAGGTGTTGCCGCGCGGCCCCACCCCATTCCGGGTCAGCACATGCACCTTCAGGCCCATGTGTTTGGCGAGGCGGGCCGTCTCCCGGCCGATGCCGCCGTAGCCCCAGATTCCGACCGTCAGGCCGCGAATCTCCCGCTGGAAAACAGCCGAGCGGTCCCACACGGTGGCTTCCTGGTTGCGGACCATCTGGCGGAGGTCGCGTGCGAGATTGACCATCATGGCCAGGTTCCACTCCGCGATCGGCACGTCGAAACAGCCGAGGGCATTCGTGGCACGGATCCCTTTCGCCGGCAGGTCGAGCCCGAACAGCTGGGTGTAGCCAGCGGAGGCGATTTGGACCCACTTGAGGGCATCCATGTCGCCCAGGTTTTTCGGCGGGATCGAGCAGAACAGGACGTCGACGCCCTTGAGTCGCGCCGGTTCCACTTCCCTCGCCTTCTCCGCCGGCGGCGTGAGGCAGTCGATTTCCGCCGGGACCGCCGCACGCAGCCGCGCGAGCGCTCCTTCGTCCACCGGTACGTCGATCAGGATTTTCATGGATGGAATCAGGGCAGCAGGGGTTTGCCAGCGACACCGTTGAATTCGCCGCTGCCGGGCACGAAGGGATAACGGCGCTTGATCTCGTCCGTCAGCACGATGCCGAGGCCCGGGCGATCGGGCGGCAGGACGTAGCCGTCCTTGATGACCAAGCCACCGTCGATGATGTCGGTATGCAGGCCGGCGTAAGCCGGCGGCATTTCCAGGATGCACAGATTCGGCGTCGCGAAACCGGCGTGGATGTTCTGCATCAACGAGCCACCGGCGCCCCACGCATGCGTGGCGACCTTGCGTCCGCGCTTCTCGAGCATCTGCGAGACCTTGAGAAACTCGGTCAGTCCACCCGTGAACGACGCATCGGGCTGGCCGATGTCGAAAGCGTCGATATCGGCAAACACGCGCCATTCGTACGCCACCGTGAGGCATTCGCCGCCCGCGATCGGGGTGGTGGTCGCCTTGCACAGCTCGGCATAACCCCACGGATCCGTGTAATGCAGCGGCTCCTCGAGGAAAAGCAGGTTGTAGGGCTCCAGCGCCTTGGCGACGGCAATGGCGATATCGACGGTCCAGGTGAAGGTCGCGTTGTTGCCCATGTGCGCATCCATCGCGAGGCCCACGTCGGCGCCCACGTGCCGGCGCATGAAGGCGAACTTGTCGGTTTCGAAGTCCGCCGCTTCCGCCGGGGTCCGGCCAACGAATTTCCCTTCGGACGACCGGCTGCCGGCGCCGACCTTGAGGGCGCGAAAACCGAGCGACAGGTAGAAATCGAGTTTCTTGGCGAAGCGTTCCTTGGGGTAATTGCTGGGACCACCGGTCGCATAACACAACATCTTGTCGAACTTGCTGCCGCCGAGGAGCGCGTGCACCGGCAGGTCCAGCTGCTTGCCCTTCAAGTCCCAAAGCGCGGCTTCGATGCCGTTGAGCACGATCGCGCCCAGGCCGACGCGGCACCAGAAATTGCCGCAGTGGTACATCCGCTGCCAGAGCTCCGGGATATTTTCGACGTTCTGCCCGACGAGGATCGGCTTGAAGAACTCGACGATCGCGGGCACGGCCTCGGGGCAAAAATACCCCGCATAGGTTTCGCCGAGGCCGACGTGCGGGGTGTCGGTGATGATCTCGATGAAGGCCGCGCTGCGGCGCTTCCGGATCTCGTGAATGTAGGGGTCGTTGGTCGACGGTCCCGTTAACAGGACGGTGCGGACATCGGTGATTTTCATGAAGGAATAAACTTAACGCGTGATGGCTTGGCCGAGCGGCCAGGCGACGACGGCGGGAGTGCGGGTGGAAGCGCGCACCTCGCCGCTGATCACCACGGCGTGGTTCAACCAGACCACGCCCGGAGCGGCAATCATGGGCAACGGACCCGCGTCGCCCGGACGGTCGCGGTCACCGGCTTCCGCCTTGGGCAGCAAGGGACCGTTTTCCCAACGCTGCTGGGCAATATTATAGAGGAAAGTCTGCTGGCTAAATCCCGGATGCTCCCGCGGCGTGCCCGGAAAGGAGCGCGCATAGCCGCCGATCATGAAAATCTTGCCGTCAGCCACCGCGCACGGAGTGGCGGCACCCACCCGCGGTTCAGGCAGATCGGGCAGGCGCTCCCATTGGCCCGTCGCGGTGCGCAACCGGTAGGCGTGCGCGGACTGGATCGCCTTGCCCTCGGCGTCGAGGTTCACGCCGCCCATCACGTAGAGATCGTCGCCCTGTCCCGCCGCCGCGGCGAGGAACACACCCGGTCCCGGCAGGTCCGGTTCGCGCCGCCAGGCGGATTTTCCCTTCAGGTCCAACGACCACGTCTCGACACTCGCCAAGCGCACGGTGGCCTTGGGCTGACCGCCGGTGACATACAAACGTCCGCCGACGATGGCGGCCGCCGCATACCCATTCGTCTGCGGAAGATCCGGCAGGCGGGTGCAAACGAAGGCATCGCCCTGCGCGCGGAGTTCCCACGCCCCGGCCACGCAGCCCGCGGCATCGATGCCCCCCGCGAGGTAAATCGCGTCGGCCGTGGCCGCGCTGGCGTAATGCGCGACCTTGAACGGCAGGCGAAACGACTGCTCGGTCCACGCGCCCTGCAAGCCATCCAGCGTGAACACGCGGTCGCTGAAGGTTTTCTCGCCCTTCAGCCAGACGGGCTTGTCGCGAAATTGCGAACCGCCGCCGGTCACCAGGCGGCCGTTGAGCACGCCGGCAAACATGCCGCCGAAGCCGACCGGGTCGGGCAGCGGCGCGAGCAGTTTCCAGCCGTGGAGGGGAAGCGGGCGGCCGGCGTCGGAGGACGCGGCCGTGGAACCAAGAATGGCGGTCATAAGGAGAATGAGTGGGTTAAAAACGCGCATGCGGCGCGGTCACTCGACGTAAACCGCGTGCAGCTTGGCCTTCTGGGGCAGCCGGCCGCCCCAATTGATGCGGAGGCGCACGGGTTGGTTGAGCGAACCCAGGTCGCTTTGGCCGCGCCAAGTGACTTCCTGGTGGAAGCCGGATTGCTGCACGATCACGCAGTCGTCGCCGGAATAGCCCGGGATCGGCCGCAGTTGCTCGTCGAGCACCTCGACGCGGAGGGTGCTGAGATCGGAGAGGTCGCTGGCGTTGAGGAATACCCTGGCGCCGGCGTGCGGGAGCGTGAGCGGGCTCGAGATGCAATTGGCGCCCGTGATGCCCGGCGCCGCCGAGAAGAAACCGAAACGGTCGCGCGGCCACGTCGCGATGCGCACCCCGGTCGGGCCGTCGCGGTTCACTTCCGTCCAGATACCGTAATAAACGAACGTGCGGTCGCCGATGTTGAGGAAGCCCTGACCCTGCGTGAGCCGCGGCTCGGCGCGGTCCGGTTCCTCGAACGACGGGATGATCTTGAAGTCGGGAATGGGCTCGCGGAAGTTGACCGCGTTGTTGCTCACGATGAGGCCGATGTCGACGACCACGGTCCGGCGGTCGTTGGTCGGGTTATGGTACTGGCCATAAAAACCGAGCACCACGTTGCCGCGGTTCCAGAGGCTGGCGCCGACGTGCACCTGCTCGCCCTTGTGCCCCTCGAAATCGCTCGGCGGCCGCGGCGGCAGATTGTCGCGCCGGAAACTGAGATGCGCGGACTGGGTCCAGGTCGCGAAGTCCGGCGAGGCGAAGGTTTGCATCGCGCGCTTGTGCGCGCCGGGCACGGGATGACGAACCACGCTGCTGTGCCCGTTCACATAATACATCCCGTCGAACTTGATTAGGCCGCTCGGCTCGAGTTGGTGGTTCGGGTTGATGGGCTGGTTGCCGTTCAGGCTCTGCCAGTTGATACCGTCGGCGCTGACCGCCGCCATCACCGGCCAGGACACGCCCGGGATCGCGTCCTCCCGCAGCATCTTGAAACGACGCGCGGGATCGGGATCCTCCGGGTCATGCAGCACCAGCGCGCACAGGCCGACCATCGGCTTGTGGCCGTCGAGGGCAACGAGGTTGTTGTCGCGGTTGCCGTGATAGTCGGCGAGACCGAGCTTGGGCTTCACCCACTCGACACCGTCCTTGGAAGTGGCGTAGAGCACCTGGCGCTTCCGGTCCTGGTCGAAACCGGTGTACCACATGCGGTACTCGTCGCCGATCTTCAGCACCGTGCCGTAGAAATAAACGCGCGGGAAATCCGCGTCGCCAGGATTGCCGATGTTGAGCACCGGTTTGTTCGGGTGCTGCGGATCGGTGGTGGCGGACTTGCGGCCGGGCGTCAGCGTCAGAATCAACCCCTTGTTGAAGGGCAGGCTGACGTCATCGAAGGGAAACAACACCGTCTCGCGGACCGGCGCGGCCGCCGCCGGCTCGGCCGCGCGCACGGCGGCGGTAAGCGCGGACGCGGCCAGCAGCGCGGCCAGGCCGCACGAGATCCAGGCAAAGGAAGAAGTTTTCATCGGGATTATTCCACGTAGATGGCGTGCAACCTAGCGGATTCCGGATCGCGGCCGCCCCAATTCACCCGGACGCGGAAGGGCTGCCGAAGCTTTCCGAGCGAGTTGGCACCCTTCCAGGTGACTTCCTGGCGAAAGCCGGTCTTCTGCAGGGTGATGCTGTTGGCCCCGGAGAATTCCGGCAGCGGGCGGAACTTGTCGTCGAGGATTTCGACCGTGAGCGTGCTCAGGTCGGAGAGCCCGCTGGCATTGAGAAAGATCCTCGTGCCGTCATGCGTCGGCGTGACCGGTTGCGTGATGCAGTGCGAGTCCGTGCTGCCGGGATTGGGCGAGAAATAGCCGAAGCGGTCGCGCGGCCAGGTGGCGATGCGGACGCCGGTCGGGCTGTCGCGGTTGATCTCCGTCCAGATGCCGTAGTAAATGAAGCTGCGGTCGCCGATGTTCTGAAATCCCTGCGCCTGCGTGATGCGTTGCTCGGCGCGATCGGTTTCCTCGGCGGAGGAGACCATTTTGAAGTCCGGCAGCGGCTCGCGGAAATGCAGCGCGTCGTTGCTCACCAGCAGGCCGATGTCGACGACCACGCTGCGGCGGTCGGCGCTGGGGTTGTGGTACTGGCCATAGAAGCCGAGGATCACATTGCCGCGGTCCCACAGCCCGGCGCCCAGGTGAATCTGTTCGCCTTGGTGAATCTCAAAGCTCTCCGGCGGCCGCGGCGGGATCCGGTCGCGGCGGAAGCTGAGGTGCGCCCCGCTGCTCCAGTGCTCGAAATCATAGGAGACATAGGTCTCCATCTTGCGCTTGCGGGGGTTGAACTCGCCGCGCGTCGGCAGGGGATGAGGCACGGAGCCGCCGTGGCCATTCAGATAATAGGCGCCGTTGTGCTTGATGAAGCCGCTCGGCTCGAGATTGTTGGCGAGGATGATGTCCTTGTTGCCCGCGACGCTCTGCCAGGTCAGGCCGTCGGCGCTTACTGACGCCAGCACCTGCGTCGGGTCGATTTCCCGCACCATCTTGTAGCGCCGCGCCGGATCCGGGTCCTCGGGATCGTAGACCACGAGGGCACACATGCCGCGCACCGGCTGGCCGCCGTCGATCGCCACCAGGTTGTTCTCCTTGCCACCGCGATATTCCACGAGGCCCAGTTTCGGACGCTCCCACTTGAGGCCATCCGCCGAGACCGCGTAACAAATCTGGCGCCGGCCCTCCTTGTCGTAGCCGTCGTACCACATCCGATACTGGCCGTCGATGAACAGCACCGTGCCATAAAAATAAATCCGGCGCTCGTCCGGCGAGCCGGGCGCACCCGGCGAAAGCACCGGCTTGTTCGGATGCTTCGGATCGGTCACCACCGACTTCCGCCCCTGCGACAGCGTCAGGATCAAGCCCCGCTGAAACGGGATGCCCGCGTCGTCGAAGGGAAATAATACCGTCTCGTGCGAATCACCGGTGACGGTCACGGCCCCCTTCAGCTTCGGCATCGGGGCGGCAAGGCAAGCCGTGAGCAACCCAAAGACGGCGGCCCGGCTCAACAAGGGGGTTTTCATCGAACCATGGTGTGGCCGAGCCACCAGATATCCGTCAACAAAATAAAGTATACTCCAGTATTTTCATATCGAAACCCGCATCCTGTATTTCCTTTCCTGGTCCTTTATCGGTGCGAATCAAAATCCGCCGCAGGTATCTTCAATATTACCAGTTACCAAATAGCTGCTTATGATCAAAAATCCATCGCATGCCCCGCCCTCTCCTTCCCTGCCAGGGACCGTTTTCGCGCAGGCCGCTTTCAAGGCGGCTCCATCGTATTCACCAAAGGGCGATCGTTGTATACTCAATCCGAAATCCCATTGAATCTCCGCGCGGCTCCCGGGCTTTCACCGCCGGCGGGCCGCGCGGCTTCAGGGAGTGTAGCTGAGCTCTTCCTCGGTCAGCTCGCGGGCACTCGCCACCTGATCTTCGCGCGCCATCAACCGGATGTTATTGTCGATGATATCCTGGATGTGCTGCTCCATCGCACGTTTCGCCGCAGCCGCATCGCCGCGCTCGATCGCCTGGTAGATTTCCTCGTGACTGGCCTGAATTTCCTTCCGGTGGGCATCCTTCGACGCCTTTTCCTCCTTGGCATTGCCGGGGGTGGGCCCCGGGCCGGACACGACGCGGTTGATGATGTGCAGGCGTAAAACCTCTTTTTTGAGGAGGTCGCTCTTTGCCGCCCCGATGATGCCGATGTGAAAACGCACGTCCTCACGAATGAGCTCGTCGAGCGTGGCCCGGTCGTCCTCCGGACCCGCAATCAGGCGCTCGGAAAGCCGACGCATTGCCGCCACCGCGAGGCCGAGTTCCCGGAGCTCCTCCGGCGTGCGATTCTGGGCCGCTAGGCCCGCCGCGTAAGACTCGAGTGCGAGGCGCAAACCGCAGGCTTCGCGATATTCCTTGAAATCCATCGTTTTCACGCTCGCGCCCAAGCGCGCGCGAATGCTCACCAACCCGTCGGTCTCCAACTGGCGCAGCGCGTCGCGCACCGGCGTCCGGCTCACGCCAATCTCCGCCGAAAGCTCCTTCGTCATCAAGGGCTGCCCCGGCCGGAAATGGCCGTTCAAGATGCGTTTCCGGATGTAGGTGTAGGCGATATCGGAGTTGACATTCTTCATGCGGTTATAGAAATACGCGTGTATACCCGGCTTTCAACCTTAAATTTTACGTCCCAGAAAGTGAGTTCCAGTTCCACGAACATTCAGGCGTCCGGTAACAAGCACACGGTATTGGTTATCGGTTGCGGCAGCATTGGCGAGCGTCATTTGCGGTGCTTCCAACAAACCGGGCGGGCGGCCGTGACCGCCTGCGATGCCAACCAGTCGCTCGTCGACACGGTGGCGGAAAAGTACCGTGTATCCAAAACGACGGACTGGGAAGCGGCGGTGAACGGCGGCCAGCATGCCGCGATCGTGATCTGCACACCTGCTCCCCTCCACGTCCCGATGGCGCTGAAAGCCCTCCAAGCCGGCCGGCATGTGCTGATCGAAAAGCCCCTGTCCCATTCGTTGCAAAACGTGGAGGACCTGGTTCGCGCAAGCCGGCAGTCTTCCGGGGCGACCGCGGTGGCGTATGTTTTCCATGTTTATCCGTTTCTCAATGAAGCGCGGGATTTCATTCGCCGCGGGGAAATCGGCCCCGTCCGGCAGGCCGTGATGATGTCCGGCCAGCCGTTCCACCGCCTGCGGCCCGCCTATGCCCAGACCTATTACCGCGATCATCGCATGGGGGGCGGCGCCATCCAGGACGCCCTGACCCACTCGGCCAATTGGATCGAAAGCGTGCTCGGCCCCACCGACAGCCTGATTTGCGACTGCGCGCACCAGGTGATTCCCGGCGTCGAGGTGGAGGACACCGTGCACGTGACCGCCCGCAATGGCGGCGCGCTGGTGAGCTATGCGATGAACCAGTTCCAGTCGCCCAAGGAGAACGCCATCCAGTTCAACGCGGCGCGCGGCAGCGTGCGCGTGGAGTTCCACAACCAGCGCTGGGGCATCCTGCGGGAAAACGACCGCGACTGGACCTGGCAGGAACGGCGCGTGCCTGATCAGGACGCCCACTTCACCGCCCAAGCCAACGCCTTTCTCGATCAGATCGAGGGCCACCCCGCCCGGCTGTGCTCGGTCGAAGCCGCGGCGCAAACCCTGCGCTTCAATCTCGCCGCCCTGGCGTCCGCCAAGGCCGATGCCCGCGTCAACTGCCGCGACCTCCATGCCTGAGACCTCCTCTTCCCCGGCCCGCACGCCGTCTGCCGCCCCCTTGCGACTGGCGATGGTGGGCATGATCGAAGGCAACGGCCACCCCTACTCGTGGTCCGCCATCGTCAACGGCTACGATCCGGTCGCGATGGCCGCGTGCCCCTACCCGGTCATTCCGAAATATCTCGGCGCCGAACCCGCCGGCAGCGTGCGCATTCCGCACGCGCGCGTGACGCATATCTGGACGGACAACCCCGCGGATGCGCACGCCGTCGCCACGGCCTCCCTGATTCCCCACGTGGTTTCGCGCCCTGAAGACGTGCTCGGCGAGGTCGACGCGGTGATCATTTCGACCGACGATGGCTTCGACCATGCCCGCCGCGCCCGTCCCTTCATCGAGGCGGGACTCCCGGTGTTCGTCGACAAGCCGCTCGCGACTTCCCTCGAGGAATTGCAGGCCTTCGTCTCGTGGGAAAAAGCGGGCGCCAAGCTCCTCTCCTCCTCAGGGCTGCGTTATTCCCCGCAGTTGGCGAAATGCATCACGGAACTGCCGACACTCGGCGAACTCCGCTGGCTGGCAGGCGTGACCACGAAAACGTGGGAGCGGTACGGCATTCACCTCCTGGAGCCGCTTTTTTGCCTGACCGGCCCCGGCTTCACTTCGATCCGGCTGGAATCGCAACCCGGCTTCGAAATCGCCCATCTGCAGCACCGCTCCGGCGTGCAGGTGACCTTGCCGGTCATCTATGACGGCGGCAGCTCGTTCGGTTCGTTGCAACTCTGCGGCACCGCCGGCCAGAGTTCCCTGCGCTTCGGCAACACCACCTACCAGAATTTCCGCGGCCAGATGCTCAGCTTCGTCGAGTTCGCACGTACCGGCCGGGCGCCCTATGCCTTCACGGAGACCGTGGAGCTGATGGCGATCCTGATCGCTGGTCTGCGCAGCCGCGCCGAGGACTCCCGTCGGGTCGAAATCGCCGAAATCCTCTCCTCCCTTTCCCCATGAAACTTCAAACGAGCCGGATCAAAAAACTTCTGCAGGCCAACCAGCTCCCCACGGTGCTGAAGATCAACCTTTCAGACCCACGCGTCATCGAGATCGCCTGCCTCTCCGGCCTCGACGCGGTCTGGCTCTGCACCGAACATGTCCCGAACGACTGGCTCAATCTGGAAAACCAGATCCGCGCCGCCCGCGTGCATGACGTCGACACCCTGGTGCGCGTCGGCCGCGGCAGCTACAGCGACTACATCCGTCCCTTCGAAGCCGGCGCCACCGGCATCATCGTGCCCCACGTCGCCAGCGAGGCGGAGGCCCGCCAGATCGTGGAATGGGTCCGCTTTCATCCGCTGGGCAAGCGCGCGCTCGACGGCGGCAACATCGACGGCCAGTTTTGCCTCATCTCCAACGATGACTACCTGAAAAATTCGAACGAGGAGCGCCTCGTCATCCTGCAGATCGAATCGCCGGAAGCGCTCGAACAGGTGGAGAAGATCGCCGCCGTCCCGGGCTTCGACGGCCTGTTGTTCGGTCCCGGCGATTTCAGCCACCGCCTCGGCAAGGTCGGCCAGCTCACCCTGCCCGAGGTAGTCGCCGCCCGCAAGCGCGTGGCCGCCGCCGCCACGAAAAACGGCAAGTTCGCCATGACGGCCGGCCTCATCGCCCCTTTCCCCGAGCTTGTGGCCGAGGGCTACCGCCTCATCAATGTCGGCGCGGACGTCGTCATGATTTCCAAAGGAATCAAACAGCGCCTGGAAGTGATGCGCGGCCACATCGACGCGCTGCCCGCCGGCACGAAGCCGCCGGCGCAATCCCCTTATGCCTGAGCTCCCCGCCTTTTCCCTTTCCGGCAAGGTCGTCGTCCAGTTCGGCGGCACCGGCCTGCTCGGCCGCGCGCTCGTGACGTCGCTCGCCAGCGCCGGCGCCACGCTCGTCGTCGCTTCCCGCAACCGCGATTCGCTCGCCGCCCTCGCGGCCGGCGAACAGGCCGCGGGACGCCACGTCGCGGTGGAAACGGTCGACATCGGCGCCGAGGCCTCCATCCACGCCTTGCGCGATCGCGTCATCAGCCAGCACGGCCGCGTCGATGGCATTGTGTTCAACGCCGTGCATCGCGTAATGAAGGGTTTCGCCGGTCCGCTCGAAGGCTGGGCCGCTTCCATGGCCACCAATGCCACCGGCTTTTTCGCCACGGTGCGGGCGTTCGGCGACGCGATGGCCGCACACGGTGGCGGCAGCATCGTCAACATCGGCTCCCACATGGGATCCGTCGGCATGAATCCCTGGCTCTACGAGGGCACGCCCACGCTGCCTTCGCCCGACTACTTCTTCCACAAGGGCGGCATGGTCAACCTCACTCGTTACCTCGCGGCCCACTACGGCTCCAAGGGCGTGCGCGTGAACGTGATTTCCCCTGGCGGCATCTACAACCCCGAGAAACCGCAGGCGCCCGAATTCATCAAACGCTACAGCCAGATGACGGCGCTTGGCCGGATGGCGCAGACGCCCGAAGTCGGCGGCGCCGTGGTCTTCCTGCTGAGCGACGCCTCCACTTACGTGACCGGCATCAACCTGCCGGTCGACGGAGGCTACACGGCCAAATAATTTTTGCCGGGGAGGCCGGCGTGTTCGCCGCGCTTCCCGTGGCTCTCTCTTCCATGACCAAACCCTGGCATTCCCTCGAAAACCAACTTTTTTGGGTCACCGGCGGCGCCGGCCACCTTGGCTCGCCCATCACCACCGCGCTCGACCGCGCCGGAGCGAAGGTGCTCTGCATCGACCAGCCCGGCCAGGCCGAGCGGTTGGTGCGCGACGAAAAACTCACGCGCACGATCCCGCTGGCGCTGGACATCAACGACAGCGCCAACCTGCCCGCGCTCGTCGACCGGCTCATCGCGGAACACGGCCTGCCGGACGGCGTCGCCCACCTCGCCACGCGCTCGTCGCGGGGCCTGCGCCTCGAGGATCTGCCAACTTCTGAATTCCAGAAAACCATGGATGGCGGCGTCACGCCGTCCTTCGTGCTGGCCCGCGCGCTCGCCGAGCGCATGAAGTCGCGCGGCTCCGGCAGCATCGTCCTTTTCTCGAGCATGTATGGCTTGGTGGCGCCGGATCCGCGCATCTACCTGCCGCCGATGATCCCGAATCCCATCGATTACGGCGCCGCCAAGGCCGCGCTGCTGCAGGTCACCCGTTATCTCGCGGTCCACTACGGTCCCGCCGGCATCCGCTTCAATTGCGTTACCCCCGGCCCGTTCCCGAAACCCGCCGGCCAGGGGGCGGACGATGGCTTCGTCGCCCGTCTCGGCGCCAAGACCGCCCTGAACCGCATCGGCCGGAACACGGAGATCGTCGGCCCGACGTTGTTCCTGCTCTCGGACAGCGCGTCCTACGTCACCGGCCACAGCCTGGTCGTCGATGGCGGCTGGACCGCGCACTGAGCCCAGCGCGCCGGTCGATGAACACCGCCACCCAGCCCGCCCTCCGCCCCGACTATTCGCCGGAACAGCGGGCGGGTTGGATGAAGCGTCACGAGGAATTCGCCAGCCTGGCCGGCCGCGGCGACATCGATGTCGTTTTCTTCGGCGATTCGCTGACCGATTACTGGCGCGACCGGGGACGCGCCAGTTGGGACCGCTATTTCGCGCCACTCAGGTCCGCCAACTTCGGCATCAGCGGCGATCGCACCCAGCAGGTGCTCTGGCGAATCGATCGCGGCGAACTTCAAGGCATCGCTCCCCAGGTGGTGGTGCTGTTGATCGGCACGAACAATCTCACCCCGGGCTTGGGGGAAAACAGCCTGACGCCGAAAAACAGTCCTGAGGAAACCGTGGAGGGCGTGGCCGCGATCGTGGCGGCCCTGCAGCGGCGCGCCCCGCGCGCCCGCATCCTCCTCCACGCGCTGATGCCGCGGGACGAGCCGCACGCGGCCGTCCGTCGTGAAGTGACGGAAACCAACACCGGCCTGGCCCGGCTTGCCCGGGCAACCGCCGGGGCGCGCTTCCTCGACCTGGGAAAAATATTCGTCGATGCCGGCGAGCGCATTTCCCCGGACATCATGCCCGACCTGCTCCATTTAAACTCACGCGGATATGAACTCTGGGCCGAAGCCCTGCACAAGCCGCTGACCGAATTGCTGGCCCAGAGCCTCCCCGACCATGTCACTCCCTGACTCTCCCCAACCCCACCGCATCGGGCTTGGCTGCACGACCTTCGGCCGCGAGATCCCGGAGGCGGCCGCCTTCGCCTTGATGGACTACGCCGTGGACCACGGCATCACGCTCTTCGACACCGCCGAAGCCTACGGCGGCGGCCAGTCCCGCGACACGCGGCGCCGGTTGCTCGGCGTGGACGACACCCGCGAGGTGTCCCACGAGATGCACTCGTCGGAAAAAATCATCGGCCGCTGGCTTCGCGCCCGCGGCGGACGCGATCGCATCACGCTGGTGACAAAAACGACGCGGAACTTCCACGTCGACCAGGTGCGCGCTTCGCTGGAAGCCAGCTTGCAACGGCTGCAAACGGACCGCGTCGAGCAATACCTCTATCATTCCTACGATGCGACCACCCCGGTCGACGAGGCCAACCGCGCCATGGCCGCCGTCGTCAAGGCCGGCCTCACCCGCGCGGGCGGTTGCAGCAATTACAACGCCGCACAGTTGCAGGCCGCGCTCGACGACAGCCGGCGCGCCGGCCTGCCGCGGCTCGAGGTCGTCCAACTCGGCTACAATCTGCTGCGCAGTCCGGAGGAGGTTTTCAAAATCGTGGCGCGGGAAAAACTTTCCTTCCAAGCCTACAGTCCGCTGGCGGCCGGCTTCCTTTCGGGCAAATACACGCCCGACCGGACAACCATCCCAAAAGGCACGCGCTTCGACGTCGTGCCGGCGCATGCGGACATCTATTTCAACGACCGGAATTTCCGCCGCGTCACCCTGCTGCAGCAACTGGCCGCGCGCATCGGCGTGCCGCCCCTGCAGCTCGGCATGGCCTGGGTGTTCCAGAATCCACTGGTGACGACCGTCCTCGTCGGCGCCCGCACCGAGGCCCATCTCGCCAACGCGCTGGCCGCGCAACAGCTGCGGTTCGCGCCCGAATGGCTGGCGGAAATCCAAGGATGGGAAACCGCGGCTCCGGCCACGCCCTGAGTCCGTCGCCGGACATCCCTTCCCCCATGAGCGCGTCCAGTCATCAGCCGGTGTGGATCGCCAAAACGATCCCCGGGGCGACCGCGACCGATGAAGCGACTTCCCCGGCAGCCGTGGACCGCGACTGGCTTCCCTTGGGCCAGCCCTGGCAGGAACCGGCGCGGGATCCCGGTTTCCAGGCGGGCTGGGCCCGTGTCCGCTGGCAAGAAACCGCCCTGCACTACGACCTCGTTTTCATGGGCGCGGGCGCGCGCAATGCCGCCGGCCGGTTGAATGAACGGACGTGGGAGCTCGGGGACGTTGGCGAAATCTTTGTCCAAACCGGCAGCGGCCCCGGTTACCTTGAGGTTCACGTGACGCCGGAAAACATGCGCCTGCAACTGCTCTGGTCCGCGGATGGCCTCGCCCGCGTTCGCCGCAAGGCCGCCACGCTGGAGGAGTTCATGATCGCAACGCCCGGCTGGGTCGAAAGCCAGACCCGCGTCGGGACGGCTTTCTGGTCGGTCCACGTGGCCATCCCCGCGGCGCGGTTCGGCGTCGCCCGGTTGCACGCCGGGCAATTGCCGCGCACCGCAGTCTGCCGTTACGACTACCGTTCGTCCGAGCCCGTGCTGTCCTCCACGGCGCCGTTGCCCGTGCCTTTTTTCCACCACCGGGACGGCTGGCATTCCCTGCTGCTCGCGGACTAACGCGCCTTCACCCCATGAACATGCCGCCCGCGGATCGCCGCACTTTCCTCCGTCACTCCGCCCTCCTCGCCGGGCTCACGCTCGTGCCGGGCCAACTCGCGCGGGCCAGTGCCGCCCCGACCGAACCCCTCACAGCCCATCCCAAGCTGGAGGACATCATCACGCTGGCCGATGCGGAGGAAGCCGCGCGCCAGGTGACGCCCGCGGATTTCTTCGACTTCATCCAGGGCGGGGCCGGCGACGAAATCACCCTCCGCTGGAACCAGGAAAAGTACCGCGACATCCGCCTGCATCCGCGGGTGCTGACCGACCTGGGAACGCTGGACACGAAGACCACCCTGTTCGGCGGTGACATGCCCTGCCCGATCCTTTTCGCGCCCACCTCGTCCAACCGCATCCTCCATCCCGACGGCGAACTCGCGGTTGCGCGCGGCGCCAGCCAGACGGGTACGACCTACGTCCTGAGCACGCTGGCCAACACCGCGGTGGAGAAAGTCGCCCAGGCGACGCAGAGTCCCCTTTGGTTCCAGATCTACGTGCAATATGACCTCGAGCTGACGAAGGACCTGATGCGCCGCGCGGAAGCGGCGGGCGCGCGCGCCTTTTGCCTCACGGTCGACGCGCCGGTGCCGGGTGCGCGCAGCCGCGAGGAGAAGGCAAAATTCAAACTGCCGCCGGGCGTCGAGTTGCCTCATCTCGTCCGCCGTCGCGGGCCCGGCCGCTTCACCCTCGATCGCGTGGTGCCCGACCGGCTGGTCTGGTCCGAGGTCGAACAGTTGATCGCCCACGCAAAAATTCCGGTGCTGCTGAAGGGCATCCTGTGCGCCGAGGACGCGGAGATCGCGGTGAAAGCCGGTGCAGCCGGCATCGTGGTTTCCAATCATGGCGGCCGCCAACTCGACACCGTGCCGGCCACGATCGAGGTGCTGCCGGAAATCGCCGCGACCGTGGCGGGGCGCATTCCCGTGCTGGTGGACGGCGGAGTCCGCCGCGGCACCGACGTCGTCAAGGCCCTCGCGCTGGGCGCGCAGGCCGTGCTGATCGGCCGGCCTTATCTGCATGGTCTCGCCGCTGGCGGGGCGGAGGGCGTGGCCCATGTTCAAAGAATTCTCTTGCGCGAATTTCGCATGGCGCTGGCCCTGCTGGGTTGCAAGGACCTCGCTGCCGTGACACCGGCGGTGATCTGGCGGCGCCGGTAACTTCCTTCGCCGGGTGCACATCATCGACGTCCTGGCCCCGGTCTTCCTGCTGATCGCCATCGGCGCTGCGCTGCAAAAAACGGCGTTCGTTTCCGAAGGGTTTCTCAAGGAAGCCAACCGCATCACTTACTGGCTGGGCCTGCCCGCCTTGCTCTTCTCGCAGCTGGTGGAGTCCTTCCATCGGTTTGGCGGCGCCGGCATCATGCTGCTGGCGATGTGGGTCGCCACGGCGGGCGTGATTGTCGCCGGCTACCTGGCCGCCTGGCTGCTGCGGGTTCCCGGCGGCGCCACCGGCACGTTTGTGCAGGGAGCTTTTCGGGGCAACCTGGCCTACGTTGGCCTGCCCATCATTTTCTCGCTGCCGGATGATCCGCTCGCCTGGGGTTTGAGCGCGCGCACCGCCGCCATTCTCACCGTCGCCCCCACGATGGTCATCTACAATATCGCGGCGGCCTGCGTCCTCGTCGCCAGCCAGCACGCCCTCGGCTGGGCGATGATCAAGCCGTTTTGCAGGCAAGTCGCCGCCACCCCGCTCTTCGTGGCCACCGTGGCAGGCGCCGCTTTCGCCATGACCGGTTGGGTCCTGCCGACCAGCGTGGACAAAACCTTCGCCGCGCTCGGCGCGATGGCCCTGCCGCTCGGCCTGCTGGGCGTCGGCGGGGCCCTCGCCTCGATCAAACTCGATGTCCATTGGCCCGCGCCACTCGGCTCGGCCCTGCTCAAAACGATGCTGTCACCGTTGTTGGGCTGGCTCGTGGCGCGCGCGCTTGGCTGGGGGCCGGGTGAAACGAAAGTGCTGCTCGTCCTGCTCGCCTGCCCAACGGCCGTCGGGTCCTACACCATGGCCCTCGAGATGAAGGGAGACGGCACGCTCGCCTCCGGCACCGTCGTGATCAGCGTGCTGGCCTCGGTGGTTTCGCTCGCTGTGGTCATCGGCGTTTTCTGAGCGCGCTCACAAACGCCCGACCCGATCAGACCAGGCAGCGCACCTGGAAAATCCGGGCGCAGGGATCGCCGTTCGTGGCCTGGACGTGGATCTTCAGGGCCTGCCACTCGTGCGCGGGCAAATCATGCCGGCGCAATCGCTGGTGATTGCCGGTGACCCGCAGCAACGACTGCCAGGTCGTTTCGCCGGAGCGGCAGCCGAGCAGCTCGTAGTCGCGCACCGTCTCGGGTTGCGGGCCGCGAATGATGCCGTCGTTGATCGTATCCGAGGAAGTCAGCGTCAGTTCGCGGTGAAAGCCCGTGTCGAACACGAGGTGAACCGCGCGCACCCGCTGGGGAACTTCCCAGCGCAGTTCCAACCAGGCGCCGTCCGCACCCAGGCGACCGGCCCACTGGTTCGTGGCCTTCGGGATGAACTCGCCGTTCCCGCACATCTCCAGCGGCACATCGAGCTCCGGCAGACCATGCACGTTGCGGCCCGGAAAATTGCGGAGCCAGCCGTTCACCACGTTCGCGGCGATGGCTTCAGCTTCCTCGCTGGAAGCGGTAATCGCGGCCTGACGCGCCACATCGTTCGCCGCTTCGTCCCGCACGCCCCGGATGGTCTGGTCGTCTCCCACCAGGCGCTGCTGAAATTCCCGCAGGCGATCCTTTTGCTGGTAAAGCTCGCGCGGCGCAATCCCGTGCTGCACGCAAACCGCCGCGGCGGTCCCGGCCGCCTGACCCATCACGCTGCACGTGCCCATGACGCGGGTCGACGTGAAGGCCACGTGGCTGGCACTGATATTCCGGCCGGCCATGAACAGGTTCCGGACGTCCCGGCTGTAGAGGGCGCGCAACGGAATGTTGAAGACCTCCTCCGTGGCCACCTGACTGCCCGGGGACGCCGAGACGCTGTCAAAACCGCCGGGCGGGTGATCGTCCATCGGCCAGCCGCCGATCGCGACGGCATCGTCGAAGTTGCCGCCATTGATGAGGTCCGACTGGGTCAGGATGTGGTCGCCCACGATGCGCCGGCTCTCGCGCTTGCCGGGGACCATGCCGACCCAGTCGAGCGCCCAGTTTGCGCTCTCGGGAAACCGGCCGCTGTTTTTAATGTGGTCCCAGATGCCCATCACGATCGCGAGGAGCTCGAAACGGATCCGCTCGTTGTCGCCGATGGTGTCGAGATGGCCGCCCCACTCGATCCACCAATAGCCATACTCCCAGGACTTGATCGTCCGCTTCTGGAGCTGCGCCGCATCCATCCGGCGAGCCCAGGCCGGCGGCGTGAACGGCATCGGCTGTCCGTGCCGGCGCGAGGTGAAGAGAATGCTGCTCCCCAGGGTCTCGCGGTCCGCTTTTTCCGGTGCGAGCGACTCGCCAAACTCGGACCGCGCCTCGCGGCCGTAACGGGTTTCCGCGCCGGCCTCGAGCGCGAGGCGGGAATCGCCCGTGCAATCGCAAAACATTTTGGCCGTAATCCGGTAAACATGTTCGTTCGCGTCGCAGCGCACCGTCACCTGCCGGATCGTCTGGTCGCTCACGTCGGCCGCGACCAGCGTGCTGTCGAGCAGGAGCGTGATGTTCGGCTCGGCCATGACCTTGTCGTAAAGCATCAGGTCCCACATTTCCCGGCAGCGCTGCGGATTGTTCACCGCATCATCCAAGCGGAACTCCTCGAGCAACCCGCCCTCGCGCCAGCCCGGGCGGTTCTTGTGCCAGTTGGCGCCCACAATGTGCATGCGCACCTCACTGGAGGCGTTCCCGCCGAGGCGGGAGCGGTTTTGCACGAGGATCACCTTCGCGCCATGGCGGGCCGCGGCGATGGCCGCGCAGACGCCGGACATGCCGCCGCCGGCCACAAGCACATCGGCGGACAAATCGATGGACGTGAGCCCGGTCCGGTGCGGCTCAACGGCGCCACGGTCCCGGGAATGCAACGCGACGAATTTCCCGCGCAATGCGTCAATCGGCTGCGAGGAGGAAGAGGAGGACATAGAGGGAAGGAAATTCCGGCCCACGCGGTTACCAAGGGCCGCCTTCGAAGGGCCGAAGGGAACAGCCGTCCCGGGAGGACGGGACCCGGGAAGCGCACGGGCGGAACCGGGGAAGCGTGGGATGGAACATCGCCCACCAGTGGAACACCTTCCGGGAGTCGGACCAATCGGGGAGTCACTGAACGCGTTAAGGGTCCCGCGAGCTCCCCCGCCTCAATTTGACTCCCTTCACCAACGCAATCCGCCGGCGGTCAGGCCGGACCAACCGGTGCATTCCCTGGTTTCGTCTTGCCGGACGCGAACCCGCGCCCGCTTACTTAACGTATTCAGCCCGACGCCGGTTGGCGCGCTTCCGACCAGTCCCACCCTTCGGGGTGCAGCTGGCTATTCAGTTGCCCAACCCCGCTTATCATGAATACCCGAAACCTGTTCCGCCTTGCGTTGATCGCCACGGGCCTCGCCGCCTACTGTTCCTGTCCCGCCGCCCAACCGGACGCGCCGTCCGTGGGCCGTGTGGGCGCCCCCCTCCCCGACTGGACTGAGGGTTCCCTGGACATCCATTTCATCAACACCGGCCGGGGCGAGACGGCGTTCCTGATCCTGCCGGACAGCACCACGTTGCTGGTTGACGCGGGCGCGGCCACCCCCGAACCGAACTGGAGCACGCCGGCCAAGCCCGACGAATCGCGGCGGCCCGGCGAATGGATGGCCCGCTACATCGCGCACATGACCAAATCGCTCCCGGCGCAACAGATCGACCAGGCGGTGATCTCCCACTTTCACATGGACCACATGGGGGCGATCGACAAAACCTCGCCGCGGTCGTCCTCGGGGGCCTTTCAGTTGGGCGGCCTGACCGACGTGGCCGAGCAGATTCCGGTGCGGCGGCTGTTCGATCGCAACTGGCCGGACTACAACTGGCCCGTCGCCCTCGACGATTTGAAGATGAAGAACTACCGCGCCTTCATCGCCTGGGAATCCGCCCACCGCGGCCTGCGCGTCGAGAAATTCGAACCGGGCCGCAACGACCAGCTCGGCCTGATGCACCACAAGGCCCGCTATCCCAATTTCGAAATCCGCAACATCGCCGCCAACGGCTGCGTGTGGACCGGCACCGGCACGGAAACGCGCGACCACTTTTCCTCGCGGAAGAAGACGGAAACCCCGACGGAAAACAAATGCAGCATCGCCCTCCGCATTTCCTACGGGAAATTCGACTACTTCACGGGCGGCGATCTCGATGTCGCCGAGGTCGAGTACGCCGGCCCCGACGAACAGTGGAAGAACATCGAGGACCCCGTCGCGCGCGCGACCGGCCCGGTCGAGGTGATGAAGGCCAATCACCACGCGAATTTCGACGCCAACAGCGTCTTCCTCCTCCGCACGCTGCAGCCGCAAGTCATCGTGGCCTCGACGTGGGGCGCCAGCCAGCCGTCGATGAACGTCTACCGCCGGATGCTGCACAAGAAAACCTATCCGGCGCCGCGCGAGGTTTTCTTCACCAACATGATGCCCGAGACGATGGCCGCGATCCACGTCGCCAGCATCAAAAACCCCACGGGCCACATCGTGGTCCGCGTGCAACCGGGCGGCGCGGAATTCCGTGTTTACGTCCTCGACGACACCCGCGAAGACTATTCGATCAAAGCCATCGTCGGGCCGTTTAAATCCCAATAACCCGAACCGCATTTAATGACGAAGCTCCTGGATGTGACCCTCTCGGACGTTGCCAAGGCCGCCGGCCTGAGCAACGGCGGCACGTCCTATGCGCTCCGCGGGGATCCGAGCATTCCCGCGGCCACGGTGGAGCGGGTGCGCCGGCTCGCCAGCGAGATGGGCTACCGGCCCGATCCGCGCATCAGTTCCCTGATGGCGACCATCCGCCGCAGCCGCTCGCTGGCCACCCGGGAGACCCTGGCGTTCATCTGGATCAACACGCCGAGCAAGACGGACAGTCTCCCGGTCCACCTCCAGCATTACGTCAAGGTCATCCTCAAGGCCGCCAGACAGCGCGCGGAGCAACTCGGCTCCGGCTTGGAGGAATTCTGGCTCGGCGAACGCGGGATGACCACCACCCGCCTCAACCACATCCTCCAAACCCGCGGCATCTCGGGCGTGATCATCTCGCCCGCGGCGAGCACGCACGAGATCACCTTGAACTGGGACTGGCACGTGCTGGCCTCGGTGATCATCGGCAACACCGACATCGCGCCCGTCATCAACCGCGCGGCGCACTACCACTATCGCAGCGTCTGGCAGACGCTCCAGCGCCTGCGGGGGGAAGGGTTGTCACGGCCCGCCGCCATTTTCAGCGAGATCGTGCAGGGCAAGATCCACCGGATGCAACATGCCGCATTCGTGACGAATCATCCCACGCCGGGCATCGCCAACAACTCCGTCCGCTTCTGCGAGCCGGACGATCTCGAGGGCTTGCGCCCCTGGCTCAGGAAAATGAAGCCCGACGCCCTGCTTCTGGGCTGGCAGGTGGGCAAGCGCACCCGCGACCAGTTGCAGGCGCTCGCGCCCGAGGCGCGCCGCATCGTGACCCTCGACTGGCATCCGCACGGCGTGCTCCCGGGCATCGATCCGTGCAACGAGGCCATCGCCGCCAACGCCGTGGATCTCGTGGTCGCCCAACTCCACCGCAACGAGCGCGGCATCTCCGGACACCCGACCACCCTGTTGCTCGACGGCGTCTGGCGGGAATCCTGGTGACGGAGCCGAACGCGCGAGCGTTTGCCCCTCGCGCGGAAAGCCAAACGTTCACGCGTTCAGCCACGGGTTAAACCGTTTCAAGGCCCCGCGGCCATCCTCGCGCCGCGCCAGGCAAACATGTCACGAGACCTCTGCAAAAGTCACCGGGAGTGAAACCCGATAAGGAAGCGTGGGTCGGAGTGGCATGAAAAAACAACTGGGCTTACTGGACGGGTGGATGGTGGGAGCGGGCAACAGGC